>CASTSB010000001.1 GCA_949451605.1 uncultured Bacilli bacterium
AAAAGAAAAAAGAAAACAATCAAAAAAAATAAGTTATTATTAAAAATTACAATTTTTCGAACAGATTAATTTATAAAAATTAGTCTGTTTTTGTTCCTAAAATTATAAAATTATGCTATATTTATATTAGTTAGTAATTTTTACTACCTACTATTGCTTTTGAGAAAAGTTATTCGACTTCTTCTCCACAGGCACCACTATAAGTAAAGTTAAGCGAACTTTTTAGTTCGTTTTTTTGTTGACATTTTTTATGCTAATATGTATTATTGTATTAGATGAGTGATACAGTGGAGGTGATTATATATTTAACTTTGATAATAATGTTCCAATATACGTACAATTAGTTGAACAACTTAAGATTTTGATTATTACTGGTAGGTATAAAAGTGGTGAGAAAATTCCATCTGTAAGGGATCTTGCAACTGAAGCAAAAGTAAATCCTAACACGATGCAAAAGGCATTAACAGAATTAGAAGATGTTGGACTTATTTTTACAGAAAGGACAAATGGGAAATTTGTAACAGATGATTTAAAACTAATAGAAAATTTAAAAAAAGAATATGCTTCAATGATAGCTAAAAAATATTTTGAAAGAATGAAATCTATTGGTTACGACAGAGAAGAGGCAATTAAGTATTTAAAAGGAGATAAATAATGGAATTATTAAAATGTAGTAATTTAAATAAAAATTATGGAAAAAAGAAAGTTTTAAAAGATATTAATTTTTCGATTACTGATGGAAAAATAATTGGATTGCTTGGAAAAAATGGAACAGGTAAATCTACATTAATTAAACTTATAAATGATTTATTAGTACCGACAAGTGGTGATATTTTAATTTTAGGAAAAGAAATTGGAGTAGAAAGTAAGGAAGTTATTTCTTATTTACCTGAACGTACTTATTTAGATAAAACAATGACAGTAAGACAAGTTATAGATTATTTTGTTGATTTTTATGAAGATTTTGATAAAAATAAAGCAACTAGCTTATTAAAAGATTTAGATTTAGATATAGATGAAAAATTAATAAAGATGAGTAAAGGAATGCAAGAGAAAGTTCAATTAGTTTTAGTTATGTCAAGAAAAGCTAAACTATATATATTGGACGAGCCTCTTGGAGGTGTAGATCCTGCAACTAGAGATTATATATTAGATACAATTCTAAATAATTTTAATGAAGGATCAAGTGTAATTATTTCTACTCATTTGATAGCTGATATAGAAAGAATACTGGATGAAGTAATATTTATTGATAAGGGAAAGATAATTTTAACTGGAGATGCTGATGAGATTAGAAGTAGGGAAAATGCATCGATCGATGAAGTATTTAGGAGGATGTTCAAATGTTAAGTAAATTAATTAAGTATGATATAAAAAGAATTGCAAAATTTTTATTAGTTTTTTATGTACTAGCAATTTTTTCTGCTATTTTAACTAGACTGTTATTTATGGTTAATAATTCTTTTATTATTGGAATACTTGCACAAATTTGTAGTGGCTTTACGTGTGCTATGATTGCTAACATATTAATAAATACTTTAATGAGACAATGGGTTAAATTTAAAAGTACCTTATATGATGATGAATCTTATCTTACACATACTTTGCCTGTAGAAAAGAGTAGTATTTATATGTCTAAAATAATAGTTTCTATAGGAAGTATTATTATCAGTGTATTAGTTATCTTTTTAACTTTATTTATAGCTTATTACTCAAAGGAAAATATTGAAGTTTTGAAAAATACTTTACTTCCAATTGCTAACTTATATAATAGTTCTTTAATTAGAGTAGTCTTAATATTTATTGCAGCATTTATGGTAGAGACGCTTTGTATTTTGCAATCAGGGTATACAGGAATAATTCTTGGTCATAAAATGAATAATAATAAAATATTATTTTCTATTGTTTATGGTCTACTTGTTTATATATTTACGCAAGTATTTGCATTAGGTTTAGTATTTATTTTAGGTTTATTTAATGATAACTTAATGAATTTATTTATTACTAATGAAGTTTTAAATTTTGATACTATACGTATTGTTGGTTATCTTTGTATTTTTATTTATTTTATTATTTTTATAGGTAATTTATTTATTAATATTAGATTATTTATGAATGGTGTAGATGTAGATTAAGCTTTTAATTTGATAAAAATAGTTTTATAATTAATTTGGTTGGAGGATATCAAATGTTAAAAGTAGAAGATTTAAAAAAGAAATTTATTAGAATTAATAAGAAAAAACAAAAAGAAGAGTTTTATGCTGACAATGGAATAAGTTTTATGGCAAATAATGGGGAAATTATTGGAATTTTAGGTCCAAATGGTGCTGGGAAAACGACATTGCTTAGAATGATTGCTGGTATATTAGAACCTACTAGTGGTAAGATTTCAATAGATGGATTAAACTATCAAGAAAATGAAATTGATATTAAAAAAGAGATAGCTTTTTTATCAGGTAATACCAAAATATATAATAGTTTATCTACATATGAACTTTTAAATATGTGTTGTGATTTTTATGGAGTAGATAAGTCTATTAGGGAAAGCAAAATAAAATCAATTAGTAAAATATTAAAAATGGAAGAGTTTTTGCATAGTAGGATAGGGAATCTTTCTACAGGTCAAACTCAAAAGGTTAATATTGCAAGATGTATGATTCATGATCCAAAATATTACATTTTGGATGAAGCTACAAGCGGACTGGATATTATATCTAGCCAGTTAATACTTGATTTTATTAAAGAGGAAAAGAAAAAAGGTAAAACAATTTTATACTCAACTCATTATATGGAAGAAGCAGAAAATATTTGTGATAATGTAGTAATGATAAATAAAGGAATAGTCATAAAAACTGGTACTCCACAAGATATTAAAAAAGAAACTAAAACTACAAACTTAAGAGATGCTTTCTTTGTTTTAATTGGGGGTAGTTATGATGAAAAGTAATATATTTAATGTTTTAAAAAAGGAATTAAGAGAAACGTATCGAGATAAGAAGTCTTTATCTATGATGTTTATTATTCCTCTATTAATTCCAGTGTTAGTTATTGGAATGTCAGCTTTATTTGATGTTCAAATGAGTAAGACTGAAAATACTTATAATAAAATTGGTTTTGATTATGCATTTAATGAAGCGGAAAAAAGCGTAGCAAAAGAAATGAAAATTGACTTTACTTATGCAAAAGTTGATAAATTAAAAAAATTATATGAAGAAGGTAAAATAGATTTATATATCACAAGAGAAAATAACATTTATACTATGCATGGTAGCGATAATGAAAATACATCATATGCATTGATTCTTGCGGAAAGTTATTTTGAAGCATATAAGGGTATTTTAGAAAATGAATACCTAGCTAAAAATGGAGTTGATACAATAGAATTTAATAATCTTATAAGTGTTAAGAAAGATTTAAAAACAGAAGATAATTATTTTGCTAATTATATAACTAATTATGCCTTTTTATTTATAATTATGGCTATTACTATATCGGCAACTTATCCTGCTACTGATACAACAGCAGGAGAAAAAGAACGTGGTACTTTAGAAACACTACTTACATTTCCAATTAGAAGTAAAGATATTATTATTGGTAAGTTTTTAAGTGTTAGTTTGTCATCTATAATGACAGGAATTATAAGTTTAGTTTTAACAATTGTTTCATTAGTTATTGCTGGTAATACTTTTGAATTATATGAAGGAATAGATATGATGCTTCCTGGAAGTTCTATGTTATTTTCTATAATCGTAATTATATTTTATTCTTTCTTAATCAGTGGACTATGTATTGCGATTGCTAGTAAATGTAAAACTTTTAAAGAAGCCCAAAGTGCTTTGACACCCCTTACTTTTATTTCTTTTTTCCCTGGTATGATTGCTTTTATGATTGAAGTTAAGAGTAGTGCACTTCTTTCGCTAGTACCATTCTTGAACTTTTCATTGCTTTTTACAGATATTACTAATGGAAGTGTTGAATTAATAAATATATTATTGATGATTGTTTCTACTTTAGTAGTTATATCTTTAGTACTTGCTATTATAATTAGACAATATAAGTCTGAAAAAGTACTATTTTCTAATTAATATTTTAAAAGATTAGGTATTCCTAATCTTTTTTTCTTGACAAGTGTTATATACTGTTATATATTGAATATAACAGAGGAGGAAATATGAAGATAATTATAAGTAATAGTAGTTCTATGCCAATTTATTTGCAAATAAAAAATGCTTTTATTAGTCAAATTATTAGTGGTGAACTGCAGGAAAATGAATGTATTCCTTCAATAAGGCAGTTAGCAGAGGATATAAAAATAAGCGTAATGACAATAAAAAAGGCTTATGATGAATTAGAAACAGAAGGGTATATAAAAACGATACATGGTAAAGGGAGTTTTGTTTCTTCTAGAAATAATGAAATGATAAAAGAGCATGCTAGAAAGGAAATAGAACATCATTTAAATAGTGTTATAGAGCTTTCGAAAAAGTATGATATTAAAAATAAAGAGCTAATAGATTTATTACAATTTTTATTGGAGAGTGAATAAAATGAAAAATATTATAGAGATTAAAAATTTAACTAAAAGATACGATTCTAACTTTCAACTTGATATTTCTAAATTAAATATTCCTAGTGGTAGAATAATAGGTTTAATAGGTGAAAATGGAGCCGGGAAGACAACTCTAATTAAATGTCTTTTAAATTTAGTTAAAGTTGATAAAGGATCAATTAAGATATTTGATAAAGATATTGTTTCTGATGAAGCAATAATTAAGGAAAACATTGGTATTGTTTTAGATGGAATGTTTTTGCCTGAGGTATTAACTGCTAAAGATGTGGACTCTATTATGAAAGATATTTATAAAAGTTGGGATAGTAGTGAATTCTCTAGATTAGTAACTGATTTTCAAATCCCTCTAAATAAAAAAATAAAAGAGCTTTCTAAAGGAATGAGAAAAAAACTAGAAATAGCATCTGCACTTTCTCATAATGCTAAGCTTTTAATTTTAGATGAGGCGACTAGTGGGCTTGATCCAGTTGTTAGAGATGAAATATTAGACTTACTTTTAAAATTTGTAAAAGATGATGAACATTCGATACTTTTATCTACACATATTACAAGTGAACTTGAATATATTTCAGATAATATAATTTTTATTGATAATGGAAAAATTGTGTTAGAAGATTCAAGAGACAATATTATGGAAAACTATGGTTTATTAAAATGTGATGTAGATTATTTAGAAAATATTGATAAGGAAGATGTAATAGCATATAAGAAAAATAAGTACGATTGTCATGTTTTAATAAATAATGTAAGTAAAATAAGAAGAAAATATAAAGATGTTATAATCGATAAAATTACTATTCAAGATTTAATGGTCTTGATGATTAAGGGGGAGAGAAAATGAAAGGATTAATTAAAAAAGATATTCTAATGGCTAAAAGTAATTTGAAAGTTCTTATGATAATATTTATTGTCTTTGGACTAATGTCATTTAGTGGTAATGATAACTCAAATTTTGCTTTTATTCCTTCATTTTTAAGTATAGTTATAATGATGTCAACTTTTAGTTATGATGAATTTAATAAAAGTAATCAATTTATTTCAACGTTACCGAATGGTAGAAAAAATTACGTATTAGCTAAATATATTTCAACTTTGATTGTTTTACTTGTTTCTATTTTTATGACTGCTATTTTATTGATTATTTTTAGTTTAGCTACTAATACAATGAATTTTTTTGAAATAATTAATATAATATTTGGCTGTATAATTGGAATAATATTTGTGCTTTGTTTTTTCTATCCTTTTATATTTAAATTTGGTATTGAAAAGAGCAGAATAATACTATTTATACTAGCTTTTGGAATTACTGGTTTAGGAGGAATTTTAATGAAAAGTAATTTTTCTGTTACGATTCCTAAAGCATTAATAGATTTTTTTAATAATTATTATTTTGCTATTTTTACAGTCATAACTTTAGGCTTGTTATTTATTTCTTATAAAATATCTGAGGCAATTTATTTAAAGAAAGAATTATAGAGCTTGGACAAATCTATCATTGATTTGTCTTTTTATTTGTTACAAAACTGTAACATAAGAATTATTAAAAAATGGTATAATAAGACTTGTGGTGATAACATGGAAAAAATATTAGTTATTGAAGATGATGATGCTATAAAATTAGAATTAAAGAGATTATTAGAAAGCTCAAATTACAGAGTTGAGATTTTAGAAGACTTTGATAACTCATTAGATATTATGCTTTTATCTGATGCAGATCTTATATTATTAGACATAAATATACCTAATTTAAATGGAGAGTCCTTATTAAAAGAATTTCGTAAAAAATCAAATAAACCTGTAATAATGGTTACTAGTTTAGTTAGTGATATAACTGAGGCAATTTCTATGTCTTATGGAGCTGATGATTATATAACTAAACCTTATAATTCTAATATTTTATTACTTAGAATAGGAGCTGTATTAAGAAGAGTAAATAAGACTACTGATTTTTTAAAATTCAAAGATTTAACAATTAATATTTCTAAGGGAATTATTAAAAAGGGAGATATTGAAATTATTTTAACTAAGAATGAAATGATAATATTTAGTTATTTAGTTAGTAATCAAAATCGAATTGTTTCTCGTGATGAGTTAATGACAGCTTTATGGAATAATGATGAATATATAAATGATAATGCTTTAACAGTTAATATAAGCAGATTAAGAACTAAATTAAAGGAAATTGGTTTAGAAGATGCGATTGATACTAGAAAAGGAATGGGGTATATTTTGTCATGAAGTTTAAAGATTATTTAAAAGATAAATTATATTTAATTATTATAACTTTTTTAGCAATTGGACTTATATTTTTACTTTTTACAGCTTTTAGACTTGAAAAATATGTAATTTATTCAGGAATAGCTATTTTTTTAATAAGTAATTTAATTATATTGTTATTTGATTACTTTAGAAAGAAAAGATTTTATAATGATCTTTTAGAAAATATTTCTAATTTAGATAAGGCTTATTTAGTATTAGAAACTTTAGAAAATCCGGAATTTTATGAAGGAAAGATTATGTATCAAGCTTTATATGAAATTAATAAATCATTTCTTGAAAATGTTAATTATATTAATAATAGTAAAAAAGATTTTAAAGAATATGTTGAGATGTGGATTCATGAAGTGAAAATGCCACTTCTTTCTCTTTCACTTATAATTAATAATCATAAAAGCGATATTAATTCTTCTTTAATGTTTCAATTAAAGAGATTAGAAGACTATGTTGATCAAGTATTATATTATGTTAGAAGTGAAAATGCTGAGAAAGATTATTTGATAAAGGAAATAGATTTAAATTCTATTATCAAAAATATAGCTCTTAAAAATATGGATGATTTGCTTGATAATCAAATTGAATTTATAGTAGAAAAAACTAATGTTAAAGTTTTGAGTGATTCTAAATGGTTAGAATTTATTTTAGGTCAAATTGTAAATAATGCTATAAAGTATAAAAAAGATATTGAAAATTCTTATATAAAAATTATAGTACAAGAGGAGAAAACAAAAGTCACTCTTGTTGTAGAAGATAATGGTATAGGTATAAAAAAGTCTGATATAAAACAAGTCTTTAATAAATCTTTTACAGGAGAAAATGGGAGAGCTAGAAGCAAGTCCACGGGGATGGGTCTTTATATTGCAAAGAAAATGTGTGAAAAATTAGGACATAAAATAAGTATTGAGTCGGTAGAAGGACAATATACTAGAGTTTATATTACTTTTTCAAAAGATAAGTTTTTTGAACCTATAAAGTAATATTACAAAATTGTAATTAACTGTAATATTAGATGAGCGACAAGCCAATATTTTTTAGTTTATTATAATGCATGAAGGGAGAAAATTTATGGAAAATATTTTAAAAGTTGAAAATATTGAAAAGTATTATGGAAGTCGTTCTTCTTTAACTAAAGCTATTGATAATCTATCGCTTGAAGTTGAAAGAGGAGAATTTGTAGCAATTATGGGATCTAGTGGAAGTGGTAAAACTACTCTTTTAAATGTCATTTCTACAATTGATCGTGTTACAAGTGGACATATTTATGTTGGTGGAGTAGATATTACTAAATTGAGGGGCAATGAGCTTAATAAATTTAGAAGAGAGGAACTTGGTTTTATATTTCAAGATTTCAATTTATTAGACACTTTAACAGCTAGTGAGAATATTGCACTTGCTTTATCAATCCAAGATGCTTCTGCAAATGAAATAGAAGCTAAAATAAAAAAGGTTGCGGATGAACTTGATATAAAATCTGTTTTATCTAAGTATCCTTATCAAATGAGTGGTGGTCAAAAGCAAAGAGTAGCTAGTGCTAGGGCTATTATTACTGATCCAAAGTTAATTCTTGCAGATGAGCCTACTGGAGCACTTGATTCTAAGTCAGCTAAGATGTTGCTAGAAAGATTTGATTATTTAAATAATGAACTTTCTGCAACTATTCTTATGGTTACTCATGATGCTTTTACGGCAAGCTATGCAAATAGGGTAATATTTATAAAAGATGGTAAATTATTTAAAGAAATTCATAGAGGTAATGATTCAAGACGTGAGTTCTTTGATAAAATTATTGACGTTGTAACGCTTTTAGGTGGCGATTTATCTGATGCTTTATAAATTATCTTTAAAAAATATCAAGAAGAGTATAAAAGATTATGCCATCTACTTTTTTACTCTAATTCTTGGTATATCAATCTTTTATGTATTTAATGCTTTAGATACTCAAACGGCTATGATAGATGTTGCATCTTCTACTAGGGAACTTATTAAACTTATGATGAATACTTTATCTGCTGTAAGTGTTTTTGTATCATTCATTTTAGGATTTTTAATAATATATGCCTCACGATTTTTAATGAAAAGAAGAAATAAGGAGTTTGGTATTTATTTAACGCTTGGTATGAGTAAAAGAAAAATATCAATGATTTTATTTTTTGAAACTTTAATTATCGGAGTTTTGTCTCTTGTTGTGGGGCTAAGCGTTGGAGTAGTACTTTCACAACTTATGAGTGTAATTGTAGTAAATATGTTTGAAGCAGATTTGACAAAATTTACTTTTGTTTTTTCTAGTTCAGCTTTTATTAAAACTATAATATATTTTAGTATTATGTATATTTTTGTAATGATTTTTAATACTATAAGTGTAAGTAAATGCAAGTTGATAGATTTATTACATAGTAATAAAAAAAGTGAAGAATTAAAAATTAAAAATCCATTTGTATGTATTGTTGTTTTCATTATAGCTTCTTTAGTTTTGGGTCGAGCTTATTATTTGGTGACAGATGGATTTTTAGAGTTAAAGGATGCTAAAGATATTTTTGCACCTATCGTGATGGGGTGTGTTTCTACTTTCTTTATTTTTTGGTCTTTATCTGGGCTTATTTTAAAAATCTTCAAATCAATGAAAAGTTTTTATTATAAAGAATTAAACAGCTTTATTTTAAGACAGTTCTCAAGTAAAATTAATACAACAGTTTTTTCTACTACTATCATATGTTTAATGTTATTTGTAACTATCTGCTTATTATCTTCTTGTCTTACAATGAAAAACTCAATGAATGAAGGAATAAAGAGATTTGCTCCAGCGGATATTCAACTTACAAATAAAAGAAATATGGATTTTCCTCATCAAAGAGATTTGAATATGACTTATGGGTATAATCAAGAGCAAATTAATAATTCTCATATTGATGTAATCGCGAAATTAAAAGAATTTGATTTTGATTTAATTAAATATTTAAAGAATTATATTGAAGTAAATATTTATAGTACACCAGATTTAACAATGAATCATACTTTAGGATCAAGGCTTGATGAAGTAAGAACTAGTTTTCCATTTTTAAGATATGATACTATGGAAATGATTGTTAAAGTTAGTGATTATAATAAAATTGCGAAGTTTTATGGAATTAAAAGTTATTCTCTTAAAGATGATGAATATATAGTTTTAGCTGATTTTAAATCAATGGTAAATATACGAAATATTGCTCTTAAAAATCATGAGACAATAAATCTATTTGGAAATATTTTAAAACCTAAATATGACGAGTGTCAGAATGGATTTATCGAAATGTCTAGCCAAAGCATTAATTCTGGAATTATTGTTGTTCCAGACAATGTTATAGATGAAGATTATCTTACTTATGATATGTTGATAGGTAATTATAAAACTAGTGATAAAAAGCAAATTCAAATTATAGAAAATAGTCTAAACGAACTTATTAATAATCCAATTAAGGAAAAATACTTACTTCCAGATGCAACTACTAAATTATCTATTAAAGAGTCTACAAATAGTTTAACTGTAATGGTAACGTTTATAGGACTTTATTTAGGTGTAATATTCTTAATTAGTAGTGCTGCAATACTTGGTTTAAAGGAATTATCTGAAAGTAGTGATAATAAGAAGAGGTTTATAGTGCTTAGAAAAATAGGAGCTGATGAGAAATTAATAAATAAAGCTTTATTTAGACAAATTGGTATTTTCTTTATGCTTCCATTATTACTTGCAATTATTCATTCTATATTTGGAATAAGATTTGCTGTAAAAATATTAGAAGTATTTGGTACTGATGAATTATTACCATCTATTATAATGACTAGTATTTTCTTAGTAATTATTTATGGTGGATATTTCTTAATAACTTATTATTGTAGTAAAAATATTATTAAGGAGAATAGATAAAATTTAAATGTTTGCTTTTGATTTTGATAAATTGTTACTATTTATAATTTTACCTTATAGTTTATTAATTTGTTTATTTATTTTGATTTTTATTATTAGTAAAAGGAGGAAGAATTAGTATTTTTTACTAATTCTTTATTAATTATGGATTATATATTAATTATTAAATATGCATCTTTTGCATTTCCAATAGTTGCTTTTTTATTTACATTTCCTCATATTTTAATGCAATATCATAAATATGGTTCAATTTCATTTTTAAAATCAATAATTATTTATTTGTTTATATACTATCTTATTTGTGCCTATTTTTTAGTTATTTTACCTCTTCCCAAAATAAGTGAAGTTTTGAGAATGACTACTCCAAGAGTACAATTAATTCCTTTTGATTTTGTATTGGATTTTATAAATAATTCGTCTTTTTATATTACAGATATTCATACTTATATACCTGCATTTTTTGAATCTTATGTTTATGTACCTCTTTTTAATATATTTTTAACAATTCCATTTGGAATGTTTTTAAGATACTATTTTGAATTTAGTCTGAAAAAAGTATTTGTTTTTTCGTTTTTATTAAGTTTATTTTTTGAACTTACCCAGCTTTCTGGACTTTACTTTATTTATCCCAGAGGGTATAGATTGTTTGATGTTGATGATTTAATATTAAATACAATTGGTGGAATATTAGGATATTTTATCTTAAATTTATTTATTAAATATCTTCCAAAAATAAGTGAGATAAATAGTGTGGCATTAAAACATGGACAAAAGATAACAGGGTTTAAGAGAACTACTTCATGTATTTTAGATATTTTTATATTTCTAGTATTATATTTATTTGTAACAATTTTATTTAAAGGGAAAAATTATTTTTATTTTACAGTTTTCTTATATTATTTTATTTTTCCAATTGTTTTAAAAGGAAGTACAATAGGAGAGAAGTTTTTGAATTTAAAAATAGTTGATTATTCTTTAGAGTTTAACTATATTAAACTTTTGATTAGAAGAATTATATTTATTTTTATTTACTTTTTCTTGCCTATTATAAGTGTTTATATTTTATCTTCAGCTTCATTTTCTTATTTAAAATTATTTGTTTTTTTAATCTTTTTCACCATCTTAATTATTTTTTATATTATTTCATTTATCAAATTTTTGTTTTCTAATAAACAAATGCTTTATGAGAAGATATCTAATACTAAATTAGTTAGTACTATTAAATGAATTATGTTATACTGATAATAGGAGGATTTATATGAGAAAATTAGAAAATAAGGTAGCAGTAGTTACTGGTGGAGCAATGGGAAATGGTTTGGGTATTTGTAGAGTGTTTTTAAAATATGGTGCAAAATTAATAATTCTTGATTATTCTGATGAACTTGAGGGTTCTATTGGGATTCTTAATGAAGAATTTCCAGATGCAGATATTTTAGGATATAAAGTAGACATAAGAAATAAAGACATAGTTAAAGAGGCTATTGATAATGCTTATAATGCTTTTGGAAAAATTGATGTTTTAGTAAATAATGCTGGTGTATGTAGATTGGAAACATTTCAAGAAATGACAGATGAGATTAGAGATTTTCATTTTGATATAAATATAAAAGGTTCATGGAATGTAACTAAAGCTGTACTTCCGTATTTAAAGAATAATGATAAATCAAGCATTGTTAATTTATCAAGTGTTACTGGTCCTATGGTTGCAGATAGTGGGGAGGTTGCTTATGCAACTACTAAGGCTGCTCTACTAGGATTTAGCAAGGCACTTGCGGTTGAATTAGTAAGTGATAATATTAGATCTAATGCGATTTTACCAGGTTATATATTAACACCTATGGTCGAGAATATGAGCAAGTTATCTGACCCAGAAAATCCAACTGCAGTAATTGATGGTATAGCACAAGCTATTCCTATGAAGAGGTTAGGAACTATTGAAGAATTAGGAGAGTTGGCTGCATTTTTAGCAAGTGATGAGTCATCATATATTACAGGTCATGAATTTGTTATTGATGGCGGTAGTACTTTACCTGAAACAATGACTATGGGAGTTTAAATCTAATTGAAAGTAATTTTTTTGGATTTTAATGGTGTTTTAGATACTCATGAAAATATGGACGTAATTAATGAAGATAATCTTTTAAGGCTAAAAAATATTGTTTGTCAGACTGATTCATCTGTTGTTATTTCATCATCTTTAAAGTCAAGTTTTTATCGTACTGGAAAATTAAGCCCTAAATTAATAGAATTAATAAACGAATTAGAGACTAATAATATTAAAGTTATTGGATTTACTCCTAATAAAAAAACAAGAGAAGAAGAAATTATGAGTTATTTAAATAGGCATAAAGAGATAACAAATTATTGTATTTTAGATGATGATTACGAAATGGAAAGTTTAAAACATAATTTAGTAAAGTTGCCATCTCAAATGAATGAAAATCAAGTTGGTTTAGATGATGAAAGTATGAATCTAGCAATTAAAATTTTGAAAAGGAGTGGGAGAAGTATATGAAAACAAGAGATAAAGTTATTATTTTGGTATGTGTGTTTGTTTGTACCTTAGCAATAGGTGGATATATTGGTACTAAATACTTTTTAGATAAAGATATTGAAAACTCTAAAAAAGAATTAGAACAAGTTAAGAAGAAATATGGATCTGTAGAAAAAGAAAGTGTTGCGACTACTGTTGCTAAATTCAATACTCAAGTAATGGAAAAAACAAATTGGAAATTATTACCAGTTAGTGATAGTAATATGGTAAAACATGAAAAAAATTATTGGTTTCCAATAATGGAAGATATTTCACTTGTTGTTATGCCGGATAAATATACTGGTGATAAGGCAAAAGATATTTCTAAAAGATGTATGATTCATTTTCCGAAAGATAGTAAATATAAAGAACAAGCTATGGAGTATTTTAAATATTTGATTTTTGCTAATAACGAAAAAATAACAGAAGATGAAGCAAAATCATTAATTGATGAAGCAGAACAATTAAAAAAAGATAAGAAGAATGCAAATAATGGAAAAGGCGTTTTTGTCGGAATTTATGAGTCTGATAAATATCTTCAATATCAAGTTGTTAGAAGTTTTGAATAAAAAATTAAATTTATATAAACTTAGTTTATTGAAAAGTAATTAATTTTACTTTTCTTTTTTTTGTCTTAAAGCTTTTAGTTTTTTCAATTATTTTGCCTTTTGAAATTACTAAATTGGTCATTTTACTTATTGACTTTTTTCTTTTATTCTCTTATTCTGAGGTGATTAATTTGAACGTTTTATTAGAAAAAACAATCAATACAAATTATGCAGTAAAGCTTAAAAACATTAAAGATTTAAAGAAAGGAGATTTGATTCCACTAGTGTCTGATTCTATGTTTAAGATAATTTTTGGTAGTGAGTCTAAAAAGAAGTTTGTGGCATACTTTTTATCATTAATAATAAAAGAAGATGCTAAAGAAATAGAAGATAATATGGAGTTTATTAAGAATGAATTAGATCAAGAAAGTTATAGTGGGGCTAAGAGGAGTGTAGATATAGTAATTAGACTGGATGGGAAGATTTATAATATAGAGATGAATAATAATAGTACGATAGCTTCCCTTGAGAGAAATATAGATTATGCCAATAAGATATACTCATCATCTAGAAGAAGAGGAAAAAGTTATAAATATGAATATGTTTACCAAATAAATATAAATAACTTTACATTTGAAGGTGAAGAAAGAACAATGGATGAGTTTGAGATAATGAGTATGTATGATAAGAATAAGTCTTTAACAAATAAAATTCATTTTGTTTATTTTTATCTTCCTAAAATGTTGGAAAGATATTATAATGGAGATGAATTAAATGAGTTAGAAAAATTCTTGATAATATTAAATTCAACTCATGAAGAAGAGTTTTCGGACTTAGAGGAGGATGAGATAATGGAAGAAGCTAGGGATGCAATCGCAAGAGCAAGTGACACATATTTTGCATATTATGATGCGAAAGAAGATGCAGACTGGTTATATCATGCAGAGATGCAAGAGATGGAAAGAAATGGCATAAAAAAAGGAAAAGAAGAAGGAATAAAAGAAGGAATAGAGAAAGCTACAATCGAGAATGCTAAAAGCTTTATCAAAATAGGAACACCACTTGAAGATATATCAAAAGCCTTAGGTTTAAATATAGAAGAGCTAAAAGAGATTCAAAATAATCTTTAGCATTTCTAAAAAAGATGAATAAAAATATTTGTCTTTTTTTGCATATATTTAGTTAGGTGATTAAATATGTGTACTTGTATGAATTTTAAAACAAAAGATATTTATTTTGGGCGAACTATGGATCTTGATTATAGTTTTAATGAACGTGTTGTGGTTACTCCAAGAAATTATGAATTTAAATTAAATTCAGGCAATATTTTTTATAATAAATATGCTTTTATAGGAGCAGCATCAGTAGTAGATGAATATCCTTTATATGCAGAAGCAACAAACGAAAAAGGCTTATCAATAGCGGCTCTTAATTTTCCAGAAAATGCTTATTACTCATCATACAATAAAGAGAAAAATAATATTACTTCTTTTGAACTTATACCTTGGGTTTTAGGAAATTTTACTACAATTGAGGAGTTAAGTGCTAACCTAAATGATTTGAATATTACAGATATGCCGTTTTCTTCGTCCTTACCAGTATCTCCATTACATTGGATGGTAAGCGATGGACAAGATTGTATTGTATTAGAACAGATGAAGGAAGGCTTAAAGGCGGTATATAATCCTGTTGGTATTTTAACAAATAATCCGCCTTTTTCTTATCAACTTACAAATATTAATAATTATATGAATTTAACTCCTGATATGAGTAATAATCGTTTTTCAGATAAAATTAAATTAAGCTGTTATAGTTTAGGAATGGGTGCTATAGGATTACCTGGTGATAATTCGTCTGCTTCTAGATTTGTTAGAGCAGCTTTTAATAAACTTAATTCAGTTACCGGAGATGATGAAGATGATTCCGTTTCGCAATTTTTTCATATTCTTGATACGGTTATAGTTGTAAGAGGGACTACTATGACAGAAGGTAAGAAATGGAATATGACAACATATACTTGCTGTATGAATACTTCTAAAGGAATATATTATTATAAAACTTATAACAATAGTCAAATTACTGCAATTAAACTAAACAATGAAAATATAAATAGTAAAGATCTTACTATTTACGAATTAGAAAATAAACAGCAGATTAAGTATTTAAATTAATTAAAGAGGATTACTTTTTAAAATCCTCTTTTTTTGTTAGACTTATATTATAATAATAGAGGTAAAAGTATGAAGTTAGAGAAAATAATAACTAGTAAAAATTTATCACTAATTATTGTGATGTTTGTGATGGCAATGAGCTGTGCTTATGCATCTTTTAATAGTGTTTTAAATGTAACTGGAACTGTTGCAGATGTTAGGGTTAAAAGTGATATAAGAATAACAGGTGTTAGAGTAGACGGAACAACTAATGGAGGAGTGTCTGCATCAGAAGATTATAACAAAACAATTGTTCGGGGAGGGGGTACTTTTACCCAATAGTAATTCAACAATTACATATGCAGTAGATATAACTAATACTGGAAACCAAGAGATGAAGATAGTATCTATTACAGGACTTCCAGATAATCTAGAATATGTGTTAACTGATTATAATGTTGGAGATAAGCTTTGTGAAAGTGATAAGTGTTCTTTAGGATTTACCAAAATAATTCTCCTAACACTTAGATATAAAGCTTGAGGATATTCTCAAGCTTCAACTTTTAATTTAACTTTAAACTTTGATTTTAAACAATTTACTAATAGTTATTTAATAAAATCTGAATACGCTAATAAGGATACTGTTAAGTACTTAAATACTAGTATAGTTAGAAATAAAATACAATCTGTTAATTTTAAAGATAATGATGAAATATCAAGTAATGCGGTCTTATTTGGAGATAAGTTGTATTTCGATGTTTCTCATGATCAATCTGATAGTATAAAGTTATATGCAGAAGATATGGATTCTAATGGATTATACGAAATATATTGGTCAAGATGGTGGGGTTAAATTGAATCCCGATTCTAGTCATTTGTTTTCATGTCTTACCAAGGCCACTTATATAGATTCTATTAATTTAAATACTGATAATGTTGTCAACATGAATAGCATGTTTTATTATTGTTATTCATTAGCAGAATTAGAAGTAGGACATTTTAACATTTCAAATGTAGTAGATATAAGTAATATGTTTGCAGGAGAGGCAAGTAATACCATGAAGTTAAAAACTGTAGATGTAAGTAATTGGGATGTTTCTAATGTGAAAATAATGAATGCTACATTTGGAATGTCAACTAATGGTGGAGAAAATAGTTTTGAAGTTTTAGATGTTTCTAATTGGAATACTCCTAATGCAATTTCTATGCATAAAATGTTTCAAGGATGTAATAATTTACAAAGTTTAGATGTTTCAAATTTTGATACATCAAATGTTACAAGTATAGGAAGAATGTTTCAGGATTGCTTTAAGCTTGCAAATATAGATGTTAGTAATTTCAATACTTCTAAAGTTACTAATATGGAATTAATGTTTGGAGCATTGGCTCCGTATTCTTATAATATGAATTTTCAGTTAATTGATGTTAGTCATTTTGATACAAGTAATGTTTCAGATATGGAGAATATGTTTGCAGGTTGCAGTTTAATACTGTTTTAGATGTCTCTAATTTTGATACATCTAAAGTTACAGATACGAGTTATATGTTTGCTAGATGTAGGAAAATAAAGACTCTGGATCTTAGTAGTTTTAATACAGAAAAAGTGACAACATTTGCGGAGATGTTTAGTGATATCAATAATAATTATATGGCTTTAGAAGAAATTAAAGGATTGGAAAATTTCACTGCTCCTAATTGTACTAGAGCAAATCTTATGTTTTCAAATTGTAATAAATTAAAGGTAATTAACTTATCAAATTTTCAGTCAACTAAGTTATCTTCAACTACTAATATGTTTTATAATTGTTCTTCTTTAGTAAATATATATATCTGGATAAGCTTAGCTTTAATTCTATAACTACATCGAGCACAATGTTTTATAAGTGCAACGGTCTGATCTCTATAACTGTAATGGATGCTTCTGCTCAATCCTTTATTAATGCACGTCTTGCTGATGTAGGTAAAACAGGCGTAACTGTAGAAATTAAAGCTTAATTAATTATATTAACTCTAGTTTATTATCTAGAGTTTTTTTATTGTTTGAATCTAATTATTTTGAAATTTACTTAATAAAAATTGCATGTTATACTATACTAAGATAAGATAGGGTGATAAGATGAAGGAATTTTATAAATTAAATAAAGATGATTTATTTAACAACTTTAAAACAAAGGAGACTGGTCTTAGTATAAAGGAGGCGAAAAAGAGATTAGAAAAAAATGGATATAATGAGCTTCCGAAGCAAAAGAAAGATTCTATTTTTAAAATACTTTTTAGTGAGATAACTGAGCCTATTACTTTGCTTTTAATAGTGGCAGTTCTTGCTTCTTTTATGGTTGGAGAAGTTACAGATGCAATTGCTATTATTTTTATAATCTTAGTAGATTTAGTAATTGGAGTTTATGAAGAAAATAAGGCGAATAAAACAGCAATGGCTTTATCTAACCTTGTAAAAGTTTATGCTAAAGTAATTAGAGATGAGAAGGAATATATCATTTCTTCAAATGAACTAGTGGATGGAGATATAGTTTTACTTGAATCAGGAGATAAGATACCAGCAGATATTAGAATAATTTCTTCTTCTAACTTGATGGTTGATGAATCCACTTTAACAGGAGAAAGTGCGGAAATAGAAAAAAATACTGATATAATTAATAAGACTGTTGCGATACATGATCAAAAAAATATGTTGTTTGCCTCTTGCAATGTTGTTAAAGGAAGATGTAAGGGAGTGGTTGTTGCGACTGCTCTTTCTACGGAAATTGGTAAAATTGCTGATAAGATAAATAATACAGTTGAAGAAAAATCTCCTTTAACTATTAGAGTTGAAAAATTTTCTAAACAGATTAGTTTATTAATAATTATTGTTTCTATTGTAATTACAGGATTATTAATTTATAAGGGAGTTTCATATAATGAAGTGTTTTTATCAGTAATAGCATTATCAGTATCTGCAATGCCTGAGGGTTTGCCTCTTGCACTTACTATGGCGCTTACAATAGCTTCTAATAAAATGGCTAAGAAGGGTGTGGTTGCTAAGAAGTTATATTCGATTGAATCTTTAGGTAGTTGCACTGTGATTGCTTCAGATAAAACAGGTACTTTGACTGTTAATGAGCAAACTGCTAAGAAAATATTGCTTCCTAATATGAATGAATACAATATTAGTGGAGTTGGTTATGATACTAAAGGAACAGTTACTGGTAAAAATTTAAGTAAAGCTAAAGAAATATCTTATCTTGGTATAATAAATAATGAAGCTAAATTAATAAATGATTCTTATGTGGGGGATTCTATAGATATAGCTTTTAAGGTTTTAGGATCTAAGATGAAAGTTGATATAGATGATACTAATATAGTTTCAATGATTCCTTATGAATCGGTTAATAAATATTCTGCTGTTTTTTATGAAAAAAATAATAAATATTATTGTACGGTAAAAGGTTCTGTTGAGGAAGTGTTGTCGTTTTGTGACAAAATAGAAGGTTTAAAAGAATTTAATAAGGATAAAATATTCTTACAAAATGAAACTTTAGCAGGAGAAGGTTATCGTGTAATTGCTATTGCTAGTGGAGAGGTGGAGAAAAAAGATAACTATTCTATTAATGATATTGGAAATTTGACATTTAAAGGATTAGTTGGTTTTATTGATCCAATAAGAAAAGAAGTAATCAAATCTATTAGTCAATGTAGAGAGGCAGGAATTAAAGTTTTAATGATAACTGGAGATCACCCTCTTACTGCTTTTGCAATTGGTAAAGAACTTAAACTTGTATCTAAATACGATCAGGTTACAACAGGTAAAGAAGTAGATGAATATTTTGAGAAAGGATTTGAAAAGTTTGATGAATTTGTTAGAAGTCATCAAATATTTAGTAGAGTTACTCCACTACAAAAACTAGAAATTGTAGAGTCTTTAAAAAGACAAGGAGAGTTTGTTGCGGTTACAGGAGATGGAGTAAATGACGCCCCAGCTTTAAGAACGTCTAATATTGGTGTTGCTATGGGAAGCGGTACTGATGTTGCTAAAGAAACAGCAAAAATGATTGTTATTGATGATAATTTTACGTCTATTGTTGAAAGTGTTAGAGAAGGAAGAGTTGCTTATTCAAATATTAGAAAGATAATTTATTTTCTTATTTCTTCTGGTCTTGCAGAAATATTATTTTTCTTACTTGCCCTAATTTTTGATATGCCTTCACCATTAGTAGCTATACAATTGTTATGGCTTAATGTTGTGACAGATGGAATCCAAGATTTATCTTTATCTTTTGAAAGAGGAGAAGATAATATAATGAAAGAAAAGCCAAGAAGTCCCAAAGAATCTTTATTTGATAAAGAGTTATTTTCTGAAATATTAGTTTCTGGAGTTTTTATGGGGCTTTTGGTTTTTGGATTTTTCTATTATTTAATGAATGTAGTTAATATGCCACTTAATGTAGCAAGAGGTTATGTTATGGCTTTAATGGTTCTTTTACAAAACACTCATGTATTTAATTGTAGAAGTGAAAGAAATTCTTGTTTTTCTTCTAATATACCAGTTAATAAAATTGTTTATTTAGGTGTTATTGGTTCTGTGCTTTTAGAGGTAATAGTAATGGAATTTGACTTTTTAGCTAAATATTTACAAACTGTATCTATTCCTTTAATGAACTTATTTTATATATTTTTGATATCTACTAGTGTTATATTTTTGATGGAAACTTATAAAAAAATTAGATATCGTAAGAATTAAATAGTGTGTTATAATAATTAAAAAAAGGAGGGATTTTTCTTGATTACTAAGAGAAATGACGACTCAGAAATTAATCAATTAAAGATTATTGACCAAATAAGATGTATTGGTATTGATATGATAAGTGCAGCTAAATCTGGACATCCAGGTATTGTTTTAGGAGCTGCACCAATTATGTATACATTGTTTGCTCATCACTTAAATTTTGATTCTAAAAAGCCTGATTTTTTTGGAAGAGATCGATTTGTAATGTCGGCAGGACATGGATCAGCATTACTTTATGCTACTATGTATGTTGCTGGTTATCCAATATCTTTAAGTGATTTAAAAGAATTTAGAAAGCTTGATTCTATTACTCCTGGACATCCTGAATATAAGAAGACTCCTGGAGTTGATGCAACTACTGGACCTTTAGGTCAAGGAATTGCTACTGCTGTTGGAATGGCAATAGCTGAGGCAAAGTTTGAAAATATATTTAATACTCCAAAGAAAAATATGATTGATTATTATACTTATTGTTTATGTAGTGATGGAGATTTAATGGAAGGTGTATCGTATGAGGCTTGCTCTCTTGCAGGTACATTAGGTCTTAATAAATTAATTGTTTTATATGATTCTAATAATATATGTTTAGATGGACAAACTGATAAGACATTTAATGAAGATATTGCGATGCGTTTTGTATCTCAAGGATGGAATGTTATTTCTGTTCCAGATGGAGAGAATATAGAAAGTATTTCGAAAGCTATTGAAGAAGCAAAAAATAGTACGGATAAGCCAACACTTATTGAAGTTAAAACGACAATTGGAAAATTCTCTAAACTAGAAGGTACAAATAAAGTACACGGTTCTCCTCTTGATCAAGATGATATAACTTCTATTAAAGAAAAACTTAAAGTCCGTGATATTCCTTTTACAATTTCTCAAGCTTGTATGGATGATATGCAATATTTAATTAAAGAAAGATGCAGTAAGTTAGTAGCTAATTTTGAAAAAAATTACCAAGAATTAGAAAACGATAAAAAAGAGTTCCTTGATTATTTAATGAGCGAAGATAAGCAAACTAAACTTAATGATTTAGTTTATGAGCCTGATGAAGAATTAAAAGAGTCTACAAGAATTACCTCTTATAAAATTTTAAATTCGATAGTACCAAATCATAAAGAAATGTTTGGCGGAAGTGCTGATCTTTTTGGTGCTAATAAAACTTATGTTGAAAATATTTCTGATTTTAGTCATGAAAATAGAAGTGGTGGTAATATATTTTTCGGTGTTAGGGAACATGCGATGGGAGCTATTTTAAATGGACTTGCTCTATCAGGGTTTAGACCATATGGCTCTACTTTCTTGAGCTTTTCTGATTATATGAAACCAGCTATTAGACTTGCTTGTATGATGGATCTTCCTGTTACATATATTTTTAGTCATGATTCTATTAGTGTAGGAGAAGATGGACCAACTCATCAACCTATTGAGCAGTTATCTAATTTGAGAACAATTCCTAATTTAGATGTTTTTAGACCTGCAGATGCTAATGAAGTAATTGGTACTTATAGGGCTATTGCGAATAAGAATAGTGGACCAAGTGCAATAATATTATCTAGAAATACTACTCCAATTTTAAAAAATACTAATGTTTTAGAAGTTGAAAAGGGTGGATATATAGTTTATGAACCAATGAAGAAGCCAGATGGTATAATTATTTCATCGGGTGAAGAGGTTCACACTTGTTTAGAGGTTGCTGAAAGATTACAAACAAAAGGACTTCAAGTTCGAGTAGTTTCTGTTCCTAATTTAATAAGATTTTTAAATCAAGATGATGAATATTTTGAAAGTGTTCTTCCAGTAGAAGTAAGAAAGATTGTTGTAGAAGCTGGTACTCCTTATATTTGGAGTAGTATAGTGTTTAATGAAAAGAATATAATCTCAGTAAATACTTATGGAGAAAGTGGAAGTAAAGACGATCTTTACAAAAAATTTGAATTAGATGCTGATTCATTAGAAGAAAAAATTGAAACACTATTAAAATAATATTCTTCGACATAAATAGACTTTTATATTTGTTACTATAAAAAAGAAGGTGATAAGTAATGAGAGTCTATTTTATTTTTCAAATAAAAGAAGAATTTAAAAATATGTATAATGGAAGAGAAAGTAATCTTTATCAAATATTAAAAAGTATTTATAGACTTAGTTCTTCTGAAGTAGTATATGGATATAATTTACTTAGACAAGTAACTATTCCTTTGGATAAAGAATTATTGGATAGAGATTTGTTTGTAAAATTACATGCTGAGTATCCTTATTCTAAAAGAGATGATATTCATTATTATAATCAACTTTATAAAAATGAAATTAGTAGGTTGATAATTAAAAAAGGCTACATGAGGCTGGAAGCAGAACAAGATAATTCTACATTTTTTGATATTTTAAAACAGTATTCAGATAGTTTCTTTGTTTGTGATTTTAATAAGCTTAAGTTTTTCTTTCTATAAATATAAAAAACTTGTAAATAGAGAAAAAATTAGATAGAATAAATACATGAGAGGAGATATATTATGTTACAAGACATTTTAATTTTACTTGTTGGACTAGTAATTGGGCTAGTTGTTGGTTTTTTTGCAGCAAGACATTTTATGCAAAAGTATTTAAAACAAAATCCTCCAATTAATGAAGAGATGATTAAAACTTTAATGATGCAAATGGGAAGAAAACCAAATCAAAAACAAATTAATCAAATGATGAAATCAATGTCAAAATACCAATAATTGGTATTTTTTTTTGCTATTTATATGTTATACTTCTTTATAGTAGGAGTTTAAATTATGTTAAATAATAAATATAAAGATAAAAGAATATTTTCTGTCATTCTTCTTATTTTTGTATTTTGTCTTTCTATTGGACTTGCGTTATTTTCAAGTTCATTAAATATTAAATCAACAACTACTGTTAGTCCTTCTAAAGATAACTTTAAGTTAATAGCTACTTGTACTTATAATGGAACAGGGGATTGTGAAGTCACTCCAACTTCTGATGATCCAGTGTTAGCTGAAAATTCATCTAAAGCAGTGATTGAAAATACAACAAATGGTATGGTTATAAGAAATTTAAACTTTTATTTAACTAAACCAGGGGATAAAATTAAGTATTCATTTTATGTAAGAAATAATGGACAATATACTGCTTATATGAAAAATTATGGAGTAAGAAATGTTGAAGGTACTCAAAAAGTTATAAAATGCACACCAGGAGAAGGTACCTCAGAAAGTATGGTTTCTAGTTTCTGTAGTGGGTTTTCACTATTTTTAAATTTTAGTACTGGAGCTTCTTCATCTTCTGGAGTTATGTATGGTGGAGCATGGGAACGTGATTTAAATAGTAGTCTTCCTATGAGTCCTAATTCATATAGACAAGTATCTATTGAGTTAACTTATAGTACTTCATCCAGTGTGGTGAGAGTGGATGGACCATTGACAGTAGAAATGGGAGAAATGTATATAAATTATTCTTCAGTTCCTAATTCATAAAAAATTAAAGAGGTGTTAATATGAGAAATCAAAGAAAAAATAAAATGATATTTATTGGTATTTTAGCTTTAGTAGTAGGGAGTATAACTATAGGGTTTGCAGCATTTTCCAATGTTTTAACTATTAGATCAAGCGCAACAGTTAATCCTGATCCCTCAACATTTAATGTGAGTTTGTCATGTGCTACTGATAGTATTGATAAAAGTTGTGAAATTGCTCCTACTTCTGATAATACTTCAGTAGCAACTAATTCATCTAAAGCTTCAATTTCGGCTGATGGAAAAACTTTATCTAATATAGGAGCAGCATTTACAGAACCAGGACAATCAGTTTCTTATACTGTTCATGCTTATAATGCTGGACAATATACAGCTTGGGTACAAGAGCATGGACAAGATGGAGTAAATTCGACTTCTAATACAAGGGTTTGTACAGCGGGAGAAGGCACTTCACAAGAGTTAGCAGATGCTGTTTGTCACGATAGTATTTCACTTTTATATACAATAGGTGAATTTAGTTCTTTTGGCGCAGGTACTCATTGGTATAGTTCTGCTCCACCTGTAGAATTAAAGCTTGGAAAGCAACAGTATCATGATATTACTATTACTATTAAATATAAAGACGGAGGAGCAAGAGCAGACGGACCTTTTACAGTAGAGTTTGGAGATATGTATTTCAATTATGGTACTACTTCGCCAAAAGACTATACAAGTTAATATAGATAAGTGATGTATACTTATTTTTTTTTATGATATAATATCAAAGAAGTTGGTGATACAAGTGAAAGATTTTAAAGAGAAATTAGCTTTAGTTCCTACTAAGCCTGGAAGCTATCAAATGAAGAATAAAGATGGGGTTATTATTTATGTAGGAAAAGCTAAAAATTTGCAGAGAAGACTTAGAAGTTATTTTACTAGAACCGTTACTGGTAAAACTAGACTATTGGTAGAAGATATTGACGACTTTGAATATATAGTCACATCATCAGAACTTGAATCTTTAATACTAGAAATTACTTTAATTAAGAAATATGATCCTAAATATAATATTTTACTTAGAGATGATAAGAGTTATCCTTATATAGAACTTACTAATGAAAAGTTTCCTAAAGTTAGGATGATTAGAAATACTAAGAGAAAGAAAATAAAAAATCATTTATATGGACCTTTTCCTAATGCTACTGCAGCAAGGAAAACTGTTAATATAATAAATCGTTTGTATCCTCTTAGAAAGTGTGAAAGACTTGGAAAAGATTTATGTCTTTATTATCATATTCATGAATGCTTAGGATATTGTAAGAAAAATATAACAGAAGCAGAAATTGATAATATGAAAAAGGAAATTATTGCCTTTTTAAAAGGGGATTCTAGTATAGTTACTGAGCGTATTAAATCAGAAATGGAAAAGGCATCACTGTCAATGAATTATGAAAGAGCTTTAGAACTCAGAGATATGTTAAATGATATTGATACTACTCTTAAAAAACAAAAAATTGATCTTAATAATAATGAGAGCTTTGATTTGATTAATTATTATCAAGATAAGAATTATTTATCTATAGAAATATTTTTTATTCGAGATGGACTACTTTTTGGACGACATAATGAAATCATTCAAACTCTTGATAATACCGAAGATGAAGTATTAGAATACTTAATTAAATTTTACGATAAGGGAGTAATTATTCCTAAAACTTTATATATTCCGCAAGAGCTTAATGATAAATTATTAGCTGAGTATTTTAATGTTAAAGTATTTAAGCCTCAAAAGGGTAAGATGAAGGAACTTATGAATTTAGCTTTAGATAATGCTAAAGAACAAATGGAACTTCAAGAAGAAACGCTTAAGAAAGATAATGATGAAAGACTAAAAGCAATAGAAGAACTTAGAAATCTACTTGGAGTAGATAAAGTATCACGTATGGAAACTTTTGATAACTCTCATTTATTCGGTACTTTTTACGTTGGTGGAATGGTTGTTTTTGATGACTTTATACCTTTGAAAGATGAATATAGAAAGTATAAGATTAGTGCTTTAGTTAAGGATGATTTAGGTGCGATGAAGGAAGTGCTTTATAGAAGGTATTATAAAGTTTTGATGGAAAATCTCGTAAAGCCTGATTTAATTGTTATGGATGGTGGAGTTACACAGATAGGAGTTTGCAAAGAAATTATTTCTTCTTTAGGACTTAATATCCCAATAATTGGACTTGTGAAAGATGGAAACCATAGAACTAGTCATATTATGAATCAAGATTATGAAATACTTGATGTTCCTAAAGAATCAAATTTATTCTTATTTTTGACTAGAATTCAAGATGAAGTTCATAGATATGCAATTACTTATCATAGAAATATTAAGGCTAAGGGAACACTTGCTAGTGTACTTGATTTAGCACCAGGAATTGGAGAGGTAAGACGTAAAGAATTATTAAAAAGGTTTGGCTCTCTTAAGAAAATAAAGGAAGCTAGTGTAGAGGAATTATCAAAAGTTTTACCGAATGATGTTGCACAAAGTTTAGTTTCGTATTTAAAAGAAATGTAGTATAATTTACTTAGGATGGTGAAATTATGAAATTAGGAAAAAAAGGGTTTACAATGGTTGAATTATTAGGAGTAATAACAATAATGGGAATACTTATGGCAATTGCAGTTCCATCAGTTATTAAGTATGTTGATAAAGCTCGTAAGACATCTATGGAAACTATGCTAAAGTCAACTTATGAAGCTGCAGAAAATTATATGATGACAAATACTGAAATTAATATTTCTGAAAATGGATTTATTAAAGATGCAATAAAAGTTGAAGATTTGGTTAAGGATGAACTACTAGAGCCTTTAAATTCGCCTTATGGTGGAGGTAATTGTGCAAGTAGCGATTCTAAAATATCTGTTTATCGTTTGGCTAATACCGTAGGAAACCTTCCAAATTATGTTTATGATATTAAATTGGTTTGTAAAAACAATGGCAAGGATACTAGTAAGAAAAGAAAATTATTTCCAGCTGAATTAGAAATTGATTATAATTATAGAGGAAATATTTTAACTCTTTTAAGCAATAAAGGATTATTATAGAAAGAAGAATTTTATGAGTAAAATACAAGTAATGGATGAAGTTTTAGCTAATAAGATTGCTGCTGGAGAAGTAGTTGAGAAGACTATGAATGTAGTAAAAGAATTAGTTGAAAATTCTATAGATGCAAAGTCTACTGAAATATCTATTAAATTAGTAGATTCAGGGGTTAAGCAAATTGAAGTTAGTGATAATGGAATAGGTATGGATGAGGAAGATGCTAAAATGGCTTTTCTTCGTCACGCAACTTCTAAACTTAAAAATTTAGATGATTTGTTTTATATAGAGTCATTAGGTTTTAGAGGTGAAGCCCTTCCTTCAATTGCTAGTGTATCTAATGTTACTTTAAAGACTTCTAATGGAGAAGTGGGTACTTTAATACATATTAATGGTGGCAAGGATATGAAGGTTGAAAGATGCGATCTTCAAAAAGGAACTACTATATGTGTAAATGATTTGTTTTATAATACTCCAGTTAGACTTAAATACTTAAAAAACTTATATGTAGAATTAGCAAATATTGTCGAATATGTCAATAAAATGGCTTTATCATATCCAAATATAAAATTTACATTAGTAAATAATGAAAAAGTTTTACTTTCTACTGATGGAAATGGAGATCTATTAAAAGTTATTTATGAGATTTATGGTATAGATGTTGCGAAAAAGATGATTCCAGTTGATGCTGAAAACGATGATTATTATATAAGTGGTTTTATTTCGTATCCAGAACTAACTAAAAGTAATCGATCATCTATTACAACACTTGTTAATGGTCGAGTTATAAAAAATAATGAATTAAATAAAACTATAGTTGATTGTTATCATACTTATGTACATAAGGACAGATATCCAATAATTGTTTTAAATATTGATGTTGATCCAATACTAGTTGATATTAATATTCATCCAACTAAAATGGATATTAAGTTTTCTAAAATGGATACTTTGAAATCGTTATTAATCGAAATGGTTACAAAAAAATTAGAGGTTGCTACTTTGATACCTGATGCATCTGTAAGAGATATTCATACTATTAATGAAGTTAGAACGCAAATGAACGTTATTGAAAAAGAAGATGAAGCTAAAAATATTAAAGAATATGAAGAAATGACTTTAGATTTTGAAGTAGCTGAAGCAAAAAAAGAATATGAAGTCTCTAAAAGAGAAGAACAATCTATAAAAGAGTCTGATGAGTCAGTTGAAGTAGAAGAAATAGTTGATGCTAAACTTGATAATTATAATCGAATAAAGAAAATGATTCCTAGAGGAGTTGTTTTACTTACATATATAGTTGCTGAAAATGAAGATGGAATGTATTTGATTGATCAACATGCTGCAGCAGAACGAATCAATTATGAGAAGATTTTAAAATCATTAAAAGAAAAGCCAATTATAATTGATTTACTTGTTCCAATTAAGATTGAACTTAGACCTGATGAATTTATTTTAGCTAAAACTCATTTTGATTTATTAGAAAGTTATGGATTTAAAGTTGATGACTTTGGCTTTAATACAATAATTATTAGATCTCATCCTAATTGGATAATAGAAGAAAAAGCTGAAGAGTGTATAAGAAAAGTTGTAGATATAATTTGTGAAAAAGGCGAATTTGATTTTGATCAATTCGTTTGGAGAATGGCAGCTACAACGGCTTGCCGTATGTCTGTAATGGCTAATACTTATATTTCTTTGGAAGAGCAGGAATGGATTCTTGATAATATTCGTAAATGTGATAATCCATTTACTTGTCCTCATGGTAGGCCTACAATTATAGCATATAGCAGATATGAATTAGAGAGGTTATTCAAGCGTCAACTTGACTAATCTCTTATTTTTTGGTATAATAAGCGCATAATTTAGAGGGGTAAATTAAATGAAAGATATAATTGTTATTGTAGGTCCAACAGGAGTTGGAAAAACTAAACTTAGTATAGAACTTGCTAAAAAGCTTGATGCTGAAATAATTAATGGAGATTCTGTCGCAATTTATAAGCGTCTTGATATAGGTAGTGCTAAACCAACATTAGAAGAGATGGATGGGATATTTCATCATTTAATAGATATTCGTGATGTAACTAGTGAATATAGTGTTTTTGATTATCAAAAAGATGTAAGAAGATTAATAGAAGATATATCTTCACGTGGTAAGAGAATTATAATTGTTGGAGGAACCGGTTTATATATAAAAGCAGCTTTATATGATTATACTTTTACTCCTTCTAAAAGTATTAGTAGAAATTATGATAATTTAGGTAATGAAGAAATAATTGCTAAAATAAAGGAATATCAAGATGATGTTGATATTCATATAAATAATAGAAAAAGATTAGTAAGACTGTTAAATAAATTAGAAAACGAAGAAGAGATTACAAATAATAAAGATAAATTGTTATATCCATGTAAAGTAATCGGTTTAACAACTGATCGAGATTATTTATATGAAAGAATTAATAAAAGAGTTGAAGTAATGCTTGAAAATGGGCTACTTAATGAAATTAATTCTTTAAAAGAATTTTATGATAACTCTAGAATTTTGAATAGCGGAATTGGTTATAAAGAGTTTTATGATTATTTATTTGGTTCTAAGGATTTTGAAACAGTAAAAGAAGAAATTAAACAAGATTCTAGAAGATATGCAAAAAGACAATATACTTTCTTTAAACATCAATTTGATACTAATTGGTTTGATGTAGATTTTAAAGATTTTAATAATACTATTAATGAAGTTTATGAATTTGTTAGTAAGTAGGTGAAATTATGAATCCAATAGCTTTTATGAAATATCTTAAAGCTATAGCTAAAAAAGATAAAGGAATTGTAGTAGATGATAAGGAAGCCTCTCTTTTATTAAATGGAGAGAAGATACCTGTTACTACAGAAAAATATTCTACAATGACTGTTGAGTTGCTTAAATCATTTGTGGATGAGAAAAAATATTATAAACAATTTTTTAATGATTTAATTGAAAAGGATAATAGTAAGTTTTCTTTTATAATTGAAGACGAACTTGGAAGAAAAGAATATTTTGATTATAAGAAACTAGATATAATTTCTGCTTTTGAATGGGCAAAAGATAATGATAAATTAAAAAACGAAGAAATAGAAAAATTTAAATTATTAAAAATGAGTAGTGAATTATCAGCTTTCCTTGATAAGTATAAAGGTGAAAAAAGAAGCATAAATATTGATGGCAAATTTGTTACTCTTCCTGTAATTAGTTTTATTAACTTGCTTTCTATGGAAGAAGAGGAGATTGCTAAAGTAATTAGTAAAGAGGAGTTTAATGATTTAAGTTTAAATGAATTTGTTTTTGCGTTAGATAATTTTTTGGATGAAACTAAAATATTAGAACGTTTTAAATTACCCAATACGTATTTAAACAATTTATCAAAATTAAAAGAAATAGTTGATATTACATATATTAATAGGTGTATTGATAATGATAATACTTATCTTAAAAAAGTTCAGGTTAGTGAAAATTTTAAACAAGAATTATTAAGTGATATTCCGAGTCATTTTGATAAATTAGAAAAAGCATATTACATTTATTACAGAATGTGTTATTTATTAACATATGATGGGGAACAGTTCGCAAGAAGAGAAAATAAAGATTATGAGATTGCTCATCACGATTTTGATAGAATTAAAACAATAGATTCGAGAAATAATAAAATAGTATGTTATGAATTTAATGCTATATATGCTAATATGTTACGTGAACTTGGAATTAATTATGAACTTAATGGAGATAGAATGTACTCATTAGGACATGCTTCACTTACTTTTAGGGTAGATAATTATTTAGTTAATGCTGATTCAACTGTTGGACTTATAAAATCAGATTTATCTTATGCAAAAAATGGAATGAAGCTTCTTGGTTTTACATTAGAAAGTGAAAATAGTAAGACAAAAGAAGAATTTTATAGGAAAATAGAAACTGTAAATAAATTTATCAAGATGCAGAATGATAAAAAATATTTTGGTACAGTTAGAGAACTAAATAAATTTGCCTATAGTATACCTAGCGATCTTGATTTAGAAACAAAGACAGCTTTATTTATTACAATGTCTAATAATAGTAATTTACCAATTGTTGATAAAATACCTTATCAAATAGAATTAAAAAATAAGCTATTTCCAAAAAATGCTAATACTAAAAAGGTATTTAATATTAATTATTTATCAAAAAAAGAAATGGTCTTTAGAAATGAAAAATATTCACCTATATGTTTAATAACTTTAAATGAAAATGGGGTAGAAGAAGACTTTATTAATAATACTTATATAGAGCTAAATAGTAATAATACTATAACTTATAATATTAATGAAGTAAAATACAGATTTGAAAATAATGATTATGCTTATACTAAGGGAAATAATAGATTTGTTCCTGGAATAGGCTATATTGCACATAAAGATGGTTCTTCACAAGATTCTTATAGAATTGGTGAATTCTTTGAAAAGGATGCAAATAAAGAAATGTTTTCTTCTATGTTTAATGAAACTTCTAATGAAAATAATTATTCAAGTTATATAAAAGATAATGTGACTGAATCTAAAGAAGAGAGAAGAAAAAGAATTTAAAAAGATCACTTATTAAGTGATCTTTTATTGTGCATCAAACTCGGTCCAAATGCCAGGTTTAAAAGTATGTGTTTTACTATCATTTTTTAATAATGTTTCTGAGTCTACTAAAAAATATTTGTAACTAGTAAATGTTTTTCCATTTGTGTATCTTGCATCATCCCAAGTTAAGTCTAAATGATACCATACACCGTCTATTTCAACAGCATTCCATATGTGTCTTACTCCAGATACTCTATATTGTTTTAGGTTCATTCTTTCTAAAAACAAGAACATAGCATCAGTATAGCCGCTACAAATGGCTTTACCTTCTAATAGAGTTCCATAGGCAGTATCTGATGCATAAATGCTATCATCTTTACTTTCTTCTTTAATAAATGCACGCTTATCTTTATCATATTCTGTATTTTCGATTAAATAATCGTGAATTCTTTTTATATTATTTTCTATAGTATCGTTTTCTTTGTATAAAATTTTAAATAATTCATCAGCTTTTCGATTGGCAGCTTTTATTTGTTCCTCAGTATATTTTTTATCAACTCTAAAAGTAATTTTTCCAGTAGACTCTACAGTTGAAAGATATATCTTATCAAAATCATTATAAGGATGATTAAATTGATAAATTTCATCAGTTACTTTAGTTTTTTCATTTTTTATTAATTTCTTGGCATCTTTTGTACAATCTTTATAATCTTTTTGACAGTAAAAAGAAAATTCTTTTTCTCCTGAATTAATAAATGTATGCAATATATTTAAAAGCTCTTCATAATTTTTTGGATAAAAGTTATTGGTATTTTGTACAAAATTAAAATCGTCTTCTAAATAATATTCATTTTTATTTTTAATTTTAATTTCTTCTTCCTTAATTCCCTTTAGATAGTTATAAATGTATTCTGATTCATATGGAAAGAAGCTTGGTACTATAACAAGTAGTCCAATAAAAAAGCAAAGAATAAGTGTTATATTTAGAAAGGTATCTACAAAATCTCTTTTCTTTTTAGTTTGTTTTATTTCTTCTACTTGGTTATTTGTTTCTATTTGATTATTTTCTTCCATTTTTACACCCCTTTAATCAACTTAATTATATTATATAATATGAAATTAGTAAATGAAACTTTAATTTTGTCTCTTTTTAAATGTCATTAATCATAGGTTAATTGAAAACAAAAAAACCAATCTTTATATATGATTGGTCTTTTATTATTCCATTGTGTTTTTCATTTTAGTTAATCTTGATTTTAAACGAGCAGCTTTATTTTTATGTACTAATCCAGTAGACATAGCTTTGTCTATTTTTTGGATAGCAACGTTTAAATTATTGCTTGCTTCTTCTTTATTTCCTTCTTTTACAGCACGTTCAAATTTTTTAATAGCTGTTTTCATGCTTGAAGTTACTAAAGTGTTAACATCTGTTTTCTTAACGCTTGAACGCATACGTTTTTTTGCACTTTTAATATTTGGCATTTTTTTCACCTCGCTTTTTTTAAAACACATTAATCTTATCAAAAAAACGAAGAAAAAGCAAATAATTTTTAATATTTTGGTTAATATTATACTTAGGTGATATTGAAATGCATATTATTGACTATAGTAACTTATCCATCAGAACGGATTTAGTTTTAGATTCAGAAATAGAAAGTAAAGAGATTTTTAATAAAGATGGAGTGACTTTAAAGAGAACAATTAAAGATAAGAATAAATACTCTAGTATTAGTTTTATTGATGTTACTGATAAGGATCAAGCAAAAATAGTAGAGAAATTGCTTATAAAGGAATTAAAGGAATATATTGATAATAATAGTAAAATATTAGTTATTGGTTTAGGAAATAGGAATTCTACCCCTGATGCATTAGGGCCTAAAAGCTTAGACCAAATTTTGGTTACTAGACATTTGTTTAATCTTGGAGATGTTGATCAAGGCTATTCTAATGTATCTATTTTTGAGCCTAGTGTATATGGAACAACTGGTATTGATTCTGTCGAACTTATAAAAGAAGTAGTAAAATTGGTTCATCCAAATTATGTAATTATTATTGATAGTTTATGTACTTCTTCGTTATCACGTATGAATAAAACTATTCAAATAACGGATGCTGGTATTAACCCTGGAAGTGGTGTTTTAAATGATAGGGGCGAGCTATCATCTAGAGTATTGGGTTGTAATACTATTGCCCTTGGTGTTCCAACAGTTGTAGATATATATGCTATTGTTATTGATATATTAAAAAAATATGATATTCACGAAATAGATGATTATGAAAATTTAATTGTAACGCCTAAAGAAATAGATTATGTAATTAATAGATTAAGCATTTTAATTGGTAACAGTTTGAATAAAGCATTTCATGAGTCTTTTGTTTCGACAAAATAAGAAGCATTTATTATTTATATTAATAATAGGTGATTTTTATGAGGTTAAAAAGTAAAAATAATAAACATAGTAGGAAAAGAAAGATTTTCTTTTTTATTACTATGTTTTTTATTGGAATATATCTATCGTTTAAGTATATAGAGAAGGAAGTTAAATTTGAACTTGATAGTGCTTTTTCAAATTATATTTTAGATAGAGAATATTCTAATAATAGTATAATTAATAGTTTTAATAATTTTATTAAGCCAAAGCCTAACACAAAAGTAAAAGAAGAAAATAAGAAAGATCCAATAATCTATATTTATAATTCACATCAAACTGAAGAATATGCTTCTAATGATTTGTTTTCTTTTTCTCCAAATGTGACAATGATAAATTATATTTTGGAAAATACTTTTAATTCTAATGATTATCAAACTTTAGTAGAAGAGAGAAGTATAAAAGAATTATTGAATAAAAACTCTTGGAAGTATGCAGCAAGCTATAAGGCAAGTAGGTTATATATGGAGGATGCTAAGCTCAATAATTCTTCTTTAAAATATTTTATTGATGTGCATCGAGATAGCTTAAAAAAAGATAGAACCACTGTTACTATAGGAGATAAAGATTATGCTAAAATTTTATTCTTATTAGGGCTTGAAAATCCAAATTATAATGAAAACTTAGAATTTATAACAAAGATTAATGATAAATTAAATTCTTTATACCCAGGGCTTAGTAAAGGAATTTTAAAGAAAAGCGGAGCTGGTGTTAATGGTGTTTATAATCAAGATTTTTCTCCTTATACTATTTTAGTAGAGTTTGGTGGTGTAGATAATACAACTTATGAGGTTTTGAATTCTTCGCTTGCTTTTTCGAAATGTTTTTTGGAGGTTTTAAATGAAATCGAAAATTAAGAAGTCTTTTCTTCCTATATTCTGTATACTTGTAATAATGTTTATTGCAGTATATGTAATGAGTTTAACTGGATATTATGAAAGTGTTGAAAATAAAAATAATACTTTAACAAAAGAGGCGATTACTAAATTTGAGAAGGATGTTTTAAATGGCGAAGTGATAGTTGCTTCTAATTATTTGAAAGAGAGAGAAACCTATGATAATTTACTTTCAAGAATTGGTATTAAAGTAGGTAATTTAATAGAATCTGCTTTTAATAAAGTTATGCGTTTTATTTTAAAAGAAATTGAAGGAGCGATAGATTAACAAATTACTTTAAATTTATAAGTATTTATAGTATACTAAAATATAGTAGAATAATAGTTATAATATTAAGGTGGTAGGCTATGAATAATACAAGGCAATTAGTAAGTAGAGTTTTAGATGAAATAGATACTTTAGAAACTGATTATTTAGATAAAATCTATTTATTAGAAGACATTAAGCAAGAAGGAGAGTATTTAAATAAGATTTCTAATGATTCTTTGAATAGTATTGATGAATTATTAAGGTTTTATTCTGAGCTTAAAACTAATATAGATAAAAATAATTTTAAAAAGTTTGTTATGAATATTTTAAAAGATGATGAGGAAACATCCTTATTAATAAGTGAAATGGAAAATTTGAGATTATTAACTTCTACTGGACTTTTAAAGTATGCGAAAGAGCAACAATCTTTTTCAAAGAATATTATTATTAATTTTTTAAATAAATTATCAGAGTCAGAAATACATTATGACTTCGATACAACAAATATAGGTTCTTTAAATAAAAAATTAGAAGAATTAAAAAAATTTAGATTGTATTTTTCACCAATAGGAATAATTAAAGAAGTAAAATCTGTAAAAGAATTCGCCTCATCTTTGAATGATTTAAAATTAAGTGACATTGATAAAAGTAAGATTTTACTTATGGCATTAGACTTTAATGTTTCTTATCATGATAATGAACTTAAGAAATACGAGCTTAACTTACCTTTAAATAAAAATTTAGTTAAAAAAGCAGTTTTTATAGAAGAAGATTTTTATAACAAACTTAAAGAATTAAATTCAAATAATTCTATAGATGACATTTTAAAAAAATGCAAGATTAGCGAGCTAAATGAGGAGAAAGAAATAAATATTTTTGAGGAAGTTGATCAAGAAAAGATAAGAAAAGCTAATAAAGTATTAAAGGATAATATAAATAAAGATCCATATGATTCTTTTATTAAATACTATGAAGTTTTACTTGGAAAAGAAAAGAAAATAGAAAAAGAAGATCTTGATATAATTGAAAAAGCTAAAGAGATTTTATCTAAGAATATAAAACAACTAAATGGTTTAAGTAAAATAATTAATGAAGATTTAGAAGCTACATTAAATGTATACAGGCAGGATGAAAATCTTAGAGAACTAGTATATAAGACTACAGAAAATATAAATAGATTAATTTCATATGAAATTAAAGATGTATTAGAAAAAGCAAGTTTAAGTGGTGAAAAAGATGCGAAAAGTATAGCTAAAGAATTAAAACCTGCTGTAGAATATATAGAAATGTGCACTAAGAAAAAGAAAAGAAGTAGGTGATAATATTGTTGACTGATAGTAAAAAGATAATCAAACTTATTGAAAATGAAATAGGTATTTTATCTAATGAAATAAATTATATTAAAGATGATGTTAAAGTGTATGAGAAGCTTTATAAAAAACTTTCAAATAGTCGTGAAAATATAATTGATATATCTAAGAAAGAATTAAAAGAACTTATTTTTAAATTTGATATAGAAAATAAAGAAAATTTATTTAAAGAAATATTAACGGTACAGAAAATACTGAAAATGAATAATGATTATTCTTCTACATTAAGATTATTTGAAAGAAATGAAAAAGCATTTGATAGTTTTATGGATGAGCTTTCTAAGTATGATTTGGAATCTGATTTTATAAAGAATAAAATTGAAAAATTGTATTCAAAACAAAAAGAATATGAAAAGTTAATTCAAGAAATAGAAAATGATAAATTTAAAGTTAATAGAAAAAACATTGAGTTAATAGAAAAAATATTCCTTGAAAATAATTCTTTAGAAGATAGAAAACTTATTGAAGAAATAATGGAAAATGAAATAGAAAACTATAATGATCGAATAAAGAAATCTAAGAGAAAAGAAGAAAAGAAGCTTGCTGAAGAGGACTTAATCCAAGTATTTAATAAATATGATTATAAATATAAAACAATGGATGAGAAATATAGAAATTATTTAGAAAAGCATGGTGATTTGAATAATATTGATGAGGTGTTTTCTGCTCTTTTAGAAAATGATTATCCTAAAATAATTGATGAATATGTTTTAACTTCTATTTTACTTGGCAGTAATAAATCAACAATTGACACAGTTACAAGTTTTAGTAGAGAACATCGTTTAATACCAAAATCATTATTAGATATAAGTGGATGTTTACTTGAACAAAGAGATGAGCCTAAAACCTTTAGTGATTATGATTATATGGTTACAGGAAGTTCAATTGACTTTATGAGAAATATTATTACTATAAAGAGTGCAGGTTTGAGTATAAACTATATTTTCCAAAAATGTCGCAGTATACTTACAATGCCTAATGCATTATTAAAATATAATATAGATTTATTTAATAAGTATGGATTTTCTTTTGAATATAAAAAAAGAGGTATAATTGATCCTTCTCCTGATGCGTTACTTTCTCCAACTTTTGCTGAAATATGTGATGCTTTTATTGAAATTAGCCCAAATGGTCTAAAATATTTAACTGATAATTTAAGTAATGTTAAAACGGTTACTAATCCTGATGCTTTAATGTTTTATAATATTTATTTATCTGAAAAACTATCTAGTGTAGAAAAGGAAGATGATCCTAATAATGGTCCATTTAGAAAAGTGCTAGAAGAAAATAATGAAAATTATCAATTGAAAGCGATTATTACAAGAAATAGACCTGATTATAGGAATACTCCATATGAAGGAATAACTGAAGAAAATAAGAGGGAAAAAACAAATACTATTGAGGTACCAATAAAAGGTAAAAAGAAGATGACAAGGATAATAGAAGAGAATAAGTATCCTAATATATCTGATTCAATATTTAATAACCCTTATATTTTATCAATCGATAAATATATATCAGAAGATAGTGCTTTAGTATATGACTTTTCTGGTATAAGAATTTCTAGGTTAAAGGTATTAAGAGTATATGATACATTACTTAAAAATGGAATTTCTAATTCAATAGATGGTTTTATGTATGCGATTTTTTATAATACTATTATAGATGAGGATGGTTATGAAAAAGTAGTTAGATGTATAAAAAAAGAAGTAGAAGTTAGGTGATAAAATGGATTTTTTGAAAGATTTAGGATTTTCTGATGAAGTTATTTTGAAGATTAAAGAAAATAATAGTCCAAATGTTATTAGACAGTTTATTTGTGATAGAGAAAATGCTAAAAAGAATATAGAATATATGAGAGAAATAGATATATTAGTAGTTGATGATTTGCTTATAAGAAGACTTGAAATATTTTCTATAGATTATGAAAGAGTTAGAAAGGCAATAGAAAAATTTAATGCTAGTGTTCTAGTTGCCTTAATAAATGAGGATATAAGTGCCATCAATTTCTTATAATATTAAAATACCAACTACTTGGAATCAAGATACTTATACTAATTTCTTTTCTTGCTTTTTAAAATTAGGTGATACAAAGTACAAAGAATTTAATATGAAAATAACTCCAACTAATTATCCTATGATTGGAATAAGGGTTCCTGTAATTAGAAAGATTGCTAAAGATATTTCTAAAACAAATATTTATGATTTTTTAGAAGTATCTCAGTTTATATATTTTGAAGAAATTCTTCTTAGAGGAGTAGTTATAAGTTATATAGATAATTATGATATATTTATAAAGTATTTTAATGATTACTTAAAATATATTGATAATTGGGCTGTCTGTGATCTTTTTGTAGTTAGCTGTAAAATTATTGGAAATAATAAAGATAAATTTATAGGTATTATTGATGATTTATTTAAATCACAGGAAGAATTTAAAATTAGAGTTGCTATAGTTTGTTTATTGAATCATTTTGTAGATGATAAAAATTATTTAGATTATTTCTTTCAAAGTATAGATAAAATAGATAATGACTCATACTACGTTAATATGGCAATTGCTTGGTTTATTAGTGTTTTATTTTGTAAGTATAGAGTTAGAACTCTTGAATATTTAAAGAAAAATAAATTAAATGATTTTATTCAAAATAAGGCAATTAGTAAAATAAGGGAGTCATTTAGAGTTAGTACAATTGATAAAAAGTTGGTGCTTAAATATAAAAGATAAGGTTAGGAGTATTTGTATGTTTAGTACTACAGGTAATTCAAATAGTTATTGTGTATATTCTAATAGCGTAATGCCCGATATTATAAAAAAATAATGTAATTGATATAAATGAAGTTCAAAAATATAAAATTTTATTACAATATGGAAGTAATTCTTCTGTTGTAGATGGTCCTTTTACAGTCGAAATTTCCTTAATAGAAATAATATTTAAGTCTAATTAGATACAGTAAAAGAGTAGAGGTATTTAAATTACAAAATAAATTAGTTAAAAAATAATAAAAAAGGCATCATTTGTATGATGTCTTTATTGATATAATTCTTGATTAAGTAGTGTTAGATTATTTCTTGTAATAGATAGATAGTCTTCTGAATTCTTTCTTTCATCGTCTGATAAAATATTTAACTTATGAAGTTCTATTGTTTTTATATTAGGATATTTTGTGATTAATTCTTTAGAGTTGGAACTTTTATCTATTCCTTTAAATGAAATTATATAGCTTACTTTTTTTGTATTTATTAATTTTTCTACATCAGCTATTGTTTTATCAGTAGCATCAGAATCTATACAGTATATTTTTAAACCAAACTTTTCTAAATATTTTAAAGTAGAATCATCAATAATAATATTTTTATCAGTTGCATCGTCAACTGCTTCTCTATATAAAACATCTAACTCTGATAAGTCTACTTTTAAAGAGTTATAAGCATCTGTTATATCTTTATGTAAATAAGTACTTGTGACGTATTCAATTAAACCGTTTTTTACATTTTGACTCATCATAAGAAGAGATGATGGATTTAACCAAAGTTCTTCTGGAGCATAATCTGTTTCAAGTACGTATGCGGTATCAATTATTTTTAGTGAGGGATTTATGTCTAATAAGTCCATTGCTAGATTTCTTTCGACTTCAATTAATCCGTTATAAACAAAAATATCTTTTTTAGAATATTCTTTTTTCTTTTTAGAACTTATTGTGTAAGTAGATGTATCAACTCCATCTGGATAAATTGAACTTATTTTAGCATGATCTTTATAAATTCTATTAACTATATATTCATTTGCATAATTTGTTGTGATTATCTCAATACCATCCATTTCGTCAGTTGTGCATCCTGTTGAGATGATTGATACTATGAATGCTCCTATAATTAATAGGGGTAACTTTAATTTTTTCATTTTTTTAACTCCTTCTTAATGACAGGGTCAAATCCACTTCCGCCAAATGGGTTACATTTTAGAATTCTTTTTATTCCCATTAAACTGCCTTTACAAGAACCATACTCTATAATAGCTTGTTTAGTGTATTCTGAACAAGTGGGGTAGTATCTACATAATGCATGATGATTTCCAGGAATATTTTGGTAAATTTCAATTAACTTTACTAATAGTTTCTTCATGTTTTCACCTGTCTAATTCTTTTTAAACTACATTTTAATTCTACTATAATTTAATTAAAATATCAATTATAAGTATACTAAACGATCTTTTTTTGTTATACTTTAAATGGTGATTATAATGGAAAAGTTATTTAGAAAGTTAAAAATAGAACCCAAAAATTTAGAATTATATGAGACTGCTTTTTTACATACTTCTTACTCTAACGAACATAAAAATAAAAGAAATTATGAAAGATTAGAGTTTTTAGGAGATGCAATTGTTGACTTAGTAGTAGCAGACTATTTTTATTCAAATAAAAATATTAGTGAGGGAGAAATGACTAAGTTAAGAGCAAGTTACGTATGTGAGAATGCATTAGCAGTTTATTCTGATTCACTTAATTTAAGTGAGTATGTAAAAGTAGGTGTTGGTGAAGAACATGCAGGTGGAAAGCATAGGAAGACTATAATTGCTGATATATTTGAAGCTTTAATGGCGGCAATTTATTTAGATTTAGGATATGCTACTGTTAGAAGAACAATATTAAATATAGTTGTTCCTTTTATAGAAAATCCTGCTATAAACTTTTTTAGTGATTATAAGAGTGCTCTTCAGGAATACGTACAAACTACTCAAAAAAGCCTAGTATATGAGCTTGTTAATGAATCTGGTCCTTCACATGATAAGGTTTATACAGTAGCTGTAAAAATAGGAGATATTGAATATGCAACTGGTACAGCTAGTAGTAAGAAAGAAGCTGAACAAGAAGCTGCTAAAAATGCTTTAAATAAACTTGCAGTATAATTTGTAAAAAAATGAAAAAAGTGTTATAATGTGTAATGTCTTTTAGTTAGTCTTTATATTTTATAAATTTTATATCGTTTAAAAATTAAGAGAGGAGAAATGATTTAATTTGAGTAAAATTAAGATTTTTAGTCTTGGTGGTTTAAATGAAAACGGAAAAAATATGTATATAGTTAATGTAGATAAAGATATTTTTGTTTTCGATGCAGGACTAAAGTATGATAATGATGTCAATTTAGGAGTTGATTATATTATTCCTAATTTTGACTATTTAATTAAAAATAAAAAAAGTATAAAAGGTATTTTCTTGACTCATGGTCATGAAGGTAATATGGGGGCAATTCCAGATATTTTAGAGAGCCTTCCAGATGTTCCTATATATGGAACTAAACTTACATTAGAAATAGTTAAAAATGATTTAACAAAAGAACAAATAGAAAAGACTAGCTTTAAAGAAATTAGACCTCATTCTAAACTTGAATTTGGTAAAAATGCTTTGTTTCCAATTAGTGTTACACATTCAATTCCAGATGCAGTTTGTTATGTATTATATACAGAAGATGGAGCAATTGTTTATACAGGAGACTTTGTATTTGATCCTACTATGATGGGAGCGTATAAAACTGATATTGGTAAACTTGCATATGTTGGAAAACAAGGAGTACTTTGCTTACTATGTGAGTCTTTCTATGCTGATAGGGAAGGTCATACTTCACCTAACAATAGAACTAGTGGTTTTATTAGAGAGGTGCTTAATAAAAATGATCATAGAATTATTTGTACAATATTCCCAGGACATTATCAAAGAATACAAGAAATATTAGATGAAGTTAGTACAACACATAGAAAAGTTGTTATAATGGGAAAGAGTTTACAAGAAACAATTAAAAGAGCAATTGATGAAGGCTACATTAAAGCAGATGTTAGTATCTTTGGTTCTTTACAAGATTTAGAAGTCAGAGATACGATTGTATTAATTTCTGATGAGAAAGAAAAGCCATTTGCTAATTTAGAAAGAATTATTAAAGGTTACGATAAATTTATAAAAATAAAAGAAACTGATACTATTTTTATTACAGAGGCAAGTTATCCTGGAATAGAAAAAAGAATGGCAATTATTATGGATGATATTGCTATGCTTGGGGCTAATGCTGTTAGCCTATCTAGTAAAAAACATTTACTACATCATGCTTCACGTGAAGATTTAATGTTAATGATTAATTTAATGAATCCGAAATATTATTTTCCAGTTAAGGGTGAGTATCGTCAACAATATGCTAATGGAGATATTGCTTATGAGCTTGGAATCCCTAAAGAAAATATTTTACTTAAACTTAATGGGGATGTAGTTACTTTTGAAAAAGGAAAGTTAAAAGAGACTAATGAACATGTTGAAGTTGATGAAATATTAATTGATGGAAAGAGCCAAGGAGATATAGGCAACCTAGTTTTAAAAGATAGGGAAATGCTTGGTGAAAATGGAATAGTTATTATTAGTTGTACTTTAGATAGAAATACTAAAGAAATAGTAGGTGGACCTGAAATATTAACTAGAGGATTTATTTATGTAAAAGAGAGCCAGGATTTATTGGAAGAGACTAAAAAGGTTTCTCGTGAGGTTATTGAATCTAATATCGAAATCAATAGTAAAAGAGTTGATTATTCAAAAATAAAAAATGATGTTAGAGATGTTTTAGGAAAGTTCTTTTATAAAGAAACTGAATCTAAACCTATGATTATTACAGTTATTCAAGAGGTTTAAATTAATCTAGACTTAGGTCTAGGTTTATGTCCCCGTAGCTCAGCAGGATAGAGCAATCGCCTCCTAAGCGATAGGTCGTTGGTTCAATTCCAATCGAGGACGCCATATGTATTTGAAAGACTTGTAAAAAGTCTTTTTTTATGTTATTATGAATTTGTCAAGGAAACTTGCATAAAATAAAAAAAGGGAAGACTTAACTTTGCAGAGTTGAGTACTTGCTCATAAAATGGTTAAGCACTTAATCTATGAGATTGAGTGCTGTTTTTCTTTTATTGTTTACTATTTTACTGATGTAAAAAGTAGGCCAATTAGTAAGAAGATAATAATGATTAAAGATAGAATTAAAAAATCCTTCTTATGCATAACTATCAGCCTCCTTCCTTATTAGAAGTTGGCAAGCACTCAACAGTTAAGTTTCCCTAAATAAATTATAATATATAATTTTTATTAAAACAATCGAACAAGAAAGTCAGTAGATAGAGCAATTGCCTCTTAAGCGATAGGCCGTTGGTTCAATTCCAATCGAGGACGCCATATGTAACATAAAGCTGATTCATTTGAATTGGTTTTTTTTGTCGCTTTTTATTCGACCTTATTTTTTCCTATATTTGATAATATTAATATGTCAAGGGGGTGGAAAAATGAGTTGGTTCTTTGCTGCACATCGTTGGTTTATGGATGGTTTAAAATCATTCTTTGGATGGTAAAAGGATAGAGTAATCTATCCTTTTAGTTTGTTTGAATTGTAATGGTACTTATACTATTTCCTCGGTATTCATTATTTTCAAAATCGTCTTCTGTATCATAGGTAAAGACACTTAATTCAATATTAGACTTTATTTTATAAGAATTTCCTCCTGCTTGTAATTTGATGGAAGTAAAAAGGCTATTTTCATTATAATCACTTGTTTCTAAGTGAGAGTAAAAACTTTTACCTTGATTTATATAGTCATCATATAAATAAACTAATATGTATTCAGAATATTCACCGATAGTTGTTTCTGGATTTAAAATATTAAAACTGATCTTTTCATTTTTTTCATCAGTAAATTTTATATTAAAGCCGATTTTTAGATTAGGATTATTTGCTTTATATTTTTTAAATTCATTATAAAAAGATTGGCTAAACGAAACGTTAGAAGGAATAAAATCATCATTACTAGGATATATTTGAAAAATATTTATATCATTTAAGGGAGTTAAAGTAGTACTATATGTTTCTAACTTTTTATTATTGTTATAAATTCCTATTGGAGTATTATTTTGATCTATATATTTTATTTCTTCTTTAATTTCTTTTTTTATTTTTTCTTCTGTTACTTTGGGAGGGGAAGTCTCTTTTTTATTACAACCTGTAATTAAACATAAAATGATTAGAAAAATACTTAATTTTTTCATGTTTTCACCTCTTAAATATTATAACAAAATAAAAAGATAATTATATAATTTATTTTTTCTGATATAATTATTTTATAGTTGGAGGATTAAATGGATAATAAAAGAAGCGTACGTAGAAAAAATAGAAAGATTAAATTTAGTGAAGATTCTTATGTAGACAAATATTACATGAAAAATGGAAAGGCTATTATTCCGATTGAGTTAGAGAAAGTATCTAGTCTTTATATGGAACATGATTATAAGCAAATGGAATTAAGTGATTCTGTTTGTAAGTATATTGAAGAGATTGCTTACATGTTTCCGATAGATACAGATATTGTACTTGAGATACATTGTCCAAAAGTTGATGATGAGACTAAAAAGAAAATGAGAAAAGCGATTAAAAATAATTATGGAATAGAAATTGATGATGTTGAATATGAAATGATGCTTCAAAATAGAAGAAGCTTAATACTATTAATATTTGGAGTAGTACTACTTTCTTTTAATATTTTATTAGAACGTTATTTAGGAAGTATTGTTTCGAATTTTTTATGTGTAGTTTGGTGGGTTGCGATATGGGATATGATTGAAATCCAAGTTTTGGATAAAAGTGATAATAGATGGAAAAGACTAAATTACCAACAATTATATGATGCAGAAATTACTTTTGTGTTTGATTTAGATGAGACAGAACTTTTAGATTGAAAAACACTTTATGATTTATTAATTTTGATTATACTTAGGTATAATCTTTTTTGTATTATTTTTATATTATTGTAAATAATAAAAATAATGTTAAATGATAAGAGAAAATCGATTAATAAATTTTATTTTTGTATAGACCTAAAAAGTTTTTATGCCTCTGTTGAATGTGTTAAAAGGGGATTAGATCCTTTAATAACTAATTTGGTAGTAGCTGATGTTAGTAGGACTAATAAGACAATTTGTTTAGCTGTTAGTCCATCTCTTAAAGAGTTAGGTATTTCTGGTAGAGCTAGACTTTATGAAGTTGTTAAAGCGGTTAAAGAAGAAAATAACAGAAGGAAAAATGAATTAAAAAATGAATTTGAAGGGAAGAGTTTTAATTCTTTAGAACTTAGAAATAATCCTAAATTAGAAATTGATTATATTATTGCACCACCTAGAATGAGTTCTTATATAGAATATAGTGCTAAAATATATAGTATTTATTTAAATTATTTTTCTAAAGATGATATTCATGTTTATTCAATTGATGAAGTTTTTTGTGATGTTTCAAATTATTTGAGACTTTATAAATGTAGCCCTAAGGAGTTAGTAATTAGAGTCCTTAAAGATATATTTGATACTACTGGAATTACAGCAACTGCGGGGATTGGTACTAATCTTTATTTAGCAAAGGTTGCGATGGATATTATTGCGAAACATACTGAGGCAAATGAATTTGGAGTTAGAGTTGCATCTTTAGATATTGAAAGTTATAGAAAAAAGTTATGGACACATGTTCCGTTAACTGATTTTTGGAGAATTGGTAAAGGATATTATAATAAGCTTAAGGAGTATAAAATTTATACAATGGGTGATATAGCAAGGACTTCAATAGAAAATGAAGATTTACTTTACAAGCTATTTGGGATAGATGCCGAACTATTAATAGATCATGCTTGGGGAGTAGAACCTTGTACTATAGAAGATATAAAAAAATATAAACCTAAAAGTAGTAGCTTAAGTTCTTCTCAAGTCTTACATTTTCCATATGACTTTTGGAAAGCTAAAGTAATTGTTAAGGAAATGACAGATTTATTAACCTTAGATTTAATTAAAAATAAATTATTTACTAAACAAATAAGTATGACAATCCATTATGATGTTTCTAATATTACTAATGGTAGGAGTATCTTTAATAATGAAAATACCTCACTTGATTCTTATAACAGAGTGGTTCCAAAACCAAATCATGGCTCAATTAATCTAGAATCTTATACTGCATCTTTTAGTCTGCTTTTGGAAAATAGTTTGAAATTATACGAAAGTATTACAAATAGAAAATTACTTATTAGAAAAATTAGTATTTCTTTTAATAATCTTATAGATGATACATTTGCTAAAACGAAAAGAATAGATCAAATTTCATTGTTTGATAGCTTTTCAAAATTAGATGCTAATTATTTGGAAAAGGAAGAAAAACTTCAACAAACATTATTAGAATTAAAAATAAAATATGGAAAAAATTCGATATTAAAGGCTATGGATTTAGAAGAAGGTGCTACTACAAAAGAGAGGAATGAGGAAATTGGAGGACATAAAGCGTAGTATTGAAGAGTATAATGATATTATTAATATGGATCCACCCGTGTCATTAAAATATCCTAAAATGCCAAAAGAAAGCAGAGCTAAAGAATTTGCTCCTTTTGATGCCTTAACTGGTTTTACAGACTTAATCAAAGAAAATGGTAATATTCTTCAAGAAAAGATTCTACTTGATGAAGCTATACAAAATAGGCTAGATGCTAGATTTAATATTTTACTAAAGAATATAGATTTAAAACCCTTAGTTTCTATTACTTATTTTTTAAGTAAAAAAAATACAGAAGGAAATTATGTAATAGCTAATGGATATGTAAAAAAAATAGATTTAATAAAAAGGGTAATTATTTTAAAAGAGGGAACAATTATTAATTTTGACAATATAATAGATATTAAGAGTAAAATTTTTGATGAATAGAAAATGTCTTTAGAAAAGTGACACATTAATAATATAGATTTAGTAAGATGGTAATGTACTTAAGGGGGTATATTATTATGAAAAAGAAATTAATGGGTTTAGCTTTAATTATTTTTGTTTTTGTGGTAACTGCGACTCGTGTTTATGCATCTACTTTTACTTATATTAATATTGAAGGACTTTATAATTATGATGAAGCTAATAAACAATTAGAACTAGTCAATAATGAGAGAAAAAACAATAAAGTAACTTTATTAGAAATGGATTATGAATTAACAAGGAAAGCTCAGGAAAGAGCAAGAGAAGTTGCGCTTTATTTTTCGCATACTAGAACAAATGGTGAAAGTGTCTTAAGATCTATGAATTTAAATGCTGAAAATATTGCGGCTGGTTCAACTAGTGCAGAAGGTGTAACTAAGCAGTGGATGAATTCAACTGGGCATAAGGCTAATATACTAGATAATAGAATGAAATCTATTGGTATTGCTTCATTTACTACATCTAATGGTGTTACATATTGGGTGGAAGTATTTTCTACTAAAAGAGCATCTAATACTAAATTATTTAAAGGTCGTGAAAATTTATCATCAAAAGTTAAGATTAAATCTGACTATATTAAAAAAATAAGAATATTTGATTTTCAAATTAATAAGAAGATAAAATTGGGAGAAGATTTAACTATTACAAATTTACAACTAAGAAATGAAGGTTGGGACAGTGTTTATACTACAATTGATAATTCAAATGCGATGTGGTTTAGTAGTAATCTAGAAGTTGCAACAATAGATAAGAATGGTAAAATTGTCTCTTTAAAAGAAGGAAAAACTACGATAACTGCGACTATTCAAAATGTTTCTATTAATTATGAAATTTCTGTTATGAAAGAGACTAAGGTTATAAATATTGAAAAAATTTCTATGTCAGATAAAAATCTTAAATTAATTATAGGAGAAACTTTTAATCTTTTTGTAAGTTATTATCCAACTAATGCCAATACTGATAGAACTCTTACTTGGGAATCTACTAATGAAAAAATTGTTAAGGTTAATAAAAATGGATCTATAACAGCATTATCATCAGGCAAAGCATCTATAGTTGCTAGAACTAAGGAAGGATTTGCTGCTGTTTGCGAAGTTATAGTTGAAGAAAAGGATAAAGAAATTACTAATATTATTCTTGATAATACTACAAATACATTAAGCGTTGGTAGTACTTGGAAGATAAATGCAATAGTTTTTCCAAGCAATACAACTGAGAAAGTTTTATATAAGTCATCTAATAATAAAATTGCAACAATTGATAATAATGGTAATATTAAAGCTTTAAATCCTGGTGAAGTTATAATTACTGTATATTCTAAAAATATATCTAAAACTTTTAAAATTAATATTAAAGATAATAACAGTATAGAAAATGAAAAGCCTAAAACAATTTTAATTGATGGAGTAACTTTAAATTCTTCTGAAATTACTTTAAAAGTAGGTGAGAAATTTCAATTTAAGTATAGCCTTAGTCCTGATAATACAACTGAGGAAGCTAATGCAACATGGACTTGGACTGATTATAGGATTGCAACACTTGACTCTAAAGGATTACTTACAGCAAGACAAGCAGGGGAAGGTGAAGTTACAGTTATAGTTGGCAAAAATAATGTAGTTGCTAGATGTAAGGTTAAAGTAGTTCCAGTGGGTGAAGTGGAAGCATTATCATTTAGATTTTCTACAAATACGATAAGACTTAATGAAGCAAGAAAATTAGATATTGTTATTACACCATCTACAGCTGCAGTTAATAACTCACTTAAATTTACTAGTTCTAACCCTTCTGTTTTAACTGTAGATCAAAATGGAATAATTAGATCTCAAATGGTTGGTACTGCACTTATTACGGTAACATCTCCTAATGGAGTTTCTACATCTAGGCTATTTACGGTATCAGAATGATATTTATAAGCAAGTTTTCTTGCTTTTTTTTGTTCTTTTATGTAAAGATATGTTACAATTAAATTTAGAAAGAGGTGTAAAATTGGTAAGTGATGCACAAAGACTAGAAATATTACAAAAGATGTCTTTAATTATTTCTAATATTAAAACTTGTAATAGTATAAAAGAGTTAAGTGATGTTACTGGAATTCCTTCTTCAACTATTCAAAGATATTTAAATAGAAAAGATTACTTTGAGGAACTTGCAAAAGAAGGAATTTTAAAAAAGGAGAATGTAGACGTAGCTTTGGATTATACAAAAGGATGGTTAGAAAAGTCTAAAGAAGAAGGCATTAAAAGAGGAGGAAAATCTTCTCAAGAAAAATACAGTTTTAAAAAAGACAATGAAGGTAAATTTAGAGGAAGCGGAAGATAGGAGAATTAAGATGAATTACGATAAGATTTTAGATGAATTTATAGATGAAGTTAAAAAAGAAGGAACATATGCAACAGTAGAAGAATTAAAGGATGTATTATATGATACTTTAAAAGTTATTAAGTACCATAAAGATGATACTCCAGAAGAGTTAGTGGATAGGATTATTGATGATAATATCAAGCAATTGGAAGAAATTAGAAATAATTATCCAATACCTGGTTATACAGTTGGTGTTAGAGTATCAAACATTAATGTTAAATTATTTGGTGGGGATATTGATGCATTTGAAAGAAAGATGCCAGATAATGCTTTATTTGATGTTGCATCAGTAACTAAGTTTTATACTCAAATAGTGGCATATAATTTGATTAAAGAAGGATATTTTTCTTTAGAAGATAAAGTAAAAGATTTAGATCCTAGGTTTGTTAATGTTAATGATTTAACTATAAGAGATGTTTTAACATTTACTACAGAATTTAAAACTAATGGAAGAATTTCTGATAAAGTGGAAGTTAATGAAGCACTAAATTGTTTATATCAAATGGAAGTTGTAGCAAAGGGAGCTTATAATTATAATGACCTTGGAATGATTCTTATGAAAGAGTTAATGGAAAACGTTACAAATAAAAAATATTCAGAATTAGTTGATGAATATATTGTTAATAAACTTGGTTTACTTGATACTCATTTAGTGGTTCCTAAGAATAAGATAGAATTAGTAACTGGTAGTGCTAATGCAAAGCTTGGTAAAGTAAATGATCCTAATGCTTTAGCGCTTGGAGGTTATAGTGGTCATGCCGGAATTATTGCATCAAGTGATGACTTAATTAAATTAGGTACTGGTGTTGCGTCTTCAGATGTTATACCTCGTGATATGTTAAAAGATGCATATACTCCAGGAGCAAAAGACATTAGAGGTATAATGGGTAATACTTATACTTCACATGAAAAGGGAGTAGATGCAAGCTATGTTGATAGATTAGAGCCTATTACAAATTTTGCAGTACAAGGAAGTACTAGAACTCAACTTACTATTGGAAAAGATAGTACAAGCACTATACTTTTAAATCCAGCTTGTATGTCAATAGAACAAGCTTTGGAAGAAGAAGCTAAAATTAATGAAGCTCGTGCTCTTAAAGGACAAAATCCATTATCTTTAGTCAAACATTTTAAGTTTAATCAAAATGGAGAGGCTATTGAGTATAATCTAATAGATGCTAGACAGATGGCTCCAAGTGGTGCAACAATAGAAAAAATAATTACTGGTAATGCTAAGCTTGCTTTAAGACTTAAATTTTTAAATAAAGTAATTACTAATTATGATAAAAATTATAAAAAAGAAGTTAATGTAAGTAAAGGAATATAGGCGTATGAGCAGTAAACCTATAATAGGAGTTCCTTTAAGATATGATACATTAGAGGATGGTAGAGCTATTGTATTTTTAGGGGAAAGAATAAGAAGAACTTTACAAAAAGCTGGGGCAATTGTTTTTCCAATTGCTCCTGTCCAAGACGTAGATTATATATACACTAAGGGTAATGAATTTTTGGAATTAACAGAAGAAGAAAAAAGAATTATTAACCATAATTTAGATATGTGTGATGCTTTGTTTTTTCCAGGAGGTATGAAAATTGCTCCATATGATAGATATGTTTTAGAGTGTGCGATAGAAAGAAAAATGCCAGTTCTTGGAGTTTGCCTTGGTATGCAAATGATGAGTTGTTATGATGAGGATATTAAACTTGTAAAAAATGATACAGGATTTAATCACTATCAGAAAAGTGATGATATTCTAACTCATAAAGTAAAGATAGATAAAAATAGTCTACTTTATAAAATTATTGGAAAAGATGAAATTATGGTTAATAGTTTTCACAACTATCATGCAATAGAAAATCATATATTTAAAACTGTTGCAACATCAGAAGATGGATTAATAGAAGCTATTGAATATCCAGGGGACTTTTTTAATCTTGGTATCCAATGGCATCCAGAGATAAGTTATGACTTTGATGATAATTCTAAAAAAATAATTAATTATTTTCTAAAGATGGCAGAAGAGTATATAAATAAAAAATAATAGAAATTGTCTTTTAAAGATAATTTCTTTTTATATTGCTTTAATTTTATGATATATTTATAGATAAAGGAATAAATAAATTTTATTAAGAATTTATTATTAAATTAAGGGAGTGTAAGAAAATGCGTGATACTGAAAAGATTGAAGAACTGATTAGAAAATTTTCTGAATCTAATGATATAAAGGATAAAGAAAATTCAAATGATAGTGAATTTTGTAACACAAAAAAATTTTCTTTGAATGACACAAATGAAATTAATGATAATTTGGAAAAAACTAAAATAATATCTGATGTTTTGTCACTTTCTAATGAAGATGAGACTTTAACAAGTAATAAAGAAAATGTTTCTTCTAAAAATATATTATCTTTAATTATAATAATTTTAATAGTAATTCTTGTTGCCTTAATATTAATAATTTAAATTTATTAAATAAATTTAGCTTATGCGTGATATAATGTATGTATATGGAGGCTGTATGAAAAAGAGGTTATATAGAGTAGAAGATGGACAGATGGTATGCGGAGTATGTGGTGGAATAGCTGAGTACTTCGACATAGATCCAACATTAGTTAGACTTTTTTGGATAATACTTTTGTTTTGTGTTGGAACAGGATTTATTGCTTATTTTGTAGCAGCATTAATTATTCCATATAAAAGTCAAATTTAAGAAAGAAAGAGGAGTTTATTTATGAAAAAAGATGATGAATATCAAAATGTAAACAAAATGGGAAATATGTTATGGGGAGCAGTATTAATAGTATTAGGTATAATATTTGGCCTTAATGCGTTAGATATTTGTGATATTGATATATTTTTTGATGGATGGTGGACATTATTTTTAATAATTCCAGCATTAATAGGATTATGTAGTGAGAATGAAAAAACTGGTAATTTAGTAATGCTTTTTATAGGAGTGTTTTTATTACTAGGATGTCAAGACTTAGTAAGTTTTGAAATTATTTGGAAATTAATGTTTCCAGTAATTTTAGTAATTATTGGTTTATCAATGATTTTTAAAGATTCATTTGCTAATAAAATTACTAAAGAAGTAAGTAAAATTAATAGAAATAGTACAAAGAATAATGAATATTGTGCAACATTTGGAGGACAAAAGTTAGATTTTAGTAATGAAAAATTTAGCGGATGTACTTTAAATTCTGTATTTGGTGGAATTGAATGTGATTTGTCTAATTCTAAAATTGAAGAAGATTGTGTTATTAATGCTTGTAGTGTTTTTGGAGGAATGAATATATATCTTCCAAAGGACGTTAATGTTAAGGTTTTATCAACACCTATATTTGGTGGAGTTAGTAATAAGACAAGAAATAGAAGTGATAATAAAAATACTGTCTATATTAAAGCTACTTGTATATTCGGGGGAGTTGAAATTAAATGAGTACAGCTCAAAAAATAATTAAGTATTTAGCAATTGCTTTTGCTTTCTCAATTATATTTAGTATTATTTCTAGCATTTTATTTTCTTTTTCATTACTTACTGATTTTTATGATTCTGATGATGAAGATAAAATTTCTAGTGAACTAAAGACTGAGAGAATTAGAGGCAATATTCTTGGTCTTGATATAGACACAGGTGGTGTTGAAGTTAATATTCTTCAAGGAAATGAATTAAAAATAGAAACTAATAATAAATATATTAAGAAAAGTGTAAGAAATAATGTTTTACATATTACAGAAAAGAAACATAATTTTTTCAAAAATAAGAATCTTGGAAAATTAAATATTTATGTTCCTAGCGATTATAATTTTAGAAGTGTTGATATTGATTCTGGAGCAGGTGTAATAAATATTGATTATTTAAGTGCCGATAAATTAGATTTTGATTTTGGTGCTGGTAAAGTAGATATTAAATATATCAATGTGTTAGATGAGGCTTCTATTGATACAGGGGCAGGTAAACTTTCTATTAAGGATGGTATTATAAACGATTTAGATTTAGATGTTGGAGTTGGTGAAAGCGCTATTACTGCTAAGCTTACTGGAGATAGCGATATTTCTTCTGGGGTAGGAAAGTTGACTATTAATGTACTGGGATCAAGCAATGATTATAAGGTATTGGTTGATAAAGGTATTGGATCATTTAAGATAGATGGTAGTGACGTAAGTGATGATACAGTATTTGGAAATGGTTATAACAAAATTGATGTTGATAGCGGAGTAGGAAGCGTTTCAATTAACTTTAGATAATAATGAAAGAATATAATTTTATATTCTTTTTTTATAATGGTGGTGATTTTAGTTGATTTTAAATGTAAGCGGAAGATGTGATATTGTTGCTTTTTTTACTAAGTGGTTTATGAATAGATATAGAGAAGGTTATGTCGATGTTAGAAATCCTTTTAATAGAAAATTAGTAAGTAGAATCTATTTTTCTGATGTAGATCTAATTTTGTTTTGCACTAAAAATCCGTTACCGATTTTAGATTATTTAAAAGAAATTGATAAGCCAATAATATTTCATGTTACTTTAACTCCATATAATTTGGATATTGAACCTTTTGTTCCTTCTAAAAAAGATATAATAGAAGCAATTAAAAAGCTATCTGAAATAGTTGGTATTGATAATTTATATGTTAGGTATGATCCTATTTTTATAAGTGATAAATACAATACTGACTATCATAAAAAGGCTTTTGCTAAAATGTGCTCTTTACTTGATGGCTATGTTAAACAAATAATAGTCTCTTTTATTGATGATTATAAAAATGTTAGAAATAATATGAATGTCTTGAATTATCATGAAATTTCTAAGACTGAATATAAAGAAATAGGCCTTTCTTTTAGTAAAATAGCAAAAGAACATAACATGACAGTGCAAACTTGTTTTGAGGATGAAAATTTAGTAGAATATGGTTTTATTAAAAGAGATTGTCTTTCTCATGAACTTGCTTTTAAATTAACTGGTAAAACTTATAAGAATTGGTCAGCTAGAAAAGAACAAAAATGTCAGTGTGTACAAATGGTTGATATTGGTGAATATAATTCGTGTAAACATTTTTGTAAATATTGCTATGCTAATTATGATGAGAAAAAAGTTGATAGTAATTTATTAAATCATGATGATAATTCATCACTTTTGGTTGGCCAAATAGAAAATGATGATATAATAAAGGTAAGGCGAAAGTAGAGGAGTAAATCATGGAATTAATAAAAGTCGGAGAAAAAACTTACTATATAAAAAATGCAACTAATATTGGTATTTATAAAGTTGATGATAATAATGTCTATTTAATAGATTCAGGAAACGATAAAGATGCAGGAAAGAAAATATTAAAGATAATTAATGAGCAAGGATGGAATGTAATAGGAATTATTTCTACACATTCAAATGCTGATCATATTGGTGGTAATAAAGTTATCCAAGATAGAACTGGTTGCAAAGTATTTGCTTCAAATATTGAGAAATCTTTTACAGAGGCTCCTATTCTTGAGGCTTCCTTTCTTTATGGAGGATATCCTTTTTCAGATTTAAGAAATAAGTTTTTATATGCAAAGGAGTCTTGTGTAACAGAAATCGATGGTAATTTGCCGGAAGGATTAGAATATTTTTCTTTAAAAGGTCATTTTTTTGATATGGTTGGTATTAAAACTAATGATGATGTTTATTTTTTAGCTGATAGTTTATTTAGTATCGAAACTATTGAAAAATATCATATATTTTTTATTTACGATGTTAAAGAATTTTTAAATACATTAGATTATTTATCAACTCTAAAAGGAAAATTATTTATACCTTCACATGTTGAAGCAACTAATGATATTTCTAAATTGATAAGTATTAATAGAGAAAAGATCGAAGAAATTATTGAATCTGTTTGTGAAATATGTATTGAGCCTAAGACATTTGAAGAGGTATTAAAGTCTGTTTTTGATAAATATGATCTAATTATGAATAGTAATCAATATGTATTAGTTGGAAGCACTATAAGAAGCTATTTGTCATATTTATATGATAAAGGAATTTTAACTTATGAATTTATAGACAATAAAATGTATTGGAAAAAGAATTAGAAGGATTTAGTAGTATGAAAAAGAAGTTTAATGAATATTTAGAAAAAGATCATTCCTTTGATAAAATTACTATTTTAGCTATTTTAAGCTTAATAATAGTTTTATCTGGATTATTTGGATTTATATATGAATATATTTTTTATTTTTTTAATGGTGGTATGAAAGATTTTTATTGGCGAGGTGGTAATTTCTTACCTTGGATAAACGTTTATGCAACTGGATCAGTTATTATTTATTTTTTAACATATAAACATAGAAAGAATTGGGTTAGAGTATTTATTACTAGCGTAGTTTCTAGTGGGATACTTGAATATATATCTGGAGCATATTTGTATATAACAGGAAACGGATTTAGATGTTGGGATTATAATCAAGAAATATTAAGTTTTGGAAATATACATGGTTTTGTGTGCTTAAGAAGTGTACTTATATTTGGACTTTTTAGCTTACTTTTAATTTATGTTGTTGTTCCACTATGCTTTTTACTTGCCAAAAAACTGAATAAAAAATTATTTTTAACAATATGTTTTTCTTTACTAACAATAGTTTTAATAGATGAATTTTATAATTTAATTTTTGCAAGAGTGTTTAACTTGCCTAGAGCTTCGAAAATTTATAAAAGTTTAGGCTTTAAATATGTAAAATTTAAATAACCATTCATATAAAATGTCTTTTTTAGACATTTTTTTCTATGTTATTTAGTTAAAATTTAATAGAAATATATTTTGTATATTTTTTTGAAATTATTACATAATATAATTAAGAAGTTATTAGAAAATAAGATGTTTTTTCTAATTAGAAACTATATATTTTAAAGAAAGGAATAATAAAATGGGTAAAAAGAAAAAATTATGTAAAATGTTAACAGGAGTAGCTATTGGTGCAACAGCAGGAGTGTTACTTGCTCCTAGAAGTGGTAAAGAAACAAGAGCAATTTTGAAATGCAAGATTGAAGAAATGATGTGCAAGATAAAAGAAATGGATTCTGAAGAGTTAAAAGAGGAATTTGACAAAAAAATCAAAGAATTAGAAAAAAAAATTAAATCTTTAGATAAAGAAAAAGTTTTGGAAGCTGCTAAAGATAAGGCTATTGTAATTAAAGAAAAAGCTGATGATTTAGTTGAAGCTGCTATGAATAAGGGTGACTATGCATTACAAAAAGCTGCTAATGAAATAAGAGATAAGGCAGTAGAAGTAATTAAAAATGTTTTAGTAAAGTTAGAAGAAAATAAATAGGAAAATGATTATTATTTCATTTTCTTTTTTTTCTTTAATAATAATTAAGAAATGCAACTGAAAGTTGATGTTTTTTTAGTATAATTGATAATATAATTTTCTTGTAAAGGAGGAAGTCTAGTGAAATTTGGAGATAATTTAAAAAAACTTAGAAAGTCTAGAAAACTTTCACAAGAAGAATTAGCGGAAAGGGTAAATGTTTCGAGACAAAGTGTTAGTAAATGGGAAAATTCTGAGAGTTATCCAGAAATGAATAATATATTAGAGTTATGTAAAATTTTTCATTGTAAAATTAATGATTTAGTTAATGACAGTTTGATCGATATTGAAAATTTAGGAGAAGATATTAGAAGTAATGTTGTGAAATTTAAAAAAGAGCAACAAACTAAAATGAAAGCATTAAGTAAAACAATTTCAATAATTTCAAAAATTTGTAGAATTGCAGTGTTGGTTTCCATTCCAATAATTTTTGTTTCTATGATAATTCTTGGAATAGCTTGTAGCAAAGTAGAAATAGAAAATAATGAAATTAGCTTTACACATGCAAATGAAATGATTAAAGTAATAGAAGAAAACGATAAGATATTAGTTAAAGCTAATAATATAGTGGTTGCTGATTTTGCAAATGAAAAAGAGATAGCTTATATAAAAGATATTTTTAAAGAACATTCTAAATACGCAATAGTAGGTTATATGGAAACAGGTTTCTTAGTTTTAATAATTCTTTTAATTATGGTTTCTATTATGCTAAAGTCATTGGAAAGCTTATTTAATAATATAAATTCAGGAGAAACACCATTTACGTTAGAAAACGTAGGCTATATAAAGAAAATTGCATATTTAATGATTGCTGTTACAATACTACCAAATTTAATAGGTGTATTATTCGAAGTATTTTTACAGATGGATTTAGATATTGGTTTTGAATTATTTAGCTTAGTAGAAATTTTATTTCTATTTAGTATTTCTTATATATTCCAATATGGATATGAAATTCAACTTGATTCAAACGGAATAATGTATGAAAAAGATGAAAATAATTAGAGAGGGTTAAGCCTCTCTTTTTCTATAAATATAATTTCTTGTTCCGTAATAGCTTAGTTTTTCTATGATGTTTGCTATTTCATCAACACTCTTATCAAAGTCATTTTTAAGCCAAAAATTAATTACTCCTAAAGCGCCATTAAACATAAAAATAGAAGCATACTCAATTTCTTCATTACTGATATCAGGTATTTCTTTTAGCCATTTTTCTTGGCACTTTTCAAATACTACTTCTAAAAAGTCATTAAGGAAGGATAAATTATTATTAGTATTAAATAATACTTTTATAAGTTCCTTGTTTTCTAATAATACTTTTAAAAATTCTTTAGAAAAGCTTGCTACTGTATAATTTTCTTTAATAGTTACTGTTTTTAATTCTTCTAAGAAGTCTTTTCCAATCTTATCAAGCAAGTCATAAACATCAAAATAGTACCTATAAAAGGTTGCTCTATTAATATCAGCTTTTTTACAAATTTCGCTTACTGTAATTTTGTTGATTTCTTTTTTACTTAATATATCTATAAATGTATCTTTTATTATTTTTTTTGTATATTTAACTCTTCTATCCATAATTTGCCTCTTTTTAAACACTTGTATATTTTTTTGTTTAATAAGTATCAAATTCAACAAAAATTGATGATTGATATCTCTATAATTCAAATTATATAATTGTTTTGTTAGATATGCAACAGTTGTTTAATAATATGGAGGATTTATGAAAATAGTAGATAAAGTAATCGATAAGTTAAGAAAAGACAAATATGCATGGGAAAAGTTTTATCCAAGAGGAGTAAATAATATTGAGGTGCCAAATATTTCAGTTTATGAAATGTTAAAGGAATCATCTAAAAATAATAGAAGTGAAATAGCTCTTAATTATTTTAATAAAAAATTTACTTATGATCATTTTTTAAATGATATTGACACTTGTGCTAGAGCACTTAAGAGTCAAGGAATTAGAGAAGGTGATGTAGTAACAATATGTATGGCTAATACACCTGAGGCAGTTATTTCTTTTTATGCAGTAAATAAGATTGGGGCTATATCAAATATAATTCATCCACTATCTGCATCTGAAGAAATTAGGCATTCGCTTAAATCAACTAATAGTGTAATGTTAATTGCGATTAATATGAGTTATTCTAAAATTAAAGAGGTTATAGAAGATACTGAAGTATATAAGTTAGTTATTGTATCAGCAGCTGATTCTATGCCTACAATATTAGGCTTTGGGTACTATTTGACACAAGGTAGAAAGATAGAAGTTCCAAAGAAAAGTGAAGAAAACCTTTACTGGAAAGATTTTATGGCTAAGGGAAGAAATTATAAAGGACGAGTATTAATTAAAACTACAAAAGAACAACCTGCTGTTATTTTACATAGTGGCGGAACTACTGGAGTACCTAAAAATATAGTTTTAGCAAATGGAAATATAAATGCTGTTGCGGTACAAGCATCAATTGTTTTTCCAGGATTTGGTATAGGTGACTCTATGCTTGCAATACTTCCAATATTTCATTGCTTTGGGTTAGTTGTTTGCGTTCATGCTCCACTTTGCTTAGGAGCTACTAGTATTTTAATACCACAGTTTGATGCCTCTAGATTTGATAAGTTATTATCTAAATATAAGCCTACTGTTGTTAGTGGAGTTCCAACTTTATTTGAAGCACTACTTACAAATAAACATATGGATAATATGGATTTATCTTATATTAAATATATTATATCAGGAGGAGACACTTTAACTGTTGCTAAAAATGAACAAGTAAATAAGTTTTTAAAGAAGCATAACTGTAGAGGAGAAATAATTCAAGGTTATGGTATGACGGAAGTAACTGGACCAGTTGCAGCTTCTGTTTTAGGAGCAAGTAAGTTGGGAAGCGTTGGAATTCCTTTTCCTGGTAATATCATAAAGATTGTTAATGTGGATACAAGAGAAGAAGCTAAACCACTAGAAATTGGAGAGATATTAATTTCAGGTCCTTCTGTAATGCTTGGTTATTTAGATAATGAAAAGGAAACTAATGATATCTTAGAAAAGGATGAAAAAGGACGAATTTGGGTTCATTCTGGAGATTTGGGTTATTTAGATAATGATGGAGTGCTTTTCTTTGCACAGAGATTAAAAAGAATGCTAATTGTTTCTGGATATAATGTTTTTCCTTCTCATATAGAGGAAGTTATTATGCAACATGAGGCAGTTTTAAATTGTGGCGTGATTGGAGTACCACATCCTTACAAAGTACAAGTTCCAAAAGCTTATATTGTATTAAAAAATAATATAGAAGTAACAAGTAAAGTCAAAAAAAGTATAAAGGAACATTGCGAAAAGAATTTAGCAAAGTATATGCTTCCAAAAGAATATGTATTTAGAGAGTCACTTCCAAAAACTTTAATTGGAAAAGTTAATTACCGTGAGCTTGAAAAAGAATAATAGAATGTAGCAATTCTATTATTTTTGTTTTATAATTTATTAAGGTGATAATATGAAATATTTAAATTATGTACAATATAATTCTTTAGTTGTTTTAACTTTTTTCTTTATATCATTATTTGTAATGATTATTCATACACTAACTAAGGGAGAGAGTACTAAGCATTTCTTTTCTACTAGTTCTAGTTCCTCACTTTTAAATCCACTTACTTATGTGAGGTTTTTTACCCATGCTTTAGGTCATGGAAGTTGGGATCATTTCATACATAATTTTTTATATATTTTATTAGTTGGTCCAATGGTTGAAGAAAAGTATGGAAGTATTAATCTTATTATCATGTTTCTAATTACAGCACTAATAGGTGGAGTGAGTAATAAACTTTTTTGTAAGAATACAAGATGTTATGGCGCAAGTGGAATAGTATTTATGTTAATTGTGCTTTCATCTTTTGTTAATTTTGAAATGGGGAAGATTCCACTTACTTTAGTTTTAATATTTATCTTTTATATTGCGGATGAGATTTTTAAGGGACTTGCTAGAAAAAATGATAATATTTCTCATCTTGGACATATAATGGGAGGCATATGTGGAGTTGTATTTGGATTCTACTTTAGGTAGCATAGCTGGTTTACAAATTAATTTGATGTGTTATAATTAATTTTGTAGTAATTTAATATATTAAAATACAGGGAGACTTTATATGAGATTATTTAAAGATTTATTAACTAAGTTATTTAAGAAAAACCGTAGTGAGCCTTGGCTTGCTTATTATTCAGAAGAAGATAAAAAAATAAAATTTACTGATAAAACTATTTATGACTATTTAGTAAGTGAAGTAGGACAAGATAGAGATTTTATAGCATTAAATTATTTTGGAAATAGAATTAGTTATAATGAAATGTTTGAAAGAATTGACCATGCATCTCGTGCTCTTAGATCTTTAGGAGTAAAAGAAGGAGATATTGTAACTATTTGTATGCCTAATACACCTGAGGCAGTTATAGCATTTTATGCCTGTAATAAAATAGGGGCAATTGCTGATATGGTTCATCCTTTATCTAGTCCTACACAAGTTAAATTTTATTTGGAACAATCAAAATCAAGAATTTTGATTTTACTTGATCAGTCTTATGAAAAATTAAAAAATATTATTCCTGAAACATTAGTTTATAAAACGGTTTTGGTTTCAGCAAAGGACTCTATGCCACTTGGACTTAATATTGGATATCAACTAACAAGAGGTTTTAAAATAAAACGTCCTAAAAGACGTGATAATGATTTTATGTCTTGGAAAGAATTTATTTTAAGAGGTATGGCTTATAGTAAGAAATATACTTCACATATGAAGTCTAAAGATGTTGCGATTATATTACATAGTGGTGGAACTACTGGTACTCCAAAAGGAATTATGGTTTCAAACTTTAATTTTAATGCCGAATGTCAACAAGATGGTGTTAATGTATGTAATGTAAGACCGAATGATAAAATAGTTACAATATTGCCAGTATTCCATGGCTTTGGGCTTTGTGTTTGTTTACATGCTCCTTTATGTCTTAGAGTGGAAGTTATTTTGGTTCCTGAATTTGAAGCTAATAGATTCTACAAGATAATGAAAAATGAAAGACCTCATGTAATTGCGGGAGTTCCTACTTTATGGGAAGGTATGCTTTCTAATAAAAAGTTTGAGGATTTAGATTTATCTCAAATGAAATATGTTATTTCAGGAGGAGATTATCTTACTTTAGCAATGGAACAGAGATTTAATAATTTCCTTCATACGCATGGAGCAAAGATATCAGTTTCAAAAGGTTATGGAATGACTGAGTCTGTTGCAGCTACTGCTTATACATTCGATGGTACAAATGAACCAGGTTCTATTGGAATCCCAATGGTTGGTAATAGTATTTGCATTTGTGATCCTGATAGTAATGAACCGCTTCCATTTGGAGAAGAAGGAGAAATCTGCGTTAATGGTCCAACAGTTATGGTTGGTTACTTAAATAATGAGGAAGAAACTAAAAAAGTTTTAAGAAAACATAAAGATGGTAAGATATGGTTACATACTGGAGATGTTGGTTATATTACTCCAGACGGTATAATTTATTTTACTCAAAGACTTAAGAGAATGATTGTATCTAGTGGATTTAATATTTATCCTTCTGTAATCGAAGAAGTAATTGAGTCTCATCCTGATGTTAAGAAATGTTGTGTTATAGGTATTCCTCATCCTTATAAGATGCAAGTTGCGAAAGCTTTTATAGTTTTAAATGATGGTAAAAAAGAAAATTCTAAAATAAAGAAAGAAATTAAAGAATTATGTAAAAGAGACTTGGAAGCTTTTTCTCAACCTAAAGAATTTGAATTTAGAAAAGAATTGCCTAAGACTTTATATAATAAGATTGACTTTAAATTATTAGAAAAAGAAGAAAAAGAAAAAAGAGAAGAAGAAAAATCTAAAATAGAAAATAAAGACAATAATTAGTTATTAATAATGTTTTAAAAGAGAAAGTGAGTGAAGCTTTCTTTTTTTATACTTTTGATGTATAATTATGGCGTATTGAGAGGGATAGTTATGAATTATGATGTTAAAATGATAGAACAAATGAGTAATATAGAAGAAGGTACTTCTTTATTGCTGCATGCTTGCTGTGCTCCTTGTTCATCTGCAGTATTAGAGCGAATTGCTGATTATTTTAAAGTGACTATTTTTTATTATAATCCCAACATTACTTTAGAAGAAGAATATAACAAAAGAATAGAAGAGATAAAAAGATTTATAAGCAAATTTAAAACAAAATATGAAATATCTTTTTTAGAAGGTAATTACGATCCCAAAGATTTTTTTGCTATTTCTAAAGGATTAGAGAATGAACCTGAAAGAGGAGCAAGGTGCTATAAATGTTATAGTCTTAGACTAAGAGAAACTGCAAGAATTGCTGATGAATTAAATTTTCCTTATTTTACAACGACATTGAGTCTTTCTCCACATAAAAATGTTAACTGGATAAATGAAATAGGAGAGGACTTAGATAAGAAGTATTCTACTAATTTTTTATTTTGTGATTTTAAAAAGAAAAATGGATATAAGAGGAGTATTGAGCTTTCTTCTGAATATAATTTATATAGGCAGGATTATTGTGGATGTGTTTATTCGAAGAGAGATAGAGAAAATACCAAAAATAAAGCTAATTTAATTGCAGAAAGTTAATAAATGTGATATATTATATATGTGATTATTCACTGGATTTTGAAAAATTATATTATTTAATTCGTGGCTATATTTTCCTTTTTATTTTTGAATCGATTTGGAAACAATTACCACTAGGGTCCAATCAATTAAAGTAAGGAGGGAAAGCAATGGAATTTGAAGATAAGACACTTGTTTGTCAAGATTGCGGTAATGAATTTGTATTCACTGCTGGAGAACAAGCATTCTACAAGGAAAAAGGTTTAGATAATGAACCAAAAAGATGTAAAGAATGTCGTGATAAACGTAAAGCAGAAAAAGCTAATAGACAATAATTTAAAAAGGTACTATGAATTTAGTACCTTTATTTTTTTTAATATTTCTTCAAAATTATTGCATACTTCAAAATAATTATATATTTCTTTGTCATTAAAGTTATTTTTAATACATGTATCGATAATTTCAAATATTTTATTATAATAACCATTATAGTTAAAAATTAGGAATGGCTTGGGATTATTTATACTTCTATTTTCTTCTAATATTGAAAAGAATTCCGCAATAGTTCCAGTTCCACCTGGTAAAAGTAGAATTACATCTGCTTCTTTATACATTTCTTTTGTTCTATCCATTGTTGTTTCAAGAATATATTCCTTAGAACTATGAATATTTTTTAAATCATTGGTATATTTTTCTACAGTATAAGAGTTTATGTTTTTAAAATGTTTTTCTATTTTTCCCATCATTCCAGTACTGGCAGCTCCAAATATAAGATTTAAATTTAATTTAGTAAGTTCTTTCCCAATATTTTCTGCAAGTAATAAATATTCTTTATCTATTTCTTCTCTTGATGATGTACAAATTAAGATATTCATAAAAAAATCACCTTCTTTTAAAACTATAGCATAAAATATAGTAGTGTAGTTTAAAAGAATTGTTTATTCGTAAAAACAGTGTAAACTATTCTCCTTAAAACTTTACTGATTAGTGTCGTTAACTTATAATAAATTAAAAGGGAAGTGATTAACTTGAAATATTATTGTATTGGTATAAAAGGAACAGGAATGTCTACTTTAGCTCAAATTCTATTTGATCTTGGAAATGAAGTAAGTGGTTATGATGATGCGAAGGGTCATAAGTTTACTCAAGTAGGTTTAGAAGAGCGAGGAATAAATATATATTATGGCCATGATCATGAGATTGATAAGGATACAATTGTAACTTATAGTGTTGCCTTTAGTGAAGATCATCCTGAGATGAAAAGGGTTAAAGAGTTGGGGCTTACTATTAAAAAATATAATGAAATAGTAGGAGACGTTATAGATATGTTTTCTACAATTGGAGTAAGTGGAACTCATGGTAAGACAACAACTTCTTCTATTATTAGACATGTATTAGAACAAACTGTTGGCTGTAATTATTTTATTGGGGCAGGAGATGGACATGCTAGTAAAGAAAATGAATATTTTGTAGTTGAAAGTGATGAATTTAATAGACATTTTACTGCTTATCATCCAAGATATTCTGTTATAACTAATATAGAAGCTGAGCATATGGAAATTTATAAAGACGTAGATGATATTAGAAATACATTTGAGGTATTTGCTAACCAAACTAAGGATTTAGTTGTTGCTAATGGAGATAATGCTGAAGTTAGAAATATTAATTATAAAACTAAGGTTAAATTTTATGGGTTTAATTCCGATAACGATGTAATAATAAAGAATATGGAATTACTAGAGAATGAATCTAAATTTAGTCTTTATACTAAAGAAAATAGTTTAATTGGAGATTTTTCTATTCCTTTATTTGGTCGTCATATGGTGATGAATGCAACTGCAGCTATCATTATATGTGGGAATTTAGGGATTGATTTAGCTGATATATCTAATAACTTAAAGAATTTTAAAAATGCTGAAAGAAGATTTGCGATTGAGGAGTATAAGGGAAGCATAATAGTTGATGACTATGCTCATCATCCTACAGAAGTTAAAGTAACACTTGAAGGAGTAAGACAAAAGTATCCAGATAAAAGGTTAGTAGTAGTTTTTGCTCCTAATACTTATTCAAGAACTAAAGATTTTACTCAGGAATTTATTGATGCATTTAAAGTAGCTGATAAAGCTTATCTTACTGAGATTGATTGTAATAGGGAAAGACCAGAAGATTATCCAGGGATAACATCTAGTATAATTACTGATAAATTAGATGGAGGAGAAATTATCTCTACAGATACTATGGATAAGCTTAAAAATGAGAAAGATTCAGTTGTGTGCTTTATGGGATGTGCTTACGTAGATGGATTAATAAATGCTTATAAAAAAGTTATAGATAATAATTAAGAGGACTTGTTTAAATCCTCTTTTTTTGTTAGACTTATATTATAATAGAGGTAAAAGTATGAAGTTAGAGAAAATAATAACTAGTAAAAATTTATCACTAATTATTGTGATGTTTGTAATGGCATTGAGCTGTGCTTATGCATCTTTTAATAGTGTTTTAAATGTAACTGGGACTGTTGCAGATGTTAGGATTAAAAGCGATATAAGAATAACAGGAGTTAGAGCATCAGAAGATTATAACAAAACAATTGTTCGGGGGGGGGGTACTTTTACCCAATAGTGATTCAACAGTCACATATGCAGTAGATATAACTAATACTGGAAACCAAGAGATGAAGATAGCATCTATTACAGGACTTCCAGATAATCTAGAATATATGGTAACAAATTATAACATTGGAGATAAGCTTTGTGAAAGTGACAAGTGTTCTTTAGGTTTTACCAAAACAATTCTATTAACTTTAAAATATAAAGATGGAGGCTACTCTCAGGCTTCAACATTTAATTTAACTTTAAACTTTGATTTTAAACAGTTTACTAATAGTTATTTAAAAATTGCGAATACTGCGAATGGTGATACTGTAAGTTTTTTTGATACTGATATTATAAAAAATAAGATTGAATCTGTTACGATAAGAAATACAGATGAAGTTTCTGAAAATGCAATAGATTTTAATGGTAAAAAATATTTTGACGTTTCTAATGATCAAACTGATAGTATAAAACTATATGCAGAAGATATGGATTCTAATGGATTATACGAGATATATATTGGACAGGATGGTGGAGTTAAAGCAAATCCTGATTCAAGTAATCTTTTTAGATATCTTAATAAGGCTACTACGATAGATGTGGCCAATCTTGATACAACTGGAGTTAAATATATGAGCAATATGTTTGAACTTTGTCTTGCTTTAAAAACTTTAGATGTTAGTAATTTTAATACCTCAAATGTTACTAGTATGTTTATGATGTTTAAACATTTAGCAAACCTTAAATCATTAGATTTAAGTAATTTTAATACTGGAAATGTAAGAAATATGGGTTATATGTTTTCTAGTTGCCGAAATTTAGAAGAATTAAATGTAACAAGTTTTGATGTATCTAAAGTTACTAGTATGAGTAGTATGTTTTCTTCTTGTGGAAAGATTAAGTCATTAGATTTGTCCTCTTTTGCTCCAATTTCTGTTAACTCTATGAGTACAATGTTTTATAGTTGCGAAGCTCTAACGGACTTAGTTTTCTCTAATTTTGATACAAGAAATGTTTTATCAATGGAAAGAATGTTTTATGATTGTCTTAGTTTAACTTCATTAGATTTAACTTCTTTTAATACTATAAATGTTCAAGATTTTTCAGAAATGTTTCATTCTTATCCCTCACATAATATGTTATTATCGGAAATTAGGGGAATAGAGAAATTCAATACTTCAAGTGTGACAGATATGAGTAAAATGTTTTCGAATTGTAAAAATCTAATTTCTCTTGATCTTTCAAGTTTTGATACATCTAATGTCAAGGATATGTCTTATATGATTGCATTAGACACAAATACTGGTCTTTCAAATACTAATTTAACGGAGCTTATTTTATCTGATAAGTTTGCTACATCAAATGTGGAGAATATGGCTTATATGTTTGCTGGAGCGAGTAAACTTACAAGCATTAATCTTTCAAGTTTTGATACATCTAAAGTAAACAATATGGAAGGAATGTTTTATCATTGCCACGGATTAACATCTTTAGATATAAAAAACTTTAATACCTCTAGTGTAACAACTATGAAAAGTATGTTTTGTCATTGTAATTCTTTAGTTAATTTAGATATTACCTTATTGAAGACTAGTAATGTTACAGATATGTCAAAGATGTTTGATTGTTGCCAAAAATTGACTAGTTTGGATTTTAGCAATTTTAATACTTCTAAAGTAACGAATATGCATGCTTTATTTAACTCGTGTTCTTCATTATCCGAATTGGATTTAACGTCATTTAAGACTAATTTAGTAACAGATATGGGTTCCATTTTTAGATTCTGTAGTTCACTTAAAAATATTAATTTAAGTAATTTTAACACTGCAAATGTAGAAAATTTTAGTAGTATGTTTGAATTGTGTACTACTTTAAAAAATATAGATTTGAGAAATATTGTTACACCAAAAGCCACTAACATGTCCTCAATGTTTAATAATTGCAAATCTTTATTAAGCGTTGATTTAAGAAATTTTAATACAAGAAAGGTAACAAACTTTTCAAATATGTTTTATAATTGCAGGAGTGTAACTGATATTTATATTAATGGAGTTGATTTCTATTTTGATAGTGCAACTACTGTTGTAAATATGTTTGCTAATTGCCCTAGTACTGGAACAGTATGGTTTGTAGATCTATCTCATATGGAACAGTATGCTAATCTTCCAGATTGTAATGGAATTGGTGAATTAAGAGGAGAAGTTGCTTAATAATAAATATTAAAGAAAAGTCAATTTGTGGCTTTTCTTTTTGTTTTTGTGTGGTAAAATTATAGTGTATTAGTTATTGCCCTATAGCCAAGTGGTAAGGCAGTGCGCTCTGACCGCATTACGCGTTAGTTCGAATCTAACTAGGGCAGCCATTTGAGTTATGTAAAGTAAAAGTTATTATTTATAGCTTTTACTTTTCTTTTTAAAAGTTGTGGTATAATTATATTGGTGAACATAATGAAAAAGTTATTAAAAACTATATTAATCGGGGTTTTGGTTGCAATAACATTTACTTTTAATTTGAATTTATTTATGATGCCATTTAAAATTAGAACTTTTTCTAGTATTAATTCAATGCTTGCTTTAATCCTTTTTTTAATTACAGTAAAAGTTTATAAAGAAAAAGATATAGAAATAAATAAAATTAAAACTTATGGATCTATTATTATAGCTATTTTGTTTTTGATAGGAGATATTTACCAATCTATTGGCTCTGTTATCCCAGTATTTGAGAATATTTTAGTTTTTACTTTGAGTTTAATTAAATTATTTGGTTATTATTACGTTTCTAAAGCATTTTTCTTTTATTTAGATAAATATTTAAACAAAAGAGAGATTAATTTTAAATTTAAAAATAAATATTTGATTAGATATATGGAGTTATTTGATAAATATCCTTTTAGGACTAGTTTTATAACTATTTTATTAATTTGGAGTATTTACTTAATAGCTTTTTATCCTGGAGTATTGTCACCAGATCCTTATTTTCAAATACTTCAATATTTTAATTGTCATACCAAATATATTGATTGGGTAATTCAAAGGAATCCTTTGGTTTTTATGACTACTCATCATCCTGTTTTTCAAACTTATTTTATTGGAATGTCTCTTGAATTTGGAAGAATGATTGCCAGCGATAATTTTGGGTTATTTATTTATACTATAATACAAACCTTAGTTTTTGCTTCAGTCCTTTCTTATACTATTAAAATATTAAAAAGTAACAATATTAAGATTGCTTATAGATTTATATTATTACTTATTTATTTATTAGTGCCTTCTTATGCTTTTTATAGTGTTTCTTTTGTTAAAGATACTTACTATACAATCTTTATGATTTTATTTGTTTTATTTATTTATGATATTATTAAGCATAATAAGATAATGAATTATAAAGATATTATATATTTGGCTTTAATTACCTTACTTATTTGCTTGTTTAGACATAATGGTTCTATTGTTATAGTTCTTTCTATGCTAATTCTTATTTTTTATAATAAAGTTAATAGAGTTAAATTATTTTCAAGCTTTATAATATTTTTTACAATGTTTTTTGCATTTAATAACATTTTAATTCCGTCTCTTGGAGTTTCATCAGGAAGCGTTAGAGAAGCTTTAAGTGTTCCGTTTCAACAAACAGCAAGATATGTTAAATATTATGGAGATGAAATATCTATTGAAGATAAGAAAGTAATTGATAAAGTACTTAAGTATGATTCTTTAGCAATGAGATATAAGCCTGAAATAGCTGATCCTGTTAAAAATGAGTTTAATAAATATACTACTAAAGATGACTTGAAAGATTATTTTATAGTTTGGTTTAAAGGCCTTATTAAACATCCAATATGTTATATTGATGCTTTTTTAGAGAATACATATGGTTATTTTTATCCAAATAAACATAATTGGTATATTTATAGTAGTATTACAAGTAAATATGAAGATACAGGAGTTTTTAAATATAATTTTAATAATATGTATATACTCCGTGGTATTTTATCTGGTTATGGTAATTTATTCCCGTACCTTCCACTAATTGGTCTTTTAGTTAATATTGGTTTTAGTGGTATATGGTTAGGAATTCTTAGTATATATTTAATTAGTAATAAGAAGTATAAATTTTTAATAGTACTTGCGCCTTTATATTTATCTTTATTAATATGTTTTGTATCACCAGTAAATGCTTATTTTAGATATGCAATGCCATACATTTTTGTTTTACCTGTACTAACTATTTTATTAAAGAAGGAATTAAAGCAATAACTTAAAAATAATTGCTTTTTTTCTTGTTTTAGTTTATTATTAATACATGAATTTGGAAGAGGTGTTTTTTTCATGAGTGAAAATGAAAGAATTGAATTAGCTGAAATATTATTTCCTAATATAAAAAATAATTGTGATTATTATGAGAAAATGTATCCAGAAAGAGATTTAAAAGAAGGAGCTATGGTTACTAGATATGGTCCAAGTCCTACTGGTAGTGTTCATTTAGGTAATTTGTATTCTGCTTTTTGTGATATGGTTTATGCAAGACAAAGTAAAGGAATTTTCTTTTTAAGAATTGAAGATACTGATCAAAAAAGAGAAGTTGAAGGCGGAATCGATAATATAGTTTCAGTTTTGAAAGGATTTAATATAGCACCAACTGAGGGATATTCTATTGGTGGTAGTTATGGTACTTATAGACAAAGTGAGCGAGCAGAGATTTATCAAACATATGTAAAAGAACTTATTAGAAAAGGTTATGCTTATCCTTGCTTTATGAAGGAAGAAGAGATTGCTTCAATTCGTGAAGAGCAAGAAATTAATAAGGTTAGAACTGGAATATATGGAATATATGCAGCTGATAGGGATTTATCATTAGATGAGGTAAAAGATAAATTATCTAAGGGAGAAGAGTATGTTATAAGACTTAAAAGTCCAGGAGACTATAATAAGTCTGTAGAAATAATCGATTTGATTAAAGGTAAAATTAAATTTCCTGAAAATGATGAGGATTTCGTTTTATTAAAGAAAAATGGTATTCCAACATATCACTTTGCTCATGCAATTGATGATCATTTAATGCATACTACTCATGTTATTAGAGGAGATGAGTGGGTGTCTAGTGTACCAAAACATGTTCAATTATTTGAAGTGTTAGGATTTGAGAGACCTGAATATGCTCATATTGCGCCTATTACTATAAAAGATAGTGAAACAGGAGCTATTAGAAAGCTTTCTAAGAGAAAAGATCCTTGGGCTGGTGCTAAATATTATGAAGAATCAGGTATTCCATTTGATGCTCTTCATTTATATTTGGCAACTATTACTAATACTAATTTTGAAGAGTGGTATTTAAATAATAGTGATAAATCAATTGAAGATTTTACTTTTAGCTTTGACAAAATGGCAGTAGGTGGTACTTCTTTTGATGAGGCTAAATTAAATAATATTTGTAAAACTTATTTTTCTCGTAAAAGTGGAGAAGAAGTTTATAATGAAACGCTTGATTACGCTAAAAAGTTTGATGAAGAATATGCTTTATTACTTTCTAATAATAAAGAAGATATGATTAGATTTTTAAATATTGAAAAAGATGGAGATAGACCCAGAAAAGATATTGCAAAATATAGTGATGTTCGTGAAGAGTTTAGCTATGCAATAGATGAGTTATTTGTAAAAGAAAATTATTCTAAGTTAGAAAGTGATAAGAAATATGATTTAGATTTAGTTAAAGAATATATTAATGAGCTTGATTTATCTCTTAATAATGAAGACTGGTTTAATGGTATTAAAGAATTTGCAAGTTTACATGGATATGCAGCAAGCCCAAAAGATTATAAGAAAAATCCTGAACAATATAAAGGGCATGTTGGAGATATATGTGAGGCTTTACGTGTTGTTATTACTGGTAGATGTAAATCACCTGATTTGCTTTCTATAATGAAAATTTTAGGAAAAGATAAAATTAACGAAAGAATTAAATTATATGAAGGATATATAGGAAAATAATATATCCTTTTTATTATTTTTTTTTAAATTATATTACATTTCTTGTTTGATTAGGTGGACAAAATGAATATTTTGTAGTATAATTAATACTGATTTGATTTGGGGTGGAGTGTATGGAAGAAATTAATTTAAATGAATTATTTCAATATTTTAAATCTAAAGTAGTGTGGATTTTACTATCGGTTATTGTAGTTATAGTTGTTGGAAATGTATATACAGTAATTAAAAGAGTTCCTTTATATAGTAGTACAGCTACTATTTTACTTGTTACAGAAAATCAAACTGCTGTATCTCAAGGTGATGTTGTATTAAATGAAAGTTTAATAGATACTTATTCTGAGCTTATTAAGAGCCGTAGGGTTTTAGATAAAGTTAGTAAGGAACTAGAACTTGATTATTCTTTTTCTGATTTATGCAAAATGATTACAATTAGTAAAAAAGAGGGAACACAGATAATTAATTTGAATGTATCAAATGAAGACGCTAAATTAGCTAAAGAAATTACTAATGCAACTGCAGAGATTTTTGCAGGTGAAGTAAGAAAAATATATAAATTAGATAACGTTGAGATTATTGATGAGGCTGTTCAATCTAGCAGACCTTATAATTTAACTTTTGTTAAAGATAATGTAATTTATTTATTAGCTGGTATGGTACTTAGTTGTTCTGTAATCTTTATTTTATATTATTTTGATACAACTATTAAATCAGCTGATACAATTGAGGATAAATTAGGACTTGCTGTTATTGGTATAGTTCCTGAAGAAAGGATGAATGACTAATGAAGAGTGAGTTAAAGTTAAATAGAAATCCAAAATCTCGTTTTAGTGAGTCTATTAAGACTGTAAGAACTAATTTAGCTTTTTCTACAATGAATGAGAATTTAAAAGTTTTATTAGTTACTTCTCCTGAGATGGGTGATGGAAAAAGTTTTATAGCAGCAAATCTTGCTGTTGCTTATGCACAAGAGGGTAAAAAGGTATTAGTAATCGATGCAGATTTAAGACGTGGAAGACAACATCAAATTTTTGATATTGCTAATTCTTCTATTGGTGGATATTCAAACTTAATATTAAAGTTTAAACCTTCTACAAGACTTTCTAGATATATTTATCCTACTGCTACTAGAAATGTTTTCTTACTTCCTACTGGACCAACACCTCCAAATCCAACAGAATTACTTGGAAGTGAAAATAATAGAGCTTTACTTGAAGGATTGAAGGAAGTTTATGATATCATTATAGTCGATTGTCCTCCGGCTTTAGGTCTTAGTGATGCTATAATTATGACTAAGTATAGTGATGCAAATGTTGTTGTTATTTCTAATAATAAAACTAAGATTGAAAGCTTGGATAGAGTTAAGAAAACATTTGAACAATCTAATGCTAAAATAACAGGAGTTATATTTAATAAAGCTAAAGTCAATACTGGTGGATACTATGGCTATTATGGATATTATGCTAATAATGGCTATTATGGGGAAGTTGATGGCGAATAATGAAAGATTTACATTGCCATTTGCTTCCTGGAATTGACGATGGTTCAAAGTCAATTGAGGAATCAATTAAAATATTAAAAACAGCAGAGAAAGAGGGAGTAACAGATATTATGCTTACTCCTCATTACATTGAAAATACGAAATATGATTGTGATAACTTAAAAAAGAAAGAATTATTTAATAGACTTGTACTTGAAACAAAAAGAGAACATATAAATATAAATTTATATTTAGGAAATGAAGTTTTTATTACTGAAAACTTTATTGATCTTTTAATGGAAAGAAAAATAATAACACTTAATAATACAAGATATTTATTATTTGAGTTTCCACTTAGTCAAATTCCTTATAATGCAAAAAATATATTATATGATTTAGTAACTATAGGTTGTATTCCAGTACTTGCTCATCCTGAGCGATATGAAGAATTTCAAAAAAATCCAACTCTTGCAGAAGAGTTTGTAAGGATGGGAGTTTTGCTTCAAGGTAATTATAAAAGCCTTTTTGGAAAATATGGAAAAGATGCCAAAAAAGTGTTGAAAAGTTATTTAAAAGATGGTTTAATAACATTTCTTGCTAGTGATACACATCATACTGATGATTATATGATTTCTAAAGCCAAAAGAAAAACTTTAGAGATAGTTAGAGATAAGAAAATTGTTGAGGACTTATTTGAAAACAATTTTGATAAATTAATAAGAGATCAAGATATTTAAAATAATTATAGATAGGGGGGAGAAAAATGAATGATACTATTACGACTAATAAAGCAATAGTAGAAAAAAAGTCAATTAATGAATTTTTGTATTTGTTTTTTAAAAGATTATTTGATATTTTTGTTTCAGTTATTGGCTTAATTTTTCTAATACCTTCTGCTATAATTATTAAAATTGCCTATATGCTTACGGGGGACTTTAATTCAATTATTTATACTCAAGATCGTATTGGAAAGAATGGCAAAATATTTAAACTTTATAAGTTTAGATCAATGATTCCTAATGCTGATGAAGTTTTATTTAGAACATTAGAATTAGATAAAATTCTTGCGGAAGAATATAACACTAACAAAAAGATGAAAAAAGATCCAAGAGTTACACCAGTTGGAAGGATTATTAGAAAACTTTCAATTGATGAATTACCACAACTTATCAATGTTTTGATAGGTAACATGTCTTTAATAGGTAATAGACCATATTTACCTAGAGAAAAGTATGATATGGGTGAATTTTATGATGATATTGTAAAGACTAAACCAGGTGTTACAGGATACTGGCAAGTATCTGGCAGAAGTGATGTAACATTTAAAAAAAGATTAGAATTAGAAAAGTATTATTCACTAAATTATAGCACTTTATTAGACATAAAGATTTTCTTTAAAACATTCATAGCAATTGTAAGAGGGCATGGAGCAGAATAATTTATATAATAAGTTGTACGAAAACATTTATTAATACTACAGAAAGATACATGTACAATGTATCTTTTTTTAAGGAGAGAGAATAAATATGGAAAAGGAACCAATCAGAATAGCTCATATTATTGGTAAATGGGTTGGTGGTGGAGTTGAGGCCGTTGTCATGAATTATTATCGACATATTGATAGAAATAAATTTCAATTTGATTTTATATGTGACAATGACTCTTCAAATATTCCTTATGATGAAATTGAAGCTTTGGGTGGTAGAGTAATTCTAATACCACCTTATCAAAAGGTATATGCATATCAAAAAGAATTAGTTAAAATATTTGAAAAGAATAAATATAAGATAGTACATTCTCATATTAATACTTTATCAGTTTTTCCACTTAGGGCTGCCAAAAAAGCTGGTGTTCCTGTAAGAATTGCTCATAGTCATTCAACAACTAATAAAAAGGAATGGAAGAAGAATCTCTTAAAACAAGCCTTAAAGCCTTTTTCTAAGGTATATGCAACAAATTATATGTGTTGTTCTGAGCTTGCTGGAAGATGGTTATTTGGAGATAAAACATATGATAATGGTGAAGTTTTCTTACTAAATAATGCAATAGATGTAGATAAGTTTATATATAATGAAAATATTAGAAATGAAGTTAGAAAAGAATTGAGTATTGATGATGATACTTTGGTAATTGGTCATATTGGTAGATTTGTTGCTCAAAAAAATCATGCTTTTTTGATAGATATTTTTAATGAAATTCATGCAAAGAATGAAAACTCAGTCTTACTTCTTGCAGGACAAGGTCCTTTAGTACCAGAAATACAAAATAAAATAGTAGATTTAAATTTAGTGGATAACGTTAAATTTTTAGGACAAAGAAATGACGTTAACAAACTTTATCAAGCTTTTGATATTTTTCTTTTCCCTTCATTATACGAAGGAGTAGGCATGACTCTTATTGAGGCTCAAGCTAGTTATCTTTCTTGTGTTGCTTCTAGTGAAGTTCCAAGTATTGCGAAAATAAATGAAAATTTTGAATTTATTAATTTAGATGAAAATGCAAAAATATGGGCTGAAAAAGTTTTAATGCTTTCTTTGAAACAAAAAAGAAAAGATGCTTCATTAGCTTTAAAAAATAATGGTTTTTCTATAAAAGATGAAGCAAAAAAATTAGAAAAGAAATATGAGGGATATTATTATGAAAAGAGATAATAGTATTGATATTGCTAAAGGTTTTGGTATATTATTAGTAGTCTTTGCTCATATATGTACAAATCCTTATATTAATAGGCTTATTTATAATTTCCATATGCCTTTATTTTTCTTTATTTCTGGAATAACTATATATTATTCTTTAAATAAAAACGAAAATTTCTTTGTCTTTGCTAAGAAAAAATTTAAGTCTATTATGATTCCATATTTTGTATTTTCTATTTTATCATTTTGGTACTGGTTTATAATTGAAAGGACTATTAGAAATCAGTTAGATATTTCTGTTTTGGATAATTTTATAAATATATTTTTGATGAAAATAGATATGGATTTATATACACCGAATGTGGTTTTGTGGTTTTTACCTTGTCTTTTTGTAGTTTGTATTCTATTTTACTTGATGATGAAAGTTAAAAAAGGTAGAAGCCTCTTATTCTTATTATGTTTTATATTAGGTTATGTTTTAAATATTAATAATTTAATTTTACCATTTACTTTAGAAACATCTTTGATGATGGTTACATTTGTCTATTTAGGTTATTTATTTAAATGCAAGGATTTTAAAGCGATTAATTCAATTTTTGTGAACATATTATTAATTATTTTATTTGTAGTTATTTTCTTTCTTGGAAACAAAGTTAATATATTGTGTCATGAATATGGAAATATATTAATGTTCATTATTGGATCTTTATCAGGAATAATATTAACTTTAAATCTATCTTTATTATTTACTAAAAGTAAGAAATTGATGGGTATTTTCAAATATATTGGAATGAATTCTTTGGTAATTATGTGTATTCATGAACCTTTGAAAAGAATTGTATTAAAAGTAATGACTGTTATTTTAAAAGTTGATATGGATTTATTTAGATATAACATTTTTTATAGCCTTTTAGCTTTATTTATAATAATTTTAATTAGTTTACCTATAGTATGGGTATTTGATAATTATTTTTATTATTTAATTGGGAAAAAGAAAAGGGAAGGAGATTTTAAGTTATGAGAAATAAAACAGCAAAAGTATTATTTAATTTATTAATTATAACGATATTTTTTAATGTTTGGTTTCCAAAAGCAGGTATTAAGTTAGCAGGTATTCCGTTAACTGTTGGAAATGTTTTTTTGGGGTTAACTTTTGTATTATGGTTTTTATTAAAAATTAGAGATAGAAAAATAAAAATAACAAAGCTTGGTTTTATAATTATCTCTGGAACTTTTTATTTTATTTTAAAATACATTTTAATAGTTAGTAAATTTTCTAATATTGCTGCTTATATGACTTATATAATTCCTTTGATAATTTATCCCTTAATGTTTTTCTTAACTGCCGATATTATAGATTCAAAAGAAAAGGCTGATAAAGTTTTTAAAGTCATATATTATGGGTTTATGTTTTTATGCTTTTATTCATTACTTCAGTTCTTTTTTGGAATTGAGAAAACTGCAATACCAGGATTAACTGTTAATTTAACAGACTATAGAACAATGGGATCTCAATGGTTTTTACAAAAATCTAATGGTGTTGATGTTTCTAGTGCTAAAATTGTAAGTACTTATCAAAATGGTAATTTGTTGGGAATAAATTTATTATTACTTTATCCAATTATATATTTAGCATTAAAGAAGAAGGATAAAGGTTTTGAAGTTATGTTTTCTTTGATTTTGTTTATAGGATGTACTTTTCTTACACTGTCAAGAACTGCATGGCTTGGAATAGTTCTATTTATATTCTTTGGAATTTTGTTTGAAAGAGATAGAACAAAAAAATCTTTTTTGGTCAGATTTTTATTAATTATCCTTTGTATTATTTGTATAATTTTTGTATTTAATTTTATGCCTTCTGTTGCGAATCGTTTTTTAGATACTAGTCCTTCTGATTGGATAAGTATGAGTGGTAGAACTGAAGGCCTTATTAAGGTTATAGATAGTGTTTCTAAAAGCAATAGTTTCTTAGCTTGGATAATTGGTCCAACTGGCATTATTAATTTTAGCGGACTTGCATATGAAATGTTACCATTATCTTTGTTTGCTCAAACAGGGTTTATTGGAATGATTTTACTTTATTTTATATTTATTAAATTTATTTTATTTAAATCTAATAATTATATTTTTAAAGGTGTTAAACTTTCAATTATTATTTGGCTAATAATTGGTATTATAGAGTGCGGCTATTGGTTACCTCCAACTGCCGTTAATATATTTATGATTCTTGCATTAGGATATAATTGCATGATATTTGAAAAGGAGTAGTATTATGAAATTAGCTGTTATAACTTCTGGATTTTTACCAGTTCCAGCAACTAAAGGTGGAGCTGTTGAAAATCTTTTGATGAATATTGTAAAAGAAAATGAAAAATACAATTCAATTAATATGGAAATTTTTAGTGTTTATGACGAGAAGGCTTTATTAGAGGCAAATAATTATAAGTCTACTAATTTTGTTTTTATAAAAATAAATCCTTTTGTAAAATTAATGGATAAAATGGTTTTCTTTACTTTTAAGAATATTTTGAAAAGGAAAAATTCTCATAGTTATAGATATATTTTTCAAAGATTGTTTTATCTTTATAAATGTTCTAAATTATTAAAGAAAAATAGTTATGATAAAGTTTTATTAGAAAATCATCCATCTCAATATTTAGCTTTAAAATGGCATAAAAATTATCTTAAATATAAAGATAATTACTATTATCATTGCCATAATGAATTTCCTAGTACTTACGGCTGTGAAGAGATAATTAGAGATACAAAAAATATTTTTTGCGTTAGTGAATTTAGAAAAAACACAATAGTTAAATATATGAATATTGATGAAAATAGATTTTCTGTTTTAAAAAATGTTGTTGATGGTAATGTTATTTCAAAAAAAGCAAATGAAGAAGAATTAGATGAAATAAGAAAAAAATATTCAATTGGAAAAGAAGATAAGGTTTTGATTTATAGTGGTCGTATTGTTCCAGGTAAGGGAGTAGGAGAACTTATAAAAGCCATTAAAAAAGTTAAAAGAGATGATTTTAAAGTTTTAATACTCGGGTCATCTTTAAATTCTTTAAGTGTAAAGAGTAAATTTGAAGAAGAAATTTTTTCTTTAGTTACGCCAGATATAAAATCTAAAATAGTTTTTACAGGTTTTATAAAGTATGATGAATTATATAAGTATTATTCTTTAGCTGATATAGCAATTTTACCTTCTACTTGGGATGATTCTGCACCATTAACTGTAATTGAAGCTTTATGTTCTGGAATTCCATTAATAACGACTAATTCTGGAGGTATTCCTGAATATGCAATTGATGATTCAGCAATTATCTTAGATAAGGATAAAAATTTAGTTGAAGAATTAGTTTCTTCTATAGTAATGTTATTAGAGGATAATAAGAAGTTGGAAAGTCTTTCTAAAAATGCTAAGAAAGTTTCTTGCGAAATGTCTTTAGAAAAATTTTATAAAGGTTTTGTTCAAGAAGTAAATAAGTAAGGAGTTTTAAAATGAATAATTTGATATCTGTTGTTGTTCCAATATATAAAGTCGAAAAATATTTAGATGAATGTATAAATTCGATTATTCACCAAACATATACAAATCTTGAAATTATTTTAGTTGATGATGGATCACCTGATAATTGTCCTAAAATGTGTGATGAATGGGCTAAGAAAGATGAGAGAATAAAAGTAATTCATAAAAAAAATGGTGGACTATCTGATGCTAGAAATGCAGGACTTGCTATTGCTACTGGAGAGTATATTTCTTTTATTGATAGTGATGACTTTTTAGAACTTGATTTGTATAAGCTAGCCATTGAAAACTTAAATTCAGAAAATGCGCAAATATTTGCTTTTGGAAGATACTACGTATATGGAGATCAAAGAGAAGTTCATCAAAAGCAAAATGTAAAACTTATAATGAACAGCGAAGAAGCTTTAGATACTATGAATAAGTTTGGCTATTATGATGTTGCGGCTTGGGATAAAGTTTATAAAAGATCTTTATTTGATGAAATTATTTATCCTGTTGGAAAAATATCTGAGGATTGGTTTGTTACTTATAAATTAATTGATAGAGCAGATAAAATTATTTATGACTCTAAACCTTTATATAATTATAGACAAAGGGCAAATAGTATTACCCATTCAAGTAATGTTAAAATTAATTATGATGTAATTGACGCAAGCAGTGAAGTATTAGACTTTATAAATAAAAAATATCCAAATATAGTATTAAATGCTAATACACGATATATATATACGTTAATTGGTGTTTATAATAATATTTTATGTTATGATAAAGTTAATAGGAAAGATAAATTAAGTTCTTTATATAGGAAAATAAAAAAAGACTATAAAAAGATTATTAGAAATAAAGATTTAACTTTTGGACGTAGAAATCAATTATTTTTAATTGTTAGGTTTAATTTTTTATATAATTTTGTAATCAGACAAATAAAAAAATTAAAAGATAATAAATCTAAATAGGAGTGTTGTATGATAAAAGATTTTGTTTTATTTTTAAAATATGGTTATAAAGCTACAAGCAATGGGTTTAATAAATATTTAAAGAAAAAAGGCGTTATAATTGGTAATAATGTTAAATTCTACAGTCCTTGGACAATTAGTATAGATATACAAAGGCCTTGGATGATAGAAATTGGTGATAATGTTCATATAACGTCAGGGTGTCGTATTTTACAACATGGATATGATTGGTGTGTACTTCAAAAGAAATATGGTGACGTTCTTGGTTCATCTGGAAAAGTTAAAATAGGAAACAATGTTTTTATAGGTGTTGAGACTACAATATTAAAAGGGGTAACCATTGGTAATGATGTTATAATCGGTGCCAAAAGCTTAGTTAATAAAGATTGTTTAAAATCAGGAGTATATGCGGGTAATCCTGCTAGGTATATTATGTCACTTGAAGATTATTATGAAAAAAGAAAGAGTAAACAGTTAGAAGAAGCAGTAGAGCTAGCTAAGGAGTATTATAAAACCTACAAAAAATATCCAGAGAAAGAAATTTTTAGAGAATTCTTTTTCTTATTTTCAGATGGAGATGACTCACTTTGCCCAACATTTGATGATGTAATGAATTTAGAGGGGAATAGAGGAAATTCATATAATAAATTGAATAAAAACAAAAAAATCTTTAAAGATTATTCTGAATTTTTAAATTATGTAAAAACTGAAGAAGAATAAAAGCACTTTAAGATTTGAAAGGAGATAATTATGTTTAATAAAATTAACTCTAAGATAAAACAGATTGGTTTTAGAAAAACTATTCATTTAATAATAGAAAAGTTAATAGTTAAAATTAGAATTGACTTCAATTTTACTTTAAATAGAAAAAATCCTTTAAAGCAAGAATGGATAAGATATTGGAAAAGTTATAGTTTTTTTGAAAGAAAATACAAAAATATTATATTAAATATGAAAAAGAAAGAAATGACTAATCAATATTCTAATAAAGTATGGTGGTGCTGGCTACAAGGTGAAGAAAACGCACCATTACTTCAACAAAAATGCTTAGAATCTTTAAGAAATAATTTAAAAGATAGAGAAGTTATTGTTATTACAAATAAAAATTTATATGAATATGTTGATTTTCCGGATTATATAAAAGATAAATACGAAAGAGGTATAATAAGTAATACTCATTTTTCTGATTTAATTAGACTTGAATTATTAATTAGATACGGTGGTACTTGGATTGATTCAACTGCTTATTGTACTGGTTATGATCAAATTTTCTTTGATAAAACATTGTTCGTATATAAAAATTGTAATTATATATGGTATGCTAATAAAGATAAATTTAATATTGAGCCAATGATAGCTGATAATTGGTTTATAACTTCTTCTGTTGGAAACCCAATATTAGAGGCTGTTAGAGATTTACTGTTTCATTATTGGAAAAATAATAATTATTTAGTTGATTATTTTATTTTTCATTATTTCTTTACTTTAGTTGTAAATTATAAATATAAAGATGAATTTCAGAAAGTGCCTAATGTTTCTCATCTTTTACCACACCTATTGCAATCTGTTTGTTTAGAAAATTATGATTCAGTAAAATATGATGAAATAAAGAATCAATCTTGTTTTCATAAATTAACTCATAAGATTGATAAGGATAAAATAGGAAAGGACTCTTTTTATAATTATGTTTTAAATGGAAAGGGAGAGTAGTATGAACGATAATACAATAGATTTTGTTATAACTTGGGTAGATGGTTCTTCTTTGGAATGGCAAAAAGAAAAGGCTAAGTATGATAAAAATCCTTTAACGCTTGCTAACTCAAGTCTTAGATATAGAGATTGGGATCAATTAAAATATTGGTTTCGTGGAGTAGAGAAATATGCTCCTTGGGTTAATAAAATTTATTTTGTAACTTGTGGCCAAAAGCCAGACTGGTTAAATGAAAATCACCCAAAACTAGTACTTGTTGATCATAAAGATTATATTGATAATAAATATTTACCAACTTTTTCCTCTCATCCAATAGAACTTAACTTTCATAAAATTGAAGGTTTAAGTGAAAAGTTTGTTTATTTTAATGATGATATGTTTTTAATTAATAAAGTTTTGGAAAAAGATTTTTTTAAAAATGATTTGCCTTGCGATGATTATTGTGAGATCCCTTTAACACTTTATGATGGTCATGATGTTTTTCCATATATTTTGGCAAACAATTCTATCATAATTAATAAAAACTTTAGTAAGAGAAAAGCTTATAAGAATAACTTTTTTAAATATATTAATTTTAGGTATGGTTTTAAATCAAATATTAAGACATTAAATATGCTTTTATTTGATAATTATTCTAATTTTGCCTTTTCACACACTCCATCTTCGTTTGTAAAATCGACACTCAATGAAGTATGGAATAAAGAGTTTGATAAATTGGATGAGGTTTGTAAAAATAGATTTAGAGATAAAAATGATGTTAATCAGTACATTTTTAAAGCTTGGCAATGTTGTAGTGGTAAGTTTATGCCTAGAGATAAAAAATTTGGAGAGAGTTTTATAATTTCAATTAATAATAAAAAAATCATTGATACTATAACTAATTCAAAATACAAAGTAATTTGTTTAAATGATTCTGATTGGTTTGATGATTTTGATAAAATCAAAAAAGAAATAAATGATGCATTTGAGGCTAAATTTCCAAATAAATCATCATTTGAAAAGTAAAAGAGGAATGTATTATGAGAACTAATAATTCTATTAAAAATTCAATAACAGCATTTGTTACTAATATGTTTTCTTGCCTTATTGCATTTATTGCTCAAGCCTTTTTTGTAAGAATTCTTGGTGCAGAGTATTTAGGTTTAAATGGTTTGTTTACCAATATACTTACAATGCTAAGTTTTTTTGAGTTAGGTATTGGTAGCGCAATTGTATATAATTTATATAAGCCAATTGCTGATAATGATGAACAAAAAATTAAATCTCTAATGTTTTTTTATAAAAAAGCTTATAATTTTATTGCTTTGGCAGTATTTGTCGTAGGTTTAGCTATTACTCCTTTTATTAAATTTATAGTAGGAGAAATTACAATAGATATAAATATATATTTAGTTTATATATTATTTTTGTTAAGCACAGTTTCTTCTTATATTGTGGTTTATAAAAGAAGTTTTATTATTGCTAACCAACAAAATTATATAATCAATTTGATTCATATGAGTTATTTAATTTTGCTTAATGTTTTTCAAATTATAATAATTTACTTTACCAAAAACTTCTATTTATATTTAGTAATCAAGATTTTGTGCCAGTTACTTGAAAATATTTTTATTAATATAATTGCTAATAAGAAGTATCCTTATTTAAAAGCTATAAGTAGTAAGAATCGATTAGATAATAAGACCGAAAAGGATATTTATAGTAGAGTTAAAGCCTTAATTTTACACAAAGTTGCGGGTGTATTAGTTAATGGTACTGATAATATTATTATTTCCTATTTTTTAGGAATAGTTACAGTAGGTCTTTATTCTAATTATTTAATAATTACTAATGCGGTTAATACAATATTTAATCAAGTAATAACCTCTGCAACTGCAAGTGTAGGTAATTTGTTAATTGAAGATGACTACAAAAAAAGATTTGATATCTTTAAGAAAATGAGATTTGTTAATTTTTGGATATCTACTTTTACTTCGGTATCTATTTTAGTAATTATTCAACCATTCATAAGTATATGGTTGGGAAGTGAATATTTAATTGCCTTTGGAGTAGTTTGTGTTATTGTATTTAATTTCTTTCAAAAAATGCAAAGAAATACTTATGCTACTTTTAAGGATTCAGCAGGAATATGGAAGGAAGATAAATTTGTACCATTAGTTGAAGCAAGTTTAAATATAATATTTTCAATTTTATGCTTAAAAATATTTGGTCTTGCTGGTGTATTTTTAGGTACTATAATAAGTGGTTTAGCATTATGGTGTTATAGCTATCCAAAATTTGTATATAAAAATCTTTTTAAGAGAAGTTATATGAATTATGCTAAGGAAACATTAGGATATATTTCTATATTTATTTTGATTGCAGTTAGTACTTATTCATTTTCAACATTATTTGTAGTAGAAAATTTATTATTACAATTAGTAATAAATACAAGCATATGTATATTAATTCCAAATTTTATTTTGTTAATACTATTTTGGAAAAATGATAATATGATTTATTTTAAGGAATTGTTCTTTAAAATATTAAATAAGTTATCTTCTAAAGTGAAAAAAGCATAAAGTGATTAAAAGAACTTATGATCTTTTTTTAATAATATTGAATGTTCGATTGACTTTTTGTTCTTCTAATATTAATCTATCTATAGGTAGGGTGGTTGTATGAGAATTTCTATCTTTAATTTAGAAAATAAATCGAGTTACAAAGATGAATATATTAAAATGATGAAAGTCTTAAATAGTAAATGTATAACTTTTAATAAGAAAAATTATTCGTATTTTGAATATGTTAATACTTATTTATTTAATAATTGGAAATATCGAGGAACTTACTTGGATTGTTATAGTTATTTAGATTTTATTGGAGTTAATGTTAATAGTCGTAAAATTACGCAGGATGCTTTTATTAATTTGTTGGAGTTTATTTTAAATATTCAGTTTTTAATAGAAAATATAAGATATTATAGTGAACAGACAACTTTTTCTGTAACTTGTAAAAGCGTTTTGTTTCATAATATTCCATTAATTCTTGAATCATTTGGTTATAAAGCTTATGAGCTTGGAGATAGAGTTATTGTTTCTAAGTTTGATATTGATTATAATGATTTGGGGGAATTAGTACCTGATGATATATATGAATTGTTTTTAGCTTATAATAGTAACAATAATAACGGTATTAAAATGAAAAGAATTATTTTAAATAAAATTTATAATTATATGTGTCTTGATATTGAAAAATATAAAAGTTATGGATCAAGTATTTTTAATTCCATTAAGGTAGTTATTACTAAAATGGGAGTGACTGGAGACATAGATAAAAAATATTCAGATTTGTCTAATTATAAGTTAAGAAAATATTATGATAATTGTTTTTGTATGATGAGTTATCTTATAAGAACTGAAAATATTATTAAAGCTAGGGATGAAATTAGAAATGAGAATAGGTAAGTATTTATTAACACTTACCTTTTTTGTTGACTTTTACTATGAGTTTAGTTTATTTTTGTGTTAAAATTGTATTGAGGATGTGAGTATATGAAAATTGCAGTAGCAGGTACAGGATATGTAGGCCTTTCTATGGCAGTGCTTTTATCTTTAGAAAATGAGGTTTTTGCCTTAGATATAGTACCTGAAAAAGTAGAAATGATAAGTAATAGAAAATCACCTATTAGGGATGAATATATTGAAGATTATTTAAAAAATAAAAATTTAAATTTGAAAGCTACATTAGACTACAAAGAGGCATTTAAGGATGCAGAATATATAATTATAAGTACACCTACTAATTATAATGAGGAAAGTGGTTACTTTGATACTTCAAGTGTAGAAGATATTATAGAAAAGGTTGTAGGTTTGGGTAATAAGGCAACTATGGTTGTTAAGTCTACTATTCCAGTTGGTTTTATAGAAAACATGAAAAAGAAATATAATATTGATAATATTATGTTTTCGCCGGAATTTTTAAGAGAAGGTAGAGCCTTATATGACAATTTATATCCTTCTAGAATTATAGTTGGAGAAAGAAGTAAAAGAGCAGAAAAATTTGCATCTCTTTTAAAAAATGCAGCATTAAAAGAAGATGTAGAAGTTAAATTTATGAATTCAACAGAAGCAGAAGCTGTTAAATTGTTTGCAAATACTTATTTAGCTTTAAGAGTATCTTATTTTAATGAATTAGATACATATGCTGAGTTAAATGGGTTAAATACTAAGGATATAATTGATGGCGTTTGTCTAGATCCTAGAATTGGAACTCATTATAACAATCCTTCTTTTGGATATGGTGGTTATTGTCTTCCTAAGGATACTAAACAATTATTGGCAAACTATGAAAATGTCCCACAAAACTTAATTGGGGCTATAGTTAAATCTAATGATACTAGAAAAGATCATGTTACTGCTATGGTAATGAAGAAAAATCCTAAGATAGTAGGAATTTACAGACTTACGATGAAAACTAATTCTGATAATTTCCGAGCAAGTGCAATTCAAGGAATAATTGAAAGACTTGCGAAAAGAGGAGTTGAAGTTATAATATATGAGCCAACACTTAAGGAAGATAGTTTTAATGGTTACAAAGTAATTAATGATTTTAATAAGTTTTCAGATTTATCAGATGTTGTATTAGCTAATAGATTAGATGATAATACAAAAACTATTGAGGAGAAAATCTATTCTAGAGATTTGTTTACAAGGGATTAGGTTATGAAAACTAAAAATGTAATAGCATGGTTGTTAGTTGTTTTATGGATGGGAGTTATTTTTTTCTTTTCTAGTATGTCTTATCATAGATCAAATGAACAGAGTCAAAAAGTTATTAATAAGTTGGTTGAAACTACTATCAAAGTATCTAAAGATGATAAAAATAAAGTATCAAGTAATAAAATTAAAGAAATTGTTTCATTTTTAAATAAGCCAATTCGAAAATGTGCCCATGCAAGTGTATTTTTTGTTTTAGCTATTTTACTATTAATAGCATTTTCTGTATCTAATATTCCAAATAAATATTTGTATACAATAATAATTTGTTTTTTATATGCATTATCGGATGAATTTCATCAATTATTTGTATTCGCCAGAACTGGACAATTTAGTGATGTTATTATTGATACAATTGGAAGTAGTATTGGTTTGTTTTTTTACTTTATTTTTAATAAATTTTATATAAAGTGTAAAGCTAATAAATAGAGGTATTTAACTTGTAATTATTAGAAAAATGTAGTAAAATATAGTACATATGTGGGGAGATGAGAAAATGAAAAAGAAAGTTATAGTACTAATAATTTTAGTAATTTCATTAATGATATTTGGTATTACTAATGTAGAAGCTTATACAAAAGAAGATTTGAGAGAAAAAATGATTAAAACTTATAGAATTAATGGTTCTGAATTTAAGGCTAGTCAAGCTCAAATAGCAGAACTTGATAGATATCTTAAAGTTAATGGTTTATCTGATAAAGATGCTTTATATATTTCAAATAAAATAGATGAAGCTATAGCGTTAATTGAAGCAGGTAATGCGAAAGAATTTAAGTATCTTACAGCAAGTGAAAAGCAAAAGCTAATTGCGATGGTTGCGGATATTTCAAATAACACATCAGTTAAAGCAGCATTAACTGATGGAGGAGTTCTAACTATTTACAATAATGATGGCACAATATTTACAAAATTAGGAGACCTTATTAAATATACAGATAATTCTAATTATATTTTATTATTTACTGGATTAGCTTCTTTAATAGGAATAATAGTTTTTACAAAAGGATTTAATAAAGTTAATGCTTAAAAAAATAAGGGGAATTGTTAAGAGTTTAGCAGTTTCCTTTTTCTTTTCATTTTTAGTGATATTTGTTGTTTTTCTTGGCTTTAAAGATCAAATTAATACAATGGTATCATTAATTAATAAAATGGTAATTATTGAAGCTAAAACCAGTAAAAAAGATATTAAAATAGATAAAGTAGAAAAAAGGTTAGTTAATTATCCTAGTTGGGGTGAAGAATGGGCTAAACTAAAAATTAAAGATATAAATTTAGATATACCAGTATTTCATGGAGATACTTTAGATATTATTAAATATGGAGCAGGTCATTATTCTGGAAGCTATTTTCCAGGAGAAGGTTCTTCCATTATTTTAGCAGCTCATAATAGCCCTGAACATTTTTATCATTTACCTGAGTTAAAAGATGGATCAGAAATTGTTATAGAGGCTGTATATGGAACTTATAAATATAAAGTTTATGATACTAAAATAATAAAAGACACTGATGAAGAAAGCTTGCCTATTCAAACTGATAAAGAAATATTGATGATGTATACTTGTTATCCTGTTGATTCTTTAGGATTTAAAGATAAAAGATTTGTAGTTTATGCAGAACTTGTTAGTGAAAGTGTGGGTGGGGAACATGATAAATAAAATTAATTATGTTTTATACTATTTATGTGAGTTTATTATTTCACTACTAATTTTTGCTTTGGTCTTTTTATTTATTTGTGATAGAACATTATTAAATCCAAATTATATTATTAAAGAATTAGATAGGCATGATTATTATGAATATTTAGATAAAGAAATAAGAAATGAAATGGATAATTATGTTGTTCAAGCAGGACTTGATTCAAGCGTATTAGATAATATTTATAGTAAAAAAGTAATTGAAGAAACAATGAATAATTATATAATTGATTTTTATAAAAATAATGATTTAGAAATTGATTCTTCATCTGTAAAAGAAAATTTGAAAATAAATATTGATAATTATTTAGATAATAAAAATATTCAAGCTGCAGATAGTGATTCTTTAGAAAAATTTGTAAAACAAATGACAGATATATATGAAGACTCCTTTAGCATTTCTAATATAATTGATAAAATGAGTTCTAAAATTAGTAAATTGTCTAATATTATTACAACGCTAATATATATTTCAATATTTAGTTTATTGATTGTAGTTGCCTTTTTAAAGCTTTATTTTAAGAAAAATATTTTAACTGTTCCGTTATTTACAAGTGCTTTTATAAATTTATTTATAGTTTATTATATAAAATTTTCTATTGATTTGAAAAATTTAGTACTTTTAAGTAGTAGTAAAATTATTAATTATGTATCTATAGATATAATAGATTATATTAGAAATCTTTCATTTCTTTTAATTATTTTTGCTATTGCAATTTATATAATTAATGTTAGAATATCATCTAGAAGTTTAGGTGATAAAAATGAATTTATTAAATAAGAAATCAGTTGATGATATAGATGTGAAGGAATATTCTTCTTCATTTAATAGAGTGATGAAGTCTATTTATAAACAAGAAGCAGAAGAAAATGGTTTTAAAATAGCTTTTGGTATTGCGATTATAATTTTAGGTATTCTTTCAATAAATTACGAATGTTCTAATATTATTTTAATTGGAGTATCAATTAGTTCTTTATTATTTACTTTAATTGATACAATATTTGAGAGAAATTCTATTTTATATTTTGTTCCTTTAACAGTACTTTTAATATTTTGCGTTTTCTCTAATGAAGTTACAAATATGCCGATATTTAAAGTGTTACTTGATCAAAAATTTAATAATTTTATAGTTTTTGCCTCATTTGGATTGTTTTTCTTATTTAATTCTATTATCAGTTTAAGAAAAAGAGAAAAAAATACTTTAGAACTTATAACTACTAATGCTAGATTTATGGAAAACTCTAATTATCAATTAAAAAATAGTAATATAATTTTGGAAAAACTCAATAATTTGACTGAAGTTGTTAAAGATAAGAACATTCATGATGTTGATTTGATAGAGGCTATTAAAGAATTTAGAGAGTATGCAGAAGAAGAGGCTTTTATTAGTGATATTAGATTTGATTTATCTAGTCAAGGAGCAAAAGATGGTAGAGAAAAGTTTTCTATTGAAGAAATTGAAGCAGCAATAATTAGAAATAGTGATTTTAATAGAAATTCAGATTAGAAATCTTCGTAAGTAAACGAAGATTTTTTGTTTTAATTTTTTATAAATATTGTTATAATTGGTATGTAAAGATATTTAATTTATGAGGTGTTTATGAGAACAATTAGACAGAATAAAATGATAAAAATTGGAATTCTTGTTTTGGTAATAGGCGGACTTACAATTGGTTTTGCAACTTTTTCTAATAATTTAAATATTAGGAGTAGTACAACTGTTAGTCCTGATCCTGATAATTTTAAAATAGTAGCTTCTGCTTCAAGAGAGGACAAAGATATTTTAACTATAACACCAACTGTGAATAGGCAAGAATTACTTAATAATGCTGGCACAGCAACAATTTCTAATGCAAAAAATAATTTTTCCATAACTGGGTTGCACGCTACTTTAACTAAGCCAGGTGATAGAGTAACTTATACTTTTTATGCACATAATATTGGAATATATAAAGCTTATATAGGTGTGTTTCGTCATACTAATATTGGTGATACTGGAAAAGTTAGAATTTGTACTGCAAGAGATGGAGCTACTGAATCTTTAGTTCAAGAGGCTTGTAAAAATATACATCTTGTTTATTGCTTAAGAGATTATGAATCAAATGTTTGTCATAGAGCAATAGCAGAAGAAAATGTAATAACTTATAATGGTTCACCTCATAATTTTGAATTACCAATAGGCGATGCTACTGAAATATCTTTTTATATTGAATATGATTATAATAGTAAATATAGTTTAGCTGATGGCCCATTTGACGTTGAGCTAGGAGACATTAGAATAGAGTTTAATTCTACTAAATAATAATTATGTAGGGTTTGACTCTTTTTTTGTTTGCTTTTAGTTTAATTTATTGTTATACTTCCAAGTAGAAGGTGAGATTTTTATGAAGACATATTTTATTACAGGTGGAGCTGGTTTTATTGGTTCTACTTTAACTGAAAGATTATTAAAAGAGGGAAATAAAGTAATTACTATAGATAATTTTAATAGTTATTATGATCCTAAATTAAAAGAAGAAAATATTAAAGATTTTTTAGAAAACGATAATTATACTTTATATCAAGGCGACATTAGAGATAGAAGTAAGGTAAGAGAAGTATTTAACAATCATAAGATTGATGTTGTTATGCATCTTGCTGCAATGGCTGGTGTTAGACCTTCAATTGAGGATCCAATACTATATCAAGAAGTAAATGGACTTGGAACTCAAAATATTTTAGAAGAGGCCAAACTTCATGAAGTAAAAAATTTGGTTCTTGCTTCATCTAGTAGTGTATATGGAAATTGCAAAGAAGTTCCTTTTAGGGAAGACATGGTAGTTGATTATGCAATTAGTCCTTATGCAGCTACTAAGAAGGCTAATGAAGTAATGGCACATGTGTATCATAAGTTAAATAAAATGAATATTATCATGTTGAGATTCTTTACTGTTTATGGTCCTAAACAAAGACCTGATCTTGCAATAAATAAATTCGCAAGACTTATGTTAAATAACGAAGAAATACCTATGTATGGAGATGGTACTACTTCAAGAGATTACACTTATGTTGATGATATAGTAGATGGAATTGTAAAATCATGTGATTATGTTATGAATAATGATAATGTATATGAAATTATAAATATAGGAAGTAATAATCCAATAAGTCTAAAAGAAATGATAGAAGTAATCGGCAAGACTTTGAATATTACTCCTAAAATAAAACAACTTCCTATGCAACCAGGTGATGTAGATAGAACTTATGCAGATGTATCTAAAGCAAAGAAGTTGCTTGGCTACGAGCCAAAAGTTAGTTTTGAATATGGTATTAAATCTTTTGTTGATTGGTATATGAAAAAAAATTAAATTTATATAAAAAGAGCTAATTGCTCTTTTTATTTTTTTCAAAACAATAATTTTTCTTAATAAAAAATAAATAATTACATATATTAATACTATGAAAATGCAAATTTGGGCATTTTACTTAATAAGAATTATCTGTTATATTCTTTGGCGAGGTGGGGGTATTTATGTATATTATAGGTGGAATTATTATATTTTTTTTGGTTTTTATATTATGTTCTTGCAGGGTAGCAAGTTTAAGTGATAGATATGAAGAAAAAAGATAGAACTAGTTAGTGTTTAGTTCTATCTTTTATTTTTTATTTGTCTTTATCTTTTTGCAAGGGAGCAAGCTGTTTTGCTAACATATTTTGAACCATTTTAGAGTTATAGAATTTAGATCCTACTTTTCTATTCATTTGATCTTTTTCATATCCTAATGTAATAAGTGAAGTTGAGGCATAGTCAACTATTAAAGTTTCTCCTGATATGAATCTTGCCATATCACTGTTGATAAATACTAATGGTTCAGCCATTTCTTCTTTAGTTGCAAGCCTTTTAGCTACTCCTGTATGCGAAATTAAGGCTTCTTCGCCTCCTGCTTCTACTTCAAATTCTTTTTTCATTCCTGTATCTGTAGAGCCTGGTAAAATAGCGTTAACTCTTATTCCTTTTTTTCCTAATTCTATTGCTTTAAGATTAGTGTAGTAGTTCATTGCTCTTTTTGATAAAGGATAAGCCATCATTCCTAAAGTATCAGGATTTGCCTGCTTATGTAATTCATCAATCATTTCATCCCATGAAGTACACTTAATAAATTTTTGATATTCTTTAGAAAATTTTTCCCAATTTGTACCACCAGTAGAGGTAACATAGGCAATTGATCCGCCTTTTTTCATACGTTTTTCTAAGTATTCTTCTGTAATATATTTATTAGCAATAAAATTAACAGTAAAAGTAGTGTAGTAGTTAGTTATTGCACCACTTAAACCAGCAACTCCAAAGAATGAATCAATATTATCAGGAATATTTTCAAAAGCTTCATCAATTGAATCTTTATTATTTAAATCAGTTTTAATAAATTTTTTTATTCCTTTTAACTTTGCCTCGTTTCTGTCAAGTGCATATACTTTAGCTCCTAAGTCAACTAGCATTTCTACGGTTGCGAGTCCTATTCCAGAAGAAGCTCCTGTTACAACGCAAACTTTATTCTTATAACCAAAATAATCTTTCATAAATCCTCCTTTAGTATGTTAATTTTATTATATCACATCGTATAAAAAATAATATTTTTTTGTATCTACTTCTTTGTTTTCTCTTTAGTATCTGATATAATAACAACTAGTGGTGAAGTAAATGAAACGCAGTGAAGTAGATAGAAATAAATTAAGTCCTATGATGCAACAATATATGGAAATTAAGGATAAATACGATGATAGTATTATCTTTTTTAGACTTGGGGATTTTTATGAAATGTTTTTTGAAGATGCCATAACTGCATCACGTGTACTTGAACTTACTTTGACTGGTAAACAAGCAGGTCTTAGTGAAAGAGTTCCTATGTGTGGAATTCCTCATCATGCATACTCAACTTATGTTGATACACTTATCGATAAAGGATATAAAGTGGCAATTGTAGAGCAAATAGAGGATCCTAAAGAAGCAAAAGGCATGGTTCAAAGAGATGTTGTGCAGGTAATAACAAAAGGAACTAGAATAGATTCTAATATTGATAGTAAGAATAATAATTTTATTGCGAATATTTATGCGTTTTCATATTGTTTTGGGATTAGTTATATTGATATTTCAACTGGAGAAGTTTATTGTTCTTTGGTTGAAGGTGAAAGTGATAGAATAATTAAAGAAGTTATACGACATAACTTTAAAGAGGTAATTGTAAATAATGATATAGATCGCGAAATAGTTGATAATTTAAGGACTCAACACGAAATATTAGTTACAATAACTAAAGATGAACTTGATGATAAAAATTACGAATATATTTATAAGGATATAGAAGATGTTAGGCTAATAAGCACCTTAAAACATTTGCTTTTCTATATATTAGATACTAAAAAAGGTGATATGCATCATTTACAAAGAGCTCAGATTTTAAAAGGAAGCGAGTACTTAGAATTTGATGTAAATACTAAAAAGAATTTGGAACTTGTTGAGACTCTAAGAAATAGAGAAAGACAATATAGTTTATTATGGCTTCTAGATAAATGTAAGACTGCGATGGGATCAAGATATTTAAAAAATAATATTGAAAATCCCTTAACTGATAAAGATATGATAGAAAGACGTTATGATATAGTTTCTAAGCTATCTACAGAATTTATCTTAAGAGACGATTTAATAAAAGAATTATCAAATGTATATGATTTAGAGAGATTATGTGGACGTATTACTTATGGTAATTTAAATGCTAAAGATCTATTACAATTAAAGAGTTCTATTTCTTCACTTCCTAGAATAAAAGAAATTTTAGAAGAACTAAAATATGATAAAAAAATAGAAACATTTGAAGATTTATACTTATTACTAGATAAGGCTATTTTAGAAGATGCTCCATTTACTTTACATGAGGGAAGATTAATAAAAGAAGGCTATAATGAAGAACTAGATCAATTAAAAAGTATAAGTAGTGGTTCAAAAGATTATATTTTGACTTTAGAAAAGGAAGAAAAAGAACGTACAGGAATCAAAAACTTAAAAGTTGGTTTTAATAAGGTTTTTGGTTATTATATAGAAGTTTCTAAAGGTCAAGTTGAGCTTGTAAAGGAAGAATATGGCTATGAAAGAAAACAAACACTTGCTAATTGTGAGAGATATATAACTAAGGATTTAAAAGAGAAAGAGAATATTATTCTTGGTGCTGAAGAAAAAATTATAAATTTAGAATATAAGTTATTTATGGATATTCGCGAAGTTGTAAAAAGATATGTTAGCAAACTTCAAAAAGTAGCTAGAATTATATCTGAGGTAGATATGTTACAGTCTTTTTCAATTGTTTCTGATAATTATAAGTTTGTAAGACCAGAACTTACAACTGATAGAGTAGTAAAAATGATTGAATGTAGACATCCAGTTGTAGAGCAAGTAATGAAAGATAAGTATATTGCTAATGATATCATTATGGATAAAACTACTGATATCTTGCTTATTACTGGCCCTAATATGGCTGGAAAGTCTACTTATATGCGTCAATGTGCTATTACTGTAATAATGGCTCAAATAGGTTGTTTTGTACCATGTAAAAGTTGTTTAATGCCAATTTTTGATAAGATATTTACAAGAATTGGAGCTAGTGATGATTTGGTATCTGGAGAATCTACATTTATGGTAGAAATGAAAGAAGCTAATTATGCGATTAGTGAAGCAACTGAAAATAGTTTGATTTTATTTGATGAGTTGGGTCGTGGAACTGCGACTTATGATGGAATGAGTCTTGCTCAAGCAATTCTTGAATATATTCATGATAGTATAAAGGCAAAGACTATGTTTTCTACACATTATCATGAACTTACTTCGCTTGAAAAAGATTTAAAGCATTTGAAGAATGTTCATGTATCAGCTATTGAAGATAATGGACATATTACGTTTCTTCATAAAGTAAAGGCAGGGGCAGTTGATAAGAGCTATGGTATTCATGTAGCTAGTCTTGCTAAATTACCTAAATCTCTAATTGATCGTGCAGATGATATTTTAAATGTTTATGAGAAGAAAAATATTAAAAAAGAAACATTTACTCAAACTTCATTATTTGAACTTACTGAATCTGAATCAGTAGAAAAAGTAGATCCAATTAGAGAAAAACTTAAGGAACTAAATCCGCTTGAAATGACGCCTATGGAAGCTCTTAGCTATTTATATGAGTTAAATAAAGAGGCAAAGGAAAAGAAATAAGTATTTAGAAATGCTTTTAAAAAAATATATACTATGATAAAATTAGGGTGGTGATTATATGAAGAGTAGAAGTGAACTTAGAGAAGTCATAATGAAAGTTTTGTATCAGATTAATTTATTTGCTGATACAGATGTTTCTTATGATATTGACAATTTAATTAAAGAACAAATGGAAATACAAAATGACTATATAAATGAAACGGTAAAAGGTGTAGTTGAAAATCAACAAAAAATAAATGAACTTGCGAATAAATATTTGAAAGATTGGACTATGGACAGATTAAATAAAGTAGATCAAGCAATTATTTCTTTAGCAATCTATGAATTAATCTATACTGATATTCCTAGTGTAGTAGCAATAAATGAAGCAATTGAGTTATCTAAGAAGTATTCTGATGAAGCGGTAACAAAAATGATTAATGGTGTTTTAGATAAGATATATCATGAAGAAGAGAAATAGTACGCGAGTATTTATTTCTTTATTTTTAGAGGTGTTAAATGCAAGATAAATATATAACAGTATCACAATTAACTAAGTATATTAAATATAAGATAGATAATGATGTCCATTTAAATGAAGTGTTTTTAAAAGGAGAAATATCTAACTTTAAAGCACATAGTAGGGGTCATTTTTACTTTACATTAAAAGATGAAGGTTCAAGAATTAACGCTATTATGTTTGCTTCTAGTACAAAAAATATTAAATTTACTCCAACTGATGGAATGAAAGTTATGGTTACTGGTAAAATTAGTGTTTTTGAAGCAAACGGTGGTTATCAAATTTATGTTAATGAAATGTTAGAAGATGGAGTAGGAAACTTATATATCGCTTTTGAACAATTAAAAAAGAAATTAGAGGCTGAAGGGTTATTTGATGGGGGCAGTAAGAAAAAGATACCAAAAATACCTAATAGGATTGGAGTAATTACTGCATCAACTGGAGCGGCTATTAAAGATATTATCTCTACAATTAAAAGAAGATGGCCACTATGTGAGGTTATATTATTTCCATCTCTTGTTCAAGGTGAAGAAGCAGCATCAGATATTGTAATGCAAATTAAGAGAGCAGAACAATATGATTTAGATACATTAATAGTTGGACGTGGTGGAGGAAGTATCGAAGATTTGTGGCCTTTTAATGAAGAAATAGTTGCTAGAGCAATATATGATTGTACTATTCCAACTATAAGTGCCGTTGGCCATGAAATTGACTTTACGATAGCTGACTTTGTAGCTGATTTACGCGCACCAACTCCAACAGGAGCTGCTGAAATGGCAGTGCCTCAAATAAGTGATGTTAATAATTATTTAAACCAATTGAAAATAAGATTAAATAAAAGTATTCAAAATAGTATTATTCATAATAAACAGAGATTGGAAAGTATTAAGAGTAAGTATGTCTTTACTAATCCAATAAGTATTTATCAAACAAAAGAGATGCTTTTTGATAGCCTATTTGATCGAATCAAATATGCAATGAGTGATTTTGTTAAGAATTATCGAAATAAGCTAAATGAAATAAGAAACAGTTATATTTTTTCAACTCCTAATGCTATTTATAAGGATAAAAGATTTAAATATAATGATTTGATTACTAAACTTGAATTTAATATAAAAAGTTTAGTTAATAGTAAAGAAAGAACTTTGATTAATGTAAAGAGTTCCTATATTCTACAAAATCCTTATCATTTGATAGATAAAAAATCAAATAAATATTTAAATTTAGTTTCTAAACTTGAAACTCTTAGCCCATTATTAACTTTAAAAAGAGGATATAGTATGACTAAGTTTAATGGTAAAGTAATTGAAAATTGTAAAGAGTTAAAAAAGGACGATAAAATTGAAATTGAGTTTAGAGATGGTAAAGTGGATGCTAAGGTGATATGATGCTTGATGATTTTGAAAAGATTATTATGGAAATCGGAGAGCTTAACGATAATGATGGTAATGATTATGATCTTGATAGATTAGCTTATGTATTAAATGGACTTCTAGAAAATGCAACAGAAGAGGAACTTGAACAATTAATTAATAAACCATATATGGAAAAATATAAAAATTTATTGAAAAAGAAAATGGAGGAAAAATAATGGCAACAGAAAAAAAAGAATTAAGTTTTGAAGAAAACTTAGAAAAATTAGAAGCAATTGTAAAGAAACTTGAAAGTGGAGAAGTTCCACTTGATGATGCAATTGGTGAATTTACTGAAGCAATGAAACTAGCAACTATTTGTGATGAAAAGCTAAAATCTGCAGAAGAAGCTATTACAAAACTTGTTAATAAAGATGGAAACTTAGAAGATTTTAAAGTTGAAGAATAAAAAGAAAAACTACTATTTCAGTAGTTTTTTTAGGCTTCTAATTGTTTATTTGTTAATAATAAAATTGCTTTTTTAACTTCATCTTCATCATTTAGAGGTATCATGTATTCATTATCTTCTTTATCAAGTTTTCTTATTATGAAATCATTTCCTTCATGAACGTTAGAAAAGTAAAGGTATGTATCTTCGTTTTTAGTTATTTTATTTAATAACATATATTCTTTATCGTCGATTGTATAAATTTCTACGTCTTTCATTCTATTTACCTCCTAATGCATTATTGTTTTCATTTTGTGCTGAATTTAGTTGATGTTCTTCAGTCATCTTATTTACTTCTTGTTGTTTTTGTTCTATTTCATTTTGCATGATTATTTGTTTATTAGCTGTTTTTGTCCAATCATTAGTGTTTTCAAAATTATGTGTTTCTAAGAAATTCTCAATAGAGTTATAAGAATCGACTGTTTCTAATACTTTATTAGTTTGAGTAGTTCCAAGATTTCGATATAGTAAATATACATCTTCATCAGTTTTTACATGCTCTCCAATACTATCATAATCATACCAATAGTGTTGTCCATCTTGAGTTCTATGAGTGTTTTCGTTTATAGCTTCTTTTTTAAATTCTTCAATTGAAGTACCAACTTGAACAGCCTCATCAACTGCTTTTCTTAAGGCATTAATTCCAGTCATTGTAACTGCTCCAATAATAGCTGAAAAGCAACATAAAGTAATGACTGCATTTTTGAAATGTTCTTTTTTTACTCTTAAGTAACTAGAAGAAGTACTTTTTTGTCTTTTTCCTTGAGTACTGTTTTTAAGCATTTTTTCATATGTTTGTTTATCCATATTTTCACATCCTATCTATTATAAATATACTTATTTTTTCTCAAATAGTCAACAAAGATGTAAAGCTGTCAATGTATAATTTGACGAAATTTGGTGATATTAATAACAGGTGGTATTATGAAAGGAAAATTTAAGTATTTAATTATATATATTTTCTTATTACTTTGTCCTTTTTCTGTTTTAGCTTATTCTAAAGTAATACCTGGAGGAGAAACGATTGGAATAGAAGTACATTCAAGAGGAGTATTAGTAGTAGGATTTTATAAAGTAGATGGTAAAAATCTAGGAAAAGATAGCGGGTTCAAAATAGGAGACGTTATTACTAAGGTTAACGATACTGCTATCTATAATATAACTGATATGACAGAAGTTATTAAGAGTTCTACAAATGAAGAAGTACTTTTTTCAGTTATAAGAAATAGAAAAGTAAAAAATTTAAAAATGAAGTTAGAAGCTGATCGTGATAATATATTGAAAACTGGATTATATGTAAAAGATCAAATTAATGGGCTGGGAACATTATCTTTTATTTTGGAAAATAATAAATTCGGTGGTTTAGGCCATGAAATAATAGAATCTAATACAGCAGAGAAGTTTGAGATTAGTGAAGGTGAAATATATGATGCTTCTGTTTCAGAAATAATAAAAAGTTATAATGGTAGTGCTGGAGAGAAAAATGCTGATGTTGATAAAAGTAACATTACTGGTATTATAACAAATAACGAGACTACTGGTATCTATGGAGAATATCGTGGCGATACTTCAAATAGAGAGTTTGTAGATATTGGTAAAGTAGAAGAAATTAAACTTGGAGATGCGACAATTAGAACTGTAGTAGATGGTAAAAATATTGAGGAATTTCAAATAAAAATAATTGACTTAGATAAAAATAGTGCAAATAAAAATATTTTATTTGAAATTACTGATAAAAAATTACTTGATAAAACAGGAGGAGTAGTACAAGGTATGAGTGGATCACCTATAATGCAAGATGGTAAAATGATTGGTGTTGTAAATTATGTTATTGTAAATGATACATCTAAAGGATATGGTATATTCTTAACAAAAATGTTAGAAGAGGTTGAATAACTTCTTCTTTTTTGTCAAGTCTTTTATTTTTATTTTATATGTATTAGAATATAGTATATAAGATAAAAGGAGTAGAAGTTTATGTATATTGATTTAATTGTATTAATAGTATTAATTTTGGTTGTAATTATGTTTTTCAAGAGGTTTTCTTCATTTGTATTTTTTATGGCAATAATTGACATTTTTTTAAGAATCTTTGCTTTTATTAAAAATAATATAGGATTACCTGATGTTGCAGCTCTTATAAATAAGTATTTTCCTGAAAGTATATTTGATATTATAAATAAATATACTTTAGGACTTCCTAATATTATACTTAAGTGGGCTTTTGTTATTATTATGATAATATTCTTATCATATGTAATTAAAATATTTATTCATAAAAAGAAGATATAGCACTAAGAAACGACAAAATGGTCGTTTTTTTATTGATAAAATTTAAGTGGTGATAATATGAAAGTGTATGTTGATTTGTATTTTTTGATTAATTACATTTTAGATTTAACACTTCTTTGCTCGACAGGGAGACTTTTAAAAAGAAAAGTTAAAATTTATAGGTATCTTTTAGGTTCTTTTATTGGAGGTCTAAGTATTTTATTATTATTTATAAATATTAATGATATGACTTTATTATTTTTGAAGTTTTTTATTAGTGTTTTGATGATATTAATTACTTTTGGGAGAAAAGAGCTAGTTAAAAATATTTTCTATTTTTATATTTTAAGCATTATTTTAGGAGGAAGTTTTTATTTATTTGATTTGAATTTTGACTATACAAATAAAGCTTATTATTTGAATTATTTATTACTATTAGTTTGTAGTCCTATTATTCTTTACATTTTTATAAGTGATAATATTAAAAATAAAGTAGCTAATACTCATAAGTATTTAGTTGAGATAAGATATAGAAATGATATTTTTAAAACTTATGGAATGATAGATACTGGAAATTGTTTAAAAGATCCTTATAAAAAGCGGGGGATAGTCCTCATTGATTATGAATTTGAAGTTGACGATAAGAAAAGTATATTAGTGCCATTTAAGGCATTGAATTCTAATGGTTTAATTAGATGTTTTAAACCTGATAAGTTAACAATTGGAAACAAAGATATTAGTAATCTTTTAGTTGGAGTTAGTAGTAATGAACTTAATATGTGTGGATGTAGATGTATATTACCAAATACTTTAATGGAGGAATTATGAAAAGATTAATTGAATTTATAAAGAAGTTATTTAGTAAAAGTATATTTTTTGTAGGGTGTAGTGATGTTCTTCCTGAACCACTTTCTAGGGAGATGGAAGATTTTTATATTGATTTAAAAGATGATGGTGATTTGCGCGCTAAAGATATATTAATTGAGCATAATTTAAGATTAGTTGTATTTTTAGCAAAGAAGTATGAAAATACTGGCGTGGATTTAGAAGATCTAGTTAGCATCGGAACAATTGGCTTAATTAAAGGAATCAATACATTTTCTAAAGGAAAAAATATTAAACTTGCGACGTATGCTTCTCGTTGTATAGATAATGAAATATTAATGCATCTTAGAAAAAATAAAAAGATTAAGACTGAAGTTAGTTTTGATGCTTCTTTATCTTATGATGCTGAGGGGAATGAACTTCATTTAGAAGATGTTTTAGGAACAGATGCGGATATTGTTACTAAGGGGATAGAAGAGGAGACTGATAGAAAGGTAATGATTAATGAGGTTCTTCATTTAAATCCGAGGGATAGAGATATAATGATATTAAGATATGGTTTAATGGGCCATGATGAGCTAACACAAAAAGAAGTTGCAGAAAAGCTTGGTATCTCTCAATCTTACATTTCAAGGATAGAGAAGAAAGTAATTAAAAGATTAAAAACACTTGTCAATTAGTAAATAAATTTATTATAATTTTTTTGGGTGAAGTAAAGTGGCAAAGTTATATTTTAGATATGGAGCAATGAACTGTGGTAAGACTACACTCTTATTACAAGCGGCTCATAATTATGAAGAACGTGGAATGAAAGTTATAGTTATGAAGCCTTCTGTTGATACTAAAGGAGGAAATTCTATTGTTTCTAGGCTTGGTGCAGAAAGACAAGTGGACCATTTAATAGGAAAAGATGAAAATATAATGGAATATGCTAAAGAATTAGAAGATATTAAATGTATATTTGTAGATGAAGCACAATTCTTATCTTCAGAGCAAGTAGATCAATTAATGGAAATTGTTGTTTATAAAGATATCCCAGTTATATGTTATGGTCTTAGAACGGATTTTCAGGCTAAAGGTTTTCCTGGATCTCCTAGGTTACTTTCGATTGCTCATACTATTGAAGAGTTAAAAACAGTTTGTAAATGTGGCAAAAAAGCTATGTATAATGCGCGAAAGAAAAATGGAGAGTTTATTTTTGAAGGTGGACAAGTTGCTATAGATGGAGAAGATGAAGTTGCATATGAATCTTTATGTGCAAAATGTTATTTAGAGGAAAGAGATAAGGCAAAAACAAAAGTATTAAAAAAATAAGTTCATTAGAACTTATTTTATTTTTGGGCATAAATTTATAATAAGACTTCAATTAATTTGTCTTCTATTATTTCGTAATCATAATCTTTTATTAAGCCAAGTTTTTCCTTACTAATTTCAATTAGATAAATGACTTCTTTAGCAAAGTCCTTTTTAATAATATTTATATCTTTTAAAGTATAGTCTAATATTTTTTGTTTAGAATAATCTGTAGTTAGTTTTATTAAATAGCCTTTTTCTAAAGAAACTAATTCTTTTAATGCTAAAGCTTCAGTTAACGACTTGGTATATGCTCTAACAAGACCTCCTGCACCAAGCTTTATGCCACCAAAATATCTTATAGTTATTGCTAAGACATTTATAACCTTTTCTTTAATTAATACATTTAACATGGGAAGGCCTGCTGTTCCTCCTGGTTCGCCGTCATCACTTGATTTCTCATGAGTTTCTGTTCTATACGCATAACAATAATGAGTGGCTTTTGGAAATTGTTTTTTTACTTCTTCAAGTATTTCTAAGATATTACTAGATTTATCTATTTTATAAAGAAGAGTTATAAATCTTGAATTTTTTATTACAATTTCATTTGATATATTACATTTGATAGTTTTCATAATACACCTCTTTATAATTATACATTATCTTCTAGTTTATTTAAAGAAATAGTGATATAATTTAAATATATGAAGGGAGAATTTTTATGTTTCATAAAAAGAATGATAAAGAAGTAGATATACGTAGCTTAAACGATATTATTCATACTAGTAAAAGACTTTTAAATATTGGTTATTTTATGGCCATAGTATGTCTTATATTGTTAGGTACTTATTTACTACAAGAGTGGAAAATACTTAATTATATTGCAGATCTATTACGTGTTATTTCACCAATATTTATTGGATTTATTTTAGCTTGGTTGTGTGCTCCAATGGTTAATAAACTTCAAAAGAAAATGCCAAGGCTTGTTAGCTGTTTAGTAGTTTATTTAGGTATGCTATTAGTAGTAATATTGATAGGATATGCTTTTATACCATCGATTATAAGCCAAATAACTGAATTTATTCAAACTCTTCCATCTATTGTCGATGAGTTAAAAGAGTTTACTGATGGAATTTTTAAATCTATGAATAATTCTTTATTTGAATCTTATAATGTAAAGGATCAAATATACTTATCTATTGAAAACTTAGCAACTGGAATGACTACTAATTTACCTGAAAGATTATTTGATATTGGTAAAGCTTTAATTAGTGGTGGATTAAATATTGTATTAGGAATTATGATAGGATTTTATATTTTATTTGATTTTGATAAGATTAATCAAAAAATCCATGAAATGTTACCTAATAAGTGGAAAGATGGATACAAAGATTTATGTGGTCGAATTAATGAATCTTTAAGAAGTTATATTCAAGGATTGTTCTTAGTTATGTTTTTAGTTTTTATAACGCAAAGTATAGGTCTTACAATAGCTGGAGTTAAAGCACCACTTGTATTTGCACTTTTCTGTGCTATTACTGATGTTATACCTTATGTTGGACCATATATTGGAGCTGTTCCAGCAGTTATAGTTGGATTTACTATGTCACCAATTGTAGGTATTTGTTGTGTTATTTCTATTGTTGTAGTACAATTATTAGAGAACAACTTCTATCAGCCGCTTATAATGGGACATACAATGAAGTTACATCCTGTAACTATTATGATAGGATTGTTAGTGTTTGAACATTTCTTTGGAATTGTTGGAATGATAGTAGCAACTCCTGCGATAGCTTGCTTAAAAGTAATATTTACATTTATTAATGAAAAAGCTAATTTAATTAGAGTGAATGAAGAATAAAAATAATTAATTAAAACATTGATCAAAGATGAGTACTAAATAGGTTAGTATTAAGAGAGTTCACGGTTGGTGAAAAGTGAATTACTAATTGTTAGGAAGCTACTTTGTTAGTTTTAATCGGGATAACCGTTATTTAAATTAAGACCTTGATAGGATGGTACCGAACAAATGTGTTCTCCTATTATGGTCTTTTATTTGATTTAAAAGGAGAAAAAGGATATGAAAATATTTATACTTACGGGGAAAGCAAAAACTGGAAAGACGACATTTGGAAATTATTTAAGAGAAGAATTAAAGAAAGCATATTATAAACCATGTGTTATGCAACTTACAAATCCATTATATACATATGCAGCCAATTATTTTGATTGGGATCCTAATAGTGATGAAAAACCTCGTGAATTTTTACAAAAAATGGGAACAGAAATCATAAAAGAAAAGTTGGGTAAAAAAACATTTTTGCTTGATAGATTAAATGAAGATATTGAAATATTAAAAGATTTTTTTGATACTTTTATAATTACAGATATTAGATATCCTGAGGAGATAGCTTATTTCAAAAATAAATACGATAACGTTTGTACTATTAAACTAGTTAGAAGTGATTATGAGGATAATTTGTCAGACGAAGAGAGAAAACATATAACAGAAACAGCTATGGATAGTTATGATGATTTCAATTATATTTTAGAAAACGAAAGCTTGGATTCTTTAAAAAATACGGCCCATTTTATAGTAAAGAATGAAGAGGAGGCGATAGAACTATGAATAAGCTAATAGCAGTTGTTGGAATGAGTGGTAGTGGAAAAAGCGTAATTACAGATTATTTAGAATCAAATAACTGGATAAAATTATATTTTGGTGGAATTACTTATAAGTTGATGGCAGAAGCTGGAATAGAAAGAACTGCTGATGGAAAAAGCGAGAAAGAATTTAGAGAAGAGTTACGTAGAAAACATGGCAAAGAGTGCTATGCTAAATTCTTAGAACCAGAAATAAGGGAATCACTTGAAAAGGGTGATGTTGTTTTGGATGGTTTATATTCTTGGTATGAATATAAATATTTAATTGAGAGATTTCCAAATTTGAAATTGTTATGTGTAGTCGCCGATAAGAATTTAAGATATGATAGAGTGGCATCTCGTCCTGATAGACCTTTTAATAGAGAAGATATTGAATATAGAGATATTAGTGAAATAGAAAATCTTGCGAAGGGTGGACCTATTGCTTATGCAGATTATTATATTTTGAATAATGGAAATAAAGAAGACGAAATAAAAAGATTACAAGAAATACTTGAAGTGGAGAGTGAATAATATGAAATATATGAGTCATGACGATATAAGAAATACATGGTTTAAGTTTTTTACAAAGAATGGACATAAAATTGTTGAAAGTGCATCTTTAGTACCGATTAATGATGATAGTTTGTTATGGATTAATGCTGGAGTTACTCCTTTAAAAAAATACTTTGATGGCTCTTTAGTACCAGGAAATAGAAGAATTTGTAATATTCAAAAATGTATTCGTACAAATGATATAGAAAATGTTGGTGTAACAAAAAGACATCAAACCTTTTTTGAAATGATGGGTAATTTCTCAATTGGAGATTATTTTAAAAACGAAGCTATTGGTTTTGCTTATGAATTACTTACTTCTCCTGACTATTTCGGTATAGATAAGAACTTATTATATGTTACTATTTATACAGATGATGAAGAAGCTAAGAAGAGATGGCTAGAACTTGGAATGAGTGAGGATCACATTATTCCTTTAGAGGAAAACTTTTGGGAAATTGGAGAAGGTCCATGTGGACCTGACTCAGAGATTTTCTTTGATAGAGGTGAAAAATATGATCCACAAGGTGATGCCTTAGAAAAGTTTAAAAATGATGAAGAACAAGAAAGATATATAGAAATCTGGAATAATGTTTTTAGTCAATTTAATTCTAAAGAGGGAGTTAAAAGAAGTGAATATAAAGAACTTCCTAGTAAGAATATAGATACTGGAGCAGGATTAGAGAGATGGTGCTGTATTTTCCAAAACTGTGATTCTAATTTTGAAACAGATTTATTCCAACCTATTATCAAGCATATTGAGGAGCTAGCAGATGCGAAATATGTAGGTCAAAAGGAATATAAAGTAATTGCTGACCATATAAGGGCTTTAACTTTTGCACTTGCAGATGGTGCAGTTTTTGAAAATGTTGGACGTGGATATGTTTTAAGAAGATTATTACGTAGAAGTGTAAGATTTGGTAAACAAATTGGTATGGAGACTCCTTTTATGTATAAGCTTGTTTCTGATGTTATAGAAGTTATGAAAAATGCTTATCCATATTTAACGGAAAGAAGACCACAAATAGAAGCTATAATATTAGAAGAAGAAAAATTATTTTTGAAAACATTAGAATCAGGAGAAAGAAGATTAAAAGAATTAGTAGAAAATTCAACTGATGGAGTTATTAGTGGTGAGGATGCATTCAAATTATATGATACATATGGTTTCCCATTTGAACTTACACAAGAATATTTAGAGGAATTAGGTTATACAGTTTCTTATAAAGATTTTAATAAATATATGGAAGCACAAAGAATGCTTGCAAAGAAAAATGCTAAGATCAAAGCTAATATGGCTTCTCAAAATGAAGTATTATTAAATTATAAAAATGAGAGTCAATTTGTATATGGCATTTATAGGTTAAAGAGTAATATTGATGCTATATTTTCTAAAGATAGTATAGTTTCATCTTGTAATCATGATACATATATTGCACTTAAAAGAACTATTTTCTATGCGGAAAGTGGTGGCCAAGTAAGTGATACTGGTATGATTATTGGTAAAAACTTTAAAGCTCGTGTTTTAGATGTCTTTAAAGGCCCTAATGGACAAAATATTCATAAAGTTAAACTTTTAGATGGTGTAATTAAAATTGGAGATGAAGTTGAAGAAGTTTTAGATAAAGACTCTCGTAAAAGAACTGAATGTAATCACTCAAGCGTTCATATGCTTCAATATGCCTTACAACAAGTAGTTTCTAATACTATTAAACAAGCAGGTAGTTATGTTGACAGTGACAAATTAAGATTTGATTTTACTTATAATGGAAAAATGACTGATGACAAGTTATTAGAAGTTGAAAAAGAAGTTAATAAGATGATTAGCCATGAGACAATAGTTTCTACAGAAGTTATGCCTATTGATAAGGCTAAAAAGCTAGGTGCTATGGCATTATTTAGTGAAAAATATGGAGATATTGTAAGAGTTGTTAAAATTGGTAAGTCTATTGAACTTTGTGGAGGAACTCATACTTCTAATACAAAAGAAATTAAATCTTTAGCAATCTCTTCTTGCGAATCCAAAGGAAGTAATACTTATAGAATTGAGGCAGTTACAGGAGAAAAAATCGAATCAACATTATTAGATATTATTAAGCCTTATAATAATGAAATAGTTAAACTTTTAATGAGAGCACGCTCAATTTTAGAAGAAGCTAGAAGTGAAGGTATAAAGCTTGAGTTTGATGTAGATATTGATAATAATAAACCTACTTCATATAAAGATATTGTATTTATAAAAAATGAACTTCAATATGTTCAACAAGAAGTTAAAGAATTAGAAAAGAAATATTTTGAGTTACGTGAAAAGAAAACGCTAGAAAATTTAGATATTTATAAAGAAAAGATGAAAGATTATAATGGAACTTTAGGAATTGTAATGAAAATTAATAATAAGGATATTAATTTGATTAAGAGTATCGCAGATAGTTTAGCTAATTCAATAGGAGAAGTTTTTGTATTCTTTGCTAATATTAAGGAAGATAATACAGTTAATTTTATAGCTAGATCTACTTGCAAGGTTAACGCTGGAATGGTTGTTAAGAGCGTAAGCGTTCAAGCAGAAGGAAATGGTGGGGGAAGCCCTACATTTGCTCAAGGTGGAGGAAAAACTACAAAAAATATTGATAGTATTTTATCTTATGTGGAGAACACTTTAAGAGATGCAGAATAATTATCTTTTAGAGAGTTCTTCTTCTATCTCTATTAATAAAGAAATTGATAAAATAATTAAAGATGCTAATTTTTTAAATGCAACTAAAAGTGTATATGATCTATCTGAGGTGTTATTAGATGATGTGTTGGAAGATTTAGATACATATAGCTTTTTATCAGATAAAAAAGTAATTATTATCAATAATTTAGATAGTATTTCAACAGAACAGTTTAAGGACTCTATTGAGCATCTATATAGGTATTTAGATAATCCGAGTTCAGATAATTTACTTTTTATTTGTAGCAGCAAATTTAATAATACTTTAAAGTTTACTAAAGAGTTAAAGAAAAGGATGACTTTTATAGAAATAACAACTGATCCAATTAAGTTTACAAAAGAAGCTTTAAAAGATTATAAAATTGATAAGAATTTATTTAATTACATTTCCGAAAAGTGCTTGGGAGATATAAACAAAATAGAAAATGAATGTAATAAGTTGAAAAATTATAAGCTAGTGGAGAAAGAAATTCTTAAAAGTGATATCGATTTAGTTGTTACTGAAAGACTAGGAGACTCAACAGATTTAACTTTTCAATTTAATAGATGTCTTGCGGAACGAAATACAAAAAAAGCTTTAGAAAAGTACTATGAGTTATTAAACTATAATATTGAACCTTTATCTATATTAGGTTTATTGGCTTCACAAATTAGGATAATTTATCAAGTAAAAGTTTTGGAAAAAAGAAGAATGAATGCTAATGAAATAGCAACAACTTTAGGAGAAAAAAATAGTTATAGAGTAAAAAAAACAATGGAGCTTACTAGATATTATACTGAAGATGAACTTTTAAAGTTAATGATACGACTTTCTGATATTGATTTGAAAATTAAAACAACTGATACTGATCCTAATCTATTAATTGAATTATTTATATTGGAAAATAAAATGTAGAATAAAAAAGAGGCAACTTTGATTATTGTCTCTTTAATTTTTCTAATTTTTCATAGATTTCTTTGATTTGTTTTTCATAACCTACATCTTTAGGTTGGTAGTATTTTTTGTTTTTTAATTTATCTGGTAAATATTGTTGTTTGACAAATGCACCTTTATAGTCATGCGGATATTTATAGTCAGGAGAGTCAGGTTTGATATGGCTTGGAATCGTTCCAACATTTCCTTTTTCAATATCATCAAGTGCAGCATCAAAGGCGATATGAGCAGTATTACTTTTTGGTGATAATGCCATTTCAGCTACTATTGTACCGATTGGAATTCTAGCTTCTGGTAGGCCAACTCTTAGAGCTGCATTTATAGCTGCATCTAATCTTGGACCTATAGCTGGATTTGCAAGTCCAATATCTTCATAAGCAATTACTGATAATCGTCTAAAAAGTGATTCTAAATCTTCGGATGCTACTAGTCTTGCGGCATAATGTAGGGATGCATCTATGTCGCTTCCTCTAATTGATTTTTGTAGCCCGCTTAAACAGTCATAATGACCATCTCCATCTTTATCTGAGAAGAATACCGGTTTATTATTAATTTTTCTTACTTTTTCTAAAGTTATTTCTTTATCATCAGTAGAGTAATATGCAATTTCTAATAAATTATAAGCATATCTTAAGTCGTTTCCTGAAAGCTTAGCAATTAAAGTTATTACTTCATCATTTATTTTAATATCTTTTAAATCAGGATGAGTTATTGCTTTTTTTAAGCCAGTGATTATGTCATCAGTTTCTAATTGTTTAAGTTCAAATAACTGACAGCGACTTCTAATTGCAGGATTAATAGCGTGATAGGGGTTAGAAGTTGTCATTCCGATTAAGGTGATTAAACCTGATTCTAATTGAGGAAGGAGGATATCTTGCTTATCTTTATTTAGTCTATGAATCTCATCCATAATTAAAACGATTCCATCATACATCTTAGCTTCTTCAATAACTATATCAAGATCGTGCTTTGTATTAATAGTTGCGTTTAAAAAACGATAACGCATTCCTAAATCATTAATAATGGCATTTGCGATGGATGTTTTACCAATACCAGGTTTCCCGTATAAAATCATTGAAAAAAGTTTTTTGTTTTTTACTAGGTTTGTTAATATTTGATCTTCTCCTATTAAATGTTTTTGACCTATAACATCATTTAATGTTTTAGGAGCTAGCTTTTGGGCAAGTGGTTTATTCATCTTAATCACCTCAGTAGTAATATTATATCATATAAAACAAATATTCGATATATTTGTTATAGAATATTTTATTATGTATTGTTTTCTTTTTTTGTTTACATAAGTTTTGAAATACATATATAATAGGAATATAAGGATGTGATAATTTGAAAACTTTATATCAAAAGAAAATGATATATATTGGAATATTAGTCACAATAATGGTCGTAATAACTGTAGGGTTTGCTGCTTTTTCTAAAACATTAAATATTAAGACTTTTACATCAATTAATACAAATCCTAATAATTTTAATTTTACTGTTTCCGGATCAAAAACTGAACTTGATTTACTAGAAGTAGAACCCCATTCAATAATCGGGAAAAATGTTACTGCAAATACAGCTAATATACATCAGAACAATAATACTTTTTTAATATCTAACATAAAACCTACATTCAATAAAAATACTGGTGGATATGTTGATTATATTTTCTATGTACATAATACAGGTAAAATGAATGCATATTTAAAAAAAGAAAGTTTAAGTGATTATTCAATAAGATGTACTCCTAGAGAAGGAACAACAGATAACCTTGTACAACAAGCGTGCGAGAAACTATATGTTAATGTATATTATTCTTATCCATCTGCTTATTATTTTTTGTTTATAAATGAATTAACTAGTAAGATTAGAATAGCGCCTGAAACTTTTTTATCAATAGAAGTAAGAGTAGGAATTGATGAATCTAGTCAAAATTCTGCTTTTGCAGATGGTCCATTTGATGTGGAAGTAGATGATATAGAGTTGACATTATTTTCAAATTAATAAAATGAATATAATGGCAAATCTAAAAATATTAAAAATAAAAATTATGATATTTACTAATATTTTTGATTAGGATATAATTAAAAAGAGCTCGAGATTTGTTCTCGGCCTTTTTTGTTTATTTGGGAGGTAGTTATGACAAAATATGTATTTGTAACTGGTGGAGTTGTATCTGGACTTGGTAAGGGTATTACAGCTTCATCTATTGCACTTTTATTAAAAGCAAGAGGATATAAGGTTTTTATGCAGAAGTTCGATCCTTATATAAATGTAGACCCTGGTACAATGAATCCAATTCAACATGGTGAGGTTTTTGTTACTTATGATGGATGTGAAACTGATCTTGATTTGGGACATTATGAACGATATATTGATGAAGAACTTAATTATACATCTAATATTACTAGTGGTAAGATTTATAAGTCTGTAATTGACAAAGAACGTCACGGTGATTATTTAGGAGCGACTGTTCAAATGGTTCCTCATATTACTAATGAAATAAAAAACAAAGTATATGAGGCTGGAAATTCTAGTGGTGCGGATATTGTTATTACTGAGATTGGTGGAACTGTTGGTGATATTGAAAGTAATAGTTTTATTGAGGCTTTGAGGCAAATTCAGTATGAAAAAGGAGTAGAAAATACTTTCTTTGTTCATTGTACTTTAATTCCTTATGTTTATGGCTCTAATGAGCTTAAAACCAAGCCAACACAAAATTCTGTTAGAGATTTAAGAAATATGGGGATAAGGCCAGATGCTTTAGTATGCAGAGTTCCATACTCGACTAATTCACATATTAAGGAAAAATTAAGTTTGTTTTGTTCTGTTCCGGTTGAAAATGTAATTGATTCAGTAGATGTTTCTAATATTTATGAAATACCAATTAAATATTATGAACAAAAAATTGATGAGATTATTTTAAAACAATTTGGTCTAGAAATTAGAGAGGCAAAGCTTGATTACTGGAAAAAGCTAATTAAAACTGTAGATAATTTAAAAGATGAGATAGAAATTGCTTTGGTTGGAAAATATGTAGAATTACACGATGCCTATTTATCGGTAGCTGAATCATTAAGACATGCAGGATATAAATACAATGTTAAAATTAACATTAAATGGGTTGATTCTGAAGTTTTAGAAAAGAAAGAGACTAAATTAAGTGAAGTATTTAAGAATTCAAAAGGTATTATTGTTCCTGGAGGATTTGGTTCTAGGGGAGTAGAAGGTAAAATGATGGCAATTAAGTATGCTAGAGAAAACGATGTTCCTTTTTTAGGAATATGTCTTGGAATGCAGCTTGCGGTAATTGAGTTTGCTCGTAATGTTTGTGGAATTGAAGAAGCTTCTTCTACTGAATTTGACCCTACTTGCAAGGAACCAATTATTGATTTAATGGCTGATCAAAAAAGTGTAGTTAATATGGGAGGAACACTTCGTCTTGGAAACTACGAATGTAGTTTGAAGAAAGACACTTTAGCCTACCTTGATTATAAAAAGGAAAAGATTTTAGAGCGACACAGGCATAGATACGAATTTAATAATAAATATAAAGCTGTCTTAGAAGAGAAGGGATTAGTTTTTTCTGGTATAAATGAAAAGGCTAATTTAGTGGAAATAATAGAATATCCTAAATTAAAACATTTTATAGCATGTCAATTTCATCCGGAATTTAAATCTCGTCCAACACGTCCACATCCGTTATTCGATTCGTTTATTAAAGCAAGTAAAGACTCAAAGTAGTCTTTTCTTTTTGCTAATTTTTTATAATTCTTTTATAATATTATTAGAAGGTGATAATTATGCTTATCGACGAAGCAATTGATGAGTTTATAAATTATTGTTATTTTGAAAAAGGTTTAGCTTATAAAACATTAGAATCTTATAGAAATGATCTTAATGTTTATAGAGATTTTTTAGAAAAAAAGTATATTGAAAAAGTTTCTAAAATAAGTGATGAAGATATTAAAGCGTTTTTAAAAAATAGAAATGACTGTGAAGAGACTTCTACTCTTGCACATAATTTAACAGTTATTAAAAACTTTCATTCTTATTTATATAGTCATAAGTTTGTTAAAGAAAACGTTTCAGAATTTATTGAAAGGCCAAAGTTAAAAAAATACTTACCTAAAACATTAAGTGTTGAAGATGTAGATAAATTGCTAGATATAAGTCTAAATACGCCATTTGACTACCGTAATAAGGCTATGTTAGAATTGTTATATGGAACAGGACTAAGAGTGAGTGAATTAGTTAATATAGTTCTAACAGATATAGATTTTACTAACTGCATTATAAGAGTTACAGGGAAGGGTAGTAAGGTAAGAGAGGTGCCTATTGGAGAGTATTCAATTCATTATTTGAAACTGTATTTAAATGTTAGAAGTAGTATGTTAAAAAATGGAAATTGTGATAAACTTTTTTTGAATAATCATGGAAAGGGAATGAGTAGACAAGGATTTTTTAAAAATTTAAAAAGTATCTTAAGAGAAAAGGGCCTTAATCCTGAAGTTTCTCCACATACACTTAGACATTCTTTTGCTACTCATTTGCTTAATCGTGGCGCTGATTTAAGAAGTATTCAGGAAATGCTTGGACACTCTGATATTTCTACTACTAAGATCTATACTCGTGTAAGCGATGATAAAGTAAAACAAGATTATGAAAATTATCATCCACGCAGTCACAAAGGAGATTGAATTTAATGAAATTTAGAAGGATTTTTTTAATGGTTTTAGACTCATTAGGTGTTGGTGAAGCTGTTGATGCCGCTAACTTTATGGATGTTGGTGCTAATACGTTAGGGCATATAGTTGAAAAATGTGATCCGTTTATTCCTAACTTAAAAAAAATAGGTTTTTTAGATACTCTAAATATGAACGAAAATGAGAATGTTGAAGCTTATTATACAATAGCAAAACCTACAAATCTTGGTAAAGACAGTTTGAGTGGTCATTATGAGATAGTTGGTATAAAGAATGAAGTACCGTTCAATACATTTAATGATGGATTTACTTATGATATATTATCTGGCATCGAAGAAGTAACTGGTAGAAGAGTAATAGGCAATAAATGTTTAAATAATGGGGAAGAAATAATTAATGAATTAGGGGATAGACAAATTAGTTATGGATCCTTAATTATTTATACTTCTGCAGATTCTGATTTGCAAGTTGCTGCTCATGAGGATTGCATACCTATTCAAGTTTTACATGAATATTGTGAAAGAATAAGTAATTTATCTTTAGAAAAGAATTGGAGAATTGGAAGAATAATCGCACGACCATTTACAGGTACTTCTGGCAAATATAAGCTTGTTAATGCTGGAAGACGTGATTTTGCTGTTAATCCTCCTAAAAACTATCTTTTAGAAGATTTGAATACAAATAATTATAATGTTATAGGAATAGGTAAAATTAATGATATTTTTAATAGAAAAGGAATTAATAAAGTTATTAAAGCTTCTAGTAATGCAGAATCAATTACAAAGCTTATTGATATAATGGATAAGAACTTTACAGGACTTTGTATGGTAAATCTATCTGATTTTGATAGTCTTTATGGTCATACTAGAGATGTAGAAGGATATTCTAATGCTTTGGAAGAACTAGATGTTGAAATACCAATTATTTTAAATAAATTAGAATTAGATGATTTATTGATTATTACAGCTGATCATGGAAATGATCCAACATATACAGGTAATGATCATACTAGAGAAAATGTTCCAGTAATTATGTATAGTAGAAATTTTAAGAAAAGTAAAAGACTTCCAATTTTTAATACTTTTGGAAATATTGGGGCTACAATTGCTGACAATTTTTCTATTAATGAAGTAGAAGTAGGGGAAAGTATACTTGATGAATTAGAATAGGGGTTATACCCCTATTTTTAATTATAAAAAAAGACCTAGTCTCTTAGGTCATCTAATATTTCTTTTGCCATTTCATAATCTTGATTAATGCTTGGGCAAAAACTGTTGCAGATAGTATCATATGTATCTGAACAGGCATTTTCGTTACATGTGCAGCCTATTTGAACATTTGATAGGGTACACTTCCCCTTTTCATTATTGTAATTGCAACTTGCTACATTACAATTAATACATTCATTTCCTTTATTATCCATGTGTTTAGTCTCCTTTGTCTTATAGTTTTATATAAATATTATGTGTAATATTTATATTATTTATACAATTATAATATGTATTTATAATTATTAAATTTTTGCTATTAAATTTTAAGACATTTAGATGGATAATGTATCATGTTAAGATATTTAAATCGCTTAGATTTCATTTGAATTTTAGACATATATTAATAGCTCTACTATTTATGGCTCTTTTAGATAAGTGCAGTAGGGGGATAGAATTATAGGAGATTTAGGTGGATAATATATCATATTAGTAATACTAAATTGCTTAGAATATATTCTTTATAATAAAATAATATGCTTAATTTAAATATGTAAAATATCTAGATAAATCTGAAAATATAAATTAATGAAATTTTATTAATCAGAAAAATTTAAAATTCTTACAAAATAAAAACATTGAACTTAACAATGTGTGATTTAAACAAAGGTATTTTAAAATATGTTATAACTTAATAAGTGAATATATTATATACTTAGCGCAAAATAATTCTTTCATACCCAACTTCCTATAATTGATATTATGTTAACTTCTAGTTATTTCCTGTTTTGTCTTATAACGTCGTGAGTTAATATATGTATTTAAAAACAATGTATGATTCCTAGCTACGTCCCACATATTAAACATATCACTATTTTAGAACAATCAAAGCCATTTATAAATGTTCTGTCTCTATCATCATATTGATGTTTCTCAGGATTATCTAAATGTAAATGATATCTATACATACCTGACATACTTTCTAGTTTAATTGGCATTGTTGCGTTGACTAAGTCACATACCAATTCTTTTACTGCTTTCTGTGTTGTACTATTCTCATAATAACAAATAACATGATAATGAGGCTTCTTCCCTCACCTATTGTTGGCATTGTTATTGTATCTTTTTATTTTGATTTTTTGACTTTTTTATTGATTTTTTATTATATTCTATATATATTTCACTAAATATATTTTCTAAATTTGAATATATATTTTTTTCTCCTGTTAAGTTCTTTTTGATATCAATTATTATATTAAAAGGTATATACACCGAAACAATTATAACTACAGCAATTAGGCTTATGATAAATGCCATTAGAAATCCTTTTATATCAAAAGTATATTCTTTAGTAATGAATGGTAATGTTATTGATACAACTAGTGTTATAATAGTAAGTAAATGGCCAAGAACATCGTTATTGGGCTTTGACGTTAAAAACATTCTATAGTGTTCAAGAATACATCTAATTGCTTCAGTATTATATATCTTGTTTTCTTTTAAGTAATTAATAAATAAAGTTTTATCTTTTATTCTTATAATTTCTTCTAAAGATAATTCTTTATTATTTTCCTTTTTAAAGTTTAAGTGGAGCTTTAAGTTTAAAATTTTTTCATATTGCTCCATCATTACTAATAATGATAAAGCAATCAATAGAAGCGTTACTCCATACATTATAAGTGATGATGACAAATCATTAGGCCTGCAGAAATTTATTATTAGTATAATTAGAAAAGTGATACTATAATTACAAATTGATTTTCTTTTTATTTTATTATTGTTACTTTTACTTTTATAAAATTTTTCTATATCTTCATACATATATTTTCACCTCAAAAAAAGAATTATACTTTTTTAGAATAATTCTTTTTTTATTATATCATAAATTATTATAAATCTTGAACAAATATATAAACTAAACTTTTCTTGACTGAATCTCTGCAATTTTTTCTAGTACTTCTTTTGCATTGTCTTCATTTATCTCTATGTATCCTAACTCTTTTAAAGCTTGGACTTTAGCTGTATTTAATTCTTGAGTACGAGATAGCTTTTCTTCATTTTTATGCTCAATATCTTGTACAAATCTCTTATGAGACTCACCTAGCTTAGTCTTAGATGCTCCTCCGTTATTATATAGAGTCATTGCACTAAAGATTATACTTTCAAATATAAATTGTTTATCCTTATTAAAAACAAATTCCATTGGATCAGTAAATCCTAGTGATTTAGACATATATGCTAAGATATATTTTAATTCTTCAGTAGTTTCCATTGATTTTAAGAAATGTAATAAGTATACATAAGAGTTATAAGCATCTTTATTACTATCAGATGAAAGTTTTTCTTTTAAGATATTAATAATATCAGATAATAATTCTTGTTCTTTCTTATTAAATCCTTTTAAATCTGCAATTATTTCTTTGTTTGAAGTTTCTTTTACTCCGTCATTTAATCTTCCTTCAACTTCTATAATGTACTCCCCTGTTGCCTTTATATTTTTTAACTCATCTACTGAATTAATATTTAATAAACTTAATATTTTTGCAGCCTTTTCTTTTGGCCAATCATTTATATCATCTATTGCTAGATAGTTATATAACATTTGTCTTGATACCCCTAAATATTTAGATAGACGTACCTTGCTTATTCCTAGCTCGGTAAGTAATATGTTCAATTCTTTCATAATTTACCCTCCTAATACAATTATAGGGTTTTATATGTAAATAATCAAGTGTAAATTGACACATTTTAATAAAATATTTATTGTCAAGAATTAAAATAATTTGAAAAAATAAAAGGATAAATAACTATCAATAAATGATATTAATATTTGAAGTGTACTAGTAATTAATAGAACTTTTAAATAAGATTTTATGAGCCTTTTCTTTGAAAATTTCCTTTTATATTTTACTTTTAAAATGAAGTAACTTAAAGCATAATAGAATGATACTAAAATAACAATAAAGCTTAATATAGATGGTATTATAATAACTGGTAAGTATAATAATCCTTTTAATTTATAAATATATAAAATACTGGTTATAGAAGCACCTATTGTAAATGATTTAAGTAGGAATATTAATATTGTTATGGGAAAGAAAACTAAGGTATATGTAAAAAGATAAAGTGCAGTATTTTCTATTAAATTATTTAGAATATTAGTTTTTATAAGGCTATTTACAGCAAACTTAGTGTTTGATAAAGCTTCTATATAATTAGTCAATTTAGCCGATATTATGCTTTTATTTACTAAGCTAGGATAAAGAAAGCCTATAATAAGAGATATAATAGTTAAAACTACAATAAGTATTTGACGACGATTTAGTTTCTTCATATGCTCACCTAACTAAATTTATTCTAAAATAGCAATTATAATGCTTAATTGTTTTACTTTTTTTAATTCTTTTTATATAATTGAATAGAGGTGAATATTATGAACGATAAAGTTATAAAATATGTTTCATTGTTTTTAGTAATTCTTATGTTGGCTTGTTTTATTTTGCCACTAGTATTAAGCATGTAAAAAAGACGATTTTATTCGTCTTTTTATTTTTCTATATAACCTTCTATTTCTGGGATAATTTCGCCAAGATTATTGTCTGGTACGTTATATTTATTAGCTATATCATTTATTCTATTAATATCTTTAGCAAGATATAACATTAATAAACCACCAATTCTATTAGCTGTATATTGATCTAGTATTTTTCTATCATTTTCAGATATATGGTATTTTTTACAAATATCAGAAATAGGACCATAACCATATAAATAGTTTGTTAGTGATGCACTTATCATTTCTACTTGTTTGCTTCGATCCTTTAAATGTACTTTTGTCCAAACTTTCATACTATTACTTCCTTTCTTCGATTTACTATAATAGCATAAAATTTATAAAAATAAAAGAGCTCTTTATATTAAAAAAGAGTTCTTTTTAAATTCATTTTCTAAAGTTGATTCCTCATAATGTCCAGGATAAATAGTTATAGTTTTATCATAATTTTTGATTTTTTCTATACTATCTTGCATTTCAATTGGATCTCCACCAGGTAAATCTGTTCTTCCTATACTTTCTTTAAAAATGAAATCTCCAATAAACATAATATTTTCTTCTTTAAAATAGAAAGTTACTGAATCTTTTGAATGTCCTGGAGTATAAATACATTCGAAAGTAAAATCTCCAATTTTATATTCTTTTTCTTCTAGATTTGATTTTTTAAAAATTTTAACACTTCTTTTTGTTAAAAAGTTTCTTAAAGCACCTATGTGATCATAATGAGAATGAGTTATTAATACTCCTAAGACTTTTTTATCGCCAATAACATCTTTAATTTTTTGATAATCTGCTCCTGGATCTACAACCAAACAAGTATTATCTTTTTCTAAAATATAACAATTTTCTTCTAAAGCTCCAACTACAACTTTTTTAACTTCCATATTATTACTCCTGTTCTAATTCTTTGCTTATTAATGCATAATTATAATTTGTGTCTAATTTGAACGTATATTTATATATACCATTTCTAAGATTTTCTGGTAGTGACATACCCTCGCTTGATGAATATTTAACTTGTTCTCTTAAAATTATTGTTGCATCAAACGAAGTAGCTTCTATAAGGTCTTTTTTTACTTTATAAGTAGTGGTTACATTTTCGTTACATTGACCTTGAACATATTCTCCTCGCTCTTTTATATATTGATATCCTACTATGCAATTTTTTCCAATTTGAATATTATCTAACGTAAGTTTTTGATTTTCTCCAAACAGCTTTTTATATTCAACTATTAAGGCTTCTTCTTTAAAAGCTAGTGGAATAAAATTAGTTGATGCCGAACAAGTATAAGGTATCATAGAGGAAATATCAAAAAGATTACAATTTGATTCATAAAACTTCGATTTAGGAATTTGTTTGTAAGCCAAATAAAGTTTCATAGTTTCATTTAGAGAACTTTCTGCTAAGTCTTCTCTTATATTAGTTTTTACTTTACTATATAAATCTTGAACAATTGTTGAATTTAGATTTAGGTTTTTACTTTCTTTATTTGTACTAACTGGAGTACATACTTCACCTAATTTGATTAAAGTATTTTTATATGAATAAAATAAATATCCAATAGCTGCACCCATAATTAATATGATTAGAAAGAAGAAACGCGCTAATGTATTTTTTTTCTTTTTGGGCTTTTCCTCTACTTGTTTTGGTGGTTCTACTATTGGTTGAGGTGCTTGCACTTGTTCAGTAGTACTGTTTTGAACTGGTTGATTTTCTGGCTGATATTTATAAACTTTTGCTGCTTTAATTTCTTCTCTAGGTGTTACACTATTGCTCTGACTTATTGGTTGGGAAACTGTATTAGAAACAGTAGAAGCTACCGATGGATTATTGTTTACTACTGGTGTTATACTTGGATTTGGCTCTTGCGGATTGAATCCGTTATTAACTCCTTCATTATTTACCCCATTATTCATTCTTATCACCTATCCTACTATTAAAATTATATTAGATAATTAAATATTTTACAAGAGCAAAGATTTCCATATTCTAATGATTTTTTATAAATAAAAAAAGAACAAATGTTCTTTAGATGATTTTGTATATTATTTTGCTGTAGAAAAAGAGTATTCCATATTTCCTATTTGTATATCAAAAGGCCCGTCAGCGTTGGTACTATTTGTTGATGATAAATAATATACAGTAACTCTCAAAGGCAAAACCTCGCCTTTTTCTATTGGAATGCTATATCTATAGCTTGAAGTCGCAGATTTATTTGAAGCAAACTGATATGCTTGATTATTAAATTCATATATAAGGGATACTGTTAAATTCTTACAAGTTTCTTGAACTAGTGAGTCAGTTGTTCCTTCTCTTGCAATACATTTGACATTTAAATCTGTTCCATCAATATTTTCAATTTTTCCACCTTTAAAGTAAGCAGTTAAGTTACCTAAATTATGTGCATAAAAATAATAATCTACAACACTTCCTAGTTTCGGAAATTCAATATTAATGTTGGAAATTGTGAAGTTTGAGCCAGATTTACTTATTGTAGCATTAGTAGCATATTTTTGTGAAGGGATAATTGTTGTTACGTTAGGATCAGATTTAGATCCTGAAATAACTATTTGATAATTGTTTGAACTTGGAGTTACAGTTGTTTGAGACTTAATATTCAAGGTGTTCGAAAAAGTGGCAAAGGCAATTGTTAAAGTCACTACTATTAAAACTAGTATTCCAATATATATCATTTTCTGTTGTCTTATGGTTCTCATATTATTCACTATCCTTATATCCTAATTATATATATGCAAGCATTTTAGTAGATATAAATTGATAAAGATATTGAAAAATGAATTTATATATGTTATCATTGTAGTTGTCTTAGGAAATGTATGACCTGTTGGTGAAGTGGTTTAACACGCTACCCTCTCAAGGTAGTATTCGTGGGTTCGAAACCCATACAGGTTACCATAAAAATATAAAGAAAACTATTTTGATGATAGTTTTCTTTTTTTAAAATATTAAATGATTTATGACCATTACAATAATACCTATAAAGAAAAATATTATGGTATCTTTTTTACTAAACTCATATGCTTCTTTATATAATTCATTTATGCCAATATTTATCATCATACCAGCAATTACGGCATAAAGTATTGCCAAAATATCATTTGTAATATACTTAGAAAGAAATAGATAACAGATAATGGCACCAAGAGGTTCTGCTAGTCCTGATACCAATGTATATACAAATGCCTTTGTTTTACTTTTAGTTGCATAATATATAGGAAGACTAATTGAAATTCCCTCTGGGATATTATGAAGGGCTATTGATATTGCTAGTACTAGACCTAGTTTATTATCTGATGAGGCAGTTATAAAAGTGGCAATTCCTTCAGGAATATTATGTAACATTATAACTAATGCAGTAATTAAGCCTAAATTATATAGTCTTTCATTAGTTATAGAGTCAACTTTTTTGTCAATTATATTAGAAGAAATGGCTCCGATAAAAATACCGATAAAAATTAAAATTAATGCTATTAAAAAACTATTAGATTTTAACAATAAGTCTAAAGCACCTGGTAGTAAATCTATTACAGAAATCGTTATCATAACCCCACTCGCAAAGCCTAATGCTTTACCAATAATTTTTTCTCTACTTGCTTTTATAAAGATAAATAAAAAACCAATTAGAGTTGAAAGCCCTGCTAGTGTTGTTATTAAAAAAGAAAAGTCTCTACTATTCATATTTGTTCACCAATATAAATGTATGATAAAGACCTAAATAATATAAATAAAAAGAGATAAACTTAATTATCTCTTATCTAGTAATGTGCTTATCAATTCTATAAATTATATAAACTATAATAATGCTTATTAATAAAACCAATGCTCCTTCAATTAAATAGGTACTAAATAAAATATCATAATTAAAAGTATCTACACAGTTTGTACAGAAATATTTATTTTTTAAAATAGTAAATAGATCTATTCTTGCTATATAGTTAACTCCTGCTAATCCTCCACTAATATTAACTGGTATTAAAATTATCATTTTTAAAATGAATATAATTAATGGAATAATACTATAAATAATTCTTTTCTTCTTATACATTATACTGCCCCTTTATTTATTATAAAAATAATTATATGATTCTAGATATTTAGTATTTTCCTTTATCCAAGGACAACCTATTACTTTTCTATTTATTTGGAATTTATATGTGGCATTTTTTGTTTTAATAGTCATTTTTCCAATTATTAAAACATGTTTAATCTTAAAGTCTTCTACTTCTTCCCAATGTATTATTGCATAATCATCTCTATGTAATGGGTAAAGTGTGATACCTTTTTCATCAAAATAGAAAAAATAGCCTTGTGTTTCTTCAAAATTGATATTTGTCTTTTTTGGAGTTACAATTATTTGCTTTGGCATTGGGATATTAGTTCCATATATTATATTACTTGTTTTAGTAATGTTTTGTTTTTCTAATAATTCTTCATATTCTTCATTTACCATTTTACACTCTCCTACCTTTAAATTATAACATTAAATGTTTTAGTTTTTAAAGTAGGAAAAAATATTTTATTGTAAATGTTGTTCCTTTATCTGAAGAAGATACATCTATTATCCCATTATCTTCCTCTATAATAGTCTTGGCTAATGCAAGACCTATTCCTACACTATCTTCCTTAGCGTTTTTGCCTTTATAAAATCTTTTAAAAATATATGGTAAATCTTCTTTTGTTATTCCTTCTCCAAAATCTTTAATGGTTATTTCCAGATATGCTTTATTACTAGTATAACTAATTATTATTTTATTGTTTTTATTTGAGTGATCTAATGAATTCTTAATAATATTTGTAAGAGCTTCAACTTGCCATTTTGAGTCGCATTTAAGTTTACAATCTTTGTTATTGCTTTCTACTTCTATTTCTATATTTCTCAAGTCTGCTAGTAAAGAAACATTATTTATAGCTTTATTTATGATTTTACTAATGCTTACTTCTTCTTTTATATATGTAATGGTATTAGAATCAAACTTTGATAATTTTAAAAGTGATTGAACTAAAAAGTTTATATTCATTATTTCTTTTTTTATATCATGAATAAATTCATTTTTAGTATTGATATCCATTTCATCATTATCAATTAAATTATCTAACATAACAAGAATTGAAGTTAGAGGAGTTTTTAATTGATGAGATATATCTTCTAGTGACTTTTTTAGATTTATTTTATCATGTAAAGAATTCTCAGCATTTTCCTTTAACATAACTGTAGTTTTATATATCTCATTTTTTAAAATAGAAAGTTCATCTTCAGATATTTCATCAATATGAAGTGAATAGTTTTTTCTATTAATTTCTTCTATATATTTGGTAATATTATTTAATTCTTTATCTTTATTATAGTTATATTTTAAAAATAAGCAGATTATAATAACTAAACTTAATAATAAAAATATGAGGTTTGTTGCTAAGAAAAGTTTAAAATAATTATTATTTTCTAATATTATAGAATCTCTATTTAGTTCTATTCCATATTTTTTAAAAAACTCGATATCAGATTTATCTTCATTAAGAGCGTCAAGCAAATCTGTTTCCTTAATACTAGGATATTTTTCTTTTATAAGCGAAACCATATTAGAAATTTTACTATTAAAGTTTTTTGTATATGTCTTATATTCATAAATATTAAGAATGCAAAATGCACTTATGAAAATTAGTGACAGTAAAAAGGATTTTTTTAAATACTTTTTTAATTCTAGTTTATTTTTCATCATCAATTCTATACCCTATTCCTTTAATTGTTATGATTATATTAGACTGTAGTTTTTCTCTAATACGTTTAAAATATACTGTAATAGTATGATCATCTATATAATTACCAGTCCATTCCCATATTTTATCTAACATTGTGTTTCTTGTAACTACTTTATTTAGATTTATAAATAGTAAATTAAGGAGTTTTAATTCAAGAAATGTTAAATCTAATTTTTGGTCATTTTTATAAACTATCATTTTATCCATATCAAATTTTATATCTTGTACTTTTATTATACTTTGTTTTTTTGAACGAAGTAAGATTCTATTGCATCTTGCGAGTAGTTCTTTTGTACTAAATGGTTTAGTTATATAATCTTCTCCACCTAAGTTTAGGCCTCTTACAACCATATCTTCATCATCATTAGCAGTAAGAAAGAGCGTAGGAATATTTTTATCTTTTATAGTTTCTTTATATAGGTCAAAACCATTTCCATCTGGGAGTGTTATGTCTAGTAAAATTAAATCTATTTCATGATTATTATCAATATAATCTTGAGCATCATGAATAGTAGCTTGATATAAAAAATTATAATTATTATTTTCAAACAAAAACTTTAACCCCTTAATAATCCCAGGATTATCTTCTATTAACAGTATGTTCATAATTCTCCTCCCTAAATACTTTTTATTATATTATAAAAGAGCCTAAGCCCTTTTACAATTAAATATTTTCATTTCTGATTGTTTCAATAGTATTTTGTTTATTTATTTTTTTAATTGAATATTTCATTATTATTGAAATAAGAATAAATACGATAATAATAGTTATTAGAATTGGAATTGTTGGTAAACTGTATGTTAGGCCTCCTTCTTTTCCTAAGTTATAATAAATCAAATAAGAGATACCAATTCCAAGTGGTATTGCGAATATTAGGGATTTTATTCCAATAAATATGCTTTCTAGTCTAATCATCTTATTGAATTCTTTATTTGTCATACCAATTGATTTAAACATTGCGAATTCTTGTTTTCTTAGTTCCATACTCGTTGTTATTGTGTTGAATATGTTTGTTATTCCAATTAGAGATATTACTATAATAAATCCATATAAAAATATACCTATTAATGTGAAAAGGTTTTTCATCATTTTTACTTGTTCTTCGGAATTATTTAAATTGTAATTATAACCTTTTAATGCTTCATCAATATCATCTTGCAACTTAGATGGATTAGATGAATCAAAATATACCGCAACGTTTTCATAAGTATTTTCTATTTTATCAAAAATTTTATCATTAACTATAAGCATACTATTTGATCTACTATTTAAACCTAATGGTTTAATATTTGTTACTTTTGCTATCTCAATTCCCCATTTTTCTTTTTCTGATACAAGACCTGTAATAGTGGCTCCTTTTTCGTATGAAAACTCTCTTACCTTATAATCAATCACTTTAGACTTCTTTTCGTTATATTTGCTTACTATTTGTTCATCAAGAAGAATTGCTTTATCTTTTACTTCATTATAATTTAAGCCTAAACTTTTGATATATCTTTTAAACGGTTCTTCGCCTATAGCCGAAACATTTATATAGCCATTAAAGAATTCAATATCATCATCTTCTACACCAATAGTTTTAATATATTTTTCAGAATATTTTGGATTCTCAATATTAAATTGAGTGTTTCTATAAATTGTATAAGCCTTTATATTTGGAAATGCTGAAGTTCCTTTTATAATTTCATATAAACTGTAGTCTTTTTCAATATTGGCTAAAAGACTTAGATTATAATCACTTACTTCATATTGATTTTCAATACTTTTCATGGCTATATTCATAAAAGAAGATAAAGAGATAAATATAGTAGCTGAAATAAAGATAGAAATAATTGTAGTACGATATTTCTTTTTATTTCTTTTAATATTTTTATAAGAGATAGTTCCTCCTACTCCAAAAATTTTATTAATTAATTTTGGACATTTAATTTTCTTTTTATTTATTTGGATGTTTGCACTATTTTTAATTGAGTCAATTGGAGAGATTCGTGAGGCTTTCTTTGCACTTCTAATGGAAGATAAATATATTGTAATTATTCCAAGTATAATAGATACAAGAATTGCGATTATAGAAAAATCGAAGTTAAGTGCCATATCTTCAGCAATTACTTCTGCAATATAATAATCACTTATCCAAATAAGAATAAAGGCTGCAAGAAGTCCACAAAGTATTCCTAGAGGTATTCCTATAACTCCTAGTATAAATGCTTCATAGAGTACGTTTTTTTTAATTTGTTTTTTTGTTGCACCTACACTTCTTAACATTCCATATTGTTTTATTTTTTCTGTTATTGATATATCAAAGCTATTTTTGATGCAAAACACTGAAGTGACGATAATTATAATGCAGACAATTATTACAACATTTCCTAAGCCACTAATTGCGGAGTTTTTTATGGGATTAGTCTCTAAGGAAATCAAATATTGGTTTTCATAAACATTGTATTTAGCAATATTTTGATTCTTATTTATTTCTGCTATTGCTCCAGATAGTCCTTTAGTATAATATAATTTTTTAAAGTTTTTTTCATCAACTCCAAGTATCCCTGCAGTGATATCTATATAATTTTTTAATGAAGATTTATTATATCTAGTATAAACATCAACTTTATTAGAAGAAGCAGTCAACTCATTTTCATCTAAGTATGTTATTAAAGTATAACCTGGAGAGCTAATTCCTTCTATGCTATAATCTGGTCTTTCAATAATTCCTACTATTTTATATTTATTTTTAGTAGTATCTATTATTTCTTCTTTTATTTCTGTATCAAATGGATTTGTTTGATCTAATTCAAAACCTTCTGATATTCTTCTACCTACATCTAGGCTTAGAGTGTCCCCTACTTTTAAATTAATTCTACCATTAGTTTTTAAATGGGATGGGATTAAAATTTCATTCTTATTATTAGGCATTCTTCCTTCTATTAATTTTACTGAAAGATTATCTAATGCTGATTTTGTAAACTCTTTTATATAGGCATAAGGCTTATATTCATTCTTAGATTCTTTTAATTTAGCATATCCTATATTTCTGGTTAAATAGTAATTTTCAATCGCTCTATTATTTTTAAATATTTTTATTTCCTCTTTTGGAACATCATAATAGGCGATGTGATAATTACCTTTTTTAGATGTTTCATAAGTAATTAATGATTCTATTGCACTTGTATAAAGAGATGCTAAAGCTGTAATTAAGGCTGTTGAAAGAATTATACCTATTATTGTTACTATAGTTCTTTTTTTATTTAGTTTTAAATTTTTTATGGTTAATTTGTTAAGTAAGTCCATGTTTATACCTCCTCAACAATTTTTCCATCTTCAATTTTAATAATTCTATCTGCACATTTAGCTATTTCCATATTGTGTGTAATCATTATAATTGTTTGTTTTAATTCTTTATTAGTCTTTTTTAGTAAAGCTACTATTTCATCACTAGATTTTGAATCTAAGTTTCCAGTAGGTTCATCTGCTAGAATTATAGTCGGATTAGTGATTAATGCTCTTCCTATACTAGTTCTTTGTTGTTGTCCTCCTGATAATTCATTTGGAAGATGATTACGTCTATTATAAAGGCCTAAAAGCTTTAGCATTTCTTCTAAAGAAGATTTATTAATTTCTCTATTATCAAGTGCTAGAGGCAAAGATATATTCTCTTCAACATTAAGGATTGGTATAAGATTATAAAATTGATATATTAATCCTACTTGTCTTCTTCTAAAAATAGCAAGCTTATCATCCTCAAAATTAAAGATGTCATTTCCATCTATGTATACTTTACCTGATGTTGGTCTATCTACACCTCCTATTAAATGAAGAAGAGTTGATTTACCAGAACCTGAAGCTCCAACGATTGCTACAAACTCCCCTTTTTCTACTGAAAAAGATATATGATCTAATGCAACTACTTTGGTAGTATCTTTTCCATATATTTTAGTTAAATTTTCTACTTTTAATATTTCCATAAATTTATTCCTTTCTTTTTACAAATAAATTATATGATAGTCTAAGTTACAAGTAAGTTACTGTCTAAAAAATTATTGAAGCAATTCACTATTTTATTATTATATCACCAAAAAAAGTGAGAATTACTCACTTTTATTTATAAAAATCTTTATATAATTTATTTCCTTTATTTATAATATTTTCTAAATATGATTCATCTAAATTTAATTCTTCACTTAATTTTGCAATATTAATTCTATCCTTTTCTTTTATAGATGCAGACGATGCGATTACTGTTGTTTTGTTATATAAAGCAAAAATATAATTGTTATAATCATTCCATAATGCTTCAATAGTATTTCCATTATCTAATACTATATCGCAATATAATTCTTTAGTTTTAAAATCCATTTTGAATTCTAATAAAGATGGCATTTTTTGTTTTGGAACTCCAAATACAATATTTTTACTATAATTATATGAATAATAGCCTTCTTTATTTTTATGAAATTTATTAGATTTTAAAGCTTCTTGAAATTTACTTTCTAGATTATTTTTAGTTAAAGTATATTTAATTGAATATATAGAGAAAGATAATATTATTAATAATAGAATTGTTATTAGAATGATAAATCTATTTTTATATTTCTTACTATTTTTTACTTCTTTATCTATTTTATTAATCATTTTCTTATCACCTTTTAATAAGATATCTAAGGAAATATTAAACTTATCACTAATTTTTATTAATGTATTGATGTCTGGATAATTCTTATAGTTTTCCCAATTAGAAACTGTTTGCCTAGTAACTCCTAAAGTTTCTGCAAAGGATTCTTGAGACATCTTATTTTCCTTTCTTATTTCAATTAACTTATCACCCAGATTCATATTGTTTCCTCCTTTCGACAATAATTTTCTATTATTTAAATAGATTTTTCTATCAAATTCTTTTTACATCATCAAAAAATAAGCGCAAGTTTTTCTTGCCACTTATTTATTTTAACATATTTTTATTATTTTTCTTTGGTTTTTACTGCTGTTCCATAAACGATTATTTCGGCTGCTCCATTCATTACTGCAGATGATCCATATCTTATGTTAATAACTGCATCAGCCCCTAAATTAGTTGCTTCATCTACCATTCTTTTAGTGGCAATTTTTCTAGCTGATGATATCATCTCAGTATAGTTTGAAATCTCACCACCTACTATTGTTTTCATACCAGCCATAAAGTCTTTGCCGATATTTTTAGATTGAACAACTTCTCCTTTTACTATTCCAAGGGTATCTGTTATTTCAAACCCTGGTATATAATCAATATTTACTAGCTTCATCTTCTTCTCCTCCATTTATTTCTTTTATTCTTATTATTAAATTGTAGCCTATACTTATTATAGGAATTATAAAAATAAACATTACAAAGTAATAGATTATCCATGGCATCTTTTCTACTTCAGTAAACTGGAAGTAAGTAATTACTGCACCAATAAACACAAATAATGTTGCAAAAATAATACTTGATATTACTGCTCCTATAATCTTTTTAGTATGACTTGTTTTTACATCTCTCATAGTAAATCCCTCTTTATTTAAAATATTAATTTCCTCAAAATATTTAGTAACATCAGAAGACTTCAAATCATTACTCATTTTAGAAATCTCTTTACAGATATTTTGAATTCTTCCTAATTTTTCTTCTTCTGTTTTTATTTTTTTGATTCGATCTTCCATACACTTTTCTAAAGTAATTTTATTTTCATTTAATTCTTTAATTTCCTTAATTGGAACACCTAATTCTCTTAAGATTTTAATATTTTTTAATGTTTTAATATCTGAATCACTATATATTCTGTAATCATTTTCGCTATCTCTTTTTGGTTTAATTAATCCTGCTTCTTCGTAATAGCGAATATTCTTTTTTGTTAGATTAGTTTTTTGTTCTACTTCTTTTATAAATACACCCATATTTCTCCTTTCCAAATATAAATATAGACCTTACAGTAACTGGAAGGTCAAGTTATTTTTTTAATTTTTTTAGAATAAATATTACGGCAAGAAAAATTAGTATGAATGACATAATAAAACTTACTATAATTTCTTTATTTACAAATAAAAATTCTTTTAGTGAAAACTCTATTTTTTCTTTTAAAACTATATTTTCTTTTTTTATTAGCTCATTATTATAATAGATTTTAACAGTTCCTAATTTTTTATTTTTACTCATTTTTGGAGTGATTAATTTTTCTCCATTATAAATAACTTTAACATTATTTTTATCATAATCATTTTTCAAATACTTAGTTAAATCTTCTTTTAAGTAAAAAGAGATATATTTATTATTTGAGTATTTTGTTGGTATTTTAACTAATAAACTATTTTTTTCTATTAAGACTTGGTTTTTGTAAGTTTTAAATATTTCATTATAAATATTGATAGCATCTATAATTGGTTCTTTAATTGTTTTTGCATTTGTAGTTACTAATAGATATTCTATGTCATTTTCTTTGTCATAGGCAATTGATGCAAGACATCTACCAGCGTTTCCAGTATAGCCGGTTTTAGCACCAATTATATTTTTAACATCAAGATTGTAATGAGAAGATGCGTTTTTCATGGAATTTTTTACTGTAATATTGCCACTAGATAATTTGTAATTTTCTGTTTTAAAAATTTCTTTAAATTTTTCATTTTGATATGCCACTTTTAAAATTTTTGCGATATCATCAACAGTAGAATAATGGGTTTCATCATCTAGCCCTATAGCGTTAGTAAAGTGAGTATTAATAAGATTTAGCTTTTTTACCTCATTATTCATTAATTTAACAAATTCTTCTTCACTTCCTGATATTGAAATCACAAGTGCGCGAGTAGCATCAGCCCCACTTGCAAGTAGTGTTGCATATAGCAAATCATTGTATGTTACAGATTGATTATTTTTTAGGCCTACAACATATGCGTTTTCTTCTTTTAAACCAGCAAACATTGAATTTTTTAATATTACTTTTTCATTAAAGTCTTTGATATTTTTTATTGCCGTGTAGACTGTCATAATTTTAGTTAATGAAGCAACACTAGTTATTTCGTCTTTATTAACTTCTAAAACAGGTTTATCTTCAGCTAAATTATATAATACAGCATACTTACTATTTAGCTCTAGTGCATTAACATTTATAAATTGTAGAAAAATCAGTAATGCTATTAATAATGTTTTCTTCATACATTCTCCTAAAAAATAAAGAGATATTATAATCTCTTATTTGTTATTTTCTCTTATTTTCATTATATTATGGATTGTTAATCCGATTAGAAATAAATAAAGTATTAAGATTAGCCAAGGTTCTATCATCTTGTCTACTGTTGCACACTGTACTAAGAATTCCCAGTTTGTACCACCAAAAACAAAACTAGTCTTTTTAAGACACCAAAGTTCTGCTAGTAGTGGTGCGATTATACTTAATACAACCTGTAAAATTCCTCTTTTTTTGCTATTATCTATTATTGTTCTAACACCTGTATATAATCCTAACCCTGTTATTATTCCTATAAATATTTCAAAACTCATATTTTTCCCTTCTTATATTTAGAAAATTCTTAATCCATTAGGGACTTTTTGATCAGAAGATAATAATACTACTCCATCTTGATTCTCTGTTCCTAATATTCTAACTTCACTTTTTACATCACCTATCCTAATAGGTAAAAAGTTGACTACTGCAATTACTTGCTTTCCTATTAAATCTTGTTCTTTATAAAGATCTGTTATTTGTGCAGAAGATGTTTTAACACCAATTTCTTCTCCAAAATCTATTGTAACTTTATAAGCTTTGTTTCTTGCTCTTTTATTAATTGAAACATCTATTACCGTTCCTGTTCTGATATCTACTTTATCAAAATCTTCTATTCCTATCATTTTTCACCTGCTCTTATATATTCATTAACATTATTATAGCAGTTTTTTTACCATTAAAAAAGTAAATCTTTTAATATGATTTACTTTTCAAAGTCACTTTCTAATAAATATACATTGTCGGGATTTACACTAAACTTCTTTGTGTATATAATCCAATCAGTAATATCCTCTTTGGAATACCATCTTTCATCCCCAGTATGAATATCATCAACATCATAAGGTTCTTGTGTTAATTTTGCTTTAAATTTATCTCCTTTAAATTCTAATAACTCAAACCAAATATGTTCGAATTTGCCCCTTTCTTCTAAAGGTAATCCTATTTTTAAGAGGATATGATTATCCTTATCTTTAAAATGCTCTTTTACATAATCAAATTCTTCAATTGCTAGAGCCTTCATCCTTGATGTTTCTTCATCACTTATAAAGAAGATTGGATTATCTCCCCATAGCTTATCATAAATAGAAACTTTACGTAATTTTTTATTTTTTTCATCTTCTTCAGTTTGATACAAAAATAAGATACTGGATTTTGTATTGTGCCCATTTTTTCTATCCTTTAAATTACCAAGTTTTAAATGTTTATATTCTTTTATTCCTATAGGCCAGCTTCTTCCAGTTACGACCACTGGTTCACCGTTTATTAGACAACCAATATAGGCACCACTTTCTATATCAAAATTATCATTTTTCTTATCAAGCAAATACATAGCATATGTAGATATAAGATTATAATGATTTTGATAATTATCTGCATCTGATTCTAGTATTTCAAGTTCTGTAATACCACATCTAGATAGGCCATGAGTATGTAGCCAAACTTCGTTGTTTTTGCCACTTACTGCTTGTACTGTAAATAAGCTTTTAGGGTTTGGCAAAACTTTAGATTGTGCAGTCATTTTAACCCATTTTTCAGGTAAAATTTTCTCAGCACTTTCATCTAAAACAGCAACAAGATCGTTAATCATTGCGGTAATAAGTTTTAATTGTAATTGATATGATTTTCGATAATTATCTTTAAATCCCATAAAAACTGTTAGTGCTTTTTTAGCTTTTAAGATATCTTCTTGATCTTTTTTACTAAAGTAGTATCCACTATTTAAATAATATTCTGGTACAGATATATCTCCTTCATAGAATCCAATTTGGTAATCCTCCCCATCATATTCTATAACTAAATCATAATAATTTTTTTGAACATTAAAGTTTTTGCTTTTTATTTTGAAATCTTTGCTCTTTGAAATTCTATTAAAACTTGATTCTACCAAGTCAGCAAATTCACTTCTAGGTATAGCCATCATGTATGATTTTTCTTCCCAATAATTTAGGGGTTGCTCTTTTATTTTTTTAAACATTGTATAACCTCTTTTCATATTAGCTTGACTAAGGCTAGTATATCACAAAAATTATTATTTTAATTATCAATAATATTTATTGAAGTTATATTTTTTACTTTAAAATAGAAAAGTTCTTTTTTACCTTTTTTATCCATGGTAGATAATACAAGCCAGGTATCATTATATTTTATTAATTTTCCTTTAGTTGTTATATTATAATTTAATTCTAAATCATTATCTGTTTCAATTTCAATGCTCTTTCCAACTAATTCTTTTAATGATGGTAATTTCCTTTTGGATTTGATAGACTCATTTTTTATTTTATCTAGTTTAGAAGAAACAGTAGAAAAGCCTATAATAAGGCACATTAATATGATATATTCCATTTATAAATCCTCCTCAACTACTCTTAAAGCATCGATTAAATTTATATCGATAAGTTTAGATACACTTTTTTTATTATTCGTACACTCAATTTTAATAAAATCTTCATTACAATTTATTAGTTTAACTGGTGTTTCACTATTTATATTGCCATCAAAGTAATCATCAGTAAAAGTTAAATAGATTGTTTTTCCTAGAATATCATTAAATATTGATTCGCTTTCATCTTTACAAGTTATTTCTAAATTGTTATCGCATAATTCATCTAAACTAATTTTAAATAATTCTGATAATATTTTTGCTTGGGTTAAATCAGGACTAGTAAGGTCACTTTCCCAATTAGATAGTGTTTGCCTAGATACTCCTACTTTGTTTGCTAATTTCTCTTGAGTATAATTATATTTTTTTCTTAATGAGACTATTTTATTTCCTATAGCCATTTCTCTCACCTCTTTTTAATATTATTACGAATAGGAAAAATAATCTATAAAAATAGTTTAACATTTTGTTTAATTATTTTTACATTTGTCATTTATTATGGCATATAAAAACTGGATTATGTTAATCCAGTTTCTTTATTAAAATGTAATTTCTATTTTTAATGTTTTATCTTTATAATTAGCTTCTATTTTTCCATTATTTATTTCTACAAGTTGTTTGGCAATAGATAATCCTATACCATTAGATTTTTTGGCACTTTGAACAGTGTAATATCTATCAAATATTTTCTCTAAACTGGTATGATCAATCATTTTTGTTTTATTTGAAAATTCAATTACTCCATTTTTACGCATGACTACTTGAAAGTCTTTTTCACTGTATTTAATTCCATTTGATATTATATTTTCAAAGGCTCTTTTTAGGGAATTTTCATTTAAAACTCTAATTACTTTTTCATCACAGATATTTATCTTTGGCCTTATGCCATTTTCTTTAAATAGACCATAAAAGCTAACCAAAGTTTCTTCTAAAACACTATTTATAATAATTTCTTCTTTTGTTATTTCATTCTGTATATCTATACTTTTTGAAAAATCAAAAAGTTGCTCCGTTAACTCAGTTAAATCGTTCACTTTGCTATCAATAATTTTCAAATATCTTATTTGCTTTTCGGCAAGATTATTATTATCCATTAAATCAAGATAACCTCTTATAGCAGTAAGAGGCGTTCTTAAATCGTGAGAAATATTTGTAATAGATGATTTTAATTCCCCGTTTCCATTCTTATATTCGAGTTCTAATTGTCTTATTTTTCTTAAACTTTTATTAAGTACATTTGCCAGTTTTTTCAATTCACTATCATTTGTACTAATAGTGATTAAATTATTTGTATCTGTATTTATTATACTTGATATGGATTTACCAATATTATTGATTTCATTTTTCATTATAATAATTTTAATAATTAAAAGTATTGAGATGCACAATATTACTAAAAATAAATAAAACCAGATACTCATAATAATCACCTTTCTATTTTAGTTCTTTCTTTTTAAACGAAGCCATTCCTGTTACAGTAAATGCTACTATAACTCCTAAGGAATATAATGGTAAAACACTTAAATTTGGAACAGTTCTTCCTGCTATTTGAAACATTTGTCCTGCGGGTATAATATCAATACTTAACTGGATTAGTTTTCTTTTTTCTCCTTCTAAATAATGATTATTTTTTGTATTAATGATTTCTTGCACACCATCTTTCATAATCATAGTATCAATATATTCTGGTTGTGATAGCCTATCAAATGCCATTAAAGAATAAAACATCATACCAAACGCTAACATAATAGTAACTATTGCTGTAATAGTCTTATTTGATATTATCATTGCAATAAATGTAAAGATACTAGAATAAGCAATCACTGTTACAAATATACAACCAAGTAACATTAATAATTTAGATAGTGATATTGTGATTCCACCAAATAATGGTATCCCTATACTTACTACCATTCCTAAAAATAAAAAATAAGAAAATAAACTTGTAATCGTTACTATAATAAGATTAGATAAATATATATTTATTCTTTTATGACCTATACTTATTTTATTTCTTATTGCTCCATCTGAATACTCTACACCTAAAAATAAACTTGTAAATATTGCAATTACAATTCCAATTACTGTAGAATAATTAAGCATAAGTTGTTCTACTTCTATTACTTCTTTATATTTTTTCATATCACTGAATTGTGTATAAATCATAAATAAGGCAAGACCTATACTAAATATTGTTAATAACCAAAATAATTTATTTTTTCTTAATCTTGTAAAACCTGCATTTAATAATTTAATCATTATTGCCACCTCCAATTAAATTCATATAATAGTTTTCTAACGATTCCTCTTGTTCATGAAGCTCATCTACTATTAAATTTTTCTTGGATAATTCGTTAATGAATTTAGATAAATTATATTTTCCATAAACATTTATAGTTTTACTATCCACTACTTCATATGAAATTTTATTTTCTTCAAAATACTTAACAAATTCTTTTTGATTATTAACCTTTAATTCTATTTTGTGCTCCATCTTTTTTATAAGTTCTTCGCTACTTATTTCTTTGATAATAGCGCCATTGTCTAAAAATCCATAGTAGGTTGCAATTTTAGATAATTCATCTAAATAATGACTAGATATTAAGATAGTAATTCTTTTTTCTTTATTTAGTTTTAAAATTAACTCTCTAATTTCTATAATACCTTGTGGATCAAGTCCATTGATAGGCTCATCTAAAATTAAGAAATCAGGATTACTCGCAAGAGCGATTGCTATCCCTAATCTTTGTTTCATTCCCAAAGAAAAGTTCTTTGCTTTTTTCTTTCCAGTATTCTCTAATCTAACTAATTTTAATAGTTCATCAATACCATGAAGGCTTGGCATTCCTACTAACTTATACTGTTCGATTAAATTATCTCTAGCAGTCATCTCTCCATAAATAGATGGGGTTTCAATAATTGCTCCCATTCTCTTTCTAACACTGGCTATATTATCATTGCTACTATCTACACCATAAATGATATAACTACCATTTGTAGGCTTTTGTAATCCACAAATGATTCTTATAAGTGTAGTTTTCCCAGCACCATTTTTACCAATAAGTCCATATATTGCACCTTTTTCAATATGAATATTGGCGTGATTTAAGGCTCTAAAATCCTTATATTTTTTTTCAAGATTATTAGTTTCTAATACATATTCCATAATCTTTCTCCTTTCCGATATTCATTCTAATAAAAAAGTGTTAAGAAAATGGTTAAAAAATTGTTAAGATTTTGTTAAGATTTACTCTTTCATTTTAAAACCAATACCCCAGATAGATTCAATATACTCTTTTTTTGTGCAATCTCTAATCTTTTTTCGTATATTACTAATATGTACTCTTAATGAATTTTCATCACAGTCCTCTGTATCCATACTAACTAAATCGAGTAATTTATTTTTTGTAATGACTTGGCTTGGATTTAATAGTAAATGCTTTAAAATGGCATATTCTGTTTTAGTTAAATTTGTCTTATTATTGTTAATTAGTAATGTATGATTATCATTTAATAGTTCCAAATCTTTGTATTTTAATGTTTCTAAATTACTATGTCTATTTTTAGGCCTTAATTGCACTTCAATTCTTGCAAGCAATTCTTTACCGTCAAACGGCTTTGTTATGTAATCATTAGCACCTGATAATAAACAATTAACTTTATCATTAATTGAAGCCTTAGCAGAAAGGACAATTATAGGAATATCCTTAATCTTTTTTATTATCTCTTCTCCATTTATGCCAGGAAGCATTAAATCTAGTAAGATTAAATCATATTTTTCCTTTTCTAAAAGGAGTAATGCCTCTGTGCCAGAATAAGCATTATATGTTGAATAATTGTTAGTCTGTAATAGTTCTTCAATTACGTTATGAATACTATTATCGTCTTCAATAATTAATATTTTCTTCATAAATTTCACCTCTTCCTAATTTATTAGAGTTTGTAATCTTATTATAGAAAAAAACAAACTATTAGTATAGTTTGTTTTGCATATTTTTTATTTTTCTATAAAATATCCTAAAATTGCTCCTGAAATTAAGGTAGTAGCTAAAGTCCAGATGGCTCCAAATATACTGCTGGCAACTGTATAGACTAAGGATGGTAAAGAAACTAGGAGTGCGACTATTATACCTTTTATAATACTATTTAAGTCAATTTTAACTATGTTTGTAAATATTCCTATTACTATCCAAGTTATAAAAGTTGATATATAAACTGTTATTTCTATATCTTTGACAAATATTAATGACAAACAATTAAATATTCCTACTATAATTCCAATTAAAGCTCCTTTTGTATATTTTTTCATAATGAATACCTCCTTTGACTAATTAATTATTTACAGAAATTTATTAATTCTTTTTCAGTTTTTTTGTTATCTTTAGATATAATCCAATATTCATTTTTTTTATTAAAATTGCATCTATATACATCATAGAAGAAAGCATCATAGTAAATCATGTTGCCTATATAAGATGTTTTTATTCTAAACATTGGAGCTTCTTTATTTCTTTTAACATTAATGTAATCAGTAATTAGTAAAAAACTTATAGATATAAAAAATATTATAACACTCAATAATAATCTTTTTTTAAGACTTAATAAATTAGTTATTCTATAAATTCCTATTATAAATACTATAATTCCAAATATAGAATATATTGAGCTCCAACTGCTTTCACTTGGAAAAATCATAACTGCTGATATGGAAATAAAAAGACCAAATATTATGACGATTAGTGAAATTATTTTGTTGAATTTTTCAATTTTTTTTGCTGATAAATCAATAGCATTTGTAATGTTTTCTTCCAATTTGTCTTGATAATTGAGACCATCTAATTTTTCTCCACTTAATAATTCATTAATTGTAATATTAAGTTCTTTACAAAGCGGTTTAAACAAGGATATATCAGGCATAGTTTTTCCATTTTCCCAACGACTAACAGACTTATCTGTTACCCCCAATCTTTCTGCAAGTTTTTCTTGTGTTAAATTTTGTTTCTTTCTACAAGATGCAATAAATTTTCCAATACGTTCTTGATTCATTAAAATATTACTCCTTTCAAAAAGAATTATATTAAAATGCTAAAAAATATTACAGGACATAAAATGAGAATTAGATAAATTATTTTTGTATTTTACTTTTCTAATTTCATATATAATACTGGATAAGGATTGCCTTGATCATCTAATTCGTTTCTTTGATAAACTTTGAATCCCATATGTTCATAAGAACCTTTTGCTTCAGGGTTATCTTCATTTACTGCCAGAGTATTTACACCAAAATTATTTATTCCATATATAATCATTTGTTTACCTATTCCCTTGCCTCTATATTTAGAGGCAACAAATAGCATTTCTAGTTTATTCTCTTCGATGCCCATAAATGCAATTGGATTATCAAATTGGTCATTAGAAATAATCAGATTTGGAGTATTTAATAACGCAGATGGAACATATTTCTTAATCTCTAAAATTTCTTCATTTGATAAAAATTTGTGTGTTTCTCTTACAGAATCTTCCCATACTTTTAATAATTTATTAATTAGTTGTGGGGTTCTGTCATTTTTTGGAATAATTTTCATATTGATTTTCTCTTTCATAGATTTTTTATTATGTATTGCACTTTTAGGCAAAAAATAGTTTTTTATATCATTTTTTTCATTTGCAAGAAGTGCAATTTTGTTTTTTATTCCTCCACCATATCCTGTTAAGTTTCCATTTGTACCAATTACTCTATGGCAAGGAATGATAATACAAATAGGATTCCAGCCTACTGCTCCACCAACTGCTTGGCTAGACATTTTCTCTAAGCTTCTTTTTTTAGCAATAATTTTAGCTATCTCATTATAAGTTATGGTTTTACCAAATGGAACTGTTTTCATAATGTCTGATACTTCTTGTCTAAAAGGGGTTAAATTTTCTATTTTATATTTAGGAGTAAAATCTGGATTTTTACCACTAAAATAAATATCAAGCCATTTACTTGTTTCTTTGAAAATAGGTAAATATTTTTCTTCACAATATAAAGCATGTTCAGAAGCATCATTAGAGTCAACAAACCATAATCCAGTTAAATATTCCCCATCACTATTCATTATTATGTTATCAAATGAACTTGGAGTTTTGTAAAACCATTTGTAAATCATAATTATCTCCTAATTTATTATAAATTTATTTTATTTTCTTTATTGGATGTCTTATAACCGTTTTTAAGTTACTTTCAATACATCTTCTTGAGTCACTCAAATAAATTTCGTGATGATATCTAATATCTGTAATATCTAATTCAAAGCCCTCTTCTTTTATATGTTCATGCATTAATTCAATGGTTTTGGGTTCGTCATCGTAGGATCCGACATGCATACATTGAACACATAGGCCCTCTTCATAACTTAAAAATTCAACTTTTGAAAAATCTTGGTTTTTCTTTTTTGTAGCTTCTTCTATAGCCCATTCAAAGTCCTTCTTTGTTACAAATTCAGGTAGTCTAATTATTGAAATAAAATGCATAGCATCTTTATTATTATAATCTATTGTTCCTTTTATACCATCTTGCCACCAGAAGCCTTCTAAAGGTGGGACTACGTAATTAAAGAATCCTTCAATTTCATGAGAGGTTTTATAACTCATCTTTATTGTAAAAGCTATAGCATATAGTAAGCCTATTGATTTCTTATACTCTCCATCTTCTTTGTTTGGGTTTCCTGTACCTCTAACTGCTATATAATTCATTTTAGGAATTTCTACTATTGCAGGCTTATTTTTAGGTAGATAAAATTCTTTATACTCTTTTTTATAATCAAATGCCTTAACCTTATCACTTTTCTTATTCATAATAACATCTCACTTTCAAATTTTAATAAAAATAATTACTTTGTATTTTCTTCTATTGCTTTTTTGCTGTTACTATATAAAGCAAATGTTATGAAAAATACTAAAGCTGGCGGAACTACTAATTTTAACGGACTTGAATTTACTATAAATTTAACTGGGCTGTATTCTCCCATTATAGAGCACATAACTCCTGCAATAAATATAAATGCAGACATAATTGACATTGTTAAAAATAAGTTTTTTTAATTGTTTCTCTCTTTAAATTAAACATTTTAATTTATCTCCTAAGCTTACTAATCTAGTAACTACTATTGCTAAAAGCCATACCCATAAAATATGCTTACATAATTAAAACTATTTTCATTCATATATTGCTATTTTTCTTTCTCTTTAATTATAACAAAAAAAGAGTAAATCATAAATATGATTTACTTAATAAGCTGTTTTTGATTTTTAATAACAACTTGTGTGAAAATTATTGCTTTTTAGCTTTTTCTTCTTTTTTCTTTTTACTCCACCAAGTACCGGCTAGTGAACAACTTCCACCCATACATATAAGAACTATAAAAATTAACCAAAATTCCATATTCTGCCTCCTAAAATTTTATTTAGATTTTTTTCATTAGAAATATTTCAATTATAAAAATAATAAATGTTATTAAACCTACTAAGATTGCTAACAATATTTTTTGATAATTTCTTTTTCCTATTTCTTGCTGTACTTCGTCATAAGATAATGACTTATTTTCCATAAAAGAAATAATTTCTTTATAAGTTTGAATATCGTTATTCTTTTTAAACTTTTCAATGATTGTTGCTGTTACAAATGTTATTACAAAAAATAATGCCCAAATAATAACACCAATATATCCATTTATGCTAAACAATGGATAAGCACTAAACATAACAATTAGCATTTCTGCTAGGAAAATATAACTCATTATATTAAATTTTTCTATTTTCTCTTTACTAACTATTCTTTTTATCTCCTCTATATCTCCTTTTATAAAATCATCTAGAGTTACATGAAAAATGTTAGATAACATAGTTAAACTTTTTATATCAGGATAACTTTTACTTGTTTCCCAATTAGATACTGTTTGTCTTGAAACACATATTTTTAAGGCTAATTCTTCTTGTGAAATATTTTGCTTTTCTCTATAAATTTTAATTCTTGCTCCAGCATTCATTTTGCACCTCCAATTACATCTTATACAAAAGAAATATTTTTGTCTGTCAAAAGTCTTTGACAACTAGTTAGTAATAATGAATTATAGAAAATATTCTTTTTTATTATAGTACAAAAACAAATCATAAATTGATTAGTTATTTAAATTTTAATCCTTTATTTAGCAATAAATCTATAAGTTGCAATTATAATTGAATTATAGATACTCTAAAATATAATCTATAATTACTAATTACTTATTAATTACATTATAGCGTTTTTCTCTAAACAAAAATAAAAACACGAAGATGGTATTTCTTTGAAATAAAAAAACTAGATAAAAATCTAGTTAAATTCTTAATGGTAGCGAAAGAGGGGATCGAACCCCCGACCTTTCGGGTATGAACCGAACGCTCTAGCCAGCTGAGCTACTTCGCCATAACAAGAACAATACAATTGTAGCACATTATATTTTAAATGACAATAAAAATATTTATTTTTTTAATTTTATTATCTTCCTGCTTTTAAATTTTCTATTTCAGTATTTAATGCATTAACCATCTTTTTTAATATTTCAATATTTTCCTCGGTAGAAACATTAGAACTATATTGGTTTGTATTTACTCCATTTCTTTCTTGTTGAACCTGTTTATAATAGGCATTTGTACATAATACTTGGGCTGTTAACATTAACCAGTTGCCTAAAGCATTTTGTTCGTTTGCAGTTAAATCATCTATAAGTAAATAACCAACTATTACTGCACTAAATGAGAAAGCTTTTGGAGAAATATTTGGAATAAGATTCATATTACCACCTAATACTAATATATTCTATATAATTTAGGAATATAATTTAATATGAATGAGGATATTAAAAGGCGTTTAGAACAAATTGATACTGAATATTTAATTTGGATTATTTATTTCATAATAATAGGCTTATCAATGTATGGTAATACCTTTGAAAAAAAATACTTTTTATATAATGATCAAGAAGCAAAGGAAAAATACAGACAAATTAATACTTTTGTTTTTATTGTTGCGGTAATAATTTATTCTTATTTTGTTTACGATAATTATGGTGATTTAAAAAGTTTAAATGAATTTGATTCTGAAAAGACAAAATTTTTAACTGAATTAAGTTTTTTTGCGACTTGTCTAGTTTTTATAAGTGGTGTTATTTTTCTCTATATAATTGTTAACGATCCTAATATTGATACAGAAATTGCATTTAGTTAAGCACTTTTTTATTGGAAAATAAAGGAAATTATGGTATAATATACAAATATTTGAGGTGGAAAAATGAAAAACATTTATAAAGGTAAAATAAAGAAGATGTATATTTCAAATTTTAATATAACAAAAAGTGGGCTTGATTTATTTTTTAATGAAAAAGTAGTATGTAAAAATAGTTATTTTTATAAAAATGCTTTTGGGAATATTGTTAATATTGAATATGACAATGTTTTAGCAACTCGTGAAGAAGCTAGAGAATTTGTTAAAGAAAATAGTTTAGATATATTATTTGTAGATTATGATGAGTTAGAATATGTTCAATCAGTAAATAATAAACAATTAAAACTTATGAAAAACAACTTAAAAAGACGCTTTTAACGTCTTTTTGTTTTTGCTTTAATCTTTGGCCTTACTGTATAGTTTCTACCATCATCTATAGTTTCTTCTGTTATTATTATTTCTTCTATATCTTTAGCATTTTCTTTGGCATATTCAAATGATTTATATGTAGCGTTTAGTACTACTCCTTTTAATCCTCTTGCGCCTGTCTTTAATTTTTCTGCTCTATCAGCTATTTTTTCCTTTGAACCTTCTGTAAATGACAATTTAACACCAATTTTTTTGAAATTGTTTTGTTCAATTTTTAGTGGAGATTCATCAGACCTATCCATTATATGAATAAATGAATCGTGTTTTAAATCTTCTAGGCGTTGGATAATTGGAAAACGACCCATAAATTCATCAGGCATCATTCCATTTTCTACAAAATCTTCTATTGTTGGTTGATTATCAATATTGTTATTTTTTAAAAAACTTGAAAAACCTACTGGATTATTTTTAAAATTTTTATAAACATCTGTAAAGGCTCCACTTGCGATTACTATCATTTTGGATGTATTTATATCTACAGTTGAAAAAGTATGTTGCATATTTTCAGTTGCTTTATAAGTAGTCCCATCTAAAAATTTTAATAATATATTAAGAACCGCTCTTCCGCCAACATCATCTTTTCTTCCTGAACCTTTTTTATCTATTTCGTCGAAGTAAACAATTGCTCTTTCTGCTTTATTAATATCTTTGCCACAATCTTTATATAATTGCCATAAAAATTCTTCAATATTTCTCCCTGTATATCCCGGAGAAGTTAATTGAGTAGTATCAACCATGAAAAAAGGACGTCCTATATATTTAGCAATTAGACTCATTAATTTAGTTTTACCTACTCCTGTTGATCCGGTAAGCAAAATACCATATCTATTATCTTCATTTAGCTCTAGTCTTGCGATTTCTGTTATAACTCTTTTAGCAGCTTCATCTTGATCTATTAATGTTTTACTTACGTTATTAAATACCTTTTTAATATCAATATATACTTTAGAGTCTTTTTTGCTTTCGTTTTTAGAAAGCTCAGCGTTTTTATATTTTTCAGTAACACTATAGTTAGTTTGATTCTCATTTTTAATTTCTTTAGCTTTTGCTTTTTGAGCATTTTCTATTTTAGATTCCTTAAGATAATATTTAGGGTCTTTTATCTTAGAATCAATATTTGTCATAACTTGTTTTGCAAGCTCTAGTCTTGATACAAGGTCGTTTCTTAGATCCTTTAGTTGCTCTTTGGAGAAAATATTTTCATTTATAGCTTCTGTTAAATCTTGAAGTTCATATTTTTTAACATTATTATTTTTATTAGTTGCAATATTTGCTAGAGTCCCTATTAAATCATCTATATCATATGCGTACATATATTTTTCTTCTTCAAGGCCTTCTGCAACTAAATAAAAGTATCTACCGAATCTATCATCATAAGCTTCCATAATTTCTTTTGCATCAGGTCCAACACCATCTTTTTTAAACATTGAATAAGCTTCATCTATTGTTAATGGTGATGCATATGCATAAGGATAACTAGAATATGTAGATTCATCACTAGTTAGATTATAGTATTCTCTTCCTTGATCATCGATAAAAACTCTTGAGAATTCATCTTCTTCGATTGTCCCTACTGTTGTACAGATATGATTATAAAGAAATAAATCACCATCAATTGTATTTCTTTGTACTATACTTACTATGTATCTTTTGTCTTCCATTTACTCTTTCCCCCCTGTAGTAGATGTATTTTTACTATATAATATTTTTATTTATATAGTCAAGATTATTACTTATTTATAATAGTTTCTAAAGCTAGCTCAATCATTTGGTTAAAAGAGTTTTGCCTTTCTTCAGGTGAAGTTTCTTCATTAGTTATTAGATTATCAGAAACAGTTAAAATAGTTGAAGCTTTTTTACCAAGTTTTTTGGCGTTACTAAATAAGGCAAAGCTTTCCATTTCTGTTGCTAAACAATTAAAACTTTTACTTAGATATTCCTTGTCAACATCATTATAGAAAACATCAGTACAATATACATTTCCTAAGTTTAATTTTATATTTAATTTTTCAGCCGTTTTTAGAATTGCATTATTTAAAAATTTATTACCTGGAAGTAATCTATCATTTTCTTTTGTCAATTCATAATTATAGTTTGATGTTGAATAACTATTTTCTACTAAAACAACTTCATATAAGTTTAATTCTTTTCTAAAGGCTCCACAACTACCTACTCTAATAATATTTTCAACATTATAGAAATTAAATAGTTCATATGAATATATACCCATACTAGGATTACCCATTCCAGATGAAAAAATTGTTACTCTTTTTCCTTTATAAAGACCAGTATACGCTAATTGATTGCGAACTGAATTAACTAATTTATAGTCTGTAAGATATTTTTCTGCTATCATCTTACATCTAAGTGGGTCTCCTGGCATTATTACATCTTTTGCGATATCTTCTTTTTTTGCTTCGATATGTGGTGTCATTTTTTACCTCCTATTATATTTCTATAATAACATATCTTAAGGCTTTTTAACAAAGAATTTGTCTAATGCTGCAAGAACTGGAGGAAGAATAAATAATACAAGTAGCGTTGCACATAAAGTACCTTGGGATATAGTTATGCATATTTTTGAAGCTATTTGGTCTGCAAAAATGCCTACTATAAAGGTAACAATTATTAATATAAGAGAGCTTGTTAGAATAGTATGAATTGATTCGTTGTAAGCGTAAATTAAGGCACCTTTTTTATTGTATCTTTTTCTATATTCAATATAGTAATTAGTATATAGAATTGCATAATCTATAGTTGCTCCCATTAAAATACTTTGAACTATAATTAGTGAGATAAAGTAGACTTCGCCTCCAAGTAATGATAATATTCCCATAGTAATATATACAGCACATTGTATAATAAGTGTTAAAAGTAGTTGAACAACTATTGATTTAAATGTAAGACCTATTACTAAGAAAATGAATAAGGCAGTTATGAAGGAAATGAAATTAAATTCACTTGCAAAAGTTTTATTTAACTCATAAGTCATGGGAGAATTACCTATTAGATATATGTCGTCCCCTACTTTAGATAATTTATTATCAAGATTTTTTATAAAAGCAAAGACCTCTTTATCTTCTAATTCAAAATCAGTGTTAATCACTATTCTTGAATAGTGTTTGCCTACAATTAATGGTTTCATATTATCTATTAGTTTTTTACTTGTTTTTATTTGATTTTTTAAATCCTTATTAAGAATAAGACTATAACGTAAATCATTTAAAATATCTTTATTTAGATAATTGATAAATTCTTCAATTGTTAGTTTATAATTTTCATCATAATTGTATATGCTTCCATAATAAGTATATAAAAGATCTATTAATGCTTTATTTATATTATTGCTTAGCTTTTGTAAAAGTGTATATAAGTTATTGGCAGTGTATTTATAATTATTCATAGTATTTAACATAACTGTATTAATTCTATTTATTTTATTTTTTGATTCTTCTGAAAAATACTTACTAAAGTTATTATTTGGTACAATATCATTTTTTATAAAACTTATTAAATTATTTAAAGATAAATAAATGTTTTTGCCATAGTATATTTCATTATAAGAAAATACTAATCTTGTAGTGGAAGAATCCATATTTAAAATATTTGATATTTCATTATAAGAAAGCTTTTTATTTTCAAGAATTTTATCCATTATAGTATTAAGTAATTTAACATTTTCTAGCATTTCTTTATTTAAAGTGCTTAAAGCTTGATCATTTTGTCTTTCTAAAATGAACCCTGTTAACGTATTAGGTTTAAGTTTTAGATTAATAGTATTATATAAAGCATATATGTTTTTTGTTAAAGATGAATCTATTCCAATAGTTTTTGACATTTGTGCATAATCAAAATCAAATGATGCATTTTCAATTATAGAAAAAGCTATTTGAAGCTTTTCTAAAGTTTCCTTATCTAGGCTACTATTAATAAGAGGGTTGTCTTTATTAGAAATTAGAAAGTTAACTATCTCTTTTGGAGAATCTTTAATTAATCCGTTTTCTATATCACTTAACAAATATATAAGATTTGTTTTTGAATTGTCTATATTTAAAAGCAAGCTTACTTCATTTGAATTATATAAAGTATTATTTATTGAACTATTAATTATAGTATTTATAAATTTTATGTTTTCTAATGAATCTTCGTCAAGAACATTTTCAAAATTGTTGATAACTAGCTCAGTAAATTCTTTTGGAGTTAATTTTTTATCTTCTTCTAAATGTAAATTAGAATATACTAGTTCTACCAATTCACTTTTAAAAATGCCTTTTAAACCATCTTTTGATATTGCTTCAGTATTTATCTCATTCTCATTATTTATGAAGGGAAGAATAGTTTTAAATGATGTTTGATCAATATTTAATGTAGAAGCATTATTTTCAATCACTTTAAAAAATTCTTTTAGAGTCATATTACTAGTACTAGAAATATTGTTGTTTTTTAAAAGCAAGATTTTTTCTATTGTTTTTTTATCCATATTTAGAATTGCTGATAATTCTTCTCTACTCATATTTTTTTCTACTAAGTCTTTATTGCTAAGTTTTTCTATTTGAACTAGTTTTTTTAATAGTTCTTCAGGAAAAAAGCTTGTATAGTTTTCATTTTTAGAAACATTTGAAATTATAAAGTTTACGAACTCATTAATAGTTAACTTCGTATCTTGATAATTTATACTTGAATAATATAAATATAAATTGTAAGTATCTTCAGCATTTAAATTAAGAAAACTTGCCATTTCTTGATAATTATATTTTCTTGTTAGACTATCCTGATTTAATTTTGAAAGTAATTGTAGTTTGCTTTTTAAAGCATTATTAAAATTAGATGCAAATAATTCGTTTTCTGCAACTACATTTGTTAAGAAGCTAATAAAATCAGCTAAAGTAATTTTATTATTAATATTTTTTCCATTATAGTAAATTAATAAATTAGTAAGTGTATTCTTGTCAAGATCAAGAATAGTTGCTAGTTCATCAATTGATCTTTCTTTATCAATTTCGTAAATATTAGAAAAGTTTTTTAATGTAGAGATATATTTTTTTGTATCTGAAGTGATTAATCCTTTTAAATCTTTATTTTTATATACATCTTTTTCAATAAAATTTATTAAATCATTTAAAGTAATTGCTAAAGTTTGCTTTTTATTAAAATAATTATAATAAATTGCTCTTATAACATATGGAGATATATCTGTGCTTTCTGAAAGTTTTTTTAATTTGTCATTAAAATTATCAAATGTTAACTTTTCTCCTATAGTATTACCATAGCACAATACTTCTGTAGTTTTCTTATTATCAATATTATGACAAATGTCTTGTATTTTATCTTCATATTTATTGTTATAGATAACAGCCATTTGGTTATTCTCTTTAAATTCTTTTGCAATTTCGTCGTTTTCTTTGCTTGTAAAAAGTATTTTTAAATTTCCCTTAAGTAAAAAACTTCCAATAAATAAAATTATTATAAGTGCCAATGCAAAATATCTATAATTGTAACTAAATCTTCCTAAACTTTCTAGACGAATATTAAGGCTTTTTTTCTTTGTTTTAGTTATTAACTTATCAAATAGTAATATTAGACCTGGTAAAAAAGTAAATATACAAATAAGACTTAGTAAAACTCCTTTAGCAAGAACTATTCCTAAATCTTTTCCAATTGTAAAGGTCATAAATACTAAAGCTAGTAAACCCACAATTGTTGTTAAAGAGCTTGAAAAAATAGATGAAAAGCTATGCTCTAGAGCGAACTTCATGGCCATTTTATTATCTCTTGTATTGCTTTTTTCCTGACGGTATCTATTCATTAGCATTATTGAATAATCCATAGAAAGAGCCATTTGTAATATTGCACAAATTGAATCTGTAATATTTGAAACATCATTAAAAATAATATTAGTTCCTTTATTTATAATGACTGCAAGACATATTGTAAATAGGAATAGAAAGGGTTCTATATATGAGTTACACATTAGAATTAATATTACTAGTGCACATGATATTGCTACTACCATAATCCATAGAGGCATAACTTCTTCATTGGCACTTGCAATTGTTCCAGAAAAAACAACCTCTTCATTTTGATATTTTTCTTTTACTTCTTCATAAACTTTTGTGGCAGTTTTACCTTTACTATTATCATTAACATTTAAAATATATAGTGTTTTATTTCCATTATTAAATTTTTTTGATTCATCGTATGAAACTGATGATACTCCTTTTACTTTTTCTAAATCACTTTTTGTTTTTGATTTTTCTTTAATATTAGAAAACATTATATATAAGGTTGATGTATTATCCTTAAATTCTTTATTCATTAGTTCCATACCAATTTTTGTATTACTATTTTTAGGTAAATACTTTGATATATCATCATTTATTTTTACATTATTTGATAAAAAACAACTTAATAATGTAATTATTAAAAATAAGATCATAATAAATTTTCTTTTTTCTACTATAAAATCTGCTATTTTTTTCATTACTTATCGCCTCGCTTATTAAACAAGAAATATAATAACACTTCTTCTTTTATAAATAAAGAAAAAAGAGCTTATTAGCTCTTATTTTACAATTATTAAAGATTTATTATAAGCTTTTACTGCTTCTTCAACTTCCTTTTTATATTTTTTATCTAGGTAGAAATAATATTCATAATCTGTTACAAAGTTTAATGATTCTTTACCAACTATTATACCTTTAATATGTGACCATCCTAAATTAAAAGTTATATCTTCATCAAAAGGAAAAGCAATTCCTTTTTCACTTATTTCGATTTCTCCTTGTTCGTATTTCGTAAAACATAAACTAAAAATAATTGGCTTTGTCCATTTAATTAAAGAATATATAAGAATAGCTGTTGCAAGGGCAACTAATACAAGAGATAAAAAACAAGGATACATTTTTTCTAATACAAGCATAAGGCTAAGAAATAATATTTCTATTATGGTTATAAGAAACATAACATTAAAATATTTCATATACTTTAGTTTTCTACTTTTTAAAATGTTTTCTTTATATAAAGAAACCCCCATTGAATCATTAAGTACTTTGAACAAATTACTATCTTTCATATTATAACTAATTTTCATAACTTCTACTCTCCTATTATATTTTTAATTATAACATAGTTAGGAGTTTTTTTAAAACATAAATATTATTTTCTGTCCTCATAATTTTCTAAAAAGCTTTGATATTTACCATTACTTTTTGTTCCTAAAATGCAATTTAAATTTACATTATCTAAGCTTTTAAAAATATTATAATCTACATTTTCGTTAGTTTCTTTTAAATTCTTGATAAGTTTTTTTATTTCTTTTCTTTTACTTAGCTCTTCTTGGTCTTTAGTTTTTTCCGTAAATTTACAAGCACAATTGATAAAAGTTAAATCATTAAACTTAGCCCAAGAGATAATATCATCTTCTCGTATCATATAAAGTGGTCTTATAAGTTCTAAACCTTCAAAATTATCACTATGAAGTTTAGGCATCATAGTTTTTATTTCTGAGCCATAAAACATAGAAAGAAGAGTTGTTTCTATTACATCGTCCATGTGATGACCTAGGGCTATCTTATTACATCCTAATTCTTTAGCGTGATTATAAAGACATCCTCTTCTCATTCTGGCACATAAATAACATATACCACGGTCATTTTTTTCTACCACATTGAAAATATCACTTTCAAAAATTTCTATATCAATATTTAAAGTTTTAGCATTTTCAATGATTAGTTTTCTATTTAAGTCGTTGTATCCTGGATCCATTACTACAAAGTAAGCTTCAAAAGGTATTTTTCCATGACGTTTCAGTTCTTGAAAACATTTAGCCATTAAAAAAGAATCTTTTCCTCCACTTATGCAAACCATAATTTTATCGTTTTCTTCAACTAGATTATATGTCTTAATAGCTTTAATAAATTTGGACCAAATGTCTTTTCGATACTTTTTTATAATACTTCTTTCAATTTCTTGATATTTTTCCATCCTTATCATTCCTTTTTCTTTTAGCGCTTTTATTATACAATATTTCGACAAATAATACTATATTAAAATATTTTTATTGTGCTATAATCTGATTGTAAGGAGAGTATTTGAAATGAAAAAGAAAGTTATTATTTTTGTATTTATATTTATATTTATAATTATATTATTTGTTGGACTATATTTTTCCTTTATGAAAGATAATTCAAAAGAGGCTTCCTTAAAAAAAGAAAAGCCACAAGAACCTAAAATCAATAAAGTTGATCAATTATTGAATAAAATGACAATTGAAGAAAAGATAGCCCAGATGTTAATTCTTTATTATACAAAAGATACAGTTGATGAGAATTTGAAAGATATTTTAGAAAATACTAAGCCTGGCGGATTTATAATTATGAAAGATAATATAACAACCTTTGAAAAAACAAAAACATTTATTAGTGATTTGAAAAATAACAGTGAAATTCCTTTAATTATATCTATTGATCAAGAAGGAGGAATAGTTCAAAGGCTTCAGTATTTAACGGATATTAAACCAACCTATATTCCTAATATGTTAAGTCTTGGAAAAACTAATGATCAAGATCTTGCGTATAATGTTGGTAAAGTTATGGCAGAACAATTAAAAACTCTAGGTGTTAATGTAGATTACTCCCCTGTTTTAGATATTTATTCTAATCCAAATAATACTGTTATAGGAAAGAGAAGTTTTGGCGCTAGTAAGGAGCTTGTTTCTAAGATGGCGCTTTCTGTTGCTAAAGGACTAGAAGATAATCAAATAGTCCCAACTTATAAGCATTTCCCTGGACATGGTGATACGGATGTTGATTCTCATACTGCTTTACCAGTTATTAATAAAACATATGATGAACTAAAAGCTAACGAATTAGTTCCTTTTAAGGAAGCAATTAAAAACAATGCAAAAATTATAATGGTTGGGCATCTTTTACTACCAAGTATTAGTAAGTACCCGGCTTCTATATCTAAGGAAATTATAACTGATATCTTGAGGAAGGATTTAGGATTTAAGGGATTAGTAATTACTGATGCTCTAAACATGGGAGCACTTACTAAAAACTATAGTGAAGAAGAAATATATATAAATGCTATAAATGCTGGATGTGATTTATTACTTATGCCTACGGGTAGTAAAAAAGCAATAGAGATAATTAAAAATAGCATTAGTGAGGAAAGAATAAATGAATCAGTAAGAAAAATTCTTGACTTTAAATTAAATAATCTAAAAGATTATGAATTATTGGATAAAAGTTATCTTAATAATGTGAGTGGGCAAACTATATTAAGTAAAATTCCAGTTAGTGATTAGAGGTGTAGTTATGGAGTTTTTAAACAATTGGATTTTTTGGGTAGTAATATATCTACTATCTTCTATTTGTTTTTCCCAAACTTTTAAAAAAGCAAATAGAAATATGAAAAATGCTGGAATGATGACAGTGCTTTTAGAGGTATTTACTGCATTCTTTGCCCTCTTATTATCAGTATTTTTTGAATATAAGTTTTCAAGTAATATAAATACCTATTTAACATTATTTATTGTTACTATTATTTATGCAGCAACTGATAGATTAAATATAGAAGCAAGATATGGATTACAGCCATCAATATTTAGTATGTTAAAACAACTTTCTACAGCTTTTCTAATAGTATTTAGTTTTCTTTTTTTAAAAGAAGAACCTACTTTACTTAAAATTATTGGAGCAGTTATTATTTTAGGATCAAATATTATGCTTTCTTATGAAAAAGGTAAGTTTGTATTAAATAAATATTTTATAATGAGTGTTGCGGCTAATTTGTTATTTGCAATTGCTATGTTAATAAATATTAATATATCTTCTGAGTTTAATATCGGAATCTATACAGTATTTACGGTTACAATTCCTGCCATAATTATTTCTACAATAGGCCGATTTGAAATTAAATCTTTAAGAGAAGAATTTAATTTATACGATAAAAAAAGATTCATTATTTCTGGATTTTTATGGGCAGTTATGCTTATCTCGTCAGTGAAAGCTTATCAATATGGAAATGTAAGTATAGTTGCTCCCCTATTTTCTCTAACTTCTATTATGAATTCTATTTATGAATATTTTATTACTAGGGATAAGGACATTTTAATAAAAAATATCATTATTGGTATTTTAATATTTATTGGTATTATTTTAATTAAAATATAAAAGTATTCATTTAGCTGAATACTTTTTACTTTGTCAGATTATAGCTCTCATCTATTAATTGTTTGATCTTTTCTATTGAAACACTGCCATCAAGTATAATCGTGAACCAGTGTTTTTTATTCATATGATATGCAGGAAAGAAATCAGTATTATCAATTATATTTTGTACTTTTTCTTTTGTATTTTTCAAATTAATTATTTCAACTCTTTCGCAAGAATTTAGTCCTAATTTATCTTTTGTGAGGCTTGTAATTAAAGCATACCATTTTTCATTTTCTTTATGTCTTACAATAGATGTTTCTTTAGTTGTTTTAAAAGGAAATTCAAATTTTTCTTTATATTTTTCTTCTGTATATTTTAAAATTTCATTTGTAATATTACTATTATAGGTGTCTTTATAAGCACAGATATCTAATATTTTAGATATTTCTTCTTCATATTCTTCTTTGATTGAGCCAATATAATTGCCACTAGCATTATTAATATCTACTAAATAGTATTCTTCATTAGTTTCATTATCAAATAATCTTGCTTTAAGTGTATTGACATCTAACAAAACTTCTAATGTAAAGTCCTTATTTAGCATATTCTTTTTATAAATGAAATGATTTTGTTCTTTTATGAATCCATATTTAAATAAGTTTTCTTCAATTAATTTGATATTTTCTTTTTTTAAATCGATATATTTCATTTTGTACCACCTATATCCATTATAAATAAAAAGACTGAAGTTTAACAGTCTTTTATTAGTCCCATCCATAAGATGAGGTTTGTTCTTTTAATAATTTTTGATATTTGATTATTTCTTCTTGACTTGGACTTTCTATACGATAAGAGGTAGAATCAATTGCTTTGTTGTCAGGAAATCCTACATTAAGCAACAATTCATCTTCAGGAGATATCGAACCTATATAGTACCATACTTTTATTTCCTTATTATCTTTAGTAAAAAATATATTGATAAATTGATTTTTTATTTCTTCAGATGAATTATTTTTCAATTTGCCATTAAAGAAGGTATGCGTTGTTTTCTCTGTAATTTCTAACTCACTTATCCAAATATTTGAAGCACATACTTCATCCTTCATATTCTTATTTGCCTTAACTAATTTTCCTGTTCTATTGTAAAATAGACCTTGGATTTATTCATGTTTATCTCATTTACTTTATATAATATTTTAAAGTTCACTTGTATTTTTATTATCTTTTGTTGACTCATCAATTTGATTAAAATAATCATTATATGGTTTTAAATAGTTATATTCAAAATTTTCTATTGATAAAACTTTTGACTTAGGATTATACATCATAAAGTGGGCATAAAAAGTTCCACTGTGATCTGGCATCTTATTAACTAAATGTTCACCATCTGTATAAAATAAATATAAACATTCTGTATTCTTTGAACATATTAAATAGTTATTAACGATTTGTGCAAATGCTATTGATACGTCTTCCCTTTTTATCCAATTTTTATTATTTTTTAATCTTTGATAAAAGTTATTAGATTCCTCTTGATTTGTAAATTTTGCATGAAGTGTTTTATGGTTTTGAAAGTCACTTTCGTCCCATCTTATTTCTAATAATTTTCCTTTTGTTGGGACATCTTCTTTAATAGCATATTCATAAACGCTTAAATTTTCATATCTAATTAAATTTTCTTTGTAGTCAAAATATGATAAAGAAATTAGTACTAGTGTTATACATGATATTACTCCAACTACAATATTTATTGTACATTTATAACCTTCATTTTGATATTTTTTACTTATTAAGACTGACATTATAGGAAGTGGTAACAATAATAGCGCTAGAGGTGAATACTCAAGTATCAATTCAGCTATATTTATATACTTTAGATTTACAATAAATTGAATTAAATATTCTGCTATAAACGGGCTTAAAACTGATAAGATAAAAAGTATGCTCAATAACAATTTAACTTTAGGATTTCTTTTATCTTTTTCTTTAAGATAATCTTTTATATTTATGTTCTCTTCTTTATAATCATGTTTTTTAATAGCTATTTCTAAAAATGCTAATTCTTCTTTTGGTATTTCATCTACTTTTATTGGTATTATTTCGTTTTTATTTATTATTAAATAAAAATGGTCTTTTCTATATTTATACTTTTTAATATCACTATAAAAGATTGTTTTTGTTTCCTTTTTACTTTTCTTTATAATACTCTCTTTTTCTATTTCAATAGTATAATCAAGCTTGTCTTTATTATTTTTAAAGAAAATCTTATATCTGATTTTACGGGTTATAAAATATATTAATTTGATTAATACATAAGAAGATATAATTAGAAAGCCATATGCAAGAAGTATCTCGTCTAAACTTAAATCTTCTGGATCAATTATAATAAATAAGAATAATAATGATATAAAAAATGCTGTTATTAAAAATGTTTTTCTTGATTTGTATGGAAAATATTTATCAATATTTTTGAATTCTTGATAAGTATATTTTATTTCAATAATGTTCTTGTTCTCATTTTTTTCTTCCATGATCTTTTCTCCTATAATTTTATTATAACAACTTCTTTTAAACAAAGAAAGAAGAAAACTTAATTATGTTTCTTCTTTTTATTTAATATATTTTTAAGTCTTAAAGCATTTAAAATTACAGTTGTACTGCTTAATACCATTGCAAGGGATGCAATCATAGGATTTATTATAATATTAAATGGCTTTAATAGTCCTATTGCTAAAGGTATCATTAAAGTGTTGTAAAAGAAGGCCCAAAATAGATTTTGCTTTATATTGGTTATGGTTTTTTCACTTATATTAATAAGATTTAATATGCTTTCTAGATTATTACTAATTAAGATTACATCAGATGAATCTATGGCAATTTCCATTCCACTATTTAAACTAATTCCAATATCAGCTAGGGCAAGGGATGGACTATCGTTTATTCCGTCTCCACACATTATTACTCTTTTGCCATTTTCCTTTAGTTTTTTTATTATATTTGATTTATCTTTTGGTAATACTTCTGAAACTATCTCATCAATGTTTAATTCTTTACCTATTTTAGTGGCAGTTTCATTATTGTCTCCTGTAAGCATAATAATTTTGAAGCCTTTTCTTTTTAAGCTTGCAATTACTTGCTTTGCTTCACTCCTTATAATATCATTTACACCTATTAGAGCGATAATTTTATTATTTTCTACAACATAAACAATACTACAGCCTATTTCTTTTAAATGATCAGCATCTTTTAAATAATCATTTTTAATCTTTTCTTTTTCTAGTAATTTTAAATTTCCTAATAAGTATTCATTTTTATTAATAATAGCTTTAATACCTAGTCCTGGAAGCTCTTTATATTTTTGAACATTTAGCTTTTCTAAATCATTCTCTTTTAGATATTCTGTAAAAGTAGCTGCGATTGGATGAGTACTATTTGATTCAATGCTTCCAATCTTTATTAATAATTCACTTTCTGATAAATCGCTGTAATTATAAATCTTTTTTATCTTTAATTTGCCATATGTAAGTGTACCAGTCTTATCAAATACTATGGTGTCCATCTTATTGGCGTTTTCTAAAATTTCGCTTTTTTTAATTAGTATTCCGTTTGATGCACAAAGCCCTTCACTAACTATAATTGCAAGTGGAGTGGCAAGTCCTAAACTACAAGGACATGCAACTACTAAAATAGTTACTAATGTTATTAAAGATGTTTCAATATTCTTTCCCATTAAAAGGTAAGTAATAAAGGTGATAATGGCAATTATTATTACAGTAGGTACAAAATAAGATGCTATTTTATCAGCAAGACGGGCAATTGGAACTTTACTATTAGATGATTCTAGTACTAATTTAACTATTTCTGATACTGTGGTTTCCTTTCCTATTCTTTCTGCTTTATATTCTATATATCCGTCATAATTAATACTACCAGCTATTACTTGATCATCTATAGAAAGTGATACAGGTTTACTCTCTCCTGTTATAAAGGCTTGATCAAAATGGGCTTGTCCTTTGACAATAGTTCCATCTACTGCAATTTTTTCTCCAGCTTTACAAACTAGTATATCACCCTGTTTTATCATATCTAAAGTAACTTCTTTTTCTTTTCCTTCTATTATAATTGTTGCCTTATTTGGGGTAATAGTTACTAAGTTTTTGATAGCTTCTTTAGTTTTGTCTTTACTTTTTTGATCTATAAAGCGTCCTAACTTTACAAAATAAATAATAGTTGCTACTGATTCAAAATATAAGTTCATAATATGGTTATGATCACCTTTCAATGCAAGAAAAGCACTATATAAACTAAACAAAAAACTTGATAATACGCCAATTCCTACTAGGGTATCCATATTAGGAGTTTGATGAATCAAATTTTTATATCCACTTTTTAGAATATCAAATCCATATATTATAAACAAACATGATAATATTAATAAAACAACTATATAATTTATTGGGTTTTCAATTGGATCTAATAACTTAATAGTAGGAAGATTTAACATATGACCCATAGATATATACATTATCAAAATAATTAGAATTGTATGAATAATTAAGTTTAGTCTTGCTTTTTTATTTACATTTTCAATTTTTATTTCTTGAAACTCTCCTAAACTTTCAAAGCCTGCACTTTTTACAAATCTATTTAAGTCATCTACTGTTAGTTTCTTCTCATCATATTCAATTGATGCATTAGCCATAACTAAATTAACTGAAGCTTGAAGTATGCCATCTTGTTTTTGTAAATATTTTTCTAATCCATTAGAACAAGCAGAACAAGTCATACCTTCTATTGATAAAATTATCTTTTCCATAATTTCACCTATTTGATTTCAAAGCCTAAATCTTCAATTTTTTCTTTTACTTCTTCTATATTCAATTCATTAGAAGCCGTAATTAATACTGTATTATTTTGGTGATTTGCTACTACCTTTTCAATACCATTTAAAGACAATAAAACATTTTCAACTCTTTTTTCACAGCCTCCACAAACCATTCCTTCAACATTTAAATCTATTTCTTTCATATTATAATTCCCTTTCTTTTACTCTTTTACTCAAATATAAAAATGGTGTATCACATAATGCAATTAGTAATTCGATGATAGTTGTGCCTATAGCTATTGATAAAATATCATTACCACTATAAATTCCATAGAAAGCAAAGAATGTAAATAAGAAATTTTCTCCACCATTACATATTATGGTTGCTAAGTTATTTCTTAACCAAAGCTTTTTACCTTTACATATTACTTTTAGTTTATCAAAAAGCCATACATCAGCCATATTGGCAATAAAATACATAAATACGCTTGATAGACAAATTCTTGGAGATAGCCCAAAAAGCATATTCATAGCATCTGATGCTACGTCAATAGAATTAGCTTCATATAGCAAACTAATTTGAGTTACTATCAAATATATTATAACAGAAGAAAGCCCTATATATACACCTTTCCTGGCTGTTTTTTTACCATAATTTTCACTTAAAATATCAGTTACTAAGAAAGTTGAGGCAAATAAAACATTTCCTAAAGAAGTTTCTAATCCAAACATATTTACACTCTTTGCGACTTGAATATTAGCTAATATTGATGCGATAGCTATCCAAGCGTAAAGGCCTGTTTTACCGAATAATTTTTTTGCTACTAAAATCAAGCTAAATGTTGAAATTATTTCTATAATTAATAATAATTCATTCATTTACATTCCTCTTTTCTACCAAATGAAATTTGATTTTAAAGCCTCTCCATTATCTATGAAAATATCTTGACCTGTCATTGATTTATTATTTACAGCAATAAAATAAGTAAAATCAGCTATTTCTTCCGCACTTGCCCATTTATTTAATAGTGTTTCATCTAATACTTGTTTCCAAAGTGTTGGAGAATCAATAATATGTTGATTAAGTTTTGTAATAACTCCTCCTGCAGAAATACTATTACTTGTAGCTCCATAATTAGCAATTCTTAAGGCGACATTTTTCATATAGGCTACAATTCCACCTTTACTGGCTACATATTCTGGAAATTCAGCTCCAGTAGTTGCACTTGCAGAGGCCATAAATACAACTGACTTTATTTTAGGTTGAATAGCATACTTTTCTGTAACTGCAATTGTTGCTTTTAAATTGATATCAATATCGGTTACGTTATTTTGAACGCCTGCGTTATTAATTAGTATTTCTACATTATCGATTGATGGAAGAGTCTTGCTTATATCTCCCACTATATGAGTATAGTGTTCACTATTTATTGTAGACTCATTTATATCTATTCCTATAACTTCGTGTCCTTCATTTATAAATTTTGATGCGACTGCCCTGCCAATTCCTTCTGATGTTCCTGTTATTAATACTTTCATGCTTACACCTCTTTTTCTATTAAAACAAATAAAGTATATTCATTAACACGCTATATTTTAAACTATCAATTCTTTCTTGTCAAAACTTTTTAAAGCAAATAAAAATCAATCTTTCGACTGACATTTTATTCTGCTATCATACTAATAATATATAGAATATAAATAGTTATTAGTAGAAAGCCTTTGCCTCTACTAAGCTCACTTTTATCATTTAATACAGAGACTAATTGTAAAAATAGCGTCACCATAATTAAGACAAGAATACTTAAATTAAAATCTAAGGAAAAAGATAGAGGATTAATTACTGCTCCTAAACCAATTAGTAAACATAAATTTAAGATGTTTGAACCTGAAATATTTCCAAGTAAAAGATTAGTTTCATCTTTTTTGGCAGCTATAATTCCTGTTATTATTTCTGGTAATGCAGTTCCAATAGCAACAATAGTCATACCTATAAACTTTTCTGATAAGTTAAATTCCTTAGCTACTATTACAGAATTATCTACTACGAAATCGGCACCAAATTTTAAACCAATAACGCCAATTACTAAATAAAGAATAGTTTTAAATAAAGAGTAGTTTTTTATGCTTTCTGCTTGTTCTTCTAGTTCATTTTCTATTATTTCATTTTTGAGTTGTTTTTCTTCATATATTGTGTAGATTACATAGGCTACTGTACATAAAAGAAGAAATACTCCTTGTCCTCTAGTGATTATTTGAGAGTGATTAAACATAGTTATGTTACCTAGATATAAAAGTAGTGCCATAGCAGCCATTCCTATTGGCAAATGCCTATTAATTATTCTTTTGTCTAATTTGACTGGTCTTATTAAACTTGTAATTCCAATTACTAATAAAAAGTTACATATACAGCTTCCAATAGCATTTCCTATTATCAAATCAGAGTGCCCATCAACCGATGATACTATTGTTACAAAGACTTCTGGAAGAGAAGTACCGATGGCTATTATAGTAAGCCCTATAAGCATTTCTGATAAACCAAATCTTTTGGCTATGTTGGTTGCGGCTTCTACTAATAAGTCTGCACCTTTTATTAGAAAAATAAATCCTAAAATAATAAGTATTACTTCGGTTAACAAGTAATTCCCCTCCTTACTTTGTTTCCTTGATGTATTATTTTCTATCTTAAATTAATGTTACAACAATAATCATTTAAAGTAAACTTAAAAGAAACAAATTATATTAATTTTTGTCACTTAAAAAGTAAACCAATTTTGGCTTACCTTTTCTTTATTCTACTTCTTTAATAGCATTCTTTATAACATTTATGGAATTAATTATTTTCTTTGTTTCTTCCTCATCTAAAGGAATGAATATCTTTTCTTGTACTCCATTCATATTTACTATAGCTGGTGTTGAGATACAAACATCATTTTCTTTATCATAACTTGAGACTGGCAAAATAATATTCTTATCTTCTAATATGGCTGAAGTAATTCTTGCAAGGCACATTCCTATACCATAGTAAGTTGCACCTTTTCTTTTGATTATTTCATATGCTGAATTTCTAACTTCTTCTTCAATTTCCTTCTTATCTTCTTCAGTTAGAAAGGAATCTAAGCTAGTTAGAGCGATATTGGCGTTACTCCATGCAACAAATTCACTATCTCCGTGTTCTCCTATAACGTAGGCTTGAATATCTTTTGGCCTTACGCCTACTTTATTACTTACTAAATATTTAAGTCTTGCAGTATCTAAGGTTGTTCCTGAACCTATAACTTTATTTGGAGGGAGATTAGAATATTTTAATGTTAAATAAGTCATGACATCTAATGGATTAGTTGCTACTAAGAATATTCCATCAAAATTATTTTTCATTACATCATTAATAATCGATTTAAAAATCTTACTATTTTTATTAATAAGATCCATTCTGGTCTCGCCTACTTCTTGATTAGATCCAGCAGCAATTACAACTATTCTTGCATCACGACAATCCTCGTAACTACCTACTCTTACAAATACTCTTGTAGGACTGTATGCAAGGCAATGATTTAGGTCCATTGCTTCTCCTTCAATTCTTTCTTTGTTTAAATCGATAAGTACTAATTCATCAACATAAGAATATTGATTTATAAGTGCATAGGCATAACTCATGCCAACATTTCCGCATCCAATTAAAACTATTTTGTTTTTCATATTATATCCTTCCTTTTATTATTCTACTTTTAAAGTATACCACAAATTTTGAATTATTATAAAAAGTAATTCAATAAAGAATTACTTTTTTAAAGATTGATTTTATCTAACGTTAATATTAGTTATATTAAAGAATATAAAACTTATGATATCTATAATTAGCAAAATTACAAATAGAATTCCCATAACTTTTAGTATTTTGATAGTTAAACCTGCTAAACGCTCAGTATTACTAATCTTTTCTTGCATGATATCTTTTATATCGTTATCACATAATTCATCTAAACTTATTTTAAAGATTTTAGATAACTCTTTTGCTTGTTTTATATCTGGTGATGTTTCTCCTAACTCCCATTTAGAAATTGTTTGCCTTGTTACAGAAAGTTTCAGTGCTAACTCTTCTTGTGAAAGATTTGCTTTTTTTCTTAAAGTATATATCTTATTTCCTATATTCATTTTATTCTCCTTTCACTTATAATCTTATAGTTTTTATAATTATTATTCTACCAATTTAAAATGGAAATTGCGCAATATTTCTTAACATATTTATTTTTTTTAAATATTTAAGTATATCATCAAATGCTTAGTTGGGGATATGTTATATTAAAATGCAATTAATAATTGCTGATTTTAATATGAAAATATGAGTTAGCTGAGCTGTTTAATATTTTTATTATTAGAACTACATTCTATTCCTTTTATTTTTCATTATTTAACCTACTCTTTTATACTTAATTTAACTAGTCAGTATGTAACACCTTGATGATGTAAAATATATTCTCTCCTTTTTTGTTAGCTATTAATCTAACATATTATAATTTTAGATTTATCTTTATTTAATAACCTGGATAAATATTTTAGGATAAATGAATTTAATTTTTAATATTGGTTATATTTAATATATTTTTTAATAATTTTTCTATTTCATTTCTATTTTCTATTTCATTTATAGCAAAACATTTCTTTCCAAGATCTTTAAATGATGCTCCACAATGGAATACTGTTATTCTATCTACAATGATAAATCTATCATGATACGTATTATTATCTATAAATGTAATATTATTATATTGTTTTAAATACTTATTTTTAAGGTCCGCGTTTATATTAGATGAAATGATTATAATTTTTCTATTCTTAAACTTTAATTCGTCTAAAATCTTTTTTCCAATATAGTTATCAATAATTATTATTTCTTCTTTTGCCATATTAAAAATATCTAATAGCACTGAATAAGCATCATAAATATCTCCTTTGAAAAAAATAGAATTTTTTGCTATAGCTTTAGAATCAAACTTATCAAATAATTCATCTATTCTTTTTGTATTATTATCAACTTTTTCTTCTAAAAGTAGGAATTTGTGCGGTAAAAAATTCTTATTGTAATTTATATAATGTCTCATTTTTACAAAGGTATCCATTATTCTAATACTTACTTCTGTAGCAATACTTGATTTTAAAATTGTTGCAAGCATGTAAACTCCTTGTTCTGTAAATATTCTAGGATTAGTTCTAGATTTTGAGCTAATATTTGCGGTCGCATTTTGCGACCACAAATTATTAAGCTCATTATCATTTGCAATCCAAGATATTCTTTCTGGAAATTTTTCTTTATTTCTATAAACTGCTTCATTTACTCTTTTCGTTTCAACACCATACAGTCTTGCCAAATCAGAATCTAACATCACTTCATTTCCATTGATTTCATATATCATTTCCTCGATATTAATAATATCTTCTACTATTTCGTTCATTTAAAAACCTCCTTATAACGAAAAAAGGAGATACCTCTATAAAAGTATCTCCCGAATAGATATATTTTTACTTGCCCAAAATATAAATTATCGATTAAATTGTTCACATCAACACATGGCAAGTAATTGATGTACTTAGAATATAGCATATTAATTTTCTAAATACAATCTAACAAAAATATTTTTTATTACAATTTATTTTCTTTCTAAAATTGTGATTGTCTCAACGTGATACGTCCTTGGAAACATGTTAAATGGTTTTATACTTATTACATTGTAGATCTTATTTAACTCATTTAAATCTCTTGATAAAGTTACAGGATCACATGAAATATAAATAATATATTTTGAATTAATCTTTTCCAAATACATTAATGTTTTTTTATCTAAACCTGCTCTTGGGGGATCTACTACTATTAAATCATAATTTCCTTTTAGCTTATCAATTTCATTTTCTACCTTATTACAAATAAAAGTAATGTTCTTACAGTTATTTAATTTTTTATTTTCATTAGCGTCGTTTATACTGGATTTTACACAATCAATCCCTAATACTTCTTCTGCATAATCTGAAATATAGATTCCTATTGTACCAGTACCACAATATAAATCTAAAGCCTTTTTTGGTTTTTTCTCTTTACAAAAATTTAATACTTCATCATATAATTTATCTACTACAAAACTATTTACTTGAAAAAAAGAGTTTTTAGAAAGATAAAAACTTTTATTGCCTATCTTTGAAATAAGTTTAGAATTATTAGATACACACTTATCATTTACGTAAATAACTCCTATTTCATTTTTTATAGCTTCTATGTCTTCAACTATTCCGTCTATACTAATCATAAAGTCGTCTTTATTTTTAGATAAGTCATTTGTTCTTATCATTATTTCTGATATATTATTCTTTTCATTTTCAATTAACTTTTTTAGAAGAGGAATTTTATTATTTAATTCTTCTTTTAATAAAGGGCAACTACTTAATTCAATTACTTCATTAGTCTTTTTTTTATAAAAGCCTAGTTTTCTATTCTGAACATGAAAAATAGCCTTATTTCTATAACTGTCATTAATAAAACTTTTTGTATCTTCTATAATAGAAGAATCTATATTAGTATATTTTTTTATAAGCTCTTTTAGTTTTTCCTTTTTGTAATAAAGCTCTTCTATATAATTTAAATGTCTAAGATTACAACCTCCACATTCATTAAAAATATTACAATCAGAATTTACTCTTTCCTTGGATAATTCAATATAATATTCTACTTTTCCAATACAATATTTCTTATGATCTTTAGTAATCTTTATTTCTACTATTTCATCTTTTAAGGCATTATCAATAAAACATATTTTATCATTTATATATGCAATTCCTCTTCCAAAATGATCAAGTTTTTCTATTTTTACTACCATAAAAAGTCCCTTTCATCTCTTCTATTATACATATTTTTTTGTTGTTATACCATACTAATAATGGTGATTTTATGCTTAAAGATAATAATTCAATTGATATAATAAAAAAGGATATAAAAATAGCTGGTTCAAAAGTTCAATTGCTTTTTTGCGAAGTTCTCACAGATTCTTATTCAATAGATAGATTTATTCTTTCTAATATTTTTAATTTAGATAAAAAGGCTCTAAAGAATTTAAAAGATAATATACCTAATACTAATATTAATGAAATTCAAGATAAAGAAATTAGCGAATATATCTATAAAGGATTTTTAGTTATAATTACAAAGTGGAAGACTTATGCAATTGAGGTAAAAAGTAATTTAAATCGAAGTATTCCAACAATAAATGGCGAAGTTTCTGTTACTGGACCAAAAGATTCTTTTATAGAAAACTTTAATACTAATATCGGCTTAATCAGAAAAAGAATACCTTCATCTAAATTAGAAATTGAAAATAAATTTATTGGAAGACTAACTAAAACAAAGGTTGGAATTTTATACATAACAGGGATTACTAATAATAATTTGGTAGAAAACGTAAAAAAACAACTTTCTAAAATAGATATTGATGGATTGTGTGATTCTAGCTATTTAAAACGAAACTTAGAAATTAAGGGACAGCTTTTCCCTACTGTTATGCTTACCGAAAGACCTGATAAAAGCGTTATGGCACTTCTTGAAGGCAAAATAGTTATAGTAGTAGATAATAGTCCTTATGCTTTAATTGTACCTAGCTTTCTAATTGATTTTTTTCATACAGTTGATGATTATTATCAAAAAAGTGTACATGTTTCATTTATAAGAATAATCAGGTTTTTTGCATTTTTAATTGCTATTTTAACGCCTGCTGTATATATTGCAGTAACAACTAGAGATTACGACTTTGTTCCTCTAAATCTTTTACTTATGTTAAAAGCTGGTAGGACATTTGTACCTTTTCCTGCTTATTTAGAAGCCCTCTTTATGATTATCTGTTTTGAGATATTAAGAGAGTCCGATATTCGAATGTCTACTACTAGTGCCTCAGCAGTATCAATACTGGGAGGCTTAATTTTAGGTGATGCGGCTGTTGCAGCGGGTATTGTTTCACCAATTATGATTATTGTAATTGCCATTTCTTCAATCGCTGGACTAACCTTCTCTTCGATTGAGTTTGTAAACGTTTTAAGATTTTATAAAGTATTACTTTTGTTACTTAGTAGTTTTCTTGGAATGCTGGGAGTATTTAGTGGAATCTTATTTCTGATTTATAATTTGTATCAAACTAAATGCTTTGGATATAGGTATTTAATCCCTTTTATTCCGCTGGATAAACATGAAATAAAAGATTCTCTTATCCAAACTGATGAGGATCAATTATATAGAAATAATACAATTACAAAAAATAAATATAGAGGTAATATACGATGAAAAAAAATTTTATAATAATATTATTCATTTTTTTAACTAATATCTTTTTTGTTCCAAAATATAATGAATTAAATAATCTTGCAATTATTGATAATATTGGTGTTTCTTTTAAAGATAATAATTATACTGTTTATTTACGAGAAATAATTCCTACAAAAGATAATAATAAAATGCATTATGATTATAAAATATATGAAGAAACTACTTCTAACTTAGATAATGCATTAGTACTTTTACAAGCGAAGACAAAAAAACAACTTTATCTTAAAAAAGTTAAAACTTTATTAATAAATACTGAAAGTGATGAGGTTATTTCTAAATTAAAGATTAAGCCTAAAGTTATTTATCATACAAATAATATTTTGAAGAAATTAAAAAAGAGCTAGTATTACTAGCTACATTGATATCCTTTTTCTTGATAATAATTCATTAAAGTTGTTTGGTCTTGAAATTGATTGGTAATTGTCTCTTCTTTTGTTGAGTCAAATAGTTTTTTATTAATAATTAGTGTTATATTACCATTCGGATTTGTGATGTCTCCTTCTATATTTTCGCCTTGAATATTTCCAATTAAGTTAAGTAAAGAATTATACTCTTGTGCATCAGATTGATTTTCTGGAGTAATATTAGCAATTACTACTTGAGAGCTTAAAGTTATCTTGTTAGTAATTATTTGATTACTATTAAACTCACTTACAGAAGTTATTGAATCTCCTGATGAAAGGCTTTTAACGCAAGTCATAGTAATATTTTCATTTGATACTTCCCCACTATCAGGATTATTGATAGGCTGTTCTTCTTCTTGATAAAGCATTCTACATAATGGAGGCATTATTATAAAAATTGCTAAAAAAGCTATAGTTATTAGAACTGTTGAAGTTTCTACAGGTTTCTTTTTATTGTTCATTTTTGATTCTCCTTCTTATTCTATTATAGGTATAACATACATTAATTTCCTTTTCAAGCTATTTTATTTTGATACCTAAAAATGCTGTCAACATAATTGCTTGATCTAAAGAAACTATAATACCTTTTAAATTTTCAAGCTGTATTTTAATATTTTTGATATTGCAACTCGTAAAATCTAAATCCTTTAATGAAGTTCTTGAAAACTCACTTTCTTCCAAATTAGAGTCAATAAACTCTAATTTTTTCCATTTAACTAAATTAAACGAAGTAGCTTTGAGAATACAATTATTAAATTTAATATTCTTTAAATTAGTATTATTAAAATTTGCATACATTAAATTACAATTATCAAAAATTACATCATCTAAATACGAGTCAGTGAAATTTACTCCTACCAAATTACAATTCTTAAATGTTATTTTTGTATAAGAATGATCTGTTAAAGAGATATTAGATAAATTACTTTCTTCAATAAGGCTATTTTCGATATCTATTCCTTGGAATGTAACATTTTGGAATGTACAAGAAGAGATTTTCGAATTTTTTATTTCTAAATAGTCGTGATATCCTGTTATTGTACTACTTTCTAATATTTCATTATTCATTATGTTGTTTGGCAGATTATCAATTTTCTTCATTACAATTCTCTTTTCTTTTTAATTTTTCTAATCTATCTCGTAGAGTTTTTCTTCTTGCTAGCTCTGTATCATCATCTATAATATAATTATTATTTTTAAATATTAGAATAGATCCTTCATGAATATTTACAGGTAAATTGTCAATAGATTCCTCTTTTATTTCTTTAGTATGTAAATTTTCTAGTTTAACAATATTTTCAAATATTTCGTCTACAACAAATAAATTATCCATTTGTATCTGTTTCTACCTTTCTAAATTCAATATTAGTTCCATTAGTACTTAAAATGATTGTACCATCTATATCTGTTCTAAGTACCTTAATATTATTTTTTTTCAATTTATTAAGAGTTTCTTCTGTTGGATGATTATAAATATTATTTTTGCCAACTTGAATGATAGCATATTTGGGATTCACTTTTTTTAAGAAAGAAACACTGGATGAGTATTTTGAACCATGATGACCAACTTTTAAAACATCAGCTGATATATCTTTATTTAATATTTTACTTTCAACATTTGAAGATGCGTCTCCTGTAAAAAGAAAACTTTTATTTTGATAGGTCATTTTAAAAACAATTGATGAATCATTTAAATTATTTTCATCATTTCCAACATATAAGATATTAAATTCTGCATTTAAAGAAGAAAATTTTGTATCAACTTTTGGTATTTCTACTTCAATATTTTTTTCTTCTAGTGCATCTAGCATATCTTCAAATGTTTTAGAAGTTGTAACTACATCAGGCATATAGAATTTTTTTATTTTAAAACTTCTTATTATATCATCCATGCCGCCTATATGATCTTCATGGGGATGGGTTGCGAATACGTATTCAAATTCATTAATACCTAAACTCTCAAAATATTTAACTAGTTTCTGTCCATCATTATTGTTTCCTGCATCAATTAATATATTTTGCTTTTTATTAGTTATTAAAATACAGTCAGCTTGTCCAACATCTATATAGTGAATATCAATTGTATTTTTCGATAATTCTTTTCTTTCTAAAGAAACTGGTTCAGCTTGACCCTTTTTATTATTTAATAAGTTATTTATTGGCTCTTCTAGAAAAGTAAAATATATTGCAGTAAGTATAAATAAAAATAGACTTATTAATATTTTGTTTAATTTCTTTTTAGCCTTTTTACTCATCTGTTCTCCTTAATTATGCCATTATTTGGAAGAAGCTTTACTTCTTCCTTGGTAATTATATAAGCATCATTTTCCTGTTTGCTTTTAATTATTTCGTAATTATTATCAATTATTTTCAAAGCAGTATTATCTTCTAAAGAATAGACTTTTTTATCTTCTATCTCAGATAATAATTCTTTTTTCTTTTCTTGAGTATGATGAGGAGAAAAGATGATATTTATAATTCCTAGACCATCTATAAATTCAAATTTATCACTTTCACCTCTTAATTTTAGCGAATCTGAATATCCTTTATTTGCTAAGGCAATGGCTCCAGCTGAAATACCTACCAAAACTTTATTTTCATTGACCGCTATTTTTAATAATGATACTAAATCATAATTTTTTAAATCATTAACTAATTTAACAGTATCCCCACCACACATATAGATAATATCAGCATTTTTTATTTTTTCTTCGACAATATTTCTGTTGTTAATAATGTTTTTCTTTTTTAAATAAGCACAATTACAGCCTAAATCAGAATAAATTTTCTTCATAGTATCATAGTAGGAATCTGAAAAGTTAGATGCAAGTCCAATGAATAAGAAATTAGGCTTATCAGTATTTGCCATTCTTACTATTTCTTCATCTATTTCTTTTGTTTCGTAGGCACTATTACCTCTTCCTACTTCTCCACCACCAATTAACATTAATTTCACTATATATCACCTTCTATATCAATATATTCCTTATTACAATTATGACAAGAATAATGCATATCTTTTAAGATTTTATAATTTTTATCTTTATATTTGTCAGTAATTTCTTTTAACTCTTCTTCTTTTATACAATTATCATGATATATATAGTAACATTTTTCTTCAATATTATATATTACTCTTCCTCTTGGAAAATAATCAAAGTCTTTATTATATTTAACTAGATAGAATCTATTCCAAATATCAAAGTGACTTTCTGGATAATTTAGATAAATTCCGTACTTATGAGCTTCTAAATTACTACATTCATGAATTAAAAAATCTTTATTAACTTTGAAAAATAAATTTACCATAATTATTCTCCTTTCATTTCAATTTTTATCCAAGTCATTATTACTCTAACAATGTAATCAATTTCATCTCTCGTAAGAACTTTATCTTCAGCTATCCTATGCCATTTGGATAGACATTTTCTACAACAGGTTGCGGTTGCATGTTGAGCTATAAAGACTGGATGATTTTTCATAGGCGTTTGTCTTCCATCGTTTTCGATATTTTTTGGAGATAAACGTTCAATCACTATTTTATAAGCTTGTTCTTTGATAACTTTCCCTGTTTTACTAATTATATAATCCTTTTCTTTTTGTTTAAGATGAAAACTATTTCTAAACTTACTCTTTGATAAAGCAGTAAGAGTATTATTTATTTGTTCAATTAATTTGTTTTTGTTGTTCATTTAAATTTATCTTTACCTTATAATTTTTTAACTTGCCTCTATAGCAAAGATTTACATTATTTAATCGTTTAAAGTCTTCAGGTTTTGCGACTTCAGGAAGGTTATTTTCTATTTTAGCTTCATCCATAAGTCTTTTTACAAATTCAGCACAATAAAAAGAGTCTTTTCTTTTAATCTTGTATCTAAAACGAGCAGCGAATAAGCCGTAGATATTAAATTTATATTTTTTATTGCTCTTGCACATTCTATTTAATCTTCTCTTTAATTTTTTGTACTGATAATTAGTTACTTGAAGTGTATAAATGTTAGTAAGTGTTTTATTTTCGAAGCGCTTAAATGTACCGAAATCTAATCCTTCTCTAACAAATCCTCCAAAAAATGGATTATAAGGATTAATTCTACCAAAAGAATACATTTCTTTTAATTCTTTATCCAAAGCAATGGAGACATGGGCAAATTCATCATTAGTTGCGAGTCTAATAAACCTTGACATTACTGTTCCACTATAAGTTAATATTAAGTAAATTTCTTTCATAATACCACCAATTATATTTTATATCATATGAAAAAAAATGTCTATTTTATATTAGACATTCTTCTTGAATAGATTTTTTTGTTTTTGTTTTGGCACAATAAATTCGATTTTATTATTTGTCTTTATGTAATACTCTTTTGCTGTTTCTTGGTATTTTTCTCCATCTATACACCAATTTTTTTCGGGAAAATCTTTTAGCTTAATTGAAATTTCACTGGCTTTTAAAGTAGTGATATTTTTAGGATGACCACCTAAATAGAAGGAAATGAAGTTATTTATTAAATCGATTTGATTATTTGATTTACATAAAAATACTTCTAATTTTCCGTCATCTAGTTCTATATTTTTATAGAAATTTGAAACTCCTGCAATATGATTTGTATTCGTGACCATAATCATAGAATATTCATCTTTTAATTCTTTTCCATCAGCAATTATGGTTGCTTTTTGCATTTTGATATCTTGGAAAAATTCTTTAATTCCCTCCTTGATATAAGCTAAATAACCAGATTTACTTTTTTTGATTCTTGATGTTTCATAAGGAATATTTAGAAATTTTCCTCCTCCTATTACATAAGTAAAAGGATTATTATTTACTGTCCCGATATCAATTTCTTTTATATCGCCTGTTAAAGCCATATCTAAATTTTCCAGTAGTGATTTTTTAAATCCTAACATTTTGGCAACGTCATTGCAGCTACCAGTTGGGAATGGACATACAGGGATTTTTTCTTGTCTTTCTAAATCCCCTCTAACTACCTCATTTAAGGTACCATCACCACCTATTGCATAAACTAGATCATACTTTTCAGCATTTTTTACAATTTCTGTAGCGTGATGTGGCCTTTTTGTAAATATTAAATCCGCTTCTATTCCTTGTTCTTTTAGTTTTTCACAAAACTTTTTTATAATAATGGCTGGAATACCTATTCCACTATTTGGATTATATACAATTAATATTCTTCTTTTCATATATTTTATAATTCGAATTGTGAGTTATATAGATCTGCATAGAAACCATTTTTCTTCATCAATTCTTCGTGACTTCCTTGTTCTATAATGTTTCCTTCTTTCATAACTAAGATGAGATCTGCATTTTTGATTGTAGATAATCTGTGTGCAATTATGAAAGAAGTTTTTCCTTCTGTTAATTTATCCATTGCTTTTTGGACTAATTCTTCTGTTCTTGTATCTACATTAGATGTTGCTTCATCTAGAATTAGGAATGGAGCATCTTCAACCATACCTCTTGCTATAGTTAATAACTGTTTTTGGCCACTACTTATAGTATCATTATCTTCTATTTTAGCATCTAATCCACCTGGTAGTGTTTTTATAAAATGATCTATTCCTACAGTTTTACATACTTCCCAGATTTCTTCATCCTTGATATTTTCTTGATTAAATTTAATATTTTCTTTTATTGTTCCTTCAAATAGCCAAGTATCTTGAAGAACCATAACGAATAGTTTATGAATGTTTTCTCTTGTTAGTTCTTTTGTAGAAACTCCATCAATTAAAATCTCTCCATCATTTATATCATAAAATTTCATAAGTAAATTTACCATTGTAGTCTTACCTGCTCCTGTTGGACCAACTATAGCGATTTTTTGACCTGGTGTTACTTTAACATTGAAATTCTTTATGATTGTTCTTTTTTTATCATAACCAAATTTAACATTTTTAAATTCGATATTCCCTTTTACTTTATGTCTATGAAGATGCTTTCCAACATTTTCAATAGGCATTTCTTCTTCATCTAAAAATCCAAATACTCTTTCACTTGCTGCTGCAGTTGATTGAAGAGAAGTCATAGCTTGAGCAATTTGCGATAAAGGATTTGTAAAAAGTCTTACATATATCATAAATGCAACTATAACTCCAAATGTTATATGATTGTTTAATACTAATAGTGCTCCTATTATACATACTACTACATATCCTAGATTTCCAACAAATCCCATTATTGGTTGCATAAGCCCTGATAAAAAGATACTTTTTCTAGATGCTTCATATAATTTCTTATTTAGCTCTTCGAAATCTTCGATTGCTTTATCTGTTCCATTATATACTTTAACAACATTATGTCCTGAATAAATTTCTTCAATAAATCCATTCAAATTTCCCATCTCAGTTTGTCTTGCAATAAAATACTTTTGAGAATTTCCTAGTATTCCGAACATTAAAACAAAGCCTACTAAACTAGAAAGTATTGCAGCTATTGCCATTACCCAGTTTGTTACAAACATCATAATAACTGATCCTAAGAATAATGTTACACTAGCAACTATAGTTGCTAAAGAATTGTTTAAATTTTGAGCAATTGTATCAACATCATTTGTAACTCTAGATAATACATCACCTGTTTCGTGAGAATCAAAATATTTAAGAGGCAGTTTGTTTATCTTTGATGATATTTTACTTCTTAGTTTTCTTGCAAAATTATTTGAAACAGTAGTCATCGAATAATTTTCAATAAAACTAAATAAAGAGCTTGCTAAATATAGTATTATCATGAATATAGCAAGATTTTTTATCTTTTGCATATCTATTTCTGGCTTAACAAGATCATAAACTGATTTAGGTAAGTCATCGATTAGAGCTAGAGCATTTTCAGTTCTTTCTTCTCCATCCATTTTGGAATATATCTTAAACATTGCAACTTGATCTTTTACTGATATTACTTTGTTATCTACTTTAATATCTTCTAGTAAATATTCTAAGACAGTATCTGGTAGTTGGAAAAATATTGATTTTTTTTCTTCTTCTGTCATTGTATTTATGTTAGAAAATATATCGATAAACTTCTTTATATCTTCTTGTGGTACATCTGAACTAGCAATAGTACTAGCTTTTGACGCTATTTTTTCTTCAGTTAAATTATTACTTATTTTTTCACTTATTTGAGTTAATTTCTCTGTTTTAGGTATTAATCCTTTTGAGATAGTATCAGTAAAATCTGATAATTTATTAGGAGCAATTAGTGCTAAAATGGCACTAGTCATTGCAAGGATTAAAGCAAAAACCATTATAAATTTCCATGGACTTAAATTTTTAAGAAGTCTTTTCATTGAACCAAAAAAGTCTTTTGACTTTTCGGGTGTTTGTCTTCCTCCTGGTCTAGGCATTTTCTAATTCCTCCTCACTTAATTGTGATAAAGCTATTTCTTTATACACTTCGCATTTTTTAAGTAATTCTTTATGCGTTCCTATTCCTACACATTTTCCTTTATCTAAAACTACTATTTTGTCTGCATTAATAATTGTTCCTATTCTTTGAGCAACTATCATACTAGTAGCATCTTTAGTGTACTCTTTTAATTTCTTTCGAAGGGTTGCATCTGTTTTATAGTCTAGTGCAGAAAATGAATCATCAAATATATAGATTTCTGGATCTCTTGCAATTGCTCTTGCAATAGAAAGTCTTTGCTTTTGTCCTCCTGATACATTAGTACCGCCACGAGCTATATGCGCATCATAACTTTTATCCATCTTTTCTACAAAGTCTGTTCCTTGAGCTACTTCGATTGCTTTTTTTATTTTATTAATATCAGGTTTTTCCTTACCATTATTTCCATATGCAACATTTTCCGATACTGTTCCAGTAAACATAACCGCTTTTTGAGATATATAGCCTAGTTTATTATATAGAGCTGTTTGCTTGTATTTTTTAACATTTACTCCATCTACTAATACTTCTCCATCTGTTGCATCATATAATCTTGGTACTAAATTAATAAGAGTAGATTTACCTGAACCGGTTGACCCTATAAAAGCAATAGTTTCTCCTTTATTAACTTTAAAAGAAATATCTTTTAGTAAATATTCATCTGCATCTGGATATTTGAATGAAACATTTTTAAATTCAACAGTACCTTCTTCTTTAGTCTTACCATCAAAATTTCCGTCTACAATACTTTCTTTAGCATCTAGAACTTCGTTAATACGAGTTGCGGAAATTTGAGCTCTAGGTACCATCATGAAGATAAATGCTAACATTAAAAATGACATAATTACTTGCATTCCATAACTTGAAAATACAACCATATTACTAAATAGAGTTATCTTGTCTTGCATTCCTGCTTGATTGATAAGAAAAGCTCCAATTATGTATATTCCTAGGGTTAAGCCATTCATTACTATGTTCATAACAGGCATCATAACAGAAAAACATCTTTGATTAAATAATTGCATATCTGTTAAATAATTATTAACGCCCTCAAATCTTTCCGTTTGAAAAGATTCGGCATTAAAGGCTCTTATTACTCTAATACCTTGTAAGTTTTCTCTTGTAACACTGTTTATTTTATCAATTGCTTTTTGAACACGAGCAAATCTTGGTAAAACTAGAATCATTATTATTGAAACTGTTGTTAAAAGTAATACTACGCAACAAGCCGTTAGTATACTCCACTCAAATCCTTTATTAAGTATTTTTAGAATAGCCCATACAGCCATTATAGGTGCCTTTGCCATCATTTGTAGTCCCATACCTATTAACATATCTACTTGAGTAACATCATTAGTTGTTCTTGTAATTAAACTACTTGTTGAAAATTGTTTTACCTCAAAAGTACCTAATTTTTCTATCTTCTTAAAAATCTTTTTTCTTATTGTTGCAGCAAAAGAAGATGCAACATTTGCCGCTATATAACCAACTATTGCAGCTGATATAAGGCTTCCTCCAGCACATAATAACATATATATACCTTGTTCTATTACTTCACCTATAGTACTTCCTTCAGTTTGTACAAGGGCTGTTATAGTGCTCATATAATCAGGAAGTTTTAGTTCAATATATACATTAAATATTACTAAAACTAAAGCAACTAAAATAAGAATTAATTCTTTTTTAGTTAAATTTTTAAATAATCTAAACATAATCTATCTCCTCTCTTTTTTATTTTTTTGTAAGACATAAAAAGCCAAATCTAGTTTTGCAAGTTGGACAAGTGGTATGTTTTATCCCTCTTTTTTTAGGTAAAGGCAATTTTATCTTTTGTTTGCATTTAGGACATTTTTTATAAATATTTGTTTTTTTAGTAAATAATTTTTTCTTTATTTTTCTAAATGGCTCTATAATTTTACCACGAATTTCTAAAAATTGTCTATTTTCTTTTACCCTTTTATAGATATTTTTTGAAAGGGTTCTAAATATTATAATTAGGAGTAATAAAATTTCTATTAATGTTAAATATATATTTTTAATAAATAGATTTGTAATTAAGATTACTAGATAAATATTAAGTATAAATTTACTTAAATTATCTACTCCATAACGTCCTTTCATAAATTCGATTAATTTAATCATTTTCATCATCTCTTCTTCCAAATATTAATATTAGTCTTAGTATTTCTAATATAGTAGAAAGAATGGATGCTACATATGTAAGAGCAGCTGCTGTTAACATTGTTTTTCCTGAAGGTATCTCTTTATCATCTAATAAGTTATTGTTTTTTATTTCTTTAATAGCTCTTCTTGATGCATTTATTTCTACTGGTAAAGTAATTAGTTGAAATAGTAAAATTATAACCTCTGCAAATATTCCTAGCCAAATAAGTCCTAGTGAACCAAAGAAGCATCCAAGTAATATTGCGAAATATCCTGCATAAGAGGCAAAATTCACTAGTGGTATGATGCTACTTCTAAGATGCAAAAATGCGTATTCTTCCTTATCTTGTATTGCATGACCACATTCGTGAGCTGCAACAGCAACTGAAGCTATACTCGTTCCATTATAGATGTCACTTGATAATCTAATTTCTTTATTTTCTGGATCATAGTGATCTGTCAGTGTTCCCACAACTTCTACTATATTTATATTTTCTAAGTTATTATTATCTAATATAATTCTTGCGGCTTCTTGCCCTTTTATTCTTTTGTTAGATTTAACTCCTTTAAATTTGCTATAAGAAGCAGATACAAAACCTTGAGCACTCAAAGTTATTATTAGTGCCAGCATTGTTATTGTATATGATACTACAATAATCATTTGTTCCTCCTCTAATTCTATATTAGAAATACTAAGTACTATTAATTTTATTAATAAAAGACCCCAGATATACTTATAATCCTAATATAAAACATAGATTATTATAGCACAAAAAAAGACAGTTTAAAACTGTCTAAAATTATTATTAAGCAATTGATACCATTACACCACTCACACTATCTTCATTTAAACGATCTTTAATCCACGTTTGAGCATCAACATTTTTTACGTATATTGTAGTTAATTCTTTGCTTGAACTAAACATACTTGATGAATTAGTAACATTATTGAAAATAGCATTATTTAAATATATGACTTTCAAGTTAGTACAGAACATAAAAATATGATACGTTTTAGTAACATTAGATGTATCAAAACTGCTCAAATCTATTGTTTCTAAATTACCACATCTTGAAAACATTGATGATATATTAGTTACTTTGCTTGTATTAAATTTTTCTAGACCAATAATTTCTGTCAATGCCATATTATTATTCCATCCAGAAAACATACTATTCATATCAACTGCATTACTTGTATCAAAACTACTTACATCTATTGTAGTTAAGGAATGGCAACCTTGAAACATACCACTAAAATTATCAGCTTTTCCTGTTCTAAAGTTACTTACATCAAGACTTTGCAAATTATAACATCTAGCAAACATTGATCTAAATGAGTGATAAAATCCATCTGGAGTAGTACTAACATTACTAGTATCAAAACCACTAACATCTAAAGATGTTAAAGATTGACAATCAGAAAACATACCTCCCATATCAGTACATTTTGCTGTATTAAAATTGTCTAACTTCAAATATGTCAATTTGCTACATTCCTCAAACATTTCTTGCATTGTAGTGACATTACTAGTATCAAATTCGCTAATATCTAAACTTATAAGGCTTATTAGTTCACTAAATGTGCCAGACATATTAGTTACTCCTGAAGTGTTAAATTTATTTAAACTTAGAGTTGTTAAACTACTGCATCCTTTAAACATCTCTTGAATACTTTCTAATTTACTAGATGTTGTAATGTTTTCCATATCCAAAGTTGTTAAATTTGAACATTTTTTAAACATACGTGACATAGTAGTAACATTATTCGCAATAAAATTAGGAGAATATGTTATTTCCTTTAATCCATTACATCCTTCAAACATTGATAACATATTTGTAACTTTAACAGTTGAAAAATTAGTCACATCTATTGATTCCAGCATTATGCAATTGTAAAACATTCTCCCCATATCAGTAACATTACTTGTATTGAAACTATATATATTTAAAGTTGTTAATTTCTGACAATTATTAAACATAGATGCCATTATAGTTACTTTACTTGAATCGAAACTACTTAAATCTAATTCTATTAAATTTCTACAATTTTGAAAAAGGCTAGTATAAGCACTAGCTTTTGAAGTATCGAATTTAGATAAATCTAATGCTTCTAAACTACTGCATCCTGAAAACATAAATGCTAACATTGAAACATTTGATGTATTAAAATTACTTAAATCAATTGTGGTTAAACTAGAACAATCTCTAAAAAGCTCATACATACTAGTAACTTTTTCTGTATTAATAGTTGAAATATTTAAGTTAGTTAACTTAGAGCAGCTAGTAAATACATTATTCATACGTGTAACATTTTCAGTTTTAAGATAAGTTAAATCTATAGAAGTAGCATTCATACATGAATAGAACATATATCCAAGGCTATCTCCAGCTCTTACGCCATCATCTTGACCAATATACACTTCATATAATCCATTAGTATCAGCGTCTTCTGCATATAATTTAATACTATCAGATGAATCGTGCGAAACATCAAAATATGTTTTACCACCAAAAGTAATTGCATTAGAAGAAACTTCATCAGTATTTTTAAAGGAAACTGATTCAATTTGATTTTTCTTAATATCTGTATCTAAAAATCTACCAGTTGAGCTAGTACTTATTGGAGGCTTTTTTAAATAACTTTCAGCATATTTTTTGAATTCAAAATTTAAATTTAGATTATATGTAGTAGAAGATGAAGAAAATCCGCCTTCTTTATATTTTATAGTTAGAATGATTGTTTTTGTAAAACCTAGAGAGCACTTATTGTCCTGACATAGTTTATCACCTATATTGTAATCACTTATTGTGAATTCTAGATTATCTGGAAGACCTGTTATTGATGCTAATTTCATCTCTTGGTTTCCTGTATTTGTTATATCAATCGCATAAGTTACGGTCGATCCACTATTAGGTAAAAGTGCTCCTACTTTTATACTTGCTTTATTATAGTCTTCTGATAAAGAAGTCCCTCCACTAGTTACTCCATTTACTCTTATTCCTGTTATTCTTATATCACTTTTTATACGGACATCAGCTACTGTTCCAGTTATATTTAAAACACTATTAAAAGATGCATAAGCAAGGCTTAAAGTTACTACAAATATTACAATTAAAATTGATAAGTTTTTGCTATTTACTAACCTTTTAATACTCATATAAAACCTCGTTATCCACAGTTACCTACTATAGATAAAGTATACCCTTCCCCCGAGCAAAATGTCAATATTCCACAAAACAAAAAAGAAGATTTTTAAATTTGTATTGGTAAACTAAAAATGGATCCTATTAGAGAAAAACTATACAGTATATAGACTTTAAAATAAAAAGGAAACTTTCGTTTCCCTATTATATTTTTAAGCAATTGATACAGTTACACCTGTTATGCTATCATTAGCAAGCTTTGAATTTACCCAAGATTGCATAGTAGTATTTTTAACATAAACTGTTCTGAGTGAATGGCAGTAGTAAAACATTTCTTCTGTATTTGTTACCTTGCTTGTATCGAAATTTTTTATATTTAATGTTACTAAATCAGTGCAGGCTCTAAACATGCATTTCATGTTTGTTACATTACTTGTATTAAAACTACTTAAATCAAGAGTTGTAACACTTGCTTGCAAAAACATATATTGCATATTTGTAACATTGCTTGTATTAAAACTTCTTAAATCAAGAGATTGCCAATAACAGTTATAAAACATATATTGCATATCTGTACATTGACTTGTATCAAATTTAGTTGTATTTACATACTGAAGTGGCCAACAATTATAAAACATATATGCGGCATTAGTTGTTTTAATTTCATTTAATATAAGATTACTTAGTTTATTACAAACACAAAACATATAAGCAGTATTTGCATAGTTTTTAAGATTGAACTTTGATAAATCTATTTTTTCTAAGAGCTTACATCCATAAAACATATTTCTACATGTTGTCACATTTGTTGCAACAAAGTTTGATGTATCGATACTTGCTAGAGTATTACATTGATAAAACATATAACTAATATCCGTAACTGCATTTGTTAAAAAAGTTGCGGTATTTATATTTAGATTTTTTAATTTATTACATTGTTGGAACATTGCAGACATAGTTGTAACTTTGCTTGTATTTAGTGATCCTAAATTTATTGTTTCTACCGCATTACAAAGATTGAACATAAAAGCAGTAGTATTAACATTACTAATTGAAAATTTACTAAGGTTAATAGATGTTATTTGATTACAGCCATGAAACATACTATTTAATTTTTCAATATTTGTAGATACAAAGCTAGATGTATTAGCACTAGTTAAAACTGTACAGTTCCAAAACATTTGTCCCATATCTTTTACATTACCTGTACTAAATTTTCCCAAATCGACCGAAGTTAAGCTATTACATTCTTTAAACATTGAATTTAAAGTTGTTGATAATGAAGGATTAAAGTTATTTAATGTAAGAGTTGCTAGTTTATTGCAATTATAAAACATATATGAATTATCTGTTACTTTACTTTCACCAAAACTGTTTAAATTTAATGAAGTTAAATTATTACAGCCTGCAAACATACTTTTCATTTGAGTAACGTTTGTTGCAGTAAACTTGCTAGTATCAATTGATGTGAGTGAATTGCAATTATAAAACATCCATCCCATATTGGTTACTTTTTCAGTTTTAAAAGTAGTAGTATTTATAGTTATTGAACTAAGTTTGTAGCAGTCATAAAACATGTTTTTCATATCTGTTGTATTGCTTGTATTAAAACTGCTAAGATTAAGACTTGTTAGTTTATTGCATTCAGCAAACATTTGAAACATTGTAGTACAAAGATAAGGGTTAAAATTACTAATATTTAGATTTACTAAATTAATACAGTCCCGAAACATATAAGCAGTAGTTGTTGTTTTACTAGTTCCTAGATTATTTAAATCTAAAGAAGTTAGACTACTACACTGCCAAAACATAGCATACATTGTAGTGGAATTAGTTCCTACAAATTTGCTTCCTAAAGTCAAGCTTGCTAATTTTGGACATTCAGCAAACATATATTCCATATTTTCTACACTTCTTGTATCCCAACTACTTATGTCAATTGTAGTCAATACAGAACATTTTCTAAACATAGATTGCATATCCGTTGAAAAACTAGCAACAAAATTTTTTATATTTATTGAAGTTAGAGCAAAACATCTATTAAACATACTTGAAGTATTAGTTGCCTTAGTAGTTGTAAAAGACCCTAGATTTATCTCTGTTATACTATTGCAGTCATTAAACATACTTTTCGTGTTTAGAGCATTAGTAGCGACAAATTTAGATGTATCTACATTAAGAAGTTTCTTACATTCAGAGAACATCCAAGCCATATTAGTTACTTTATCAGTTTTAAATAAAGTAGTATCTATATTAATACTTATTAATTCTACACATAAATTAAACATTTTTTCCATATCAGTAACTTTACTTGTATTAAATTTACTTAGATTTAAAGTAGTCAGGTTTGAACAATCGGAAAACATTCCAGACATATCTTCTACGTTTGATGTAATAAAATTTATAATGTTTAAATTAGTAAGCGAACTACATTCTGAAAACATTCTTTTCATTTGAGTTACTTTTGAGGTATTAAAAGAAGATAAGTCAACACTTTTAAGTTTATTACATTCAAAAAACATCCAGCCTAAATTAGTTACATTTGTTGTAATAAAGTTGCTTAAATCTAAAGATCCTATATTACTACAAGTGTGGAACATAGAATGCATATCAATAACATTACTAGTATCAAATGTCGATAAATCTAGCCCTGTTAGACTACTACACATACTAAAAATATAACTCATATCTGTTACTTTTGATGTATTAAATCTTGATAAATTAAGAGTTGTTAAGCTACTACAATAATTAAATAAAGAATTCATACTTGTAACGGCATCTGTATTAAAATATGTTAAATCTATTGATTTAAGATTAGTCATATATTTAAATAGAAAACTAGAATCTGGATTTGCTTTTACTCCTCCATCTTGACCTATATATAATTCATATAAGCCATTATTATCTGTATCAGTATAATATGCCATAATATTTCCAGTTGAGTCTTCAGATACATCAAAACTTTCAATTACGTTAACAGGTACTGCTTTGCTATTTTTAAAAGAAATAGACTCTATTTCATTTCTTTTAGCTGTTTGATTAAAGAATTTAACATCAGCAGAGTCTGGGTTTCCTGAAACCTTTAAATAATCAATATAACTATTGGTAATTACAATATCTCCTGATACATTTGGAATTGTAAGTATTCCTGTTGAATGTGTATAATCAAAATTTGTAATGGAAACATTGTTCATTTTTATTGTCATACTTGATGGCTTTTGATTTTCATTATTAAAATCTAACTTATATGTACCATTTCTAATTGCAGAATCGTTTTTTTGTTTTCCTTCATTAGTATTATATGTAACTGTATACATCCTTTGAAAATCAAAATCTAATTTTAAATTATAAGTTGTTGAAGATGCAGAGAATCCTCCATCTTTATATTTAATCTTAACTCGTATTGTTTTAGTCATTCCTAGACTACATTTATTATCCTGGCATAAAGCTTTATTCATTTCGTAATCAAGTACTTCAAGTGATAAATTTTCTGGTAAATTATTAATTGAAAGAATTCCCATCTCTACATTACCAAGATTAGTTATATCTACTGCATATACCGCCTCAGATGTAGAACTTGGAAGAGTTACACCTACTTGGATATTATTCTTATTATAATCCTCATAATTAGATGAAGCATTATTAAAACTACTAGTTCTAATTCCTGTTATTCTTATATCTTCTCTTATTCTAACATCAGTTGAAAAACCTGATAGATTAAGATTAGAATTAAATGCCGCATAACCAAAGCTTAGTAGTACAACAACGCTTAAAATTAATATAGAAAGGTTTCTTTTAGTAATATTCTTTTCTAAGTATCTTAAAAAAACATTCATATGCTCACCTTCTATCTGCTATTTTACTATATATTAGTATACCAAAAAATTACTCACCTAACAACAAAATGCAATAAAAAAAGGAAACTATGTTTCCTTAATTATTTAATTAATAATTTGCTGTTGAATCTGCTTGTTGGAATACAAGTGATAAGTTACATGTAATGCTATCTAGTGCAGTTGGCAAATCAGTTGCATTTAAGTTTTTGTTGTATTCTACTCTTACTTTAACTTTTTTAGAAGCATTTGCTCTTAGTCCATCTTTAACAGTTAAATTATTTCCATCTGCATAACTAACAGTATATGTTAAATATTTTTGTTGGTCTGCAGTTAATTGAGATTTATTAACTGAAGTTAACATAGCATCAATTGTACCTTTGTTAGCAATATCTACTGTAAATTCATAGAAATCTCCAGGTAATGCTAATTCAACTGAGAAATTTAATCTTGTAGGATCTCCAGTTGCTAAAGCAATTGTTCCACTTTGTGTGTTTGATGCACTTTCTTGAATATTTTCAAATTGTACTTTCCATGTATTTTTCTTAATTGAAGTGCTACCAGTAATATTTAATGTTGTTGATAAAACTGCGAAACCTACACTCATACATAAAATTAGTAATAAAACTAAATATAATTTACTGTTATTATCTTTTTTTCTTTGTTCTTGACCTTGTCCTTGATTATTCATAAATATCTCCTCCCTATGATAATTTAATTTTAATATTTTAAATTTAAATAGTCAAGAGATGATATTAAAATTTTACAGTTCAACATAATTTTGTCACTTTTAAAAATTAGAATGCTTTTTTGTTTTAGTTTTTTCTAAAGATTTAGAATCTATATAAATAACTTTGCCTCCTGGAGGAGAAATTTCTACTCCATCATAAACCATCCAAATGATATTACTCTTTTTCTTAGGTGTTTCTGCATAACCATCTGTAAATATTATTTTGTTATTAGCGTGAGGCGTGAACGAGTTAACTGCAACATCAAAATCTGTTCCGCCTCTACCTTCAAATACTAAATTATCAATATCAGTCATGTTTTTAACTGGTTGAAATCCATAGAATTTGGTATCAAAACAACCTACTGATAATATTGAATCTTTTAAAATGTTTTTACATTCTCTTAAAAAGTTTTTTAGTAATTCTTCATCAACAGATCCACTAGTATCTAATAAAATTTCTGTTTCATTATGTGGTAATTCTTCTAGATGGGGAGTAACTACACCATACTCTATTGTTGCATTTTCAAAGGACCAATCATAGTCACGATAAGTATTCACTTGAAGTATTCTTTTCCAATCTAATAAATTTGTTTTTCCTTCAATATTAGATAAATTTATTTTTTCTTGATCTGTCTCTTCTCCAGGAAGTCTTGGTCCAGCTGTTTTTATTTTTTCTAACTTATCTTTTAATTTCTTTAAATTAACTAATTTTTCTTTTTTATTTTCTTTAAAGCTTTTAGTCTCATCAATTTCTTTATTTGGATGATTTTCTTTATCTAAATTAGAATCTGTACCATTTTTTACTTTTTTATTATCATCTTTTTCTTCATCCAACCATCTTTTATGAGAAGAAACATTATTTTCATCAAATTCATCATTGCTTTTATTATTGCCCTTATCATTTTCTTCAAAGTCTTCACTATCTTTTATATTACTATTTTGAGAGTCCTTCTCATTATGATTATTGTTTTGAGACTTATTACTGTCCTGAATACTTTGTCCTTTATTGTAATCTTTTTGGCTTTTATTTTTACTATCATCTTTTTTGGTCTGTTCTTCTTTTATTAGTTTTTCGTAAAACTTTTCAGCACTGAAGTTTACAGCTTCTGGTTTATCTATAATACCTTCAGGAGCGGTTAAACCATCTTTTTTTAGAAGGGCATTAATGACTGCATCCGTTGCGATATTCCATAATCTAAGATTCTTATTTTTACATCTTTTTATATGATCAAAGGCTATATGACATACTTCATGGGCTATTGTGAATTTTTGTTGGTCTTCTGTTAATTTTTCTAAAAAAGTTTTATTGTAATAAATATTTTTGCCATTTGTTTCACATGTTCCATAATCTTGTTCTATAAATTTTGCACTTGTAATAATTCTTCCGAATAAGGGGTAAGATGCTAAAAGGCTTGTCTTTATTTTATCAATATTTACCATTATATCACCACACAATAAGATAATACTTCACTATCAATGACACTTATATTTTTTGAAGTTATAAATATTTTAGATTCTTTAGGTAGAGGAAATACTCCTACTTTTTTATATTTTAAAATCTCAATAAATTTCTTTTGCTCTTCTTTAGAGATATTATCCATATTATCAATAATTAATAATTTATTTTTACTATTACACAAGCATTGATACCATTCAGGAGGTAAATAATTAGTACCTTCATAATGACCATTTAAATCATCAATACTAACGCTTACATCTAAAATAGTATAATTATCAAACATACTATAGTCACTACTTGTAAATAATATAGGCTTAGTATTATTTTCTAAGGCTTTTTTTAAAAGTTTTAGCTTCTCTTTCATTACTATTCACCTCATCATTTATTGATAATTCGTATATTTTTTCTAATCTTTTTGTAGCATCTCCAATCCAGACTTTATCAAATAAAGCAGTCAATTCGCCACCAAAATTATCTTTCACAAAATTTCTTACTGGCTCTACTTGATCAAAATTTGCTATTGTTAAGCCCATTGTTGTTACATATTTATCTGCTATATTCATATTAGATAAATATTTCTTATCAATATTATTTTCTATAATATCATTTACCCCTATACCTTTTCTTGTTGAGAATTTAATAAAGTCTTCTGTTAATTCTTTGCCTATTAAACTTCTTAACATATATGGATTGTTAGATGTGTATAAAAGACGTGATGCCATTTCCCATTTTCTTGGTGTTGCATTGGGACTTATTCCTGTATATTCTTTTCTAAATACTTCTTCGCGATTTAAATAAATGTAATTATAGATTGCAGGATGAATTTTTCTTGGTAGTTTTATTTTTCTAAATGGAATTGTGTTATTGTTTCCATTTTTGTTTTTAGCCCATTTTAACCAACTATCTTTATCAGTATGAATATATACATGAGCAAATCTATCAAATAATGGCTCTGCAAGATTACAAGCAGAAGTTGAGTCTTTTTCTTCATTTCCAGCAGCAACTACTTTTGCATTTTCTGGAAGATTCCATATACCGTTCACTACTCGATCTAAAACAATATTGTATGCCATACCTTGAATAGATGGTAAAGCGTTAGTAATTTCGTCAAAGAAAACAATATGAATTCTATTTGGCTCTTCATGACATTTTCTTTCAATATTTTTTAGCCAAATAGGCTTTACATTAATCATTTTTCCCTCTTTGGCATTATATACATCTTTTCCATTTAGACTATCTACTTTCATATTTCTTAAATATAAGATTTCACAAGTAGGATCTAATTCTTTTACTCTAGAACTTTTCCCATCACCTGTTTTTCCATGTATGAAAACAGATATATCACTTTCTATTGTGGATTTGATAATATCTTCTTCGCTAATTTCTGTTAAATCAAAGTTATAAATATTTGATGATCCATTTGTTAAAGGAGTCTCATTATTTTCTTCGTAATTTTCATTTAAGTCTTCAGCATTATGAAATGAATATCTGTTTGATGATGTAATAGTACTATTAGAATTCATCCTAGTTCCCCACATAGCAGCTTGTTTTTTTAGAGATTCATCTGAATGGTATATATCATCTAAATTGTAAAGATCATATTCTTCATTCATATTATCTTTTCATCCCCTTTTGTTTTTCTTTTATTAGAATTTTTTTGTTACTACAATAATTTATAAAATCATCGGTATATTTTGTACCAATTAAGCTTCTTAACATTTCTGGCTTATTAGTTTTATAAAGTATACGTGATGCCATTTCCCACTTTCTTGGTGTTGCGTTTGGCATTACACCATCATACTCACTTCTTAAATATTCTTCTCCCATATCTTCTATAAAATCTATTATAGCCGGGTGGATATCATCAAAATCTTCCTTTATATAGTCTACTCTTTTATAATCATTATCTGGCTTAATAGCCCAATCAAGCCAATCAGATACAGAGGTTTTAATATAGACATGAGCAAATCTATCAAATAATGGTTCCGCAAGGTCTGAGGCTGCAGTAGAATCTTTAGTGTCATTTCCAGCAGCAACTATTCTTACATTATCAGGTATTCTCCAAATTCCATTAACTTCTCTATCTAGAATTATATTGAAAGCTGCGCCTTGAACCGATGGCATAACATTTGTTAATTCATCAAAAAATAGAAGATGAATCTTATCAGGTTCTTTCTTAGACTTTTCTATAATATTTGTATACCATACTGGTGGAACATCAATCATTTCTCCAGTTATCTCATTATATACACTTTTACCTGTTAGACTTTCTAAATTAGTATTTCTTAAGTAAATAATTTCACAAGTTGGATCTAATTCTTTAACTCTAGCGCTTTTACCATCTCCTGGTAAACCGTGTAAAAATACTGAAATTTTACTTTCAATTGCACCTTTCATAATATCTTCTTCACTTACTTTGGAATAGTCAAAACAATAAACATTTCTTTTTTTGTCTACAGGAATAGCTTTTGTCTTTTCTATATTCTTTGGCTCATTAGTATTTTTATCTAAACTATGCTTTACCATGTTCGGAACCATAAATTTATCTATAAACAATTTTAATTCTGTAATGTTATAAGTGCTTGCATAATGACTAAATTTTATACCTGATTGAAGAATTTGCTCAGATATTAGCATTTTACTATTACAATCAATAAACCACTTTACGGGTTCTATTTTAAACCAATAAAATTTATTTTCTTTAATCTTTTCTTGATTTGAAAAATATTTAATGCCTTGTTTATCATAGAAATTTACTGAAGTGCAGGCATATTTTTTATTATTATATTTGTAAACTTTAAGAGGCTGAAGATTCTCTATTAGTGTTTTATGGTCATAAAAATTTTTGTTACTTACGAAAAAGTAATCATTAGTTGATATTATGTTATTAGAATTTTTCTTTTTGTATGTATCAAGATGCTTAGCTATTTTCATGTCTGCAATAGTTTGAGGATATTCTCCGTATAAAATATATGGATTGTTATCATCATAATGAATCATACATTTTTCTTGAAGCTTTATGATATCATCAAAGGGCATACATAATCTGATACCTGGTGTCATTTTAGTTTTATCTGTTATACCTACTCCATATCCATGTGTAACTGTCATTGCATTATAAAAATTTGCATTATCTTCATGTATCCAATATTTACCAGTTATTAGACTTTTCCCTGTGATTGGATCAGGTATTTTTAAAGCTTGCAAACCGCTTGCAATTGCAAAGTCACTAGCTGGTGCATAAATACTCTTCTTCTTAAAAAATTCTAGCTGATAATCTCCATCTACTTCTTCCAACTTTAGTGGTCTTATTTCTTGAAACTTCACACATATTCCCCCCTTTAAATTATTTTCATATTATAACTCTTATTCGTTCTATTTTCAATAAAAACAGGAAAGTACTACTTTCCTGTTTACATGTTTTATAAAATGTTTTGTATTAGAATTTTTAAAGCTATTCCTATTAGTACTATTCCACCTATTAGATTGGACTTAGAACCTAATTTGCCTCCTAGTTTATTTCCAAATATTGTACCGAAAAATGAAAGTATAAGTGTGATTAATCCAATTATAATAATTGACGTAAAGATATTTACTTTTAAGAAAGCAAAACTAATACCTATTACTAAAGCGTCAATACTAGTTGCGATTGCTAAAACTATCATAGTTTTAAAGTTTACTTGATCATTTTGTTTTTCTTCCGATGCAAATGACTCTTTGATCATACCTATCCCAATAATTGTTAAAAGAATTGTAGCAATAATATATGTAATTGATTCTAAGAATCCTGTAAAAATGCTTCCTAGATAAAAACCTATAAGGGGCATTAGTCCTTGAAAAAATCCGAAATAAGCGCCAATTATCATCGCATTTTTAATACTTAATTTTTTCATAGATAGACCTTTACAGATAGAAACCGCAAAGGCATCCATTGCTAGAGAAATACTTATAACAATTATTTCTAATAAATTCATATGTTACTCCTTTAGATTCTATTTTTTTAGTATTTTTTCTTTTTCGTTCATATTATAAGCTTTTAGGACATTTTTACCAAGTTCTGCTACTGTCATTTGCCCTACACCACCTGGAACAGGAGTAATATAGCTTACTTTGTCTTTTACTCCTTCAAAGTCAACATCTCCATAAAGCTTACCATCAACTCTATTTATTCCAACATCTATAACTACAGCATTATCTTTAACCATATTAGAAGTTATAATGCCTTTTTTACCTACAGCTGCGATAAGGATATCTGCATTCTTTGTAAAAGATTCTAGATTTTTTGTTTTTGAATGACAGATTGTTACTGTTGCATTATTATTAATCATTAAAGAAGCAAGAGGTTTCCCTACTAAATCGCTTCTTCCTACAATTACAACATTTGCCCCTTCTACTTCTATATTGTAATGTTTTAAAATATCCATTACTCCTTTTGGTGTACAAGGTACTAATGTATCTACATTATGGCTCAATTTCCCAGCGTTAATATCACACAATCCATCAACATCTTTATTTTTATCTATTGTGTTTTGAATCTTTTTACTATCCAAATGTTTTGGAAGTGGCATTTGTACTAAAATACCATCTATTGTATCATCATTATTTAATTTATTTATAATGTCTAAAACTTCTTTTTCTTCCACTTTTTCATTTAATTTTATATGCTCATATTTATATCCTAATTCATTAGACATTTTTTCTTTTTGACCTACATATACCTTACTTGCAGGATCTTCTCCTACTTGAATAACTACAAGCCCTGGCTTTCTATCTAGTTTAGTTATTTTTTCTTTTAACTCTTCTAATATTTGTTTTTTTACGCTTTTTCCATCTAATAGTTCCATAATTTTACCTCACTTCTTTTATATAGTTATATTTATTAATATCAATCTTATCTTTTAACTTTTCTAATGATTTTTGTTTGATTAACTCTTCTTTATCTTTTTTTAGGAGATGCTTAATATTCCATTCGAGTTTTGATGCATTACTTCTTGAATCGGATTCAAAGTATATCTCTAAGTTTTTAAAATGATGATTTGAGGTATACTTTGCGGCTTTTCCTTTTCTTTCTTTATGTTCTTGCATTCTTCTTTCTATATTTGTTGTTATTCCAGTATATAAAGAGTCGTCGTCACATCTTATAATATATGTATAATATTTAATATCTAATTCACCCTTTAGAAGATAAATATTTCTAACTTCTAGAAATCATTATACATTATCAATATAATTAAATAAAGAAAAACAAACCCAAATTTTGGATTTGTTTTAGCAAGCTTTCGAAGTACAAACTGAAGCCTCTTTGTTAAGACATTCTAAAGTACATTTAATTTTATTATACATATCTTTTTCAATTTCAGTAGTTAGTTTTGAATATCCATCTTCTTGTTTATCGCTTATTCCTGAAGTCATTTCCTTTGCTACTCCATTTATTACTACAACAATATTAGGAGCATAAATTCTTTTTTCTTTTGTGTCTATTTTGTCACCCTTATCATTAGTAAGATAATAAGAATCTAAAACTTTGTCTAATTTTTTTAATAAGTTTTGATAGCCTTTGCTTCCTTTTTCTTTAGTAATTACTTTGTTTTCTTTATCTAATTCTAAAGTATCTCTTATTTCTTTTACATCTACATAATAAAGTTTTTCTATATTTTGATCGTTGGCAACTTCTAAAAGAGTTGGTAAAACGCTTCTACACCAAGGACAATCAGGAAATCCGAAATAAACAGCAAAAGTTTCCTTATCTTCAATCATTTTAACTAACTCATCTGCTGTTTTATATATAATTGGGTTAGCTTTAGGTATGGTAATGCTTCTTATTTTTTGGCCATTCTTTTTACTTTTTGTTCCATTTAAAGATTCATATTCTTTTTTAAATTTGGCTGCATCTGTTGAATTACTTTTAATGTAAATAATTCCTATAATAAATGCAACAATTATTATTAAAATAATACTTAAAACTGCTATTTTCTTTTTCATTTTATACTCCTTTTATAAATACCATAATTTTTTGTTATTTTTTCTTACTTCTTTGATAATTCCTCCACCTAGGCATTCTTCGTCTTTATATAAAACGCAAGCTTGTCCTGGTGTTACTGATTTTACTCCTTGAGGGTATTTAACTAGTATTTCCTCATCGTTTATCCATTCTAACTCTACTGGAATATCATCCTGTCTATATCTGAACTTTGCGGTTACATTAGTTAGTTTTTCATCCTTTAAATAATTAATAGTATCAATAATGCAAGAATCGCTTATTAAATAATCATTGTATTCTCCAAGGCAAATATAAAGAACATTTTTACTTAAATCTTTTCCTACAACAAACATTCTTTCTTCTGTACCACCAATATTTAAACCTTTACGTTGACCGATTGTATAATTCATTAAACCAATATGTTTTCCTATTACTTCATTTGTTTCAATATTTACAACATCACCAGGTTGATTTGGCAAATAATTTTTTAAAAAGTTAGTAAAGTTTCTTTCACCTATAAAACAAATTCCAGTTGAATCTTTTTTTCTTGCGGTAATTAATCCATTTTGTTCTGCGATTTCTCTTACTTTTGGTTTTTCTAAATCTCCTAAAGGAAATAAAACGTTTTTAAGTTGGGCTTTACTTACTTGTGATAAAAAATAAGTTTGATCTTTATTTTGATCTTTAGCACGCATTAACTTTCCATCTTCAATTTTTGCATAATGCCCAGTTGCGATATAGTCTGCGCCTAGTTTTTCTGCTTCACGTGCAAACATATCAAATTTAATATATTTATTACACATAATATCTGGATTAGGAGTTCTTCCTTTTTTTAACTCATCTAGGAAATAAGTAAAAACATAATCCCAATATTCTTTTACAAAATCTTTTCTATATAGAGGAATGTTTAGCTTTTCACAAACAGCTTTAGCATCATTGTAGTCTTCTTCTTGAGGACAAATTCCAGATTCTGTTGTTGGACCGTTAAATTCTCCATCAGCAAGCGAATCCCAATTTCTCATGAAAAGACCAATTACTTCATATCCTGCCTCTTTTAAAAGTAAGGCAGAAACGCTACTGTCTACTCCTCCACTCATTCCTATTACTACTTTCTTCATAATTCACTCCTAGTTACTTTTACAATTCTTTTTTATTATATATCTTATAGTTTTTTTTGTAAAGAAAGAACCCCATAGTTCGGGGTTCTTATTTTCTCTTTTTAAATATTTTTTTAGAACTTTCTTCTTTTTTCTCTTTTAATTCTAAATATCTTCCGTAATCAATTCTTTCAAAGAATAACATTTTTGGTATTAGCTTATCATCTAGTCTAAAATTATCAGCAATATAATATTCTTCTTTATTAATTAAATCTTTATTAAATTTAAATTCTCCATTTTCGTACTTGTAATCTTTATTTAAAAATATTAATTCATATGAATGAAGAACTTTGTTACCTCTTCTATAATATTCTTTTATTTCTTTAGTATTTTCTCTATCTAATGTATCTGGTATTGTATAAGTCATAGTATCTTTATTATAAATGTTATTTGAGTGATTAGTAACTTCTTTTCTTGATTTTTCTACATTATCATAATCAAATACTGAAGTACGTTCTTTAGAAGTATTATTATTTGCTATTTCATTTCTATCCATATATATAATTTTTTTTCTTATAATTTCTTGGTTATATATTTGATAAGTGTCTTTATCTTTTGTATATACATCTTTTGTTGATACATCTTGAGTATTTGTGACTATACCTACGCTTTCATCATTAATTTGTATTTCTGCACAATAATTATATTTTCCCGATATTTTTCCTTTTATTCCATTAGAAGTTAAAACATAGGTTCCATACTTCTTTAAAATATCTAATATCTTTATAGATTTCTCTAAAAAGCTTGGATTTACTACTTTACAAATTAATTCGCTTTCTAGTGATGAAAAACTCTTCTTATCAAAAACACTTATTTTATTTTGTAATTCATAACAAAGTGACGAATATAAATATTCATTCATACCTACTTTTTTAGCTTCTATTTTAAAATTATTTCGATATGGCTTATTATTAAAATTAATATTTATTCTTTCTCCCATATGGTTCACCTCAAAACTTGCTATATTATAGCACAAATTTTGAAAATTATCAAATATTTTATTTAATATCATTTAAAATATGAAGAGCTTTTTCACGATATGTTACTTTTCCATCATTATTTAAATCCTGCATAATATCATATTCTGTCTGATCTTTAGTCATGAATACAGAATCACCTTTTGCTAAATCACTTAGACAAGCTGCTAACTTTTCAAGATTTTGTGAAGTTTTATTTTTTTCTTTTATAATTTTGTATTCTTCATCTGTTAGTTTAACTTTATTTTCAACATCCATTTTATTACAACTACTATCTTTACAAGAATTATATTCTCTTACACTCATTGTTTTAGTAAGTTTATTTATTTTTATATGATAAGTAATTGGTGGAATGTGTGTAGTTGTATAACTTATTCTTATGCAACTAAAATAAATACCTAATCCTATTATTAAAATTGCTGAAATTAATATTAAAATAATTTTTTTTATCATTTTATCACCTACTATATTAGTATAACACTTTTTCTAAATATGTAACCATTTATTTTCTTATAAATTAGTTAATTATACAAAATAAAAGTGACCTTTTGGGGGTCGCTATTTTTAAATAAAATCATCCATTTCGCCATTTTCAAATAGAAATGCGTCTTCACTCTTTTCAACATCTCTTACAGGAAGAAATATTGATAATTTAGTTGCCTTATGATTACAATATGGACACTTATAAACATAGATACCACAGGCATATGTTCCTATTGGAATTTCTTTTTTTGTGTATACTTTAATTAAGTTCTTCTTGTAATATTCAGGATTTGAATGTGATACATAGTGGCCTACCATCATTGGTAGCATATATAGCTCTTTTTTGTAAATATCCATTTGTTCATAACATTTGCTACACCAATCATCATGAAAAATGGAACGAGCTTTTCTTAGAAATTTCATTATTTAGCCTTAGCCTTTGCTTCTTCGATTGCTTTTACCATTAAATCAGCTTTTGAAATACCAGTTAAAATATAATCACTATCCATTCTAAAACGTTGATTAGATGTGAATGTATAAACTCTTATCTTAATATTATCTACTTTAAATAGGAAACTTACTTGGCTACTACCTTCCATAAAGCCAACTCCCATTTTACCATCATCAACCCAAGCTTTTTCTACTCTTGATGCATCAACTATAAAACTTTCAAAAGGATTCCAGAAAAATAGTAAACCAATTTTACCTTCTTCATTATTAATAATAACTGTTTTACCTTTAGTATAAAAAGTATGATTTCTTGCGAATTTTTTATCATCTAGCTCGCGTTCAAATGCTTTTCTTTTTTGTTTATAAAAAATACTTCCTCCAAAAAACCACCAAATAAAACTAAGTGCTGGTGGCACCATAAGTAAAATTACAGCCCCTGTTCCTTTAGGAAAGAACAAATAGCTAATATAAAAACATATTGCACAAATAACCATAGGTAAAAATATATAACCTAATAAATATAATAAATTTACTTTTTTAATCTTTTTATTTTCCATTTTTTACTCCTTATTTAATCCCATTCGTTTGTTTTTTTATTTTTAGGTGCAAAGAAATATGGGAATATTCCTAACTTTGAACCTATAGCATGAAAGATTGGAAAGGTTATTAGAACGATTATAATTTGCATAATAATTATTGGTGTTTCAATAAACGATTCCTTACTTTGTATTTCTGCTGCTCCCACCATGTCTATATAAAAGTCTTTTCGATCTAACGGCTCTTTAAATTCAATCTGATCAAGAAATGTTTTATCTTTAGTAAGATCTTCTTTTATAATTTTACCCACTGGCATAGTTGAAGTACCAGAATATATTGAATCTCCATTACTAACAACAGATTCTTGATTAATTCTTGCGGCTACTTTTTCTTTAGATGGAAGTGTTATAGCGTAAAGATAATATCCATTATGAAATCCGGCTCCCTTATTTCTATATTCTATACCTGGAGATTCAATAGTAAAATATTCATTCGATAATAAATCTTCAATATTTTGTGCTCTTATTAGATCATCTCCAGCAACTCCACCTACTTGACCTTTTTCTACTTTGTGTTCTTCTTTATGTTCTTTATATTTATCTTCTAGTAAGCCAGTAGCAACTTTTTCTGCTCCCATGCATAGTAAAACACTAAGCAATAGACATAACCAAATATCAAATCTTAAATTATGATACCTAATATTATCGCCTCCTTCCTTATTTCACTTTTTTATCTTATCACTCTCACTTTTATTTTTCAATTTATAAAAATGTTTTTTTATTTTTAATATATCAGAGTGTATACAATAAGATTGATAAAAATTGTAAAATACTTCCTAATAATACAAAAAAGTGGAAAATGGAATGGAAATACTTCTTTTTACTACCAAGCATATATAAAACAGCACCTATTGTATAAGCAATACCACCAGATACTAACAAGTATAGGCCATTTCTTTCTATGCTGTTATTTAAAGCATTAAAAGAAAAGATAATCATCCAGCCCATTACTAAGTACATAATTAATGATGGGATTTTAAATTTTTCAAGATTAATTGCATTTAACAACACTCCGATTATTGCAGCTAGCCAAATAACTGTAAATAGTATCCAGCCTGTTTGTCCTCCGATTAAACTTATACAATAAGGCGTATAGCAACCAGCTATAAATACATAAATATCACAGTGATCTAAAACTCTAAAAACTTTTTTTGCTTTTAATTTAGGACTTAGGGCATGATATATACAACTGATTGTATACATTATAATCATTGAAATTCCATATATACAAGATGCTACTACTCCTAGTGTATTATTATGAATAGATGAATAAATTATAGTAAGGACTAATGCGACTATTCCAAGAATTGCTCCTACACCATGTGAGATAGAATTAATTAGTTCTTCTCCTAAAGAATATGTTGGTATTTCTATTTTTTTCATTATTTTAGTTCCTTTCTTTTTTATGATAATTTTACTTTGTATTCGTATTCTATTTGATTAGCGTCATTTATTATAAATTGTTGAATAGTACCTACTAAAAGTACTAATGCCACCTTTGATGTTTCCATATAATCTTTAAAAAGAAACTCTTCAAATTCCTTAGTTGCATCATCTACATAATATTTGCTTGGAAATTTTAAAGATCCATGCATTAGTTTAGATCTAACCTCATACATTTTTGAAATCTTTTTTCGTAGTCCAGGGATTGTTCCAAATAAAATATCTATTTTTCTTCTAATTTGTTCTGTTATATCAATAGATCTATCGGTTGAGTATATAGCTTCTATTCCTATCATTGAGTAGAAAATATCATCATATCCGTTTGAAGATATAATATATGTCATAGCATTTAATGCCCTGTCAATTGGTAACTCTCCCATTCCTTCGAATAAATTGGTTTTAGTTGAAAGCCACTTCCAACATTTATCTATAGATAAAATTGAAACGATAGGAATATTTAACTCTTCTTGATATTCTAAAACATCTGATGATAATTGACCATATAAATTTATGTTTTCTGATTCTTCGTAGGTATCTTCAAATATTATTTCTAATTCTCTAACCTCAAATAAACAGGGGTATGCTAAATTTATACATAATAGAAAGTCCATTATTCTTTTCTTAAGTGAAACAAAAAAGTCCTTTTTAAAATAGCTTTCTATTTCAGGAATAGACTCCAGTTTATTTATTTCCGCTTCTTTTTTATATTCTTTGACTTTGTTTTCCAAATGTTTTTTCAAGTCTGCTTCTGCTTCTATAATTAAAGCACCTCTTAAAATTCGCTCATTTTTTAAGTATTCATTATTAGAAGTTCTATAGTCATTAAATTTAATATTTAAATCAACATTTAATCCATTTATATTCCAAGATTCATTAAAGTTTTCTAATTCTTTCATTAATTCCAAAAAAAGTTCATCTTTTCTTTTCTTCTTTTTCTTATTAAATGTTCCTCTAGTAGGAGAAAGCATTAATAGTCTTATCTCTATTACTTCCATAGTGCTTGCCTTTCATGTTCTTAATTTTTTTATATATAATGGATTATCTGTTGTATAAGTTATATTCATCCAATTGCAGTCGAAGAATTCTTTAGAAATTAACTTAGAAAAAGTCGTTATTTCTTTTTCGTTATTTAGAACGTAAACTCCTACAGTTTTGTATTTACCAATTGCATAACTAAGAGTTTTGTCACTAATAACGTTACTTAGTTTCATTAAAATATTATCAAAAAATACTTGTTTGTTTACTTTAAAATTATTTTTCTTGTTTAATTTTCTCATATCAGCAGTTTTAATTCTTAGAGATATGGAATCAATACTTTTGCTTATTTTGGATATTAATATTGGTAAGTTATAATCACATAATAGATCGGTTTTTGTTACTTGAAAATTATTTTTTATTTGAATTTCTTTTAAATATATTAAATTTGTTGGGTAATAAGATAAATGTACTAAATTATTAGCTATGCTCTTATAATTATTTAAAATAGATGCAAGAACTTCTAAATTCTTTTTATTTAGAAAAAACATTTCTTTTGTTTCTATTTTTATGATTTTCTCTTTTAAAAGATATTTCTTATTTTGAAAATAATCTAATAATTCGTCAAGACTTAATATTTTAAATGTGAAATCATCTTTTATATTATTACTTTTCCTAAATGTAAAAGAAAGTTTTTTCAAGTCTTCTAAAGTATAACTTTTTACTTTACCTTTTTCATTAGAAATATCATCTATATATTTATCATGGATAACTACTGGAATATGATCTTTTGTAAAACAGATATCTAATTCAAAACCACTACATGAATCTAATAATTCTTTATTATTAAAGATTGCTTCAATCGATGCCGAAGAATTTTCTGGATATTCTGTCATTTTATATCCTAACCTATGGGCTATTAACTTAGAATTGTTTAATTTATTTATAATCTCATTCTTATTCATTTTAACCTCTTTATTCTATTATTATGATATTTTAAATGTTTTAAGAATTGATTTTAAAAATACTTTTTTTATAAACCTTACTATTATTTTTTATATTTTCTAAAGACTTCAATTTTTCCTTTTCTAATTGCATCCAAAAATTAATAATTAAATCATTATCATTCAATACTGATAAGACATTTAATGGGATAAAATTTGTGTTTATACCGCAATTTTTTGATATCGTAATAGCATCACCCATTATATTAAAGTTTTCTTTATCTAATCCATTACTTGTAATAATAACATCAGAGTCACGACTATTAAATTCTTTTTGTAAATAACTGGTATACTCACTAAGCTCTGAAGTTGTAATTGAACTTTCATGAAATAGTTTATCTTTTGAATTTATAAGTGAAAGTGCTATAAAATCTTCTTTTAAAAATGTTGCCATATCATCACCTCCAAAGAATATTAAAAATTGATAAATTTATTATACTACTTTTCAATAACTCAAGACTATTTAAAAATATTAGAGTTATAAATGCGACTAGTAAAAATATTGAAAAATAGAATAGTATATATTTTAAACTTTCTTTAATTTTAAAATCTGTGTAGAATAATTTTTTAATTTTATTAATTATTGAAAGCCTAGTAATTAAAAATGTAAAAATAACTGTTCCTAAATAGTTTAGTATAATATCATCAATATCGAATGATCCTGTATGTGTAAAAGCCTGAAATAACTCAATTCCAATAATTATTGGTAGAATAATTATTAATTGTTTTAATAAATTATTATATTTTTTATTCTTTGACATTAATAATAGTGTTAATGGCATCAACATAATACTATTTCCAATAATATTTTTAATAATTGATAAGGCAGAACCATAACTTAATTGTTGTCTTATAGTATTAAATGGAGTGTATTGTCCACTATACCACCAGCTATATAATTTTATTTCACTTCTTCCAATAAAGAAGACTACACTAATTAAAAGAGTAAGATATAAAACAATATATAAATTTACATTGTTTTTAAAATCCATTTCTTTATTAGAAATTATGCCATAAGTGAATATCACTAAACAAATAAGTGCAATTAATAAAATACACATAGAATAAGACATATTATAAAGATATTGATTTCTGCCAATAAAAACTAAATAAATATAAATTAGTAAACTAATAATAAATATAATATTTTTAAATAATTTAAGATGTTTTTTCATAATTGTTTCCTTTATTTTTTTATTTTTTTAGAAAAGAAGGATTTCTTTAGAAAATATATTGTAAAAACTAAAAAAATAGAAACTACTAACAAAATAGAATATTCATTATTCGTTATGGAGTAATAAACTATATATGATAAAAATCCAAAGACATAAATAAAAAAACTTATACGAAATAGGAGTCTAAAAAAGTTTGAGATTTTAGTTTTATTTAATATTAAAAATATATTTTCCATTAATATAGCAAAAGAACAAATTATAAAAGGCGTAATAATTATTTTTGTCCAAAGTTTATTTTGTATAAATGCCCAAGTAAGAAATACAAGTGCAGTTAGTGATACAATAATTTGTCTTAAAGCATATATTTTTCTCATTTATATCTCCTTATATTGCTTATTTATTAAATAATCTATATTTGCTAATTTTGCTTGTTTAATTAAATCTTTTGTTTGTAATTTGTATTCTTTTCCATCTTTTATGAAATGGGTACCACATTGTCTGAACTCAAAATTTGTATTTTTCTTTATACATTGTTTTCTAATATTTAAAACCCATTCAAAGTCTAGCGGCCTAGCCTTCACATCTGATTCACCACCTACTACTACCAGTTCAATATTATCAAGATATTTTTCTATGTCAATATTCTCTAGTAAAGGTTGAGCAGTAATACATTTATGTTTTATTGGCAAATCTTTGAATATAGTTAATTTATAATCAGCATTTTTTTGATTTTCAATAGTACAGCAAACTACCACATTTTCATAACCGTCATTCCAATCATTCGGAACACAACTCATAAATCTATCAATTCTTTTTGTAAGAAATAGAAATGTGCAGTCTTGTCTTTCTTTAATCATTTGCCAACAAAGAGAACGCCATTCATCAGCTTCTTCAATTAGAAAATCAGTAGAAAAGCAAAGATAAACAATTCCAGATTTCATTTTATAATTACCATTTTTTAATTTTTCTATAGGCTTTTCAAAATCTTTTGTTTTTATAATATTATTTGTATTTATATTTCTCTTTGAATCACCTTTATGTATATAGCAATGCAAGCACCCATCACTACATTTTTTACATCCTCGCCAAGGATTCCACATTGCCATATAACCAACTCCAAGTTTCAATTATTTTTATGCTTAAATATATTCCAAATCATCTTACTTATCAATGGAAATATATGAGTTTTTAATTGGTGCCAATTAAAGGATTTGAACCTTCGACCTTTGCATTACGAATGCACTGCTCTACCAGCTGAGCTAAATTGGCATAATTTAATTATACTATAAAACAAAAAGATTAGTAATTAGATACTAATCTTTTTTTACAAATTAAATTGTTATTTTAATTTTTCTAATTTAATTTAAATGTTTTATTTGAATTATTAATGTGATTAATGTTCAAAAAGTTTGCAGTTAAAATAGCATTATTATCCTCTCTTCTTAATGTACAATTATAAGCATCTATTCCATTATGAGGAATAATAGATGACATATTGCTTAGTTGTAGTCTATAAATTTCACAGTACATCTTATCTAGATTATCAGATATTTTCTTTAACTCTTCTTTGTTTAAATCATCATTTTTAAATAGGTAATTTTTAGTAGTAATGCTTTCTATAGAAAAACTGTTTTCACTATTAATATATTTATCATCTAGTACTACATCTAACATTATATTTGTACAATCATTAACACTTGATTTAAGATATTCTTCACAGCATTTTAAATATATATTACTTTCAATTACTTTTCTATCTAAAGATCTAAATAATTCTTTAATTTTAAAATTTCGTTTAAATGATTCAACTGTTTTGTAAGAAAATGCTCTTTCATTTTCATCTAGTTCGTAGGCATTTAAAGTTTTAAAAACTTCTTTTTCAATTAACTTTCCTTTTCTTTTATCATAATTGTTTATTAATTTTTCTAAGTGCTTATACATATATCTCCCTCATTTACAGGCTTTATTATATCATTTAGTTCAACAGCTTACAAGTTAAACGATAATTAATTGTGTTATTTAATGTAGTTTTTTATACTAGATAATTCATCAAGTGATATAACAAAATTTTCTTTTGTCTTCATATTTCTTAATGTAATTTTTCTTTCTTCTAATTCTTTTGTACCTATAACAATAGTATATGGAATATTTTCTTTATCAGCTTGCTCTAAACATTTTTTAAGCTTTTTGTTTTCAAGTTCTAATAATACGTTAATACCTAGGGACCTTATAGTATTAGCTATTTTAAAACTTTCAGTAAATGTCTCAATAGGTATTATATAAAGGTCTATATCATTAATATTTTCTAAATTATCTTTTTTTCTTAAAAGCTCATAAATTGAAGATAATCCAAAGCTTACACCTACTGCAGGATACCTATTACCGTCATTAATAAAATCTGTAATCATATTATCGTATCTTCCGCCTCCACCTATAGATGACGTTAAGTATCCACTTTTATCGTACACTTCAAATACATTTCCTGTATAGTATTCTTGACCTCTCGCAAGGGATGGTGTAAAAATACAATACTTATCTAGATTTAATTCTTTTAACTTATTTGATAAATCACTTAATTCTTGTAAACCTTGTATAATTAAAGGGTTTTCTGTTTTATCAAATAATTTTTTAAGACTAACTAAATCTAATTTAAAGTAATTTAATAACTTCTCTGCTTTGTCTTTAGATATATTTAATTCTTTAAAATAATTTATAAATTCTTCTTTCGTTATTTTATTAATTTTATCAATGATTGTTATTGCACTAGATATTTTTTCTTCATCTTTAATGACTTCTAAGACTAGTCCTCTCATTAGATTTCTACTGTTATACTGAATTATAATATCAATATTCATCTTATTAAAAGCATTTACATAAATACTTAAAAGTTCAGCTTCAATATTTTCGCCAGGAAGTCCTACAACATCTACATCACACTGAGTAAATTCTCTATCTCTTCCTGTTTTTACTGGTCCATCTCTAAATACTTTAGAAATTTCGTATCTTTTAAATGGAAATTTTAAAGTGTTTTTATTTAAAGCAATAAATTTGGCAAATGGAACTGTTAAATCATATCTTAAGCCTAATACTCTTTCTCCTTGATCTTTAAGTTTATAAATTTCCTTTAAAATATCATTTTCTTCATTATACTTATCACTTAACATATCATAATAACAAAGTATTGGTGTTTCTATAGAAGAATAACCATACTCTTCAAAAGTATTTTTTAATATATTATTAATATAATTTCTAATTTTTTGTTCTTTAGGTAAAAAATCATAACACCCTTTTACATTTCTAATTTTCATAAATAATCTCCTTTTTCTTATAATTAAAAAACTATACAAGTGATACTCGTATAGTTATTCTTTTATTTATGAAAACTAGATACAAGCACCACAAATAGCACTTGTATCTACAACGATTTAATGTCGTATTAACAAGTGCAGATTATTATGATGATGTTGTCTAGTAAAAATATTTCTCATAGATAATCCTTCCTTTCATGTTTTTGATTATAAAAGAATTATGTTCTTTTGTCAATAAAATGCTTAATTATACTTTATTTTACTTAAAGAGAGAAAAACTATTGATTTTTAATCAATAGTTTCAATTATATTATTCGTCTTCTAATTCAGTAAATGTTTTGTTTAATGTATTGTATTTTTCTCCTACTTTTGCACCATCAGCTTCTTCTAACATATACCATCCATTTCTGAATAATGTTTCAAAAGCTTCTCTTTGTAATTTTGCGAAAGTATCGAATTGTTTTTTATATTCTTTAAATAAGCATTCATTACTTGCTTCTGTTAAAGCTACTGCATAGCTCTTAACCATACCTTTTAAAGTAGTTAATAATGAGTTAACTAAGTCTTTTTCGTTAAGTTCTAATCCTGTTGCTAAAGGAACTAATTCATTTTGAATTTTACTCATCACAGCCACCTCTTTCTAGAATAGATAGCATAGTTTCCATATTATTATAGAAAACAGTGCTTGCTTTATCTAATAGTTTAGCAACATCTTCTCTGTCAGTTAAACCAGAATGGTTTAAAGTACACTTGTATGCATTATAGTTCCAATTAAAAATATCAGCTAAGTAGTCTAAATCTTTACCACTTATCATATCTGGAACTGTTTCATATTTTAAATCCATAAATTTACCTCCCACTATTATTATTTGTTAAAAGTAAATTTCTATACAAAAAAAGAGTCTTTTTTGACTCTTATTTTAGTTTCTTTGTTTTTTGTCTTTCTGCTATCTTTTTATTTCCGTCTAAAAGTGTCTTTTTTATGGCTTCTAAAGCTTCTATTTTATTTTTTCTATAATTAGATTCAGATTCTTTATTATTTTCTTTTTGTTTTGATATTTCCTTTTGCTTTGAATCTTCAATATCTTTTTTTAATCTATATTGTAAGGTATTTAAAACTAGCGATTTTTGTGTTTTTATGCTTTCTCTAGAACTTGGTCCAATAGATTTATAAATAACTATTTCATCTTTATTATGTTTTTCTCTTCCAAAGTCAAACCAAACTTCTGTACCATCATCTAATGTAACTTGTTTAGCGTTATTTATTTTCATATCTGATTTAAAATTAATTTTGAATGCATTCAAAGCTGTAGGATTTTCTTCATATACTTTTTGTTCATAGTCAGTCATTAAGCCTATAGAACCTCTAATTAGAAAAGAATCAACTAAAACATTTCTAGTGTTTTTATACTCTACCATTTTTTCCATGGCATCTATAATGTTGATACCTGGAAGAAATCGTCTTAAAAATAAGTATTGTTTATCTTCTGGCGGTTTCATATCAAAATATATATTATTTTCTGTATTTGTAACTTTAAATCCATTATCTGCAAGATCTTTTAATATTCTTAATTCTGTTTGAAAACGTAACCCTTCACTAAGTATTTGAGTAAATAACCAAAAACTTATTATTTCCATATTGATTTTCTCCTATCTATTTAATCTAATGTTTTTAAAAAGTTGAATTAGTAGATATTTCCTTTATAGTTCATTTTCTTTTGTTTTGGTTCTTTTTTTATTTCATTAAGCGTTTCTGTTAATCTTTCTTTTCTTAATTCGTTTGATAAAGCTCTTAATTTTACTTTGGCTACCTCTTGTTCTACTATGAATGCTTCGGATAGTATTTTAATAACTTCTGTATCATCATAAAGATTATATTTCATTATATTTTCCTTACCAATTAATTTAAATAAGGCTTTATTAGGCATCCATGTATTTACTTTATCATTAGCTTCTTTTAACATTTTTTCTTCTTCTTTTGTAAGATTTCTATTTATCTTGTTGTTTTGAAAGTCTAACCAAAATCTTGTTTTTTTATCAATCATGCTAATTCTCCTTTAGATGGGGCATATTATATCATATTTTTCGTATTTATTCTATGTATTATTATTTTTCCTCACATTTAGTACCAAATTGTTCTGCAAATTCTAACCAATCTTTTACTTTAATCTTTCCATCCTTTATTATAGAATCTTCAGAGTTTTCTAAAGCCTTTAGTTTTTCCATGTCTACTTTATCATATTGAATAGTTGAAGTGTATTCTACACTACTTTCATCTCTTATAACTTTAGTTGAATAATAATTCAAATTTTTAAATACTTGACTTATTTTTTTATAAGCATTTTCATATGTATCAAGAGTAGAATCATCTGTAGTTAATACCTTTTCACTAGTATATAGTTTAGTTATATTTCCTTTTCGATAATTAACTTCATAATAAAATTTTGCTTGAGCATTATTTTGAGCGTTTGCTTCTCTAGAACAGATTAATGTTCCATTTGATTTAGTGGTATCTACTTTCGAATCAATTTTAGTTCCTGATTCAACTTCTTTGCCACAGCCTGTTAATAAAAATAGTGAAATTATTACTAATGTTATTTTTTTATTTATTTTCATTTACTTCTTCCTTTTCTTTTATGTATTTAATAATTTTATCTTGATTTTTTTCTAATTTTTCTATTTTTTCTGCGATACGTTCAAGAATAAGCTCACTTTTTAAATCTATAATGTAATCATTTTTATTTCTTAAACTATCCTTTTCTGCTTGTCTATTTTGACTCATCATTATTACAGGAGCTTGAAGAGCTGCAATACAAGATAAAACAAGGTTCAATAAGATAAAAGGATATTCATCAACAGGTTTTGTCATCAATACACCATTTAATACTATCCAACATATTAAGAACAAAGAAAAGCCTAATATGAATCCCCAGCTTCCAGCTACTTCACTTAATTTATCTGCTATTTTATCGCCAAAAGTCATTTTTGCTTCTTCTTGCTTATCAACATCGATTGCTAAAGGCTGTTCTATTAATAGGCTTATTAATTCCTCAGCATCTTGATCATTTAATTCTTCACTTCTAAGTAACATTCCAACTAATTGTTGTTTACTATATTTTTTTTCCATTCTTATCACCACTTTTATTTTAACATAAAAGAAGTATCAAATGATACTCCTTTAAATAAATTCTTTAATACTATTTAAATACTTTTTTCTTACATCTAAATTTTTATCATTTAGGAATCCATGACTTGCATAAATGACATTTTCATATTTAGAATTATTATCCAATTTTTTATAAAATGCTTCTCCTTCATCTCTTAAAGGATCTAAATCACCAGTAATTACTAGAGTTTTTGGATAATAACTAAAATCTTTATTTTGAAGCGGACATACGTCACTTAGTTTTAAGTTCTTTTTGTCTTTTGAATAGCTAATCATGTAATTTTTTATTTTTTCTACAAGTTCTTTGTTATATTCTTGTGCTTTAACAAAAGAGGCAAAATCACATTGATCAAAGTAATTACCTGATAGTAAAGGATAAAGTAAAATTTCTTTTTCTACATAATTAAATTTATTTTTTATTAATCTAAATGTAATAGCTGATACATAATTAGCTCCGCTAGAATCTCCCATTAATATAATTTGATTTTTATTTATATTAAACTTTTCTAATTCAGTATATAAATATTTAATAGTAGTTTCTATTTTTTCTAAAATAGTTGGATATTCATTAATTGTTTCATAGTAATCAATAGCAATTATTAAACTTTCAAGTTCTATAGCTAAATCTTTACATATGCTTGAGTATTGATAATTACATCCAGTTAGATTTCCATCACCAGGAACAAAGATTATTATGTTCTGTAAATTAGAAATTTTTTTGGGGTAAAATACTCTTAACGATAATAAGTTATCATCTATTACGATTTTATAATCTGAAATATTTTTTTTAGAAATACTAGGATGAATAAGTTCTTTGACAGTACGATACAGTTTATAACTTGTTTCTTTATCGAAAGCATTTTTAGTATCCTTCATTTATTATCACCATTCTAATAATAACATAAAAAGAAAGTTCCTAATTTTGAAACTTTCTTTACTTGACATTATTTTTCACTATTTTTTAAATTTTCTCTCATTAAATCGCCAATTACTTTTTCTAATCTTTTATTAGCATCTTCTAATGATTCATTCTTTTTTACTTTAAATGGTTTACCAAACCTTACTACTAAGTTTTTACTTCTGAATTTATAGTCTCCGGTAACTCCAAATGGTACTAAATAAGAATCTGTTTTTTGTGCCATAGAAACTGCGCCGAATTTAAATGGAAGTAAAAATTTATCTGTTTTATTTCTTGTTCCTTCGGGAAATAGACCTAAGGCAAATCCGTTTTCTAGAACTTCTAAAGCAGCACTTTTAGCATTTTCATCCTTTATACTTCGGTTTACTGGAATACAGCCAACCATTTTAAAGAACCAAGCAAATTTTCCGTCAAAGTATTCTTTTTTAGCCATGTAATGAATAGGTCTTTTTGTAGAAATTATACATGAGCATTGATCCATTACATGTTTATGATTTCCTACAACTAAGATAGAATCCGTTTTAGGGATGTTTTCTTTTCCAATTATTTTTGGATTATAATATAGTTTATAAATTGGTCCTAAAATGGGTCTTAGTATTCTATAGATATACATTTTTTCTTTTTTTGTTGTTTTCATTTTATCACCTGCTTTTAAGAAGTACTTTTTTGATATCATTCATTAATTTTTCGTTTTCAATATCTACTTCTTTTGTAACTTTTCTTCCCTTTAAAAATTCTATTTTTATTGATTTTTTAAATAGTTTGTATTTTCCTGTAATAACAAATGGAACTAATATTGCCTTAGATTCTTTGCTCATCTTAATGGCTCCCTTTTTAAAAGGCATTATTATATCATCTGTTCTATTAATTGTTCCTTCAGGAAAAATACCAATACAATAATCATTTTTTAAGCATTCTATAGCACTTTCTAATGCCTTTCCATCATGGACTTTTCTGTTTACTGGAATTGCTCCCATACTCTTAACAATTGGTTTTGTAAAACCTTTAAATAATTCTATTTTTGCTAAAAAATGGATCTGTCTTTTAGAAACTGCAACTAGCATAATCGGGTCTAGCTGCTTAGTATGATTGCCTGCTAATACTATAGGCCCTGTAGTAGGAATGTTTTCAAGTCCTACTACAGTTGGTCTATATAATATATAGAATAATCCTTTAACTATTGGCCTTACTATTTTATAAAATATTGTTTCCATATCTACATTATCAATCTTTAAGAAATCATATGATTGATTCCTTTCTTTTATTTATGATTTTATTATACTAGTTTCCTATAGTAATTTCAAATGGGGAGTCTTCTGTTCCTTCTCCACTTACTATTTTTGTATTTGCTTTTAAATTTATTACTGGACGCATTCCATAACTACTATTATAATTTCCATATGCTAAATAACCTGTATTAGAATAATAATAAATATAATTACTATTTATCCAAGAATAATAAGGTGAGCTTGTTAAATACGTTGAAGGATAAGATAAATAGCTAAGTTTATTACCAGGAGTAGAGCTTGCAGTTATTCCAGCCATTTGTATTTCATCTGTTGTAGGTAATCCTATTGGATAATCCAATTTACCATTTCCATTATCTAGAGATATAGTAAATTTATCATTGTCATTTGGACACTTTAATTTTGGATTATTAGAAGTTACTCTACTATATGGTCCATAGTAAATTACATTTTTAAATTGTTGATAATAATTAGAATTATTAGATCTATCATTACAAAATATGCTATCAGTTAAATAATTTGATAAAGAATTATTGTTAATATCTTTTTTACTTTCTATATTTGTTGTATACCAATTTTCTAAGTTTTCTAAAACTTTAGACTTCTTTATATTTTTAACTGCATTTTCATATGAATCTGAATTAACTGCAAAATAATTAAAATAGACTGAATAATATATATTATTAGGATTATCTGCATTTTGCTTATCACTATTTATCTTATATAAATATGTACAATAGTTTAAAGTGCTCATGCAAGTATAAATATACCCGTTATTTATTACATCTTCTCTTAAATCTTTATATAGGCCAGTTACAGAATTACCTTCTGACTGATCTAAATAGAATTTTTTATCTTCTTTATTATATGTATATCCTTTAGAATAAATATATTTATAGCTATTTGATATATTACTATTATATAAGGTTGAACTTGAATTTGTACCAATATAAGGTTCTTCTGAAAAATTGTCGTCATTATACATAAAACCTAAATATGTTGGATCATATGTTTTAAAAGTATTAAAAACTGTTGAAGCAGCACTTGGTGAATCTAGCACCTTTCCATAATAAATCATTCTTATTGTACCATCACCATTTACTCTGATTATTTTCCAATAAAAATCTCCAAATTTTACTATATTCCCTTTTACAGCACCTCTATAGTAGTAACTTGTTCCTAAATCATCTTCTTGTGCATACATTCCTGTATCTGTTCCATCATATTCGTTTATTTTATTATTAATATTATATTTTGTAACAGTATAAGTCTTATTTTCATATGTAAAGTAATCATCTTCTCTAGTAGTTACATCTACATCTACTGAAACTATTCTATAAAGTTGAGAGCATGAAGTATTTCCCATTGGGTTACATGCATAATATGTATTATTTTCAAAATCTAAATCTTCATATTGAACGTATGCCAAAGCATTTACTAAACTAAATTGTCCAGTAGTTTTATTAAGCTTATAGCTCGTAGCTATTTTATTATTTGTTCTAGAATAAAATCCATTATTTGATTTATATCTTGTAATCACAGAAGATCTTGTTGTTGTTGACACTTTAGCAGATTCTTTTGCTGTAAAACTTACTAGTGGGCTAATTTGATTTAATACAGGATTGCCTTTTTCTTCTATCTTAGTTTTTGCTAAAGCAATGTTTGCTGTACGTGCTTCTT
>CASTSB010000002.1 GCA_949451605.1 uncultured Bacilli bacterium
GAATACCACATTGATACATCTTTAAAGATGGACCAACAACGATAACTGAACGTCCAGAGTAATCTACACGTTTACCAAGTAAGTTTTGACGGAAACGACCTTGTTTACCTTTTAACATGCTAGAAAGTGATTTTAATGGTCTATTTCCAGCACCTGTTACACTTCTTCCACGTCTACCATTATCAAATAAAGCATCAACTGCTTCTTGAAGCATACGTTTTTCATTTTGAATGATGATACCAGGAGCACCTAAATCAATAAGTTTCTTTAAACGGTTATTTCTATTTATAACACGTCTATATAAATCATTTAAATCAGATGTTGCAAATCTACCACCATCTAATTGAATCATTGGTCTAAGTTCTGGTGGAATAACAGGAATACAATCCATAATCATCCACTCTGGCTTATTACCTGATGAATAGAAAGCATCTAAAACATCAAGTCTTTTTAATAAACGAGTTCTTTTTTGACCTTGTGCAGTTTCTAATTCTTTAGTTATTTCATCAATGTCTTTTTTAAGATCTACATTTTTTAATAATTCTTTTATAGCTTCAGCACCCATTCCTACTCTAAATCCAGTACCATATTTTTCATAATATGCTCTGTATTCTTTTTCAGATAAAGTTTGCTTATTTTCTAAAGGTGCATTTCCTTTATCAATTACAACATAACTAACAAAGTATAATACTTCTTCCAAATCTCTTGGACTCATATCAAGTACAAGACCCATACGAGAAGGAACACCCTTAAAGAACCAAATGTGAGATACAGGAGTAGCTAACTCTATGTGTCCCATACGTTCACGACGAACTTTAGCACGAGTAACTTCTACTCCACATCTATCACATACTATATTTTTATAACGTACACGTTTATATTTTCCACATGCACACTCAAAATCTTTTGTAGGTCCAAAAATCTTTTCACAAAATAATCCATCACGTTCAGGACGTAAAGTACGATAATTTATTGTCTCAGGTTTTTTAACCTCACCATATGACCATTCACGGATCTTTTCAGGAGAAGCAATACCTATTTTTAAGGCATCAAACTTATTTACTTCTATCATTAAAGATCAGCTCCTTCCTCAAAATCATCTTCAAAATCCTGATCATCTTCATTAAAATCTAAATCATTTTCTGAATCATAATCATCTTCATCATCTAGTTCTTCAGCTTCATCAACTTCATCATCTTCTTCTGCTACTGAAAGTGGCAAAATATCTTTTGTATCATGAACTGGAGAATTCTTTTCAACATCATCTAAACTAGTACCTAAATCTTCTTTATCTTCAGCTTCTTCTATTTCTTTTAATTGTAATGTTTCACCATCATCATTAATTATTGAAATATCAAGTCCTAAAGCTTGGAATTCTTTCATAAGAACTCTAAATGATTCTGGAACACCAGCTTGATTAATTTCTTTACCCTTAATAATTGATTCATAAACTTTAACACGACCTGTAACATCATCTGATTTGTAAGTTATTATTTCTTGTAATGTATGAGCTGCACCATATGCATATAATGCCCAAACTTCCATTTCTCCAAATCTTTGTCCACCAAATTGTGCTTTACCACCTAAAGGTTGTTGAGTAACTAATGAATAAGGTCCAGTAGAACGCGCATGTAATTTATCATCAACCATGTGATGTAGTTTAATCATGTACATAACACCTACTGCTATTCTATGATCAAATGCTTCACCTGTACGACCATCATATAATACTGTTTTTCCATCTTCATCCATTCCTGCTTCCTTCATCATAGCTTGAATATCTGAAATATGAGCTCCATCAAATACTGGTGTAGCTATATGAACACCAAGTTTCTTACAAGCCATACCCATATGAATTTCAAGAATTTGTCCAAAGTTCATACGAGAAGGAACACCTTGTGGATTAAGCATTATATCAACTGGAGTACCATCTGGTAAATATGGCATATCTTCTTGTGGAAGAATAAGTGAAATAACACCCTTATTACCATGACGTCCAGACATCTTATCTCCAACTTGAATCTTACGTTTTTGAATAATATATACACGAATTACTTTAGAAACTCCTGCAGGTAATTCATCATTATCTTTACGAGAATAAATCTTAATATCATGAACTATACCATCTCCACCATGTGGAACACGAAGTGATGTATCGCGAACTTCACGAGTCTTTTCACCAAAGATAGCATGTAAAAGTTTTTCTTCTGAAGTAAGTTCAGCCATTCCCTTAGGAGTAACCTTACCAACAAGAATATCTCCTTCTTTTACTTCAGTACCAATAGTAACAATACCATTTTCATCCAAGTTACGACGAGCTTCTTCACTAACATTAGGAATATCTCTAGTAATTTCTTCAGGTCCTAATTTAGTTTCACGACATTGCATTTCGTAATCTTCTAAGTGAAGTGAAGTGTATTTATCATCTTTTACTAAATTTTCATTTAAAATTACAGCATCTTCATAGTTATAACCATTGAAAGTCATGAAAGCAACTGTCATATTTTTACCTAAGGCAAGTTCTCCTTTATCAGTAGAGTTACCATCAGCCAAAATAGTAGTATTAGCTTTAACTTTATCCCCAACTTTAACAATTGGTCTTTGATGCATACAAATACTTGAGTTTGCAAGTTCAAAATTTGCTAATTTATAAGTATCTTTTCCTTCTTTTGTTTTTACAACAATTTTCTTTGCATCTGCATATTCAACAATACCATCATTATTAGCAACAATTTCAACACCTGAATCTTTTGCTGCAATAAATTCTACACCAGTTCCAACATATGGAGCTTCTGTTTTTATTAAAGGCATTGCTTGACGTTGCATGTTAGCACCCATAAGTGCACGTGTAGCATCATCATGCTCTAAGAATGGAATACAACTTGTAGTTACTGAAACAACTTGTTGTGGACTAACATCTATAAAGTCAACTTGCTCTGGTTTAGCTAAAATATTTTCTCCTCTAAAACGAGCATTAACTTGTTCATCAATAATCTTATTATCCTTGTCTGTTTCAACTGTAGATTGTGAAATAATATAATCTAATTCTTCATCTGCAGTTAAGTAGCAAACTTCATCTGTAATTTGTGAATCAACTACTTTACGATAAGGAGTCATTATAAATCCATATTCATCAATTTTTGCATAACTTGCAAGTGAAGTAATAAGTCCGATATTAGGTCCTTCAGGAGATTCAATAGGACAAATACGTCCATAATGTGATGCATTAACGTCACGAACTTCAACTCCTGCACGATCTCTAGATAATCCACCAGGTCCAAGTGCAGATAAACGTCTCTTATTAGTAAGTTCTGCAATAGGATTTGTTTGATCCATAAATTGAGAAAGTTGTGAGCTACCAAAGAATTCTTTCATTGCTGCAGTAACTGGACGAATATTAATTAATGTTTTTGGAGTTACTTCTTCCATTTCTTGAGTAGTCATTCTTTCACGAATAACTCTTTCCATTCTAGAAACACCAATTCTAAATTGATTTTGTAAAAGTTCTCCAACTTGTCTAATACGACGATTTCCTAAATGATCTATTTCATCAAAATTTCCTACACCATGTAATAGATTTAAATAATATGAAACTGAAGCATAAACATCAGAAATAGTTAATCTCTTAACATCGATATCTTGGTCATTTCCAATTACACATAATTTTTTCTTCTTATCACTTGGATCATAAACTTTGATCATTTGAACTTTATTAAATTCATCTAACTCTTCATTTATAAGAGCTTCTTTAACACCAAATCCTTTTGATAAAGCTTCTTTTACTTCTTCTATATTAGCTTTAGTAATTAAAGTACCTTTTTCAAAAGCAACTTTTCCATCAACTACAATATCTTCTGCAATAGTTTGATCAAGTAAACGATCAACTACATTTAATTTACGATTAAATTTATAACGACCAACTTTAGCTAAATCATATCTAAATTCATCAAAGAATCTAGTTATAATTTGGTTTTTAGAAGAATCAAGTGTAGCAGGTTCACCTGGTCTTAATTTTTCATAAATTTCAATTAAAGCTTCATCTGTATTCTTTGTAGAATCCTTAGCTATTGTATTTTTTAAATATTCATCTTCGCCAAATAAAGCAAAAATATCTTCATCACTTGATAAACCAAATGCTCTAAGTAATGTAGTTAAAGCAACTTTTCTAGTACGATCAATTCTTACATATAATACATCACGTGCATCAGTTTCAAATTCTAACCAAGTTCCACGAGTAGGAATAATTTGAGATGTAATTAACTCACGTCCGTTTTTATCTATTTCATGATTAAAATAAACGCTAGGGGAACGAACTAATTGTGAAACAATAACACGTTCAGCACCATTAATTACAAAAGTACCACTATCTGTCATTATAGGCATATCACCCATAAATATTTCTTGCTCTTTTACTTCACCAGACTCACGATTAAATAAACGTACCTCTACTCTTAAAGGAGCAGAATAAGTAGTTTCTCTATCTTTACTTTCTTTAATAGAAAATCTTGGTTCATCAAAATGATAATCTCCAAATTCTAATGACAAAGTACCAGAAAAGTTTTCTACTGGAAATAAATCTTGAAATACTTCTTTGATTCCAGTATCAATAAACCACTTATATGATTTTTTTTGAATCTCTAAAAGATCTTTTAATTCATATGAATTTTTAATTCTAGAGAAATTTCTTCTTTCTCTAAAATCACCGCTTTTTACAATTTTATAAGCCACTATTTTTCACCCCACAAATAATTATTGTAAATTCTTATTATAAAGCACACTCTATAATATAAAACCCTTTTTTCTTTTCAAGAACATTAACTTTACTATAAACATTTTTTAAGTCGATTAATAACGATTTTGCTCCCTGCTCTTTCCTGATTACTAAAAATAGTTTTCCGCCATCTTCTAAATAATCTTTAGCATTCATAACAATATCATAGACAACTTTTTTGCCAGCCCTTATCGGAGGATTGGTAATTATAAAGTTATATTTAGAATCAATTTTTTCATAAGTAAAACTAAGAAAAGCATTAATAGAAGAACAATTATTTTCTAAGATATTTCGCTCACTCAAATGAATAGCCCTTTTATTAACATCTACCATATCAACAGATGATCCAGTTAACTTATTTAAAACAATTCCAAAAACACCATAGCCGCAACCCATATCAAGAATTTTGCCTCCAACTTCTTCAAGCGGGATTGTTTCAAGAAGAAGTCTACTGCCAAAATCCAAACCATCTTTTGAAAAGACACCATTATCAGTAAAAAAAGAAAATTTATGTCCTAAAACAACACAATCATGCTTCTTTATATTACTTGGTAACTCTTCATTTGTAAAATATTGCCCCATTTTATCGCCTCGAACTTAAAAAAGAAAAAGATAACCATATTCAAAAATATATAGTTATCTCCTTTCGCAACATATAATATCGCAATTTTTCATGCAAGTCAACATTTTTTTATAAAAAAACGACATAAATTAATTATATAATAATACCAAAATTAATGCAAGAATTTTTTGCAACAAAAAAAGTCACTCACGTGACCGAGTTTTAATAATATTTATTTTTCTATTATCAGTAGAAATATAAATACACTTACCATTAAGAGTTTACTTTCTCTCTATAATATTCATATCCTAGTCTCAATGAATTTCACCTTTAAGAATATATATAAGCTTTTAAACCATTTTATAAAAGATATACAAAAATAGTCATTATTGATATATTTACCAAAAGACAAGTAAGTATACCAAATATATTTACCCAAAGAATGAGCAAATAGAAAAAATAAAATAAAATTAATAAATTGTATATCATTTTACGTTTTTTAAAGTTCGATGCTTATATCATCTAGAATACACCCAAATTGTAATATACAAAAAAGAAAAAGTCAATATAAATACACAAAAAAAATATACAGCCAATGATAAAACTGTATACGGAAAAACATCATTAGGTTTTAACTTTCCTAAATTTCATAAAATGAAATGTTTTTTTCATACAAACCATCTGATAACTAGTTTGCACTTTGGTTTAGGTTGCTAAAGAGGTTAATCATTATGCTCTCTAGCAATTCATTGCTTGAAGTACCTTCTTCAAATATTATAACTAATAGGAATGGTAAGATTCTTGTAAATGATTGATAAAAGACTACCAATCTATCATCTATTAGTAACTTAATTATAATATTAAAGTAACAATTATGTCAATAAAAATTAAAATAAAAAAAGAAGTTAAATTACTTAACTTCTACAGTAGCTCCAGCTTCTTCAAGCTTAGCTTTGATTTCATCAGCTTCACTAGTTGGGATATTTTCTTTAACAACACCATTGTTATCAACGATATCTTTAGATTCTTTTAATCCTAATCCAGTAATTTCTTTAACAACTTTAATTACAGCAACTTTAGCAGCTCCTGCAGCAGCGATTGATACTGTAACTGTGCTTGGTGCAGCGTCAGCGCTAGCTCCTGCAGCAGGTGCAGCAACTGCTACTGCTGATGGATCAACACCAAATTCTTCCTTCATTGCATCTACTAATTCTTTAACTTCTAATAAAGTCATTTCTTTTAAACTACTGATAAAATCTTCTCTTGTTAATTTTGCCATTTATATTTCCTCCTTATTTTTTTATTAATTTTCTTCTTTTTGTTGACTATACAAGTCTAAGCAAATTGATAAGTCTTTTGCTATACCAATCATACCACCAGCAAGCATAGTAAGTAATCCTTCACGAGAAGGGATAGTAGCATATTCAGCTAACTTAGCTTGATCTGCTTTTTCTCCATCAACAATACCTACTTTTAAAACTAGAGCTGGGTGATCTTTAGCAAAATCAGATAACACCTTAATTGGAGCTATTTGATCTGTTCCAAACGCAAATGCACTTGGACCATTTAAACTTTCATTAAGATCGATACCTAAATCATTAAAAGCACGAGCCATCAAAGTATTTTTATATACTTTATAATCAGAATCAGACTCTCTTAATTTTATACGAAGTTCTTTTGCTTCACTATCTGTAATTCCACGATAATCGAATAATACAATAGTGTTAGCGTTAGAAATACGATCTTTAATTTCGTCTATTACTGTTTGCTTTTGCTTTAAGATTTTTTCACTTGCCATAAAACACCTCCTTAATCTATTTAAGGATGCCATATAAAAAGTTCTTAGATAATTACCCAAGAACTTTCTTCAATTTCTATTAAAAGTCCTCGGTAGGATTTACTTTAACACCTACTGTCTATGGCACCAACAAATTGTCTATATCATACTACATATAAAATTATTTGTCAAAACTATTTTCAACTTTAATTCCTGGACCCATAGCAGATGAAATTGAAATATTTTTAACATATTCACCTTTTACAGTTGCAGGTTTAATTCTTAATATGTGAGCAACAAAAGCTTCCATATTTGCTAATAAATCTTCTTCACTAAATGAAACTTTACCAATTACACTGTGAATATTTCCAAAACTATCAGTTCTGTATTCAACACGTCCAGCTTTAACTTCAGATACTGCTTTAGCAACATCCATAGTAACTGTACCAGTCTTAGGATTTGGCATTAAACCTTTTGGTCCAAGTACTCTACCTAATTTTCCAAGTAAAGGCATCATATCTGGAGTAGCAATCATAGTATCAAAATCAAACCAATTTTCTTTTTCAATTTTTTCTAATAATTCTACATCGCCAACATAGTCAGCTCCAGCTTCTTTAGCTTGGTTAGCTTTTTCACCTTTAGCAATAACTAATACTTTCTTAGTTTTACCAGTTCCCTTAGGTAAAACAATAGCTCCTCTTAATTGTTGATCTGCTTTTTTAGTATCTAAGTTAAGTCTCATAGATATTTCAACAGAACCATCAAATTTAGTAATAGAAGTTTCTTTTACTAGCTTTACTGCATCTTCTTTAGAATAAACTGTATTCTTTTCTACTTTAGAAGCAGCTTCTACATACTTTTTACTTCTCTTTTTCATATTTTTTCCTCCTTATGTGGTTTAAGCGGATTTAAATTTCCTCCCACTAGATTTCAAATCTATAGGATAGTATTAATTTCTATTCTATTAGTCTTGAATAGAAATTCCCATGTTTTTAGCAGTTCCTGCTACAACTTTTTTTGCTTCTTCAACAGTATATGCATTTAAATCAGGTAATTTAATTTCTGCTATTTCTGCTAATTGAGCTTGAGTTAAAGTAGCTACTTGTTCTTTAGAACCTTTAGTAGAACCTTTATTTATTTTAGCATACTTCTTCAATAAGAAACTTGTAGGTGGAGTTTTAATAACGAAATCAAAACTTCTATCATCGTATATTGAAATTTCAACTGGTAAAATGTCACCCATTTTTTCTCTAGTTGCATCATTATACTTTGTACAAAATTCTTGAAGATTAATTCCTGCTGGTCCTAAAACAGTTCCAACTGGTGGAGCTGGTGTAGCTTTACCTGCAGGTATTTGTAATTTAATTTTCTTAATTGCTTCTTTTGCCACGAAAAACACCTCCCATATTTAATAGTTTTCGCGAGTGGTACAAATAGCTTGATTACCGCTTTAAATGCAAACCATGCTTCCCACTAAATCTGTATATAAACGGATACAGCACCAAAATAATAACATAGAATATATAAAAAATCAATAGATTTTTAACCTTTTTCTATTTGTCCTAATTCAACTTCAACAGAAGTTTCTTGTCCGAACAGATCAACTAATAACATAACTTTTTGATTTGGTAAATCAACACTATCAACTTTACCAAACATTCCATTAAATGGACCTGCAATAATTTTAACTTTAGCACCTTCTGTTAAATCAGTATCAACGTCTATTCTGCTTATACCCATACCACCTAAAATCTTATCAACTTCATTAGGTTGCAAAGGTGTAGGTTTAGCTCCTTTACCACTAGAACCAATAAATCCTGTAACTCCTGGAGTGTTTCTAACAACATACCAAGCTTCATCAGTCATTACCATTTCTACTAATATATAACCAGGAAACATCTTCTTAGTTTTTTCCTTTGTAACACCATCTTTTATTTCTACAACCTTTTCTTCAGGTATAACAACTCGATAAATGAAATCTTGCATATCCATTGACTCAGATCTCATTTCAAGTTTTTCCTTAACTTTATTTTCATGACCAGAATAAGTATTAACTACATACCATTGTTTATCCATAAATATTACTCCTTCCTTAAATAAATGATTGAACTAATGCAAATAAAACATCAATTACATAGAAAAACACTGCACTAAACAACATAAAGAAAATTGTCGCAACAGAATATCTTACAAGATCTTTTTTAGAAGTCCAATGTACTTTAGTAAATTCACTTTTAACTCCAGCACAGAAAACTCTAAAACTAGCCCATAAATTTTTTCTTTCTTTTTTCTTTTTTGTTTCTTTTTTTACCTTTTTTTCTTTTTTTAACTTTTCAACTTTTTCTTCTTTAGCCATAATTTCACCTGTTTCTAAATTAAATCAAAATAAAAACACTTCCAAGTGCTTACAAGTAAAAAATACCACAAACACAAAGAAATGTCAATATTTATATTATTTATAATGATATTAAAACTATATATATAATAAGAAAAACAATAAATAAAATGCCAAATAACAAAGGATAAGCTGCAGCACTAACAAACGCCGATGCAGAATCTTTAAATCCATTAATCTGTTTATAAATAGAACTATTTATTTTATCATTAACTAACATCTTATCTAAATCATATGAATCTTGAGAAGTTTTATTGTTTTGACCAGATATTTGATTTTCTAAATCATTTATATCTCTTTTTCTTCTTTCTACTTCAAATTCAGAAAAATATACCATAGCATCTCTTTCAATTACTCCACGATAGTAAGGTGAATCAACCTCTGGTAAAAAAACTAAAAAGCTATCAAAATTTTCTTTTACAAAATCTCTAGACAAATAATCTAGACAATTTGAATAAATTCCTATTTGCAACATACTTGAGTTATAAATATCTTCTTTAATAAGTTTTTTTTGATATTCTCTATCAATAGGCATTTCTAATAAAGTATTAAATTTAACTTTTGAAACGGAACCGTCTAAAAGTTCTATCTCTTTTGGATTAAATGTTTTAATGCAATAACCTCTATCATGAATATACTTCATCGCAATATCCATATTTAGAAATAAATCCCTTTTTTCTTCATCAGAATGTGCTTCACTAATCCAATTATTCAAATTAATAGTACTATTAGACTTTCTATTTGCCATATCTATTCACCTATCTTAATTTAATTTTAAATCAAAATACAAAAAAAAACAATTTTAAAAATCTAATTTTAAATTGTTTTTTAGTTTATTTCTTATTAAACGGATTCTTCCATCTATAGTACTAATAGGTAAATCTAAAAAAATACTTATTTCTTTGTAGGTAAATTCATTATACCTTAGTTCAAAAACAATACTAAAGTCAAACTTCAATAAGTTTTTACATTCAAAAAACTTTTCATTTTCTAAATAAATTCTTTCAGGATAAGAAAAATCATCTTCACTTACAGCAAAATTATCGATTGAAGAATCCCCTAAATTATAATTCAAAGGATAATTACTAAGTTTATTATAATTTCTACAATAAGTAATTAACTGACTTTCAATACACATAATAGCGTAACTATAAAATAAACTTTTACTTTCATCATATCCATTAATTGCTTTCATTAAGCCAATCCTAGCTTCTTGAATTAAATCATCATAAGAAATTCCAATATTTTTATATTTAACATAAAATTTGGAAACCATTTTTTTAATAATAGGCAAATATTTATCAAACATAATATTTAATGCCTCATCGTCATTTTCTCTAATAGAATAACATATCTCATAATCATTTAAACTTTTATACTTCAAATCAATCTACTTTCTATCACGGATAATTTCATAAATCATAATACCTGCTGCAACAGAAGCATTTAAACTATTAGTTTCTCCATACATTGGTATTTTAACAACATAATCACAAGACTTTTCCACCAATTTTGACATTCCACTTCCTTCATTGCCAATAATTAAAGCAATCTTACCAGAATAATCAACTTCACGATAATCTTCACTATTATTTAAAGAAGTTCCTACAATCCAAAATCCATTATCTTTTAATTCTTTTATAGTATTATTAATATTAACAACTGAGATAATATTAACATTGTCTAAAGTTCCTACACTTGTTTTCATTACTGTTGAATTAATCTGAACTTGCCTATCCTTTGGTAAAATAATGCCATCAACACCAGCTGCCTCACATGTACGAATAATAGCACCCAAATTATGAGGATCTTCTAAATGATCAAGAATCACAAGAAATTGAGCATTATTATTTAAAATCTCTGATAGCTGTTTATATTTATAATCCGGGATGTTTAAGATTATACCTTGATGATTACCGTTAGACAAATGATCAAGTTTGCTTTTTTGAAGTGTTTCCACAGGCAATTTACTATTTTCTATTAACGAAATTAGTTCTTTGTCATCAAAACCATCCTGTAAAATTATTTTATTAACTTTTTTATTTTTTTTCAAAATTTCTTTTGCTACATTTCTTCCATATACTAACATTTTTATTCTCCAATTATAAAATTCATAATTTCTTCAATACGTTCCTTATTATTAGTCATATCTAAATAACCTATTAACCCTTCTAAACCAGTAGAATGTTTATAAGTGATAACATCACAGCTTTTAGGATGTCCATGGCCTTTATGATTTCTAATACGAGTAAATATTCTTATTTCATCTTCTGTTAAAAAGTTATTTTCAATCATTGTCTTAACAAAACTAGCTTGTGCTTTTGCACTAACATATTTAACTGCCTCTTTTTGTAAGTCATTAACATTATTTATACCTTTAAGCACTAGAAAATGCCTAATATAACTTTCATATACATTATCCCCAATATAAGCCAAAACTAAACTATTAATTTCTTCAACATTCATAAAATTAACTACTCCATTTCATAAGTTGTACCTTCACGAGTATCAATAAGTTTAATATTCTTTGCTAATAATTCTTTTCTAATACTATCAGCTTTTTCAAAATCTTTATTTTTCTTAGCTTGATTTCTTTCTTCAATTTTATTTTCAATATATTGTTTTAAATCATCAGAAATACTAATCTCATTTTCAACATCTTCTTCAAAAAGTCCCAATGATAAAACACTATCAAAAGATTTTAATATAGCAACTTTTGTCGCATCATTTAACTCTGAATCTTTTAAAACATCATATACTAAAGTAATCATTTGTGACGTATTTAAATCATTTGAAATAGCTAAAGCAAATAAAGATTTATATTTATGAACTGCTTCTTCATCACTTAAGCCATTTTCAGTTAAAGTTGCTACTTTCTTCTTTAATTTAGAAAGAGAATTTTTAGCGATATCTAAAGAATCATAACTAAATACTAATGTATTACGATAATGACTATTTAAACAGAAATATCTGTAATCAATAGCACTATATCCTTTTGATATTAGTAAACTCAAAGTTAGAAATTCACCTTTAGATTTACTCATCTTACCAGATTGATCATTTAAATGGGCTCCATGACACCAATAATTGCACCATTTATGGCCTAAGAATGCTTCACTTTGAGCAATTTCATTTGTATGATGTGGAAAAATATTATCAACTCCACCACAATGAATATCAACATATTCTCCTAATGTTTCATAAGCTATACCAGAACATTCAATATGCCAACCAGGATATCCAACTCCCCAAGGAGAATCCCATTTCATTATTTGATTATCAAATTTAGAAACGGTAAACCATAATCCAAAATCAAACGGATTTCTTTTTAAAGAATCTTCTTCTACTGTATCTCTAACAGCAATTAACAAATCTTCAGGATTTTTTCCAGATAACTTATAATAATCAGTTGCCTTAGTAACATCAAAATAAACATTTCCACCTGAAATATAGGCATATCCTTCCTCTATCATCTTGCTTATCATTTTAATATAAGTATCAATATGATCACTTGCTTTTTCTATAACCTTTGGAATTCTAATATTTAGCTTTTCCATATCAGATAAAAATGCTTTAGTGTAAAAATCAGCTATTTCATATACAGTCTTTCCTTCTCTTTTTGCACCTTTTAACATTTTATCTTCGCCGCTATCAGCATCACTTGTCATATGTCCAACATCTGTAATATTCATAACTCGATTTACCTTATAATTCATAAATTCGAGACCTTTTTCTAAAATATCTTCAAAAATATAAGTACGTAAATTTCCAACATGTGCATAATGATAAACAGTAGGACCACAAGTATACATATTAACTACACCATCTACTTTTGGTACAAACTCATCAATATTTTTTGTTAAAGTATTATATATTTTCATATTATCACCCGTCCAAAGTATATCATCAAAAGAAAAAAATGTAAAACAAACAAAAAAAGAAGTGATTAATCACTCCTCTTAATTATATTTGTTATTTATTAAATTAATACTAAAATAGTAAAAATAATTAATAAGATAACTAAAAGTTCAACTAGTAATTTCCAGATTGATTTTAACCATTCTTTATATGAAACTCCTAAATAAGATAATGTAGACATTAACACTACACTAGTAGGAGCTAGTAACATTACAAAACCATACATTGATTGGAAAACAATCTCAACAATAGGATATACTTTTGCATTTGTAACTACACTAGTTAAATATGGAACTACTGATTGGAAAGCATATGTTGGATCTGCATTAAATAATCCAGCTAACATTGCAACAACACTTGAAGTAAATATATTAAATTCTTTAGTTATTGTTAAAATCCATTTATAAATTGTTAATTGGAAAGGATGATATGTTGTAATTACTAATACTGTATAAATAAATAAAGTAACTACAGCAGGAGCTAAAGCTTTTTTAGCACCAGCTACAAAACCATCTAAAACATCTTGGAATTTTAACTTGTAAATTAATGATAATAACAATACTAATATTGCCATAACTAGTACTATATCATTAATCATCCATTCACCAAATGCATTAATATTTCCTAGTAATTTAGCAAATAATTCAAATCCAAATAACTTAAATCCATAAACAGCTTCTTTTGCATCAGTCATAATATTTAAACCAAAAGCAGTATTCCATGGAATAAATGCTAAAACTAATATTACAAATAATATTACTAAAGCAACCATAACTGGCCATGACTTTAATAAACTATTAGTAGCTGTAGGAACTAAATTATCATCTTCATTTAATGATTCTTTAACTATAATAACATCACTATCTTTTACAGCAGCTTTATTATTATTTTTTGATTTAGTTGTTTTCTTACTTGTAGTCTTTGATGTAGTTTTAGATGAGCTTTTCTTAGATTTTGTATTTGTTTTTGTACTCTTCTTTTCTACAGGTTTTTCTACAACTTCAACTTCTTTTTCAATTAAAGTTGCAACTTCATCATTTTTACTTTCTTTTTTAGTTACTTTCTTAATTGTATTGTTTTTCTTAACATATAATGCTGTATTAAATATTAATAAAACAAGTCCTACTACTAAGATAATTACTTTAACTAAAATGTTATCAGCTAAGTCTAAAGATAAATATTGTGTAAGGATACTAACATTACCATATCCATAAGTAGTACCTACAACACCTACCATTGTAGAACCAACAACAGTTAAAGCTGCAACAATTTTATCATATCCCATTAATAATATTAATGAAACAATGAAAGGGAAAAATAACATTAATCCTATTTGTAAACCACAAATAGAAGTAATTACTGCTAACAAAATCATAATAATAGAAATTGTTAACATCCCTCTTTTACTACCTTTTTTTGCAATCGCATCTAATAAATTACGATATGCAGGAATCTTATATAAAATTCCATAGAATCCACCAACAACTATTATGAATAATGAAATATTTCCAAAATAAGATAATGATGTTAATGGATAATTAAATAAATCAAATAGTCCCATTTGAACGCGTCCTTGATCTGCAAACTCACTATTGAAAACAGCTGATGGTATAATCCAAGTAAGTAGCATACATAACAATATAGTTACTAGAACGACTTTAATTGCATTATGTTTCTTCATAATTAACCTCCCACTATCATTATAACTATTCCATCTTTATTTTACAAGCGTTTGCGTATGTTTTAGATGAAATTTTAGTGAAAAAAAAGATTCTATTCAGAATCTTTTTTATCTTCATTTAATGGTCTCATAAGAGGGAATAAAATAACATCCTTAATATTTGCAGAATTTGTTAACAATTGAACAACTCTATCAATTCCCATTCCCCATCCACTAATTGGAGGCATTCCACATTCCATAGCAGAAATATAATCAGAATCCATAGGCATAGCTTCTTCATCACCATTTGCTTTTAAATTTGCTTGATCTATTAATCTTCTTTCCTGCTCTTGAGGATCTACTAACTCAGAATATGCATTAATTATTTCTGCCCCATTTATTACTAATTGGAAACGATCAGTAATTTCAGGATTATCATCATTTGATCTTGCAAGTGGACTTAAACTAACAGGATGTTCAGTTAAGAAAATAGGATTCACAATATGTACTCTTGCAATTTTCTTATATAATTGATCAACCAAATTTCCATATCCTAAACTTTCTAATGGTACATCACAATCAATTTCTATTTTATTTTCCTTAATTTTATTCAATAATTTCTCTTTTGTATTATAAACATGTAAATCAATATCACTATATCTTAATAATAAATCTCTAAAACTTACACTTTCCCATTCTCCACTTAAGTCAACTTCTTTATCATCAATAGTTATTTGTAGTGTACCAAATAATTTATAAATAATTGTTTGAAGCATTTCTCTTAAAAATACCATATTATCTTTATAATTATAATAAGCACAATAACCTTCAATCATAGTAAAGTCTTGTAAGTGAGTTGCATCAATTCCTTCATTTCTAAAACATCTTGCAATCTCAAACACTCTATTAAACCCACCTACTACAGCTCTTTTTAAATAAGTTTCTGGTGCTATTCTTAGATACAAATCTATATCTAAAGCATTATGATGAGTAATAAATGGCTTAGCAGTAGCACCACTTGCCTTATTATTTAATATTGGAGTTTCAATTTCAATATAACCTTTTTCATCTAAATAATTTCTAATTTCTCTAATAAATTTACTTCTAAATAAGAACTTTTTCTTACTATCATCATTCATTATTAAATCAAGATATCTTTCACGATAAATCTTTTCTACATCTTCAACTCCATGGAACTTTTCAGGAAGAGGCTTTAGTGCTTTACCTAAAAAAGTAATAGAGTTAGCACGAATAGTTTTTTCACCAGTATGAGTTGTAAAAATCTCTCCTTCAACTCCAATAAAATCACCTAAGTCATAATTTGATTTAAATTCTTGATAGTTTTCTTCACCAATCATATCAACTTTAATAGAAACTTGAATTTTACCTTGAATATCACCAATTGTAATAAAACTCATTTTTCCCATTTTACGCATTAGAACAATTCTACCAGCAACTTTAACTCCAGTTACTCCATCTTCTAATACACAAGCATCACATATATCATAATTTATTTCGTATTTTTCAGGATAAGGTTGTTTAATATTATTTAACTTTTCCCTTCTTACAATTTCTTGTTCACTAAATTCTCTCATAATTTTTCCTCCTCTTAAATATTAACTACACTAGTTTTAGCAATTATATCATGTATTCCTTTTTTGTTTTTGGAATACAAAATCATTAAAGCAGAAACTATTATTATTAAATTTTGAATGCCTTCAAGAGCAAATTTTATACTCATATAATCTACAGAATTATTTATAAATGATACTAAAGCAACTCTAACTATTTGATAAAATATAGAATTAATTATTACACTTCTAATTACCAAAGTATTTATGGATAAAGTATCCTCTTCACTTATAACTTTTATTTTCATTATTTTCTTACCAATAGTTTGTCCAGATTTATAAAATTGATATAGGACAAAATAAACTATACTTACAAAAATAGTTATTAAAATAACAACTCCTTCTTGTCTATCCAGTTGATAACTTAAAGAAGAAAATTCATCTAAATAAGCTTTTGTATCAATTTCTTGTGCTAAATATTTAGTCGCAATATTTTTAGAATCTTCATTAAGATTATTTATAGAATCTTGATCTATAAATGGTAAAGATATTAAAGATACAATGAACGAGATAAGAATAATATCTATTAAATATGCTACTAATCTTTGTGTAAAACTTGCCTTTTTACTTTTATCTGCCATCAATTTCCTCCTTAAAACTACTTAATATATTTATTATATCATAAGTAGAAGTACATTGAAAAATTTTGTTTTTAATATTATTGGCTCCTTCTATACCTTTCAAATACCAACCAATATGATTTCTTATTTCTAGGCAAGAAGTTTTTTCATCTTTTATTTCCAATAAATAAGAAAGATGCTTAATGCACATATCTATTTTATCATTCGCAGTAATTTTCTTTATTTCTTTTCCGGCCAAAAAGTTAACTGTATTATTAATAAGCCAAGGATTACCAAGAACACCCCTTCCTATCATTACAGCATCACATGAAGTTTCTTCTAGCATTCTTTTAGCATCTTCTGGTGTTTTTATATCTCCATTTCCAATAACTGGAATTTTAACGTTATCTTTTACTTGTTTTATAATACTCCAATCTGCATGTCCAGAATAACCTTGACTACGAGTTCTAGGATGAACACAAATTGCACTAGCACCAGCTTTTTCTATAATTTTAGCCACTTCTACTGCATTAATATGATTACTATCCCATCCACTTCTAATTTTAACAGTTACAGGAATAGGAACAGATTTAACCACTGCACTAACAATATCAAATATTTTATCAGGTGATTTAAGAAGTGCCGAACCTGCCTGGGCTCTAACAGCTACTTTTGGAACAGGACACCCCATATTAATATCTATTATATCTGGATGCATATTTTCGTATATGTATTTAGCGGCAACAACAAAAGACTCTTTATCACTTCCAAAAATTTGTTGAACAATCGGACGTTCATTTTCAGTCATATACAACATATCAATTGTTTTTTGATTGTTATATGAAATAGCCTTATCACTAACCATCTCAGCATAAATAAGACCACATCCCATTTCTTTACAAATTCTCCTATAAGCAGAATTACAAATACCAGCCATAGGAGCAAGTACTACTTGGTTAGCAATTTCTACATTTCCTATTTTCCACTTCATAAATATCACCCTTTATATTCAATAGACTTCAAAAGAAGATACTTAAATCTCCTTGTTTGTATTATATATTGTTTTTATATTTTTGCAAGAAAAAAAAGGAATTAAACTATTTATTCAATTCCTTAATTATTTCGCTTTTATTCATTTTAGAAGCATTCTTAATATTTTTATCCTTAGCAATAGAACGTAATTTTGTAAGTGACATAGCTTCATAATTGTCATCTTCTTCTGGCATTTTTCCATTTTCTACTAAATAATCAATTTGCTCTTTTGTTAAAGTCTCATATTCTAATAAAGTCTCCGCAATAAGCTTTAACAAGTCTTTATTTTTCTTAATAATTTCAGTAGCATTTTTATGACACTCATTTATTATTCTTCTCATTTCCATATCAATTTCATTTGCTACTTCATTAGAGAAATGTTGTGATTTATTATAATCTCTTCCTAGGAAAACACTACCTTCTTGTTGTTCAAATTGTAAAGGACCAAGATTACTCATACCATATTCAGTTACCATACTTCTTGCAATCTTAGTAGCCTTTTCAAAGTCATTATGAGCTCCTGTTGTAATTTCTCCAAAAGTAATTTCCTCTGCAGTTCTACCACCTAACAATCCAGTAATTTCTTCTAATAAATCAGTTTTAGTAGAACACATCTTCTCTTCTGTTGGTACCATCATATTATATCCACCAGCAGAACCTCTTGGAATGATTGTAACTTTTTGAACATCACTTGCATTTTTAAGCTTTAATCCAATAACTGCATGTCCAGCTTCATGATAAGCTACAAGTTTTCGATCATTTTCACTATACTTATGAGAGACTTTAGCAGGACCCATTAATACACGATCAGTTGCCTCATCTATTTCACTCATTGTAATTACTTCTTTATTTCTTCTAACAGCAAGAAGAGCAGCTTCATTTAAAAGATTTTCAAGATCAGCTCCACTAAATCCTGGTGTTCTTTTTGCAAGATTAGCAAGTGTAATACCATCCGCTAACTTTTTATTTCTAGCATGTACACCTAATATTTCTTCTCTTCCTTTTACATCAGGTAAATTAACAGTAACTTGTCTATCAAATCTTCCTGGTCTTAAAAGAGCAGGATCTAAAACATCAGGTCTATTAGTAGCCGCAATAATTATAATTCCTTCATTAGCACCAAAACCATCCATTTCAGTAAGTAATTGATTTAATGTTTGTTCACGTTCATCGTGTCCTCCACCTAAACCAGTACCTCTTTGACGTCCTACTGCATCAATTTCATCAATAAATATTAAACAAGGAGCATTTCTCTTTGCTTGTTGGAACATATCTCTAACTCTACTTGCTCCAACTCCTACAAATAATTCAACAAAGTCAGAACCACTTATAAAGTAAAATGGAACATCTGCTTCTCCTGCAACTGCTTTAGCAAGTAAAGTTTTTCCTGTTCCTGGCGGACCAAACAATAATACTCCTTTAGGAATTCTCGCACCCAATTTTTGGAATTTCTTAGGATTTTTTAAGAAATCAATTAATTCTTTTAATTCTTCTTTTTCTTCTTTTAAACCAGCGACATTATCAAATGTTACTTTATTAGTATCAGCATTTAACTTAGCTCTACTTTTTCCAAAGTCCATTGAACTTTTATTACCAGCCATTTGTCGACTAAACAATAAAAATGCTAAAACTACTAATATTAATAAAGGCAATACATTAGCAATAATTATTATAAAAGCAGATGAACCTGGATCTTCTTTAACAACTAATTTAAATTCGTAAGCATCACTAGCTTCTATTAATTTTTTCATTACATTTTCACTTAATGGTAATTTAACAAAGAACTTTTCACCATCTTTATATCCTTGTAAAACACCTTTCACTTCATAAGTGTAAGCACTTGATTTTGTAGTTACTTGTAATTCAGTAACTTTATTATCTTTTAACTTATCCATAAATTCATCATAAGTTAAAACATTTACTTTTTTATTTAAGACATTAACAAAATAGAAAACACCAACAATTATTAATAATATAAATAAGTACGGTAATAAATCTTTTTTATTATTTCTTTTATCAGTATTATTTATCACTTTTTCTCCTCCTAACTGTATTTCAATAGTATATCATAATTATCATTCTTATTTTTGTCAAATATTGATTTTTTTATTCCAGGAATCCAAACAATTTTACCTGAAGAATCAACAACAATAGGCCAAGAATCTCTTAAATCGACAGGAACTTTACTATTTATAAAAATATCCTTTATTTTCTTAGACCCATTCATATTTTTTACTTTCATTTTATCTCCAATTTTTCTACTTCTTACTATCAAAGGTAAAACGACTTCTTCACTAGATAATCTGCAAATATAATTACTATTTGAGCTTTCTTCAGTTACACTTTCTATAATATGATTATTAGGTAATAATACATAATTATCAAATTCAACTTCATAACTACAAATTATATCAGAATTTCTAGATAATTCTAAAGTGTTATAACTTCTCTTTGCTTCAACAGAATTAGGAAGATTAATAGAAACATTAGATTTTTTTCCATTAACTATTTTCAATATCAAATCTATATGCCTATCATTTAATAAGATTAAATCATCCTCATAAAAAACATTAAGTATTTGATATAAAATTTCTTTTTGAATAAATAAATCTTCCTTTAAAAATTCATCTATCAAAATTTTATTATTTAGAACACATTGCTTGATTGCTTTTTCTTTTTCTTTTTCTATATAAGAATTAACTTCTTGAATGTTTTTACTAAATTTCAAAAACTTATTATGTACATTAGCTTCTTCTGATTTTAAAAAAGGGATTACATACTTTCGATATCTGTTTCTTGTATATTTATCTTTATCATTAGATGCATCAATATAATATTTAATATTATTTTCAATATCATATTTTTCCAATTCAGCTTTTGTAAAATGAATTAAAGGTCGTACTATCTTATAATTTCCTTTATCTACTACTTCATGAAACCCACCATAACCTCTAAGGTTGGTTCCTCTTACTATTCTCATAAGCACAGTCTCAATTAAATCATCACCATGATGAGCAGTCATCAAATAATTAGCATTATATTTATTAACTAATGATTCAAAAAAATTATATCTTATATTATGAGCCTCATTATGAAAATTATCATCTCCATAAGATTCAATAGTCATAGTTTCAAAAACCAGATTATTTTTTAAACAATAATCTCTCATATATATAGCTTCATCATAACTTTCAACTCTAACATTATGATTTACATGTGCAACTATTAAAAATAAATTATATTTATCTCTAACTTTTAATAACATATCAATTAACGCCATAGAATCAGGTCCAGTAGAACACCCTACAACAATAGTGTCTTTATTATTAAATTTAAATACTTCTTCAATTTTAATCATAGTACCTCCTATGCCAAGATTAGTATAACATATAGAAAGAAAAAAAGATGAAAAATTAATCATCTTCAGGAATTTTTATAATAAATTCTCCTTCTTTTGAATAAAAATACTTTTCTCTAGCATATCTGGCAATATATTCTGAATCTTGTAATTTTTTTGCATCAAGCTCCAATTCTTTCTCTTTTTCTTGCAAAGATACTAATTCCTTTTCCAATGCCTGCTTTTCCTTATACTTATCAAATATTTCAACCCAATATTTACCAACTGTTAAGGCAACAGTGATAATAACAGCAATAGAAGAAAGTCCAAATATTAAAAATCTCATTTTAGTTTTATGATTACTCTGCTTTTTTCTATTTGCCATTTTATTCACCTACCATCTCAATTTTATTATAGATGATAGAAAAAAATCATTCAATATTTTTTATAAAAAGTTAATCCTTATTTACATATAAATAACACATATAAACACCTAAGAAAAAGTATAACAATATATAAATATGTAATGTCAAATTATTAAGAAAATATAAAATAATAGCAAACAATAAGAAAAAAAGAAAATTAAAAACAAAATCAGAAAAAAATCTTTGATATATATTATTCTTTATTACGTTTTTTTTATATTTAAAGAACAGTAATAAATAAAAGACTCCAAACAAAAAAGAAATAAAAATTAATAATAGTTGAGTTTTTAAATCCATTATTTAAATAATCTATTAAATATACTATCTTCTTTTTCTTTTCTGCCTGCATCATCTGCATAATTAATACTAGAAACTGTACCTTTAATAGATACAACTCCTTGAATTGTATCCAACTTTAATAGTTCTAAACCATCACCTTTGACAATCATATAGCCCATTAATGTTTCAATTATAAATTGCTTGTTATCAAAATTATCAATTTTTTTAACTCCTGAAATATTTAAATTCTTACGTTCCAATAAATTCAAACTATGATTATAGCTACTTATCGTATTATCTTGTTTATCCATATATTCCTCCTATAACTTCGATAAATTATATGATAAACAATGAGAAAAAAGAACAAAAAAAAGATGCTTATGCATCTTCTTCAGTTGCTACCTCATCTGGAGCATTTTTATATGCTTCCAATATTGCCTCTTCAAACATAGAACGAACTTCTGGATTAATTGGATGAGCAATATCTCTATATCCTCCAGTAGCAGTTTTACGACTAGGCATTGCTATAAATAAACCGTTGTCTCCTTCAATTATACGAATATCATGTACAGCAAAACTTTCATCGATTAAAACTGAAGCGATTCCCTTCATACGAGAACCTTCTTTTTCAATCTTGTGTACATTAACAGATGTAATTTTCATGTAAATATCCTCCCTCTAAAGTACGAGTACTTTATAACTCAATTCTAATATAACTATTCCCAAAATGCAACAATTTTTAATTGTTTTACAATTTACAAATATCAAGATCTAAAATTTCTAAATTTTTAGTTAAAATATCACTATAAGAAAAAGATCTAACGCCAAAGTTTTCAACTGCAATTGTAAAAATTGCTGAATACGTTCCATTAATAGTTCCTCTAAACTCTTCTATTTGATTTCTAGAACCATTAAATCTAAAAAAGCATTCTTTTCCAACACTATTTTCAATACTAGCTTTGATTTTATCTAGCATCATCTTGGATACCCCACATACATTGTTCCATTAGTTATTATTCCTCCTATACCATCACTACCAAACTTTGTTTTATTAATAAGATTAATTAAATCAATACTTTGATTTTTATCAGAAAAAGCTAAAGAAACTGCAATTATGGCGGGATCTAATGCATGAATGTTAATTCTTTTAGGACTAGAAGCAAAATTAGCTCCAGCCTTAATTAAATCTTCATAATCTGATTGGCAAGCTCCAGCAACAATAATTAACTTATCTTGATTCTTTTCATACCTTCTCGATTCTTTAACAGCATCAATATAGTTATTTGAATTTTGATATGAATTATTCTCTCTTGATTTAGAATTATTATAATAAGCATCATGCCCAGTAAGAACTAAAATATCTGGATGAAAACGCTCTAATAAACTATAAATTTGGGTTGACATTTCCGGCTCAGGAACATATATTCCATTAACCTTTACATTCATCTTTTCATAAAAAGACATACATCTACTTAAATATTCTTCATCTCCATCAATATGCAATATTGTCCCCGGCAAATAAAAATATTGATCTCTATTTAAATCCAAATTTTGAACACTTTCATTAATAATTTCATTATCACTTATTTTAGGATTATGTGACATCATTAAATCGCTTATATTAGCATCTGCACACAACCTCATATTAATTCCTTTTAAATAGGCAATATCATCTTCTATATTAGTAATTCTAAAGACAACATCATTATCATGAGAGATTCTAGTAACATAATCACCAATTTTAAATTTCGTATTAATCATCTCCAATAAATTTTATGCACGAAAAAAAAAAATATTCTATGAAATAGCATTTGCAATTTCAACAAATATTTCAACAGAAAGCTTCTCAGCTCTTACACTTAAATCATAACCAAATCTGCTTAACACTTCTTCAACAATTAATAAATTATAACCTTTTAAATTATTACGTAAAGTTTTTCTCTTAAACTGAAAACTATCTCTTAATAACTTTTGAAAAATATCAAAGTTCTTTAACTCCTGTTTATTTTCTTTCTCCTTCAAAGAAATAATTACACTATCAACATTTGGCTCAGGAATGAATTGTTTTCTTGATACTAAAAATTCTTTTTTTACATCAAAAAAATAATTTAATAAAACTGTAATCGAACCATATTCTTTACTTCCAGGCAATGTTGAAAACCTATCCCCAACTTCTTTTTGAACCATCATAACTATTTTTTTAAATTTTAATTTTGAATCTATTAATTTCATTAATATAGGAGTAGTTATATAGTAAGGAACATTACTAACAAAATACAAATTAGAAAAATTATAATTTTCTATATCTTTAATTAAATTTGACTCCAAAAAATCTTGAAACAAAACATTTACATTTTCACAATTTATAAGCCTTTTTGATAATTCATCTTTTAATTCATTATCGATCTCATAAGCCAATACATTAGTAGCAACTTTAGATAATTCTCTAGTCATAATTGCCCCACCAGGACCAACCTCAATTACCAAAGAATCATTTATTATATCTGCACATCTAACTATCTTATTAACTATATTAACATCTTTCAAAAAGTTTTGACCATATCTTTTTTTAAAGTTAACTGTGTATTTTTCCATTTAATCACCACCAAAAATATAACATAAAATAAAAAAAGAAAAAAGGTATAACTAACTACTTTTTTCTTGCTTACTTTGTAAAAAACTATATCTATTTAGATATATTATTAATAAAACAGGAATAATTACAAATAAAGAAAAGCCAAATCCAGATTTTATAAAATTTTGAAAATAACCAAATTTAGGAATTCTAAAAATAACTTTCCCATAAATAGAACTAACTGGTACAACAGAGGAATCTTCTAGATTGTTATTATCTCCTTTAGTTCTATATACTAATTGATTATTATTAATACGTTGAGTTCCAACTATTCTATGTGTAATGGTAATACCATTATATAAATCATCACTAGATCTAAAAGTAATTATATCTCCTATACCAAGTTTATCTTCATCTGTTCGTTTAACAACTACTGCATCATTAACTTTAATTGTAGGAACCATACTTTTTGTTACAATTACATATCCTGCAAATAAAGGAATATAATCATTATCTTCTTTTGCATTAATTAATCTATCTCCAACTAGTAGAAAAGCTATTAATAAAAATAGTAAAAATAGTATGGCAACAGCAATAAAAATAGATTTACCGATAAAATATAAAAAATACAAAATAGTATCAAGCTTTGTATATTTAGAATTCTGCACTTCCATATTATCACCCTATTTTAATTATAACATGAAAAAAATAAAAGAAAAGCATTAAGATGCTTTTCCTTTTACAACTATCTTCGCTTTATAATTATCTAATTCAGAAAGTTGCAACTGACTACTATCTGATACCCACATTCTCAAACGATAATTATTATTAGTTGACTTTGTACTTGTTTCTTTGTATAAAAGCATTGATCCTTTTGGAGAATCTAAAGAAGATTTTTCTTTTGACAATTTTATTATTGTAGGCTTTAACACTTCTTTAAAAGCTCCACTTTTTTGTTTTTCAAGATAAACTTTAACGACACTATTATCTATTGTAGAAGATTTGTCAGGAATCAAGGCTATTTCATAATCTACTTTTTTTGCATCTTCTAACTTAACTGATACACTAAAATCAAAATACAAATTAGCTGCATCTAACTTTTTTCCAACAGCATCACTCATTGCTGTAACATTTGATATAGATAATCCACATTCATCATCTGTATAAGTTAATGAAATATTGCCACCTTCTAAAGTTTCTTTTTTTACTTTTTTAGGAGCATTTAAAAATATATAAATTGATAAAGCAATAGCAATAATTATTAAAATAGATAAAATTAAAACACTAACTACTACCTTTTTAGATACTTTCTCTTCACTTTTCATATTAGCTATCAGCCTCCACAAATAACTTGATACTAAAATTTTTATCTTCCTGTTCAAGTTTATAAGAATCACTAAACCATACTCTTAATTTATATTTTTTAGCTTCATTAGGATTTATAGTTCCATAATATAATCTTTTACCTTTTGGATTTAAAGAAGAAACTCTTAAGTTATAAAAGGTTGGAACTGCAAAATCTTCATATCCAGAAACAGGATTATCATTTTCATCGGTTAAATAAACTTTAACATAATTCGGATGAATTATAACATTATCATCTTCTACTGCATAAATTTCATATTTAGACTTAACAGTAGATTTAGATACTACTTCAAACTCTAAATATCCTTGAAACTTATCTTTTGATTTATCATAATATATAGCTTTTCCATGATCATCATCCATAGTAATTTTACTTTTGATAGAAATACTATTATTACTTCTACTCGACAAGCTAACATCTACTACTCTATTTTTATTTTTTATATAAAACGTTGTAAGTATTAATGACAAACACAAAATAAATAAAAATACAATTAGGAAAGATGAAGAATCTTTTATTCTACTATACATGTAGCACCACCTTTGCTACCCCCATATTATAGTTACAGCGTAACATAAAAACTACTTTAAGTCAAATAGTTTAGTGGCGTTCGAGCTTGTCACTTCAGCAACTTTAGCAACATCAACATTAAGCGTTTTTGCTATTTTCTCAACAATGTATACTAGATATTTTGAACTATTTTGACTACCTCTAAAAGGTTCAGGAGCAAGATATGGACTATCAGTTTCTAATACTATATTTTCTAACCCTACTTCTTCAACTACTTTATATAAATTACTATTCTTAAAAGTAACTACTCCACCAATTCCTAATAAATATCCCATACTAACATACCTTTTAGCAGTTTCTATACTTCCACTAAAACAATGTATTATACCTCTAACTTTATACTGCTTTAAAATATTTATTGTATCTTCAACAGCATCTCTTGAATGTATAACAACTGGAAAATTGTTTTCTTCAGCAAACTTTAGCTGTTTAGAAAATAATTCTATTTGCTTTTCTTTATCTTCTTTTCCATAATGATAATCTAAACCAATTTCACCAATTCCAACTACTTTATTAAACTCTTTAAACTTATCAAGCATATTTAATTCTTTTTCAGTGGTAATAGTAGCTTCAGATGGATGAAAACCAATAGTAACAAAAACATCATCATATTTAGAAGTAATATCAATTGACTCTAATATTGACTCAGCTGTACATCCAGATATTATAATTTTTGAAACATTATTACTTCTATTTTCTAAAATCACTTTGTTTATATCATCATAATCTTCTAAAGATAGATGACAATGAGTATCAATAAACATCATTAATATCTCCTATTCTACTTTTCTACTTCAATTCTTTTAAATAAAGGATGTGGTTGAGTTAAATTATAAGTATTATTTTCATTAAATTCCAAAAGTTTATCATTATTTCCTATTTGATTTAAAATATCATCACTTGTACTTGGCATAAAAGGAGCTAATAGAGTTCCACATACTCTGATTGACTCAAGCAAATTATAAATTACTGTTTCAAGTCTATCTCTTTGATTTTCATCTTTCGCCAAAACCCAAGGTGCAGTCTCATCAATATATTTATTAGATAATCTTAATACATTAAAAATTTCATCTATTGCAGAACTAACATTCAAATTTTCTATGCTTTTTGAAGCCAAGCTATATAAATTATTTATACTGCTTATAAATTCATTATCTATTTCATCTTTTGAAGCTTTAAATGTAACAACGCCATCAAAATATTTATTTCCCATTGAAATTGTTCTTTGTACTAAATTTCCTAAGACATTAGCAAGATCTCCATTAATTCTTTCTGTAATTAAATCATAAGTAATATTACCATCACTTGCAAAAGGAATTTCGTGAAGTAAATAATATCTAACTGCATCTACTCCAAACTTTTCTACTAATTCATCAGCATAGATAACATTACCTTTTGACTTGCTCATCTTATCATTATTCATTAATAACCATGGATGGCCAAATACCTTCTTTGGCAACTCTAAACCTAAAGACCATAAAAAGCAAGGCCAATAAATAGTATGGAATCTAATAATATCTTTACCTATGATTTGTAAATCTGCAGGCCATAATTTTCTAAATTGATCAGTTTGATTATCAACGTCATATCCAATATTAGTTATATAATTAGTAAGTGCATCTAACCATACATACACTACATGTTTATCATCGAAATCTACTGGTATTCCCCATTTAAAAGAAGTTCTAGAAACACATAAATCTTCTACACCAGGTTTAATAAAATTATTGTACATCTCATTTCTTCTAGAAGCTGGCTGAATAAAATCTGAATTTGTAGTAAATAATTCTTCTAACTTCTTTTGATATTTACTTAATTTAAAGAAATAAGCTTCTTCTGACTGTTCATAAACATCTCTTCCACAATCAGGACATTTCCCATCTACTAATTGAGATTCAGTCCAAAAAGATTCACATGGAGTACAATAAAGACCTTTATATTCACCTTTATATATATCACCATTTTCATACATTTTTCTAAATATATGTTGTACTATCTTTTCATGACTTGAGTCAGTAGTTCTTACAAATTTATCATAGCTAGTATTCATTAAATCCCAAATACTTTGAATTTGAGCTGCAATTCCATCGACAAATTCTTTTGGAGAAATTCCTGCTGAATTGGCCTTTTCTTCTATTTTTATACCATGTTCATCTGTACCAGTTTGAAAATACACATCATATCCTTGCAATCTTTTAAATCTTGCTATAGCATCAGCTAAAACAATTTCATAAGTATTACCTATATGAGGCTTACCTGAAGTATAAGCAATAGCTGTAGTTAAATAAAATTTTTCTTTCATATTTTTTCCTCCCTAAAATAAAAAAATATTATGCCATAAGGACGATAAAGTTCGCGGTACCACCTTATTTCATAATATTTATTACACACTTAATTAAGTTAACGCCTTTATACGTCTTAGCTTACATATCAACTAAGAAGTTCAGAAGCCATACCAATATATCTTTTATACTTATTTTCACCAAACATAAGCTCTCTTAAATAAAATAATATACTAGCTCTTCATCAAAACATTTAAAATGTTACATGTAATTTAACACATAAAATAGAAATTATCAACTTTTTTTAAATATTATCTTTAAATAATCTAGAATTTGACAACGTAAATAAATATCTTTCTGTTTGTTCTTTAATAAGATTTATTAAAGTAGTATCTTTAATTAAAATCTTTATATCAATATTTTCTAATAATTGCTTTTGAAAATTATTAGAAATATAGCTGCAAACATCTTTTATTACTTTTTCTTTTACCTTTAGGTCTATTTCATCTAGAAAAACAGTATCAATTTTTGATATTAACTTATCATAAGAATTATTTATCTGCTCTTTAATAATTTTCTTTATTTTTTTATTTGAATCAGTAAAATCTTTTTTTAATATTTTAATAATCTGCTCCTCTGTTGAATTTTGATAAGAATTTACTTTACCACTTAATTCATCAATTCTTATTTTTTTTACTTTTTTGATACACTTTTGTAAATTATTTCTGTATTCTGATAATAACTCACTTAAATATTCAGTATTTAATATTATTTTATTCTTTTTTGCCAATTCCAAAAATTTTACTTTTATTAAATCCATTGAATCCAAAGGTGGCTTTTTCATTAAAGACATAATATCTTCTTCAGTTAATGCGTTAGTATTATTTATTATACTATCTAAAATAGCATTTTTATAATTATCAAAGTGTTGTTGCTTAAATTTATCTATAGTATCATTCATTTTTAACTCTCCCAGTATATTAACTATACATTTTATAACTAAAATTAGTCAATACAATCATTTAAATTATCCAAAATTTTATTCATAAAATTTACTAAATAATATATAGGATGTTTATCTAGTTTAATAATATCTAAAACAATTATTAAATTAGATCCTTTACTTAAAAATCTAAACATATTAGAAACTTCAAAAGCATCGACAAATAATTTTTCTGTATCAATTGAAGAAACAAAATCTCCATCAAATACTAATTCAATAGAATTTTTATTTTGTCTTACAGTTTTGACTTTTACCTTTTCCGCTAGTTTTTCAAACCATTCTTCATACATATAAATAACTAACTCTTCACTAACTTTACCAAATCTATCTTCCAATTCTGCCTTTACTTCATTAAATGTTTCTAAAGAATCTATTGTATTAATTTTTTTATGAATCTCTATTTTTATCTCATCTTCTTTAACATAAGAATCTTCAATATGAGTAGAAACATTTATTAAAGGCTGTGTAGTATCTTCTTCATTAGAAACAGAAATATTTTTTCTTTTATTTACTTCTTCATTTAACATCTTTAAATAAAGATCAATACCTACTGAATCAATGAACCCGGCTTGTTCACTACCTAATATATCTCCTGCACCTCTTATCGATAAATCTCTAGTTGCAATTGAAAAACCACTTCCCAATTCAGTAAATTCTTTAATAACATTAAGTCTTTTTACTGCAGTTTCAGTTAATTGTTTAAACGGCTGATACATTAAATAAGCAAAAGCAAACTTATCACTACGTCCTACTCGACCTCTTATTTGATATAGCTGACTCAAACCAAATCTATCTGCATCTATTATAATTAAAGTATTTACATTTGGAATATCAATACCTGTTTCAATTATAGTAGTACAAATTAAAACATCATATTCATTATTAATAAATGCAAATAATTTTTCTTCTAATTGCAACTTATTCATTTGACCATGAACTACCGCAATTCTCGCCTCAGGTACAAGATTTTGTATTTTATAACATTCTTCATCTATTGATTGCACTCTGTTATAAAGCAAAAAAACTTGACCATGACGTGCTAATTCCTTATATATAGCATCCTTAATAATCTGCTTATTCTCTTCAATAACATATGTTTGTACTGGAAATCTATTAACTGGAGGAGTTTCTATTAATGATAAACTTCTTATTCCTGTTAGAGACATCTGTAAAGTTCTAGGAATTGGTGTAGCAGTAAGAGTTAATACATCTACATTAACTTTTATTTGCTTAAGCTTTTCTTTATGAACAACACCAAATCTTTGTTCTTCATCTACAATTAATAATCCCAAATCTTTTAAAACTACATCATCACTTAATAAACGATGTGTACCTATTACCATATCAATAGTACCTTGTTGTAAACCAGTAATAATCTTCTTACATTCATTAGTACTTGTAAACCTGTTTAACAAAGCTATTGAAACTGGAAAATCACTAAATCTTTTTAAAGCATTTTCGTAGTGTTGACTAGAAAGAATAGTAGTAGGACATAAAAATAATACTTGTTTAGAATCTAATATAGCCTTAAATGCAGCAACAAATGCGACTTCAGTCTTACCAAAACCAACATCTCCACACAAAAGTCTATCCATTGGAACCGGTGACTCCATATCACTTTTAATTTGAGCAATTGCTTTCTTTTGATCTTTTGTTAATTCATAAGGAAAAGCAGCTTCAAATTCTTTGGATAATTCACAATCTTTTGAAAAAGCGAAACCTTTATGTGCTTCACGTTCAGAATAAAGTTTTAATAACTGATCTGCCATATCATTAATTTTACTTTTAACTCTGGCCTTAGTCTTTTGCCACTCTACACTATCAAGCTTATTAATTTTAGGTTGAGCACCTTCTTTTCCTGAATATTTATAGAGTAAATCTATTTTTTCTACGGGTATATATATTTTATCTGTTCCTTGATATAAAACTTCAATATAATCTTTTGAAATATTATTCATAGTAAGATTCTTTATTCCGTTATAAATTCCAATTCCATGAACATTATGTACAACATAATCTCCTATAGACAATTTAGATACATCCTTAATACTAACACCATATTTAAAATTAGTATTAAATTTCTTCTTTATATCATTATTATTAAACAATTCATTTCCTGTTAAAACTATAAATTCATTATATGCAAAACCGCAATTAATTTCTGATTCAATTAAATTAACTGTATTCTTTTTAATATTTTCAAAAGATGATTCACAAACTTTCATATTTAAATTTTTTAATATTTTTTGTAATTGATATTTTTTTAAACATATAAGAATAGTTTTATCATTAGAAAGTTTTTCGCGGATATAATTATTAATAGCTTCGCTACACTCATTAAATTTATTAATAGTATGAACCTTAAAATCTTTTAAAGTAGAAATGTAAGATGTCGATAAATTATCGATAGTTAAATAATGAACAGAAAAGTCATTTTTTTGTTTTAAAAATTCAAACATATACTGTCCAGAAAACTCAATATCTTTTGTTTCTTTATAGGTTAAAGCTTCATTTTGAATATTATTATAACTTATTTCTAGCTGACCAAAATCTTTATAAAAAGTAACGCAATCTTCTAAGTAATCTTGTATAGAAACCGTTTTTTCATAAAAAGGTAAATATTTTTGTTTATCAAAATGACCTTCTTCTATTTTATTTAGAGTCAAAAACTCAGAAAAAGGATAAATATTTATAGAATTAATATTTTCCGTAGATTTTTGTGTATCATAATCAAAATATCTAATAGATTCTATTTCATCTCCAAAAAATTCAATTCTAACAGGATACTCACTACCTATTGGAAAAATATCTAATACAAATCCCCTTACTGCCAATTCACCTGTTTTATTAACCAAAGTAGTTCTAGAATAACCTGATGTTATTAAACTTTCTGCTAAAATAATAGGATTTATAGTTTGGCCTATAGAAAGATTAAAACAATGTTTAAGGTAAGTATTTTTAGAAGGTAAGAATCTTAAATAACCCATTAGATTAGTCAAAACTATTTTCTTGTTTGAATTAATAATGGAATTAAGAGTCTCTAGTCTTGATATTTTTAAATCTGGACTTATAGCTAGAGCTTCACTAGTTAAAAAATCATCCATAGGAAATAATAGGACATCTTTTGTATAATTGCTTAATGATAAATATAATTGATTTAATTCAAATAAAGAATTAACAACAACTAAAATAGATTTATTACTTTTAGCAAATAAAGAATTTAAATATACACAAAAAAATTCATCGGTAACACCTATGATACCCATGTCTTTTTCTATTTTAATATCAATTAGATCATAAAAGTTCATTAAATCACCTATTTTTTTTATTATATTTACTCATTAAATCACTAAACTCTAATTTAAAATAAGAATTCATTACTTCAACTAATTCATTAAATTCACTATCAAGCATTTTACGATCTTCATCAGAAAACTTTCCTAACACATAATCTTTTGTATCATATTTCTTATCATTAGAAATACCTATTTTTAATCTTTTATAATCTTGAGTCCCAATCTTATTGGCTATATCCTTATGACCATTATGGCCTCCAGAAGATCCTTTACTCTTTAATTTATAATTACCTAATGTCAAATCTAAATCATCAGAAATAACTAAAATATCTTCCGATGATATCTTATAAAAATTCATAAATTTTTGAACTACATCTCCTGATAAATTCATATATGATTGCGGCTTTAAAAAAATAACCTTTTCGCCATATATTATTGTTTGATAAAATAAACCATTAAATTTAGTAAACCATGAAATATTATTATCAATTTTACTTAAGTAATAATCAATAAACTCAAAACCAATATTATGTCTAGTATTATTATACTCACTACCTGGATTACCTAAACCTATTATTAACTTCATCTATTTCACTTCCCATTATGATATTCTTTATAAATTATTGATTTAGAAACGTTTCTTTCTTTCGCAACAATTTTAATTGCATCATTCGTAGACATTCCATCTTTTAAATATAAATTCACATGTTCTTTTATTGATAAATCCTCATAACTAATTTCTTCATGACTTCCTTCTACTATTAAAACAAATTCTCCTTTTAAACTATCTGCAATTGGAATAATTTCACTTATTTTATCTCTATACACTTCTTCATGTAATTTAGATATTTCTCTTTCCAAACATATTTCTCTATTACCTAAGATTTCAAGCATATGAACTAATGTTTCTTTTAATCTATGAGGAGCTTCATAAAAAATCATTGTATATTTTAAAGACTTTAACTGTTCCAACTCCTTCTTTCTCTTAGAAGATTTAGCATTTAAAAAACCATAAAATAAGAAAGGCGCTGGTTCAATTCCAGAATTAATTAATGCTGGAACAAAAGCAGTAGCTCCAGGTAAACTTATTACATTAAAATCGTTGTTTATAACCTCTTTTACAACTACGAATCCAGGATCACTTATAATTGGAGTTCCTTGATCAGTTACTAACCCAATATTCTTTCCTTTTTTTAATTCCTCTATAACATAAAATTTAACCTTTTCTTGATTAAATTCATGACATGCAACTAATTTCTTTTTTATTTCATATTTATTTAAAAGTTTACTAGTCTCTCTTGTATCTTCACATAAAATAAAATCAACAGACTTTAAAATATTTAAAGAACGAATTGTAATATCTTCCAAATTTCCAATTGGAGTAGGTATCAAATACAAACTTGCAGTATCGTTATAACTTTTTTGACTCATTTTCTCACTTCTTTCGTAATGCTAGAATATTCTTCTGTCATACTACCATCAGAATTATAAAGAATTAAAGGACTTTCAACTTTTAAACCCTTTTTTCCAGCTTTTTGGCCTTCAACTAAAATTATGTTTGAATCTTTACCATATTTTTCGTACACAAATCTTATCCTCTTAGGCTCTATACCATATTCTATCATCAATGTTAAAATTTCCATTAATCGCTCTGGTCTATGTACTATAGCTAAATTACCATTATTTTTCAAGGATTTTTTTGCAACTTTTAACATTTTTCTTAAATCCATACAAAACTCATGTCTTGCTATTCTTTTTTCAATAGATAAATTCACATTACTGCCTTCACTTATTGGAAAATATGGAGGATTACAAAGAATTAAATCAAAGTATTCATTAAAATCGAATTTTTCTTTATCAGCTATATCAGAATTAATAATTTTGATCTGCTTATCCAAATTATTATATAAAATTGATTCATTAGCTAGCATATATAATTTTTCTTGTATCTCTACTCCTATTATATTAGAAGAAGTTCTCTTCGATAAAATAAGAGGAATCACAGCATTACCAGTACCAAAATCACATATATTTTTATCTCTTAACCTAATAGTAGCAAAATTAGCTAATAAAACACTATCTAGAGAAAAACAAAAAAAATCTAAATCCTGATAAATTTTAAGATTTTCATAGCCTAAAATATCATTTAATACTTTCACTATTTATCATCCTTACTATACTCTATTACACCTTTATCTTTTAAATCCACACAATAAGTACCCTTTAAAATATTCGTTGATACCACTTTTCCCATACCTCCAGGAGTATCAGTAATCATACCTACTTTAGGTAATGAACTTTTTAATTCAGTATAAACTTCATTTTCATAACCTAAACAACAAAGCAATCTACCACATACACCATTAATTTTTGTAGGAGTTAAAGCTAAAGCTTGATTCTTTGCCATATTTATTGAAACACTATTAAAATCAGATAAAAAGGAATTACAACACAAAAATAAGCCACAAGGTCCAAGCCCACCTATACGCTTAGCTTTATCTCGTACCCCAATTTGTCTTAACTCAATTCTAGTTTTAAACTTCTGAGCTAGTCTCTTAGCTAATTCTCTAAAATCAATTCTAACTTCTGATAAATAGCTAATTATTAATACACTTTTATCATAATTAAATTCAGCATCAACAAAATTCATATCCAATTCAAGAGATTTACTTGTTTTTTTAGCAAACTCCAATGCCTTTTCTGCTTCATTAACTAAAGAATTAATAAATCTATAATCTTCAGATTCTAATATTCTAATTACTTTTTTTAAAGGTAATATTAGATTTTTTTCATCTTCTAAATAATTCTCTTTAATTATTTGTGCAGGAAACATACCATATTCAGACTCAATTAGTACATTATTTCCCTTTTTTAAGGATAAATTGTTAGCAGATAAATAATATAAGTTCTTACTTAAATCTGTTTTTGCAACTACTATTTCAATCATATACTTCTCCCATTATTCTAGAGAAAAAAGAATCCATCCAAATTTTATAATTCAAATTATATTCCAATTTCTGTAGTTCACTTTCTATTATTTTAACATATAAAACCATTTCATTTATAGTTAATTTATTAAGTAAATCATAAGTATTGCTATTATTTACAGTTTTATCTTTTTCTAGGTAAGAAATAAAATATTTTTCTAATTCAGATAATACTTTTTTACAGGTATCCTTATCAGTCAAAATATTTTCATAAATATCTTTATAGTAAATAAATAAATTACGTTTCATAGAAATGTATTCAATAAAGTTTTCAACTTTTTCTAAAGTTTCAGCGTTTAAAACAAATTCTTCCTTTTTTAAAGAAAAAATCTGACATCTAGAAATAATAGTATCTAATAATAAATATCTATTTTTAGTTAACAAAATAGCTATAACATCATCACAAGGTTCTTCTAAAAATTTTAATAAAGAATTGGATGATGATGTATTTAACCTTTCAGCTTCTTTAATTATATAAATTCTCTTGTTATTAAAAAGAGACTTATTATTAAACTCAGTCTGTAAATCAATCAACTGTTGTTTTTTTATCCAATTACCATCAGAAGAAATAATTTTAATGTCTGGATAAGTATCAGAATCAATTAATTTGCAAATATTACATTTAGAACAATTCATTTTATCAATTGATTTATCAACATTTTGACATAATATTAATTTAATTATTTCTTTAATAAATTCCATAGAAGTATCAGAATCATCAACTTCAAACAAAAGTGCGTGAGAAACTTTATTATTATTTATCATATTAGTTAAAATCTCTAAAACATTTGTTTGATTTTGACCATTCATAATAACACCTCACAAAAACATAACTTTAAAAAAAATTAAAGCAAAAAAACCAGGAACACCTAATAAGTAAATTATTATAATATTTAAAAAGTTAAACGGAATCATCATATTTATATTTACTGCCAACAAATTATAAGTATAAAGCATTAAACAACATAAAATTAACTTCTTAATTATCTTCAAAATATTCATCACCTATTAGATGATATGATAAATTAAATTATTTATTCAATAGTTTTTCTATCATTTAAAGCTCTTTCTAATGTTAATCCATCTAAAAATTCCATATCAGCACCTATAGGTATACCACTAGCAAGTCTACTAACCTTAATATTCATTCCATCAACAATTTTCTTTATATAAAGAGAAGTAGTTTCACCCTCTATACTGGGCTTGAAAGCAAAAATTATTTCGTTAAATTTTTCTTTTTCAAGTCTATCTAGCAACTTATCAATTCCAATATCTTCGGGATTAATTCCGTCCAATGGAGAAATCAAACCATTCAATACATGGTATTTTCCTTTAAATATACCTAACTTTTCAAATAGAAAAACATTTTTGCTATCTTCAATTACACATAAAGTATTATTATCTCTATTTAAATCAGAACAAACCGAACAAAGTTCATCATCTGTTAAAGTATTACAAATAGGACAACTGTGAATATTATCTTTAACTACTGATAAACTTTCTTTAAAATATTCTATTTGCTCTTCTTCCAAATCTAATATAGAAAAAGCCAAACGTTCAGCAGTTTTTTGACCAATTCCTGGTAAAAATCTAAAACTATCTATTAAATTTTTTAAACTATTAGGATACATTTTATCGCCTAAAACAACCCAGGAATATTACCAAATTTTCCCATTTTCTTTTCTGTAGCTTCATCTATTTTCTTATTTGCATCATTGATAGCACTAACAATCATCTCTTGTAACATATCTATATCTTCAGTATCTAATGAATCCTGAATTTTTAATTCAGCCATTTTAGCTTTTTTATCCCCAGTCATTGTCAATTTAATCATCGCATTTTCAACAACAAATTCAGTATTATCAATCTCAGATTTTATCTTCATCATGTCTTTTTGCATAGCTTGAGCCTGTTTCATCATTGCTTGTATATTCATATTTTCCTCCTATTTTACTTCTACAATATCGCCAAATAGTTCAATTGCGTTCGTATTAATTATATCATTATTTTCTTCTTCAATAAAGACTTCTTCTGGTTCTGGAATAATTTTTAATTCAACTTTATTTTTTAAGTCTTCTATATACTTTTTCTTTACTTCATCCCATTTAGCATCCGAAATAATTGCTAACTTTTTATTAGAATTAGTTATTTTATTATATATATTATTTATATCCTCCAAATTATCCAAGTTTTGATCAACTATAGAATCAAATTCATAACTCATAATAAGGTTTTCTTCACTTGCAGCACGCAATTTTCCATCTAAAATGGCACAAGCCACATATCCTATTTCTTGATCAAAAGTATAATCATTAAAAATATCTAACGCAGAAATTTCATTCATTAATATCTGCTTATTAGCTTTTGCTAAAGTATTATTAACTCTTATCTCAATAATCTCATCCAAATTTTTGATATGTCTCATATTTTTTTTGGCATCTTTATCAAGTTTTTCTAATTCTGTTTCTGTTTTTATAATTTCTATTTCTTTTTGCATTTCTAAATCTTTTGCAGTTTCTTTTTCCATCTTGTGGAAATTCTCAGTTTCTTTTTCAGATTTTTCAATTAGATTTACCGAATTTTCAACTGTTTTATCCAAAGAATGAATTTTCAACGAATTAGGCGTATCATTACCCTGTGACTTAGAATTAATTTGCTTAGAATTCATTTTGAAATTGTTCATAAATTCTAACAAAAGCATTTCTACATATATATTAGGATTGCTACTTTTTTTAATATCGATCATTTTTTCATTTACTAAAAGAATTAAATTTTGTACTTCACTAATCTCAAAATTAATATTTTTTGAATCTAAGTAAAATTCAACTATTTGATTACGCAAATAGCGTATCATTTTTTCCATAATTATTATAATATTCTTCCCAGAATCATTATATTTCTTTATGCTATTCAAAACTTCAGCGTATTGTGCGTGCATGATATTATTAATAAAAGCATTTAACTCTTCATTTGTTAATGAACCATTTACATCTGCATATTCTTTCAATGTTATTTTGGTATCACAATAAGAATGTAGTTGATCCAAAATACTTAAAGCATCACGCATTCCACCATCAGATGCAAAAGCTATTTCTTCTAAGACATTATTTTCAATATCAATTTTTTCTTCTTCACAAATATTTTTTAAATTAGTGACAATTTTATCACCAGAAATGCGTTTGAAAGAAAAGGTTTGACATCTAGAAATAATTGTTTCTGGAATTTTCTGAGGATCAGTTGTTGCAAGTATAAAAATCACATGTTCTGGTGGCTCTTCAATTGTTTTTAATAAGGCATTAAATGCTCCAATTGATAGCATATGAACTTCATCTATAATATATACTTTATATTTTAATTCAGTAGGTACCAAAGAAATTTTATTTTTTAATTCTCTTATTTCATCTACACCATTATTTGATGCTGCATCTATTTCAATAATATCAACACATTCTTTTTCGTAAGAATTTTTACAATTCTTACATTCACCACACGAATTACCATTAATTGGATTTAAACAATTAACGGATCTAGCAAAAATCTTAGAAATGCTAGTTTTTCCAGTACCTCTTGGGCCAAAAAATATATATGCATGACTATAAGAATTATTTATTATTGAATTTCGTAAAGTTTTTACTATAACATCCTGCCCATAAACATTATCGAAATTTAATGGACGATATTTTCTATATAGCGCTTTATACATGTAATTACCTCCAAATCATCAAATATTATAACATAAATTGTGGATTTTTAATTGTTTCTCTGTGAATTAAAAAATATTTTTAATAATTTCAATTCTTCTGAGGAAAACAAGTCATTTTCTATATTAACTTGTGGATTTGATTTATCGGCTTTTAAAATATTTATAACGTTATTGTGGATAGTTTCATCGTCATTTGATAAAGCTGAATAAATATTAGAAATTCTTGATTGTTTTATAGCAGAAGCACACATCTCACATGGTTCTAAAGTAACATACATATCACATTCACTTAGTCTCCAATTGTGGATTTTTTTTGTTGCTTTTTTTATAGCAATTAATTCCGCATGATATAATGCACATTTTTTCTTTTCTTTCAGATTATGTGCTGTGGAAATTATTTTTCCGTTTTTAACAATAACAACTCCTACAGGTACTTCACCTATGGATAAAGATTTTTTTGCTTCATCAAATGCAATTTTAAAGATTTTTTCATCGTATTTCATAATTACCTCAAAATAAAAAGTGCACATGGAAATTGGTCCTTAAGGCTGCTATCTTCCAATCCTGACCTGGTTCAAACATTTCCATTGCACATGTTAATTTTATTATAAAGATAAAGCTTTGTAAACTGTTTTTTAAATATTTTAAATAATTATTTAATGTTCCACGTGAAACATTAATTTCAATATCACAAATTATTTCCCAGGAAATAATTCTGAATAATTAATAGATTATTTACCATTTTTTTAAATCAAATGTTGCTTTTTAATAGTTTCACGTGAAACTATGGAATTTGCTATGTTAAATATATTGTTATTTTAATTTATAAACTGTGGATACTTTATTTAAAATTATTTCCCGGGAAATAATTTTAAAATCATATTATTTTGATTTTTTTATAACGCATTATGCGTTGTGGAAAAAATGTTTTCCAATAATTATTAAACAAAAAACACTAGCTTGTGGAAAAAATATACGCATTAAATAGCACAAAAAAACCAACTTTTTTTAGTTGGTTTTTGCGTATTAATTTTTGATGCTTATTCAGATTGTGTTTCTTCATCTTCGATAAGCTTAGATACTATTGCAACTGATGAAACAATTTGATCATCTTTCAAATTAATTAACCTTAATCCTTGCGTTGCTCTTTTTAGTATCGCAACTTGCGTTAATGGCATTTTTATAACCATACCAGTATTAGTTATAAGCATAAGATCGTAATTTTCGATGTCTTCAATACGTTTTAACGAAGTCATTAATCCGTTTTTATCAGAAATGTTATATGCTTTAACACCTTTGCTACCTCTATGTGTTAATCTATATTCACCTATTGTGGAAATCTTTCCATAACCTTTTTCAGTAACAACTAAGACTAAATCGTCTGGATTCATAACTTCGGCACCTACTACTATACTTCCATCTAAATCTATTCCCTTAACTCCAGAAGTACATCTACCCATAAGTCTTACTTCTTTTTCATCAAACCTAACTAATTTACCATTTTTAGCACCTATAGATATTTCACTGTTTCCACAAGTCTTTTTAACACTTATTAATTGATCATTATCTTTTAATACAATTGCTATTTTTCCACTCTTACGTATATTATTAAATTCTTCAACTCTTGTTCTTTTTACTAATCCATCTCTAGTAACAAAAACTAAATGCTTAATTTCCTCATCATTATTAATATTTACAATCGAACTAATGTTCTCTTCTTTTTCAAGTGGTAATAAATTAATGATCGGTAAACCTTTAGATTGTCTAGAAAATTCAGGAATCTCATATCCTTTAATTCTATATACCTTTCCAAGATTTGAGAAGAATAATACATAATCGTGAGTTTTCAAAGATATCATATGCTCAACTACATCTTCCTCGTTAGTTGCCATACCTTTTATACCCACTCCACCTCTATTTTGAGTCTTATAAGTATCTGTTTTTAATCTTTTTATATAACCATTTCTTGTCAATGTAACTATTACATCTTCATTTGGAATAAGAGATTCATCTTCAATATAATCAATAGCAGTCATATCAATATTTGTTCTTCTCTCATCGCCATATTTTTCTTTAATTTCTAATAATTCATTTTTAATTACTTCTAACACCTTAGCATTACTAGCTAAAATAGCTTTTAAATCGACAATTTGTTTCAATAAGTCATTTAACTCATTCTCAATTTTTTCTCGCTCTAAACCTGTTAAACGACGTAATTTCATTTCCAAAATAGCATTAGCTTGAACTTCTGATAATTTAAAGTTTCTCATCAAACCTTCTCTTGCAATATCATCAGACTTAGCAGCCCTAATTAATGCAATAACAGCATCAATATTATCTAGTGCAATTTTCAAACCTTCTAAAATATGTACTCTTTCTTCTGCTTTACTTAAATCAAACTTAGTTCTTCTAATGATTATTTCCTTTTGAAATTCAATATATTTAGAAATAATATCTATTAATCCTAAAGTTTTTGGAACTCCTTGATCCAACATCAAGAAAATTATTCCATAACTTTTTTGAAAATCAGTATGTTTATATAATTGATTCAATATAACTTGTGCATTAGCATCTTTTTTTAGAGTTATTGTAATTTTTATACCATTTTTCAAATCAGAATGATAATCTGAAATTCCTTCAATAGTTTTACTATGAACAAGTTCAGCAACTTTATTTTTTAAATCTAATGTATTAACTCCATATGGAACTTCATCTATAATAATGCATTGTTTTCCATTTATTGTATCAATTGTTGCCTTACTTCTTATAGTTATACTACCTCTACCAGTATCATATGCTTGTCTAATACCACTATTTCCTAGTATTGTAGCTCCTGTAGGAAAATCAGGACCTTTAATATATTGCATCATCTCATCTAATGTTATATCATGGTTATCAATATAAGCTACACACCCATCAATTACCTCACTTAAATTATGAGGTGGAATATTAGTTGCCATACCAACAGCAATACCTGTAGTTCCATTAACTAGTATATTTGGAAATCTAGAAGGCAAAATTTCAGGTTCTTTCTCACTCTCATCAAAGTTTGGTAAGAAGTTAACAGTATCTTTATTAATATTTCTTAATAATTCTAATGATATTTTTGATAATCGTGATTCTGTATAACGCATCGCTGCAGCTCCATATCCCTCAATATTACCAAAATTTCCATGACCATCAACTAACATATATCTATATGAAAAGTCTTGAGCCATTCTAACCATAGCTTCATATATTGAAGAATCTCCATGTGGATGGAATTTACCCATAACATCTCCAACTATTCTAGCACTCTTTTTATGAGGTTTATCTGGAGTATATCCAGAAGCATACATAGAATAAAGTATTCTTCTATGAACAGGCTTTAAACCATCCCTTAAATCAGGCAAAGCTCTAGCTACAATAACACTCATAGAATACTCTAAAAATGAATCTTGAACTTCTTTTACAATATTATTTTTTTCTAATCTATCCATAATTTATACCTCCTAAACATCTAGATTCTCAACATAAGTTGCATTAGTCTCTATAAATTCTCTTCTAGGTTCAACCTCTTCACCCATTAATTTAGCAAATACTTCATCAGCAGCTAGTGTATCTTCTACTGTTATTTGTCTTAAGACACGTTTATTAATATCCATTGTTGTTTCATTCAATTCTTCAGCATCCATTTCACCCAAACCTTTCATACGCATTATGTCATATTTAGTATTAGGAGATAATGTTGCTAAATAAGCATCTCTTTCTTGTTCATTTAAAACATATTTAATAGTTTTACCATGTTTTATTACAAATAATGGAGGTTGAGCTGCATATACATGCCCAGCTTCAACAATAGGTCTAAAGAAACGATAGAATAAAGTTAAAAGTAAAACTCTAATATGACTTCCATCAACATCAGCATCAGTCATTATTACAATTTTATGATATCTTAACTTTGATAAGTCAAAATCATCACCGATTCCTGTTCCAAAAGCTGTAATTATAGTTCTTATTTCCTCATTTGATAAAGCTCTATCTAATCTAGCCTTTTCAACATTTAATATTTTTCCTCTTAATGGAAGAATCGCTTGAGTCATACTATCTCTTCCTTTAATAGCAGAACCACCAGCTGAATCTCCTTCGACTAAGAATATTTCACACTCAGATGCATCTTTACTCTTACAATCTGAAAGTTTTCCATAAAAGTTAGTTACATCTAGATCTCCTTTTCTTCTTGTTAGTTCTCTTGCTTTCTTAGCTGCAACTCTTGCTCTACTCGCTGTCATAGCTTTATCAACTATAATTTTTGCTTGATCAGGATTCTCCATTAAAAATCTTTCAAATACTTCTGAAAAAACTTTATCAGCTATTGCTCTTACTTCACTATTACCTAATTTAGTCTTAGTTTGCCCTTCAAATTGAGGATTAGGATGCTTAACTGAAATTATCATAGTCAATCCTTCTCTTACATCATCTCCAGTAAGTGGATCGTCTTTTTCTTTTAGCATTCCTTGACTAGTAGCATATTTATTAAGAATTCTAGTTAATGCTCTTCTAACACCATCTTCATGAGTTCCTCCTTCAGGAGTAGTAATATTATTTACGAAAGAGTAAATACTAGAATTATAAGTTTCATTATACTGTAAAGCTACTTCTACTCTAATATCTTTATCTTCTCCATCTACATCAATGATTGTTGGATGAATTGGTTTTTTATTTACATTTAACATTTGTACATATTCAATTAATCCACCTTCATAATGAAATGAATCTTTTTTATCTTCTTCTCTTTCATCATATAGACTAATTCTTAAACCTTTATTTAAAAACGCTAATTCTTTTAATCTATTTTTCAATATTTCATAATCGTATACTGTTGTTTCTGTAAATATTTCATCATCTGGCAAAAATTTAACAGTTGTACCTGTTCTGTTTTCATCACATTTATCGATTATCTTTAAAGCATCATCTGGATGTCCACCTCTACTATATCTTTGATAATAAACATTACCATTTTTATAAACTTTAACTTCTAACCAATCACTAAGAGCATTTACAACACTAGCACCAACTCCATGTAGTCCTCCAGATACTTTATATCCTCCTCCACCAAATTTACCACCGGCATGAAGTACTGTATATACTGTTTCTACAGTACTTTTACCTGTTTTTGGATGAATATCAACTGGAATACCACGTCCATCATCTTTTACTGTTATACTGTTATCCTTACCGACAACAACTTCAATATGAGAACAATAACCTGCTAAAGCTTCATCTATCGCATTATCTACTATTTCCCAAACTAAATGATGTAAACCTCTTGAACTAGTACTACCAATATACATACCTGGTCTTTTTCTTACTGCTTCTAACCCTTCCAATACTTGAATGGCAGAAGAATCATATTCTTTTTCAACTTTTTCTTCACTCATATACTCTTCCTACTTTCTTTCAATATTTGCATTTTTTACTTCAAAAATATATGCATTATCTAGATTTTTCTTATTTATGTTTTTAATATCCGTTGTTGTAATAATGCTTTGAATATCATTAACATTTATCAACTTTAATAACTTATTACGTTTCTTTATATCAAGTTCACTAAATATATCATCAAATAATAAAACTGGATAAAAACCTGAATAATTTTTAAATATAGGTATTTCTGATAATTTAAAAGATAAAATTGCCACTTTTTGTTGACCTTGAGAACCATAAATTTTTAAATCCTTATTATTTAATTCAAAAATTATATCATCTCGATGTGGACCATATAAAGTCATTCCATTTTGAAGCTCACGAGAATAATTTTTTGTTAGTTTTTCTTTATAAACTTTAATTATATTAGAAGAACTATAATCACTTAATCCTATATTATCAATATATTTAACTACTAGCCCCGATTCACCAGAAATATAATTATAATTTTTATCAATGTAATTATTAATGAGATCAACATAGTCTTTCCTTGATTGATAAATGATAACTGCTTTTTCAATAAGCTTATCTGTAATTACATCTAGATACTTTTTATCAGCTATATTATTGTTATAAAGTATTTTTAGGTATTCATTTCTATTTTTAAGAATTTTATTATATTCATTATATGTATTTAAATATGTTTTAGAAATCTGTGATAATTGTATATTTAATAAATTTCTCCGTATACTAGGAGAACCTTTTATTATTTCCAAATCGTCTGGTGTAAATACTATAACATTAAGAATTGATATATAATCTGAAACTTTTCTAATTGGATTATTATCTATTTTTAACTTTTTTTCTATCTCAGATAAGGAAATTTCTAATTTAGAAATTAATCTATCTTTTTTTATAACACCTTGTATTTTGCAACTATTTTTGCCAATTGTTATTAGATTAGGACTATTAACTACTCTATGAGACTTAGTTAATGCTAATATAATGATAGATTCAAGTATATTAGTCTTTCCTTGGGCATTATCTCCAACTATAATATTCATTTTTTCATTGAATAAAATATTTGTTTTAGAGTAATTTCTAAAATTAGTAAGATTCAATTTTTTAATTTTCATTTAAACTCGCTAAAAAGAAACATATAATCACCTATCCCCTAAACCAGTATTCCTATACATACAAGACCTATTATATCATAAATCAGCTTTTAAAGCACTAAAAAATAGCCATATGGCTATTTTTAATCAATAAATTAGTAACTATTTTCTTTTTTTTCTATTTCTCATTATAAAATCAAGTCTAGAAGCTCGAGAAACTTGATTTTCTATACTTCGATAAGAGCTAGGAACAATTATTTCTTTATCATTATCAAAAACAATTTTAGTATTATAACTATCAAGTTTTTCATAATTTTTTAGATGATTTAAAGAAATCCAAATACAGTCAGAAGAAAGCGGAGAAGTTGTTGGAAAAACTATTAAATTATCAGCTTCATCAACAATTATAGGAACTTTATATTCAGCTCCTAATATACTTCTAGCTCCTTCTTTTCTTCCATTATAAGTGCTACCAAAATATAAACAGCTATCTTCCATTATTTCAAATGGAGTTTGATTTACCAAATATCTTTCCTTATCTTCATAAACTAAACTAGTAGTTTTTTCATTAGGAACAATAGCTAAAGTTCCTTTCGAAATTTCATATTTCATATTTTTATCCCCCTTCGAAAGCCAATTATTGCTTTCGTCCAAAAGGATACACTACTTTTTTGTCGAATTTTATCGAAATATGACGAATAATGTAAAAAAATAAAAAAACTTGAAAAATCAAGTTTTTAATATGTTCTAATTGGTAAAACTAATTGAGTTAAAGATTCATCTTCTTGAGATTTAATTAAAATTGGTTTTACTTCTCCAACAAAATGAATATCCACAGTATCTGTTGAAAAACTTTTTAAGGCTTCCATCATATATTTTGCACTAAAAGATATCTTTATTTCTTCTGAATTATTTTTAGTAATATTCATTTTTTCTTCTACTCTACCAATTTCTGCAGAACTACTCTTTAATATTAATGTGTTTCCATTTGTTTCTAATGTTACTATATTCTTTTCTTTATCGCTTGTTAAAATACTAACACGATCAATTACATCATAAAAAGCATTTAACGATGTTGTTATTACTAAGAACGAATCATCTGGTAATAAGTTTGAAGTATTAGGATAAGTTCCATTTATTAATCTTGATTCAAATTTTAAATTACCATTCTTAAATAAAATTTTATTACTAAAGATATGTAATTCAATATCTTCTTCTTCATCACTTAGTATTCTAGAAAATTCAATTACATTATGACTAGGAATTACAATATTATAATTTTCTTCACTTGGCCTATCTAATTTAACAATCTTTCTTGCTAATCTATAAGAATCCGTTGAATTACATTCTAAAATATCCCCTACAATATTAAAATTAATACCAGTAAGTACAGGCTTACTTTCTTCATTAGATGTAGCAAAAGCTGTTTGATTAATAATATTTTTAAAAGCTCCTGCTTTAATAATAACTTTCTTCTTACTTTCTTCTAATCCTATATTAGGATATTCACTTTCACTTATACCATTTAAATTAAATTCACTATTTTCAGTATATATTAATATTTTTAATTCATCTATTACTTCTATATTAATATATTTATCAGGTAATTTTCTTACTATATCTAAAATGTATTTTCCTTGAATAATTATACTACCTTCATTTTCAACAGTAAAATCTTCATCACTATTAGATTCAATAACTGTTTGAATAGTAATATCATTATCACTAGCTGTTAATGTTAATCTTTTCTTTTTCAATTCAAATTTTACACCAGCAAGTACTGGTATTAAATTTTTGGTTGAGATTGCTTTAGATACTTTATTTAAAGCATCTAATAATAAGTCCTTTTTAATTGTTAATTTCATAATTATATTCCTTCTTTCTTTAAGATTTTATTATTATTACTGTGGAAAAAGTGGATAACTTTCTTTTTCCTAAGTATATCAACAAAAAGTTATCAACATATCCTGTGGAAAAACTGTTATTAACTCATATTTTTACACAAGACCTATATCTTTCTTTAGCTTTTCTATTATATTAGCTAAATCTTTATTAACTTTTATTTCATTTTCAATTTTTTCAACTGAATGCATAACTGTTGAATGGTCTTTTCCACCAAACTCTATACCAATTCTTGGAAATGATTCCGATGTCATTATTCTACAGAGGTACATTGCAATTTGTCTAGGAAAAGAAATATTAGAACTTCTCTTTTTACTTCTAATATCTTCAACAGAAATTTGAAAGTATTCAGATACAATTTTTTGTATTCTATGAACATCATTCTTTTCCCCTATTCCTTTACTAACTGTGTCTTTTAAAGCCTCAACAGCAAGATCTAAATTAATTTCTGCACTTCCCATCATTGAGGAATAAGCTACAAGTCTTGTTATAGACCCCTCTAATTGCCTTACATTAGTACCAGTATTAGATGCAATATATTCTATAACATCATCTGGAATGTCTTTTTCTAAGTTTTCAGCAATTATTTTTTTTCTTATTATTTGAGATCTTAATTCAAAATCTGGAGGAAAAATATTAACTTCTAATCCCCAAGTAAACCTTGTTCTAAGTCTATCCTCTAATACTTTTAAATCATTTGGAGATCTATCAGAAGATATAATTATTTGCTTACTATCATTATATAAATTATTAAAAGTATGGAAAAACTCTTGTTGAGTTTTTGTAGCTCCTCCTAAAAATTGTATATCATCTATAATCAAAACATCAATGTTTCTATATTTATTTTTAAAGAAGTCTACATAATTAAAATTTGTTTCCAAATCATCTTTTCTATTTGTTTTTATAAAGTCCTGGATAAATTGTTCACTTGTTACATATAGAACTCTTTTATTAGAATTATTTGTAATATAATTTCCAATTGCATGCATTAAGTGTGTTTTTCCTAATCCGCTCTCTCCATATAAGAATAATGGATTGTACATATTACCAGGATTTTCAGCAACAGAAAGAGCAGCTGCATGAGCAAATTTATTACTATTACCTACTACAAAGTTATCAAATGAATACTGTTTTTTTAAATTAGAATTTATATGTTCATCTTTTACAACTTCTTCTCTTACAAGATTAGTCTCCTCTATTTCTGTTTCTATCTCCTCATTTAATAGAAAAATAAGTTCACAATTAGATCCAGTAATTTTATTAAGTTTTTCAGAGATTAAATTTTCATAATTATCAATTAAATGCTTCTTATGAATTGGCATCGGCACTATTATATAAGCTTTAGAATTATCTATTCTATAAAGTTTTGTTTCAGAAAACCAGGTTTGATAAGCTAAAGATGATAATTCATCTTTAATTTCTAATAAGAAATTTGACCAAATTGAATCAAAATTCATTGATTATCATCTCCCCTGATTTAAAAATTACGATTACTAGTTTAACTTAAAACCTTTAAAAAAGAAACTATTTTTTTGAAAAATTTCAAAAAGTTTTTAAAACTAAATATCTAACTTCAAAATAACTAAAAAAACTAAAAAAATCAACAAAAAGTGGGGAAAAAATGTTTAAAACTTTTTCTACAAATTTAGACAAAATTCTATCCACATCTTATCCACAAAATATTCCACAATTAAAATTATTGAAAAATAAGGCTAAAATATACTTTTCCACATTTTCCACAGATTAAGATTTAACAATGTTAATTATAGTTATTAACAATGCTGTGGAATATGTGGATTAATAAATAATTATTTAAAAATTAATTGACAAAAACATATTGTTCTTATTATAATAGGGTAGATTTATGTCTGGAGGTGGAGTAGATGAAAAGAACATATCAACCAAACAATCGCAAAAAAGCAAAAAGATTAGGTTTTTTTGCTCGTAAAAAAACAAATATATTAAATCGTCGTCGTCGCAAAGGACGCAAAACTCTTTGTAAATAAAATACCGCTGCTAAAACAGTGGTTTTTTACTCTTTAAATAATAAAGCAAAAGGGGATATATAAGATGAGAAAGTTATATATAGTAAAAAATAAACGAGACTTTGATCAAATAATAAATAATAGTAAGTTTAAAAAAAATAAAAGCTTTATTATTTATTTTCAGTCTAACAAACTAATTTACGATAGATTTGGGATATCAGTAGGTAAGAAATTAGGAAATGCTGTTTTTAGAAACACTTATAAAAGAAAAATTAGATCAATAATTGATAAATATAAAAAAAGCTATGTAAACAGCCAAGATTATATTATAATATTAAGAAGAAGTGCTCTTGACAAAACTTTTCAAGAATTAGATGAAGACTTCAATAAATTAATGAATAATATAAGAGAGGAATCAAATGAAGAAGAAAAACACTAAAATTATAAAAATTTTTACAATTATTTTATTACTATTACTAACAACAGGATGTGCAAAAACTCTAACAGATAGCAATAAAAAACCAGTAAAAAATGAAGTAACTGGTCAAAATTTAACAAAAAACATTTTGTGTAAGCCACAAAACAAGGCTACTATAAAAGCATATAAAGAGAATAAAGTAGACATAGATAAATTACCAAGTTGTGATAATTACAAGATTACATCTGGTAAATATGAAGGTTTATGGACAAGCTTTTTTATAAAACCTCTTGCATTTTTATTATTGTTATTAGGAAGTAAGATTGGTAATTATGCTGTATCATTAATAATAATAAGCTTAATAATCAGACTAATTGCGTATCCTATTACTAAAAAAACCGCAATGCAGTCAGAATTAATAAAAAAAGCACAACCAGAATTGAATAAAATCCAAAACAAATATAAAAATAAACAAGATCAAGAATCAATGATAAAACAAAATCAAGAAATGCTAATGGTTTATAAAAAATATAATATTAATCCTTTATCTGGATGTTTATTTTCACTTATTCAATTACCTTTATTGATAGCATTTTTTGAAGCTATTCAAAGAACTCCAGCTATTTTTGAAGGAAAGTTCTTAGGATTGCAATTAGGTACAACACCAAGTGTTGGAATTACTAGTGCAAGCTTTTATGCTTATATAATTCTAATAGTTTTAATAGGAATTACAACTTATTTATCTTTTAAATTAAATTCTGCCGCAAATATGCAAGATCCTAGTATGAAAATGATGCCAATTATGATGACAGTTATGATTATTATAACAGGTTTAGCAATGCCATCTGCATTAGGTATTTATTGGATTACAACAAATATATTTACAATAATTCAAAATATTTTAGTTAAAAGGAGTAAGGAAGTAAATGGAAAAGCATAATTATATTGGTAAATCATTTGAAGAGGCTAAACAAAATGCCATTACAGATTTACAACAATTAGAAGCAGACTTAATAATAAAGGAAACAAAAACTACAAAAAGTGGATTATTTAAATCTTCTAAAGTAGAAATAGAAGTAATTGAAAAAAATGAGGTAATAAAATATATTAAAGATTACTTAATACAATTACTTAAAGATTTAGGATTTAATGCTCAAGTTGAGTTAAAAAACAAAAGTGAAGTGCCAACATATTTAATTTTTTCTGATAACGATGCATTACTAATAGGAAAAAACGGAAAAAATTTAAAAGCTCTTTCATATTACGTTTCTTTACATATTAATAAAGAAATTGGAAGTAATATTAAATTTATAATTGATGTAAATGATTATAAAAAGAAAAGAGAAAAAAGTTTAGAATCATTAGCAAAAAGAATTGCAAAAGAAGTTTCAGAAACAAAAATAGAAGCAAAATTAGATTCTATGAATTCATATGAAAGAAGAATAATTCATAATACTTTAACAAATAATAAAAAGGTTTATACTGAAAGTGAAGGTACTGAACCAAATAGATATGTTGTTATAAAACCAAAAGAAGATTAATTCTTCTTTTTTTTAATTATAAAGTGTGCTATAATATGTAGGAATTGGAGGGGAAACTTTATGGATGATACAATTGTTGCTATATCTACAGCCTTAGGTGTAGGAGCTATATCTATTGTGAGATTAAGTGGAGAAGAAGCTATTGATATTGTTGCTTCATGCTTTAAAGGTAAAAATTTAAAAGAAGTATCTTCTCATACAATTAATTACGGACATATCTATAATGAAGAAGAGTTAATTGATGAAGTATTAGTTTCAGTTATGAAAGCTCCAAAAACTTATACAAGCGAAGATGTAGTTGAAATTAACTGTCATGGAGGAATTATCGCTACAAACAAAATATTAGAAACGATGTTAACTCATGGTGCAAGATTGGCGGAACCAGGAGAGTTTACAAAAAGAGCATTTTTAAACGGGAAAATAGATTTGATTAAAAGTGAATCTGTTATGGATTTAATTGATAGTAAAACAGAAGAGGCAAGAAAATTAGCAATGTCTGGTTTAAGCGGCAGAACTTCTCAGCTAATAACTAACTTTAGAGATACTTTGAAAAATCTTTTATCACAAATTGAAGTAAATATTGATTATCCAGAGTATTATGATATAGAAGTGGTAACAGAAGAGAAAATAAAGCAAGAAATTGCTAAGATGAAAAAAGATTTAGATTATTTAGTAAAAATTTCAGAAAATAGTATGACCTTAAAAAACGGTATAAAAACAGTTATAGTTGGAAAACCAAATGTAGGAAAAAGCTCAATTTTAAATAAATTATTAGAAGAAGATAAGGCTATTGTTACAGATATTGCAGGTACGACAAGAGATATAGTAGAAGGTGAAATTAATTTAGATGGAATTCTATTAAATATAATTGATACTGCAGGAATAAGGAAATCTGAAGATATAGTTGAGCAAATTGGAGTAGAAAAATCAATATCTATGATTTCTCAAGCTGATCTTGTAATAGTTGTTTTAAATAATAACCAAAAATTAACAAACGAGGATTTGGAAATATTAGAAAAAACAAAGAATAAACAACGCATTATCGCAATTAATAAAATAGATCTAGAAAAAAATATTGACTTAGATTTAAATCTTGAAAATATCATTTATACAAACACTACAGATATTAATGGAATAGAAACATTAAAAGATAAGATAAAAGAATTATTCAAATTAGAAAAATTAAATACTAAAGATTATACTTATTTGACAAACTCAAGACAAATTGCATTAGCAAAACAAGCAAATAAATCGTTATTAGATGCAGAAAAATCATTAAATGATGGTCTACCAGTTGATATGATAGAGATAGACTTAACAAATTGTTTTGAAACATTAGGTGAAATAATAGGGGAGTCATACAAAGAAGAAATTATAGATAATTTATTTGCAAATTTTTGTGTAGGAAAATAGGAAGTGAAAAAAATGGAATATGAAATAATTGTAGTTGGTGGTGGACACGCTGGATGTGAAGCAGCATTATCATCAGCAAGACTTGGTCATAAAACTTTATTAGTTACAGGAAATATAAATAATATAGCTGATATGCCTTGCAATCCTTCAATAGGAGGACCAGCAAAAGGAATAGTAGTAAGAGAAATAGATGCCCTAGGCGGAGAAATGGGTAGAAACGCAGATAAAGCAGTTCTTCAATCAAAAATGTTAAATACTAAAAAAGGTCCAGCTGTTCAAGCATTAAGATTTCAAGCAGATAAAATAACTTATCCTAAAGAAATGTTAAAAACATTACAAAATACAAAAAATCTTGATATTAAAGAAGCTTTTGTTGAAGATCTTGTAGTAGAAAACAATAAAATTATGGGAGTAATATTAGCTGATAATAAAAAAATTTCTGCAGAAGCAGTTATTCTTACAACTGGAACTTATTTAAAAAGTGTTATTTTAACTGGAGCAAACAAAGAGCCAGGAGGTCCACATGGAGAAAATAACAGTAAATTTCTAAGTGATAAATTAAAAGATTTAGGATTTAAAATATTAAGATTAAAGACAGGAACACCACCACGAATAGAAAAGTCTTCTATAAATTATGAAGAAACATCTCTTGAACCAGGTGATAAAAAAATAAGAACATTTTCTTTTGATAATATAATTTACAAAGATTCTGATGAACAAATTCCTTGTCACTTAATTTATACAACAAAAGAAACACATGATATAATCAAGGAACATTTAAAGGAATCTAGTATGTATGGTGGATATGTAGAAGGAGTAGGTCCAAGATATTGTCCTTCAATTGAGGATAAAGTAGTAAGATTTTCAGACAAAGAAAGACATCAGCTATTTTTAGAACCTGAAAGTATTTTTTATGATGATATTTATATTCAGGGTTTTTCAACAAGTATGCCTCATAATATTCAAGAAATTATGGTACATAGTCTACCAGGCTTAAAAAATGCTAAAATATTAAAATATGCATATGCTATAGAATACGATGCAATAGATTCAAAGCAACTAAAACCTTCATTAGAAACTAAGATAATAGAAGGATTATTTACTGCAGGACAAATAAACGGAACAAGTGGTTATGAAGAAGCTGCAGGACAAGGTTTAATAGCAGGAATAAATGCATCTTTAAAATTAGAAAATAAAGATCCATTAATCTTAAAAAGAAACGAATCGTATATTGGAGTTTTAATAGATGATTTAGTTACAAAAGGAATAAAAGACCCATATAGATTACTAACTTCTCGTGCAGAGTACAGATTATTATTACGTCATGATAATGCTGATTTAAGATTAAGAGATTACGGATATAAAGTTGGGTTAATATCAGATGAAAAATATTCTATATTCAATAAAAAGAAAGAAGATATTAATGAATTAACAAATCTTTTAATAAACACTAGGATAACTCCTAAAAAAGAAACTAATGAGTATATTGAAAGTCTTAATTCAAATCCTTTAAAAGATGGAATTTCTTTATTAGAATTTTTAAAAAGACCGGAAATAAAGATAGAAGATTTAAAACATTTTATTGAAATTCCATATAGTAGTGAAGTGCAAGAACAAGTAGAAATTAATACAAAATATGAAGGATACATAAAGAAAGCCTTAAAAGAAGCTGATAAAATGTTAAGTTTAGAAGAAAAATCTATTCCTGAGAATCTTGATTATGATGATATTGATAATTTAGCAAGTGAAGCAAGACAAAAGTTAAAAGAAATAAGACCTATAACAATAGGCCAAGCCTCAAGAATAAGTGGAGTAAATCCTGCTGATATTTCTATTTTGATGGTTTATTTAAGAAGGAAGAAAATATAAATGAATGAAAAAGAATTTTTAGATGCTTTAAAAGAATTAAATATTTATTTAACAAATGATCAATTAGATAAATTAAATAAATTTTACAATTTATTAATTGAATGGAATACTAAAATAAACTTAACAAGAATAGTTGATAAAGAATCAATTTATTTAAAACACTTCTATGATAGCTTAACTATTACTAAAGTAGTTGATTTAAGAGAATCAAAAACATTATGTGACATAGGAACAGGAGCTGGATTTCCAGGGATTGTTTTAAAAATAGTATTTCCTAATCTAAAAATAACTTTAGTAGATGCTTTGCAAAAAAGAGTTAAATATTTAAATACTATTATTAAAGAGTTGGAATTACAAGACATTAAAGCAATTCATGCTAGAGGAGAAGATTTAAAAGATAAATTTGATATTGTAACATCCCGTGCAGTAGCTAATATAGAAAAATTATTAACTTATACTATGCATCTAGTATCAAAAGATGGAATAATGATTGCAATGAAAGGTAATATTGAGCAAGAACTTACAGAAGAAGTTTCTAAAAAGATATCAAAAAAATATAATATTATCGAAATAAATAAATTTTTGCTGCCAAAAGAAGAAAGCAATCGTAGCTTAGTTGTTATAAAGAATAAATAAAGTGAAACATGTACTTGATTCACTTTTTCTTTTGTTAAAAATGAAATATTAATTGTAAATAAACATATTCTTTACTATTAGATAAATTGTTTTTCTTGAAACAACACAAAAAAAGACTTATAATGATAACATAGGGTAAATGAAGAATGAAATGAGGGATATAAATGAATAATGGACAAAAAGACGAAGTAGTATATTTATATTTAGATGATATTATACCTAATAGATTTCAACCAAGAGAAGTTTTTGATGAAAAAGCATTAAAAGAATTAGCAGTATCTATTCGTGAACATGGCGTTATTCAGCCTATAATTGTTAGAAGCGTTAACGGAAAATATGAAATAATTGCTGGAGAAAGAAGATATAAAGCAACAGCTTTAGCTGGTTTAACTAAAATCCCCGCAATAATTCGTGACTTAGATGATAAAGAAAGCTCAAAAGTAGCATTATTAGAAAATTTACAAAGAAAAAATTTAAGCCCTATAGAAGAAGCAAGAACATATCAAAAAATCTTAGAAATAGATCAAATGACTCAAGAAGAATTAGCAAAAACTATGGGAAAAAGTCAATCTTCTGTTGCTAATAAATTAAGACTATTATCACTTCCTTATGAAATACAGGATGCCTTATTAAAAGAACAAATTTCAGAAAGACACGCTAGAAGTTTATTAAATATTCCAGATTCAAAAAAGCAAAAAGAAATGCTAAAGAAGATAATAAATAACAAAATGAGTGTAAGAAGTTTAGAAGAAGAAATTAAAGCATCTTATCCAAAAGAAGATACATCAGTAGCTAGAGAAGAAAATTTTGTAAATACTAATCCACTTATGCCTACATTAGATCTTTCTTCTAATAATGATAATTTTGGAAAAGTTACAATAGCTCCTCCAAAAGAAGAGCAAAATGATTCATCAAACATAATTAATTATGGTGAAATAACAAATGAAGAAGAAAATATTCCTCCTATGCAATTAAATTTTGATAGTAATGTTGAACCAGTTGATGTTCGTCAAATAAAGGAAAATGCTAATGATATAGAAAAAAATGATAATGCTCAGGCAGGAAATATAGATTCCTTATTAAATTTAGGAGCAACTTCAAATGGACCTTCTATAAGTGGAGACTCGTTTAATTTTTTAACTCCAGCAGAAGGTATTGTGAAAGAATCAATTAATAATGAAGAATTGGAAACAAACGATTATTTTAAACCCCCTGAAGGAGAAGGCTTTAACGATATGATATCAATTAACCCAATTGTTGATACAAATGAAAATTATACTATTGAACAGGCAACTGAGAAAATAAGAAATTTAGTAGAAGATTTAAAAAATCATGGAGTTAATTTAAGTAGTGATGAAATGAATTTTGAAAAATCTTACCAAGTAATAATAAAAATTGCTAAATAAAAACAAACTTAGATTAGTAATGCTTACTATCTAAGTTTTTAATTTCAAAAAAACGTTTCAAAATATCTATTTATTTGATACAATAATTATTGAAAATGGAAAATGGGTGATTAGATGGGAAAGATTATATCATTAGTAAATCAAAAAGGTGGAGTAGGAAAAACAACTACTAGCATTAATCTTTCTGCATCATTAGCAGTATTAGGAAAAAAAACCTTATTAATAGATTTGGATCCACAAGGTAATACAACTACTGGTGTAGGAATAAATAAAGGTGAAATAGAAAATAGCGTCTATGATGTTTTAATTGGAGAATGTAATATTAAAGATGCTATGATTAAAACAAAATATAAAAATTTATATATACTTCCTGCCACTATAAATTTAGCAGGATTAGATAATGAATTAGCTGAAAAAAGTAAGCAAGAAGAAAATTTTTCTAAAGGTGAACAATTAAAAAAACATATAGAAGAAATAAAAGAACAATTTGATTTTATTATTCTAGATTGTCCTCCATCTTTAGGAATAATTACGACAAATGCGCTTACAGCATCTAATTCCGTAATTATTCCAGTGCAATGTGAATTTTTTGCATTGGAAGGAATTACACAATTATTGAAAACAATTATGTTGGCACAAAAGAATTTAAATCCAACTTTAGATATTGAAGGAGTCTTATTGACTATGTTAGACTCAAGAACTAATTTAGGATTTGAAGTTGTTGATGATATACGAAAATTCTTTAAAGAAAAGGTATATAACACTATAATTCCAAGATTAGTTAGATTAACAGAAGCACCTTCACATGGAGAGCCAATCATAGCATATGATCCAAAAAGTAGAGGATCAGAAGCATATATAAATTTAGCGAAGGAAGTGATTTCAAGAAATGGAAGCAAATAATGATAATCAATCAACAACTAAAAGAAGAGCTTTAGGAAGAGGTTTAGAAGAATTATTTTATAATGAACCTATAAATTATGAAAAGGTAGAAGAAAAAATAATTAGTGAGACATCAAAAGATGAAATAGTAAATATTAAACTTGATGATTTAAGAAGCAATCCTTATCAGCCAAGAAAAATTTTTGATGAAGATGCTTTAAATGAATTAGCGTCTTCTATTAAAGAACATGGTGTATTTCAACCAATAATAGTTAAAAAAAGTATTAAAGGTTACGAAATAATTGCTGGAGAACGAAGAGTAAAAGCATCAAAAATTGCGGGAAAAACAGAAATTCCGGCAATAATTAGAGATTTTGATGATACTCAAATGATGGAAATTGCTTTACTTGAAAATTTACAGAGAGAAAATTTAAGCGCAATTGAAGAAGCAATGGCATATAAAAAATTACAAGATACTTTAAATCTAACTCAAGAAGCTTTGGCTGCTAGATTAGGAAAAAGTAGAAGTCATATTACAAATATGCTAGGGCTTTTGAATCTACCTGAAGCTATTCAAGAACAAATTAGTGAAAGAAAAATAAGTATGGGACATGCAAGAGTTCTTAGTAAGCTAGAAAGTAAAGCTCAACAAGAAGAATTAGCAACTAAAGTTATAAATGAAAATCTAAGTGTAAGAGACCTAGAAAATATAACAACAGAAAAAGAACAATATGCAAGAACTCATAAAATTAATAAAACCTATAAAGCAAGTAATGAATACAAATTTGTTCAAGAAGACTTATGTGAAAAACTTGGTACTAAAGTAAAAATAAAAAATAATAAAATAGAAATCAGTTTCGTTAATGGTAATGATTTAAATAGAATTTTAGAAATAATGAAAATCGAGCCAAGAGGTTAATATGATAAAATTATTTAACCTTGAAATAAATTTAAAATTAATAATTTTACCATTAATATATATAATAATAGGAATTATTGTATATGAATTATTAAGAAAGATAATAACTAAGATTACAGTTAATAATAAAAAATACAACTTAAAGAATCATCAAAAACAAAGAATTGATACATTAAGAATTTTAATATTAAACATAGTTAAATATATTACAGTAATTATTGTTGTCTTAATGATATTAGGAACATTCGGAGTTAATGTAAGTTCTATTTTAGCAGGTCTTGGAATTACAACAGCCATTATTGGATTAGCATTTCAAGATTTAGCAAAAGATATAATTGCAGGATTTTCTATTATTACAGAAGCCCAATATGAAGTCGGTGATACAATAGAAGTAGATGGCTTTATGGGAGAAGTAGTATTTTTGGGTCTTAAAACTACAAGAATAAGAAATTATAAAGGTGCAACAAAGATAATATCAAATCATAATATGGATAAAATAATTAATTATAGCCTTAATAATTCTTTAGCAATTGTTGATGTAAGTGTGGATTATAATGAAAATTCAGATAAAGTAGAGAAGATTTTAAATGAGGTGGCAGAACGTCTTAATGGTACTATTGAAGAAGCAACTGGAGAAATTCAAGTTATTGGATTAACATCTTTAGATGATTCAAGTATTAATTATAGAGTAACATTAGAAACAAATGCTATGCAACATTATGCAGTAGAAAGACTATTAAAAAAAGAGATTAAAAAAGCTTTCGATAAGGCAAAAATAAAAATACCTTTCCCACAAATAGAGGTTCACAATGGAAAATAATTTAAAATATGACATTGGAACAAAAGTTATTATGAAAAAACAGCATCCCTGTGGAAGTAATGAGTGGGAAATTACTAGAGTAGGTGCTGATATAAAGATTAAATGTCTAAATTGTGGAAGAACAATTCTAATTCCAAGAATAGAGTTTAACAAAAAACTAAAAAAAATAATTTCACAGGAAGGACAATAATATGAAAGATAAAAAGAGATTGAAATTAAAAAAATTCTATTTTCATCCAATAACTGTATTTTTGTTTGCATCACTTATGGTTATTATACTAAGTGGCATCCTTTCAAGTCTTGAAATACAAGCAACATATAATGTTATTAATGAAAATACTTATGAATTAGAGCCAACACTTGTTGCAGTAGAAAGTTTATTAAATTATGATGGTATAAAATTTATTATAAGTAACGCCGCTAAAAACTTTTTGAGTTTTGGTCCTTTAGTAAGTTTAATAATATCATTAATAGGTATATCAGTAGCAGAAGCTTCTGGAATGATTGAAGTATTCTCTAAAAAGTATTTGAAGAAAATACCAAAACCAACATTAACATTTTTAATTATTCTACTAGCAACTATTTCATCATTAATAAATGACGTAGGTTATGCTATATTAATTCCATTAATTGCTCTAATTTACTTCATAATTGAAAGAAATCCAATTTTAGGAATAGTCACAACATTTTGTGGAGTATCATTTGGTTATGGCATTTCAATATTTGTTGGATCAACAGAAGCTGCTCTAATAGGCTATACAAAAAGCGCTGCTATGTTAATTGATGAAAACATTCATATTGCTTTAACAAGTAACTTAATATTTATAATTGTTGCTTCAATAATATTATCATTAATAGGAACAATAATTATTGAAAAGATTATTTCACCAAAGATAGGCAAATACAAAAAAGAAGATGAATTTGCTACTACTGAACAATATCGAGTAATAAATTTAGAGGAAGAAGAACAAAAACAAATAGAAAAAGAAAAATACGAAAAAAGAGGTTTAAGATTTTCTTTAATTATTGCTTTAATCGTATTATTTATATTTGTATATTCTTTAATACCAAATTTACCTTTCTCAGGAATGTTATTAGATATGTCTGAAAATACATATTTGAATCAATTATTCGGGAAAAATTCATATTTTCAAGATGGATTTACTTATATGATTGCAATATTCTTTGTTCTTGTAGGAATTGCTTACGGAATAGGATCAAAATCACTTAAAAGTGATAAAGACTTAATTGAAAAAATAAATCATAATTTTTCTACAATAGGAAGTTCAATACTTTTAATGTTTGTAGTATCCCAATTTATAGCAATTTTTAAGCAAACTAATATTGGAATCATTATAGCTTCTTGGTTAGCAAACATCTTGAATAATTTAAATATAAGTGGAATTCCATTAATTATAGTTACTTTAATTTTCATTGCACTTGCAAACTTTACTTTAACTGGATCTGCAAATAAATGGTTAATTTTTTCTCCAGTAGTAGTACCTATGTTTATGCAATCAAACATTTCTCCACAATTTGCTCAAATAGTTATGCGAGCTGGAGACTCTATGACTAATGGATACACACCGATACTTGCATCATTTGTAATATATATTGCTTATTTAAATATTTACAATTTAAATAAAGCAAAACCTTATTCAATAAAAAAATCCTTAAATTTAATAACTCCATACTTTATTTTAATATCAATAACATGGATTTTATTAGTAGTAGGATGGTATATTATTGGATTACCAATAGGTCCAGGAGTTTATCCGACATTATAAAAAAACTTCACATCTATAAATGTGAAGTTTTTTATTTTTAATCATCAGATAAATTGTCAAAATATCCTTGTATGAATACAACAGGTGTTCCCTTATCACCACTACCACTAGTTAGATCACATAAAGAACCAATTAAATCTGTAAGTCTTCTAGGAGTAGTACCTTGAGTAATCATTTTTCCTTTCAAATTACTATCTTTTTGTTTAATTTCATTCTTTATTGCTTCCTTTAATTCATCTCCTCTTAAATCAGGGTATTTATTATCAGAAACAAATTTTAATTTTATCTCATTAGGTGTACCTTCTAAACCGTTTGTATAAAAAGGAGAAACAACAGGATCTGCAAGTTCCCATATTTTTCCAACAGGATCCTTAAAAGCACCATCTCCATATACCATTACTTCAATATCACAAGAAGTTAATTTTTTTAGCCTTTTTTGAATATTCTCTACTAATTCTTGACCATCCTTAGGAAATAATTTAATTCTTTCTTCTGTAGCTTTATTTGAACCAAGCAATCCATATTTAGGATTACATCCACTTCCATCAACAGGTGCATTTAAAATTTCATATAGACCTAAAACTTTAGCTCCATTCATTTCTAAATTTTTTTTAGTTTTATACCTTGTATGAATATCACAAGTTATAATATTATTAGTATACTTTAAAATATCATTAGCATTATTAGATAAAATAAATTCGGCTTTACATCCTTCTTTTTCAATTAACTCACGATAGAAATCAATCATATTAATACCAGTGAATGGATGAAGCCAATCTCCAAAGTTTTCATTATATTCTTTTTCTGTGATAATACTTTCTAAAGAAAATTTGCTATTATCAAGTTTTTCTTCATCTAATATTGCATTTCCTACCTCATCACTAGGAAATGATAATTGAACATAAAGCTTTTTTGTACTTCTAGCAATTCCTTTCAAAATAATAGAAAACCTATTTCTACTAAGTATAGGAAAAACTATTCCTAATTCTTCAGGATTATCAAATTTATTTTTAATATCCAATGAAACATCATCTACAGTTGCATAGTTTCCTTCACTAATGCCAACTACAGCTTCAGTTATAGCTACTACATCACGATTTTTAAACTTAAATCCTTCAGATTTTTGCGCTTCCAGCAAAGAATTAACTACTATTTCTTCTAAATTATCTCCTTCCTTAATTATTGGAGTACGAATTCCACGTACAACAGTTCCAACATTTCTCAAAAATTAACCACCTTCCCAATTAATTATAGCAGACTCCACTCTTTTAATCTATAAATAAAACAGATTTTACTTTAATTATAGTTAATGCTATAATATTGTCGGACAAAGAAATGAGGTTGAAAATATGAGTTTAACAGCAGGAATAGTAGGCTTACCAAATGTTGGAAAATCAACATTATTTAATGCAATTACTAATCAAAAAATTTTAGCAGAAAATTATCCATTTGCAACAATTGAACCTAATAAAGGAATAGTAACAGTAAAAGATGAAAGAATGGATAAATTAAAAGAAATGTACAATCCAGAAAGATTTATACCAACAGCTTATGAATTTACAGATATAGCAGGATTAGTTAAAGGTGCTAGTAAAGGAGAAGGTCTAGGAAATAAATTTTTATCACACATAAGAGAAGTGGATGCTATTGTAGAAGTAGTAAGATGTTTCAATGATGGAAAAATAATTCACGTAGATGGTAATATTGACCCCATAAGAGATATTGAAACTATAAACTTAGAACTTGCTATTGCAGATTTAGATATTATAAATGGTCGCCTTGAAAGAGTATCAAAAAAGGCTAGAACTACAAAAAATAAAGATGATTTATTGGAAGTAGAAGTTTTAGAAAGATCAAAGAAAGCTTTAGAAGAAAATATTCCATTAAGAAGGTTAGATTATACTGAAGAAGAATTAAAATTAATCAAATCATATAGTTTTCTAACTTTAAAGCCAATAATTTACTTAGCAAATATCAAAGAAGATGAACTTATCGAAGAAGATAACGAATATGTTAAAGCAGTAAAGGATTACGCAAATAAAGAACATTCTAAAGTAATCAGTTTATGTGCAAAAATAGAAGAAGAATTAAGTGAATTAACAGAAGAAGATAAAAAAGAAATGCTAGATGGACTAGGGTTAGATGGATCAGGCTTAGAAAGATTAGTAAGAGCAACATATGATATTTTAGGACTAGCAACATATTTTACTGTAGGAAAAGATGAAGTAAGAGCTTGGACTTTTAAAAAGGGAATGAACGCTAAGCAATGTGCAGGTATAATTCATACTGATTTTGAAAAAGGATTTATAAAGGCAGAAGTAATGTCGTACTCTGATTTAATTGAGCAAGGAAATGAACTTAAGGTTAAAGAAGCAGGAAAAGCAAGATTAGAAGGAAAAGATTATATTATGCAAGACGGTGATATTTGTCACTTTAGGTTTAATGTATAAAAAAGGAAAAGAATATGAGTTTAAATACGAAAATAAAAATATTTGAAACAGGTATATCTGAAGGAATTTTTAGTAGAAACAAAAAATTTTATGACAGTTCTTTAAATGAAGAAGAAATAAATAATATTTTTGACAAGGTAAAAGAAAATGTAGGAAAAAAATATGGTTTCAATGGTAAACATATTTTTCAAGCTTTACAAAAAACTGATACAAATAAAATTAATTACCCTGATGGAAAATACGTTGTACTTGATGATTCATATATGGATGACAGCGATTATTTTAAAAAAAATATAGAAACAGATATTTTAATAATTAGTGAAAAATATAAAAACATAGTAGTAGGAAATCAAATGGCGGATTGTCCTATCGTAATAGTAGAAGACAGAAAAAAAGGTGTTAGTGCTTTATCTCATTGTGGTGCAACATACATTAATAGAGAACTACCAATTCAAACAGTACAAGCTTTAACTAAGGAATATAATTCTAATTTAGAAGATCTATATGTATATATTGGAAGTTGCGCTAAAAAAGAAAATTACATTTATGACCAATATCCAAATTGGGCAACAAACAAAGCAGTATGGGAAAATAATATCGTAAAAAAATCAGATGGATATCATATTGATATGAATAGTGCCATAGAAAATCAATTAAAAAGAATGGGTATTAAAAATATCCTATCGAGTGATATTGATACAATAACTAATGATAATTATTATTCTCATAGAGCTTTTATGTTAGGTAATGAAAAGAAAAAAGGACAAAATTTTGTAGGTTTTTTCTATAATTAGGTAGACATAGAAAAAATAATTTGCTATAATACATGCGAGTATTTTAATACTCCTTGCTACTTTTAATGAGTGGCCAATAGTCCAAAAGGAGGTGTGAGAATGAATAAATATGAAATTATGTTCATCGTAAGACCAGACATGGAGGAAGCAGAAATAAGAAAAACTGCTGAAGAAATGAAAAAGGTTTTAGATAATGGACAAACTACTTTCGTTGAAGAAAAAAATATGGGGCAAAGAGAATTAGCTTATGAAATTAAGAAATTCAAAACAGGTTACTATTTCTTATATGTAGTTGAAGCAAATACTGACGTTGTTAATGAATTTGACCGTGTAGTTAGAATTAGCGAAAATGTTATTAGACATTTAATAGTAAAAGTAGAAGACTAATAGAAAAAGAGGTAATTTATGAATAGAGTTTTTTTAATAGGAAGATTAACAAGAGATCCTGAACTAAGATATACAGGAAGCAATTTACCAGTAGCTACATTCTCATTAGCTGTTAATAGAAATTTTTCTAATCAAAGTGGTGAAAGAGAAGCTGATTTTATTAATATAGTTGTTTGGAGAAAACAAGCTGAAAATGTTAAAAACTATCTAACTCAAGGTAGTCAAGTAGCAGTTGAAGGTCGCATTCAAACTAGAAGCTATGATGATCAAAATGGTCAAAAAAGATATATTACAGAAGTTGTTGCTGATAATGTTGAATTTTTAGGATCAAAGAATTCCTCAAATAATTCTAATAGTGTAAATGGTGCTGCTTCAAATAATGCAGGACCAAGTCCTTATGATTTTGGAACTTCACCAGAACCAAAAGGAACAGATGTAGATAGTAATCCATTTGCTGATTTTGGATCAAGTATCGAAATTAGTGATGACGAATTACCTTTCTAATTTAAAAAGGAGGATACAAAATGGCAGAATTTAATAAAAGAAAGAAAAAAATCTGTATGATGTGTGCAGGTAAGCCAGTTGACTATAAAGATCCAGAAACATTAAAAAGATATACTAATGAAAAAGGAAAAATAGTTCCAAGAAGAGTAACTGGAAACTGTGCATTACATCAAAGATATATTTCAAAACAAGTAAAAAGAGCACGTGCAATCGCATTAATGCCTTATTCAAGATAATAAAAAGCATACCTTTAGGGTATGCTTTTCTTATTAGACAAAATTAACAAATTATTATATAATAAGATTGATTTGACAGGAGGAAAGAATGGGGATAATTAAAGAAAAGCGAAAAATAAAGAAAATATTAAAAAAGTCTAAAACAGTATTTTTAATGGCACATAAAAATCTTGACTTAGATGCACTAGGTAGTTGTATAGGAATGTACTTAATACTAAAGAGTCAAAGAAAAAAATGCTATATAATTATAGATGACAAAAATCATGAACCTGGTGTAGAAAAGATATTAATAGAATTAGATGGTTGTATAAATAAAATTAAAAGTAGTGACATAGATCAATATATTAATAAAAAGAATCATAAAAATCTTTTAGTTATACTTGATACAAATAAAAAAGAATTAGTTCAAAACGAAGAACTTTTAACAACATTTGAAAATAAATTAATAATTGATCATCATGAATTAGGAAAGACTACTATAAAAGATTGTACTATAATAAACGATACAACTGTATCTAGTACTTGTGAGATGATTACTGAATTATTAGATGATTATGATATAGAAATAGAGCCATATTATGCAACTATTTTATTATCCGGTATTGTATTAGATACCAATAACTTTACTTTAAAAACAACCGCAGAGACTTTTTATACAGCATATTATTTAACAAGTTTAGGCGCAAGTGCAAAAAAAGTACAATATTTACTAAAACAAGATATTGAAGATTTTACAGAAAGACAAAAATTATTTGCAGATATTGAAACTATAAATGGAAAAATAGCTTTTACAAAAGCAACTCCATACTCTTTATACCGAAGAGAAGACTTAGCAAAAGTTGCAGATACATTGCTTTTCTTTAATAATATAGAAGCATCTTTCGTAATTGGGAAAATAGGAAAAGATACAATTGGAATTAGTGCCAGAAGTCTTGGTAATTATGATATTAATAAGCTCCTATCAAAATTGGGTGGTGGAGGAGATGCATATAACGGTGCAGCTACATTTGAAAAAACCACAATAAGTAAAGTTGAACAAAAATTAAAACAACTAATAAAGGAGGATTCGGAATAAAATGGAAGTTATATTTATAAAAGACCTAAAAAATCAAGGTAAAAAAGGACAAATAAAAAATGTTAAAGATGGTTATGCAGAAAACTTTTTAATAAAAAATGGATATGCTATAATAAAAAATGCAGAAAATTTAAAAAAACTTAAATATGAACAGGCCAAAAAAGAAGCAGAAGATAAAGAAAATAAAAAGAAATCAGAAGAAATAGCAAAAGATCTTGAAAAAGAGGTTTTAGAATTTGTTGTAAAAACAGGAAGTCAAGATAAAGTATTTGGAAGTATAAGCGTAAAACAAATAAAAGATGAATTAACTAAAAAGGGTTATAAAATAGAAAAAAGTCAAATTGATCTTTCATCAGCAATATCAGCTTTAGGATTTCATAATATAAATATTAATCTTTATCCTGGTGTAGTTGCTAAAGTAAAAATTCACGTAATAAAATAGAGGTGATAGCATGCCGTTAAAGAATTTACCAAATAATATAGAGGCAGAAGAATCGGTATTAGGAGCTTGCTTTTTATCAAAAGAAGCTCTTCAAAAAGCAATAGAATCATTGCAACCAGAATCATTTTATAATGAAAAACATCAAAAAATCTTTTCTGCAATGCTTTCTTTAAATGAAGAAAAAACTCCTATTGATATTACTACGGTGACTAGTTATTTAAATAATCATAATAGTTTAAATGAAGTAGGGGGAGTTGAATATTTAACTGATGTTTTAAACTTTGTACCTACTGCAAGCAATGTAGGTTACTACATTCAATCTGTAGAAGAGACAGCTTTATTAAGAAAATTAATAGAGACAGCTACAGAAATAGCTTCTGAAGGATATAGAGCTGACGAAACAGTTAATGAGATACTAGACAATTCAGAAAAGAAAATCCTAAGTATAGTAAAAAACAGAAAAGTTAGTGAGTTTAGAAGTATTAAAGATGTTTTAACAAAAACACAGTTAGATCTTGAAAGATTATCCGAAAGTAAAGGAGAAATAACTGGTCTTGCAACAGGATGGTATGACTTGGATAAATTGACTACAGGCCTACATCCTAATGAATTTATAATTATAGCCGCACGTCCTGCGATGGGAAAAACAGCATTTGCCTTAAACCTAGCAACTCATGCAGCTATGACTCAAGATAAAGCAGTTGCCTTATTTAACTTAGAAATGAGCGCCGAACAGTTAGCGATGCGTATTTTATCATCTGTAGGACAAATAGAAGGTTTTAAACTAAAAACAGGAAATCTTTTAAATAATGATTGGAAAAGAATAAATGAAGCATCTTCCCAATTATCAAATACTAATATGGTAATTGATGATACTCCTGGTATTACTATTGGAGAAATAAGAGCTAAATGTAGAAGACTTGCAAGTTCAGATAAAGGGTTAAGTTTAGTTGTTATAGATTATTTACAGCTAATATCTGGAGGAAAAAATTACGGAAGCAATAGACAACAAGAAGTATCAGACATTTCAAGAAGCTTAAAAACGTTAGCTATGGAGTTAGAAGTTCCTGTTATAGCTCTTTCTCAATTGTCACGTAGTGTAGAAGGAAGAGAAGATAAAAGACCATTAATGAGTGATTTGCGTGAGTCTGGTTCTATAGAGCAAGATGCTGATATAGTAGCATTCTTATATAGAGATGACTATTATAATAAAGAAGCAAGAACAGAAGATAATAACAGTATTAGTGAATTAATAATCGGAAAACATCGTAATGGTCCAACAGCAACTGTAGAACTTTTATTTAAAAAGAATACTTCAACTTTCTTAAATCTAAGAAAAGATAGAGAAAGTTTAGGAGAACAAGGTGGTTAAAATGAAAAAATTAATAATAACAATAATGGTAATATCTATTTTATTTACAGCTGGATTTTCGAAAATGTTAAAAAGTCCAAAAGAAGTTTATAGAGTTTACTTAAAAGGTGAGTCAATTGGCTTAATAAAATCAAAAGAAAAATTAGAAAAATATATTGATACTAAAGAAGCTGAAATTAAAGAAAAATATAAAGTAAAAAAAGTATATGCACCTACTGATTTAGATATTGTAAAAGAAGTTACATATTATGATAATGTTTCTTCTGTTAAAAAAATCTATAATAAAATAAAAGATATTTCTCCATTTACAATAAATGGGTATAAAATAACTATAAAAGGTATTGATTCTAAGGACTCAAATGGAAAAACAATTAAGGGAAAAAATCAAACTATTTATGTACTAGATAAAGAAGTATTTAGAGAAGCTGCTAATACTACAGCTCAAGCTTTTATTGGGAAATCTGTTTATGAATCCTTTGCTAATGATACTCAAAAAGAAATAGAAGAAACAGGAACTGTAATAGAAAATATTTATATAGAAAATACAGTAACTATAAAAAAGACAAATATTTCTGTTGATGAAACTATTTATATGGATAAAGAAACATTAAGTCAATATTTACTTTTTGGTACAACAAAGCAACAACAAAAATATAGAGTTCAAGATGGAGATTCTATCGAAGATATTGCTTATAATAATAAAATCTCAAATGAAGAGTTTTTAATTGCTAACCCAACAATACCAAGTGTTAATAGTTTATTATATTCTGGTCAAGAGGTAACTTTAGGAGTACTTAAACCTCAAATTAGAGTAGTTGAATGGGACCATGTAGTTAAAGATGAAGAACAAAACTACACTACTATTACAGAAGAAGATCCCAATCAATATACTGATTACTCAAAAGTTAAACAAGCAGGAGTTAAGGGAAAGAATCGAGTAACATTAAAGATTCAGAAAGTAAATGGTGAGTCAACTTCAATTGTACCAGTATCTACCGAAGTATTAAAAGAACCAGTACAAGAAATTGTTATCAAAGGAACTAAGAAAAAATCTGGATATTTTGGCGGAGGATACGGTTCTGTTATTCCAACTAAAGGTATCTTTGGATGGCCTGCTACATGTTCTACTATATCAAGTCCATTTGGATGGCGCTGGGGAGCATTACATGATGCAGTAGATATTGCAGGTTGTGGATACGGATCAAATATTTTTGCAGCAGAATCTGGAACTGTTGTTCAGTCATCATATAAATACGATAATGGTCAATATATAACAATCCAACATGACAATGGTTATTACACAATGTATGCTCATCTTTGTGAAGGATGCAGATACGTTAGTGTTGGACAAAGAGTTCAAAAGGGTCAAGTAATTGGTGGAATGGGAAGAACAGGAGCAGCATCAGGTGTTCACTTACATTTTGCAATCTGGACAGGATTTCCATATCGTGGCGGTAAACCATTAAATCCTATGGGGTTCTATTAAAATGAAGATACAGACAATATCCAGTGGTTCTAAAGGAAATTGTTCAATCATTCTTGGTAATGATGCAAATATTATTATTGATGCGGGAATTTCCTATCTAACTCTAAAAAAGAAGTTGGAAGAAAATTCCCTTTCTTTTGATATGTTTGATGCAATACTAGTAACGCACTGTCATAAAGACCATACATCAGGATTAAGTTCTATAATAAAAAAGACAAATTTAAATGTTTTTATACCAGAAAAAATGTACGAAAGTATTAAAGATTATGTTCCATATGCAAGATGTAATTTTATAGATGATATTTTTAACATTAATTCTATTGATATTGAACTTATTCATACTTCTCACGATGCTCCCTCATCTGTTGGTTATATAATTACCTGCTGCAACAAAAAGATGTGTTATGTGACAGATACAGGATACATAAATAGAAAATATTTACAAAAAATGGTCGCGTTAGATCTTTATCTTATTGAAAGTAATCATGATGAAGTTATGCTTATGGATGGACCATATCCAAGATTTTTAAAAGAAAGAGTAATAAGTGATCATGGCCATTTATCTAACACAACTACCGCCAAATACCTAAAAAAAATAATAGGTCAAAATACAAAAAATATTATTTTAGCGCATTTGAGTGAAACAAATAATACTGAGGAATTAGCGCTACAAACTATAAAGAATGAGCTTTCAAATAATAATATAAAGATTATAGCTGCTAGACAAAATGAAATGAGTGAATTAATAGAGGTTTAATATGATAAAAATAATTACTGTAGGACAAGTAAAAGAAAAATATTTAAAAGATGGTATAGAAGAATATTTAAAAAGAATTAGAAAATTTACTAATATTGAATTAATAGAAGTAAAAGACGAAGGGTTAGTCGAAATAGAAAAAGCAAAAGATATAGAAGGAGAAAGAATAAAAAAACATATAAATCCTAAAGATTATATTATAACTTTAGAAATAGATGGAAAAATGTTAACTTCAGAAGAATTTTCGACAAAGATTGACAAAACATTGATAGATAATAGTAATATAGTTTTTATTATTGGAGGAAGCTATGGAATATCCGAAAACATAAAAAATATTTCTAATTTTAAATTATCATTTTCAAAATTTACATTTCCTCATCAATTGTTTCGCTTAATCTTATTAGAGCAAATATATAGAGCATATAAAATTATGAATAATGAAAGTTACCATAAATAAGGAGAGGTAAAATGATAGGAAATAGTTGGGATAATTTATTAAACGAGGAATATGAAAAGGAATATTTCAAAAAATTATTAGAGTTTTTAAAAGCAGAATACAAAAGCAAAACAATATATCCAAAAAGAAGTGAAATATTTAATGCTTTTAGATATACTTCTTTTGATGATGTGAAAGTAGTAATAATCGGGCAAGATCCTTATCATGGGCCAAAACAAGCAGAGGGATTATCTTTTTCAGTAAGTAATGAAGTATTAAAACCACCTTCACTAAAAAACATTTTTAAGGAACTAGAAAGTGATTTGGGAATACCATTTCCTGAACATAATTCTCTTAAGCCTTGGACACAAGAAGGTGTTATGTTATTAAATGCTGTACTTACTGTTGAAGAACATAATCCAACATCACATAAAGATAAAGGATGGGAACAATTTACTGATAACGTTATTAAAATAATAAATGAAAAAGAAACGCCAGTAGTTTTTATACTATGGGGAAGTTTTGCTAGGGGAAAGAAAAATCTAATCACTAACAAACGACACTACATCATAGAATCTGCTCATCCTTCTCCATTTTCTGCTTATAATGGATTTTTCGGAAGTAAACCATTTTCAAAAGCAAACGATTTCTTAAGAAAAAACAATATAAAAGAGATAAATTGGAGAATAGAATGAAAATATTAAAGACAATAAGAAACAATTATATAGTATTTATAATCTTTTCTTTTTTAGGATGGATTTATGAATCAGTTTTCTTTTCTATTAAAAAGATGAAAATAGTAAATAGAGGATTTCTAAGTGGTCCATATCTTCCTGTTTACGGTTTAGGCGCTATAGTACTATGGAATTTACTTGGAAGATTTAAAAAGAAAAAGCATATAGTTTACAACATTGATATTACTCCTATTATAATGTTTTTTCTTATTCTTCTAATTTCAACATTTATAGAGTATTTTTCACATTATATTTTAGATGAATTTTTTAATATTACTTTGTGGGATTACTCAAAAAACGCTTTCAATATAAATGGAAGAGTAAGCCTTAGTACAAGTGTTGGCTTTGCAATAGGAGGTATGTTAGGCTTATATCTAATTCTACCTTTAATAGAAAAGTTAATTTATAATAAAAATACAGTATTTAAAAATACATTTACATTCTTAACTATATTAATTGTGATTATTGATCTTTTAATAAGAATAATATAAAAATACACATCATATTTGATGTGTATTTTTATGATTAATTATTTTGAGCTTGTACAGCAGTAATAGCAACAACCCCTACAATATCATCTGCAGAGCAGCCACGAGATAAGTCGTTAACTGGAGATGCTATACCTTGACAAATTGGTCCATAAGCTTCAGCTTTAGCAAGTCTTTGCACTAACTTATAACCAATATTTCCTGCATCTAAGTCAGGGAAAATTAAAACATTTGCACTACCTGCAACATCACTTCCAGGTGCTTTAGAATTAGCAACACTTGGAACTATTGCAGCATCTAATTGTAATTCTCCATCAATTTTATATTGTGGATATTTCTCTTTAGCTATATTTAAAGCTTCTACAACTTTATCAACATCTGCATGTTTAGCGCTTCCTTTTGTAGAATGAGAAAGTAAAGCAACTTTAGGCTCGCACCCTACAAGTAGCTCAAAACTTTCAGCACTTGAAGCCGCAATAGCAGCTAATTTTTCAGGAGTAGGATTTTGTTCAAGTCCAGAATCTCCAAAAATGAATGTTCCATTAGCACCAAATTCACAATTAGGTACAACCATTAAGAAAAATGCTGAAACTAAAGTTACATTTGGTTTAGTTTTTATAATTTGTAATGCTGGTCTTAAAGTATTAGCAGAAGAGTGACATGCTCCAGAAACTACTCCATCAGCTCTTTTAGTTTTAACAAGCATACAAGCATAATACATATAGTCAGTTAAAAGTAAGTTTTTTGCTTCTTCATAAGTCATGCCTTTGTTTTTTCTTAATTCAACTAATTCATTTATTAATTTCTCAGTTATAGAAGCCTCATTTGGATCAATAAATTCAATACCATCTAAATTAAATTCTAAACATCTTTTTTTTATTTCATTTTCATTACCAACTATAACTATTTTAGCGATGCCTTCCTTAACTACTTTTTCTGCTGCCTCAATAACTCTATCATCCATAGATTCAGGCAATACAATAGTTTTTAAATCTTTTTTTGCTCTTTCTTTTATACTATTAATAAAACTCATTATTATCCTTCTTTCTATCTATCTAATAATTCATATATTTCTTTACTCTCATCATTATAGAAGTCTTTTCTTTTATAATGATGGAAAAAAGCTACAATCTTAGCTGGAAAAGAAGATACTAATTGATTAAAAACAACTACATTATCATTATAAAACTTAATAGAACCTATTATTGCTTCTTCATTATCACTTAAATCTCTTAATATTGAACTTAAATTTTCACTTTTAAATAATTTTTCATGTTCATCTAAAACTTTAAAAAGCTCATTATTAGCACGCTTTAAAATATCATTAGATTGAAAATGATTTAAAGAAGAAATATCAAATTCATTTATATCTTCTAAAAAGTCTTCTAATTTAATTTCTTTTTTTATTATTGGAATTGTTCTTTGCAATAAATCAAGCTTTCTTTCAAGTAAAACGTCTAAATTGCATTCAGCTTCATTTATCTTAATTATTGCTTCACAAAACTTATTATTCTTTGATACCATTACAAAAATTATAATAATTACTAAAACCGAACAACCTATAATTACTTCTATCATTGTATCCCTCCAACATCATATTAATTATAGCAAATTTATTAAATAATGTACAAAGGAATTATTAATAATTAAGAAGGCGAAATATTACTTAATTTTTCATCAAATACTCTTTCTACTCCACTTGGCTCAGTACCTTTTATAAAATACATAAATTTTTTCCTTGCTGAACTTTCATCAACTGGCTTTCCAGATATTGGATCTACTAAAACAACAGAAACATTTTTTGGTGTTTCATACCAAGTTTCTTTATCAGTTTTTCCTTTTTCATAGTTTTCAACAGACTGATACCATATATTTTGAGCATATTTATATTCTGAAGTACTCAATGATTTATTATTATCGTAACCAACCCAAACAGCACAAACTATATCCTTATTAAAACCGATATTCCAATTATCAGTGCTTGTAGTACCGCTTTTTAATGCAAACTTATGAGTTAATTTTGAAGAAAGACTAATTGCAGTAGGATAATTATAATCTATATAGTCTGAATCATAAGTTGCTGTTAGCATATTATTTAAAATAAAAGTTAAGCTTGAATTAAGTACTAATTCTTTTTGACTTTTATTTTCATATAAAATATTCCCATCAGAATCTACTACTTTTTTTATAAAATGAGGTTCAACTTTATAACCTTCGTTGGCAAAAGCAGAATATCCTGCAGCCATTTCTAAAATACTAATTTCATTAGTACCCAATGGTAATGAAGGTATATCTTCTAATTTTGAACTTATTCCTACACGACGTGCAACATTAATTAAAGCTTCACTTCCCAAAAAAAGATGTGTCTTAACAGCATAGATATTTTCTGAATAAGCAATAGCAGTTGCCATTGTTATAGGTTTATTTCCATAAACATCATTATAATTTTTAGGATTATAACTATCTTGATTTATAAAATTAAAAGTTGTCTTTTCGCTAGTAAAAGTTGAACTAGAAGTAAATCCATTTTCTAAAGCAGCATAATAAAGATAAGGCTTCATAGTAGATCCAACTTGTCGTTTAGAACTAATGGCTCTATTATAAGATGATTTTAAGTAATCTCTACCACCCATAAGAGCAACAACTCCTCCAGTATTTGGATTCATCATTACCACAGAAGTTTGCAGTTCAGACTCCTCAGGCATTGTCTCTTTTACAGTCTTTTCAAGTTGTTTTTGAACATCAACATCTAAATTGGTATATATTTTTAACTCATTTATTTGATCATAGCTTTTTGGAATACTATCTATACTTTCAAGTTCTTTTAATACAGCATCTTGATAATACATCAAAGAGTTAATGTCATTATCTTCTTTATTAATAGCAAAAACAAGTTCTTCACTATAAGCTTTATTAAGTTCATCTTCACTAATAATACCATTATTTTTTAAAGCATTTAAAACACTTAATTGTCTTTTTTTAGCTAAATCAAAATTAATAAGCGGAGAGTAATAAGAAGGTGATTTAGGTATTCCAGTAAGCATTGAAGCTTCAGCCAAGTTTAATTCGCTAGGACTCTTATCAAAATAGTACTTACTTGCATTACCAATACCATATTGCCCATGTCCATAATTTATGGTATTTAAATATCCTTCAAGTATTTCGTCCTTAGAGTAGTCAGATTCTATACGGATAGTATACCAAGCTTCATCCCATTTCCTTTTCCAAGTTTTATCAAAATCAAGAAATAAATTCTTAGCATATTGTTGGGATATAGTAGAAGCTCCTTGAACAGTAGAACCCTTAGTAATGTTTATATAAGAAGCCTTTAATATTCTAAAAATATCAAATCCAAAATGTTTATAAAAGTTTTTATCCTCCGTATAAATTGTAGAGTTTATTAAATCCTTAGATATATTTTCAATAGAGGTCCATTTTTTAGATTGACTTCCTTCAAAAAAAACTTTATTATTACTATCGTATAGTACAATATTGTTTGCATTATTAATTTGCAATTTTGGGCTTACTTTAACATATATAAAAACCGATCCAAAAAAAACTAACATTAGTATAAAAGAAAAGCACAAAAATTTTCGTATCCATGATTTTTTTTTCATCTTATCAACCTCAAATATATTATGGATTTAAAAAACAAAATTTATGTATAAAAAATAAATTAGATGTGATATAATCTATACTAAGTTTTTTCTATATATGTAAAAGCTAAGGAGTTGGGATAATGAAAAAAAATATAATAGTACAACTTACAACAGAAGATCAAAAAATAAAATTAGAAACTTCTGCAATTTATAATGAAGAAAAACAAGAATTAACATATATAGAAGATGATGATTTAAAAACAATTACAAAATTTAATTATCCTAAAAAAAAATTGTGTAGAAATAATAACGATTTAAAGCTAATTTATAATTTTGAAGAAGGTAAAACTACAAAAGGCAATATTACAATAAATGATATAAATCGGAGTATAGATATAAATATCAAAACAAAAAAAATAATAGAAGAAAATAATAAAATAATAATTGATTTTAATGTAGAAGAAAATAGCTTTAAATATCAAATAGAGGTGAAATAAATGAGTATTTTAAAAAAAATAAATGAAGAATTAAAACAAAAACTAGAAAGCATAGGGTATAAAGTAGATAATATTACTCTACTACCATCAAATAGAAAAGATTTAGGTGATTTTCAAATAAATGATGCCATGAATCTTGCTAAAATTTATAAGAAAAGCCCAGTAGAAATAGCAAAAGAAATAGTTGAATGTTTAAAAAAAGATCCAAAATATACTAATATTAATATTGCAGGACCTGGATTTATAAATTTAACATTAAGTGAAGAATTTTTAACAGAAGAATTAAATAAGATATCAACAGATATTCATTATAATATTGATAAGCCAGAATTTAAAAAAGTAATTATAGATTTTGGGGGAGCTAATGTAGCTAAATGTTTACACGTAGGGCATTTAAGAAGTGCTAACCTAGGAGAAGCATTAAAACGTCTAGCAAGATTAATGGGATATGAAGTTTTAGGAGATGCTCATCTAGGAGACTACGGAAGACCACTAGGACTTGTTGTATTAGAAATTAAAAAAATGTATCCAAAGTTAGAGTACTTTAACAAAGACTATACAGGAGATTTTAGTGAAATAGATCTTCCAATTACTAATGATGATTTAGAAAAAATATATCCACTAGCATCAATCAAATCTAAAGAAGATGAAGCATACTTGGAAGAAGCAAGAGAAATCACTGCAAAAATCCAAAACCATGAAAGAGGATATTATGATTTGTGGAAAAAGGTTGTAGAAATTTCAAAATCGGAAATTAAGAAAGTTTATGATACTATAAATGTTGATTATGATCTTTGGCTAGGGGAAAGTGATTCTGTAGAATACTTTGATGAACTCAACAAAATATTTGAAGAAAAGCATTTATTAACAGATAGCGATGGAGCTAAAATAATTTTATTAGAAGAAGAAACAGATAAAGCCCCAATGCCTCCATTACTATTTATAAAAAGCAATGGCTCAATCTCATATGAGACAACTGACTTAGCAACTATTCTTCAAAGAAAAAAAGAATATGATCCAGACGAAATTTGGTACTGTGTAGATGGAAGACAAGAATTACACTTTGATCAAGTTTTTAGAGCAGCTAGATATGCAAATTTAGTAGATGAAAAAGTAAAACTTGAATTTATAGGCTTTGGTACTATGAATGGAAAAGATGGAAAGCCATTTAAAACTAGAGATGGCGGAATAATGACTTTAAAAGACTTAATCAAACTTGTAAATGAAGAAACAATTAAAAGAATAAATTTGGAGAATATAAGTGAAGAAGAGAAAAAAGAAATAGCTCTTAAAGTTGCTATTGCTTGCCTTAAATATTCTGATTTTATACCACATAGATCAACTGATTATATTTTTGAACTAGATAAATTTGCTGATTTAGAAGGAAAAACAGGATCATATATACTTTATTCAACAATTAGAATGAAATCATTACTTGCTAAATCATCAGGTATAAAACAAGAGAAAATGCATAGTATAAACGGAGAAACAGAAAAAGAAATAGGACTTATATTATTAAATTTACCATCAGTTTTATCAAAAACTTTAGAAACTAAATCTTTAAATGATTTAACTGATTATATCTTTAAATTAACATCAGCTTATAATAAATTTTATTCTGAAAATAAGATATTAATTGAAGAAAATCAAGAAAAAAGAGAATCATGGCTAGTTTTGACTTCATTAGTTTATAAGACTAATTTATTAATACTAGATGTATTAGGTATTGAAGTACCTGACAAAATGTAAAAAAACTGTTGTAATTATAAATAATATATGGTATAAGTTTAATGGTAATTTTTTTAAAGAACCAAATTATAAAATTTACATATAATGTTTGTTATATAGGAGGGCTACACTATGAGTCTTAAAAAAATGAAAAAAGAAGATTTAGAGTTATTATCTAACAAAGATATTACATGTTTAATTCTAGAAGAAAGTAAAAAATCTATAAACACTGCAGATTTATTTAGAAAAATAATTGAATTATTAGAATTACCTGCAAGTGTGTTTGAAAATAAAATTGCTGACTATTATACTGCTCTAGCAACAGATAAAAGATTTATTCTTTTAAAAGATGGAACTTGGGATTTGAGAAGCAGACACACATCTGATAAAGTTATAAAAGTATCTGATGAAGAAGATGAAGAGGAAGAAGAAGTAGAAGAGAAAGAAGAAACTGATGACGAAATCGAAGAAGATGAATTTGACGATTCTGAAACAGATGAATACGATGATGATACAAATGAAGAACTAAAAGACCTTGTTATCATTGATGAAGATGAATTAGAACTAGAACAATAATCTAGTTTTTTTCTTCAAGAAATTATGTTATAATACGAGTGATTACCGAAAAAGGGAGATTTATATGATAGATAGATTAGAAGTAACTTTACAAAAATATGAATTTTTAGAAGCAGAACTTACTAAACCTGAAGTACTTTCAGATATAAAAAAAACAAGAGAATATTCAAAAGAACTTGCCGATTTAGAAGATATAGTAGCATGTTATAAAAAATATAAAAAAGTTTTAGATGATATAGAATCATCAAAAGAAATGATTAAAGATCCAGAATTAGGCGATATGGCTAAAGAAGAATTAAAACAATTAGAAGATGAAAAAGCTTCTTTAGATAAAGAGCTAGAAGTCTTATTAATTCCAAAAGATCCTAACGATGGTAAAAACGTTGTAATAGAAATAAGAGGAGCTGCTGGTGGAGACGAAGCAAATATTTTTGCGGGTGACCTTTTTAGAATGTATACAAGATATGCAGAAAAGAAAGGTTTTTCATATCAAGTATATAACTCTGTAGAAGGAACTGCTGGTGGATTTAGTCAAATTGAATTTATTATAAAAGGTAAAAACGCATATTCTTTACTAAAATATGAAAGTGGTTCTCATAGAGTACAAAGAGTTCCTGTTACTGAATCTAATGGTAGACTTCAAACATCTACTGCTACAGTTTTAGTAATGCCAGAAGCAGATGATGACATTGATATAGAAATCAATCCTAATGATTTAAGAATTGATATCTATAGATCAAGTGGTTGTGGAGGACAAGGAGTAAATACAACAGATTCAGCAGTAAGAATAACACACTTACCTACAAATACAGTAGTAACATGCCAAAACGAACGTAGTCAAATTCAAAATAAAGAGCAAGCAATGAAAGTTTTAAAAACTCGCCTTTATGAGCTACAAGAACAAGAAAAGCTTGAAAAAGAAGGGGCTGAAAGAAGAAGTAAAATAGGTACTGGTGATAGAGCAGAAAAAATACGTACTTATAATTACCCACAAAATAGAGTTACTGATCATAGAATTGGTTTCACTACAAAAAATCTTGATAGAGTAGTTGATGGAGATTTAGAAGAAGTAATTAATGCTTTAATTCAAGAGGACCAAAAAAGAAAACTTCAAGGAGAAACAGAAGAATAATGACTGTTGAAGAATTAATATGTTATGGAAAACAGCACGTTCATTCATCCTATGCGAATATTTTACTTGCCGAGACAATAAATAAAAATGTTTTAGAACTATTAAATTACTTAGATTACGAAGTACCAGAAAAAGAAGAAAAAAAATATAAAAAAGCAGTAACTGCGATAGAAAAAGGTGAACCATTACAATACGCCTTAGGTTATGTAAATTTTTATGGCAATAGATTTATAGTCAATAAAAATGTTTTAATACCAAGGTTTGAAACTGAAGAGTTAGTGGAAAATACTATTAAGTATACTAACGAATATTTTAAAAATGAATCAATAGATATAATAGACTTAGGATGTGGTAGTGGAGCAATCGGCTTAACATTAGAAAAAAAATTACCATTATCTAAAGTTGATATGATAGATATTGATGAAAAAGCACTTTCAGTAGCCAAAGAAAATGCTAAAAATCTGAATAGTAATGCTAATCTTTTTCTTAGCGATATGTGGGCTAACGTTAATAAAAAATATGACATTATTATTTCTAATCCACCTTATATAAAAACTATGGAAGAAATAGAAGAAATTGTAAAAAATAATGAACCTGCAATTGCTTTATTTGCTGGAATAGATGGATTAGATTGCTATAAAAAGATATTTGAAAATATAAAAGATCATATGAAAGACAAATGCCTTATAGCTCTAGAAATTGGAATGACTCAAAAAGAAGATATTATTAATATAGTAAAAGAAACACTAGGTGAAGTAAAAATCGAAACTAAAAAAGATTTATCTGAAAAAGATAGAATGATATTTATTTTTAAAAATATTGAATAAAATATAATAAAAGTCTCACTATAAAGAAAAGGAAAGTGAGATTTTTATATGAAAAAAACTTTTATATTTTTAGCACTAATAATTGCAATATTAAGTTTAAATAAAGAAGAAAGCATTAAAATTCCTAAAGAATCGATAAGATTTAGAGTAATAGCAAATAGTGATAGCAAAGAAGATCAAGAGATAAAAAAAGAAGTTGTTAATAAACTCTCTGAAGAAATAAATAAAACTACTTTAAGGAAATTAAGTATAGATAATAAAAGAAAAGAGATAAAAGAAAAGCTACCCAAATATGAGGAGGTAGTAGGCTTAACGTTATATGATACTCCTTATAAAGATAAATACACACTAAACTATGGATTAAATTACTTCCCAGAAAAAGAGTATAAAGGTGTTATATACGAAGAAGGAAAATACGAATCTCTTGTTGTTACTATTGGAGATGGACAAGGAAAAAACTTTTGGTGCGTATTATTTCCACCACTTTGCCAAATAGATGAAGAAATAAAAGATGTTGAATATACATCACTTGTAAAAGAATTAATAAATAAGTATTTTTAATTAGCATAATATTAAATAGATATATTTATCTATTTTTTTGTTTTACATATTGAAAAGTAAATAAGCTTTGAAATAATTGACAAAACTACTTAATTTTCTTATTATTTAATTGGGTGATAAGATGTTAGTTAACTCTAAAGAAATGCTACTTAATGCAAAAAAAAATCATTATGCTGTACCTCATTTTAATATAAATAATTTAGAATGGGCAAAATTTATTCTACAAAAATGTAATGAACTAAATATTCCAGTAATATTAGGAGTAAGTGAAGGTGCTGCTAATTATATGGGAGGATTCAATACGATTTCAGGAATGGTAAAAGGTTTAATTAATGATTTAAATATTAATATCCCAGTATGTTTACATGTAGACCATGGAACATGCAAAGAAACATGTATCAAGGCAATTGATGCAGGATTTACCTCTGTAATGATTGACGCTTCTCGTCACGAATTAGAAGAAAATATAAAAATTACAAAAGAAGTAGTAGATTATGCACATCAAAGAGGAGTAACAGTAGAAGCAGAAGTAGGACATATTGGAGGTAGTGAGGATAACATCACAAGTACATCAACTAATGCAACTTTAAACGATTGTTTAATATTATATAATAATACTGGTATAGACTCTCTAGCACCAGCACTAGGAAGCGTTCATGGATTTTATAAAGGTGAACCTAATTTAGATTTTGAAACAATGAAAATAATAAACGATAATATTGATATACCACTTGTTCTTCACGGAGGAAGTGGCATACCAGAAGATAAGATTAGAAAAGCTATAGAATGTGGAATTTCTAAGATTAATGTTAATACTGAATTACAGGTTGTATGGTCTAAAGCAGTTAGAGAAAAATTACAAGCTGATAGTTCAGTTTATGATCCCAGAAAAATAATTGGAAGTGGTGAAGCATCACTAAAAAACAAGGTAGAAGAAATAGTTAAACTATTCGGAACGAGAAATTAAATACACAGGAGGTTGAATATGAAAATAATGGAAATTGAAGGTGCCAAAGAATTAAATGGTACCATAAGAATAAGTGGCGCTAAAAACGCAACTGTTGCCTTAATACCAGCAGCTATATTAACAGATGAAGAAGCTACTATTTGTAATGTACCAGAAATTACTGATACTGAGGCATTATGCGATATATTATCCTTATTAAAGGCGGATGTAAAAAGAGCCAGCGAAAGCATCGTAATAAATCCTAAAAGTTTAGAAAATATTGAAATTGAAGAAAAATATTCAAAAAAACTTAGAGCTTCTTATTATTTTATGGGAGCATTACTTGGAAAATTTAAAAAGGCAGTAATGTATTTTCCAGGAGGATGTTCAATAGGAGCGAGACCAATAGATTTACATTTAAAGGGTTTTGAAGCATTAGGTGCAAAAGTAACAAATGAAAAAAACAAATATATTGTAGAGGCCGAAGAATTAAAAGGAGCCAATATTTATTTAGATATTGCAAGTGTTGGCGCGACAATTAATATTATGCTAGCAGCAGTTAAAGCAAAAGGAACAACAATAATTGATAATGCTGCTAAAGAACCAGAAATCGTTAATGTAGCAACATTTTTAAATAATATGGGAGCAAAGATTAGTGGAGCAGGTACATCCACAATTAAAATTGAAGGTGTAGACTATTTACATAATTGTTTTCATGAAATAATTCCTGATAGAATAGAAGCAGGAACATATTTAATTATTGGTGCACTATGTGGAAATAATTTAAAAATTGACAATATTATTCCAGAACATTTAGATTCTATTACATCAAAGCTAGAAGAAATCGGTGTTAGTTTAGAAGTAGGTCTAGATTATATTACTATTAATAAAAGTAATAATACATTTAAACCTACAACTATTAAAACAGCTGTCTATCCAGGTTTTCCAACAGATTTGCAACAACCATTTACTGTACTTTTAACTCAATGTAATGGAAAGTCTAAGGTTGTTGAAACTATTTGGGAAAATAGATTTATGCATATACCTTATTTAAAAGATTTAGGAGCCGACGTAGAAGTTAAAAATCAAACTGCAACAATAATAGGACCAAGTAAATTACATGGTACACAAGTAGTAGCAACAGACTTAAGAGCAGGAGCTGCCATGGTAGCAGCAGGATTATTTGCTACTGGAACGACAACCATTACTAATGTGGAACATATTTTAAGAGGATACGAACAAATAATAGAGAAACTTACAGGTGTAGGTGCTAAAATAACTTTAAAAGAAATATAATTAAATATATATTTCTTTTTTTGTGGGTGATAAAATGAAAAAACTAATTAGTCCTAAAATGCAGTTTTTATTCTTTATTATTTTAATTTCAATATTTTTAATATATAAAAAGAATTGTTCAAACAATATAACTTATCTATCTTTAGGAGATGGATATGCCTTAGGTACGAACTCATATGGTATAGCAGATTACGGGTATAGTGATTTCTTAAAGGATAAATTTAAAAAACAAAATCAATTAAAATTTTACACAAAAGATTTTTCTAATAAAGACATGTCTATAAAAATGCTTCAATCAAACATTTCTAATAACGAAAAAAGTGAAAGATTAAAACATAAAATAGGCTTAAAAGAAGAATTGCAAAACGCAGATATAATTACTATTAACGTGGGACTTAATGATTTAAAATATTCAATTTTATTAGAAGAAGAAATGAGCTATAATAAATTAGATTTAATTATTAATAAACTAACTCTTGATTTTAATGATCTTATTAAAGAAATTAGAAAGTATTATAAAAAAGATATTTTCGTTATTGGTTATCCTATAAACTATTTAGAGTCTTACTATTTAAGTTTGGGCACTAGAAAATTAAATGAAGTTTATCAAAAAAATAGAGATATTATATTTATATCCACTTCTTACTTAGAACAAAATAAAGAAAAATTCTTTTCAAATCCAAAAAGTAACTACTATAACAGTAAAGGTCATAAAGATATTGCAAATAAAATCTTTACAAGATACTCCGAATAGAATAATTTGTATAACAAACGTTAATATTTAATTTTCTGTTTGCCTTGAAATTATAGATATATAAATATATAAATATATACTTAATGTAGAGTAGAGGTAATAATATGAGAACTATAAGACAAAATAAAATGATTAGAATTTGAATACTTGTTATGATAATAGGCGGTCTTTCTATTGGATTTGCCGCGTTTTCAAATAGTTTAAATATTAAATCAAGTACAACAGTTTCACCTAGCCAAGATGAATTTAAGATAGAAGCCTCATGCTCATCTAATGCTGCAAATGAGTGTGAAATAACACCAACGGCTAATAACGAAATTCTAATTTCGAATTCTTCTAAGGCTATAATTGAAAATACAAATGATGGCATTATTGTTAAAAATATAAATTTTTATTTTACTGAGCCAGGTCAGGAAATTACCTATTCCTTTTATGTAAGAAATGTTGGTAATTTAACAGCTTATATAAAAAGTTATGTTTTCAAAAATATTGATGGACTTTCTAAAACGGTAAAATGTACAGCTGGAGAAGGGACTTCTCAAAAATTAGTCGACGCTTTTTGTAATAATGGGCTAAGTTATAATTTTAGTGTTTTAAATTCTACTACTGGCTATGGTATTTATCATGCCTTTGAAGACTCAACAAATCAAAAAATTGAAATTAATAAATCAGGTTTAATATCTTTAACAGTTAAGTATTATGATAAACAAAGAAGAGTTGATGGCCCTGTTGAAATAGAAATAGGTGAATTTTACATCAATTTTTCTACCGTTCCTAATAGCTAGTCACATTATGAATAATATTAAAATTAAAATCTATCAAAAAAACTAGACAATTAGAGAAATTCTTGTTATACTAATAACGCATTTAATTACTATGACTTAATGTCATGGCGGAAGGAGTGAAAGAATGAAAAAGAATATTCATCCAGAAATGAAAGACTGTGTTGTTACATGTGCTTGTGGAGAAACTTTTACTACAAAATCAATTAAATCTGAAATTCCAGTAGAAGTTTGTTCTAAATGTCATCCTTTTTATACAGGAAAACAATCTAGAGCTTCACGTGCAGGACGTGTAGATAAGTTTAATAAAAAATACGGATTTGCTCAAAATGAAACTGCTGAATAAGCGGTTTTTATTTTTCTATTTTTATCTTTATATGCTATACTAAAAATAGTTGAGGTGAAAAAATGAAAATAGGAATTACTAGTGATCATAGAGGATATGACTTAAAAGAATATTTAAAGAAAGAATTAGAAAAAGAAAATTATGAAGTAATTGATTATGGAACTTTTTCCACAGAATCTGTGGATTATCCTGATTATGCATTTACTCTTTCCACAAATGTTGTTGAAAAAATAGTTGATTTTGGAATTGCTATTTGTGGATCAGGAATAGGTATTAGTATTGCTTGCAATAAAGTAAAAGGAATTAGATGTGCCAAAGTCTCTAACAAAGAAGAAGCTATCGCAACAAGAATAGATAATGATGCAAATATAATTGCATTCGGAGAAAAAACTACAAAAGAAGATGCTATTGAGCTTGTAAAAACATTTATAGAAACTCCTTTTTCTAATTTAGAAAAGCATATAAGAAGAATAAATAAGATTAAAGAATATGAGGAAAAATAGATGAACGGAAAGTTATTTGTTTATATACTAATGACCATATTAACTGTATGGTCTATGGACGCAGTAAATATTAATCAAATATTTAAAAAAAATAGAGTCTATGAAGCTAGGGTATTTTACTTTCTTTTAGGCATTTCCTTAATTTATTTATCAACCAATTTTATAATGGATTTATATACATCTTTAAAAATGTTATAAGATATGTATAAATTCTTTTTTTTTGGAAAAATTATAAATGAGGTGAAAATAATGAAAAGATTAAAACTAAGATCTTATGTAGTTCCAACATTATGTGCAATTGTAGTATTTACTTTATTTGTTTCATCATTTTTTATGAACAGTAGTAGTTCAAATCCATCTCCTACGAACTATGTTACTGATATTATATTAGGTGATAAACTACCAGTAATGAACACAACTGATAAAGTCATAAATCCTTATGTATCAAGTAATGTGACAATTGGTAAAAGCTTTTATGATTATAAAGCAAAAGAAGAAGATCAAGAAAAGTCTATTGTAAAATACGATGATACTTACATGCAAAATTCAGGGGTAGATTTTGTAAGTGAAGAAACTTTTGATGTTGTAGCAATTTTAGATGGAGAAGTAATAAGTGTAACTGAAGATGAGACTTTAGGACGTATTATCAAAATTCAACATGATAATGAATATACATCTGTTTATCAAAGCCTTTCAGCAACAGAAGTTGAAAAAGGAACTAAAGTAACTCAAGGACAAGTAATAGGAAAAAGTGGAACAAATAAGATGGACAAAGATTTAGGAAATCATTTACATTTTGAATTATATATAAAGGGTCAAATGGTTAATCCTATCTCTTATTTAAATAAAAATTTAGAAGTTTCATCAAAAGGAGAGTAATATTACTCTTTTTTTAATATAAAAAAGAATTTATTCATATAACTATACTATAAAGAATAAAAATTATGGTAAAATATTTATGACAAAAAGGAAGTGGCAAAATGTTATCAAGAGACATTGGAATAGATTTAGGAACAGCAAATGTATTAATTTATGTAAAAGGTAGGGGAATTGTACTTGATGAACCAAGTATAGTTGCTCTTGATATAGATTCAAAAGAAGTAATTGCAGTAGGAAAAGAAGCTCAAGTGATGTTGGGTAGAACACCAGGAAAAGTAAAAGCTATAAGACCTATGAAAGATGGGGTAATAGCTGACTTTGAAATTACTGAAATTATGTTAAATACTTTTATAAAAAAAATAAAAGCAAAAAACTTATTTTTAAGACCAAGAATTTTAATTTGTTGTCCAACTAATATCACACCAGTAGAAAAAAATGCTATTAAAGAAGCTGCAGAGCGTACTGGTGCTAGAAAGGTATATATAGAAGAAGAACCAAAAGTGGCCGCAATAGGTGCAGGCATGGATATATCAAAACCTACTGCTAATATGGTAATTGATATGGGCGGAGGAACTACAGATATTGCCGTATTATCTTTAAATGATATTGTTTCTTCTGCTTCTATAAAAATTGCAGGGAATACTCTAAATCAAGATATTATTAAATATATTAAAGATAAATATCATTTACTTATAGGAGAACTAACATCAGAAGAAATTAAAACTAATTTTGCTAATGTATATAATCCAGATAAAAAGAAGAAAAAAGAAATAAAAGGAAGAAATTTATTAACAGGCCTTCCAGATACAATAGAAATAACACAACCTGAAATAAAAGAAGCTCTTGAAGAAAGTCTTCTAAAAATCATAAAAGAAACTACTAATGTCTTAGAAGAGACACCACCAGAACTTGCAGGAGATATTGTTGAAAAGGGAATAATTGTAACAGGTGGAGGGGCTTTATTAAAAGGATTTCAAGAACTATTAGAAGAAAAGCTAAATGTTCCAATTTTAATAGCTGAAACTCCACTCACATGCGTAGTAGAAGGAACAGGTAAATTATTAGAAAATGTTAAGTTGTTAGAACAAGAGTAATACGATTTTTATTTGATTATAACTATATATTTGCTATAATCGATATAGAAAGAAGTGATTATTTTGAAACTGCAACTATTTAATGCTAGCAAGATAGTATTAACAACATTCATTTTCTCAAGTATTATAATGATCTTTATGAAAAAAATAGCTTTTCATATTGGAGCAATTGATAAGCCAAGAGACGATGAAGAACAAAGACATATTCATAAAAGAACAGTTCCTAAACTAGGAGGAGTTGGAATATTTCTAGCTTTTCTTATTGGATATATGCTCTTTGGTGAACAAAGTACCCGAATGAATTCAATTCTTATAGGTAGCTTTATAGTAATATTAACAGGAATAATTGATGATATAAAGCCAATTCGTGCTTCTCACAAAATGATAGGACACTTAATTGCCGCTTCAGTAATAGTATTTTATGGTCGTATTTTATTAAATAATATTTCTGCTTTCGGTTATACTGTAGACTTCGGAAGAATGGCATATCCGTTAACTATTTTCTTTATAGTTGCGTGTACTAATATAATTAATTTAATTGATGGAATGGATGGTCTTAGTGGCGGAATATGTTCAATATTTTATATAACTATTGCAGTTCTTTGCTTTTATCAAGGAAGATATGGAAGTCTAGTTTTAACCCTTTGCTTAATTATGCTCGGCTCAACTTTAGGATTTTTATTACATAACTTTTATCCAGCTAGTATTTTTGCAGGAGACTGTGCCACTTTTATGGGATTTATAATTTCTATTATTACTTTATTAGAATTTAAAGGTCCTGCCTTAATATCTTTCTTTGTTCCCCTTACAATTATCGGTATTCCTATTCTAGATACAGCCTTTGCAATAATAAGAAGATTATTAAAAGGACAGCCTCCATTTCAAGCAGATAGGCAGCATTTTCATCATCAATTACTTGGAATGAATTTTTCTCAAAGAACAACTGTATTAATTATTTATGCAATAAATATTTTATTTGCATCCGCTTCTATGTTTTATACAATTATTGATCAAAAAATTGGTCAAACGATTTATATAATTATTTTCTTCTTAGTTATTTGGTTTATTTTTCATACCAGTATCATAACAGATAAAACTAAGAAAAAAAGGATTGGTAAAGGCACTACAAAATAGTGTCTTTTATTTTTAAAATATGATATACTTTAATTATAAGGAGGAGATAGTATGGAGATTATTATTCATGGAGATAAGTTAAAAGTTACTACTGCAATGAAAGACTATATTGAGGAAAAGTTAAGCAAGTTAGAAAAATATCTTGAAAATAGCGATAATGTTCGCATAAATGTTATAGTAAAAGTAAGTAACTATTCACAACGTGTAGAAATCACTATCCCATTAAAAACTGTTATTTTAAGAACAGAAGAAACACAACAAGATTTTTATGCAGCTGTCGATAAAGCAATAGACAAGCTAGAAAGACAAGTAAGAAAAAACAAAACACGTATAGCTTCTCGTCAAACTAAAGGTAATTTTGGATTTGTAATTGATGAGATAGAAAACGTAGAAGACATTGAAGAAACAAAAATAGTAAAAAGAAAAAAAGTTGAAGTAAAACCTATGGATGAAGAAGAAGCTATTCTTCAAATGGAACTATTAGGACATCAATTTTATATGTATAAAGACAGTGAAACTAATAAACCAACAGTTGTTTATAAAAGAAATGATGGCAACTATGGTATTATTGAATCAGAATAATATATAACTAAGAAGAAATGCTTTATTTCTTCTTTTCTTTTTGATAGAATAATACAATGAGGAGATGTTTACATGAAATTTTTAAGAAAATTATTTGATCATGAATATAAAGAATTAAAAAGGTTCGAAATATTAGCTAATAAAATCATGGATTTAGATGAAGAATATTCTAAATTGACTGATACAGAATTACAAAACAAAACTGAAGAATTTAAAGAACGTCTACAAAAAGGTGAAACTTTAGATGATATCTTGGTTGAAGCATTTGCTACAGCTCGTGAAGCTTCTTTCCGTGTTATAGGAGAAAAACATTACTTTGTCCAAATACTAGGTGGACTTGCAATTCATTTTGGAAATATTGCTGAAATGAAAACAGGTGAAGGAAAAACTTTAACCAGTGTATTACCAGCATACCTAAATGCTCTATCAGGAGAAGGAGTTCATATTATTACTGTAAATGAATACCTAGCTGGAAGAGATGCTGAATGGATGGGTGGAATTCATAGATTCTTAGGCCTTACAGTTGGTGTTAATGGAAGAGATTTAACTCCTACAGAAAAACAAGAGGCTTATAATTGCGATATATTATATTCAACAAATAATGAAATTGGTTTTGATTATTTAAGAGATAACATGGTTGTTAGAAAAGAGGAAAGAGTTCAAAGAAGATTAAATTTTGCCATAATCGATGAAGTGGATTCTGTTCTAATAGATGAAGCAAGAACTCCTTTAATTATTTCTGGTGGAGAAATGAAAGCAGCTAATTTATATATTGATGCTGACAAATTTGCTAAAAGTTTAAAAGAAGAAAAAGACTTTATTTATGATGAAAAAACAAAAAGTGTTAATTTAACTGAATCTGGATCTGATAAAGCAGAAAAAATGTTTCATATAAACAATTTATATGATATTGAAAATGCAACTTTATTACACTTTGTAAATCAAGCATTAAAAGCTAATTATTCAATGAGAAATGATGTTGATTACGTAGTTCAAGATGGAGAAGTAGTAATAGTAGATCAATTTACTGGTCGTCTACAAAAAGGACGTGCTTATTCTGATGGTCTTCATCAAGCAATTGAAGCAAAAGAAGGCGTACAAATTAATCAAGAAACAAAAACCCTAGCAACTATTACTTTCCAAAATCTATTTAGAATGTATAAAAAATTATCTGGAATGACTGGTACAGCTAAAACAGAAGAAGAAGAATTTAGAAACATCTATAATATGTATGTAATTGAAATCCCAACAAATAAAGAAGTTATAAGAATTGATGCACCAGATCTTGTATATGCAACTAAAGAGGCCAAATATAAAGCAATTGTTGAATTTGTAAAAGATAAATATGAACATGGTCAACCTGTATTAATTGGTACAATCGCAATAGAAAGTAGTGAATTAATAAGTAATCTATTAAAACAAGCTCATATTCCACATGAAATATTAAATGCTAAAAATCATGCGCGTGAAGCAGAAATTATTTCAAAAATTGGACAAAATAAATCTGTAACTATCGCTACAAATATGGCAGGTCGTGGTACTGATATTAAACTATCAGATGAAATAAAAAAACTAGGAGGTCTATGTGTTGTAGGTACAGAACGTCATGAATCACGCCGTATCGATAACCAATTACGTGGACGTTCAGGTCGTCAAGGAGATCCTGGTTATACTCAATTCTTTGTTTCTATGAAAGATGATCTTATGGTTAGATTTGGTTCAGATAGAATCGGCGATATGATGAAAAACTTAGGACTTGGAGATCAAGCAATCCAAAGTAAAACATTTACAAATTCTATTGGAACAGCTCAAAAAAGAGTTGAGGGAAACAATTTTGATATAAGAAAATCTTTACTTCAATATGATGATGTTATGAATAATCAAAGAGAAATAATTTATGAAAAAAGAAATAAAATTTTAGATAATGATAGTATTTATTCAATGGTTACCAATACATTTAGAAATCATATAGAAGATTTAGTAAAATCTCACTTAGCACCAGAAGATTATTTAACTGACAGTGATTTAGAAGAAATAACTGAATTTGCCAATGAGAATTTACTAAAAAAAGATATAAAAATATCAGAAATAAAAGATTTATCACCAGAAGAAATTATTGATAAATTATCAAAACAGTTAATAACAGAATATGAAGATAAAATAAAAGATGTACCAAAAGAAATTTCTAATGAATTTGAAAAAGTAATTACACTACAAGTACTTGATAATTACTGGATGGAGCATATAAATACTATGTCACACTTAAGAGAAGGAATTCATTTAAGAGGTTATGCTCAAGAAGATCCATTAAGAGCATATACAATGGAAGGTTTTGAACTTTTTGATTCAATGCTTCAAAAAGTTGATAAAGATATTTGTATATTCTTATCAAAAGCAGAAATAAGACAAAATATAGAAAGAAAAGAAACAACAAAAAAACAAATAACTAATGATACTGAATCAAGAGATACAAAAAAAACAAAGAAGAGCAAAAAAATTGGTAGAAATGAACCATGTCCTTGTGGAAGTGGAAAGAAATATAAGCAATGTTGCGGAAAGTAGATTAAAGCCCATTTATAAGGGCTTTTCTTATAAACAAATTTATTAAAATGGCAAGGGAATTTTAGTTTTTAATTGTCATTAATAATTTATGATATAATTAAAATATTAATAATTACTTTTGCCATAGGAGGTATATTTTATACAATAAAAATAAGTAATAGATATAATAAAGATACCTCAACTAAAGAAGTTATAATTAGCCTTTTTAAGGAACATAATGCAATAGATTTAGAAAGTGGTATTAAAATTAAAGATTTACCTAATAACATTTCAAAAAGCCTATATCTATTAATGATGGTTAAAGATAATACTCTTATTTTTAAGAAAGGTAAATATTATTTAAATGAAAAACTTAAGTAAATATAAAAAATTATGGGAATATTTAGAAGCTAATAAAGAATTAGAATATAATCTATCTTTTGATGATATAAAAAATATTATTGGTTTCAATATTGATCATTCATTTTTATCTTATAAAAAAGAAGCCGAAATATATGGTTATAAAGTAAAAAAAATATCATTAAAAGAAAAAATGATAGTTTTTGAAAAAAACAAGAAATTAGGAGATATATGAAAAATAAAATTAGTGAAATAGGAGCCATATCCATGGCTTTATTGTATAGAAAGAAATATGCTGATTCAGAAATGATTAAATTGTCTTCAGCAAAAAAATTCAAAGAAACTATTGAAAGTAATTTACAAAGCATGCATAGTGAGTATAGTTGGTGCACAAATTATAAAGAAGAAAATGATTTATATTTTATATGTAGAGATGAAAATAATATCTTATATGCAATTATTGACCCTTCAGCAAATATTCAAAGAGCCACAGAACATTATATTTACTGTTTGCCTACAGATATAATTCAGGCTTCATTAATGAATAATGTCTTAGAAATTATTGGCTTAAAAGAAGAAAATAATAAGATTGTAGAAATAAGGGATGAAAAACTAGACAATGAATTAGAAAAAGTAATAAATCTAAATATAAAAGATCCTAATAATTTTTATAAGGAAGTTTTCTATAGTTTAAGCTTAGAGGAAAGAGATTTCTTAAAACAACAATTTACTAATAAAAGCTGTTTCAATTGTATTAATGGTCTATGCAAATTACCATATAAAGAAAAAGGTGATAAAGGTTGCTGTATTGATTGGCAAAATCCATCAGAATTAGGTAAGAAATATATATTAAAAAAGAAAAGTTAAGAACATTATATGTTCTTTTATTTTTTTCTTAACAAGAACAAATGTTCGTGTTATAATTGAATTGGTGATAACTATGGATTTAAAAGAAAAACTAATTATATTAGCTGATAGCGCAAAATATGATGCCTCATGTTCATCCAGTGGCAGTTCAAGAAAAGAAGGTAAACTAGGCAATACAGCAGTGGCAGGTATATGCCATTCATTTGCTGCAGATGGTAGATGTATTTCTCTTCTAAAAATATTATTAACAAATTGTTGCATTTACGATTGCAAATATTGTCCAAATAGACGAACTAATAATATTAAAAGAGCAACATTTACTAAAGAAGAAATATGTGAAATTACTATTAATTTTTATAGAAGAAATTACATAGAAGGACTTTTTATTTCTTCTGGTATTATAAAAAATCCTGATTACACAATGAATCTTATGATAGAAGCAATCTCGTTATTAAGAAGTAAATATCATTTTGGTGGATATATACATGCAAAAGCTATTCCCGGAGCAAGTGAGTATCTTTTGAAAAAACTAGGTAATCTTGTTGATAGATTAAGTGCCAATGTAGAACTACCAACTGATGAAGGGTTAAAACTATTAGCTCCTAATAAAGATAATAGAAAAGTAGATAAAATAATGGATTATGTTCATAAAAACAGAACAAATAAATTTGTCCCAGCAGGACAAAGCACCCAGATGATTATAGGAGCAACAAAGGAGACGGACTTAGAAATAATGTCAAAAAGCTCTACTATGTATAATAAACATGAATTAAAAAGAGTTTTTTATTCTGCTTATATTCCTGTAAATAAAGATAAACTTTTACCAACGCTCCAAACGCCACCACTATTAAGAGAAAATAGACTATACCAAGCAGACTGGCTATTAAGATATTATAATTTTAAAGTTGAAGATATTTTAGATGAGAAAAATCCAAATTTTAATCTTTTACTAGATCCGAAGGCCTCTTGGGCTTTAAAACATTTAAATGAATTTCCAAAAGAGATAAATAGCTGTTCATTTAATGATCTTTTAAAAATACCAGGTATAGGAGTTACTTCTGCGAAAAGAATAATTTCTTCACGAAAATATTTTAAAATTACATTTAATGATTTGAAGAAAATGGGGATTGTTTTAAAAAGGGCAAAGTATTTTATCACATGTAATAATAAGTATTTTACAGATAGCACATTCTTTAATAAAAATATTATAGAAAGAAATTTAATATTAGAAGACAAAGTAAAAAAAGAATCTAATATTGAACAATTAGCTTTATTTTAATGAAAAAAAGTAATTATATTTATCTATATGATAATGATTTTATATCTCTATTAAGTCTGATAAAAATACTTATAACGAAGAAAGTAATTCCATGTAATATAAAACCTAATACATATACTCCTTCACTTTTTGAAGAGACATTTAAAGAACAAATATCCGAAAATGAAATCATTATAAAAGAAATAATAGATGCGACTTCATTCTATATTCTTAACACAATGTATAAAATATTTCTATCTGAGCACAATGATAAAGAGATAATAATCTACTACTTTTTTGTTCATGCCTTAAAATATCAAAATAAAATTTATTATATGCGTAATTTAAAAAGTGTTACTGAGGCATTAAAAATTGAAAAATTTGTAGAACATGAAACACATAAATTTAAAGGATTTCTTAGGTTTAAGGAATTAAAAGGTGGAATTTTGTATGCCACTATAGAACCGGATAATAACATAATTCTTTTCCTTTCTAAACATTTTAAACAAAGACTCCAAAATGAATTTTGGATTATAGAAGATAAAAAAAGACAATTAATAAGCATATATGATAAAAATAATTTTTATATTACTTCTTCAGAATGCTTCAATATTTTAGATAAAGAGTTATCAGAAGCTGAAGAAGATATAGAAAACTTATGGAAAAACTTTTACAAAACAATTGCAATAAAAGAAAGAACTAATTATAGATGTCGTATGAATTTTATGCCAAAAAAATACTGGAAATATATTATAGAAATGAGTGATAAAAATGAAAATAGTTATTAGTGGTCAAGAACTACAAGAAAAGATGACTTTTGCAGTTAATTTATTATGTAATACAGTAAAAAGTACCATTGGACCCAAGGGAAGCAATATTATAATAGATCATTCTGCCTTTAGTCCTTTTATTACAAATGATGGAGTAACAATAGCACAAAATATAGAAAGTGAAGATCAAATTACCAATACCATTTTGGAATTAGCAAAAGAAGCTTCAATAAAGACTAATTATTTGGTAGGAGATGGTACAACCACAACATTAGTTTTACTACAAGTAATTTTCAATGAAGGATTAAAAGAAATAAATAATGGAAAAAATCCTATTATTTTAAAAAAAGAGCTTGAAGAAAGTTTATCAAAAATAATAATAAAAATAAAAGAAGAAAGTAAAAAATCTACACTCAAAGATTTAGAAAATATTGCTTTGACGTCTTCTAGTTCTAAAGAAATAGCCAAAATAATTACAGAAGCTTTTAAAATAACTAAAAATAAAGAGTCAATTAAGATTATAGAACAAGAAAATAATTCCATTAACTTAATTTATAAAAAAGGATATTCAATAGATACACTATTAGCTTCTCCTTATTTTCTGGCAGATAAAAAAGAGATATCAGAAGAAAATTTATCTGTTATATTGATTAATAATTATATTCAAGAAATAGAAGAAATTTCAATTTATTTAAGTGATGCTATTACAAATAAAAAATCTTTAATAGTTTTAGCAGAGGATTATTCTGAATTGGTAATAAATGAAGTTTTATCAATAAACGAATATAGTAATAATAAAATATACTTGCTTAAAATACCAGAATATGGAAAAAACAAATATGATTTGTTAAAAGATTTAGAACTAATAACAAAAGCTAAAATAATAAACGATTTAGCAAATATAAGTTTTGAAAATTTAGGATTAATAGAAAATATAAAAATTGATTGTTCACAAAGCACATTTTATTTTAATGAAAATAATAAAATTAATGAAAAAATAAAAGAGCTTAAGTCTCTTTTTGATAATACTGAAGAATATAATGAATATTTAGCCAAAAGAATATCAATGTTAGAAACAGGTATTATTGAAATTCTTATTGGAGCACCAACTATTACAGAAAGAAGAGAAAAGAAAATGAGAGCAGATGATTGCTTATGTGCAATTAACTCTGCAAAAGATGGTTTTGTTACTGGTAGTGGATTAACTTTGTATAAAATTTCAGATAGTTTTCAAAAAGAAAATCAATCAATTTCTAATATTTTACTAAAAGCACTACAAGAGCCTTTTAAAGAGATAATGTTTAATTCAGGTCTAGATTATAAAGAAATTATTTCAGAAATCAAATTATCCAATTATCAAAAAGTTTATAATGTTATAAGCGAGAAATTCGAAAATATAGCTAGTTCAACTGTTAAGGATCCTACAAAAGTAGTAATTGACTCATTAATTAATGCAACTTCAATAGCTAGTATTTTATTAACAACCACTTCCTTAATAGTTAATGAATACAAAAATAATACCAATAAAATAAATGACTTCAATGATTTATAATTATTGTATAATATAATAAAAGTAGTGATTAAAGGAGAATAATTATGGCTGTAGAAGTTACAATAAAGAATAAAAGTTTATTTAAAAGAAAATTAAATATAAAAGATTTAATATTAGATGGTATACGTTATGGAATAATGGATGAAGCTTTTAGATTAGAAGAAAATAAAATTGGTGAAAATACTGTTTTATTTGATAAGCAACATGTTTGTAGAGGATTTGAAGTATCTTTGAATAATAATGAAATCTTTCTAAGAATGCCTCTTCCAACATCTACCAAAGATATAGAATTTTTTTACAACTATATTACTAAAATTTGTAAAAAACTTAATACAAAAAAATTTATAAGAGAAAATGAAACAGTATTTATCGATCAAATAGAAGAATTTATCAACTTTGATATTGAAACTAGTAAAAATGCTTTAAAACAAATGCAAACAAAAATAGAATCAGAAGAAATGAATAATATGTACTTGTTCGGAGCAGTAAATCCAATTTGCTTAGGAAAAGAAGAAATAGAAAAGATAAACAATAGTCCAAGAAACCTTGGAGAATTACTTAATAGTATTCAAACCAAAGATGTATATTACGCAAAGCCAAGTATCTATCAAAAAAAAGATGAATCATTTTTTGGAGTTTTTGTATTAACATCAGATGTTCCAACAGTATTACCATATATACCTAAACTTATAATGCCTAATAAAGAAATAAAGGTAAATAATTGGTATTTATGTTTCGTTGTAAAAGATCAAATGTTAGGGCAAATAGCCTATGATGATTTTACTTCTAATTTAAAAGATGAAGATTCTTATGATAGTGAACATTTTGTAATTAATCTAAATGAAAAGATTATAAAAGATTATTTAGAAAAATATAGAACAGAAATAGACTAATAATTAGTCTATTTTTGTATAAAAAAAGAACCCCCTGAATAGGAGCTCCATCTATTTACAGAGGATCTTCACACTACATAGTGAACCTTCCTCATTTATAATATATGTAAAAACATAAAAAATATACACAATAAAATTTTCCAAACTTTCAAATTGTAAAAATTTATGCTATTCTTAAATTAAATAGTATTTTAAAAACTAAAAGAGCAATAATAATATAAGGAGAAAATAATGGAAAAAAAAGATTTAGAAAAAATAATTAATTATAATATTGAAACGATAAATAGTTTATGGAGGTCACTTTGACATAGATTCCAAAAAACAAAAAGTAAAAGATTTAGAACAAATTACTGCAAACCAAAATTTTTGGAATAATAGGTTAGAAGCCGAAAAAGTTTTAAAAGAAATTACAGAGTTAAAAAACATTATTAATCAAGTTTCTGACTTAAAAATAAAATTAATTGATAATAAAGATTTTTTAGAAATAATTGATGAAAAAGATGTAGAATTATTTTCTCAATTAGAAAAAACAATTAATGAAGATAATAAGATAGTAGAAGACTTGAATTTGCTATTACTTTTAAGCGGACCTTATGACAAAAACGACTGTATTTTAGAAATTCATTCGGGAGCTGGTGGAACTGAAGCTTGTGATTGGGCAAATATGATATATAGAATGTATCAAAGATGGTGTGAAAAGAAAAAATATAAAATTGAAATTCTAGATTATCAAACTGGTGAAGAAGCTGGAATTAAAAGTGTGTCATTAAAAATAAAAGGTTTAAATGCCTATGGATATTTAAAAAATGAGAAAGGTGTACATAGATTAGTTCGATTATCTCCTTTTGATTCAAATAATAGAAGACATACTTCATTTGCATCTGTAGAAGTAACACCAGACATAGAAGTTGATAATTCTATAGAAATAGATGAAAAAGACTTAAAAATCGATGTATATAGATCTACAGGAGCTGGAGGACAAGGAGTAAATACAACAGATTCAGCAGTAAGAGTTACCCATTTGCCTACTAAAATAGTTGTTACATGTCAAAATGAAAGAAGTCAAATTCAAAATAAAGAGCAAGCAATAAAAGTATTAAAAAGTAAATTATTAGTAAAAAAACTTGAAGAGCAAGCAAAAGAAATAAATGCTATAAAGGGTGAACAAATGAATATTGAATTTGGCTCTCAAATAAGAAGTTATGTAATGCATCCTTATTCTTTAGTAAAAGACCACAGAACTAATGAAGAAACAAGCGATGTATTCAAAGTTTTAGATGGTGAGATAGATAAATTTATTGAAAGTAATTTAAAGAAAGGGTTATAAATATGAATTTGATTAATAATGATAGTTTATCAATAATTAAAGAAATCCAGAAAAAATCTTATATAAAACGATTTTTAGCATTTTTATGTGGTGTTTTCTTATTAGCATTTTCATATAATATATTTTTAGCACCTAATGATTTGGTTCCAGGTGGTATCGGTGGTTTAGCAATCATTATTAATAAAGTTTTTAATATCAATAATTCTATTACAATATTTATTTTTAATATATTTCTTTTAATAATTAGCTATTTATTATTAGGAAAAGAGAAGACTAGAGCAACAATTTTTGGTGCAATACTTTTTCCACTTTTTATAAATTTAACTCAAAATATTAATGAAATAATAAAAATCGATAATTCACAACTACTTTTATCAACTATATTTGGTGGAGTGCTATTCGGTTTTGGAGCAGGTATAATTTTTAAAGCAGGTTTCACGACTGGTGGTACAGATATAATTAATCAACTACTTTCTAAATATTTAAAAATAAGTATCGGTAAAAGTATGCTTATAAGTGACGGCTTAATTGTGCTATCTTCAGTTTTTACATTTGGCATTACTCACTTAATGTATTCTATTATTACATTATATATCATAAGTTTAATGTCAGATAGAGTTATTTTAGGTATTTCAGATAGTAAAGCATTTTATATAATAACTGAAAAAGATGAAGAGGTTAAAGAATACATACTTAAATATTTAAATCATGGAGTTACAGTATTAAGAGCAAAAGGCGGCTTTAAAAAAGAAAATAGAAATGTATTAATGTGCGTATTACCAACTAAAGACTATTTTAAATTGAAGTCAGGATTAAGTGAGATAGATAAAGATGCATTTTTTGTTGTAACTGATGCCTATGAAGTTTTTGGAGGTGAATAAAATGACAAGTATTGCTCATAAAATCTCTAAAAAAAATAAAATAAAAAAATATATAATAATAATTTTTGCTTTAACTGTTACTGCAGCTTGTTACAATTTATTTTTAATTTCCACCAATATTGTTACAGGTGGAGTTAATGGTATAGCGATTATAGCAAAACACTTATTCAAATTTGATCAGTCTTTAAGTATTTTAATTCAGTCGCTTCTATTTTTGGTAGTATGTTTTATTTTTTTAGGTAAAGAAGTTACTTTAGCAACAACTTTTATAAGCCTTGTTTATCCTTTGTTAGTAAAAATAACAGAACCTTTAGTAGATATTATAAGCTTTAATAAGTCAGATATGCTAATAGTTATAATTTTTGCTGGAGCAGTTACTGGCTTTGCTAATGGATTATTATATAAAACTGGATATAATTCAGGTGGATTCAGTGTTCTGAGCCAAATATTTAATAAGTATTTTAAAATTTCAGTAGCAAAAATAAATTTAATTATTAATCTTATTATAGTTTTAATAGGGGCATATTATTTCGGAAGTACTAATGCTATGTATGCAATTATTTATCTATATATAAATAGTCTTGTTATAGATAAAGTTATATTAGGTATTTCTAATAATAAAGCATTTTATATAATAACTTCTAAAGAATCTAAAATATGCGAATATATTAGTAAAACATTAGGGCATAATATTACTATCTTTGAAGCAAAAGGCGGTTTCTTTGAAAAAAAGAAAAATGTATTATTAACAGTAATTCCTTCTAGCGATTATTATAAAGTTTCTGAAGGAATAAGAATGATTGATAAAAATGCCTTTTTTGTCACAACTGATTCTTATGAAGTGAAAGAAGAAACATAAAATAAAACATATTTTGACGTTTTTTCTTTTTTTTTGCCTTAATCTGTTTATTAAGCATTGAATAATATGTTATAATTTATTAATAAGGATTGGAGGATAAAATGGATTTAATCAGAATTAGAAATGTAGAAAAAAAATACAAAAACGGTGTTACTGCTATTTATGATTTAAGTCTAGCTATCGAAAAAGGTGCCTTTGTTTTTGTAATAGGTGGATCCGGAAGTGGAAAAAGTACATTAATAAAGATGCTATATCGTGAAGAAAAACCAACGCAAGGTCAAATAATTGTTGGTGGATTAGATGTAGCAAAGCTTAAAAATAAAAAAGTATACAAATTAAGAAGAAAATTAGGAATTGTATTCCAAGATTATAGATTATTAATGAAGCAAACAGTATATGAAAACGTTGCTTTTGCTCTTGAAGTTATAGGAGCTCCGAAAGATGAAATAAGACAAAAAGTTTTAAAAGCCTTAGAAGATGTTGGATTAAAGAATAAAATACATAATTATCCAGAACAATTATCAGGTGGTGAGCAGCAAAGAGTAGCTATTGCAAGAGCAATAGTTAATGATCCTAAGCTTTTATTATGTGATGAACCTACTGGAAACTTAGATCCAGAAAAAAGTATGGAAATAATGCAAGTTTTAGATGATATCAATAAGAATAGAGGAACTACTATTATAATGGCTACTCATGATAAAGAAATAGTTAATAGAATGAAAAAACAAGTTATTACTTTAAAAGATGGTCATTTGGTAAACTTTAAAAAGAAAGGAACGTATAACAATGAAGCTGTTTAGAATGTTAGGAAGAAGCATAAGAGATGCTTTCAAAAGTGTAATAAGAAACTTCAGTTTATCGCTTGCTTCAATTTCTTGTATTACAATTACTTTAATAATTGTCGCAGTCGCAATAATTGCTTCATTAAATGTTCAAAATTTTACAAAAGAAATAGAAAAAGATTTAACAATAGTTGTATTTTTAGATACTGATGCAACAGATAAAGATGTAGAAGATGTAACTGAGAAAATAAAGAAAATACAAAATATTGAATCATATACTTTTAAAGATAAAGTTGAAGTAAAAGAACAAATGCAATTAGAATCTGATGTTTTTAATGCAGTTTTAGAAAATTGGGATGTAGAAGAAAGCCCACTAAAGCATACTTTTCAAATAAAAGTAAAAGAAGTTGAAAAAATAAGTGAAACTGCTACTAAATTAAAATCAATAGATAAAATATCAGTAGTTAGATACGGTGAAGGAATGGTTGACAAGCTTATTAATGCATTTTCATCTATTGAAAAAGTTACTTATGGAATTGTAATTGCTCTTATTGTAGTTACTATTTTCTTAATAATTAATACAATTAAATTAACAATAGATGCAAGAAAAAGAGCGATTGGAATAATGAGATTAGTAGGTGCCAGCAACTTTACAATAAGAACTCCATTTATTATTGAAGGAATGGTACTAGGATTATTAGGATCAATAATTCCAGTTATCTTTACAACATATGGATACTTAGCATTTTATGAACATTTTAATGGATATTTATTTACAAAATTAATAAGATTAATTGAACCAGAACCATTTATATATACAACTTCATTAATTGTTGTTGGAATAGGTATAATGGTAGGTATGATTGGTAGTGCTAGTGCTGTTAAGAGATACTTAAAAGTATAATGAAAAATAAATTAAAATTTACTTCATTAATTTTGATAGTAGCACTTATAGTTTCACTAATAGCACTACCAGTAGAAACACATGCTAAAACTATTAAAGAGTTTCAATTTGAAGTAGACAAATATACAAAAGAATTGGAAGCCAAAAAAGCAAAGATTGCAACAAACGATGCTGAAATAGCTCAGATTAAAGAAAGAATCAAACAAATAGAAAATAAAATTGCTGCTGCAGAAGAAGAAATAAAAGCTTTACAAAAAGAAATTGATGATAGTAATAAAGAAATAGAAAAGAAAAATGAAGAAAGCAAAAAAATAATGGAATATTATCAAATATCCAATGGTAATAATGTTTATTTAGAATATGCTTTTGGAGCAACAACTATAACTGATATGATATATAGAATTTCTGTTGTAGAACAACTAGCTGACTATAATGATAAGATAATGAAAGAACTTAAGGAATTAATAGCTAAAAACGAGCAGAAACAAAAAGAACTTGCAGAAAAGAAAAAAGAATTAAGAAAAATGCAAGATGACTTAGAATCTGAAAAAGAAAGAATTAATGCTGATTCAAAGTCAATAAGAGAAACAATGCCTTCTTTAGAAGAACAAATAAAATCTGCTAAAGCTAATGTCAATTATTATAAGAGCTTAGGATGTGGACAAAACGAAGATATTCAAGCATGCCAGTATAGAATACAACAATCATCAGGTGGTGGTAGTTCTATCCCAAGTACTAATGGATTCTATAGACCTATTGAATATGGATCAATTACTCAATGGTATTCAGGATATGGAGGACATTTGGGAGTAGATATGATAAGTAGTAATAGATCAATTGCTATATATCCAATTGCCTCTGGACAAGTATTTAAAATCCAATATGATAATTGTAATAGTAATAATTGTCGTTATGGATGTAATGGAAGAGCAAAAGTTGTAAAAATAAGACACAATGTTGGAGGAAGATATATTTATTCTACTTATGCCCACTTAAGTAATTACGGAAATATTAGAGAAGGACAAATAGTAACTCCATTTACTGTTATAGGGTACATGGGAAATACTGGTTGTTCAACAGGTGCTCACTTACATATGGAAGTAACAACTTGTGATTGGAATAGTGGAGGAGGATGTACTTGGGCTACTTATCAAAGAAGTACAGTAAATCCTAGCAGATATGTTAATTTACCTAGTAGATGGAACAATAGATAAGTGCTTTAAATTCCATATTATGTATTAAATAGCCACAAAATAAAAGATAATCTATATGATTATCTTTTTAAATACAATTATATTCACGACTTAAAATAGAAGCTAATTTTCCATGTCTAATTATTTTAACCTCATTATTATTAATTACTTTAATAATAGTTGAAGATTCATTTTCTATTGTGCCATCATCTTCAATATAATCTACCAAATCCTTAATCTCTTTCTCTAACAAACTAACATTTGTTATTGTTTTCTGACTTGAGATATTAGCACTTGTAGCTACTATAGGCTTATCAAGTCTTTTTATTAAATTAATTAAAGCTTCATCTTTTGGCATTCTTATTCCTATTTCATCTGTATTAGAAGTTACAATATTAGGAATATTTTTCTTTTTAAAAATAATAGTTAAAGGACCTGGCCAATATTTATTAATTATTTCTTGTTCCAAAGGAGAAATGTTTGAAACATATTTTTTCAGCATATCTTCATCAGACACTAAAATTATCATTGCCTTAGAATAATCTCTATTTTTTATTTCATAAACTCTTCGTACACTTTCTTCATTTAAAGCATCACAAACAATCCCATAAACAGTATCAGTTGGAATAATCGCAATGCCTCCTTTTTTTACTATATCTAATAATTCATCTTTCATATTTTTATTTCCTTTTTTCCACATTAATTGTGGATAAATTTATTTAAATCTTGCAACTAAAGCATCAGAAGATTTAGTTGTATTTGCTTCCATCATATTGTTGAGTTCAGTAGTACGTTCATTTAATATTTTAGTTCTTAAATCACATGAATAGTTTTCTGCTTCTTTTTTCATATTTTTTTGTAATAGAGTAATTTCATTCATTGTTTCTTCGTCATAGAAATCATCATTATTAAAGCCATGCTCTTTAATAATTTGCATTCTTTTTTCTTCATATTCACTATTTCTTTTTTCAAAAGGCTCTAAATTAGCATTAATTCTATCATAGTTTGATCTAAGAAATGCAAACATTTCATTGAAAACTTTATGAGATGCTTCACTATTTAAACTTATTTCATTAGTTTGATTTAAATTGAATAAGTCATTAGATAATTTATCTATTCTTTTTGCTTCTTCTTGATTATTAATATAATAATTTAATTGTTCATTTGTTAAAATGTTTTTCTCCATAATAATACCTCCATACTATTAATATAAATCATTAAACACAAAATAGCTAAAAAATATATTAAAATTAACATGTTAAAGTGTAAATATTTATTGAATAAAATTATAAATAATGATAAAATATAACCGCCAAATAAAAGGGATGATTGAATGAATAATAAAAGCAATTTTCATAATATAATTAAAGAAATATGTACTGAAGAAGGAATAAAGTTTAGTTTATTATCAAAAGATTGGATAATAATGCTAGAAAAAGATAAGAAAACTAAATTTATTGCAGGTTACAAATTTGATTTAAATTCTCATGGTATAGGAGAAGTTTTAGATGATAAATATGCTTTATATGAAGTATTAAAATCTAAAAATATAAAAGTTATAGAACATAATATTCTTTTTTCCCCTTCTAATAACTTTCAATACGCCTTAAACTGTAATAAATATGAGACAGTTTACAATTTCTTTGAAATGCACAACAAATCTATAGTTTTAAAATCAAACTTAGGAGCTTGTGGTAATGACGTTTATAAAATTAATAATAAGGACGAAATAGAAAGTATATTAAATGATCTTTTTAAAAGACATCATTCTATAAGTTATTGCCCATTTTATGATATAAAAAATGAATACAGAGTAATAATTTTGAATAATAAGATTCAGTTAATTTATAAAAAAGATAAGCCTTTAGTTATAGGAGATGGCAAGTCCACAATTAGGGAATTATTAATCACCTTTAATGAAAAATTTTTCGAGGACAAATTAAGAGACGAAGAATTCAATAAAGTTTTAAAAGAAAAAGAAATATTTGAATATAGTTGGAAATTTAATCTTTCTCAGGGAGCTAAAGCTTCTCTTTTAAGTGATTATGAATTAAAAGGCAAAATAATTAACTTAGCCGAACAGGCGTCTAATGCTATAGGACTTAATTTTGGCAGTATAGACATTATAGAAACAGAGAATAAAGAATTGTTAATAATGGAGATAAATAGTGGAATTATGATGGAAAATATAGAACACTTTATACCAAATGGAAAAAATGTTGTTAAAAGTGTTTATAAAGATGCAGTCAAAGAACTATTCATGTAAAAAGAAAAATCTCTTTATCCTTTTATCTACCACTAAATCTGCCCGATAAATACTTATCTTTTTGCGAAATTTTAAGACTATACCTTTTGAAACCTTTTTGATTTTGTTCTTCGTAATATCTTTTTCTTCTTCAGACTTTTATTTCTTTTTTAGTAGTTGTAAAATTTATCTTTGTCTATTTGGTTAACATCCTCTCTATCTTTTTTTATTTAGTTTCAACTATTTTGAACCTAATCTTCTAATCGCCTAATTCTCAATCTATTTAAATATAGGCTTATCATATCATTTATATAGATAGAAAAAACAATCTAAACATATTTTGTAAAATATTAAATTTTGTATAAGACAGAAATAAAAGATAATAATAAAACAGAGAAAGATAAGTTTAGCTTAATTACTAATAAGTATTATTGTTTTATATAACAAGAAATGATAAAATATAGTATCGAAATAAAATCATTTTTAATTAACAAATTGAAAACAGAAAGTAGGAGATATTTTGTTTAAAATAGTTTCAAAATATAAGCCAAGTGGAGATCAACCTAAGGCAATCAAAGAACTTGTAGATGGTATTAATTCAGGAAAAAAGGAACAAGTACTACTTGGTGCTACAGGTACTGGAAAAACCTTTACTATGGCTAATGTAATAGCGACTGTTAATAAGCCAACACTTATACTTGCACATAATAAAACTCTTGCAGGACAATTATATTCTGAATTAAAAGAAATATTTCCAGAAAATAGAGTAGAATATTTTGTCTCATATTACGATTATTATCAACCAGAAGCTTATGTACCATCAACTGATACTTATATTGAAAAAGACTCATCTATAAATGATGAAATAGATGAATTGCGTCATGCTGCAACAAGTGCGCTACTTAGTAGAGATGATGTAATAGTAGTATCAAGTGTATCTTGTATTTATGGTATAGGAGAAGTAGAAGAATATAAAAATAAAATGTTAACTCTTTCTGTTGGAGATACAATAGATAGAAATGAGATGTTAGTTAAGTTAGTTGAAATGCTTTATGAACGCAATGACTTTGATTTTAAACGTGGTACTTTTAGAGTTAGAGGAGATGTTGTAGAAATTATACCTGCTAACCAAAACACAATAGGTTATAGAATTGAATTCTTTGATAATGAAATTGATAGAATAAGTGAAGTTGATACTTTAACTGGTGTAATTACTAATAATTTAAAAAATATTTCAATTTTTCCAGCAAGTCACTTCGTTGTTAGTGATGAAAAACTGCAAGCTGCTTTAGTTAGAATAAAAAACGAATTAGAAGAAAGATTAGCTGAGTTAAAAGATGAGAACAAATTAGTAGCAGCTGAAAGGTTAGAGCAAAGAACAAATTATGACTTAGAAATGTTAGAAGAAACTGGTTTCTGCTCTGGTATTGAAAATTATTCTGCACCTATGGCTGGAAGAAAAACAGGCGAAACGCCAGTAACGCTAATGGATTTCTTTCCAAAAGATTACTTACTTTTTGTTGATGAATCACATGTTACTTTACCACAAGTAAGAGGTATGTATAATGGAGATAGAGCAAGAAAGATGAATCTTGTTGAGTATGGTTTTAGGCTTCCAAGTGCACTAGATAATAGACCTTTGAAATATGATGAGTTTGAAAAGAAGATTAATCAAGCTATTTATGTTTCAGCTACTCCTGGAGACTTAGAGTTAGAACACACTAACAATACTTATGTTGAACAAATAATTCGTCCAACAGGATTGCTAGATCCAACTATAGAAGTAAGAAAAACAGAAGGACAAATTGATGATTTAGTAGGCGAAATTAAAGAAAGAATGGCTAAAAATGAAAGGGTCCTTATTACAACTTTAACAATAAGAATGGCTGAAGAATTAACTAATTATTTAAAAGAACTGGATATAAAAGTAGCTTATCTTCACTCTGAAGTAAAAACATTAGAGCGAATGGAAATAATACATGATGTTCGTGCTGGAAAGTATGATGTTTTAGTAGGAATAAACTTATTAAGAGAAGGTTTAGATATTCCTGAAGTATCTTTAATAGCAATTTTAGATGCTGATAAAGAAGGATTTTTAAGAAGCAATAGAAGTTTAATTCAAACTATAGGAAGATGTGCCAGAAATGCAAATGGACATGTTATAATGTACGGAGATAAAATAACCGATTCCATGAAAAATGCAATAGAAGAAACAGCAAGAAGAAGAAGCATTCAAGAAAAATATAATGAAGAACATGGCATTATTCCTGAAACTATTAAGAAAGATATAAGAGAAGTTATTAGTAATAAAGATGAAAATAGAAAAACTAAAAAACCAAAACAAATAAGTAAAAAAGAAAAAGAACAAATAATAGAATCTATAGAGCAAGAAATGAGAGAAGCAGCTAAATCTCTTAATTTTGAAAGAGCAATGGAATTACGTGATATACTTTTTGAAATGAAAACAGGTAATTAGGAGGAAAAAATGAAGTTAAATATATTTACATCTACTATAAAAGATGGAATCATGTCTAATAATAAAAAATATTTTCCAAATTTATCAAAAGAAGAAGTTAAAATTATATATAATTTAAATGTTAAAAGATTTCTTGAAAAATATAATTTAAGAATAGAAGATATGATTAAATTAAATGATAAAGGAAATAAAGTTACATCAAGAGTTGTCACTGACAACAATAAAATATATAAAGATAAAATATTACTATTAAAAGAAAATACAACTAATATTCCTATTATTGTAGAAACAGACGATGATCCAGTAATAGTTGCCACTGCTAAAAATGAAAAAAATGAGACTATAGCAGCCATATCAAAAGCTTCAATAGAAAATTTAAGTAATAATCTTATTCATGAAATGACTGAAATATTAATGAAAGAAACAGATGCTGCAACTTTTGAAATGACTTTTTATATTGGACCATGTCCATCTAAAGAAAACTATCTTATACAAGATAAATCAAAAGTAAATACTAAATTTTTTGAAAAAGCTTTAGAAGAAAAAAATAAGAAATTATATTTAGATTTGAGATACGCAATTTTTAACGAATTATATTTAGAAATAGTAGATCCAAATAATATTTATTTTGATTCCACTGATACAGTTTCTTCTCCTAAATATTTTTCAGAAATAGGAAATAAACCAGGTAAGCATCTTACATGTATAGTATTTAAAGAAGAAAATTAAAGGAATAATTACATGAAAAAGTTTAAAAAAATATATATAGAGATAACTAATATATGTAATTTGAGTTGTAGCTTCTGTTCGAAATCAACAAAACAAAGCGAATCTATGAGTATTAACAAATTTGAAGAAGTAATAGAAAAAATAAAAAACTATACTGATACTATATATTTACACGTCAAAGGAGAACCACTTCTCCACCCAAAATTGAAAGAAATTTTTAATATATGTGATGCAAATAATATTAGAGTTAACCTAACAACAAATGGCATTTTATTAAAAAACAAAGTTGATGAATTAACAGCCAATAATTGTTTAAAAACTATAAACATATCTCTTCATTGTGAAAATAATAAAGAAAACTACTTTGAAGATATTTTCTACACTGTAGATAATAATTTAAAAAATAAAATAATTGTTTATAGACTTTGGACCTTAAAAGATGGAAAGCTAGACAATAAATCCACATATATTGTTGATAAAATAATTTCAAATTATAATCTTTCCACAGAAGTTGTTGATAAAATAAAAACTGAAAAAAATATAAAGATAGCTAATAATATCTATATTGATAAAGATAATAAATTTGAATGGCCAACCATTAATTCAAGAAATAAATCTTTAGGATTTTGTATGGCGTTAAAAACGCAGATAGGGATTTTAGTTGATGGAACAGTAATACCTTGCTGTCTTGATAGTAATGGCGAAATTAAATTAGGTAATATATTTAGAAATAGTATGGAAGATATACTAAATTCTGATAGATATATAAATTTACAGAAATCATTTCAAGATAGAAAACCTTGTGAATTGCTTTGCCAAAAGTGTACATTTAAAAATAAATTTAAATAAGGGATAAGGATTAATTATTCCTTTTATTTAAATTTGACACAAGAACAAACGTTTGATATTATATTAATGTATTTAAAATAATTTTTAAACAAGTATATATAATAAAATTTTGGATATAAATATGAAAAAAGATGATATAATAAGCGCAGGTGATTTTCATGGATAAAATTATAATTAAAGGTGCAAGAGAAAATAATTTAAAAAACATTGATATAGAACTTCCAAAAAATAAACTTATTGTAATGACTGGTTTATCAGGAAGTGGGAAGAGTTCGTTAGCTTTTGATACTATTTATGCGGAAGGACAAAGAAGATATGTTGAAAGCTTATCAGCATATGCAAGACAATTTTTAGGTGGATCAGAAAAGCCAGATGTAGATAGTATTGAAGGACTTTCTCCAGCCATTAGTATTGACCAAAAGACAACATCAAATAACCCAAGATCTACAGTTGCAACTGTAACAGAAATATATGACTATTTAAGATTATTGTTTGCAAGGATTGGGGTTCCATACTGTCCTAATCATAATATCCCAATTACTAGTCAAAGTGTTGAAGAAATGACGAATAAAATATTAGAGTATCCTCTTGGAACTAAATTAATTATTTTGTCTCCTATTGTAGATGGTGAAAAAGGTACCCATAAAGACACATTAGAAATGCTACAAAAAGAAGGTTATGTACGTGTCAGAATAAATGGAGAAATGCAAGATATTAGCGACAATATAAATCTTGAGAAAAATAAAAGAGACAATATCGAAGTAGTAATTGATAGAATAGTTATTAAAGAAGATTCTAGAGCTAGACTTTTTGAGGCTATAGAGCAAGCCACTAAATTATCTAAAGGAAAAGTAATAATTCAAATTCTAGGAGAAAATGCTAAAGAAATTACATTTTCGGAGCAATTTGCTTGTCCTTACTGTGAATTTTCAATTAAAGAATTAGAACCACGAATATTTAGTTTTAACGCTCCATATGGCGCTTGTTCAGACTGTAAAGGATTAGGTGTAAAACTTCAAATGGATGAAGATTTAGTAATACCTGACAAAAATTTGAGTATTAATGAAGGATGTATAAAAACTCTTAGTGATGATCAAGAAGGAATCTATTATAAGAAGTTAGAATTAACCTGTAAGCATTATAAAATTGATATGAATAAACCTTTCAAGAAATTATCGAAGAAAGAACAAAATATAATATTACATGGTAGCGATGAACTTATTAAATTTAATTACACTACCAAAGGTGGTACAGTTTATAATAATCAAGACTTCTATGAAGGCATTCTAGATAATTTAGAAAGAAGATATATGGAAACTTCTTCAACTTGGATTAGAGAATGGCTTGAAAATTACATGGTTGAATACGAATGTGATTCTTGTCATGGAGCCAGATTAAAAGATGAAGTATTATGTATTAAAATAAACAATAAAAATATATATAATTTAACTTGTATGAGTATAAAAGAACTATTAGAATTTTTCAAAACTCTAAAGTTAGATATTGAGCAAACTAAAATAGCTGATTTGGTTTTAAAAGAAATAAATTCAAGGCTAGAATTTTTATCAAATGTAGGGCTTGAATACTTAACATTAAGTAGAAGCGCTGGTACGTTATCAGGAGGAGAGGCTCAACGTATTAGATTAGCGACTCAAATAGGCTCACATTTAACAGGAGTTTTGTATGTATTAGATGAACCAAGTATTGGATTACATCAAAGAGACAATGAAAAATTAATAAAATCAATGCAAGAGATGCGTGATCTAGGTAATACCCTAATTGTTGTAGAACATGATACAGATACAATGCTTGCATCAGATTATTTAGTAGATATAGGTCCAGGAGCTGGAGAAAACGGTGGACAGATTATGGCTCAAGGTACCCCAGAAGAAGTAATGAAAAACGAAAATAGTTTAACAGGACAATATTTAAGTGGCAAGAAATGTATTGAAATCCCAAAAAGTAGAAGAAAAGGTTCTGGTAAAAAAATAACCATAAAAGGTGCCTCTGAACATAATTTAAAAGATATTGATGTTAGTATTCCACTTGGTACTTTAACATGTATAACTGGTGTTTCTGGATCAGGAAAATCTACACTGATAAATGATATACTTTGTAAAGAAGTATCTAAACAACTTTATAATTCAAAAGAAAAGCCAGGAAAATTTAAAAAAATATTAGGAATCGAAAACATTGATAAAATAATAGCTATTTCTCAAAATCCAATAGGAAGAACACCACGTTCTAATCCAGCAACATATACTGGTGTCTTTGATGATATTAGAACATTATATACTACTACAAAAGAGGCTAAAATTTATGGATATGAAAAAAATAGATTTTCATTTAATGTTAAAGGTGGAAGATGTGAAGCATGTCGTGGAGATGGAGTTAAAAAAATAGAAATGCATTTCTTACCTGATGTATATGTTCCTTGTGAAGTGTGTCATGGAACTAGATATAATACAGAGACATTAAATATAAAATATAAAGATAAGAATATTGCTGAAGTATTAGATATGAGAGTTACAGAGGCTTTAGAATTCTTTGATAATGTTCCAAAAATTAAAAATAAACTTCAAGTCTTAAAAGATGTAGGGTTAGGATATATAAAATTAGGACAATCTGCTCCTACTTTATCAGGAGGAGAAGCTGAAAGAGTTAAGTTAGCAAAAGAACTTCAAAGAAAGGCAACAGGAAAAACTTTATTTGTGTTAGATGAACCAACAACAGGACTTCATTCAGATGATATCAAACGCTTACTTGCAATTTTACAAAAAATAGTAGATAATAAAGATACTGTAGTAGTGATTGAACATAATTTAGATGTTATTAAAGTAGCAGACTATATTATTGATTTAGGACCAGAAGGTGGAGATCTTGGAGGAACAATAGTAGCACAAGGTACCCCAGAACAAGTAGCAAAGGTAAAAGAGTCATATACAGGACAATTTTTGAATAAATTGCTTTAGGGGCTGATTAATTGATAAAACTAATAATAAAAGAAAAAAATAAAATAAGAATTAATAGATTTATTGACTGGTTGTTATATATGATTGGTTATACCATAGCCTTTATTATTACTACCAGTCTTTTTAAAACAGTATTTATAGAGGATGCACATAAGTACTTACTCTCATTTCTTATAGTTTTTATAATATATATACTAAATAAAACAATAAAACCAATACTTATAACTTTAACTATACCAATTACAGGATTAACCCTAGGACTTTTTTATCCTTGTATAAATTTATTTATCTTAAAAATTACTGACTTTTTAATGGGACATTATTTTGACTTAAATAATCTTTTTATAGCCTTCTTTTTAGCTATCCTTTTATCAATAATGAACTTTATTGCAGAAGAAATAATAAAGAAGATTATAGAGAAGGTGAAAATACATGGATAGAGTAGCACTAGACTTAGGAATTATTCAAATATATTGGTATTCAATATTTATATTTTTAGCCATGATAATTGGCTGCTTTGTAATTTTTAAAGAAGCTAAGAAAAAACAAATAGATGAAGAATTTCTAATTAATTTAAGTTTCAATTCAATAATAATCGGTATCTTAGGAGCTAGATTATACTATGTTATATTTAACTTATCATATTACTTACAAAATCCAATTGAGATACTTGAAATATGGAATGGCGGCTTAGCAATTCATGGTGGAATAATTGCAGCTTTTATATTTATTTATTATTATTGTAAAAAAAACAAAGTGAATCTATTAGATATTACTGATATTATTGTTGTTGGTTTAATACTTGCACAATCAATTGGAAGATGGGGAAACTTCTTCAATGGAGAAGCCTATGGGCAAGTAACAACATATGATGACTTATTAAATGCAGGGATACCAACATTTGTAATTAATGGTATGTTTATATTAGGTGAATATAGACAGCCAACTTTTCTATATGAATCGGTATGGTGTTTCTTTGGCTTTATTGCAATTTTTATCATAAGAAAATTAGATAAGTTCTTAAAAAAAGGTCAACCTACTGGTTTCTATCTTATTTGGTATGGCTCTGCAAGACTATTAATAGAGGCATTACGAGATGATTCATTAATGCTAGGACCTATAAAAATAGCTCAAATTATATCTATTATTTTCATAATTTTAGGAATTAAGATATTTACTAAATATAGTGCTAAAAAATATAATGAAGAAAAGTATTTATATAATTATGTACCCCCAAAAGAAAAAGCAAAGGTGGTATACTTTAAATAGAGGTGAAAACTATGTATAAAAAAATAGTAGTTTTAGGTGGAGGTACAGGTATTTCCTACCTTTTAAAAGGCCTAAAAAAATTTCCTGTAGATATAACTGCAGTAATTACTGTATCAGATAACGGAAGATCAACAGGAAAACTCAGACAAGAATTTCATACTCCTGCAGTAGGAGATATTAGAAAAGTAATAACATCTCTTTCTGAAATAGATGACCCAATAAAACAAATGATGTCATATCGTTTTAAAACTTCAAGTGATCTTGATGGTCATGCTGTTGGTAATCTTATACTTACTGCCATGTTAGACATTACAGGTTCTCTAAAAGATTCAATAGCTAGTCTTAGTAAATTATTAGATGTTAAGCATACAGTATTACCAATCTCAGAAGATTCACAATTAACATTAATGGGTTTAGATACTGATGGCAATATAATTGAAGGTGAAGAACAAATTACTATGGCTCATAGGCAATTTGAAAAGATTTATTACAAAGAAGAACCTAAAGTATTAAAAGAGGTTATTGAAGCAATAGAAAATGCTGATTTAATAATTTTTAGTATGGGTAGCTTATATACAAGCATACTTCCTAATATAATTTGTAAAGAAGTAAGAGAAGCCTTAAATAAAACAAAATCTCCACTAATGTATTTATGCAATGCTGTTACTCAACCAGGAGAAACGGATGGATTTACAGTCAGTGATCATATAAAATTATTAAATAAATACTTAGATTTCAAAAAGATTGATGCTGTTATTGCAAGCAATACGCATATTGATAAAAAAATAGCTGAAAAGTACGAAACTGAAGAGCAAAAGGATCCAGTAGTTATAGATTATGCAGAGATTAAAAAATTAGGAGTAGAGTTAATAGAAGATGACTTAATAACAATTGAAGATAATACATTACGACATAATAGTTTAAAATTAAGTTCTCTTATATTTGCTTATTTAATGAAATAATGTCATATACAACAACAATAAAAGAAGAAATCGCAAATATTAAAAGTACAAAATCAGAAATGATTGCCGAACTATCTGGATTTATTAGAAATAATGCTACTGTTTCTGATGGGACAATAATCTTAACTACAGAGAATGAAAAAACAAAAAATAGAATTATTGAATTTTTAAAAACTGTTTATGAAGTTGAATCAATTGTAGAAATAAAAGACAGTTTAAATTTTAGCAAAAAAGATCTTTATCTTGTAAATGTTAATGATAAAGTAGAATTAATATTACGAGATATTGGTTTTCTAAATGATACAGGTATTATTCTTACCTCACCACCAAATTATATTGTTGGAGCTAATGAAGAAATAAGAGCATATTTAAGAGGCGTATTTTTAAGTTGTGGGAGTATTAACGATCCAAAGACCTCTAGATATCATATGGAACTATTAATTTTCCAACCTGAGGAAGCAGTATTTGTTCAAAAATTATTAAATATTTTTGATTTAAATGCTAAAATATTAAATAGAGATAAAGGATACATGATTTATATAAAAGAGGCAGAAAAAATAAGCGACTATATAAAAATATTAGGTGCTAATAATGCTGTTATGTATTTTGAAAACGTTAGAGTTTATAGAGATCAAAAAAATAAAACCAATAGATTAAATAATTGCGAGCAAGCAAATATTGATAAAGTTTTTCAAACAGCTTCCAAACAATTAGAGCAAATAGAAATAATAGAAAAAAATGGTGGTCTAAACTTATTAGATGAAAAAACACAAATAGCCCTTCAATATAGAAAAAAATATCCAGAAAGTTCTATTAAAGAATTATCTGAAATAATTTCAAGTGAAACAGGAAAACCCTTAACAAAATCAGGCTTAAATCATCGCTTGAGAAAAATAAAAGAATTATCCGAAAAAATTAAGAAACAAGAGCAAAAGAATAATTAAATTAATTATTCTTTTTTTAATATTAAAAAAAATTAAACATATAATTAAGATAAAATGTATGCTATACTGATAACATAGAATAGAAAGGATGATAAAATGATAGAAAAGGTAGAAGTTAAAATAAATGGAAAAACTTACCAGTTGACAAAAGGAATCACTTTAGAAGAAGTTTCTCATGACTTTGAAAAAGATTTTAAATATCCAATCCTTTTAGCTAAAGTAAATAATAGAATTAGAGAACTTACATTTGCTCTTAAAGAAGATGCTGAAATTGAATTTCTTGATTTGACTTCTAGAGAAGGAAATAGATGTCATATTAGTGGACTTACATATATTTTAATAGTTGCTATAAAAAAATTATATGGAAAAAAAGCTGATATAATTGTTCAACATTCATTAGATAAAGGAATTTATATTGAGACAAATTTCAAATTAACTAAAGAAAAAATAGAAGCAATAAAGTCTACTATGAATTCCATTATTAAAGCAGACATGCCTATTACTAAAGTTACTATTGATAGAATAGAAGCAATAAATTATTTTGATGAAATTGGAGATCATACTAAAGCTGGAGTTATGAAATATAATACTAATACATATATAAATTTATATAGATTAGGAAATTATTATAATTATTTTTACAATTTAATGTCTATTTCAACAGAAAGAATTAAAGATTATGACTTAACTTATATTAAAGAAAATGGCTTTTTATTAAGATTTCCAACAGTTTATATTAATAATAAAATAAAAGAATATGAGCCACATCCAAATATGTTTGATGTATTTAAAGAATATAGAGACTGGGCCAAGATTATGAATATTGAAAATTCAGTTTCATTAAATGAAGTAGTTTCAAAAGGCAAAATTAATGATTTAATAAAAATAGATGAAACTCTTCAAAGTAATAGATTATTAAATGTAGCAAAAGAAATAAGTTCAAAAAAGAATAAAATAAAAATTGTTCTTCTTGCTGGACCATCATCTTCAGGAAAAACTACTACATCTAAAAAGCTATGCATGTATCTTGAAAGTTTTGGGCTTAATCCTAAAGTGTTATCCATGGATGATTATTTTGTTGAGCGAAGTGAAAATCCTGTTGGAAAAGATGGCAAACCAGATTATGAATGCTTAGAAGCTGTAGATTTAAAACTATTTGATAAACAAATAGCAGCTTTACTAAAAGGAGAAACTGTTAAGGCTCCAACCTTTAATTTTCAAATTGGGAAAAAAGATTTTAATAAAGAACTTCAATTACAAAAGAATGATATTCTAGTTATTGAAGGAATTCATGCTTTAGATAGAAAAATTCTTACTAATATTCCAAGAGATAAGAAATATAAGATTTATATCTCAGCATTAACAGAACTTAATATGGATAATCATAATAGAATCTCAACAACAGATAATAGACTTCTAAGAAGAATAATTAGAGATAATAGAACTAGAGGTCATAGTGTTGAACATACTTTAGCAATGTGGCCAAGTGTAAGAGCAGGTGAAGAAAAATACATTTTCCCTTATCAAGACGAAGCTGACTATACAGTTAATTCTGCCTTAATATATGAACTTGGAGTTTTAAAAACTTATGTAGAGCCACTATTGTATTCAGTACCAAGTACTTCTAGCTATTATGAAGAAGCCAAAAGATTAATAGACTTTTTAAGATTATTTTTACCAATTCCATCTGATGCCATTCCACAAGACTCTATTTTAAGAGAATTTATAGGCAATAGCTATTTTAGTGATTAAAAATATCCACAGAAACTGTGGATATTTTCTTTACAATTTTTTATGTCAAAAAAAGACGAGTTTATTGAAACAAAAAATAAAAATTTATATAATAAATTTAGGAGGATAGATAAAATGATAAAAGTAGCAATTAATGGTTTTGGAAGAATAGGTAGACTAGCATTCAGACTTATGGAAGAAAGTGATGAGTTTGAAGTAGTAGCTATCAATGACTTAACAGATGCTGAACAACTAGCATATTTATTAAAATATGATACTAATCATAGAAATTATCGAATTAATGAAATAAGAAGTGAAGAAGATAACATTATAGTAGGAAATAGAAAAATTAAAGTTTATGCCGAAAAAGATCCAAGTGCCCTTCCTTGGAAGGATTTAGACATTGATGTAGTATTTGAATGTACAGGAATATTTACATCAGATGAAAAAGCATCAGCTCATATTACTGCAGGTGCTAAAAAAGTTATAATTTCTGCTCCAGCTAAAGGAGATGTTAAAACAATTGTTTATAACGTTAACCACGAAATATTAACTGGAGATGAAAAAATTATTTCAGCAGCAAGCTGTACTACAAATTGTTTAGCACCAGTAGTAGATGTTTTAGATAAAGAATTTAAAATAAATAAAGGATATATGACTACAGTACATGCTTATACAAACGATCAAGCAACTCTAGATGTTCCTCATAAAAAAGGAATTAAAGCTCGCCGTGGAAGAGCTTGTGCAGCAAACATTGTTCCAGCTTCAACTGGAGCAGCATCAGCAATTGGAAAAGTATGTCCTTCATTAGATGGAAAATTAGAAGGTACTGCAATGAGAGTCCCTGTTCCAACAGGTTCAGTAATTGATTTAGTTCTTGAATTAGGAAGAAATACAACTGTTGAAGAAATTAATTCAGTTCTTAAAAACGCAACTAATGAAACATTAGAATATACAGAAGATCCTATTGTTTCAAGTGACGTTATTGGAAGACAATGTGGTTCATTAGTAGACGGACTTTCAACATCTGTTTTAGAAGTAGATGGAAAACAACTAGTAAAAGTAGTTTCATGGTATGATAATGAAATGAGCTATACTGTCCAAATGGTAAGAACTGCAAAATATTTAATGAATAAATAATTTACAGATAAGAGGAGAAATCCTCTTTTTTTAGAAGAAAAATATTTTTTAATATTAAAAAAAATGATATACTCAAAATAAGACAGGAGAAAAATCGGATGAAGACAATAAAAGATTTAAATATAGAAAACAAAAAAGTTTTAATACGTTGTGATTTTAATGTTCCAATAAAAGAAGGAAAAATTGTAGATGACACAAGAATTGTTGGAGCATTAGAAACTATAAATTATGCTTTAGAAAAAAATGCTAAAGTTATTTTATTATCTCACCTTGGCAGAGTAAAAGAAAAAGCTGACTTAGAAAAAAATACTTTAGCACCAGTAGCTATCAGATTAAGTGAGTTATTAAATAAAAAAGTTAAATTTATTAAGACTACTAGAGGAGAAGAATTAGAAGTTGCCATTAACAACATGAATAATGGCGATATCATTTTAGTAGAAAATACAAGATATGAAGATTTAGATGGTAAAAAAGAAAGTTCTAATGATGAAGAGTTAGGTGCATATTGGGCATCTCTTGGTGATGTTTATATTAATGATGCTTTTGGAACAATCCATAGAGCTCATGCTTCTAATGTGGGTATTCCTAATAATTTACGAGGAAATTCTGCTTTCGGATTTTTAATAGAAAAAGAATTCAATGCTTTAAGTACATTAGAAAGTCCTGATAGACCATTTATTGTAATTTTAGGAGGAGCTAAAGTCTCTGATAAGATTGGAGTTATTGAAAATCTAGTTACCAAAGCAGATAACATTTTAATAGGTGGAGGTATGGCTTTTACTTTTTTAAAGGCTAAAGGTTTAAATATTGGAAAGTCTCTACTCGATGAAGATAATATAGAATTTTGTAAAAGTATATTAGAAAAATATCCAGATAAAATAATTTTACCAATTGATACAGCCATAACTAATGAATACACTAATGATGAAGAATACAGAATTAAAGAAATAAATCAATTAGACAACAATGAAATGGGACTAGATATTGGACCAAAAACTGTAGAGTTATTTGAAAGTTATTTAATAAACGCTAAAACAGTTATTTGGAATGGTCCACTTGGTGTTTACGAATTTGATAAATATAAAATAAATACTGACCACCTTCTAGAATACCTAGTATCTCATAATATAAAAACCATTTTAGGTGGAGGAGATATTGTTGCTGCATCTACTAAAGCTGGCTTAAAAGATAAGGTTTATCATGCTTCAACTGGTGGTGGAGCCACACTAGAATATTTAGAAGGAAAAAAATTACCAGGAATAGAAGCTATTAAATAAAGTGGGTGAGTATGTTGAATACAGAAAGACTATATATTGCAAATCCTTATGATGATGACAATATAGAATTATATGAAGAGTTCGAAAAGAAAAATGAAATTACTACAAAGACTTCTACCTATTTAAAAGAAATAAGAGTTGCATACTCAAAAGAAATGTATGAGAGTTTAGAAAAAAGTAAAAATGAAATCAATCAAAATTTATACATTATGAAAGATTCTAAAATAATAGATAGTTGTTATATTAAAGCGGAAAAAGATAGAAAAGTCTGTGAATTATTTTTTGCGCCTTTAAAAATAGAACCTAAAAACAGAACTCTTTTATCAACCGTAAGTAATTATGTATTCAATATATTAGGCATGGAAGAAATATTTATTTCCATAGATACTCAAGATAAAAACTTAAAATCTAACCTAGAAGTTAAAGGATTTGAAAATCTAGGAGAAGTTAATGGAAAATTGACATATTTAAAAGAAAAAGAAGAAATAAGAGAAATGAAAAGAGCAAGATAATGAAATTAATCAAAGAAATTAAGAAAAACACAATATTTTTATTATTAATTACGCTAGTAGTATTATTTGTAATATTTAAAGATAGCTATCATGATATTATTAATACACTTGCCTCTATGAACAAAGTATACATACTCATAGCAGTATTCTTTTTCTTTTTGTCTATTTTTATAAAATCGATAGCAAATTATATAATAATCAATGATGATAATAAGATGAGTTTAAAAGAATGCTTTAAACACGATCTTATAATTCAATTTTTTAATGGTATAACTCCTTTTTCAACAGGAGGACAACCTATGGAAATATATATGCTTACAGAGCACAATATCAGTGGAATTAAGGCAACTAATATTTCCATTCAAAACTTTATATTTTATCAAACAGCTTTAGTATTATATGGATTGCTAGCAGTTTTATATAATTATATCTTTAAATTATTTCCAAAATCTCCTGTGTTAAGCAAATTAGTATTATTAGGATTTCTTATAAATTCTTTTGTAGCTATTGTTTTACTTTGTATTTTAATTTCAAAAACTTTAACCAAAAGAATAGCACATTTCTTTATAGAATTATTTAGTAAAATAAGACTTATTAAAGATAAGGAAAAAACACTTTTAAATATAGATAATAAATTAGATGAATTTCACGAAAGTGCATTAATGCTAAGAAAAAGAAAAGGTTTATTTTTAACTGGAATTATTTTACATTTTCTTAGTTTAACCTTTGCATACATTATTCCTCTTATAATTGTATATAGTATTAATGACTTTACTAGTTTAACTATTATGGAAGCAATTACTTGCTCAGCTTATGTTTTGTTAATAGGAGCTTTTGTTCCAATTCCAGGAGCAAGTGGTGGAATTGAATTTGGGTTCTTACAGTTCTATGGACATTTCTTAAGTAGCAATGTTATTTCAGGAGTATTGATCGCTTGGAGATTTATTACATATTATTTAGGTATTATTATAGGTGCCTTAGTGTTTAATTTTGAAAAGAAGGTGGACTAAATGAGAATAGGATTATTTACAGATTCTTATCCTCCATTTATTAATGGAGTTTCAACTAGTGTAGCAATGCTTAAAAAGGCATTAGAAAAAGAAGGCAATATTGTTTATGTAGTTACGGTAAGTCATAATGTCTTAAAATATGAATATGATGAAAAAGAAAGAATATTAAAGATTCCAGGCATACCAATAGGTATTTATGACTATAGACTAAGTAGAATTTATCCAGTTTCTATGATTAATAAAATGAAAAATTGGAAACTAGATGTAATTCACTCCCATACAGAATTTGGAATAGGAATACTAGCGCGACTATTTGCCAAACAATTTAATCTGCCTCTTGTTCATACTTACCATACTTTATATGAAGATTATACACATTATATAACTCATGGTTATTTTGATAAATCAAGCAAAAAGATAGTAGAGTATTTAACTAAATTCTATTGCGATAAAACAGCCAATGAGTTAATCGTACCAACAAACAAAATATATAGACTTTTTAAAGATAAATATAATTTTGAAAAAAATATTCATATAATTCCTACAGGAATTGAAGTTGATCGTTTCTTTGTAGAAAACGTAAACAAAAAAGAAGTTGATACATTAAGAAAAAGGTTAAATTTAAAAAGAAAAGACTTTGTAATTCTCTTTGTAGGAAGACTAGCAGAAGAAAAAAATGTTGAGTTTCTAATAAATGCCCAAAAAACAATTAATAACTATGATAAAAATATTAAATTATTAATAGTAGGAGATGGCCCAGATAAGCCAAAATATGAAGAATTAGCAAGATCATTAGGACTAGAAGATAGTGTTATATTTAATGGAAAAGCTGCTTGGGAAGAAATTCCAATTTATTATCATGTCTGTGACATATTTGCAACAGCATCAACAACAGAAACGCAAGGATTAACTGTTATAGAAGCTATGGCTTCAGGAAAAACACCATTATGTATTAAAGATGATTCCTTCTTAGGAACAGTGACAGATGGATTAAATGGTAGAATTTTTACTACTGACGAAGAATATATTTCTCAAGTATTTGAACTATTTAACAATCCCAATATTAGAAAAAAATATAATGATCAAGCTAGAATTCAAGCAGAACATTTTAGCTCAAAAACTTATGCACAAAGCGTGTTAGTTGTTTATAAAAGAGCATTAAAAGACAAGACTGAAGAAGATAGATTTGGATTTATTTCAAGAATTATAAAGAAAGTGAGAGAATTAAGTAAATGATAGTAGCCTTAAATAATAAATGTAATTTAAATAAAAATGAGTTTATAAGTTATTTAAAAGAATTGGAAAATATTAATACAAATCATGAAATGATATTATGTCCTTCTTTTCTAAATATAGCTTTATTTAATAATGAATCAAATATAAAACTTGCAGCTCAAAATGTTAGTGAAAATCTAAATGGCGCTCATACAGGAGAGGTATCTGCAGAACAATTAAAATCTTTTGATGTAGAATATTGTATAATAGGGCATTCTGAAAGAAGAAAAGATCAAAAAGAAGCAAATGAAGAAATAGCTAATAAAATGGAAAGGCTTATAGAAGAAGGTATTATTCCTATATTATGTGTAGGTGAAACTAAAGAAGAAAGAGAAAACAGTAAAGAAAAAGAAATTATAAAACAAGAGCTAGAAATTGCTTTTTCAAAAATTAATTATGAAGATACAAAAAAAGTAATTATTGCCTATGAACCTATTTGGTCAATAGGAACAGGAATTATTCCAACTAATGAACAAATTAATGATATTTTTAAATTTATAAAAGATAATTATCCAGAAAATAAAGTTTTATATGGTGGAAGTGCCAACGAAAATAATATAGAAACATTAAAAGAATGCAAAGATATAGATGGTTATCTATTAGGTGGCTTAAGCTTAAAACCATCCAAATTAAGCGAGTTTGTAAATAAGATGTAAAATATTAAAATTCGACAAAGATAGTCTTCTTTCTCTCTTTTATTTTGTAGAAATGTGTTATACAATGATTATGCTAAGCAGTGTAGTTCAATATAAGTAGTTTTATTGCAGTTAAGATAAGGAGAGCAAATGAAAACAATTAATCTATTAGTTATTGAAGATAACAAAGACTTAGTAGTAACAATGAAGAAATACTTCGAAAAGAATTCTAATATTAAAATAAGTTTTGAAGCTAATGATGGAGAAGAAGCAGAAAGACTTATTACATCTAAACAAGATGAATATGATTTAATATTATTAGAACCTTTATTACCTAAAAAAGATGGTCTAAGTGTATTAGAATTTATGAAAGATAAAAATATTGATAAAAAAGTTATAATATTTAGTTCTTATAAAGATACAGATATTCTTAAAAGATCTAAAGAATTAAATATTGCATATTATATGTTAAAACCTTTCGAATTAGATATCTTGGAAAGAAGAATAATTTCTATAGCACAAGATATTAAAGAAAGCGGAAGTATACTAAATCACGAATTAGTAGAGTTACAAAAACAAGTAACTAAAGTAATCCATGAACTTGGTGTTCCTTCTAACTTGAAAGGTTATAACTATTTAAGAGAAGGTATTATGCTAGTTTATTATGATTCTAATCTAGCACATACTATAACAAAAGGCCTATATCCTAAGATTGCGGATAAGTTTTCATCAACAGAATCTAGAGTTGAACGTTCAATGAGACATGCTATAGAAGTTAGTTGGAATAGAGGAAACTGGGATATGATGGAAGAAATATTTGGTTATAGTGTAAGTATAGATAAATCTAAGCCCACAAACTCAGAGTTTATCGTGACTATAGCTGACATGTTAAGATTAGAAAATAACATTTCAAATATATAAAAATGATAGTTAGCTATCGTTTTTTTTTATACTACATTGACGAACAAAAGTTTGTGTAATATAATAAAAAATAGATACAAACTATTTATAATTATAAAGATATAGTTTTTTTAAGAGGTGACATTATATGAAAATAATTACTATATGTGGAAGCATGAGATTTAAAAAAGAAATGATTGAAATAGCAACTAAATTAGAATTAGATGGCAACCTTGTTATTCAATGCGTATATTTTCAAGAAGAAAAGAAATTAACTAGTTCGGATTTAGATATTTTAGGAAAAATACATTATAAAAAAATTGAAATAAGTGATGCTATATATGTCGTAAATGTAAATGGCTATATAGGAGAGTCTACAAAAAAAGAAATTGATTATGCACATTTTTTAAACAAAGAAGTTTTATTTTTAGAACCCTTTTCCAATATATAATGTATAAACTTGACTTTAATGCATAAAAAAACTATACTTAATTTATAAAATGTGTGAGGAGGGAACAGTTTATGGAACGTAAAATAGCAGAGTTTCTTAACAAATGGAAAAAAGATCAGACAGGGAAACCCTTAATAGTATATGGAAGTAAACAAGTAGGTAAAACTTATAGTGTCTTATCATTTGGAAAAGAGGCTTACAAAAATGTAGTCTATTTTAATACTGAAAATAATACTAATATTATAGAGTTATTTAAAAAAGAAAAATCAATTGAAAAAATAATTATGAATCTTTCTCTATATTCAGGTGAGACTATACTAAAAGAAGATACTTTAATAATTTTAGATAATTTAACAAATAATGACATTGTAAAAGGTATAAAATTATTTGGAAGTGATCATAGTAACTATAATATTATAGGAATTACTTCCAGAAGAGATAAGCTATCAGAATTTAAGGGCGAAGAATTACAATTCAAAAGTATGAGTGAAATGGATTTTGAAGAATATTTATGGGCTCACAATGAAAAAAATCTTTCAAATCTTATAAGAGAAAGTTTTCAAAAAAGAAAAACTAATCCGTTCCATAAAGTAGCACTAGATTTGTTTCAAGAGTACATGATTACTGGAGGTTTTCCAGAGTCAGTAAAAGCTAAAATCGATGGTAAAAGCATTTTTGAGTTAGATGCAATAAAACAAAAAATACTAGATGTCTATAAAAAAGAAGTTGTTTTATGTGAAAACTTAATTGATATTCCAAGAGGGATTGACGTTATTAATTCCCTTCCCGAACAATTAAAAAAAGAAAATAAAAAATTTCAATATGGAATAATTGGTAGTGGTAAAAGAGCTAAAGAATATGAAAGCGCTATTAACTTTTTAGTAAATAATCAATTAGTATATAGAAGTTATAAAATAAAAACTGTTAAATCTCCATTAAGCAGTTGTAAAGAAAAAGAAAGCTTTAAACTTTATGTTCCAGATGATGGATTATTGTTTTCTATGTTGCATATAAATTATAAAGAATTAATTACTAATGAAGATATTAAACAAACACTTTATGAAAATCATATAGCCAAAACCTTAGTAGAAGCAGGTTACCCTATTTATTACTACCAGTCAGATGGAAAAGCAGAAGTTAATTTTGTAATTCAAAATAGAATGGGAAAAATTATTCCTATTGAAATAGTTACTAAATCTGCATCAAAAGCAAAATCACTTTCTGTATTTATGAAAAAGTTTACAGTAGAGGAAGCTTATAGAATAACAGAAAATAATTTTTCAACAAAAAAAGAAATAAGATATATACCAATTTATGCATTATTTTGTTTAAATACTACAAAAATTTAAGGAGAAATACATTATGAAAAAACCGATTTTATTAACAATTTTAGATGGATATGGATTAAGAGAAGAAACACATGGTAATGCTGTTAAACTTGCAGATAACAAAGTTTTTGAAGACCTTTGGGAAAGATATCCACATACTAAGTTAGAAGCTTCTGGCCAGCTTGTTGGTCTACCAAAAGGACAGATGGGAAATAGTGAAGTTGGACATATGAATATAGGAGCAGGAAGAGTAGTTTATCAACCTTTAGAACTTATAAATAAATCAATTGAAGAAAATACATTTTATGAAAACGAAGAGTTAAACGCAGTATTAAATCATGTAAAAACTAATTCATCTTCTCTTCATGTAATGGGTCTTTTAAGTGATGGAGGAGTTCATTCTCATATCAATCATCTTTTCGCTATTATAGATTTATGTAAAAAAAGAAATATTGAAAAAGTTTACTACCATGTCTTTATGGATGGAAGAGACACTTTACCAGACTTACAAGAAAAATATTTAAATGAATTACAAGAAAAAATTAATACTTCTAAGATTGGTATTATTGCCACTGTATCTGGTAGATATTATGCAATGGATAGAGACAATAACTGGGATAGAATAAAACTTGCATACGATGCTATTGCAGATGCCAAGGGTCCTAAATACAGTAATTACAAAGAATTAGTTCAATATAATAAAGAAAACAAAATAACAGATGAGTTTATCGTTCCAAGTGTATTAACAACAGAAGGAACTGTACATGATAATGATGGAATAATTGTATTTAATTATAGACCTGATAGAATAAGAGAATTATTTTATGCTATTTCTAATCAAAAATTTGATGCTTTTGAGTGCAAAAAGTTTAATAATCTTAAATTAGTTACAATGATGAAGGTAAGCGATGATGTTATAACAACTAATGCTTTTAAAATAGAAAAAATAGAAAATTCTTTAGGGGAATATATTTCTAAACTAGGTAAAGATCAATTAAGAATCGCCGAGACAGAAAAATATGCCCATGTAACTTATTTCTTTGATGGTGGAATCGAAAAAGATTTAAATGGTTGCAAAAGAATATTAATAAATTCTCCAAAAGTAGCAACATATGATTTAAAACCAAATATGAGTGCTATTGAAGTAACAGATGCCTTATTAAAAGAAATAGAAAATTTTGATCTAGTAATATTAAATTTTGCTAATGGAGATATGGTAGGTCATACTGGAGTTTTAGAAGCTGCTATTAATGCCGTAGAAACCGTAGATAAATGTCTAGGAAAAATATACGAAAAAATAAAAGAGTTAGATGGAATAATGATTGTAACTGCAGATCATGGAAATTGTGAAGAAATGTTAGATGAGAATAATAATATTTTGACAGCCCACACTACCAATCCAGTTCCTTTAATTATTACAAAAGAAAATTTAAAATTACACGAAGGAAAACTAGGCGATATAGCTCCAACTATTTTAGAACTAATGAACATCGAAAAACCTATAGAAATGACAGGCGAATCATTGATAGAAAAATAAAGGATAGAAATAAAATTTCTATCTTTTTAACAAACAATGGAGGAGTAAATGGAAAGAATAATATTTCATGTAGATGTTAATAATGCTTTTCTTTCTTGGACTGCGGTATATTTGCTAAACAATGGTTATCAAGAAGATATAAGGCAGATACCATCAATTATAGGTGGAGATGAAAAAGAAAGAAAAGGAATAGTTCTTGCCAAATCTCCAGTTGCAAAGAAAATGGGAGTAGTTACAGCAGAGCCTATTTTTCAGGCTAAAAAGAAGTGTCCAAACTTAAAAATCTTTAAGCCTAACATGGAATGGTACAAAGAAAAATCTACTGAGTTTAAAAAATATTTACAAACTTATTCTCCAATAGTAGAACAATTTTCTATAGATGAGTGTTTTATAGATATGACAGGCACTCATTATTTATATAAAGATTACATCGAAGTTGCTAATAAAATTAAAAATGAAATAAAAAATAATTTTGGATATACCGTAAATATTGGAATAGCTAACAACAAATTATGTGCCAAAATGGCTTCAGATTTTGAAAAGCCTAACAAAGTACATACTCTTTTTAAAGACGAAATAGTCTCAAAACTTTGGCCAATGGATGTTAAAGATTTATTTATGGTTGGTAAAAAAACATCACAAGAGCTACATAAAATGAATATTAATACTATTGAGGAATTAGCTCATGCTAATCCAAAAAAACTATCTGCGGTTTTTAAAAGTCAAGCTAATTATTTAAAAGATGCAGCATGGGGAATAGATGATAGTGAAGTATCAGAAGAAAAAAGACATAAAAGCAATAGTATAAGTACAACTGATACACTTCCACATGATACAGAAGACATAGAAAAACTAAAAGAACGTTTATTATTTCAAACAGAAAGAGTTTGCAGAGAACTAAGAGAAAAAAATAAATACGCAACAACGGTTGCTGTTATTTTTAAAAATAATAATTTCACTAGTTATTCGGCTCAAGCCAAATTATCAAATCCAACTAGTGATAGCAAACTAATTTATAAAAAAGTATTAACTATTTTTGAAAACAATTATAAAAAGGATCCAATACGTTTGATTGGAGTAAGACTTGCTGATTTAGTTGAGATAAAAAATGAGCAAATTTCTTTATTTGATAGTAATGAAGATAATTATGATGAATCTTCTATACAAAAGACTATTGATCAGATAAATAAAAAATTTGGAAATGATTTAATAATATCTGCTTCATTAAAAGCAATTGAAAGACACGAAACATTAAAATAAAGTTTAATGTTTTTTTTAATGAATTTAAAAAAACTTTGAAAAATAAAGAAAAAAAGCAAAAAAAGCCTTGCAAAATCATACTTTGACTGTTATAATTATCTTCGTGTGACTGCTTAGATGTACGAGGTTGTCGATACACCAGGTTAAGTTGTTAATTGGTTATTGGGGTATTCGTACGGAGCAAGTCTATACTAGATATAGGCGAAGGGAGGATTTTAAATGTCAACAGAAAAAATTCGCATAAGAATCAAAGGATATGATCACAGAATCCTAGATAATGCAGCAAAGAAAATTGTTGAAACAATTAAAAGATCAGGTGGAGAAATTTCAGGTCCAGTACCACTACCAACTGAAATTGAAAAATTCACAATTTTAAGAGCTGTTCATAAATATAAAGATTCACGTGAACAATTCGAAATGCGTACACACAAAAGACTTATTGATATCAAGAATCCTAGCAAGGAAACTATTGATGCGTTAGCTCATTTAGATTTACCAAGCGGTGTAGATATTGAAATCAAAACTAAATAATTTAGGAGGAAAACAAAATGAAAGGAATCTTAGGTAAGAAAATCGGAATGACTCAAGTATTTACTAAAGAAGGTAAATTAATTCCGGTTACTGTTGTTGAGGTAGAACCAAATGTTGTAACTCAAATTAAAACAGTTGAAAAAGATGGATATGAAGCTGTACAACTTGCAACTGAATCTATCAGAGAAAGTTTAAGCAACAAACCATCAATGGGTCATACAAACAAAGCAAATACAACACCTAAGCGCTTCTTAAGAGAAATTCGAGGAGTTAATGTTAATGAATACACTTTAGGTCAAACTATTGGTGTTGACATTTTCAGCGAAGGAGAAATGGTTGACGTAACAGGAACTAGTAAAGGTAAAGGGTTCCAAGGTGTTATTAAACGTCATAACCAATCAGTAGGTCCAATGGGACACGGATCTCAATACCATAGAGGTGTTGGATCATTAGGTACACTTTTACCAATGCACGTATTAAAAGGTAAAAAGATGCCAGGACAAATGGGTAATGTTCAAAGAACTGTTCAAAATTTAGAGATTGTTTCAGTTGATACTGAAAACAATGTAATCTTAGTTAAAGGTAATGTACCAGGTCCAAAGAAATCATTAGTTATGATTCGTACTGCAGTTAAAAAACCTAATGTAAAAAAAGATGCTGTTGAGTTAGTTTCATATAACGAACCATCAGTAGAAGAAGTTACATCAGCTGAAGAAACTGAAGTAAATGCTGAATAATAATCGTCACTATATATTATATGAAAGAAAATATTAATTAAAGTGATGAAAGGAGGAATCGTAGATGAAAAAAGTAGAACTTTTAAATCTTAAAGGTGAAAAAGTAAAGGACATTAATATAAATGAAGAAATATTTGGAATTACCCCAAACAATAATGTTTTAAATGATGCAATTATTTTATCAATGGCTTCATTAAGACAAGGAACACATAAAACTAAGAACCGTTCAGAAGTTTCTGGTGGAGGAAGAAAACCATGGAGACAAAAAGGAACAGGACGTGCTCGTCAAGGATCTATTAGAGCTGTACAATGGGTTGGTGGAGGAAATTATGGAACTCCAGTGCCAAGAGATTACAGCAAAAAACAAAACCGCAAGGAAAGAAGAATAGCTTTAAAATCTGCATTAAGTGAAAAGGTTGCAGAAAAAGCATTAATCGTTTTAGAAACTTTATCTTTAGAAAGTCCTAAAACAAAAGATATGATGAATCTTCTTGAAACATTAAAAGTAGCTGATAAAAAAGTTTTACTAGTTGTTGATAATTTTGATGATAATACAATCTTAGCATCAAGAAATATTCAAAACTTAGTATTAATCTCAGCTGAAGAAATTAATGTTTTAGATATCGTTTCTACAGATGTTATCGTAATTACAGAAGAAGCATTAAAACAAGTTGAGGAGGTGCTTAAATAATGAAAGATACTAAATATTTAGAAATAATCAAAGCACCAGTTATTACTGAAAAATCACAAATAGCACAAAGCGAAGGAAAATATACTTTTAAAGTTGATCCAAAAGCTAACAAGATTGAAATAAAAGAAGCAATCGAAAAAATATTCAATGTTAAAGTTAAATCAATTAAAACAATGAATGTAAAAGTAAAGAAAAGAAGAGTTGGTCGTTATACAGGATTAACTAATCGTTCAAAAAAAGCAATTGTTACTCTAGAAGTTGGACAAACAATTGATCTTGGTTAGAAGGAGGAAAATAAATTATGGCAATCAGAAATTATAAACCTACTACACCAGGTCGTAGAAAAATGAGTGCATTAATTAATGATGAAATAACTAAGAGCACTCCTGAGAAATCTCTTGTTGTTACTATGAAGAAAAATGGTGGACGTAATAATCAAGGTAAGATAACTGTTCGTCATCAAGGTGGAGGAGCAAAGAGAAAATATCGTATCATTGATTTCAAAAGAAATAAATTAAACGTACCTGGATCAGTAGCAAGTATTGAATATGATCCAAATAGAACTGCAAATATAGCTTTAGTTAGTTATGCAGATGGAGAAAAAAGATATATCATTGCACCAAAAGGTTTAGTTGTTGGACAAACAATTGAAGCTGGTGAAAATGCTGATATCAAAGTAGGTAATGCTTTACCTATAATGAATATCCCAGTTGGTACTATGATTCATAATATCGAACTTCGTCCAGGAAAAGGTGGAGAATTAGCAAGAAGTGCTGGTTCATCTGCTCAAATCCTTGGTCGTGAAGATAACTATGTTATGATTCGTTTATCAAGTGGTGAACAAAGAAAAGTTTTAGGAACTTGTATGGCAACTGTTGGAGAAGTTGGAAATGAAGACGCTTCATTAGTTAAAGTTGGAAAAGCAGGACGTAAACGTCACATGGGTGTTAGACCTACTGTTCGTGGTTCTGTTATGAACCCTAATGATCACCCACATGGTGGTGGTGAAGGACGTGCTCCAGTAGGACGTAAAGCACCAATGACTCCTTGGGGTAAACCAGCATTAGGATTAAAGACACGTAAGAAAAAACAATCTGACAAGTTCATCGTACGTCGTCGTAATAGTAAATAGGAAAGGATGATTAATAAATGGCAAGAAGTTTAAAAAAAGGACCTTATGTTTTCGATAGATTACTAAAAAAGGTTCAAGAATTAAATAAATCAGGTAAAAAAGAAGTCATTAAAACTTGGTCACGCCGTTCCACTATTTTTCCAGATTTTATAGGACACACTTTCGCTGTTCATAATGGAAAAGAATTTATTCCAGTTTATGTTACTGAAGATATGGTTGGACATAAATTAGGTGAATTTGCATTAACACGTAAATTTGGTGGACATGGTTCAGACAAAAAATAAAAAAATGACTAGGAGGGTATTAAATGGAAGCAAAAGCAATTGCTAAAGGTCTTCGTATTTCACCTATTAGAACTCGTATAACAATAGATCTAATTCGTGGAAAAAACGTTACAGAAGCATTAACAATTTTAAATAATGTTAATAGCAAATCTGCAAGACTAATTAAAAAAGTATTAGATTCTGCTATTGCTAACGCTGTTAATAATAATGGCGCAGATGCTGCAACTTTATTTGTTAAAGAAGCAAGAGTAGATGCAGGTCCAGTTATGAAACGTCATTTCTTTGATTCACGTTCTCATATCGGACACAGAGATCATAGAACTAGTCACATTAATATAGTAGTGGCTACAAGAAACTAATAAGGAGGTTACAAAATGGGACAAAAGGTAAATCCTAATGGGCTTAGAATTGGTATCAACAAAGACTGGCAAGCAAAATGGTATGCAAACAATAAAGATTTTTCTAAAACATTAGAAAAAGATGTTAAAATTCGTGAGTTTATCGATAAAAAATTAAAAAATGCTAGTGTTGCAAAAGTTGAAATCGAAAGAAGTACAAAAAGATGTGAAGTTGTTATTTACTCAGCTAAGCCAGGTGTTATCATTGGACATGGTGGAGAAGGTATAGAAGAAATTAAAAAACAACTTTCAAAAATCGCTGATGAAGATATTCAAATAACAATCAGTGACATTAAAAAAGCAGATTTAGATGCTCAATTAGTTGCAGAATCAATTGCAAATCAAATCACTAATAGAGCTTCATTCCGTATGGCTCAAAAACGTGCAATCAGAAATGCAATGAAAGCAGGAGCTAAAGGAATTAAAACATCAGTATCTGGAAGACTAGGTGGAGCTGATATGGCTCGTAGCGAAGGATACACAGAAGGAACTATTCCTCTACATACATTAAGAGCAGATGTTGATTATGGTTTCGCTGAAGCTGATACAACATTTGGAAAAATAGGAGTAAAGGTATGGATCTATAAAGGAGAAATCCTTAATAAAAAGGCTAAGGGAGGTAATTAATATGTTAATACCGTCAAGAACAAAATATCGTCGTGTTCATAGATTACCTTACGAAGGAAAATCACGTGGAAACACTGAGTTATCATATGGTGAATACGGCCTTATGGCAAAAGAAGGAGCTTGGATTACAGCTAATCAAATCGAAGCAGCTCGTGTTGCCATGACTCGTTATATGAAACGTGGTGGAAAAGTATGGATTAATATCTTTCCACATATGCCATTAACTAAAAAACCTATCGGTACAAGACAAGGAAAAGGTAAAGGTAATGTTGAAGGATGGGTAGCAGTTGTTAAAGAAGGAAAAATAATGTTTGAAATCGCTGGTGTAGATGAAGCTACAGCACGTGAAGCATTAAGACTTGCTTCTCATAAACTACCAATTACTACTAAATTTGTAAAAAAAGAAAATGGTGGTGAAATAAATGAAGGTTAAAGAAATAAGAGAATTATCAACAGAAGAAATCAACAAAAAACTATTTGAAGCTAAACAAGAATTATTTAACTTACGTTTCCAACAAGCAACAGGAAATTTAGAAAAACCTTCTAGAATTAGAGATTTAAGACACACCGTTGCAAGATATAAAACCGTTCTAAGAGAACGTGAGATTAGCGAATAGGAGGGTATACAGTGGAAAAGAAAATTAGAAGAGAATTAGTTGGAAAAGTTGTAAATGCCACTAATAATAAAACAATAAGTGTTTTAGTAGAAACTTATAAAATCCATCCGTTATATCACAAAAGAGTTAAAAGCTCTAAGAAATATTGTGTACATGATGAAAAGAATATTGCAAAAGTTGGAGATGTTGTTCGTATAGTTGAAACTAGACCATTATCAAAGACTAAACATTTCTACTTAAAAGAAGTAGTAAAAGAAGCAGTTATTATTTAACGCTTAGATGAAAGAGGAGGTATAATCTATGTTACAACAAGAAAGTCGTTTAAAAGTTGCTGACAACTCTGGAGCACGTGAATTATTAGTTATTCGTGTTTTAGGAGGAAGTAAGGTTAAGACTGGTAACATTGGTGATGTAGTAGTTGGAACAGTTAAAAGTGCAATTCCTAATTCACCAGTAGCTAAAGGTAAAGTTGTAAAAGCAGTTATCGTTCGTAGTCGTCAAGGCGTTCGTCGTGAAGATGGATCATACATTAAGTTCGATGACAATGCTTGCGTTATCATTCGTGATGACAAGAGTCCAGTAGGAACTCGTATCTTTGGACCAGTAGCAAGAGAACTTCGTGATAAAGATTACATGAAAATTGTTTCTTTAGCAAAAGAAGTACTATAAGAGGAGGATAAATATGAACTTTAAAGTTGGAGATGAAGTTGTAGTTATCACTGGTTCTGATAAAGGTAAAAAAGGAAAAATAATTAAAACATTAAAAGATGAAAACAAAGTTGTAGTTGAAGGTGTACATGTTGTTAAAAAACACGAAAGAGCAACTGCTCAATCAACTGGCGGAATTATCGAGGTTGAAGCACCAATTTCTGCATCAAATGTTATGATCATTGATCCTAAAACTAAGAAAAGAACTAGAATAGGACATACAACAGATAATAAAACAAATAAAAAAATAAGAATCGCAAAAAAATCAAACGAGAAGCTTGATTAATTGGAAGGAGGGTAACTATGAACCGCCTAAAAGAGAAATACTTAAATGAAGTTGTTCCAAGTTTACAAAGTAAATACAATTATAAGTCAGTTATGGAAGTTCCAAAATTAGAAAAAATCGTAATTAATATCGGTGTTGGTGATGCAACTAGCAACTCAAAATTAATTGATGCTGCTGTAGCAGATTTAGCTAAAATTTCAGGACAAAAACCTGTAGTAACAAAAGCTAAAAAATCAATCGCTGGATTTAAAGTAAGAGAAGGTCAAGCAATTGGATGTAAAGTTACATTAAGAGGAGAAAATATGTATAACTTTATGGATAAGTTAATATCTATTTCCCTACCTCGTGTAAGAGATTTCCGTGGAGTTAGTCCAAAAGCCTTTGATGGTAGAGGAAATTATACAATGGGACTTAAAGAACAATTAATCTTTTCTGAAATTGATTATGATGATGTTGTAAAAGTACGTGGTATGGATATTGTATTCGTAACAACAGCAAAAACTAATGAGGAATCATTTGACTTATTAAATGGACTTGGAATTCCTTTTAGAAAGTAAATGGGAGGAATATTATGGCAAAGAAAAGTATGATAATAAAGGCTAATAGACCACAAAAATTTAAAGTACGTGAATATACTAGATGTTCTCGTTGCGGTCGTCCACACGCAGTTATGAGTAAATTCGGAATATGCCGTATTTGCTTCCGTGAATTAGCTTATAAAGGACAAATACCAGGAATTAAAAAATCAAGTTGGTAATTGGAAAGGAGGAGTTTATTATGGCAGTAGTAACAGATACAATTGCAGATATGTTAACAAGAATTCGTAATGCTAATCAAATGCGTTATGAAGAAGTTACAATTCCTGCTTCAAATATAAAAAAGGATATCGCAAGAATTCTTAAAGAAGAAGGATTTATTAAAGATTATAAAGTTGTTAGTGATAACGCTCAAGGTGAAATAGTTTTAACTTTAAAATACACTAATAAAAAAGAAAGAGTTATCACTGGATTAAAGAGAATTTCCAAACCAGGACTTAGAGTTTATGCTAAGAGTGAAGAAATTCCACAAGTTTTAAATGGTTTAGGAATTGCAATAATTTCTACATCAAACGGAATTATGACTGACAAAGAAGCTCGTAAACAAAATATAGGTGGAGAAGTTCTAGCTTATATTTGGTAATATAGACAAAGACAGTTTGAAACCCATGAAAACATGGTAAATTTAAAATGAGATATAGGAGGTGTCAATATGAGCCGTATAGGAAATCGTATCATAACAGTTCCAACAGGAGTTACTGTTGAGAATACTGATAACGTTGTTACTGTAAAAGGACCTAAAGGAACTCTTACTCAACCAATGTTAAAAGATATAACAATGAAACAAGAAGATAATAAGATTACTTTAGAACGTAAAAATGAATCTGCAAAAGCTATGCATGGTACTATGAATGCCTTAATCAATAATATGATTAAAGGTGTAACTGAAGGTTACGAAAAAGGATTAGAAATCATCGGTGTTGGATATCGTTTCAATGTTCAAGGAAGTAAATTAACAATCAACGCAGGATATTCACATCCAGTAATTATCGAAGTACCTGCAGGTTTAACAGTTGAATCAGTAAGTAATACTGAAATCACAGTTAAAGGAATTGATAAAGTATTAGTTGGTGAATTTGCTGCTAATATTAGAAAAGTAAGACAACCTGAACCATATAAAGGAAAAGGTATTCGTTACAAAGATGAACATATTCGTCGTAAAGAAGGAAAGAAAGCTGCTTAATAAGTAGGAAGGAGAAAGAAAATGATAAAAAAAGAATCTCGCAATAACATGCGTGTAATACGTCATGAAAGAATCCGTGCTAACATTAGCGGAACTAGTACTACTCCTAGATTATGTGTATATCGTTCTAATAAAGAAATTTATGCACAAATTATAGATGATGAAACTAGAACTACTCTTGTATCTGCTTCCTCATTAGATAAAGATCTAAAAATTGAAAATGGAAGTAATGTAGAAGCAGCAAAAGTTGTAGGAAAAGCAATTGCTGAAAAAGCAAAGAAAGCAAAAATTACAAAAGTAGTATTTGATAGAGGTGGATACCTTTATCATGGACGTGTAGAAGCTTTAGCAGATGCTGCACGTGAAAATGGATTAGAATTCTAATAGGAGGGTATTATGGCAGAAAGAAAATTTAAAGAAAATAATGACAAACTATTAGAAGAATTAGTAATTGACGTTAAAAGCGTTGTTAAAGTTAACAAAGGTGGACGTCAAAGAAGATATTCTGCTATAGTAGTTGTCGGAGATCGTAAAGGTAAAGTTGGATTAGGTATCGGAAAAGCTAATGAAGTACCTGATGCAATTAAAAAAGCAATTCAAGACGCTAACAAAAATATTATTACAATACCTCTAATTGATGGAAGAACAGTTGCTCATGAAGCAATCGGTCATGCAGGAGCTGCAAGAGTTATTATTAAACCTGCAGCAGCTGGTACTGGAGTTATCGCTGGTGGATCTGTTCGTGCAGTATTAGAATTAGCAGGTGTTCGTGATGTTGTCTCTAAATCACTAGGAGCAAGAACAAAATTAAATATGGCTACAGCTGCAATGAATGCATTAAAGTCTATTAAGACTGCTGAACAAGTTGCAGAACTTCGTGGTAAAACAGTAGAGGAGATATTAGGATAATGAAATTAAATGAATTACAAAGAAATATCGGTGCTACTCATGCTAAAAAGCGTGTAGGACGTGGATCAGGTAGTGGTCTTGGTAAAACAAGTGGTCGCGGACAAAAAGGACAAAAAGCACGTAGTGGTGGTAGTATAAATCCAGTATTTGAAGGTGGACAATTACCATTATATAGAAGAATTCCAAAAAGAGGATTCTCAAATCATATGTTCAAAACAAAATATGCTGTTATTAATATTGAAGACTTAAATGTTTTTGAAGATAATACAGTTGTAACTCCTGCATTATTAAAGGATGCTGGAATTATAAAAAATCAATTAGATGGAATCAAAGTTTTAGGAAATGGTAAACTTGAAAAGAAATTAACTATTCAAGCTAACAAATTTTCAACAAGCGCTTTAGAAAAGATTAAAGAGGCAGGAAGTAAAGCTGAGGTGATCTAATATGTTTAAAACTATGAAGCAATTATTTACTTCAACGAATAAAGATTTAAGACATAGAATCTACTTTACTCTTGGAGCACTAATGATCTTCATATTAGGTATCTCTATTAGAGTTCCAGGAACAAAGGATTTAACAAGTAGTTTAGGATTCTTAGAACTTCTTAACACTATGGGTGGAGGAGCGCTAAAGAACTTTTCTATATTTGCTCTTGGAATTATGCCTTATATTACAGCATCAATTATTATGCAACTATTACAAATGGATATTATTCCATACTTTTCAGAGCTAAATAAACAAGGAGCAACAGGAAGACGTAAGATTAACCAAATCACTAGATACATGGGTATTGCCTTTGCATTTATTGAAGGTTATGCATTCTCATTTGCTTTCTTAGGATCTAGCTCAAATCCTATTCAATATTTGTATATCGCAACAGTTTTAACAGCTGGTACATCTTTCCTACTTTGGTTAGGTGATCAAATTACACAAAAAGGTATAGGAAACGGTGGTAGTTTAATAATTATGGCTGGTATTATTGCTACATTACCTCAAATGTTTATTGATGCATTCAATGGACTAATAGTTTTAGATACTTCTATGCAAGTTATAACTTTAGGTATTATTAAATTTGCTTTATTCGTTATAATTTATTTTGCAATTATTATTGGAATGATATTTGTTCAAGAATCTGAAAGAAGAATACCAATCCAATATGCAAATAAATCATCAAATGCTTATGGAAGTGCAGCTCAAAGCTTTATGCCAATTAAATTAAACTCTGCTGGAGTTGTTCCAGTAATATTTGCATCAAGCTTAATTTCAATTCCAGGAATAATAGCACAAATAATAAAGAATGAAAAATATGCTTTATTCGTACAAAAATATTTAACATATACAACTCCAGTAGGATTTGTAATATATGTTTTATTCATATTCTTGTTTGCATACTTTTATACATTTATACAATTAAAACCTGAAGAGTTTGCTAAAAACTTACAAGATAATGGTGGATACATCCCAGGTATTAGACCAGGGGATGAAACAAAAAATTATGTTTCAAAAATATTATCAAGATTAACAATCTTAGGATCTGTTTTCTTAGTAATAATAGCAGGATTACCAATTATCTTTTCACAATTAACATCTCTTCCAACATCAGTATCTATTGGTGGAACAGGGTTATTAATTGTAGTAGGAGTTGCTCTTGAAACATATAAACAACTTGAAGGAAGTATTTTAACAAGAAGTTATAAAAGAGGATATAGTAGAAGGTAATTTATGAAAAATATTATGTTCATAGCACCACCTGCCGCTGGAAAAGGCACTCAAGCAGAATTGATTGTCGAAAAATATCATATTCCGCACATATCAACTGGAGATATCCTAAGAGAAATCTCTAAAGAAGATAGTGAACTTGGAAATTATGTACAAGAAACATTGGCAAGTGGCAAGCTTGTAAAAGATGAAATAACATTTCAATTAATAGAAGATCGTCTTGCAAGAGATGATTGTAAAAATGGTTATATTATTGATGGCTTTCCAAGAAACATTGAACAAGCTTTAGAATATGACAAAATACTTAAGAAATTAGGTTATGATATTGGACATGTTATTTTAATTAATATTGATGAAAAAACTTTAGAAAAAAGAATTACAGGAAGAAGAGTCTGTGAAGACTGTAAATCTATATTCAATATTAATGAAGAATCAAGTGCACCAAAAATTGATTCAGTTTGTGATAATTGTGGTGGTAAACTTTATCAACGAAATGACGATAATATCGAGTCATTTCAAACAAGATATCAAATGTATAAAGAAAAAACAGAACCAATTATTGAGCACTATAAAAGTATTAATGCTTTAAACGAAGTAGATGGAAATGATTCCATTGAAAACGTATTTAAAAAAGTAGAGTCTATCATTAGAAAATAATGAAGGAAGACTTATTACTATGCAAAACGTGATTAAACTTCCTAGTTAGTTAATGATATCTACTAAATATTAGAAGTATCTTAAACCATAAATAAAAGAAGGTCTTTATATAATTATTCAACAAGAATCCTTCTTTTAAGGGATACGAATGTTTCCCTACAGCTCTAAAATCAGTGTGAAAAGAGAACACTGTAGGTGAAGTAGATAATAGATTTACACTGAATCATTAATTATAATATATAATGAAGTGTTTAATAGGAGAGAAAATAATGGCTAAAGAGGATACAATAGAAATTGAAGGAAAAGTTCTTGAAATTATTCCAGGAGGAAAATTTAAAGTTCAACTAGAAAATGGACACATTGTGGAAGCTCACGTTTCTGGTAAAATACGAATGAATTATATTCGTATCTTAGCAGGGGATACCGTAATGATAGAACTTTCACCTTATGATTTAACACGTGGGCGTATAACCTATCGTAAATAATAGGAGGGAAATTTATGAAAGTAAAAGCATCAGTTAAACCAATTTGCGAAAAATGCAAAGTTGTAAAACGTAAAGGAAAAATAAGAATTATTTGTGAAAATCCAAAACACAAACAAGTTCAAGGTTAATAAAAATAGGAGGTGTGTTTAATGGCACGTATTAAAGGTGTAGACATTCCAAATGACAAACATATTTGTATATCATTAACTTACATTTATGGAATTGGAAGAAGTCTTGCAAAACAAATTCTAAAAGAAGTAAATATTGAACCAACAACTAAAACTGGAGAATTATCTCAAGAAGATTTAGTTAAAATCCGTGACGAAATCAACAAACATTTAACAGAAGGAGATTTACGTCGTGAAATTAATATGAACATCAAAACAAAGATGGAAATTAATTCATACGAAGGAAGTCGTCATAAAAAAGGATTACCTGTAAGAGGACAAAGAACTAATCGTAATGCTCGTACTCGTAAGGGTAAAGGAAAAACAGTAGCAAATAAGAAGAAAGTTTAGTTAAAAACGAAAGTTAAAAAAAGGAGGTAAGACTTATGGCATATAAGACTAGAAAGAAAAAAGTTAAAAAGAATGTACCTGAAGGTATAGCAAATATTCATTCAACATTTAACAATACAATAACTACAATTACTGATCAAGAAGGTAATGTAATTAGTTGGGCATCATCTGGAGCAATTGGATTCAAAGGAAGTAAGAAATCTACTCCATTTGCTGCTGGTATGGCTGCAGAAGCTGCTGGAAAAGCTGCTTATGATATGGGAATGAGAAAAGTAGATGTACGTGTAAAAGGTTTAGGACCAGGACGTGAAACAGCTATTCGTTCATTACAAACAGCAGGATTAGAAGTTACTGCTATTTCAGACGTTACACCAATCCCACACAATGGATGTCGTCCACCAAAACGTCCTCGTGGATAGTTTTAAAGCATGATAAACAAATTTTGTGGAAAATAATAAAGGGAGGTTAGTTCCATGTTACAATTTGAAAAACCAATTTATAAAATAACTGATTCTATAGAAAGTAATTTCTATGGAAGATTCGAATTAGAACCATTAGAAAGAGGTTTCGGTACTACTATAGGTAATGCTCTAAGAAGAGTAATGTTATCATCATTACCAGGTAGTGCAATTAGTAGTATCAAAATAGATGGAATACTTCATGAATTCCAAACAATCGATGGAGTATATGAAGATGTAACTACTATTATTTTAAATTTAAAAGGTGTAGTATTTAAAAATCATTCTAACGAACCAAAGGTAGTACGTATTAATGCTACTAAAGAAGGTGAAGTTACTGCAGGAGATATCGAATGTGACGCTGATATTGAAGTAATCAATAAAGATAAAGTAATTTGTACTCTATCAAAAGGTGCTACATTTAATATGGAAATGACAGTAACTAACGGTCGTGGATATGTTAGAAGCGAAGAAAATAAGAAAATCTATGACATCAAGAAAAAAGGTGTTATCGCTGTTGATTCAATTTATTCTCCTATTGAAAGAGTATCATATGAAGTTGTAAGTGCTCGTGTAGGACAAGATGAAAGCTATGATAAACTAATACTAGATGTATGGACAAACGGTTCAATTAAACCAGAAGAAGCTATTGCTTTAGCATCTCGTATCTTAATTGAACATTTCAATATTCTTACTGACTTATCAGCAATCGCAGACGTAAGTGGTATGATGATTGAAAAAACTGAAGATCCAAAAGTAAAAGCTTTAGAAACATCAATAGAAGATTTAGATTTCTCAGTAAGAGCATATAACTGCTTAAAACGAGATGGTATTCACACTTTACAAGATCTTGTTAATAAGAGTGAATCAGATATGATGAGAATTCGAAACCTAGGTAAAAAATCTCTAAAAGAAGTTTTAGACAAAATTAGAGAAATGGGTTTAGTATTACGTGATGACGATTAAAAGATAAGGAGGAATAACTATGGCATATAGAAAATTAGGAAGAGATAATAAACATAGAAGAAGTATGCTTGCTACTATGACTAAACAAGTAGTTTTAAACGAAAGTATTACAACTACTGAAACTAGAGCCAAAGAAGTTCGTAAATTCGTTGAAAAAATGATTACTTACGGAAAAAAAGGTGATTTAGTTTCTCGTCGTAAAGCTTTAGCATTCTTACATAATGATACTGAAGTTGTTGATAAAATTTTCAATGATTTAGCAAAACGTTATGAAAATAGAAATGGCGGATATACTCAAATTTTAAAATTAACTGAAAGACGTGGAGATGACGCTTTAATGGTTATTTTAAAATTAGTAGATGAAGCAAACTAGTAAATAATAAATCAGTGTTAAAATACACTGATTTTTCTTTTGTTTTCTTGTAAGTACGTATTATAATATACATGAACAATTAATTATTTGAGAGGAAGTATTTATAATGGATATAGTTGTTTCAATTTTAAAAATGTTAGGTGGATTAGTATTACTTATATATGGAATGAAAATATTAAGTTCAAATTTAAAAAAATTATCTGGAGGCAAATTAGAAAAGATTCTTCTAAATGTAACTAATAATGTTTTTAAGGCACTTCTAGTAGGATTTCTAATAACTGTAGTAACTCATAGTTCTGCAGCAACTACTGTTATTGTGGTGGGCCTTGTAGGAGCAAATATTTTGACTCTAAAAAATGCAATACCTATAATTATGGGAGCAAATATTGGAACTACTATGAATTCACAAATTTTAAGATTGGCAAACATCAGCAGTAATAGCCTATTAAGTCTTTTAACCCCAGAATGTTTTGCTCCAATACTTTTAATAGTTGGATTACTGATTTTAGAAAAAGGAAAAAAGCAAAAAACAAAAGACATTGGTAGTCTGATAATGGGGTTAGGTCTTATATTTACAGGAATGATGACTATGATGAATGTAGCATCCACATTTAGTGAATTACCTATATTAACTACTATATTACAAAAGTTATCAAATCCTTTATTAGGTGTTATTGCTGGAGCAATAGTTACAGCTATAGTTCAAAGTTCATCAGCAACTATTGGTATTTTACAAGCTCTATCAACAACAGGGCTAATTACTTATAATACTATCATTCCTATAGTCTTAGGACAAAATATTGGAACATGTGTTACTTCAATATTTGCATCAATTGGAGGAAATATAAATTCTAAAAGAGTTGCTGCTGTTCATTTATATTTTAATTTAATTGGAACAATAATTTTTCTTATTGGTATTTACTCATATCAGTCCTTTATGGGATTTAGTTTTTGGCAAGATGCTGTAGATATGGGAAGAATAGCAGATTTTCATACAATATTTAATGTAGTTTCAACTTTAGTATTACTTCCATTCTTGAACCAATTAGAAAAATTGACTATTCTAACTGTTAGAGAGAGCAAAAAGAATAAAGACGAAGATTTAGAAGAATCAAATCACTTAGTAGTTTTAAATACACTTGATGATAAATTTAAGACAATTCCAACAATCGCAATATCAAATAGTAGTAAAGTAATTTCAACTATGTCAGATCTTTCTTTAAAAAACTTTTTACGAAGTATAAAACTAGTAGAAAAATATGATTATAAGTTATTAGATAAAATACAAAATTGTGAAGACAATATCGATAAAATGGAAGAAGAAGTAACAAAATACTTAGTTGGTCTTGAAAATTTAGACTTAACAATTGAAGATAATGAGATAATAAGTTCACTATTAAATATCGAAAGCGAATTTGAAAAAGTTGGAGACTATTCATATAGACTAGCTAAAACACTTGAAAATATGAATGAAAAAGATTTGGACTTTTCAAAAATTGCTAAGCAGGAATTAAAAATAATGTTTGATATTACCGAAGAAACTATTATTAAGACACAAAAGTTATATAAAACTAAAAATATAAAAAAAGGAATAGATATTGAAGCTTTAAAAGAATTTTATGGATTAAAAAAAGAAGAAATTAAAGCTATTCATATCAATAGATTAAAAAGAGGTTCCTGCAATGTTGAAAGCGGTATAGCATTCTTAGAAATACTAAACATTTGTGAAAGTATAATTAAACATTGTGAAAATGTTTCAGAAATATCGCTAATATATACGAAGAAGACAGACAATAACGAAAATGAATTCAAAGTAAATAATTTAACAGATAAATTTAAAAATGAAATTTCAACAAGATTAAAAAGCTATAAGAAGAAATATAATTTTAATTATTAATACTACTTTAAAGCATTGATAAATATGACAAAAAATTAATTAAATGCTATAATTAAACTAATAGAGGTGATGAATATGAAAGCACTTATCACAGGGGCATCATCAGGTATTGGACTAGACATGGCAAAGTATTTAGCTACAAAAAAATGTGAGCTTATATTAGTTGCTAAAAATAAAGAAAAGTTAGAAAAAGTACAAGAAAGTTTACCTACTAAAGTTACTATAATTGTTGCAGATCTTTCTAATGAACAAAAGGTAAAGGAATTATATGCATTAATAAAAAAAGAAGATATTGATATACTAATAAATAATGCAGGCTTTGGCTTATTTGGAAACTTTACAGATACAGACTTATCAACTGAATTAGATATGATAAATACAAATATTAGGGCTGTTCATATTTTGACTAAATTTGTGTTAAAAGATATGGAAAAGAAAAACTCTGGCTATATATTAAATGTTGCATCTTCAGCTGCTTTTCAACCAGGTCCACTTATGAGTACATATTATGCAACTAAATCTTATGTTTATCAGTTAAGTGAAGCACTTTATTATGAACAAAAAAAGAAAAAGTCTAATGTTCATATATCAGTCCTTTGCCCAGGTCCAGTAGATACCAACTTTAATAATGTTGCGAAAGTAAGATTTGCAGTAAAACCTCTTAATAGTGGATACGTGGCAAGATATGCAATAGATAAAATGTTTGATAATAAAATGTTAATAATACCAGGCTTTAAAATGAAGTGTGCAAAATTCTTTAGTAGATTTGCATCTGACAAATTATTACTTAAAATTATATATAGAATACAAAGAAGAAAAGCCAATTAAAAGTTGGTTTTTTATTTCTATTAATATATAATATACATTGACGGGAGGTGGGCAAATGGAAAATATAATAGAAATAAATAATCTTAATTATAAAAATATCTTTTCTAATTTTTCCATAAGCCTGCCTAAAAACAAATTCATATCAATCGCTGGATCAAATAATTGTGGGAAAACAACTTTAGTAAGAATTTTAGATAAAGAAATAGAAACTTCTTCAGAAATTCTTATAAATGCAAAGCCAATAAGTCAATATAAAATAACAGAATACTATAAAACTGTCAGGACCATAATCCCAAAGGAATATATAAACACTTTTGCAACTATTGAAGAAGAGCTTAATAATAATCTTGATCAATTATTTATTAGCAAAGAAGAGAAAAATAAAAGGATAAAAAGTATCTATAAAAACTTATCTTTAAATCGTATTAAAAAAGATAATATTACTGAACTTTCTATAGAAGATTTCATAAGACTTCAAATAGCTGTAGCTGTTTCTTCTATGCCTAAAATTTTAATTATTGATGATATAAGTCCATATTTTTCTGAAGAAGAGATCTTAGAAGTAATATCTTATTTTAAATATTTGGTATCAAACTATGATTTATCTATTATATTGATTACTAGTAGATTAGATGACGTTATCACTTCTGACTATTTATATATAATTCATGATAGTAGTATTATCCTAGAAGGTAATCCTATTGATGTCATGAAAAAAGACAATATTTTAAATAGAATAGGTTTAAAGGTACCTTTTATGATTGACTTATCTGTAAAACTACAAGATTATGCACTGATCGATAATATCGAATTAGATATAGATAGGATGGTGGATAAATTATGGAAATAGTTATGATAAATCATAAATTAGAAGATGAAGAGTTAAATCTAGTTATTCCACATAATAAAATTATTGGTTTAGTTAATGATAAAAGTAATAAAATATTTGATTTAATTAGTTTAAAAAAAATAGGTAAAGGCAAGATCCTTATAAATAATGAAAAGATTGTTAAAGAAGATATTATTATTCATAGAAAAAGAATTTCAAGAGTAGAAGATAATATAGATATTCCAAGATTTATTTTAACAGTTGAAGACTTTATGAATATGGAATTTAAAAACAATAATTTGAGTATAAAAAATCCAGACAAAAAAATAAGAGATTCTCTTAAAATTGTTGGATTAAATGACAATTATGTAACAAGAACAATAACTTCGCTTTCTAATTCTGAAAAAAAATTAATTTTAATAGCTAAGGCTTTGTTATCTAATCCAGATACAATCATTTTAGAAGAACCATTTAAATATTTAGATCTAAATCAAGAAAAAAGACTTTTTATGCTTTTATTGAAATTAAAGGAACAATTTAATAAAACAATTGTATTAAAAAGCGGAGATACAAATAGTATCTATAATTATACAACAGAAGTAATAATTGTTAAAAATGATAATATTTTAATGCAAGGGGAAACCAAAGAATCATTTCATAGAGTAGATTTTCTAAAAAGAAATGGTATTAAAATACCTAATTGTGTAAAATTTACTTATTTGGCAAAAAAAGAAAAAGATGTTAAAATAGAATATCACAGCGATATAAGAGATATAATAAAAGATATTTATAAACATGTTTAGTTCATAGGTGGTGCTTATATGAGGTTTTTAATAAAGTTTAGTTATGATGGTTCAAATTACGGAGGTTTTCAGACTCAGCCTAATATGAAAACAGTCCAAGAAGAGCTAGAAAAAGCTTTAACTAAAGTTAATAATGGCAACAAGACTTCTATTACCGCAACGGGAAGAACTGACAAAGGAGTTCATGCTTTATGTCAGTATGGACATGCAGACTTAAATATTGAAATTACTGAATATAAGCTTAAACGAGCTTTAAATAGTAATTTGCCAGAAGATATACATGTAATTAGTACAAAAATAGTACCAGATAATTTTCATGCTAGATACTATGTTAAAAAGAAAGAATATAAATATTATATGAACTTAGGAGAATATAATCCTTTAGAAAGGAATTATGTTTTTCAATATAATTATAAAATTAATGTAGAAGCAATGTCTAAAGCAATAAAGTATTTTGAAGGAGAACATGATTTTAAAGCTTTCGTAACAGATAACAAAGAAAGAGAAAACTGTGTTAGAAAAATATTTAAAGCATCAATTTATCAACAAGAAAATAAACTAGTATTTACATTTATAGGAAATGGCTTTTTAAGATATCAAGTAAGAAATATGATAGGTTATTTAATAAAAATAGGAGAGGAAAAAGCTACTCCTGAAAGTGTAATTAAAGTACTTGAAAGTAAAGATAGAACTAAGTCTGGAAAAACTGCTCCAGCAGAAGGCTTATATCTATATAACGTAGAATACTAAATAAGGAGGTAATAATATGTTAGATACACTTACATCTTCATCAACAGCACTTTCTATATTAGAGGCAGTAGATAATGAAGATTACACAACAGCAAGCTCATTAAGTGCAAGTTTGTCAACAGCCTTATCATCAATTTCACCAATTCATATTTATATATGCGATGCTTATATAGATTCATTATCTAATAATGAATTAGCATCTCTTGAAGAAAAGACAGAAGCTAAAGTATTGACACTTAAGAAGTAACCGTAAGGTTGCTTTTTTTATGCAATTATGTTATAATAGGCCCGTTAAAAGTTATAAGGGGTTATGGTAAATGAAAGAAGATAAATTAGCTATAAAAAAGAAAATTAAATTATATGAAAAACTAGGAGCAAGAAACTTTCAATCCTTTGTTTTCAAAATAGAAGATATTAAATGGAAAGTTATAAAAAAAGTGTTTCCTAACTATCTTAAATTTGTTGATAAAATGATTGATAAAAAGACTATTAAATTCCTCAAACGAGCCAAAACGGAAGACATAAAAGATAAAATTAAAATGATTACTAAAATAGAAAAAATGAAGTCAAGAAAAGAATATAATAGAACTGAAAATATTAATTATCATATAAGTAAAAGTAATCCAACAGATTTTCTATATTATTTAAACTGGAACAAATCTATTCATAAAAAAGGACTAATAAAGGATTTAATCTTACTACCAATTACAATAATAGCTATAACAAATAGTGCTGCAATAGCAATACCATTAGTAATCTATAACTTAAGCAGTTTATTCATTAATTTTCAATGTATAAACTTACAAAATTATAATATTTCTAGAATTTCTTTAATAAAAGAAAAACTTGAAAAACAAGAAAAGAAAAAAATTGAGAATGACATATCCAATTATGGTGATGCTATTAATTTAGTAAGTAATACTATAAAAGATAAAGAAAATATCCCTACAATCGAAGATATAGTAAATAATATCAAAACAAAAGCGCAGGCTGAACAATTAAAGCAACTTATTTTAAGAGAAAAACTAGAAAGAGAAAATAATAAAAAAAATATAAAAGGAGGAAAACAATATGGCATTAATAGATAATATAGCATTATATTTTGCAGGAACAACACTTACAGGTAGTGCTGTAAAAGCAATATCTTATATATCAGAGGATAATGAGCCACATCCAGATAGGGTTAAGAAAGTGGGAATAACAACAACAGTAACAGGAGCAACATTAACAACAATTGCATCTCACTCATTCACAAGACATGCAAGCTATAATGAAACACATGCTTATATTGAATCATTAAGTGATGAAGAGTTGGCATCCCTATCAGAAATGTTAGAAATAAATGATAATAATATTGATACTGGCAAAAAAGTAAAAAGATTATAGGAGATAATTATGGAAGAATTATTTACACTAGGGTTTGCATTATCAAATACATTTGCTGCAGAGGCAATTTTAATTGAACCAGATGATGAACTAAATGATCATATTCCTATGATTTCTACAATATTTACAGTTGCTAGCATAGACATTACTGTAATAGGTAAGGAATTTATTATTCCTGAAGTTCAAAAAATGAAAGCAACTTCAGCTTATGTAGAGTCTCTTAGTGATGAGCAATTAACCACTTTATCTGACGTTTTAAACTCAAAAAGCTTACAACTTGAAAATGATAATCCTAAAATACTATCTAAAAAGTTAAAATAGTTGAAAATAAACAAAAAAGTATTGATTTTTAAAGTAATATTTAGTATAATTTAAATCGGTACATTCGAACATCCCCACATAAATTAAACCCTGGGAAAGTTTAATTTAATAGGATTAAGGAGAAAAAAATATGAATAGTTATATGCAAAAAAAAGAAACTGTAGAACGTAAATGGTATGTTATCGATGCTGAAGGAAAATCTTTAGGTCGTGTTGCATCACTTGCAGCTACATACTTACGTGGAAAAAACAAACCAACTTATACTCCACATATTGATTGCGGAGATAACATCATTATTATTAATGCTAAAAAAGTTAACTTAACTGGTAACAAATTAAATGATAAGATGTATTATAATCACTCAATGTATACTGGCGGATTAAGAGAAAGAAACGCTAAAACAATGAGAGAAGAATATCCAGAAGAAATGATGGAAAGAGCTGTAAAAGGTATGCTTCCACATAATAGACTTGGAAGACAAATGTACAAAAAATTATTTGTATATGCAGGAAATGAACATAAACATGAAGCACAAAAACCAGAAGTGCTTGAAGTTAAGTAGGAGGGTTTAAGTTATGGCAAAAGAAAAAAAATATACTGGAACTGGACATAGAAAAACAAGTGTTGCTCGTGTAACATTAACTCCAGGTACTGGAAAAATTACTGTTAATGGACAAGACGTTCATGATTACTTACCTTTCGAAGTATTAGTTATGGATTTATGTCAACCATTAGATATCACTAACACTAGAGAAATGTTTGATGTTGATGCTAAAGTTAGTGGTGGTGGATTCCAAGGACAAACAGGAGCTATTAGATTAGGTATCACTAGAGCTTTATTAGCTTATGATGCTTCAACTCCTGCAGATTCTGAAAATAGCTATAGAAAAGTTCTTAAAGCAGCTGGATTTATAACTAGAGATTCACGTAAGAAAGAACGTAAGAAACCAGGATTAAAGAAAGCACGTCGTGCTCCACAATTCTCAAAACGTTAATTATACAGTTTCAAAAATCAAAGATCGAAATTATCGATCTTTTTTTTGTTTTTAAATAGTAAAAGGTATTGTATAATAAATATAATAAATAAATTTTGAAAGCGAAATAGAAATATATGGAAGATACTTTGATCAAGAATATTGAAAAAATACATACTACAAAAATGGGAATAGAACGAATCAAAAGGAATCTTAACTTACAAACTAATGGCGTAGTAGAATATTGTAAAGAAAAAATACTAAATAAAAATTGTAAAATATATAAAGAAGGTAAAAATTGGTATTGTGAAATAGATAATATAAAGATAACAGTTAATTCTTATAGCTATACTATTATTACTGCACATCTATTAACAAAGGAGAATTAAAAATGAAAAATGTTTTATCATCTTTAATTTTATATATAATAGCGTACACTGTTGTAACAATTATAGGAATGTTACATACTATTTTTAATATCGTAGTTTTAAAAATGAAATCAATGAAAGATAGCACAGGAATGGGAGAAGGTTATGAAAAGACTAAACCTTGGCATCCATTGTATAATATAATAATATTTCCTCTATTTGCATTTCTATATTTAAATGGATTAGAAGGCTTAGTCTTAGCTAATGTAATAGCATTATCACTATTATGGGGAACAATAACCATAATTATAGATTTAATTGGCTGGGTCTTAATAAAACATCCTTGGTCATTAACATTTAAAGAATTTTATGTCGATTATCAACCTTGGATAACACTAATATATCTAACAATATATGCAAGTCCATTTATAGCTTACTTTTTTATTTAAAGATTAAATCATTGTTTAACAATGATTTTTTTTGTCTCTATTTAAGGTTATAAAGAATAAAATATTACAAGGAGGTTTTATGTTAAGTTTAAGTTATTTAAAAGAATATATAATGGTTTCAATCGCATTAAGTACAGTAACATGTGCATTTATTCAAAAGACAAAAGGTTTAATTAAACCAAAATCTTTAATTATTTGGTACTCATTTTTTGTAAATATTTTATTTAGTATAATCTTTTGCCAATCATTTACCAAAATTAATTTTCCTGATAGCTTATGGACAGGATTGTTTTCCTTCATAGGCGCAGATACTTTATATAAATCTCTTGAAGGTAAATTATCATCTTATACTGAAATAAGAAGCTCAAAAGAAGTAGGTATAAAAAAGGAAAATATTCTTAATAAAAAGGAGGGTTAAAATGGAAAAGCCAATTTTTCCTAGTAAATATATGAGGATTACTCAAGGGTATGATGAAGGTACTCATAAATCATCTTTTGCAATAGACAATGCAGATAAAGATTCAGGCATTAGTGATATATACGCTCCATTTACTGGAATTATTAAAAAGATTTACCAAAATGATGCTAACGAAGTATGGCTAGAAAGTCTTGAAAAAGTTGAATATCCAGATGGAACTAAAGATTATATGACAATTTTATTTGCTCATAATAATGACGTTTCTAACTTATTTGTAGGTAAAAAAATAAATCAAAATGAAGCATTTTATAAAGAGGGTACTAAAGGTAATGCTAGCGGAAATCATTGTCATATAGAATGTGGACAAGGTAAATTTAATGGAACTGGCTGGCATAAGAATGCGGCAGGATATTACAGTATAAATAATAGTAAAAGACCAGAAGAATGTTTATGGTTAGATGATTCTATAAAGATTTTAGATAGTCACAATTATAGTTGGAAAAGAATAGAAAAATCCACAGAACCTGTGGAAAAAGAAGAAAAACCACCTGTTAAAGAAGAAGATAATAAAAATCCAGAAAAAGATGAAGAAAAAGAGTATCCAAAAAAATTTAAATATGTTTGTGAAAAAGATGATCTTTATGGAATTTATTTAAAAAAAGGTGAAACTTTGTATTTAGAATAGTTTAAATATATTGTAAAAAATATAAAAAAAAGATATAATTACCTTAGAATAGATAAACTGGGGTGATTTACATATGATAGTCAGGCTAATTAAAAAAAGTAAAATTATAAATTTTAATTTACCTACTACTGTATCAGGTAATTATTGGATTACCGATACTGACTATTTAGGAAACACCAGAAATCTTATAAATGTAGAAGAATCCGATGGCAAATGGAAAATAAAAAGTGATTTTGAAACTAAAATAATGGCTGGTTCTAGAGAAATAGAATCAGCATTTCTTAGTGATTATAGTATGTTCTTTTTAAAAATAAATACAGATAACGAATATGTAATTTTATATTGCTCCCCTAATGCGGATAAAAGCATCACCACTTTACAAGCAAGTGATAATACAGATTACATAATAGGTAATGATGGAAAGGCCTCAATCAGTTATTTAAACCCTTTAGTATCAAAACAACATGCTAAGTTAACTCTATCAAATGGTGTATGGTCCATTTTAGATTTAAGTAGCAAATATGGTACTTATGTTAATAATAATGCTGTATTACAACAAACTTTAGAGTTTGGTGATATAATTTTCATTTTAGGTTTAAGAATTATTATTATGAATAAAACTATAATAATAAATAATATAGGTAATTATGTTTCATTTGATTCAAGTGTTTTTAAGAAAATGATGCCTATTGTTCAAAAACAAACTTCACAAGATAATCCAGATGAAGAACAAATCGAATTTTTTAAAGAAGATGATTATTTTTATCGTGCACCAAGATTTAAAACTAAGATAGAAGATGTTGATATAACTATAGATCCACCTCCAGGTAAGGAAGCAGAAGATGATACTCCAGCTATTTTATCAGTAGGTCCAATGCTTACAATGGGAATGGTTTCAGGATCAACTGCATTTACCACACTAAATAGCGTTCTAAATGGTAGTATGGATCTTAGCAATGCATATCCAAGTCTTTTAATGTCAGGTGGAATGCTTGCAACAATGCTTTTGTGGCCAATAATTAATAAAAAATATCAAGCATATAGACATAAGAAAAAAGAAGAATTAAGGCAATCAAAATATACAGAATACATTGAGGAAAAAAGATTAAAAATACAATCAGAAATGAAGATTCAAAGACAAATTTTAATCGACAATTATCTTCCAGTTACGCAAACTAAAGAAATAATTTATAGTAAAAAAAGAAACTTATGGGAACGTGAGTTAGATCAAGATGATTTTTTAGATTTACGATTAGGAATAGGTTCTACTAATTTAAAAGGTAAGATAAATTTTCCACAATCACATTTTGCTTTAGAAACTGATAATCTATTAGAACAAGTTTACAAATTAGGTGCAGAATCAACTATGCTTGAAAATGTACCTATATCTCTTTCCTTCTTAAAAAATAGAATCACAGCTATTATTGGGTCAGCAAGTATAAAAAATCAATTTATAGATGCTTTAGTACTACAGATGATTACATATCATAGTTACGAAGATTTAAAAATTGTAATAATGACTGATGAAAAAAACGAAAATCGTTGGGAATACTTAAAAATAGTTCCTCATTGTTGGAATAATGAGAAACAACAAAGATATTTTGTAACAAATTTAGATGAAGCAAAAGAGCTTTCACTTGCCCTAGAGCAACAGATTCAAGCAAGAAGAAATAAGGAAACAAATGGAAAAATAGAAAAATCTACATTAGATTATCATCATTACAAACCTTACTACATGATAATAACAGATAATTATAAAATGTATCGTGATGTTGAATTAATTAAAGATATTGCTGAAATGGATATAAACTATGGATTTAGTTTAATGGTGGTAAGTCCAAGATTAATAAATATTCCTAATGAATGTAAAACTTTTATTAGTATTGGAGATAAAAAGTCAGGAATATTTGAAAATGAATTAGTTTCTAATAAGCAAAAGGAATTTGCTGCTGATTATGATCCAACATTGAACATGTATGAATGCTGTAAAATATTAGCTAATATTCCTATTGATATTGCAAAAGAAGATCAAAATTTACCAGCTAGTTTGTCATTTTTGGAAATGTATAACGTTGGAATGGTAGAACAATTAAATATTCAAAATAGATGGAAAACAAATGACCCAACTAAATCTCTTCAAGCACCTGTTGGTCTTGATAGGCAACATGAACTATTCAAACTAGATCTTCATGAAAAATTTCATGGACCACATGGTTTAGTAGCAGGTATGACTGGTTCAGGTAAATCTGAATTTATAATTAGTTACATAGTTTCTATGGCTATAAACTATCACCCTTATGAAGTATCATTTGTTTTAATTGACTATAAAGGTGGAGGATTAGCAGGAGTATTTCAAAATAAAGAAACTGGAATGAAACTTCCACATCTTGCAGGTACTATTACCAATTTAGATACTGTTGAAATGAATCGATCTTTAGCGTCTATTCAAAGTGAGTTAAGAAAACGTCAAAGAATTTTTAATGAGGCAAGAGACAAATTAAATGAAAGTACAATTGATATTTATAAATATCAAGGATTATATAGAAAAGGTTTAGTAGATAAACCAGTTTCTCATTTATTTATTATTTCTGATGAATTTGCAGAATTAAAAGCTCAAAGACCTGAGTTTATGGATCAACTTATTTCTACTGCACGTATCGGACGTTCTTTAGGTGTTCACTTAATCCTTGCCACTCAAAAACCAAATGGAGTAGTAAACGATCAAATTTGGTCTAATACTAAATTTAGAGTCTGTTTAAAAGTTCAAGATAAATCTGACAGTATGGATATGATAAAAGTTCCAGATGCAGCTTCTTTAAAAAACCCAGGAAGATTTTATTTACAAGTAGGTTACAATGAATTATTTGCACTAGGACAAGCCGCTTGGGCTGGAGCACAATACTTTCCAACAGAAAAAAGAAAGAAAAAAATTGATCAGTCTATAAGTATCTTAGATAATATAGGTAATACAATTAAGTCTTTAGATACTAAACAAAATGAAGTAACAGTTGAATCCAAAGGTGAAGAAATAACTAATATTGTAAAATACATTGTTAATGAAGCTAGTATTGCTAATATCTCTATTGACCAATTATGGCTTGATAGAATCCCAGACATCATATTTGTTGAGAATTTAAGAAAAAAATATAATTATGTAATTGAAAAGAATAATATAAATCCAATTATAGGAGAATATGATGATCCTGATAATCAAAGACAAGCTCTATTAACATTACCTCTATCAAAAGAGGGAAATACCATCATATTTGGTTCAGCTGGTAGTGGAAAAGAACTAATGATATCAAGTATTATATATTCAACTATCACAACACATGATTCAAGTGAAGTTAATTTTTATATAATAGACTGTGGAGCAGAAACTTTATCAGTATTTAAACAAGCCCCACATGTCGGAGAAATATTACTAGTAAATGAAAAAGAAAAAATAGAAAATTTATTTAAAATGATTCTTCAAACTATTGAAGTTAGAAAAAAAATCTTAGTTGATTACAATGGTTCATATGACTTTTATGTTAATCATGGAGGAAAGGATATGCCTCTTCTTACAATAGTAATTAATAATGCAGAAGCTTTTTTTGAAAATTATAATGACTATGAAGATGCTATTTCTCAACTAACCAGAGACTGTTTAAAATATGGAGTTATCTTTATTTTAAGTACAAATGGTCCAAATACATTAAGATACAAAGTAAAACAAAACTTTAGTCAAAATGTTGTTTTACAATTCAATGATCCTTCAGACTATATTTCTGTAATACCTGGTGTAAGAAAGAAAGAGCCATCTAAAATCTTTGGTAGAGGATTAATGCTTTTAGATAATATTTATGAATTTCAAACTGCTTATCCATATAAACAAGATTTAATGACTGATTATATAAAAATAGTTTGTAAAAAGCTTAAAAATATATGTAGTTACCAAGCTAAAAAGATTCCAGTTTTACCTGAAGTCGTAACTCTTAATGAAGTAGAAGAATATCTTGGTAATGAAACAACTCTACCAGTTGGTATAGAAAAAGAATCTTTAGATATTTCAACTATTAACTTAAATGAAAATATTATGTTTAATATAACAGGAGAAGACATAACTGCAGAACCTGATTTCTTATTTGGAGTAATCAAGTCTGCTTGTAAAATAGCTTCTTCAAGTGTATTTGTGCTTGACACTCAAGATATTTTAGAAGATATTGATAAAGGTAATATTGATAATTTAGTTTATCAATCAGGAGATGTAAGTCAAGCTTTAGAATCTCTTGCAGTAACTATTAATACAAACATTGATAATGGTACTTCTAATCCTATAATATGTATGTTAATAGGGCCTATGAATTTTATGAATAAAGCTGAAGAAGCACAAAAAAATCAATTCAATTCTATAGTTGAAGTCTCAACACAACAAACAAATATCAAATTTATTATGGTTGAAACAATTAATAACATCAAGACAATAGCCTTTGAACCATGGTACAAGAATAATACAGACCTATCAGAAGGTGTTTGGATTGGAAATGGAATAGGAAACCAATTTACTCTAAAAGTTACAACAGCCGCAAGAATTTTACGAACAGAAATAGAACCAAACTTTGGTTACACTATTCATAAAGGTAAAGCGAAATTAATTAAACTAATTTCAGGAAAATAGGAGGTATATATGAATAATAAAATATTAATAGAACTAGATATTCCTTTAATAGAAAAGTCTTATGATTTATACATTCCTATCAATAAAAAAGTCGGAACAATAAAAAAGTTAATTGAAGAAGAATTAGTATCTCTAACAGAGGGTGCATACATTTTATCAGATTCTACTAATCTTTATAGTAAAGAAACAGGAGATATTTATGATATAAATAAAACTGTTAGGGATACAGATTTAAAAAATGGTTCAAGAATTATTCTACTATAGGAGGTATTTATGTCAGATTATAATAAATATGTTTTAGCAATCAATAAAATATTTGAAGTATTAAATAACTGCAAACAAAAATGGAAAGACAATGATAATTTAACTAAAATTGCTGACTTAGAAGAATATCGCAATATAGTAATTAATGCAGCAAACTCTTTTTCTAATTCAAATAAATCTGAAAATATCACAGAGCAAGACGATATGAAACAAATAAATAATTTAGAAGGTGCAAAATGATAGATCAAATAAGCTATGATGAGATGGAAAGCTATTCAAAAGAACTTGAAGCAAGTGCAGATGCATTAAAAGCTTTAATAGAAGAAAAAGATTTAAAAGAATTAGAAAATTTTGTTGATTCCGTATACAATTATTCAGAATATCTATCATCAACTGTAGAATTACATAAGACTGCAGATGAAGCACTAAACTATTTAGAAAGCAACAAAAGAACTTCCAATTAAGGAAGTTCTTTTATATATTTATTTAATTTTAGTTTAGGAAAATAATAATTTAATATATTTTGAAAACTTATTCCATCTTTTGAAAGTTCATTTGCTCCAAATAAACTTAAGCCTAGAAAGTTTCCAAATCCAAAGCTAATTATTCTAATAAAATTATTATAAAAAATAATGTTAAAGTTTAAAGATTTCAAGGAAAGTAGTTGCCTAAATTCTTCCCCAGCAAAATTTTTATTATTAATTACTAAATTCATTATAGAACCATTACTATCAAAATCGGTAATCAAGCATTTACTATTAGATGTAACATTAATTCCTAACATTTTAGAAATCTCTTCATAATTAAAATCTAAAACTTCTTTAGAATTTGAAGAGGAAAGATCCCATAGACTACTAACGCTAGATAAATAAGGATAAATAGTATTTTCAAATGTCCTTCCATTATTATTAAAATGGATAAATGGTAAAATAAATTCATTTTCATAACTTAAAAACATACTATCTGTCACATCTATTATTTTATTAAGTCTAGAAACTATTAAAGTATAATCATTTAACCATAAACCCTTATATAAACTTATATCTTTATATTGAAAAAATTTATTTGTATTTTCTAAATATTTATTTTCCTTCATCATTTTATAAGCATAAGTTCTATAAAGAATTGAAATGCATTTCATAGTTTCATCTTCCATAGTTGGATTATAAATAGATGCCAATATTCCTAATAAATATTTTTTTAAATTTACTTCAATAAAGGATCCATCTTCTAATTTTATATTTAAAAGATAGTCTTCATTAGAATAAGAAGGATTACTTTTAGGAGTTGGTTTACTTTTACTTAAGTCTAAGGTTTTTACAGCAATCCCATCAATAATTAAAAAGACTTTATTTCCATTAAATTTTATTTCGTTATTTATTATAAAATTTTTAGTTCTTCTTGTAAGTTCATCTTGAGAATTCTTAATAGCTAATTCTTTAGAATATTCACTTCTCATATCTAAATATAGATAAAGGACATCTTCAGTACCATTATTCTTTATTTCATATCTATAAAACATTATCTTCACCTAGTTTTATAATGGGCAAAAGAAAGAAGTTTTATACTATTTAAAATTCAAAATATTTAAGTTCTTTATTTAATTCGCAATCAAGACCAGATAGATAACTAAGATTTAAGAATACTTCATTTAAATTAACATCTTTTCCATCTAAAAAGTCAAAGCTACTACATATCAATTCTTCTGCTATTTTAATTGCCTTAATATATAATTCTATAAATGATTCACTACTTTCCATATTATAAGTAGTAGGATTTCTCCAGACTGAGTGATTGTTATTTAAATAATTATGCATATCATTTAAAGGATAATGATAACTAACTGCTTCTAATCGAAATGTTTTGTCACTAGTAAAAGTATCAATAAATTTATAAATATTCTTTTTTATTCCATATACATCTCTTCTTAAAAAGAATAATGCACTTTTCATTTGTTTTAAAGACTTAAAATATATTGCACTAGCATTTTTTAAATTATAAGTTTCAAGAAATGATCTATTAATTAAAAAAACTAATTGCTTAGAAAATTTACTAGTATCAAAACAATATTTATCTATTCTAAATTTATAAGGATTAATTTTCTCTCTTCTTTTAATCATATCATTATCTATAAATGTTTCCATAAATGTATGTTGATTATTATATTTATATGTGTTTTTATATTTTTTATCCATTACTCCAGTTTTATATATTATATAAGGATGTAATGTAGAATCTAATGCATAATGACAAATGAAACCAGTTAAGAAAGATAAAGTATCTTTATCATTACTTAAATTATTTTCTTTAATTATATTCAAATTATTAATAAAAAATGCACGAGTTTTATTAGAGTGAAAATATTCAGAAAGATTTCTAACTTTTTTTCCTGGCAAGATACTAAATAAGTTATAAAACATGAAAGGATCATATGCCTGACCAAACATTTTAAGTCTCTTTAAATTAAGTCTATTTTTAATATTTTCAGGAAGTATATCATATATATCATTTGTAAAATATGCGTGTGTTACAGTAGCTGGCATAATATCCCTCCCAAAATAAAAATTATTTTAAAGTTATTATAGCATTAAACTTCACTAAAATTTCATACTTTTAGCCAAATTTTATGTTATAATCTATAATAGGTGAGATTATGATAGAGAAAAAATTCAAGAATTTAGATGAGCAAATTGAAATATTTAAATCAAAAGACCTAATTATCAATGATGAAAAATATGTAAAAGAGATCTTACTAAGAGAAAATTATTTCTTTATCAATGGTTATAGGCACTTATTCATGAAATCAAAGAAGGATAGGCAATTCATTCATGGAACAACATTTGAAGAATTATACAGCTTATTTTTATTTGATAGATCATTTAGAAATATTTTGTTTAAATACTTACTAGTAATCGAAAATAACTTAAAATCAATTACATCTTACCAATTATCTAGAAAATATGGATATCGTGAAAGTGATTATTTGAGAGCTAAAAACTTTACACAAGCACCAGATAAACAAAGGCAAATTAATGACCTACTTAGAAAAATGAAAAGACAAATAAGAATTAATGGTTCACAACATAGCGCAACTCACCATTATGTATCAAATTATGGATATATTCCTTTGTGGATACTAGTTAAAGTTTTATCGTTTGGAATAGTAAGTGAAATGTTTTCAATTTTAAAATCTGAAGACCAAAAAGAAATAGCAGAAGTTTATGATATTGAAGTAGATGCTTTAGAGACTTATTTACCAATTCTTGCAAATTATAGAAACTTATGTGCACATGAAGATATTTTATATGAAAATAGAACTCAAAAGGAAATAAATAATACTGTATATCATCAATTATTAAAAATACCAAAAGAAAATGATGAATATATTCAAGGTAAAAACGATGTTTTTGCTTTAATTATCATTTTAAAACAAATGTTAACTCATGAAGATTTTAAAAATATGACATTGGAGCTAGATAATGTTATTCAAACGCTTAATTATAATTTAAATACTATTAAAATAGATATAATTTTAGAAAGAATGGGCTTCCCATTAAATTGGAAGGAATTAGCAAAAATCGAAAGGAGTGTTGATGAATAATGCCAGCAAGAAAAAAAATAGAAGAAGCTGAAGAAAAAGAAATTAAAGTTAGTGAAGTAACAGAAGAATTTAAAAAAGAACTAATAGAAGAAATAAAAAAGGAAATGCAAGAAGATACAAATGTAGAAGAAACTGAATCTAAAAAAGTCGAAGTTATTGAAGATGATGAAGACGATTTCTACAATGATTATAGAAATTATAAAGAAATGAGAGAAGAATTTAATAATAAAAGAAATTATAAAAGAGAAAAAAATCCTTCAAGTTTTAGATTAGGATTTATTATGGTATTTTCATTTATAGTTGGTGCAATGGTAATGATAGGACTAATTAAATATACACCTCTTTTACAAGAAGTTATTGGTTCAACTGATAATACTGTAATCACAAAAAATAAAACACAAGTCTATGAAAAAGGTTCTCTTGCTCCATCTGTTGAAAAAATTTATGATGCAGTAGTAGTTATTCAATGTTATAAGAATGACCAATTAGCAAGTACAGGAACAGGTTTTGTATATAAAACAGATAATAAATATGGATATATTTTAACTAATGCCCATGTTGTTTCAGAAATGGAAAAAGTAAATGTAACTTTTACAAATGATGAAGAAGCAGAAGTAAAAGTTTTAGGAAGTGACTCTTATTTAGATTTAGCAGTTCTTAGAGTTGACAAAAAATATGTTTCTCTTGTTGCTAATATTGGTTCATCTGAAGATGTTAAAATAGGAGATTCTGTATTTACTGTTGGTTCTCCAATGGGATATGATTATCGTGGTAGTGTAACATCAGGAATTTTATCAGGAAAAGATAGAATGGTTGCAGTAAGTGTTTCTAACTCTCAAATGAATGATTGGGTTATGAGAGTATTACAAATAGATGCATCAATCAATCCTGGAAATAGTGGTGGTCCTCTTCTAAATATTAACGGGGAAGTAATTGGAGTATGCTCAATGAAACTTGTTGATGATGAAATAGAAGGTATGGGATTTGCAATTCCAATAGAATATGCCATGTCACATGTTGAGCAATTAGAAAAAGGTGAAGATATAGAATGGCCAGTTTTAGGCGTTTCTATGGCAAATATTACTGATACAGGTACTTTATATAGAAATAATATAAGAGTAGATGATAACATCAAAGAAGGTGTAGTTGTAATTAGTACAACAGATAATAGTGCAGCAAAAGAAGCAGGTTTAAAAGCTGGAGATGTTATTACTAAGTTAGGTGGAAATAGTACTAAAAATATTGCTTATCTAAGATATGAATTATATCAACATTCTGCAGGTGATGAAGTAGAAATTGAATATATTCGTGATGGAAAAACTCATAGTGTTAAAGTAAAACTTGGAAAAAGCTCTTAAAAGGGCTTTTTTTATTGAAAAAATTGAAGAAAAATGATATAATATGCCTAGAAATTTAGAATGCCTCCAAAATAAATAAGAGGCAAATGAGGGGTGATATTATGTTAAGAGTTTTTAAAACTGATACTGCAACAAAGCAAGTTAAGAAAATAAAAAAAATAACAGTTGATTCGTGGATAGAATTAACCTCCCCAACCAAAGATGAGATAGAAAAAGTAGTTGCTAAAACTAATGTTGATATAGATCTTATTACAAAAATGCTAGATACTGAAGAATTACCACGTGTAGAACAAAGTAATAATGCAATATTAATTGTTATAGATACACCTTATCTAGAAGGTGAACAAGAAGAGCATAAGTATACTACTTATCCATTAGGAATCATTATAAGCTCTAATAATTATGTAATAACTGTTTCTCCAAAGAAAATAAAAATTTTAGATGATTTCAAATTAAATAAAATTCAAGATTTTAGATCTGCCAAGAAAACTCGCTTTTTAATCCAAATATTATTAAAGACTTCTTCTTATTATTTAAGAGCTTTAAAAGAAGTTAATGCAGATATTGAAGCTAAAGAACAAGTATTAAAAAAATCTACAAAAAATGATGATTTAATTGATCTTCTAGATATTGAAAAGACTTTAGTATACTTTATTACATCATTAAAGGCTAATGAAGCAGTTCTTGAAAAATTAAATAAAGGTACTATGGTAACTTTATATGAAAATGATAAAGACTTATTAGAAGATGCTGTTATTGAAAATAAACAAGCAATAGAAATGACAGGTATTTATAAAAATATTTTAAATTCAATAAGTAATACTTATGAAACAATTGCATCAAACAATCTGAATAATGCAATGAAATTTTTAGCTGGCATTACAATTGTCTTATCAATTCCTACTATGATATCTTCATTTTTAGGAATGAATATTCCTCTAGGGTCTATTACAAACGATAATAATGCCTTTGTAATTATTACTTCTATTTCATTGGTAATTTCTATAATAATTGCACTTTTATTAAAGCACAAAGATATGCTGTAATTTGCAAAAATCACCAATTTATGGTATAATATGCACTATCGATCAGTAAAAGGGGTACGGTCTATGTATAAAGAAACTGAAGAAGAAAGAGAGTTAAGAAGAAAAAAGATTCTTAATGAATTAAATACTTTTATAATCTCTAACATTTCTTATACAAAATACTTAGAAACTCTAGGAAATATTAATGACCTAGACTCTTTTTGCAATGTAGAAAAACTACAAGTAATTTATGCATCATTTATGATGATGTTGTGGAAAGATGAATATATAAAAAAAGATAAAAGTAGACTTATATCAACATTATCTGATGAATTATTAGATGATATTGTTTCAATTGTCGCAGAACAAAGAAATGATAATTCATGGAAAATTGGTGACTTAATATTTGAAAATAATTATGATGTCATAGATGTTATAAAAAATAAGCTTGCTCATGGTGATTATATAATTAATGAGAATTATTTAGAATTAGACATTGATAAGAAAAAAGGCTATATTTTAATTGACAACTTAGTAGATTTTACAAATGAATTAGCAGTTAAATGGGAAAAAATTAAATCTAAAGGAGAAAATATTCAAAACTTTGTAACTGTAAAAATACCTAGTAAAGATTTAAAAGGTAAAATAAATAATTTTAAAGATGTTAATAAATATTTAAAATATTTAGGTTATCTAGAATTATCAGATAAACCATATCCAGGTTATGAAAGAAATAGAGAATATACTGAAACTATTGAAGAATTTACCTCATCACTTATAAGTAATATGAATGGTAAAAATCCTAATTATATAGACGTCCTTAAAATGTATTTATTATCTATGCAGAAATTAGGTATAGATTTAAATATTAAGTCCACTCCTGCTAATATGCTACCTAATTATGAAAAAGTTTTAGAATGTTTTAGAAAAAATAAAACTTTTTATAGAGAAGAAAACTTAGAAAAGCAAATTAACTATCTTGCCTATACTTTATATGAAAAAAACAATAACATTGCACCAAAGAAAAATATTACCGAAGGAATAATTTCTAATCAAAAGTTTTTAATTGAATTAGCCAAAGATAATCAAACATCTTTAGTAGATTTACTAAACGCAAAGGACAAGGTTTCTCTTCCAGAAAAGAGTAAGTTAGATAAAAGTATTTTAACTTCATATCTAGTAGGTTTTTATGTAGTTTATATTTATGGATTAGATGAAATTTATACTGCTGATGAAAGAGACCATATAGATAAGATTTATAATCATAAAATGTTTGATTTTTCTAAATTAGATTTATCCAGTATAAAACCAAATATTTTAAGTATAGATAAAGATTTTAGTTGTTTTAATGCTCAATTAAATAAGAATATCCAAACCAATAAAATAAATTTAGATAAGTATTATAAGTTAAGAAGAGATGCGATTTCTATTCGAAAAAAGATAGATGAATATAAAAATAGTCCAGAAAAAGATTTATCTAAATTAAAAAATGCTTTAAAAAAGCAAAATGAAATGATTAGTAAAGCACTTTATGAATACTCGGCTAATAAAATGAAAATTCATTTTGAAGAGGAATTTATAAAGAATGACTTTGAAAAATATAAGGAAAATAGATCGATAATTGAGCATATTAGAAATAGTATTTCACATGGAAATGTTAAAATAAACTACATTGGTGGATATGGTAGTAGAGAAGACTCAACTATTTACTTTCAAGATAGAGATAACGAAAGAATAACTTTTGAAGCAGAATTGTCAACAAAGGAATTCACAACACTTATTACAGGTAAAAATATAAAAGAAGTTTGTGGATATCTTGATACTAATACCCAAAATTATAATAAAGAAATTATGAATGAGGAAAAAGAAATTAATATAATTCCTAAACAAAAATATAAAAGATTATAAGTTTATAAGCTTATAGTCTTTTTATTATGTTATAATTCCAATAGAAGGTGAAGATATGCACATTATAAATCATATAAGCCAAATTTACTTACTGAATAATAAATATTTTGTAATAGATTATAACAATAATGAAAAATTAGTATTAAATATAAAAAAAGGTAAAGAAGAAAACACTAATAATATAAAGGCTAATAATAAAAAAGTTATTTATCAAAATGGAAATGATTACCAGGAAAGTTTTGAATTATGTGAAATAGAAAGCATTACATTAAGAAGTAACGTAGAACTTTTAAATAATACTAATCAAAAGATAATCTCTTCTCCTTACTTAATTGAGATTAAGGATACAGAAAACAACTCTTTCTTTATCGATGCTTGTCTAAATCAGACTTATACTAGAAAAAATCATTATATTTTAAAGTTATATTGTAACTCAAATGAAGATTATATTTTTAGTTTAAATAAGAAAATAGTTCCTTTCAATATTTTAATCAAGCTAAATATTTGTAATTTAATAAGTCCACTTCTTGCGATAGATGAAGAAGATATAGTATAAAGTTTTATCCACAAATCCTGTGGATATTTTATTTTAAATAATGACATTTATTATAAACAAAAAAGAACCATTAGGTTCTTTTAATCATATCTTATAATAGGTGATTTATATGAATAATTTAGTTGGAGTAATAGTAGACGCTGGACATGGTGGAAATGACCCAGGTGCTGTAGCTGGAAATTTAAAAGAAAAAGATTTAACCTTAAAAGCATCAAAATATATGTATGACAGATTAAGAGAATTAGGAATAGATGCAGAGCTTACAAGAGATTCAGATACTTCTCTTCCAAAATCAGAAAGAATTAAAAAAGTATTAAGTTTATACAATAATAATCCTAATGTAATTTTAGTTGCTAATCATATTAACGCAGGTGGTCAGGACACGTAATATGTGATTAAAATATGGTAGCTGTGTATAACTTAATAAGCTTCTTGTTTTACTGGAATATATAGACAAAAAAATTATATGCTGTTAAATTATAAATAGGAGTTGTTATAATGAAAATAAAATGTAAACAATGTGATAGCATTATAGAAAATAAAAATATTAATAAAGAAATATGGTGCTCTTGTAAAAATATAGGCATTTTTAATGATTATATTTTATATGGAAATAAAAATAAATTAAAGGAAAAGAGTTATGAAGATTTAACACCTAAAAAATCATTAGAAGAAGTAGTAAATGAATTAAATAAGTTAGAAAATAATTAAATAGAAAGTTGTGGAAACACAATTTTTTTAATGCTAGAAAAGAGGAAAAAATATATGAAAATAAAATCAATAAAAAAAGAAGAAGGATATACAGTGATGAGTAACTATCATTTTAAAGACAGAAGGTTAAGCTTAAAAGCAAAAGGATTACTTTCATTAATGTTATCATTACCAGATAATTGGGATTTTTCAATAATGGGATTAACTAGTATTTGTATTGAAAGCAGAGATACAATCAGAAAAATTATAAATGAATTAAAGATTAATAAGTATCTTAAAGTAGTAGAAAATAGAGATAAGAATGGAAGATTTTATTATGAGTATATAATATATGAAAAACCATACGATGATTAATCCATAGTACCTTTACGGTTATATGGATTTCCGTATTCGGTTTTACATGTAGAATAGATAATAAAAAATAAAGTAATAAAACTAATAGTTAAAGATGTTAAAGGAAAAATGAAACAAATTAATAAGAAAAAATAAATTTATTATGAAAAAATATGATATAATTATTATGGAAGTGTAGGTGGTAAAAATGAAGAAAAAACAAAATTTATTGTTACAACCAGTTTTAAAATGGGCTGGAGGGAAAAGACAATTAATTCCTCAGTTGGAAAAATTTTTTCCAAAAAAATTTACTACCTATTATGAACCTTTTATAGGTGGAGGAGCAGTATTATTCCATTTACAACCATCAAAGGCAGTAATTAACGATTTCAACGAGGATTTAATAAATTGCTATAGGTGTATAAAAGATAATTTGGATGAACTGATAGAAAAATTAAAATATTATGAGGCAAAAAATGATTCAGAGAGTTATTATGAAATAAGAGCTATTGATAGGACTGAAGAATATAAAAGTTGGAGTCCAGTAGAACGAGCAGCAAGGTTAATATATTTAAATAGAACATGTTATAACGGTTTGTTTAGAATGAATAGTGCTGGTCAATTTAATTCTCCATTTGGGTCTTACAAAAATCCTTGTATATGTAATGAACCTGTCTTAAGAGCAATAAATAAATATTTTAATGAAAATGAAATAGAGTTTAGATCAGGAGATTTTTATGATGCATGTATTGATGCTCCAAAGGGATCATTTATATATTTAGATCCTCCTTACGATCAATATGATGAACAAGTTAATTTTGTTGGTTATACAAAAAATGGTTTTTCAAGAACTGATCAAGAGCGTTTAAAGAATATGTGTGATGAATTAATTGAGCGTGGATGCTATATTATGGTAAGCAATTCAAAAACTCCTTTTATTGTTAATTTATATAGTGATACAACAAAATATATAACTTATACAATTAATACGGTGAATGCAAGGAGAAATATAAATAGTAATGCTCAAAAGCGTGGTGAAGTTGAGGAGGTTTTGATTATTGGAAAATTGGATATCAAAGAATAATAAAGCATGGAATGAACTGTTTGAAAGATTTAATATTATTAATGCAATAGAAGGAAATGGTTTTTTTGAAATTACTGCTGATCAAATTAAAGAATCAGGAAGAGAGCCAAGATTAATGACTAAGTTTGATAGCAGTGAAAATTTACCAACAATTTTTGCAGAAAATAACCTAGCAATATTGCCAATTAAACGTGGCTCATATATTATAGGAAAATTTCAAAATTATCAAACTGTTGAATTAAATAATGATTTAGATGTTGAAACTAAATATTTACCAGATTATATTTCAACTATTGATTACAGTAATATTCCAAGTGAAGCAATATCGTTAAATTCTGCATATATCTCTGGAATGATTGAAGATATTGTTGGAGAAGAAGTTGTACCTACTATACAAGGAAGAATGGGAACTGGTGAATTCAATTATCAAATATCATTAAAAGATAATAATAAATTTGATGTAAGTGTTCAAAATTCTCAAATGGAAATAGACGGTAGTTATGAGGGAATAAGTAAATTTGTAATATTCGAAGCAAAAAATCATTACATGAAAGATTTCATAATAAGGCAATTATATTATCCGTATAAAGTTTGGAAAAAAGTTACGCATAAAGAAATAATTCCAATTATGTTAATTAAGCATGATAATATATTTAATTTTTTTATCTATGAATTTTTAGATGAAAATAATTATAATAGTATAAGATTAAAGAAAATCAAAAGATATATTTTAGATGAAATATATAATCCAATCGAAGTTGTTGACATACAAAATATTATGAATCAAGTTGAATTTGTTAAAGAAGATAATGTCCCTTTTCCACAAGCAAATTCTTTTTATAGAGTTTTAGATTTAATCAATGAATTAAATAATCAAGAATTATCTGCAAGTGATATTGCAGACATTTATGAATTTGATATTAGACAAGCAAATTATTATTTAGCTGCTGCACAATATTTAGGCTTAGTTGTGAAAGATAAAAACTACAAATTATCTGATCATGGAAAAAGTATAATGCAAATGAACCATAAAAATAAGAATTTAGCAATTATTAGTATTATTTTATCTCACAAACCTTTTTACTGTGCACTTGAGCAATATTTAACAAATTTTGAATTTGATTATTCAGAAATAGCAAAAGTTATTTATGAAAATAGAGATGAAATCAATTCAACTGGAACGGCAGAAAGAAGAACAAGTACTGTAATTGCTTGGGTTAAATGGATTATGGAATTAACAACTGTTTTTGAAAGAAATCCTTTTGATGAATAGAATATTAAATGGAGAAAGAAACTCCATTTTTATTTTAGTTCTTTATAATAATTGCAAAATATTTTAAAAATATTTTGCAATTATTATTTATTTGTGATATTATATAGTTGATTTTGGAGGTGTCTATGGAAACTATAAAACAACAAAACTTTAAAAGGATTGCTGAAAATAGAATAAATAAAATTGTTGATTTAATTTCAAAACTTCATAATCTATCAAATTCATCATTTTATGAATATACAGATGAACAAATAGATAAAATGTTTGATATTATCCAAAAAGAATTGGATAGACAAAAAGAAGAATTTAAAAAGAAAGGAAAAAATAGAAAAATAGAATTGTAGGTGTAGTAAGATGTTTAATGAATTATTTTTTAAAGATAAGCCAAAATGGAAATTTATTGAAAACAACTATGGTAATGATAACGGTCTAGACTCTACTGACATGGAAACTTTTAAAAAAGATCCTATTGCCTCATTGGCTAGGGAATCATGTCAAAATTCAGTAGACGCGCAAAAGAGCGAAAATGCCGTTTTAATTCAGTTTAAAGTGTTTTATATGGATACAAAAGAAATTCCCGGTATAAACGATTTGATTAATGAAATTACAGCATGTAGAAATTCAAATGTAGAGGGTAGTAGACAATATATTCAATTTAATAATATGCTTGAATATTTAAAAAATAAAAGTATTCCTTGCTTAAGAATTAGTGACTTCAATACAAAAGGATTAGAAGGAGTACGAAATAATTCAAGAGACAAGGCCTTTTATAGATTAACTAAAGGAAATGGTCAAACAACAAAAGAAAATGGAATTAATGGTGGTTCAAAAGGTATTGGTAAATTTGCCTCATTTGTTAATAGTCAAATCCAAACTGTTTTCTATTCTACGTTAAATATGGATAACGAGAAAGGTTTTTTGGGGATTTCTAAATTAGCTTCACGACCTTTAGATAATGAACTATTGTGTACAACAGGATATGGGTACTTTTCAAGAACTGAAAAAGTTTTACCAATATTAGATGATTTAAATCTAGATAAAAACTTTATGAGAACTGAAACGGGAACAGATATATATATTTTAGGATTTAAAATTGAAGAATCATGGAAAAAAGACATAATAACTAAAGTTTTAGATAGTTTTATGTGTGCTATACATTTTGGTAAATTAGGTGTTGAAGTAGATGATGTATTATTAACAAAAGATACATTAAAAGATATTGTTTATAATGAAAAATATATTAATGGTGTGAAAGATAAAAGAAGAATTATAAGTCAATATATTCTTTTAAATAATGATTATGTTCACAAAAAAGAATTTAACATTAATGGATATGGAAATTTTGAAGTTTATGTTAGGGAATTTAATAGAGAAGACGAGTATTTAGCTACAAAGAAATGTTCAATGATTAGATATCCTTATATGAAAATAAAAGATTTTAATGTGGCTTGCGCAGTACCATGTTCTGCCCTATGTATAATACCAGAAAACAAATTAAATAAAACACTTATCGATATAGAAAATCCACAGCACACTGACTGGGAATATCTTCGTTTAAATCCTGATGACAGAAAATTAATGCGAAAATTATTGAATGAATTAGAAAGAACTATATCCGAATATGCAAATGAATGTTTATTGAATGGTAAAAATGAAGAGATAGATATGGAAGGTGCTGGGGATTTATTACCAGATTTAGATAATTATATTGATGTTTCATTATCTAATTCGGAAGTTGAATCTAATAAGCCGCGTATAATAAGTGTTGTACAAAATAAAGTAAAAAATACTTTTGGTGAAGTAGAAGATGAAAACGCTATTTCTAATCAGCCAGATATTGGAACACATATTGATGAAGATGTTGATGATGTTTCTCCTATACCTGAAGGTCAAAATGAACATTCTGGAGCAGATGTACATGATTCTCAAAATGAAACAGGATATTCTTCAGACGGAAACGATGAAATAATGAAAGAAGTTTCTTTATCTGGAATTAAATCTACCATCTTTATTTTAAATAAAGAGTTAGGTAAATATGCAATTAGTTTTAATTCAATATATGATGAAAAAAATTGCGAATTAGAAATGTATTATCTTGATGATTCTGACAATAAGTATAAAGCTTTAATAAAGTCTTGTACTATTAATGGTGAAGATGGAAAAGTAGAAAACGGAAAAATTGTAAATATGAATCTAAAAAAAGATACAATGTATAAAATAGAAGTTCATACAAATTTAAATGATATTTATGCCTGTGAGGTGAGATTATATGCGATTAGGTAAAAAAGTTCCACCATATCCAATTTTGAATAAATCTCTTAATATGAGCTCATACAAAAATTCAAATTTTTCTTTTAGTTATGAATTGGAAGAAACAAAGGAATTGTTTATAATTAAAAATGCCAAAATTGAAACGGATAGTGGAGATTTGCTGAAGTATTTTAATCTTCAAAAATTAAAAGCAGTAGTGATTGTGGAATGTTCTTCTACTGTTTATAGAAATAAATTTGAAATATCTATAAATCCTGTTGATATAGAAATTCCAATAAAAGATTTAAATGATAAAGTTGAAATATCTTGTTTTGTATATGCAATAGAAGATATTGAAAATTATTCAAGCAAAGATATGCAAGATGTTTATCAAGGATATTCTTTTATGATAGAAAAATATAGTATGTTTGCTGTTGATGATGGTATTACGATGAAAATAGAATATGATGATAAAGAAGATAATAAAGTAGCATCGATATTTTCTGTTATAAAAAGTTTTGATCAAAATTTAAATAATATGAAAGTTGAACTAACTGATAGAAAGATAAAAATAATATTACCAGAAAAATCTTTTGAGTATTATGATGCACTTAAAGATAAAGAACCTTTTCAAAGTATATTTTTTTCAATACTTGTTATTCCCTCTTTAACTTATGCATTTAGTGAGATTCAAAAGCTTCCAAATGAAACAGAAATAGATGATATTGTAGATAAATATAGCTGGTTTAAATCAATTGTAGCTAGTTACAAAAAATTATATAAAGTTGATCTAGATTATGAAACTTTTAAGCAACTTGTACCACTAGAGTTAGCACAAGGTTTAATGAATAATTGTACTACTAGTTCATTTGATGATTTTTATAAAGCTGTTACAAATATCATTCCTAATGAAATGGAGGATGAATAATATGAATAAAACTATTAATATTTCTTTTATGACAGATGAAGCATTAGAAACTTTGAGAGAAAATAGTGATAGAGTATCAGAGTATATTAAATCAAATAAACTTGATTCTAGTTGGATCCATGAACTTTATAGTGGAAAGGTATATGATTTAAAGAAGGAAAAAATAAATGACTTTGAACTAAAAACTTCCTTAAATGATAATTATAAAGAAGTAGAACTTGATAATGCTGTAATATTATATGAATCATTAAAAGATTTGCCTAGATGTATTATTACAGATGAAAGATTTTGGGCTTGGATTAATCTAAATAAATGCTATAAAGCTACAACTCAAGCAATGCCAATTAAGTCGTCATCAACTTTTAAAAACATGTGGTTATTTACGCAAGGAAAGAGAAGAGGTATTTTCTTTGGAGCAAATTCTAGATTATATTTTTGGACAGAATTAACAGTAGATGATGAATCATTAGAGGATAAATATTTATATACAAGATTTGTATTTGAAAATCATGAGAGAATAAGACAATTAACATGGAGATCAAATTCAAACAATAAACATATTGTATTAAATGTGGTAAAAGCTGAAAAGATGCTATATGATAAATATGCGAAGAATTCTGAATACATGGAGGCATTTAATAAATGTGAAAGAGGTGTTGGAACTCGTAATATTTATACTGCTATTTCAAAATATTTATCATTATATGGAAGTGTAAGAGTATTAGATGTTATATCAGATGAAGATTTGCAAAATTTCATCTATAATAAACTTGAAGAAATATTATTTGAAGTACAGAAAAATAATATGGAAATTTTTAATATGTAAGGAATAATTTCTAATGAATAATGATTATATAAATATAATTAATATATTTGAAGAATCAGAACGACTTCCTAATGATAAGTATTGTTTATATCCTGAAAAAAAATATTGTAGAGGGAAAATTAAACGAGCACATACAATACAAAATAATAAAATTTTGATAAGTGTTTCCGATAATGGTAATCTTATTGCGTTAAATGGTAAATCTGCCATTGGTTTTCAAGAATCAGAAAAACAAGGAAGAGGAGTAGCAACTACTTTTTGGGGATTTTGTGATTATCATGATACAGTTGTTTTCGAACCTATTGAAAATTACAATTATGATAAATCACTAAAGCAAACATTTTTATACACGTATAGAACATTTTCATGGCACTACTATTTAAAAGAAACTCAATTAAACAAAAATAATTATATACAAAATAAAGTTAATATTAATTTGAAAAATAATGATTATTTTTTAGGAATAGTATTAGGAAGTAGTGATAATAAAAAAATAAAAGAAAAAATTGATGCTGCTATTCTAAATAAAAATTATGACATTATAAAATACTATGTGTGGGAAATTCCATTTAAAGTGAATTTTTGCTGTTGTGGGATGGTTCAATTGTTTAAAGATTTGTTAGGCAACGATATTAATAATTATGAAGAGCTATTAGATATAAATAAACCAATGAAAAATCTTTTCATAAATATATTTCCAGAAAAAAATAAATCGTATTGTATATTTTCGTGGCTTACTGATGATTTTGAATATGATAATTTTACTATTCAATTTTCTAAATTAACATTGAAAGATAAAATAAATTATATGAATAATATGTTGCCTAAAGAAACTGATAAAATTTTTATTAATCCGAAATTATGGAATAAATGGGGAAGTAATATTCAACAATCATTTATAGAATGGGCTAATATAAGTATATTATGTAATGCAATGCAAGCTGAAACAAAGAAAAAAATGAAATGGAAATATTCATTTGTTCCATGGAATTTATTTGATTGTTCAGAGAAATTGAAGTAGTAAAAGGTGATAAAATGGTAATAGAGAAAATGAAAATAAAAAATTTTAAAAGATTTAAGGGAGAAGTCGAGATTAATTATAATAGTGATTTTAATGTCATTATAGGAAACAATGAATCAGGAAAAAGTTCAATCTTACAAGCAATTGATTTAGTTTTAAGTGGAAATAAAAATAAAATAGAAAATATTGGATTAGACAATTTATTTAATACAGAAATTATAGATGAATTTATGAATAGTGATAGAGATATTTCTAAGATACCTGAAATATTTGTAGAGTTATATCTTAATGATACTGGTAATATGGATTTATCGGGGAATAACAATTCAGAAAAAAGAGAATGTGACGGTCTGGTATTAAAGATTCAAATAGATGAAGAATTTGTAAAAATAATTGATGAATCATTAAGAAAAGAAAATGCCGTTTTTCCATTTGAATATTATAAGTGTATTTTTAAGACATTTGCAGATGACTCATACAACAATTATAAAAAGCCAGTTAAGCATATTGTCATTGACGAATCAAATTTATCAAACGATTACTACATAAAGGAATATATTTCTGATCTTTATTCTTCGTATGCAGATGAAACAACAAAAAATCTTTTTAATAACGAATTTAGAAAATTAAAAAAGGGATTTGAAGAAACAACATTAGAAGAAATGAATAAAAAAGTCCCAACTGTAAATTTTGGATTAACCAATCACAGTAAGTATTCTTTAGAAAACAATTTAACACTATATGAACAAGGAATTAATATATGGAATAAAGGTTCTGGAAGTATTTGTATGTTAAAAATTAAAACTTCTGTTGATAAACAATCAGAAAACATTGATTTAGTATTAATAGAAGAACCGGAAAATCATTTGAGTGATATTAATATGAAAAAAATGATAAATGATATTGTTAGCACTACTCAAAAACAAACATTTATTAGTACTCATAATAGTATGATTTGTTCAAGATTAGATTTAAGAAAAATAGTTGCTTTAAGCAATAACAAAATATCAACAACTGAATTTAGAAACATTCCAAAAGATACTGCTAATTTCTTCATTAAATGCCCATCTAATAGCATTTTAAATTTTATTCTATCTGATAAAAGCATTTTAGTAGAAGGTTCTGCTGAATATGTACTCTTCGAAAAATTTTATAAAATAATCACTGGTGTAAATCCAAGTGAAGATAATGTTAACATTATTTCAGTAAACAATTTAGGTTTTAAAAGATATCTCGAAGTAGCAACCAATTTAAATAAAAAAGTAGTAGTTATAACTGATAACGACAAGAATTATAAATCAAACATAACTGAAAAATACAAGGATTTTAAAAATCTGGATAATATAAGTATTTTTTCAGATGAGAATGAAGAAAGATATACTTTTGAAGTTTGTATTTATAATGATAACATTGAATATATAAATAATCACAAATTAACAACATCCGAAAATATTTTAGAATTTATGTTAAGAGAAAAAGCAGAAGTTGCCTTTAGATTATTAGAACATCTTGAAAAAGATACAACTGGATTTAAAATTCCTTCATATATTGAGGATGCAATTAAATGGATAAGAGAATAATTTTAGCTAAAGCTGGTTCTGGAAAGACAACTGAAATAATTAATAGATTAGATGTTAATAATAAAAATTTAATTATAACTTATACACAAAGCAATTATAATACTTTAAAATCTAAAATAATAAAAAAATATAAAGAAATACCCAAAAATATTAAAATATATACATATTTTTCATTTTTATATAAAGTCTGTTTTGCTCCTTTAAAAAGAAACTGGAATATTAAAGGATTATACTTTCATAAAAACAGCAACAGATTTGTCAGTTCAGAAAGTGTTGACTATTATTTGAATAAAAACAATAGAAAAATGTATCATTATAGATTAGCGAAATTTTGTAATGAAAAAATGCTTAATGAGATTAAAAAGAGACTTGAAAAATATTTTGATTATATTTATATAGATGAAGTTCAGGACTTTTCAGGACATGATTTTAATTTTTTAATGAAAATTCTTGAATTTGATATTAACTTTTTACTAGTAGGTGATTTTTACCAACATACATATGATACAAGTCAAGATGGTAATGTTAATAAAAATCTATATAACAATTATGATAATTATTTGAAAAAGTTTAAAGATAAAAAAATCTTAATAGATACAACTAGTTTAATAAAAAGTAGAAGATGTTCGAAAAATGTTTGCCAATTCATAAAAGATGAATTAAAAATAGATATAGAATCAGAAAAAGAAGAAGTTACTATTATAAAAGAGCTTACAACAGAAGATGAGATAGATAAGATTATAAAAGATGATAGTATTACTAAATTGTTCTATCAAAATAATACAATTTACAAAATAAATAATAAAAATAATTGGGGAAATTCAAAAGGTGAAACATATAAAGATGTATGTGTGGTATTGAATAAAAATAGCTATTCATTTTTCGTAAATAATAGATTAGGAGAATTGCCACCACAGACTAAAAATAAATTATATGTTGCATGTAGTAGACCATCAGGGAATCTATATTTTATAAATGAAGAATTACTAAAACAATATAAAAATAAAAAGTAATGAACTGTTTACTTGTTAATTTTGCTCATGCTTGCCATTTACATTCCTAAAAAAATGTGTTAAAATGATAATATAGAGGAATTATAAAAAAGTGTATTTAGGGAGATAATTTATCTCTCTTTTTTTATGCGCTTTTTTAATTTTTTCAGTAAAAAGGAGAGTGACTTTATGATATAAATTTTAAATAATTATTAATAAAAATTATCATTTTTTAAGAAAAAAATTCTAAACTGTCGGAGACTAATAGTGGGTTTTAGGGCATAGCCCTAACAAGGTGATGGGTGTGTAAACACCATGCTTGATATATGAAATATATATACTAGGTATGGGGTTATTTTTAAATTAGTTTGAAATATAACTAATTTTTTTTATATCTCAAATTAGTAAACTAATCTTGATAAATAAAGTCTTATAGTAGTTTTTAATTCATAAAATGAATGGAGGGGTGTATCAAATGAATATAACCGAAACTTTTGATAAAGATAAAAACTTGGCTGACTTAATTGAGGAGTATCTAAAAAAGATGTTAGAAGTTAGTAAGCAATGATAGGAATATGATATAATAATATTGCTTATTAAAGTTATACACATTGGAAGGAGTAGTAAGTGTATAGCAATATAATACAAGCACCAAGTTTTTATAAAGTAGGTTTATATATTAGGTTATCTGAAAGTGACGAAGATAAGGCTTATGAATCCGAAAGTGAAAGTATAATTAATCAAAGAAATTTACTTTTGGATTATGTGAAGTCATGTGGTTTTACTTTAGTAAAAGAGTATGTAGATGATGGATTTACTGGCACAAACTTTGATAGACCAGCTTTTCAAGAAATGATTAAAGATATTGAATCTGGTTTAATCAATTGTGTCATTACAAAAGATTTATCAAGATTAGGTAGAGATTATATTCAATGTGGATATTATGTTGAACAATATTTCCCACAAAATAAAATAAGATATATTTCGATTCTTGATCAAGTTGATACTTTTTTGGAAACAGCTAATAATGATATTGCTCCGTTTAAAGCATTATTTAATGATATGACAAGCAAAGATACATCTAAGAAGATTCGTTCAATTTTAAAAAATAAAAAAGAGCAAGGAAAATTTATTGGTAGTAAGCCATGTTATGGATATATGAGAGATACTCTTGATAAAGGTCATTTGATTCCTGATCCAGAAGTTGCTCCAATTGTTAAAAAGATTTTTAATATGGCATATTCTGGGATAGGTGTAAGTGATATAGTTGGTTATCTAAATGATAATCATATATTAAGTCCAAGTATGTACAAAAATACTAAATCATCTTCGAGACAAAAAGTGAATGTATGGACAATATCTTCAGTTAATAAATTATTAAAAAATAGAATGTATACTGGAGATATGGTTCAAAATGTTCAAACTAAATTGTCGTATAAGTCTCAAAAGAAAATTGCTTTAGAAAAGGAATTCTGGATTATTGTTGAAGATACTCATGAACCTTTAGTTAGTAAAGTTATATTTGATGCAATACAAAATGCTCCATCAAGAACAAGAGTAACGCATTGTAATAGAGAAAAAAGATTATTAGAAAATTTGCTTGTTTGTAAAGAGTGTGGAAATTCTTTAAGTGTGTTATATAGAAAAAATAAAAATTATAAAGATGGAAAATATTGGAGTGTTAATTGTAATAAATATGCTAGAGATCCAAGAAGGCATTTGTGCTATCCTCATTTCTTTCCTTATGATAAATTAGAAGAAAAGATAATGGAAGCAATTAAAAATACTTGCCAAAAATATTTGAATAGTTTAAATATTAAAGAGCTATCAGAAAAAGTAATATCTTCTAGGTTAACAACTAAAAATGAAAAACTAAAGGAAAGAGAAAAACTAGTTCAAGAAATTGAAGAATTAAAACGAAAGCTAGATTCATTATATGATGATAAATTTAGTGGCATTATTTCTGTTGAATCTTATACAAGATTATCGTCTCAAACTGAAAAGCAAATATCAGCACTAAATTTACGAGTTTATGAGATTGATAATGAAGATAAACAAATAAAAGAAGATGCAAAGGAAATAATAAAGTATGAAGATCAAATTAAATCACTTTTAAATTTGGATAATCCTAATAGAGAATTAATAAAAACTTTAGTAAAAGAAATATATATTGATAAGGATAAAAACATTGAAATCAAATATAGATTTAAGGTGCTAGATGATATTAAAATAAATTACGAAGAAATAAAAACTAAAATAGAGAGGTAAAATTATTAATCACACAATTTTACCTTCCTCTATACAAATTTTTGAAAAAATAAATTACAGTAAAATCAAGGAAAAAATCGTACCTAATCACATATTTTCCTTCCAGAGGTGGAGAAGGTGCAGAAATAGTATATGCACTTCGAAATAACTCAACTCTAGCAGATATGGCTCTATCTAATATTGAAGATGCAGGGCAAATATCTAGAGGCACATATCAAAGAGTATTACCAGAAGATCCTTCAAAAGATTATTACTATATTTTAAGAGAAAGTGGTAAATTAGAACCTATATTAGTTGAATATGGTTTTATTGATAATAGTAAAGATGCCTACAAATTACAAAATAATTTAGAAGACTATGTAGAAGGTGTAGTAAAAGCAATAGCAGATTATGCAGGAATAAAATACACACCTCCTGGTTCATCATCAACTACTAGCACATATATAGTAAAAAAAGGTGATACTTTGTACAAAATTGCCAATCAATTTAATACTACAGTACAAGAGCTTAGAAGATTAAATAACTTAACATCTGATACTTTATATATTGGTCAAACTTTAAAAATATCTGAAACTCCAGAAACTTCAAATATATACATAGTAAAAAAGGGTGATACACTTTACTCTATAGCAAATTCATTAGGTACAACAGTTAATGACATAAAAAGAGTAAATAACTTAACTAGTAATACTCTAACTATCGGGCAACAATTATTAATTCCATCAGCAATAACAGAACCTGATGACGAACCAGTTACTCCTCCAGTTAATAATCAAAATTACGATAAGTATACCGTTAAAAAGGGCGACAGTCTTTGGTCTATTTCAAGAGAATTTGATATTCCAATAGATGAACTAGTAAGTATTAATAATTTAACAAACAGTATCTTACAAATTGGAGATGTTTTATTAATACCAAAACAAAATGATACAAATACATCTATAACTTATACTGTTAAATCTGGAGATACACTATGGAGTATATCAAAAAAATACAATGTTTCGGTAGACAGTATTAAACAAGCAAACAATTTAACATCTAATCTTCTTTCAGTTGGTCAAACTATAGTTATTCCAAAATAAAAAAACTTACTATTTTTCAGTAAGTTTTTTATTGTTATTTCTTAGATAATAGATACCAAAACCAGTAGCTCCGCATATAACTAGAATTAGAACTAAAGTTATAATATCTCCAACTAAACTTGCTTTAGGTTCTTTTTCTTCAATTTCTGCAAGTAAAGTATCAAGTAATTCCATAATGTCATATCTTTCATTAGGTTCTTGCTCATACATACTATTAATTTTTTCTAAAATTTCACTTTCATAAGAAGTATCAAATCCAATCCATGATTGATCTCCTACTATAATGTATGGAACACCAGTAGCAGATTCTTCTTCACCTCTAGCCTTAGCAACTTTAGTCATTAATTCATTATTGTCTTTATTATTCCATGTTTCATAATCTACTATTTCAAATTTAGACCCATGTTCCTCTTCAATACTTTTGAACCATTCTTCTGCATCTTGGCAATGAGGACATCCATCTCCTCTAAAAAAATAAATTTTTACTTCTTTGCTAACTTCTTCAGATGCATTTTCTTCTTCGGCAAAAACTGAAGTAGGTATTATTAATAAAGCAGTGACAAAAAGCAAAATAAAATATTTTAAATTTTTCATTTTTTCTTAACCTCCTAAAGCAATCATAGCACAAATCGACAAAATATAAAATAAAATCAAAAAAATAAATGAATTCTATTAAAGATTTCATTTATTTTTCACAAAACTATTTAGTTAGCATTTTAATTGCTTTTTTATTTAGATCAAATCTTGCATGCTCAAAATAAAATTTCATTCTTTGATTTGACCAAGTATCCTCACTACAACTATATTCAAATTTCATATTATCCAAATCATATTCTGATGCAAAATGCTTTTTAATAATTTCACTAACACTTTTTTCATTTAAATCTGATTCAAATCTATAATTTCTGCCTTTTCTATCTACTAATAGACCAGTTACTTTTGTATTCAGTCTCATATTATAGTAAGAGTCTTCTGAATGAAACAAGTCTATTTCCTTTAATTTATCCTTTATTGAATTAGCTTCCATTTGAACTTTACAAAATTTTATATTGTAATAATCCTTATAATATTTTTTTACTATTCCTTTAATTTCTTTCTTTGATAAAATTATTTCCATAGAAACTACCCCCTTAAATCTTTAAAGCTACTTGTTTAACTTTTCTTGAATCTTTTTTGCTTCTTCTTCACTTATATATAATTTACATTTGCATACTCCTGTACTTAAAAACTCATCACAAGGACAAAGTACAGTATCATCAACTATTAATTTACAAGGACAATGTCCATCTTTTCTTTCCAAACCTTCAATAATATTATTAACATATTTTTTATCTGGATTAATTCTAAAACCTTTCATAAAATACCTCCTATTTATATTTTACTACAATCAAACTTAGGTATAAAGCTTTCACTTGCAGTTTCATCATCTTGAATAAAAGCATTTCTTATTCCTAAATCATAAGCATAATCTACTATTTCATTATATTCATCTGAACTTAACTTATTATTTAAATTAGGAAAATCCTTAAAATTCTTCATAGGTGTATATTGGTTCATAATACTGATAAATATTTTATCCTGATAGGTTTTATATAAATATTCAACTATTTTCTTTGCGTCATCAACATGACCGGGTAACACTAAAACTCTAACAATAATTCCTTTTTTCATCAAATTATTTTCTATTATAGGAGTTCCCACTTGTTTAAACATTTCTTCTATTGTAGATGAGGCTACTTCAAAGTAGTTTTTACAATTAGAATATTTTTCTCCTAATTCATTATCAAAATATTTAAAGTCCGCCAGGTAGACATCAATATTACCCTTTAATAATTTTATTGTGCTTACATTTTCATAACTACTAGTATTGTATATAACAGGTATTTTTAATTGTTTATTTTTTATTTTATTTAAAACAGATACTATTTGAGGTACATACATGGTTGGAGTTACTAAATTGATATTATTAGCACCCATATCTTGGAGTTCCAAAAAAATTTCTTCCAAACGCTTATTGTTTATTTCTTTTCCATATCCGCCTTCGGAAATATCTCTATTTTGACAGAAAATGCATTTAAGATTACAGTTAGAAAAGAAAACAGTTCCACTACCAGTATCACCAGATATAATTGGCTCTTCCCACATATGTAAACTATAATGAGCAAGCTTAATCTTAGATGACGCTCCACATACACCTAAGTTTTTATATCTGTCTATATGACAATTACGAGGACACAACTTACAATTTTTTAAAATATCATCCATATAAAACCTCTAGATTTATTTTTTAATATAAGTAATACTACATGCATTCTTATCAGAAATTATTTCTTCAAACACAAGCTCATTATATATTTTCGGTAATTTAAAGTTTTTTGCTTTATTAAGTAAATTTTTAGTATCATCAACTGATAAAATTAAACTATTATAAGAAATAGAATTATTTATTTCCTCAGTATTAAAACTTTTAGTAGTAATTGAAGATAATAAACTATTACTATTTTCATTAAAAGAATGTTTCAAATTCTTAATATAATCCATATCATCATTTTTATAAATTGGCTTATCAAAATTTATATCAGTATTAATAGTTATTAAGTTAAATCCATTTCTAGACAAAATTAAATGATTATCTGGAAAATTTTCTAAATTAAATTCTAAAGAATTTATAAAAGATTTTTTTCTATTTTGAATATCAAAATAATCATTAAGAAGAGGATAAACACCTTTTCTCGCAAAATATCTTGTAGAAAAGTTTTCAAGTAAAAACATAATATTTTTCTTAGATGTTTTTTCTTTTAAAGCTTCAAAACATGCATAATCAATATCATCTTTTTCAGTATCAAGTATGGCTTCAATAAAGTCTTTATCTAATTCTAAATGCTTAGAAATTTCTTCAATGCTATATTCTTGTAGCCCTTTTCCTAAATTATAAAGATATTTTTTACTCATAAAACCCCTTCTTTCAAATGCTCGGTTAATTATATCATATTAAGCTTATTTTGTCAATTTATAGTCAACTAATATAAGATAGCTATTTAATATATGATAATTATCTATTATAATTGATATAGTAGGAGAAATGTATATGGCTAGAACAGTAGAAGATCAATATCATATTATAAAATCTACCTTTGTAAAATACACGACAAATAAGGATTCAAATGAATACTATAAAATGATTATAAAAGAAGATCCGACTGAATTAAGATTTGAAGAATTATTTAGTGATTTTAAGCATTCATTTGATTATGCTGCGAAAGCATATATAAAAAATATACAAAGCAATAAAGCAAAATTCTCTGGTATTCCATATTTTAATGGAAATGAGCTATCTATGGAAAAAATAACTATTGACTTTGATAAGGATATAGAACATTGCTATGGTCTTCCTTTTAAAAGAAGAACAAATACTAAACATTTGATTAAAACACTAGTTAATGAATATAAAAAATGTCTTAGCAATAAAAATATAATTAAAGAATTTAATATAACAGATGAAGAAAAATACACTTTAAAAAACTTGGACAAAACTTTAGAAGATTTAAAGAATTTTAGAACTCAAAATGATAACACTTTTAGTATTCAAATTAATAGTATTAATGACAAATTAAAGCTTCTTCAAGAAAAATATAAAGATAATTATGAAGTACAAAATGAGCTTATTTTTCATATAATCAGATTAAGAAAATTCATGAATATTCAAAATAAAGTTTTTTATAGTAATAGAGAAAATCTAGAAAAGTTTTATAATGACAAATTTATTGATGAAGCTAGTAATATAGTTATAAGAAATCTCGCCAGATCTCCTCAAGAATTAAATATACTTAATTTAAAGAATATAAATAATGGAACTACAGAACTTTCAAGATTAGTAAGACTTAATCTTTCATCTTTTGGTATCAATTTAAATAGGGAAGAAGCCTATATTAATTTGCTTAATAAAGAGAAAGCTATAAAAAATAAAGTAATCGATAAGTTGACTACCAAATATTTAAATGATGTAATAAAAGACGAAGAAGTAGAAGAGTATATAAATGATTTATTTATAATTGATGTTGTTTCAGGAAAAAAAGTCTTAAGCGATGACTTTATAAAAAATAATATTAATAGAAATACTATTAAAGATTTTACTGGATATGATTTAAATAAAATAGTAGAGCTTGTCAAACCAATCGAAGAGACAAAGACAAAAGAAGAAATAAATGACAATATAAATTCACTTTTAGCAGTATGGAATGAATTAGATAGAATTGAAAATACAAATATAAATTTTGATGAATTATCAATCGCTAAAGAACTAGTGGATTACAATTTTATAAATATGTTAGCTTCAAAAGACTATCAAATAGAATTAGCTAAAAGAAGCTTATTTGAAATAACCAGAAATAAAATGGCTTATGAAATAAATGACTGTTTAAATAAATACACTAATTATTCTAAAGGCATTAGAAAATATCAATTATTAAACAATTTGTATGGAACTAATTTGAATAATAATGCTATTACAGATTTATGTAAAGAACTTAATGAGTCTGATTACATAAGTACAGAAAATAAATTAACAGATTTAGAACTTGAAGCTAGAAAAAATATTTTTGCAAAAGATTGTATAGAAATGGATATTAATGATCTTTATAATAAGTATGATATGGTAGAAATGCTTTATTATTTAACTGCCGACGAAAATGTTAAGAAAAAACTAAAACAAGATTATCTTCAAGGCCTTTATACAATTAATTATAAAAAAGTTGCTTATAAATCAGATACAATGGCAGAAATAGGTCAAATAGGTGAGTATTCTCCAATAATTAGAAGAGTTAAGGAAAAAGTAAAATTGCAAGATGACACAGAACTTTATCCATCTGACAACTATTTAAATAATAAAAATGCAACTATTAGTGATATAAATCATAATAACCTTTATATGATTGAATTACCAATAAATAAAAAAACTTCTAATTTTATTTATATCGGATATGAAAATAATGAGTTTAAACTACGAAATGTTTTGAGAAATGTAGAATTAGATGTTGATAATTCAAATAATTATATAGTAAAAGCTGAAATTCAAGATGAGTCTAATTATTTAGCAACAAAAGTCCCAATTAATTCTCCTAAATTTGCAGTAATTGAATCAAGTCCAAGATTTCAAATTGGAATACCAGAAAAAGTAGAAAATAAATTTTATGAGAATTTAAAATCAGCGCATATAAGTAGATTTATTTCTTTTGATGATACTAATACTATCAGTAATATTCAAAATAAAACTAATAATTTAAATTATAATGATCAAAAAAATAATAATGAAAGAAATAGTAATATTTATAAAAGATTTGATTTATCTTCAGATACTTTTATTGAAAAAGAAAATGAAATAAACTCTATGCTTTATAATAATCTAGAATCTACTCCCATAACCAATAATAATGAATTAAATGAGATGTTTAAAAATGAAATTAACATAAAAAATAATTTTCAACAAACTAAATCAAATTATTACAATAAAAAGTTATAAGAAGGTGAAGAAATATGGATAATAAAAAAATAATAGATAATTATAATTATGGTCTTATTATTTATAATAAGTATACATTTTATGAAAATCTTGAATTAACTGTTGATAAGTATGAGGAAGAATTTTCTATTCCATTAGTTATGCTTCTATCCTTGTATACTATAGATTCTAATAATATTGATAAAGAAAAATATGATGAAAATGAATTATTATCTATTGAAAAACTTACAGATGCTTTATCTAAAAATTTAGATTGCATTATAAATATTTCATCAACTGAAATTAAAAAGATATTAAGTGATTGTCGAGATAAAAGAGTGACTGCTTCACTTAATAAAAAAATCTGTCTTAAAGTTGCTGAGTTTAATAATAAAAAATATGGAGATAGTATTGAACAAAATATAAATTTAGAAAAGTTAGAAAAAACTTTAGATCTAATAAAATAGTTTTCCACATTTATTGTTGAAAAAAACTTTAGTAATTAAACTAAAGTTTTTAATATGTAAAAAATTTATTAGCTTCATTAAAATCAATTATTTCAAAAAAATTATCTATATAAGAACCTTTATCATTTTTATAATTTAAATAATATGCATGTTCCCACATATCAATACAAATTAAAGGAATTAAATTATACGAATAAGGATTTTCTTGATTATAGAAATTAATTATCTCTAATTTATCTTTTTTTAAAATTAAATAAGTATAGCCAGATCCTTTCAATGATAAAGCAGTTTCTTTAAAAATTTTTTTGAACATTTCATAGCTTCCAAAACTATTATTAATCATATAAGATAAAAAAACATTAGGTTCTATGTGCTTATTAGAAATACTATTAAAGTAGATATTATGATTAATAACTCCACCTAAATTAAATAATATATTTTCTCTATCTTCTTTATTAAACTCATTAATATGCTGTGATAACTCATTTAAAGAAAATTTAAAATTAAATTTATTTTTAATAAGTAAAGCATTTAATTTATCTAAATAATTTTTTTGATGCTTATTTTTATGAAGTCCCAAAGTGTGCGTATCTATATAAGGCTCTAAATCAGAATAGAAATATGGTAAATCTAAAAGTTTATACATATGATACCTCCACTTTAATATATGTTTAAAAAAAAAGAATAGAAGTATTATGCTTTTTTATAAATCATTTTCTAATAATAGTTTTCTAAATTTATCGTTATTTTGTGGATTACTTGCGGCGTTTTTATGTCCTTTACCACCAAAGTATACTGCAATAATGGAAGCATCAATATCTTTTATATTGCGATATGAAACTGTATCTATATCGGTCATTATCATCCCAACAGTGTCGATATCAAAAGTATTATTACTTTTAACAAATTCATTAATGTCATTTCTATATTTATATGGGGTTCTAACATAACCAATTCTATAGATTGTTTTATTAATGTTAATTTCTACAACCTTAATCTTAGAAATTATTTTATCAACATCTTTATTTAATTGCTCTAAAAATTTATCAATAACATCTAATTCATTTTTTTCAAATTCTATTTTTCTCTTCGAAATATATTTTTCCATAATTTCTATGTATCTTTCATATCCCAGCTCTTCGAAAAGAATATGTAAGTACCTTGCATTTTGATTATTATATTTTTTAAAATCCCAAACATCATATTGTCTAGTCCATTCTACTAAAGTATTTAAGTAATCTGTTTTTTCTAAATAATGGTTATTAGCTAGATAATTATAAAATAGGCTTGTTCCTGATTGCTTAATTCCATTTTCCTCAACTATAATTGAAACAAAATCATATTTATTATTTCCCTCATCAATCTCAGATTTATGATGATCTATTACTTTAATTTTATTTGATAAAGAATTATCTTTATTAATTAATGATAAGACAGGTTCTTTTATACATAAATCTGTCACATAAACTAAATCAAAATCTTCTATCTGCTTACTTTCAATATATTCTAAGACTTTAGCAGTTATTTCAAATGTTTTACAAGGCACTATTTCTAAATCTTCAAATGCAATCCTTGCAAGAATAGCGCATCCCATTCCATCAATATCTTGTTTATGAGTAAATAATAAAACTTTCATATTTTCTCCTTTTAATTAGTCTAATATTTTATTTATAAAAAGCTTTTTGGCAATTAAAACTTTTACTTCGTTAGTAAGTACGATGTCACCATTAAAATATATTAATTCATCTTCGACATTTGATATCTTTACATTTTCTACTTCAATTGAATTTAAAGATGCTTGCTCCTCTATAAAGTCTTTCTTTACTTTTCCTCTTATTTTGGCCTTTTCTATTTTAGGTTCAATAACATCTATTTCTATCCAAATTTTATCATTTTCTAAATACTTATTAAACTCAGAACTAACATCAGTTGTATAAACTAATTCATCAGTAGATTTTAAAAAATACCAAACAGTATCTAAAAGATCATGACATTGTTCTATATCACTATAATCAAGTTCATTATGTTCTATTTCATTTCTAATAGTAAATAGCTTTCTAATAACAAAACCTTTAACTATTCCCAGCTGCTTATAAGTTTCTAATATGTGTTGTTTGGGAAAATAAGATTTAAAATTATATATTCTTTCTATTTGCTTAATACGCTTATCAACAACATACTTCAAGTTTTTAATTAAATCTTGAGTATGAAATTTATCATTAAAATCAACAATTAAACTTTCAGCATGATTTAAATAATCATAACATTCTTTAATATTTTCATTATTTAAACATCCAGTGCTACCTTGACTATGCCAATTAAAGATTTCTTCACTTATAAAACAATTCATTTTTACTGCTCCATTATAAATTTTCCACAAAAGCTGTGCAAAAAAAACTTATCTAACTTTTGATAATATTAAATATTATACTCAATGAAAAAATCATAATCAATAATTAAATAACATTTGCTTTATTCTAAAAAATATGATAAATTTAAAAAGAACAAAAAATAAGATAGATGAGGGCAGTGTTTAATCTATATAGGTTAATACTGTCTATTTTTTTGCGTTCGAAAACTCTTTATAACATATGTAAAATATAATATACGATTTGTATGAAAATGTTTGAGTTATACTAAAAAGAATATATTATTTAGAGGGAGCAGTACATGATACAAAATTTAAAAACAAAAAGAAATAAAATTAACAAATTTGAAACAATTACTGAAATTAAAAGTGAGCCACAAAAATTTAACGAATACTATAATAAAATTCAAATAATTGCGAGTGACCTACCTTATAATTTTAGAGAGAAAATAAGATACTTAAGAGAAACAATTGGAATGACTAGAGAACAATTAGAAGAGAAATCAACTATAAGTGCCCAAACTATTAAACAAATAGAAAATAATGAAAAAAGAGGGTACTCCCAAGATACCATTATAGCTTTATGCATAGGAATGTCATTACCACCAGAATTTAGTTTTGAACTCTTAAAAATCGCAGGCTTCAATATTGAAAATAATTATAATATTAGAAACTGTCTATTATGTTTTATACTAAGAAATTTATATGATCGTCCAATAGATGATATAAATAGTTTTTTAGAACTAAACGGCGAACTAGCAATAACCAATAAAAGCATTAAATAATTAAAGTACAAAAGTACTTTTTTTTTGCAAAAATAGTACATGCGGTGTACTGTAATAAAAAAACAAAATATGAGAAATTAATAATAGAAAGAGAGGTGAGAGGGATTTTTTCTTTAAAATTAGTTATTAGCTATGTTAGAACTAAACAAATTTTAGAAGAAATTATTATTAATTCTAAAGTATTTAAATATCTATTAAAAATAAATTTTCAAATAGAAAAAATTATATTGAAATAGCTAAATAATTAATAAAAATGGTCTATCTCACGTACTGTTAGTTTAAGTGAGATATACTACTGTCTTAGCAAAAATTTAAAAATTAGACTCATCAACTGCCCGATGAGAGTAATAAAAACTACAAGCACATTTTAGAAACTAAAAATAATTTAAATAAAAAACTTAATTATAGCTAAATCCAAAATAAAAACTATAACCCTATAGCTATAGTCTAAGTATTTTTACAGTAAGATATAACTTACTGTTTTTTATTTTTCTTCTTTTTCTTTTTTACTTTTCTTCCAAATAATTCATCAATTGAAAAAGGCTCATATATTTTTGTTAAAGCAAATAAAAATGTTGTTGGGATTTTATATGTACCAGTTTCATAATGCGAATAAGCAGGTTGAGTAGTATTTAACTTTTCTGCGAGTTTAGTTTGAGTATAATTATTTTTCTCTCTAAGTTCAGTTAAATTCTTTGCCATTAAATTTAAGTCTAATTCAAAAGGGTCACATTCTTCATTTTTAGATATTAATCCAAACAAATAATCAAGACTTAATGAAAACTCATTTGCATATTTTATTAATTTATCAATAGGAATTGTATCTTTTCCAGTTTCCCAACCTGATACAGTAGAATTACTAAGATCAAAAATATCTCCAACTTCTTGTTGAGTCATATCTAAATCTTCTCTGCTCGCTTTAAAATTTTTTACAACCATAAATTTCACCTAATTTTATTATTCCATTACCAAGTGAAATTATTAGCAAAGTGGGGGAATTAGAATATTAAGTTTTTCCAATTTTGATAAAATTTATGATAAGATTTCCTTATTATGAGAGCAGTGATAAAATGAATTTATATAAAACAGGTAAATTTATTTGTGAATTAAGAAATGAAAAAAAGTTAAGCCAAAGAGCCTTAGCAGAAATCATTCCCCTTACTAGACAAGCTGTTAGTAGCTGGGAGACCGGCAAATCATTTCCTGATTCTGATGTATTAAAAATACTAGCAAATATATTTAATGTAACAACTGATGAATTAATAGCAGGAGAGCGACTAGTAAATAATGAACAAATTGAGTCAATAAAACTTGATTTAGTAGATGAAGTCAATAACAAAAATAAAACCATAAAAAGTAATATTAAAATTTTTTCTATTATTATTGGGCTTTTACTTCTTTCATTTTTTGCCTATTATTTTTTAACTTCTTACAATACTATACGTGTATATAAAATTTCAGGAGAAAAAGATAATATTTTTACTGAGAATGGGATTCTTATCGCAACTAAACAAAAAACTTATTTAAGAATCGGTAATATCACATCAAAAGAAAAAATTAAAAATGTTAAACTTTACTATATTAAAAGCAATAAAAAACAAATTATATATAATAATGAAAATACAGATATTTTAATTACAGAATTTTTTGGCTATAATGAGTTTTTTTCATATAAAGATCTCAAATTTATTATTAAATCTTTAGAACTAGAAATAACTGATGAAAATAATGCTAAAGAAACTATAAAATTAAATGTAAAAAAAGATTTTTCTAATAATCTATTACTTTATAAAAAAGAGTTTAATTTAAGCAATTATGATAAACTTACCCAAGTATCAGAAGATAATTATTTTACAGAAGCTGTAGAAAAGTTAAAAGAAATTGGTATCAAAAATGATAAAGCATATATTTATAAATCAAAAGATAACAAGATCAAATTAAGCTATATTAATAATGAATTAATATTAGAATCATTAGAACAAAACAAAAGAGAAATTTGGATTTACTATATCGATTATAATAATTCTTTTTTATATCAAAAATTCTTAAATGATGAAGAAAAAGAAAACAGGTTAATTAGTCTTAAAGATTTCTCAAAATTAAGTAAAGAAGATAATGAAAAATATTTAAGATTAAAAAAATACATAAAAAATTATCTTTTAGATTAAGGGAGCAAATACTACTTGCTCCCATTTTTTTTGAAAAGTGTTATAAGATGGATTTAGAAAGGAGGAAAAACTATATGAAATCAAGAAATAAAATATTATTTATAGTTGCAATTTGTCTTATTACTATTTTTTCATTAGAAACGGTTAACGCTAAGGAAAATAGTGGTACATATTATACAAATAATAATGGAGTAAGTTTTACTGAATATGAATATGATTTGTTTACTAAGATGTATTGGGAAGGGTATCCTGAAAAGATGACTAAACAAGATTATCAAGAATTTGTTGATAATAATCTATTAGAAGGTACTTTTCAAAGTAAAGTAGTATATGATAACCAAAATAACAATATAGCTAGAGGACCATCTTATTCAACTCCAGCAAAAAGTATAAAAATTGCTTCTTTATGTTCAGATACCTGTAGAATATCTGTAGTTTTAAATTGGTTAACTAATCCAACTATTAGAAGTTATGATGTTATGGGTGCTTACCTAGATGGAATTTCTCTAAAATCAAATCCAACTACAAGAGTGGCATCTCAATCAACTGAATTTTTAGCTTCCAATATAAGAAAAGAAGCTAATGGCTTCGGTGTTTCTTTTAAATTACCAAGTGGATCTGGAATAGTTGTAAATCAAGACTTTTATACTTCTAAAGGTGGAACTATATATGCAAGCTATCAACACGCTAAAAGTAATACTACACTAGCAACAAGTCAATTATTTAATTTATCAAGAATTGGCTATGGAAGAGTATTCTTATTTTATGGCGCAGCAACAAATGTTTATGACGGAATGAATGGTGTAGATATTAACGTATAACTACAACCTTTCTAACTATAGAAAGGGGGTGATATAGAATGAATAAGGAGGTGTTATCTAATATTTCAGTATGCAGTTGATTTAATACTAAAAAAATTGAAATATATTTTTCACTGCTCATAAATAAATATACAATTTTTGAAAATTAGTATTAAATTAGTTGTATGTCTTGATTAATTTAATACCAAATTATTTATTCATAAAAAGAAAAAGATAACAGTTTAACTGTTATCTTTTTTGTATGATTTTATTGATAATATTTCAATATTATTAGAAATTAAATTATTATCATTATTAATTTCTTTAGTTAGATCTGTTGTTAAATATTTTTTAAAATCATCAGCAAAAACTGTAACAACATTACTATTATTTTCTCCTGTTATAGCAGCTGCTAGTAAATTAGCACCACTTGATATTCCAACACCCAATCCAAAATTCTTAGCAAGAATTCTGGCCATATTAATAGCATCTTCATCATCGATGGTTACAACTTCATCGATTAGATTTTTATCTACAATACTTGGAATGAAATCATCCCCAATACCTTCAATTCTATGATGACCATCACATACACCCTTACTCATAATAGGAAGTTGTTTAGGTTCCAAAGCAATAATTTTAGCATTACTATTTTTTTCTTTAACTCTTTTAGCAATTCCCATAAGAGTACCACCAGTTCCAATACCACTAACAAATGCATCAATATTTGAAATTTCTTCAACAATTTCTTTTCCAGTAGAAAAATAATGTGCTTCTATATTTTTAATATTATCAAATTGATTTGGCCTAAAACCTTTAATCTTCTTTGACAAATCATCAGCTCTTTTAATAGCTTCTCTAAATCCACCATCTTCTTTAGAAACTAAATGAACATGCGCTCCATAAAGTTTCATAATATTAATGCGTTCCTTACTTGCCCAGTCAGGCATAAAAATATGCACAGGATGTTTATAGTAAGCTCCAAGTGCAGCAAAAGATATACCAGTGTTTCCACTAGTAGCCTCAATTATAGGCATACCTTCTTCTAAACTTCCATCCTTGTAAGCTTCCTGAATAATATAATTTGCTAATCTATCTTTTATGCTTCCAGAATAATTATAATATTCAAGTTTAGCAAAAACATTTACTTCTTTTTCTTGATATTTCATTTTTATTTCTATCATTGGAGTATCTCCAATTAAATTATTAATATTCATAAATTACCTCTTTCCTTTTAATATATGCAGACAAAGGTAACATCGTATAGTATTAACGTTTATTTTAAACATAAAAAACCTCCTCTATAACTTTGGTGTAAACAAATTACCAAGTTACAAAGAAGGTAACCATAAAGTATAAAGAGTTTACACGAAAAAAGAATAAGTATAAAAGTTACAACAACATTCTAATTCTCTTTTCATATTCTTCACTCCTTTAAAAAGATTATACAAAACATTCAAATTATTTACAATTATTTTTCTATTTATATAAATTATATTATAATAAATATAGAATGGAAGCGGTATTATGATTTGTCCAAATTGCCAAATAAAAATGAAAAATGGTATATGTATTCGCTGTGGTTATATGAATAATGGCAATACTGTAAATGTAAAAAAAGATATAACAATTAATGATTTAGAAAAGTATTTAGGAAATGATTATCAAAAAATTTATTATAACGAAAATAGTTTAGTATCTTTTTTTCTAGGACCCTTATATTTCTTCTATCTTAATTATCCATTGATTGCTTTTTTATTTATAATCTTAGATATGGTCACAATCTTTACTGTTGGATACATAGTAGCATTTATTCCTATACTTGGAGCTTTTTCTCCTATTTGTATGATTATGACTTTTGTTCTTAATAGACTAATATTTTCAGCAATCAATAATATGTTATATCTATCTTTATTAAAACATAAAATAAAAAGAATTAAAAAGAGAGAAAATCTTGAATTATATATTCAAAGTCATGATATAAAAGCAGGGAGTATAATTTATTTTACATTTTATGTTTCTATACTTATATTGTTTATAGTTTATTTAATTTCAATGGGAAAATCGTAAAAGCAACTAAAAATTTACAGCTATTCAATTAAAACTATATAGAAAGCAACCAAAAAAGTTGATATTATTATCTAGAAACCAAAAAAATTAAGGAGATGTCTTAATGATAAAATTAAAAAATGTTTCAAAATATTATTATAGTAAAGGTGTTATCGCAACAGGTTTTACCAAAGTTAATCTAGAATTTAAAATAGGAGAATTTGTAGCTATAACTGGGGAATCAGGAAGTGGTAAAAGTACTCTTTTAAATGTTATATCTGGACTTGATTCTTATGAAGAAGGCGAAATGTATATTGACGGCAAAGAGACTAGTCATTATCTAGAAAAAGATTGGGAGATATATAGAAGAAAAAATATTGGAAATATTTATCAAAACTTTAATCTTGTTAACAGTTATACAGTCTATCAAAATATAGATTTAATACTATCTTTAAATGGAGTTAATAAAAAAGAAAAAAAGGAAAAGATTAACGCACTTTTAAAAAGAGTAGACATGTATAAATATCGAAATACAAAAGTATCTAAATTATCTGGAGGCCAAAAACAAAGGATAGCAATTGCTAGAGCTTTAGCAAAGGATATTCCAATAATAATTGCAGACGAACCAACAGGAAGTTTGGATAAGAGAAGTGCCACAAATATTATTAAATTGTTAAAAGAAATTTCAGAAGACAAGTTAGTGATTATTGTAACTCACAATTATGATCAAGTAAGTGAATATGTTACAAGAAAGATTACTATGCATGATGGAAAAGTTTTAGAAGATAAAAAATTCAAAAATGTTGAAGAAAATATTAGTAGAAAAGAAAATAATTATAAAAATATAAATTTTGCAAATAAATTTAAATTAGGTTTTAGAAATACTTTTAATATTTTGCCTAAATTTATACTTTTATTTTTAGTATACTCTTTTATTGTAGCTTCTTTGATGGGTGAATATTCATTCTTTAAAAAAGGTGAATATGAGGCAACACGTGAAGGATATAATTACATATTTAGTGATACAGATGATAAAAGAGTAATTATTAATAAAAAAGATAAGACAGAATTTTCAAAAGAAGAAATTGAAAATATTAAGAAAATAAAAAATGTAAATTATTTAGTGGAAAACGATATTATTATTGATGAAAACTTTGCTTTTTCAAGTCATGATCAAATGTTATGGTTAGTAGGTAGTATCAATAGCTTAGATATTTTTGATGGCGAAGTAGATGAAGGAAGATTACCAGAAAATGATAATGAAATAATTATAGCTGGTGATAAAGATGAATATAACTTAAGTGTAGATAAAGAAAGTATTTTAAATCATAAATTTTATCGAACAACAAATACAGGAGAATTAGATAAAGCCAAAGAATATGAAATAGTAGGAATTAAGTATATTGATTCTCCTTCAGGATATATAGATTATAAATTTTATGTTTCTAATAAAGTACTTGAAGATTTTATGTTTGAAACACATCAAAATTTTAGTTCTATCAAAATAGAATTTATGGGAGAAAATAAGGACGCTAATACTGGAAGTAATATGTTTAAATTAGTTCCAAATAATAAGGTAACTACTGGCAATTCAATCATTTCAGAAGATCTTAATAATAGATGTGATAAAGAAAATTGTATAAATAAAAATTTTACAATTAATATTAAAAATCAATATTACTCTTTTAGTAAAACTTTAAGAATTGATAAAACATATAACCAAAAGAATATAAATAAAGAATTAGATATTCCTAATTATAAAAAAGAAGACTTTGATGAACTATACAATGGAATAATTTATATCAATCCAACTGATTATACTGATCTATTTAATAAGGGTACATATCAAATGAGTGTTTATGTAAATGATATAAATAATTTAGAAAATGTAGTTAAAGAACTTAATAAAAGTAATTACAATACATTAAAAGTAAAAGACACTTTAGTAAAAGATGGCGCAACGGAAATAATAAAAATATTTAAGTTAATTGTTACTTGTGCATTAGTGTTTGTTCTATTCTTTATATCATATTTCATAATTAAGATTATTCTTAAATCAAGAAATGTATATTTCTCAGTTCTTAGAATGCTGGGAGCAAGTAAGAATGTTTGTAAAGAACTATTAATTATAGAGCTATTTATCATTACTAATGTCAGTTATTTTATTTTCATAGGACTTGCTGAATTAAATAAAGCTAAGGTTATTAGTGTTAATTTTATAGATACCGTAAATAGATATTTTGTATTTAATGATTATATTGTTCTTTACTTAATATTAATTCTTATGTCTTTATTAATAAGCATAAAATACGCATCACAATTATTTAAAAATAGTGTAATGTCTGTATATAGAGAGGAGGTATAATATGATAAAGTTAGAAAAAATCGATAAGTATTTTAATAGATTTAAGAAAAATAAGATTCATGTTATAGATAATACCTCTTTAGAGTTTGAAGACACCGGTTTAGTTGCTCTTTTAGGTCCTAGTGGATCTGGAAAAACTACACTTCTTAATGTAATAGGTGGCCTAGATAAAGTAAGAAAAGGAAATATTTACATTAACGATAAAAAAATAACAAAAAGATTTCAGGGATATGTTGATAAAGTAAGAAACTTAAATATTGGATATATCTTTCAAGACTATAAGTTAGTAGAAGACAAATCCGTATTTGATAATGTTGCCATTGTTTTAAAAATGATTGGTATAAAAGATAAAAAGGAAATTGAAAAAAGGGTTTTATATGTATTAGATAAAGTTGGAATGTTAAGATATAAAAAACGTCCTTGCAGTATGCTATCAGGTGGGGAAAGACAAAGAGTAGGTATTGCAAGAGCCATAGTAAAAAATCCCAGCATAATTATAGCTGACGAACCTACTGGAAATTTAGATAGTAAAAATTCTGTAGAAATTATGAACATTATTAAAGCTATTTCAAAAGATAAATTAGTAATCTTAGTAACACATGAAACTAATCTTGCTAAATTCTATGCATCAAGAATAATAGAATTAGAGGATGGAAAAGTAACATCTGATTATATCAATAAGAATGAAGCAGATTTAGATTATGAAATAGGAAATACTCTTTATTTAAAAGATTATAAATATAACGAGCAATTAGATAAAAATATTAATGTTTATTCTAATACTAAAAATGACTTAAATTTAAATATTGTAATTACTAATGGAAATATTTATATAAAAACAAATGATGATAGAAAAATAGAAGTTATAGATGATGAATCATCAATTGAGATGATAGATGATCATTTTAAAAATATAACTCAAGCAGAAGCAGATAAATATGAATTTAATTTTAAAAATATTATTAATGAAAATAGAAAACTAAAGTATTCATCTATTTTTAATCCTGTATCTTTTATAACTAATGGATTTAAGAAAGTATTTAACTATTCAATTTTAAAGAAAATACTTTTAGGAGGTTTCTTCTTATCTGGAATCTTCATCATGTTTGCTATAAGCAGTATAGCTGCCAGTTTAACTATTAAAGAAGAAAATTTTGTTAAGATCAATAAAAATTATTTAACTGTTAAAAGAGATAAATTAGCAGTTGATGATTTTAATATGTTAGAACAAAAGTTAAAAATTGATGAGAAAGATTATATTATTCCTACAAATTCTATTGTTAATTTAAAACTAAGAACTGATGATTATTATCAATTCAATAATTATAATTTATTTTTAGAAGGAAGTCTTTCTAGTACATCAATGTTATCAAACAAAAAAACTATTTTAGGAAGAATGCCTGAAAATGATAATGAAATTGTTGTAGATAAAATGACTTTAGAAAATACAAGAAAAAAAGAAACAGCTAAAATGTTTGGCTTTACAAAAGATACTCAATTTATTGATAGAGAAATTATAATTGACCCAATGGATAATCTAAAAATTGTAGGAATTGTTGATTTAAAAAGTCCTTCTATATATGTAAATAATAATAAACTTATAAATATTTTATATCATTCTAAAAATAATGATCAAAACAGACCTTATGCATCAACTCGCGAAGATTCGGAACAATTAGAATATGAAGATTATAATCTATTTATAAATAAAATATCTTTAAAAGAAGGACGCTGGCCAGAAAATGATTATGAAGTTATAGTTAATAATATTAATCGTGAAGAAATGAAATTAAATAAAGAAATAAATAAATCAATTAATGGCAGAAAACTTAAAGTAGTAGGTTATTATACTTCAAAAGATCAATTAGAAAATTATTTTGTTAATCCAAGTATGATTAAAATAAAATTAATTGAAAGTTCTTCTGATATGTCTGTATATTCTACTAATAAAGAAAGTGCTCTAAATAATGCCAGAGCTAATTTCAAAATAAATATTAGTGACAGCTATGAAGCAAGTAGAGAAGAATATATTGAAGGTCAAAGAGAAAACATTAAAACATCTATCATTTCTTCTGGAATAATAATTGTAATTTCACTTATTGAAATATTATTAATGATTAGGTCAAGCTTCTTATCAAGAGTCAAAGAAGTAGGAATTTATAGAGCAATTGGAGTCAAGAAAAAAGATATTTACATTATGTTTAGTGGTGAAATAATTGCTATCACAACACTTGCTGCGATTCCAGGAATTATAGGGTGTACATATGTATTGTCTCTTCTAACTAAAATTTCTTTACTTAAAAATATGTTTATTGTGAATCCACTTATAGTTATTGGAAGCATTATTCTAGTATTTATATTTAATTTAATTGTTGGTCTAGTACCAGTATTTAACACTTTAAGAAAACGACCTGCAGAAATTTTATCAAGGACAGATATTTAATCTGTTCTTTTTATATTTTTAAAAATTTAGTAAATAATAGTATAATAAGACCAGTAAAAGGAGTGATTTTGTGGCTGAAGAAAAAGTTTATCATACTATTGAACCTGTCTATTTTAAGGATTCTAAAATTCTGATACTTGGTAGTATGCCAAGTGTTTCATCAAGAGAAAATAATTTCTATTATGCACATCCTCAAAACAGATTTTGGAAAGTACTTTCAAATGTTTATGACGAGGATATCCCCCAAAGTATAGAATCAAAAAAGGACTTTTTAAAGCGTCATAACATAGCCCTCTTTGATGTAGTAAAAAGTTGTACCATTAAAGGATCAAGTGATTCATCAATTAAAAATGTTGAAGTAAATGACATAGAAAGTATTCTTAAAACTACAAATATATCAAAAATCTATACAGCAGGTAAAACTGCGCATAATTTATATAATAAGTATTTAAAAAATAAATTAAATAAAGAAGCAATTTGTCTTCCTAGCACCTCTCCAGCAAATGCTAAAATCTCTTACGATGACCTTTTAAAAGAGTATTCAGTTATAAAAAAGTAATTAGCACTTAGTATTGACGAGTGCTAATAATGGTGTTACAATAATACTGCTAATATTTTTTTAGTATTCAAATTAATCAAAGAGGTGATTTTTATGAATGAACAAAGTTTATATGAAGAAAATTTAAAAAATGTCCTAGAAAAATATGGTAGAGATATAGTACAAAATGTCAAAGATGGAAAAGTAGACCCAGTTATAGGTCGAGATGAAGAAATAAGAAGTATTACTAGAATTTTATCTAGAAAAACTAAAAATAATCCGGTCTTAATTGGTGAGCCAGGAGTAGGAAAGACTGCAATTATTGAAGGACTAGCTAGTAGAATTGTTAAAGGAGATGTACCAGCGTCTTTGAAGAACAAAAAAATTTGGGAACTAGATTTAGGTGCATTAATCGCAGGTGCAAAATACCGTGGAGAATTTGAAGAAAGACTAAAAGCTGTTTTAAAAGAAATCAAATCTTCAAATGGTGAAATCATTATGTTTATAGATGAGATTCATATGATAGTGGGTGCAGGAGCAGAAGGAGCTATGGATGCTGGTAATATGCTAAAACCTATGCTTGCTCGTGGCGAAATAAAAGTAATAGGTGCTACTACTTTAAATGAATATCGCAAGTATATTGAAAAAGATGGAGCACTAGAAAGACGTTTTCAAAAGGTGCAAGTCAAAGAGCCAACTGTAATGGATACTATAACAGTATTAAGAGGACTAAAGCAAAGATTTGAAGTATATCATGGAGTAAATATAAAAGATAAAGCTTTAATTGCAGCCGCAACATTATCAGATAGATACATAACAGATAGATTTTTACCAGATAAAGCAATTGATTTAGTAGATGAGGCTTGCGCAACAATTAAAGTTCAAATGGATTCAGTACCAGTAGAATTAGATACTTTATCAAGAAAGATTATGCAATATCAAATAGAGTTGGAAGCCCTAAAAAAAGAAAAAGATGAGTTATCTAAAGCTAGAGTTATAGAATTAAAAGAAAAGATTTCGAAAGAACAAGAAAAAGAAAAAGTTCTAAGAGAGAAATGGCAGGAAGAAAAGAAAATAAATGATGCAGTAAAAACAAAGAAAGAAGAAATAGAAAAAGCAAAATTTCAACTAGAACAAGCTCAAAACTCATATGACTTAGAAACGGCCGCAAGACTTCTTCATGGAACGATTCCAAGATTAGAAAAAGAATTAGAAGAACTAAAAAATAAAGACACTTCTGATATGTTAAGTGATACAGTAAATGAAGAGGATATTGCTTCAATTATTTCGAAATGGACAAATATTCCTATTCAAAAATTAGTAAGCGGAGAAAAAGAAAAACTAATTAATTTAGAGACAAATCTTCAAAAGAGAGTAAAAGGACAAGATGAAGCATTAAAACTTGTTAGTGATGCAATAAAAAGAGCTCGAGCAGGTATAAAAGATCTAAATAGACCAATTGGTTCCTTCATCTTCCTAGGCCCAACAGGAGTTGGAAAAACAGAAGTTGCTCGTAGTTTAGCTTATGAGCTTTTTGATGATGAAAGACATATGATAAGAATTGATATGAGTGAATACATGGAATCTCATTCTGTTTCCAGACTAATCGGTGCTCCTCCAGGATATGTGGGATATGATGAAGGAGGACAATTAACAGAAGCGGTTAGAAGAAATCCTTATAGTATAATTTTATTTGATGAAATAGAAAAAGCTCATAAAGATGTTTTTAATATCTTACTTCAAATACTAGATGATGGAAGAATAACGGATGGACAAGGTAGAACTGTAAATTTTAAAAATACAATTATAATAATGACATCCAATTTAGGAAGCGAATTTATTCTAGAAGATAAAGAAAATAGTAATGAATTAATAAATTTAGAGCTAAAAAGAACTTTTAAACCAGAATTTATAAATCGTATAGATGAAATAATTATATTTAAAAAACTATCTAAGGAAGTTGTATATGATATCTTAGAAAAAATTGTTAAAGAAATTGAAAAACGACTTGAGGATAAACATATTACATTAGAGTTAACTAATAATGCTAAAGATTATATTATCAATAATTCTTATGATGAAATTTATGGCGCTCGTCCAATAAAAAGATTTGTAAGTAGAAATTTAGAAACTTTACTTGCAGAAAAATTAATAAATGATGAAATAAAGTTTGATAGTAAAATTATTATTGATATTGAAAACGATGAATTTGTTTTAAAGAATGTAGCTTAAAAGATATGTTCTTTTTATTTATATAAATTATTTGAAATTTGATAAGAAAGTATAAAAGGGTTATAATAATATAAGGAAAAATTATAAACAACAAAGTTTAGGAGGCATGTTAAATGTTAGAAAAAGCATTTGATGAATATGTGAAAAATTATGATATGAATGATGAAAATATTAGTTTAAAATATAAACATTCTTATCGTGTAATGAAATTAAACGAGCACTACGCAAAAGAATTAGGATTTTCTAAAGAAGATGTTGAACTTGCCAGAATAATAGGTTTACTTCATGATATAGGAAGATTTGAACAATTAAGGGTATATCATAGCTATAATGATTTTAAAACTGTAGATCATGCAGACTATAGTGTTACTCAATTATTTGACAAAGGCGAAATTAAAAAATTCACAGATAAAGAAGAAGACTATGAAATAATAAAATTTGCCATTCAAAATCATAATAAGTTTCATATTGCTGAATGTCATGATGAAAGAATGTTAAAGCATGCAAAACTTATAAGAGATTCAGATAAAGTAGATATTATCTTTTTAATGGGATTTTTAAAAGAACTTAATCAAAAAGCAATCGATGAGCCTGTCACCGAAGAAATTTTAGAGTCAATAAGAAGACATGAAACAATTTCTAAAAAGAAAGTTAAAAATAAAAACGATTCAATTGCCTTAGAATTTGCTTTAACATTTGATATTAATTATAATATTTGTCTTTCTGATATGAAGAAAAATCTAGGATATCTATATGATCAAATAGAAGGAGAAAAATATTTCAAAGAAATACGAGACATTGTGAACGATTATATAGATGAAAGATTAAAATAACTAGAAAAAGCAAAATAAAAAGCAACACTCTGGTTGCTTAAAATTCAAATGGCAGGGGATGAGAGAATCGAACTCCCAACAGTGGTTTTGGAGACCATTATTATACCATTTAACTAATCCCCTAAAATTAGTTGACGAAAAAATTATAGCACAAACTATATCAAGACACAACCTAAAAACTAAAAAAATCTTATAAAACAAAAGAAAAGAGGAGCATAGCTTCTCTTTATTTTGACCATTTTGTCTTCTCAACATATAAATTAACTGGAACAACAGTATCAAATTCTCTTATATCTTTTACATCAGGATTCTTAATAGTAGAATCTATTGGCAATTCCTCAGTATCCAAATTATTCATTAATTTAAGGTAATTTTCAGAATATCCATATTTTGCTGTTAAAGAATCATAAGTATCATCTTTTTCAGTTCTATATATTAAATCTTCATCTTTATTTCCATTTTTTATATAAGAACAATATCTGGTTAACATTCCTTCAATACTCGCAGTAACAAGTAAAGGGTTAGTATTATCAGTTCCAAAACAAATAGTTACAAAACTTGTATTCTTATCACTACTAATATTTTCTTCAGTACTTGTTGGAATTCTTTCCATAATAGTACCGTCTTCCATCTCTCTAAATCCTTTTTTTCCACATTCTATTCCATCTGTAAAAAAGCCATTCTCATAAAAAGATGCCTCACATGCCAAGGCTAATGCATCAGAGTTTCCTCTTCTTTCATTATCATATGGAGCAATTACTAACATTCCAGGTCCAGAAATATATTGTTGATCTAAAGTAATAACAACCGAATCATCAACATCTATATTTTCTGAATTCTTAGTAGTCTTAAATTTAATCCCATCTGCTTCCAAATTATTATAAATACTTTCCATAAAAGTATCACTACAATCATTATCATTAATAATTATATTTAATTCATTAACTTCATTTATATCCACATTTATTGGATCCTCAGTTTTAGCTTCTTGATATGTTCCAACATTTTGATAATTATCATTCATGCTATCAGCACCTTTATTTTTGTTACTAAACATCATTGCAGGAATTCCTACCAAAGCAACAGCAGAAATAAAACCTGTCTTTATCTTTCTAGATAATTTATAATGATCACTTTTTTTCTTTAATAGTTCTTTATATCTAACATCTATTTTCAATGATATCACCTCTATTCTAAGTATAGGATAAATAAAAATTAAAGTCAAAAACAAGCAAACATACTTAACATAAGTTAACATATTTTCTTTTATTTGAAAAAATGTGATACAATAAAAAAGTCATTAATAAAATTACAATTAGGAGGTACTTAATGAAAGTAACTATATTTGGATGTGGAGCATATGGAATGGCCCTAAGTAGTATTATGGTCGATAATAATTGTTCTATTACAATGTGGACAAGATTTGAAGCAGAAAAAGAAGCTATGGAAAAAAATAGAGGAAATGATAAAGCTATTCCAAACTTTAAAATAGCAGATTCAATTAAATTAACAACAAATTTAGAAGAGGCAATTAAAGATAAAGATTTACTAGTAGTTGCCATACCAGCCGCTTTTGTTGATGATTTAGCAAAAGATATGGCTCCTTATATTAAGGATAATCATATTCTTATAGCAACAAAAGGAATTGAGCAAGATACAGGACTATTTGTAAATGAAATTTTAGAAAAATACTTAGATACTAAAAATATAGCAGTTATAAGTGGACCATCTTTTGCAATTGACTTAACTACTAAGATGCCAGCTGGTTTAACATTAGCATCTAGAAACGAATTTACTTCAGATCTAGCTAAAAAAGCATTACAAAATAATTACATAAAATTAAGAGAAACAGATGATGTAGTTGGTACAGAAATATGTGGATCAATTAAAAATGTTCTAGCTTTAGCAGCTGGTATGTTAGAAGGACTTGGAGCTAACGATTCTACTAAAGCTATGATGCTTACGGAAGCAGTACATGATATGGAAGAAATATTAGACGCTTTTAATGCAAGAAAAAGAACAGTAACATCTTATGCTGGAATAGGTGATCTTCTATTAACTTGTACATCAGTAAAAAGTAGAAATTATAGATTCGGAAAATTACTTGGTGAAAAAAAATCACAAGATGAAATCAAAGAATACTTAAGTACAACTACAGTAGAAGGATTCTATACCTTGGAGTCCATTTATAAATTACTTAAAGATAAAAAAGTTTCTATTCCTATAATAGATTTAATATACGATGTAGCAGTAAATGGCCAAGCCCCAGAAAAGTTATTAACATTTCTTGTGGAAAAATAATTTTTAGGAAGTGATGATTGTGGAAATTTATAAAATACCAATAGAAGTTGCATTTATAACATTCCCAATTGTTGCTTTTTTCTTTACGTTACCTTTCCTTATATATGAGTATCACAAGTATGGTGCTATTCCCCTAATTAAAAGTATAGTTGTTTATAGTTTTATTCTTTACATGTTAACTGCTTATTTTATGGTTATTTTGCCTCTTCCTAAAATTTCGGATGTACTAAATTATAAAGGACCGACCATGCAGTTAATACCATTTCAGTTTGTAAACGATATAAAAGCAACTTCAACTCTAACTTTAAATAGTATTCAATCAATTTTAACATTTTTAAATAAGTCAACAGTTTATACAGTTCTTTTTAATATATTGTTAACACTTCCATTCGGAATATATTTAAAATATCTCTTTAATAAAAAATGGTATCAAGCAATTTTCGCCTCATTTCTCTTAAGCTTATTCTTTGAGCTAACTCAACTAAGTGGTTTGTATGGAATCTATCCTAGACCTTACCGCCTATTTGATGTAGATGACTTAATAATAAATACTGCTGGAGGAACTATTGGTTATATTATTTCACCACTATTTTTAATGTTTTTACCATCTAGAGAAGAGTTAACTAACCAAAGTTATAAAAAAGGTCAAAAAGTATCTATTATAAGAAGAAGTGTAGCACTTTTTATAGATATTATATTCTTATGTATTTTTAGTCTTTTATTTAAAGTTATTTTGTTAGGAACAAAAATCCATAATTTCTACTTTATATTAGCAATTATTTTCTATTATATTATTGTACCCGTATTTAATAATACAAAAACTTTTGGAAAAACAATTGTTAAACTCGAGATAGTTTCTCAAAATGTAAAATTAAAGTTATTTATAAACACTTTAAGAAACATTTTATTAACTTTCTTAATTATCTATCCATTTGCTTGGATAAATCTAATTGAAAATCAAAACTATAGAAAAATAAGTGTAATAGCGATATTATTAATTCAAATAATTAACATTATTAGTTTTTTAGTTCCTTTAAATAAAAAGCATCTTTTTCTTTATGAAAGATTAACAAGAACAGAAAATAAATCAGTCATATATTTTGAAAATCAAGTAAAGAAAGAAGATAATTTAGAAAACGAAGTAAATACTAACGAAGAAGAGACATCAAAATAATTATTTGTAATAAATAAAAATATGGTATAATCAAAATATAAGCTTTAGGAGGTTTAACCATGGATAGTATAATGAGTAAATTTTTTAAGTCTTCTATTATGATGTCAATTTTCTTAATCATTTTAGGAGGATTATTAATATTTGAATCTGAAATGACAATAGTAAGTATCTCTTATGTAATAGGAGGAACTTTAATAGCTTTAGGAGCAGTGGCAATTCTAAGATTCATTAAAAATGCCAGAAATATGACAAGTAGCGAACTAGATATTATATATGGAGTAGTTACAATAATTTTAGGAAGTCTAATTGTTACTCATCCAAAAGGATTAGCAAGTATAATTCCTATTGTTTTAGGAATATGTATAGTTATAAATAGTGCTAACAAATTACAATATTCTTTAGAGCTAAAAAAAGATAATAATAAATTATGGAAAATGACACTAGCTGTAGCAATAGTCAGTACACTATGTGGGGTAATTTTAATATTTAATCCATTTAAAGGCGTACAAATGATCACACAAATTGTTGGAATATTTATTGTTACCTATGCTGTATTAGATATGATATCTACTATAACAATAAAAAGAAATGTTAGTATTTTGAAAAAAGCTATAAAAGATACCATAACTGATGCAGAAATAATAGAAGAAAAAGAAGTTAAGAAAAAATAGTTTTATTAAGGTGGTATTATGATAAATATATTAAGCCTTTCTTCACAAATTAGTGAATTAGATAAAAAATTAAATGCTTTTGCTGATCAATTATTTGATAATCCATTTTCAGGTATGGTAGTATTCATTATCCTTTTAGTAATTGGATGGATAGCAGTAAAGTCATATGCTAGCAAATAGTCATATGGCTTTTTTTGTTGAAAAAAAATAAAAAAGAAGTTATAATACAAAAGAACGAGGTAAATAGATGGAAAATGAAAAATTAATAATCGGAAAGAAATATGAAATTCATGGTTATAAACATGATGGAAAAATTCATAGATCTTGGGATGAAGCAGTTCTTCTAGAAATCCATGACAACTATTTAATTTTTGGAAATGAAAAAACAAAAGTTACTGAGTCAGATGGAAGAACATGGAGAACAAAAGAACCAGCCGTATTATATTTTTTCTACAACAATTGGTATAATATTATAGGACAATACAAAAAAAACGGTATTTACTATTATTGTAATATTGCCTCACCATTTATTATAGAAGAAGATACTATAAAATATATTGATTATGATTTAGATTTAAGAGTCTTCCCAGATGGAAGTTTCAAAGTATTAGATAGAGGAGAGTATAAATATCATAAAAAACTTATGCACTATTCCAATGACATTGATACAATCTTAAAATCAGAATTAACTAATCTTATTAATATGGTTAGAAAAAAAGAGTTAGCTTTTATCCCAGGAGTCGTAGAAAATTACTATGAAGTTTATAAAAAGTTAAAACTAGAAAATTAGTTTTAACTTTTTTATTTTTTTGTAAAAAAAGTCTTTACAAAATAAAGTATTTGCATATAATAAATAAGCGAAACACGAAGTTGTATTCAAAAACTTATTTTAATTCAAAAAAAATTAAAAAAAGTGTTGACATCAATTTAATGTTTTGATATAGTGGAAATACGTTGTGAGAAAAACAACGGAATGATCTTTGAAAACTAAGCAAAACGTCAATTTTGAGTAGCTAGGAAAAAATAATAAACAAACCAAATAAATAAATTTTATTGAGAGTTTGATCCTGGCTCAGGATGAACGCTGGCGGCATGCCTAAGACATGCAAGTCGAACGAAGTGGCCCAATGAAGAATGCGAGCTTGCTCAAATTTGGATTTGGTTTACCACTTAGTGGCGCAAGGGTGAGTAACACGTGGGTAATCTGCCTTCGAGTCTGGAATAACAGTTAGAAATGATTGCTAATGCCGGATTATATATGTAACGATACGTCATTATATATTAAAAGGAGCCTTTAAAGCTTCGCTTGAAGATGAGCCTGCGCCGTATTAGTTAGTTGGTGGGGTAACGGCCTACCAAGACGACGATGCGTAGCCGACCTGAGAGGGTGATCGGCCACACTGGGACTGAGACACGGCCCAGACTCCTACGGGAGACAGCAGT
>CASTSB010000003.1 GCA_949451605.1 uncultured Bacilli bacterium
CGACAATAGTGTATGCGAAAATAGGAAGTTGCCAAGAATTTTTTTTGTTTATAAAAAGAAAAGTTTTATCTTTTCTTTTTTTTTGCTATACTAAAAAAACAAGGAGAAAAAATTAAAATGGAAAAAAAACAATATGAAGAATTATTAAACATTTTATTACAAACAGGTGCAGATTTCTCAGAAGTGTTTTATGAGGATACTATTAGAAAAATATATGAAGTAACTGATTCAAAATTGAACGATATATCAGTAGAAACATTTAGAGGTATTGGATTAAGAATGATTAAAGACAACGATACATATTATTCTTCATCTAATAATCTTGATTTTGAATTTCTAAAGAATCAAGCTTTAAATTTAAGTGAAAATATTAATGGGAGTAAAAAAGAAGAGATAAAACTAAATGATTTGAAAGAAGAAAAAATCAATTTTAAATTAGCTCATGAATCTTTAAAGCCTGAAGAGAAAAAAGATTTATTAAAAAAACTAGATAAAAAAGTTAGATCATTTTCCAATTATATAACTCAAGTAAATTTAATGCTTTTAGAAGAATATAGAAATATAACAATAACTAATTCAGAAGCAAATTATATTAAATCAAATAAATTATTAACAAGGTTTATCTGTATCGTTCATACTGAAAAAGAAGGTATTAAAGAAAAAAGCATGATAGATAGAGCTGTTGGAAAAGGATATGAATTTCTTAAAGAAAATAATTTAGAAGAACTTTGTTTAGAATGTGCAAAAGAAGCTGTTGAAAAATTAGATGCAGAAAACTTTAAAGGTGGAGAATTACCTGTTATATTATGCCCAGGATTTGGTGCAGTTATTTTTCATGAAGCCTGTGGTCATGGATTGGAGGCTACGTCAGTTGCACCAAAGTTGTCAGTCTTCTCTGATGATTTAGAAAAAGAGGTAGCTTCTTCAAAGGTCACTTTAATAGATGATGGAACTCTAGAAGGATATTGGGGTAGTAACCTAATAGATGATGAAGGAAATAAAACACAAAAAAACATTTTAATTGACAAAGGAATTTTAAAATCGTATTTAATCGATAAAGAAAACTCTAAAAAAATGAACCTGCCATCAAATGGTTGCGGAAGAAGAGAAAATTATACATACCCACCAACTTCAAGAATGAGTAACACTTATTTAGCTCCTGGTACAGATAAAATAGATGATATGATAAAAAGTATAGAGTTAGGAGTATACTGCACTAAAATGAGTGGAGGAAGTGTTAATACTTCAACTGGAGAATTTAATTTCGCAGTAGATTCAGCATTTTTAATAGAAAATGGAAAAATTACTAAAAGAATAAAAGGCATTACATTGATTGGAACAAGTAAAGAAATACTTAAGAATGTTGAAATGGTTTCAGATGATTTATTAATATCAGGTGGTTATTGTGGAAGCAAGAGTGGTACTATTCCAGTCACGATAGGACAACCAACTATCAAGGTTTCAAAAATGCTTGTAGGAGGAAAAGAATAATGACATGTCAAGAATTTATTAAATATGGAAAAGAAAAGGGCTTTACTGACATACAAATAGTCGAAGAAACCAGTAATAATATAGATTCAAGTTATATAAATGAAAAGTTAGATGCCAATAATTCATCTTTTTCAATTAGCTACTTTGTAAAAGCAGAAAAAGATAATAAAACTGTAAAAATATCAACTGATTACTTAGAGAAAAATATAATTGATTTATTAGATTTAAAAATTGAAAATGAAGACTCTTCTTATCAGGATGAGTATCTAACAGATTTGACAAATAACAACTCATTAAGCTTGGAAAAAATAGATATAACAGACGAAATTAAAACTTTAAAGACTATTTATAAGTTGAAAGAAAATAACAACATTAAATCAATTACTTCATGTTACTCAGGATCTTCTTATAAAAAAAGAATAGTTAATTCCAAAAGTGTAGATATTTCAACAACAAAAAAAGTATATGACTTTTATATCGAAGTATTAGTTGAGAAAAATGGTAATATAGTAAGTCATTCTTCTAGTGCGTTAAAAACTAATAAAGAACAAATAAATATTGAAAAAATAACTTTAGATACAATAGAAGAAGCTAAGAAGATGTTAATAAAAGAGCAGTTAGAAACAAAAAAATACAACTTAATTCTATCAAACACTGTAGCTGGTTCAATTTTAAGTCAAATAATTGCTGGATTATATGCAAATAATATTAGAAAGAAAACTTCTTTTTTCCTAAATAAAAAAGATGAGAAAATATTTAGTGAAAAAATTAATATAGTAGAAGATCCTAGAAATAAAAACTATCCTGGATTTACCCTGTTTGATGATGATGGAGTTCCAACTAAGAAAAAACAAATTATCGATAAAGGAATTCTAAAGACATATTTATATAATATTAAAGAAGCAAAAATTGCAAATTTAGAATCAACCGGAAATTCATATGGTGAAGTAGGGGTTAGAAATCTATATCTTTTACCTGGTACTAAAAATAAAGAAGATTTATTTTTGGACATAAAAAATGGATTATATATTACAGATTATATGGGATCCGCAAATACTTCAATTGATATTGCAACTGGGAATATATCTATTCAAGTCTTTGGATTTATTATCGAAAACGGCAAAATAAAATGTGGCTTTGAACCTTGTATCTTAACAACAACATTTGAAGAAATATTTAATAATGTAGAAGAAATTGGTAATGATTTAGAGTTTTTCTCTAGTAGAGCAGGCTCTCCATCGCTTTACATAAAAAATATTTCTATAGTAGCCAAGTAAATTTACAATGAAAAAGTAAAAATATTTCATAAGAGTTGTATAACTCTTTTTTTTTGATTATAATAATTTGTAGGTGAATAAAATGGATTATAAAATAACAACATACTCAGAAGAGGAAACAATTGAATTAGCAGAAAACTTTGAATCAGAGAAATTTCCAAATATGGTAATCTGTTTAAGAGGTGACTTAGGTAGTGGAAAAACAATATTTACAAAAGGTTTTGCACAAGCTATGGAAATAAAAGAAGAAGTTACATCTCCTACATTCAATATTATTAAAGAATATACATCAGGTGAAATGCCACTATATCATATGGACGTATATAGAGTAGATGGTAGGGAAAATGAACTTGGTATTGAAGAATATTACACTAAAGGTGGAATAGTAATAATTGAATGGGCTGACTTGATTCCAGATTACTTACCAGAAGAGAGATTGGATATTAAAATAAAACATTCTTCAGAAGATGAAGATAAAAGAATAATAACTATCACTCCATATGGTGACCAATATGAAGAATTATGTGAGGCTGTACTATGAGATACTTATATATAGATACTTCCTCTAGCTTTTTATATTCTGCAATTGTTGAAAATAATACACTAATTGAAGAAGTAAAACAAGAATTTGGTCATAATCTGTCAGAAGAAGCTATGCCAGCAATTATTTCAATGTTTGAAAAATCAAAACTTAATGCAAAAGATATAGATAAAATAATCGTTGTAAATGGACCAGGCTCTTTTACTGGAATTAGAATTGGTATAACAATAGCAAAAGTTTATGCTTGGAGTCTAAATATTCCTATAACGACAATTACATCAATTGAAGCAATGGCTATTTCTACTAATATCAATACTTATAAAGTTCCAATGTTAGACGCAAGAAGAGGCTATGTATTTACAGGAATTTTTGATAGTGAAAATAATGTTATACTTGAACCAAGTTATCTAAAAAAAGAAGAATTAAATGATAAGCTAACAGACTTGAATGTCTTTACAGTAATTACAAATGACAATACTATTGATTATCAAAATCAAGAAAGTTACACTCCTGATTTCTTAAAAATAATTGAAAAATTTAAAGACAAAGAAAATTTAAATCCACATGGAGTAAATCCAAATTATTTAAAATTAACAGAAGCAGAAGAAAGTAAATTGTAATTATGTTTATTGAATTAACAAAAAATAATTTTTTTGAAATAGAAAATTCTTTCTTAAATATTGAAGAGGTCAAAAAAGATTTAAATAGTAACCCATTTGGCAGATACTTAATATTAAAGGAAAATAACGAAGTTATAGGTTATGTTTATTATAGTGATATCTATGAAAGAGCTGAGATAAATCAAATTGAAATAAACTTTATCCACAGAAACTGTGGAAAAGGTTCTAAATTACTAAAAAAAATGATTGAACTTGTGGAAAAAGATATAACTTTAGAAGTAAAAATTGATAATATTCCAGCTATAGCTCTTTATAAAAAATTTAATTTTGAAAAAAAAGCTATCAGGAAAAACTACTATAATGGAGTAGATGGAATATTAATGGAAAGAAAAAAGACTCTTTAACTAGAAAAAAAGAGTCTTTTGTGTTAAAATAAGTTCGAATTGAAAAGAGGTATATTATGAAAGATACATATATTTTAGGAATAGAAAGTAGTTGTGATGAAACTAGTGTATCTATTGTAAAAAATGGAACAGAAGAAATAGCAACAGTTATCTCATCACAAATAGATATTCATAAAGATTTTGGTGGAGTAGTACCAGAAATAGCTAGTAGGGAACATGTCAAAAATGTTACTATGGTTTTAGAAGAATGCATGGAAAAAGCTAATATGAAAATAGAAGATGTTGATGCAATAGCTCTAACTTATGGTCCTGGATTAATAGGCTCTTTATTAATCGGACTTGAAACTGCAAAAACACTTTCATTTGTATATAATAAACCGCTAATTCCAGTTCATCATATTGCGGGTCACATATATGCTAATAGTCTTGTTAAAAAATTAGAATTTCCACTTTTGGCAGTTGTTGTTAGTGGAGGACATACTGAGCTTATCGAAATGGAAAAACACTATAGTTTCAAAAAATTAGGTGGAACTTTAGATGACGCTATTGGAGAATGTTATGATAAAGTAGCAAGAGTAATAGGACTAGAATATCCAGGTGGACCTAAGATAGATAAAATGGCGACTATTGGTAAAAAAACATATAATTTACCTGTTCCATTAAAAGATGATAGTTATAATTTCTCATTTAGTGGACTAAAAAGTGCTGTTATAAATTTAGCTCATAATGAAAAACAACGTGGAGAAGAAATTAGAAACGAAGATCTTGCTGCATCTTTTCAAAGCGTTGCTGTTGAAGCTATTATTACCAAAGTTAAAAAAGCAATAATTGATAAGAATATTAAGAATGTAATTGTAGCAGGAGGAGTTGCTGCTAATAATGGATTAAGAAATGCAATGAGCGAATTATCTAAAGAATTGAATTTTGATTTATCAATACCACCAATGAAGTATTGTACTGATAATGCAACTATGATTGCAGCAGCCGGTTATTATGCTTATTTAGACGGAAGACGAGCAGACATGACTCTAAATTCTAAATCACAAGACGAATTGAAGTAAACAATTTGTCTTTTTTTGATTGCAGCTAAAAAAACGCTTCTTTTATTTGTAGGATATGTTATAATGATTTATAGAATAGGGAGGCTAGATGATGATAAATAGAGTTGTTTTAAATGAAACTTCTTATTTTGGTCGTGGAGCAAGAAAAAATCTTGCTACTGAAATCAAAGCTAGAGGTTTCCACAAAGTACTTCTTGTTACAGATAAGACTTTGTTAGAGTCTAAAACAGTAGATATGATTACAAGAGTGCTTGAGCATAATATTATAGGATATTATTTATTTGACGGTATCAAGCCAAATCCTACAGTAAAAAATGTTCAAGATGGATTATTAATGGCTAATATTAATAATGTAGATTGTATAGTTGCAGTAGGTGGAGGTAGCGTAATTGATACAGCAAAAGCAATTTCAATTATAATGACTAATCCAGAATATAATGATGTAGTTAGTCTTGATGGAGTTGCTGAAACTAAAAATAAAGGACTACCTTTAATTGCTATACCAACAACATCAGGTACAGCAGCAGAAGTAACAATTAATTATGTAATTACTGATGAAGTAAATACTAAAAAGATGGTATGTGTTGATGTACATGATATACCAGTTGTTGCAATAATAGACCCAGATTTAATGGATGGAATGCCACAATTTTTAGCAGCGTCTACTGGAATGGATGCTCTAACTCATGCTATGGAAGGTTATATTACAAAAGCAGGATGGTTAATACCTGATATTTTCCATGTAAATGCAATGGCTTTAATTTACAAAAATTTAGAAAAAGCTGCCAATGAAAAAGATAAAGTAGCAATTGAAAAAATGGCTTATGCACAATATATAGCTGGTATGGGATTTTCAAATGTTGGACTTGGAATAGTACATTCGATGGCTCATTCTCTTGGAGCATATTTTGATATTCCACATGGAGTAGCAAATGCGCTATTACTACCACATATAATGAAATTTAATGGAGATTCTTGTCCTGAATTATTTAGAAATATGGCAAATGCTTTTGGACTAAACACAAATGGAAAAAATGATAATGAAGTTATAGATTTAGTTGTTGATGCTATTAAAAAATTATCAGAAAATCTTGGAATACCACAACATTTAAAAGATTTAGGTATACCACAAGAAATGATACCAACGCTTGCTAGTCAGGCTATTAATGATGTATGTACACCTGGAAACCCAAAAGATGTTACAGTAGATGATATTATAGCATTATATAAAGAAGCTTATTAAAAAGAAAAGAGGTAAAAAATGTTAAAAGCAAAAGTAGGACATAGTATTGAAAAAGATAGTTATAACGCAGGACTTGAAACAGCAAAACAAGCAATCGAAGGAATGCAAAATAATAAATTAGGATTTCTTTATACATCAGTAAAAAATGATATTAAAGAGGTTGTAAAAGGAGCAAAAAGCATAATGAATGCTCCAATAATTGGATGTACAAGTAGTGGAGCAATTATGACTCCTGAAGGAATCATTACATCAGAAAATGGTTTTGCTGGAATGATGGCCTTTGATGACCCTGATATGGTTGTTGGGGTTGCTTGTCATGAATCAGGCAAAGATGCTAGAGCAATCGGAAGAAAAGTTGCAATAGAAGCAGTTGAAAATGCAAAAACAACAAGAGCTCCAGGATACTTCTATATGGTAGCAAGCCCAAAAGAGGAAGAAGAATACCTAATGGGAATTCAAGATGTAATAGGTAGAGTTCCTATGTTTGGTGGAAGTGCTGCAGATGATACAGTAGAAGGAAATTGGAAAATAATTTGTAATGATAAGGTATTTACAGACGGAGTAGCAGTTGCATTCTTTTATACAGATAATGAAATTGCAACTTCATTTACTGGGGCTTATAACGAAACCAACAATGTAGGAATTATTACTGAAGTTAAAAATGACCGTACTTTAGTAACAATTGATGGAATATCTGCCTTAAAAAAATACGCTCAATGGACAAATGTAAAACCAGAAAGTTTAAAAGGTCAAAATCTTTTAGCAGCTTCTATTACCAAACCATTAGGAGTTAAGGATCCACTTGGAAATCTTACAGTAATTCGTCATCCAATGTTTGGAAACGATGAAGGAACAAGAACAACTTCCGATGATACAATTACATTAGGGAATAAGGCTGTTCCAGGAACTGCTATTATTCAATTAGAAGCAACTGTTGATGAATTAATAGATTCAACTGGATCAACATTAAAAGATGTTAGAAGACAATTGTATAATGAACCTGCTGCATATGTTTTAGTTCATTGTGGAGGAAGAAAACTAGGTGTTGGAGATAGAATAGAAGAAGTTCACAAGCAATTAGTAAAAGAAGCAAAAGGAATTCCATTTATAACAGTATTTACATTTGGAGAATATGGATATGATGAACATTCATCTAATATTTGTGGAGGATTAATGTTATCATTCACAGCTTTCGGTAAAAATTAGGAGGCAAAATGAGAAATTTAGTAAATGGAAAAGAATTAGATTCTAGTGATGGACAAGCAATAGAAGTAAGAAATCCAGCAAATAATCAGTTAATTGCAACAGTCCCAAATTCAACAGAAGAAGATGTTGACTATTGTGTAAAATGTGCCAAAGAAGCTCAAAAAAAATGGGAAGAAACTCCTCTATATGAAAGAGGAAGAATATTAGAAAAATTTGTTGATTTAGTAGAACGTGATGCAGAAACTCTAGCAATGACTCTTTGCCGTGAAACAGGTAAACCAATAAAAGAAGCCAGGGCGGAGATTGCAAACACAAGAACTTTTGTTACAGCTTATGTGGAAAAAGCAAAACATTTATATGGAATTAATATTCCAGTAGGAAATGAACCGGGACAAGAAGCAACTGTTCAGTTTACAATAAGACAGCCTATAGGAGTTGTAGCTTGCATAATTCCATTTAATTTTCCTTGTGATTTATTTGGACAAAAAGTACCAAGTGCACTTATAATGGGAAATTCTGTAATCGTTAAGCCATCAACTTATAATCCTTTAACACTTCATAAATATTGCCTTTTAATGAAAGAAGCGGGAGTTCCAGATGGTGTAATAAACTGTTTATCAGGAAATGGTCCTGTAGTAGGGCAAGCCCTAGCTAGACATAAAGGAGTCCACTTAGTTAGTTTAACTGGCTCAACTGCAGTTGGAATGGAAACAATGGCAACTGCGTCTAAAAACTTAACTCACATTATGCTAGAGTTAGGAGGAAATGATGCCTTCATTTTAGATAAAGATGGAGATATAGATTTAGCTGTTGAAGAAATGGTTTGGGGAAGACTATATAATACAGGTCAAGTATGCTGTGCTAGTAAAAGATTTTTAGTACATAATGATATAAAAGATATTTTTACTAACAAAGTAATCGCAAGAATAAGTAAAATGCGAGTAGGAGATCCTATGAATGAAAGTACTGAAATTGGTTGTCTTATTAATGAAAAAGCCGCGTTAAGAGTTGAAGAACAAGTATTAAAAACATTACAAGAAGGTGCAAGAATTGCTTTTGGTGGAAGAAGAAATGGAGCATATTTTGAACCAACAGTTTTAATAAATGTTACTAAAGACATGGAAGTAATGAAAGATATGGAAATTTTTGGTCCAGTTATACCAATCTGTGGATTTGATACTATTGAAGAAGCAATAGAAATTGCTAATCAATCTAGCTTTGGTCTTTGTGGTAATATAATAACAAAAGATATTAATAATGCATTTAAAGTTGCATCAAAACTAGAAGTAGGTGGAGCAATCATAAATGGAGCAAGTTTTTATAGATCAGCGGAAATGCCTTTTGGAGGTTGGAAACATTCTGGAATTGGTAATGAAGGAATTTCCACAACCCTAGAAGAAATGTCAAGAATAAAAACAATTGTCTTAAAAAATGTTTTAAAATAAAGATATTGAATTTATCAGTATCTTTTTTTATTTTTATAAACTATTAAAAGTTTTAAATGATTTATTGTATAATATGCAGATGAAAATAGAGAATTATTAATATGAAAAAAGCTAAAAAATATAATAACTTTAATGATTATCTTAGTATTTTTTTAATTTTAACAGGTATTTATTTAGGATTATCTTAACTAAAAAAAGAAGAAATCATAGAAATTATACCTTATGTTTTTTTAGATTATAATAAAGAAAAATTTAGATAGTAGTTATAATAATGGTTTAATAACTTTAATTGTTAACGAGCACAAAAAGAAATTTTTTAAAGGAATAACTGCTCATTCAACAAGTACAGTAGATTGGATTGATAAAAATAATTCAGGAGAAGATGAAAAAACATTATATCCAAATAATGAATCTAGTTCAAATAATAATTCTAATAATCCAATTATAGTAGATGCTTCAAATACCGGAGTAAATGCTCCAATTATAATTAAAATAATTGGAGAATTAATAGCTACTTTTGGAGTGTTATATATTTATAAATCATTTAAACCTACAAAAAATAAGTAATTTTATAAGTCAATTGCGAAAATGATTGATTTTTTACTTGAAAAAAATAATTTTTTGGTGTATAATATGCAAACAAAAAGGGAGATTTGGTGGATATGAAAAATTCTAAAAAACTAGTTATTATTTTAATGATTATCTTAGGGCTTTCATCAATCTTGGCAGGTGTATATCTTCAATTTGCATCTTTAAATAAACAAGAATTTGTTGAAAGCAAACCTTATGGTTATTTGGATTATAATACTGAAAAATTTAGGTATTTATCCGATATTGACTATATTAAAGAACAATCTAAAGTAGCTTGGGGTAGTATCTTATTAGACAAAGTAGCAGAGGAACAATATAACAATGGCCTTATCACGTTAATCGTAGATGGAAAGAAAACTTCATTTATTAAAGGTGTTTTTGCTCATGCAACTTCAACTCTTGTCTATGATATTTCATCATATGATTATGATTATTTTACATCATATTTAGGAGTCGATGAAAGTCGTGGAAATATTGGTAATGGTGTTAAGTTTTCAATTTATACTTCTACTGATGGAGAAAACTGGGATTTAAAAACAGCTGCTCAACCACCTGTTTTAAAAGGTAATAGTGAAGCATTATCAGTAAAAATAGATATAAAAGGTGCAAAATACTTAAAATTATATGCTCATAATAATGGTAATGAATCATCAGACCATGCTGTTTATGCTAATGCAAAATTAATTAAAGAAGATTATGTTGAAGATAATTCAAATGTCGACTTCATCAAAACTATTGAACAATATGATTCTCTTTTAGCTAATACTAATGTAGAAGACGCTCTAATTTCATCTGAATTAGTTGTACTTCAAAGAGAGTTTGTAAGAAACATTGGCTATGATATATTACAATCATTTGTAAGATATAATGATAGCAATAAAGAAGCTATTTCTTGGTTAATGAATGATTTGAAAAACCTTAAATTGTATATAACTGGAGGAGCACCAGAAGGTAGTTACATGAATTCAATTAAAGTCTTAGCAGAGCTACATAAAAATTACAAAGAAGATTTTAACAATACAGAAGTAACCAAATATGGAACTGTCTTAGGAGATTTATATACAAGAATGGCTATTTCTTTATCTCTTACACACTCTAAATTAGTTGGTCTATGGATGCAATCAAGCCAACCTGAAAACCAATCAAATGCTGTTGTAAGATATGCAATTTATAAACAAATGCATGCTGATGGTCATTTTGTTGTAACTGACTCAATTGATATTACAAAATGGTTTGAAAACTATTCAATTGAAGAAATGCGTTTTGTCATGAATAACAATATTGATGATGAAGAAATATTATGGTTAAATGAATATACTCAAAGCTTTGTGGACAAATATCCAACTCAAGCTTGGAAATATTTAACGCCACATCCATATATGGCCTATGTTTGGCCTAACTATTCAAGACCAGAATTTCATGATCCAGAAAGAAAAGATTATTGGGATCAAAAATTCAACGGAATATTTAGTAAATATAATGTAACTTATCGTAATGGTTTATATAAAGTATGGATGAATTTTAGAAATGAATTTGGAACAGGTGCAGTATGTGGTGGTATTTCCAAAACAGGATCTAATATTAGAGGTGTACATGCTATTCCATCAGCTGTTATTGGTCAACCAGGACATGCAGCAATTATTTACTATAACCAAGATGCTCAAGGAAGAGGATATTGGGGAATTGATAATGACGTAAGTGGATGGACTTTATCTGAAAAAGGTGAAAGAATGCTTTTAGGATGGGGAAATGCTAGTTACGCTAAAGGTTCTTATCAAGTTGTTTACATGGCTTTAGCTCAAGAAGTTTTAAATAACTTAGAAACATATGAAAAAAGTAAAGAGTATGTAGTTTTAGCTCAAGCTTATGGAAATGATTTAGCAAAACAAGAAGCTGCTTATAGAAAAGCCTTAGAAATTCAACCATTAAATATAGATGCATGGTATGGATTAATTAATAACTTTAATGCTAATGATACAAAAACAGAAGATGATTATTATGCATTAGTTGAAGAATTAGCAACAAATTTAAAATACTTCCCATTACCAATGTATCACTTATCTAATTTAATAAAACCAAAATTAGTAAGTCCTATAAATTCATATAAATTTATGTTATTACAAAATAGAATTTTAAAAGAAGGAACTGCTGTACCAAATAATACTGCAGAAAACTATTATGTAATGCAACCATCATTAACAAGACTAGAAGCAAACTTCTTGTTAGGAAAAATTGATAATTCTATTGCAAAATTCTCTTTTGACGGAGACGATGCTGGTAAAATAGTATTATCTAATCGTTTTGACGGAAACGGAGTACGTTGGGATTATAGTTTAGATGGTAAAGAAAACTGGAAAGAAGTATCTTTTACAGCAGAAGAAGAACATAAATTACAATTAACAGAAGAAGAATTAGATAGCATTTCAGCAGATAATGATATTTATATACATATTGTTGGTGTAAATTATGATGAACAAAACTTATATAAAATAGATATTTTACCTTCTAATACTCCTACTAATCTTTATAATAATGATTTAGAAAATAAGGTAATAGGTGCAACCGATGTAATGCAATGGAGAATTATTGAAACAACAAGAGCAAAAGCAAAATCTAGTGCCAAATCTTCAAATACATGGACTTATTTTAGAGATAGTTTACCAGATTTAACTGGAGATAAGACAGTAGAAGTAAGATATGGAAGACATGGATTATATTTAGAAAGTGAATCATTAACTTTTGAATTTACTAAAGATACTATTGATGAGACTAAAAAATATATTCCAATTGAACACTTAGCGATAGAAGGTTACTCAACTCAATCTAAAGATGGTAAAAGACCTTACTATGCACCAAACGCAATAGATGGTAATGCTAATACATTATGGCATACAGACTTTAGCCAAAATGTTTTAGACCAAGATATAAAACCATTTTTAACAATAAAGTTAGATGAACCTAAAAACATTTCAGAGGTACAATTATTACCAAAGAAATATAAGACTAATGATCCATGTGATATCAAAAATACTACAGTCTATGTAAGTACAGATGGTACAAATTGGATACAAGTAGGTAAAGTAGAAAATTTAGCTCAAAACGAAGATCTTAAAACAGTAACTTTAGATAAAATTGTTAAAGGTCAATATGTCAAGCTAGAATTTGATACTTACAATATGTTTGCTGCAGTAGCAATGATTAATCTATTCGAAGATACTACTAGAAAAGATTTTCAAGCAGAAATTACTTACTCTATAAATGAATTAACTAATCAAGATGTAATCGCAACTTTAAAAGTTCCAGAAGGAATAACTATTACTAATAATGATGGTAATAATACCTTTAGATTTACATCAAATGGAGTATTTGCCTTTGAATTTATAGATGAAAATCAAAATACAGGAACAGCTTTGGCTACAGTTAATTGGATAGATAAAGTTGCTCCTACTGCCAATGTCTCTTACAATATTACTGAAAAAACTGATCAGGATGTTGTAGCGACTTTAACAGGTGAATCAGAACAAATCGTAGTATTAAATAATAATCAACAAAGAACTTATACATTTACAGAAAATGGAACATTTGAATTTGAAATTGGAGATGCTGCTGGTAATACAAATAAAGTAGTGGCAACTGTAGATTGGATTGAAAAAAATAATTCAGGAGACAATGAAAATCCAGGTGATAATAACAACCCAGGAGACAATGAGAATCCAGGTGATAATAACAATCTAGGAGACAACGAAAACCCAGGAGACAATAATAATCCAGGAGACAATAATAATCCAGGAGACAATAATAATCCAGGAGACAACGAAAACCAAGGTGATAATAACAACCCAGGAGCAAATGAAAACCCATCTACTCCAAATACCGATTCTAATACAAATGATGATTACAATAATCCATTTATAGTAGATGTTCCAAATACAGGAGTAAATGATACAGTTATTAAAATTTTTGGAGCATTAACAATTATCATAGGTGGTTTATATATTTATAATTCATCTAGAATAGCAAAACTTAAATAAAAATATTGCTTTTAAGCAATATTTTTTTTGAAATGTTTTTCTAGTAATTCGACTAAAAAATACATTATATATGATAATAAACATAATATAAAGACACTAGTAATAACTAAATCTATATGAAACACAGAAGAACCATACATAATTAGATAGCCTAATCCAATTTTTGAAACTAATAATTCACCCATTACAACACCAATATAATCCATTGAAATGTTTACTTTTAATGCACTAATTATATTACTTATATTACTTGGGATAACAACTTTAAAAAATACTTTAAGTCTGTTAGCTCCAAAACTCTTTAAAAGAATTATATATTTATTATCTGTACTAGAAAATCCACTATAGATATTAATTGTAGTAACAAATATACTAATTAATAACCCCATTAAAATTATAGACTTCGAACCAGATCCTGCCCAAATTATAATTAGTGGACCAAGTGCAACTTTGGGTAGCGAATTTAAAACTGTAAGATAAGGATCAATAATTTTAGAAAAAGTTGGGACAATCCACATTAGAGTAGCAATAAGCATACTAAGTGTAAATGAAACAATAAATGTTATAAATATTTCATATAGAGTAATACCTATATGATTAAATAAAGAGCCATCTTTTATTAATGAAATAGTAGTATTTATAATTTCTGATGGACAAGAAGTAAGAAAAGTATTAATTAATTTATATTTTGCAAATATTTCCCAGCCGACTAAAAATATTAGTAAAATGGCTATTCTTGATATATTTACAATAAGCTTATTCTTTTTAAATTTTTTTAAAAACAATTTATGCTCATCACTATATGTTGACATCCAAGTCCCTCCATATTTCAGCTTGATATTTAGAAAACATTTTATCTTTTCTTCTTTCTTTGGGATCATTTACTCCATTAAAATCAACTTCATAATTCTTTTTAACTGTTCCTGGTCTTTTAGTTAAAACAACTATTCTATCAGAAGTACTTAGAGCTTCTCCTAAATCATGAGTTACCATAATAGCTGTTTTTCCCTCATTTTTTATAATTTGAAAAATGTCATTCCCAATAGATAATCTAGTTTGAGAGTCTAGGGCAGATAAGGGCTCGTCTAGTAATAAAATGTCAGGTTTTAAAGCAAGTGTTCTAATTAGTGCAACTCTTTGTCTCATTCCACCTGATAAATTATTTGGATACTTATCAATAAATTCCTCTAGTCCATATTTCTTTAAAAGTTCGATAACATAAGCTTTACTTTCTTCGGTTAATTCTTTTTTTACTTCTAAGCCAACTAAACAATTATCAAGTATTGTTTTCCATGGAAACAAACTATCAGTTTGAAGCATATATCCAATACTTAAAGTATCATCATATAACAATTCTCCAGAATATTCTTTATCTATTCCTGCAAGTATTGAAAGAATTGTTGACTTTCCACAGCCACTTGGACCAACTATCGATACAAATTCTTTATCAAAAACATCTAAATTTATATTTTCTATAGCTAGTAATTCACCATTTAAATCATGATAGATTTTATTCAAATTTTTAATAGATAAAATAACTTTATTTTTGGACATATATTAATTTATCATAGCTAACTTTTTTATCTATGATTCCATAATCAAGCATTATATCTTGTAAATGATCAAATGATTCTTTTGTAAAACTAGTAGATTTAGGCCAAGCTTCTATTTTTCTATAATTTTTAACTGACTTTTCAATACTTTTTAAAGATGTATCAGGAAATTGATTTAAGATAACCTTTGCAACTTCCTTATCGCTATGGTTTTCTACATAATCTAATCCTTTTTGGATAGCTCTTGTAAAAGCAGCAATAGTTTCTTTATTCTTCTCAATATAACTAGATTTAGCTGAATATGAAGTATATGGAACAACACCACCTAATTCACCTAAAGATGCAACTACATATCCATAACCTTGTTCTTCTACTTCACTAGCAGTAGGTTCAAACAATGTAACAAAATCTCCATTACCACCTATAAATGATCCGCTCATAGCTGCAAAAGCTACACTAGTATCAATTTCAATTTTACTTATATCTATATTATTAGATTTAATAATATACTCAAGAGTCATTTCAGGCATACCACCGGCACGACCACCAATGATTTTTTTATCAATTAAATCATCTAATTTGAAATTATCGATTTTTTCTCTTGAAACTATAAAAGTACCATCCTTTTGTGTTAATTGTGCAAAAGTTTTTAAATAATCTTTTTCGCCACCATTATAGACATAAATAGTAGCTTCACTTCCAGAAAAACCAATATCAGCATCTCCTGATAAAACAGCAGCACTAACTTTATCTGCACCATTAGATAAAATTAATTCAATATCAAGACCTTCTTCCTTAAAGAATCCTTTTTCTATAGCAACATATTGTGGAGCATAAAAAATAGTATGAGCAACTTCAGAAACTTTTACTTTAGTTAATTTTTTTGTTTCTTTCTTTTCTGGCTTATTTAAATTAAATAATACGCTACAAGCACAGACAAAAATTATAAAACAAAAAACAAAATAACTTATGAATTTTTTCAAATAAATTCCTCCTTTTCAAAGTATTATATGAATACTAAAAAAATATGTTATACTTATATGGGTGATAAAATGAAATTATTATTTATATCTGATATTCATGGTATTAAAACAAATTTAGAGAAGATTAAAGAAAGCTTTCAAAAATTAGATTGTGATAAATTAGTAGTATTAGGTGATTTATTTTATATTGGTCCAAAAAATAAAATGCATGAAGATTATGATATTGATTATGTGAAAAATTTCTTGAATAGTTTTAAAAATAAAATAATATGTATTAAAGGAAACTGCGATTCAGAAGTTGACGGATTAGTATGTGAATTTCCAATAGTAAGTGAACTTGGAATAATATCAACTATAAATGAAGATATTTATTTAACACATGGTCACATTTATAATGAGAGTAATTGGAATAGAAGTAATACAATCTTAGTTTATGGTCATTTCCATACACCATTTATTAAAAATATTGAAACTAATACTTATATAAATCCAGGATCAATCTCGCTTCCAAAAGAAGGTTATTTGCCATCATATTTGTATTATGATGAAAAAGAATTTGTAATTTATGATATTAATGATAATGTTATTGCTAAGAAAGTATTATAATTAGATAATTACTGACTATAAAACTTGCTTTATTGACTAAGTTATGGTATAATAAGACCAATTATTGTTTAGGGGGAGATGCAAATGTATAAACTTATTGAAAAAACAAAAAAACTTATGATAATCTTACTTGTTGCAGCTATAGCTTTTACTGTAACAACAGCTAATACTAATGCCATTGCAAATAGTATTACTATAGGAGATGCAGAAGATATTCCAGCATACATTGGAGGAGTTACTTTTGCAACTAAAACTACAACTGATGGTAAATATTTATATTGTCTTGAAATGACTAAAAAGACAACTATGAATACCGTTGCAACTTTAAAAGGTGAAAGAGATGCAGGTATTGCCTATATAATTTCAAATGGTTATCCAAATAAGAGCTTTACAGGAGATAGATTAAAAGACTACTATATAACACAAACAGCTATTTGGTGGTATTTAGATGAAACTACTGGAACTATGAATTTAGGCGAGCAATTTAAATCAGAAGGTTCTGATCCACATAACATGAGACAATATGTAAAAGACTTAGTAGATGCTGGATTAAAAGCAAATAGTGAAGGTTATAAAAAAATAACTATAGCAGCAAATACTAATGATACAAGATTAAAACTTGATGGAGAATATTATTCTTCAAGTATGATTGAAGTTTCAACTAATGCTGATACCTATACAGTTTCATTAGAAGGAGCACCAGAAAATACTAAAGTGTTCCAAGCTTCATCAAATGAAGAAAAAACAACTCTTTCTAAAGGTGAAAACTTTATTATTAAAGTTCCAGCAAATGGAATTAAAGAAAAAGACCTAAGCTTTAAAGTAAATATAACTGCTAATGGAGTAGTTTACAAGGCTTATGAATATAAACCAGAAAATGAAAACATGCAAGCTGTAGGTACAGTAGAACCATCAGAGGAAAAAGTAACTACTTCATTAGATTTAGGAGTTGTAACTTCAAAAGTAACAATTATTAAGTATGATTCAGCTACTAATCAAATTCTTGCAGGAGCTAAATTAGTTCTAAAAGATTCTGATGGAAACGAAGTTACTAACTGGATTTCAACTACTAATGCACATGTAATTAGAAACTTATCAAATGGGGAATATACAGTATCAGAATTAGCTGCTCCAAATGGATATAAATTAAGTAATGAAGTAGTAAAATTTACAATTAATGAAAAATCAGATGACATTTTAGTAAAATTCTACAATCAACCAGAAGATAAAACTATAATTGATATTCCAGATACTTCAACAAGTAGTTTATTGTTCTTTATATTAGGAATGACTATAATTGGTTCAGGTTTAGGATTCGTTTACAAAAATGCAAAGTCAGCAAAATAATATAAAAAAAAGAATCTCTCCTAACTTGGCTGCCGTTATAGGCGCTCTAGTTCTTATGCTAGGAGGATTCTTTCTTTCTTATAGTTATATTCAAACAAAAAAAATAAAAACTTATGATATGATGGCCCATTATATATATAAAGAAGAAAATAATGAAGCTGTTATAGAAACAGAAGAAAAAGAAGAAAAAAAGGAAGAAACTAAACCAGATACTAGTAATAATATTGAAGGAATAGAAACATATATTGGATATTTATCAATTCCAAAAATTAATTTTAATAAAGGATTTTTTAAACAAGAGTCAAAAGAAAACGATGTAGAAAAAAATATTTTTATAGTTAATGGATCCACTTATCCAGATGTAGATAAAGGAAACTTTATAATTGCAGGACACTCTGGAACTGGATGGAAAGCATTCTTTAATGATTTATACAAGTTAGATAAAGGTGATAATGTAACAGTTACTTATAAGAATGTAAAATATAACTATAATATTACAAAAATATATAAACAACAAAAAACAGGTAAAATTGCAATATATAGAGATTACTCAAAAACTACACTTACATTAATAACATGTACAAATAATGAATCTACAACTCAAACAATATATATTGCGGAATTAGTTAGTAAAGAATAAAAGAATAAAATTTAGGGGGTGAAGATTATGGCAACATTGTCATTTATAGACAAACTAGAACTATTATGGGAAGTGTCAAAATCTTCAAATATATTTTTAGTAGCATTAATAATATTACTGTTATTAGGAATTATCTTATTCACAACTAATAAAATGAATCTAAAGAGTAGTAGAAAAGTCTTCTCCTTAATATATATATTTATTGCAGTAGCAATTATTGTAATGTATAAGGAATCACTTTTGAATATGTTTGATTATATGATGAATAATTTATTTATTGTCATCTATTTTCCAAATATTGCAATCTATTTAGGAGCTATAATATTAACTACTATTATTTTATGGATAAGTGTTTTCAATTTTAAAACTACTAAAATCATTAGAAATATTAACATAATAATGTACTGTATTATAAACTATTTACTTTTTGTTTTATTAAATATCATTAATGAACAAAAATTAGATGTTTTTGATCAGACTTCATTATATGGCAATAAAAATGCCCAAGCTATCATTGAACTAAGTAGTTTAATTTTCATAGTATGGATTATCTTTTTAGGATTATATAAAGCCATTAGAATCTTTCAAACTAAGGATAATGAGCTTCCAAATAAGGAGTATATCATTAAAAATCCTAAGAGAAAAATTCCTTCAAATATTATAGAAGTACCTCATCCTAAAACAGTAAGATCTCCAAAATTAACTATTAAAAATATTCATAAAGATAATATTAGTGAATTTGATAAATTATTAACAGTAGATGATTATAAGCTTTTACTATCAATACTAAAAGCAAAAAGAGAAGAAAAAAAACTTGAAAGATTGAGAAAAGAAAAAGAAGAAAAACAATTAGCAAAATTCCATGAATTGCAAGAATTATATCGTGTAAGGTAAATCCTTACACTTTTTTGTTGTTTGCCAATATTTTTAAAACTTGCTATAATGAATTTAAGAAAGAGTGGTAAAAATGATAGACATAAATGGATTAAATGACAAACAAAGAGAAGCTGTTTTATATAATGATGGACCGCTTTTAATAATTGCCGGAGCAGGTGCTGGAAAAACTAAAACACTAACAACAAAAATAACCTATCTGATTGAAGAATTAAATGTATCTCCCTATAATATTTTAGCTATAACTTTTACTAATAAAGCAGCTAAAGAAATGAAAGATCGTATAGATAATCTAATCGGAACTGTTGCTAAAAAAATACAAGTTTCAACTTTTCATAGTTTTGGATTAAAACTTTTAAGAGAAAATTGTGAAGCTCTAGGATACGATTCTAATTTTGTAATAATGGATAGTGATGATTCTTTATCAGTTATAAAAAAGATAATTAAAGATATGAATCTAGATCCAAAAATTTATAATCCAAGAGCTATAAGAAATAAAATAAGTAGCTGTAAAAATGAACTTATGTCACCAGAAGCATATGATAAGTTTGCCGCAAGTGAATATGAGCAAGTAGTAAAAGAAGTTTATGAAAAATATGATAGGAAATTAAAACAAAACAATTCAGTAGATTTTGATGATCTTCTTATACTACCAATCGAATTATTTAGAAAGAATCCTGACATATTAGATAAATATCAAGAATTATACAAATATCTTTTAATTGATGAGTATCAAGATACTAACCAAGCACAATATATCTTAACTAAATTAATAAGTGCAAAAAGTAGATTAATAACTTGTGTTGGGGATGATTCACAAAGTATTTATAGTTTTAGAGGAGCAAATTACAAAAATATTTTAAATTTTGAAAAAGACTATAATGAAGCAAAGACAATTCTTTTAGAAGAAAATTATCGTTCTACTAGTACTATCTTGGATGCTGCAAATCAAGTTATTAAAAATAATAGACAAAAAAAAGATAAAAATTTATGGACTTCTCGAGGTAAAGGAGAAAAAATTAAATATTATCGTGCATATAATGAAAGAGATGAAGCACAATATGTAATTAGAAAAATAAAAGAATTAGCTGCAAGAGATACAAAATATCAAGATATTGCAGTGCTTTATCGTACTAATGCACAATCGCGTGTATTAGAAGAAGAGATGTTAAAAGAAAATTTACCTTATAGAGTCATTGGAAGTTTCTATTTCTATTCACGAAAAGAAATTAAAGATTTAATTGCGTATTTAAGACTTATTCACAATCCAAAAGATAATGTTTCACTACTAAGAGCTATTAATACACCAAAAAGAGGTATTGGACTTAAAACAATTGATAATTTAACTATAAAAGCAGATGAAAATGAAATTAGTATTTATGAAGCAATCGAAAGTGGAAAAGAATTGACTTTTAAAGAACTTATCCAAAAATTAACTGCAATGAAAGAAGAATTAACTCTTACAGAATTAATAGATAAAGTTCTTGACGCTTCTGGATTAAAAGCTGAACTAGAAAGTGAAAAGACTTTAGAATCTGAAATTAGACTAGAAAACTTAGAAGAATTTAAATCAATCACAAAATCATTTGAAGAAAGAGATGGCTTAATTTCTCTTGAAGAATTCTTATTAGAAATTAGTTTAATAAGCGATGTAGAAGAGTATAAGGATGATCCAAACAGAATAAGTTTAATGACCATACATTCTGTCAAGGGACTTGAATATGACCATGTTTTTGTAGTAGGATTAGAGGAAGGAATCTTTCCTCATATGAATTCACTTTTGGATAATAGCGAATTAGAAGAAGAAAGGCGCCTTTGCTATGTGGCCATTACAAGAGCAAAAGATGATTTGCATTTAGTTAATGCAAGACGTCGTACATTATTTGGAAAAGAACAAGTTAATCCTGTAAGTAGATTTATAAATGAAATAAATAAAGATCTCTTAGAATCTAATGTTCATGATGAATTAAAACAAAATGAACCTAAAGTGGAAGTAGGTGAAATGTTTAGGGAAGAAGAAGTCGACTATCAAGTTGGCGACTACGTTTATCATGAATCATTTGGTACTGGAAAAGTAGTAGAAGTTACAAATACACTAATTAGTGTTGCTTTTAAATTACCACATGGTGTTAAAAAACTAATGAAAAATCATAAAAAATTATCTAAAATATAGAGAAAAATTAAGGAGAAATATATGCAAAAAGATATAACACTAATAATATTGGCTGCTGGAATGGGTAGCAGATTTGGAGGACTAAAACAGATTACGCCATTTGGACCTAACGACGAATTTATAATTGACTATTCTGTTTATGACGCTATAAAAGCAGGATTTACAAAAATAGTTTTTCTAATAAAAGAAGAAAATTATGAAGTATTTAAAGAGACAATTGGCAAGAGAGTGGAACCTCATATAAAAGTTGAATATTGTTTCCAAAAAAATGATAACTTACCAGTTGGATATGATATTCCAGAAGATAGAACAAAACCAATGGGTACAGCTCATGCAATACTTTGCTGTAGAGAAAAAGTTAATGAGCCATTTATGATTATAAATGCTGATGATTTCTATGGAAGAGATGCCTATATTAAAGGTGCAGAATTCTTAAGAAACTGTAATGATGGATCTAAAAAATATGGAATGATTGGCTATTTAGTAAAAAATACTATTACAGAAAATGGAGCTGTAAAAAGAGGTGTCTGTGAAGTTGAAGAAAATAATTTAAAGAAACTAATCGAGTCATCAGTTCAAAGAGTAGAAGGAAAAATTATTGCTAAACCACTTAGTGGTGCGGAAATGTTTGAAGTAGAAGAAGATGATACAGTTTCTATGAATATGCTTCTATTTGATACAACTATCTTCGATTTTATCGTTGAAAAGTTTCCAGAATTTTTTGATAGAAATAAAGACAACATGGAGTCTTGCGAATTCTTAATTCCTGATTTATTATTTGATTTAATTCAAGAAGACTTAGCAACTGCAGAAGTTATAAAAACAGATGCTACTTGGTATGGAGTTACTTATAAAGAAGATGCAGAAGATGTTAAAAATGCTCTTAAAGAACTAGTTGAAACTGGTGAGTATCCAAATGACTTATGGGCATAAAAGGAGAATATGAAAAAAGATAAGACATTATTAATTATGGCTGCTGGAATGGGTAGTAGATTTGGTGGACTAAAACAAATTGAACCATTAGGTCCTAGTGGAGAATTTATAATAGATTACTCAATTTACGATGCCATAAAAGCAGGTTTTAATAAAGTGATTTTTATAATTAAAGAGGAAAATTATAAATTATTTAAAGAAACTATAGGAAATAGAATCGAAAATAAAATTGAAGTTTATTATGTATTTCAAGATAATAAAAATGTTCCAAAAGATTATTTAAAATTATTAGAAGGAAGAAATAAACCTCTTGGTACCGCACATGCTATTCTTTGTGCTAAAGACTATATTTCTTCTCCATTTGCAGTTATTAATGCAGATGATTTTTATGGAAAGGAATCATTTGAATTGGCAAGTAAAATTTTAGATAATTTAAAAGATGAAAGACCATATGAATATGCAATGATTGGTTATGAAATTGCCAATACTATAATTGAAAATGGTTCAGTAACACGAGGAGTTTGCAAACTGGATAATAGTAACAATTTGGTAAGTATCACAGAATGTACTGTAGTAAAAGAAAGTGACAATATTATCGCAACTCCATTAAAAACCAATAATTCTATCATAGTTTCTAAAGATGAAACTGTTTCCATGAATTTACTATTATTCACGCCAAGTATTTTCGAATTTATTGAAAATGAATTTACTAACTTTTTAGAACAAAATAAAAATGATCTAAGTAAATGTGAATTTTTTATACCAGATGTAATGTTTAAATCAATTAAAGAAAATCATTCAACCGTAAAGGTTTATAAAACAAAAGAAAAATGGTATGGAATTACACATAAGGAAGATTTAGGATTAGTAAAAGAATCTTTAAATAATCTAGTTAAAAATAACATTTATCCAAATAATCTTTGGAATCTTTAAGGAAGTTTGACTTCCTTTTTCTTTTTGATATAATCTTATTAGAATAGGAGTAGCTATATGAGTAATTTAGAAACTGTTTTAAATAATTTAAAAGATAATTATAAATTAAGAAAATTAACTAAAAATAAAACCATAATAAGAGAAACTCCAATCTATAATGATTTTGAATATATAAAAGAAATAAATATCAGTACAAATTTATCTTTTAATAAATATAAAAATATAATTCAAGAATTTAAAGATATTTTTAATAACAAATTTGATGAAAATAACGCACTTAATTTAAATAGAAATCTTTCTACACTAAAAATAGAAGAAAATAGTATTGCAGATTTTTTTGAAAATAGTAATGTTTGTGGATTATATAAACCAAGAAAAAATAAAATAAACTTAATTATGAAAAATAATAAAGAATATGAAGAATTGAAATCTACTTTAAATCATGAACTTCTTCATATGGCTAGCTGTAAAAATAGTGAATTTGATGGGCTTTCTCAAAATGTTCATGGTTTTTTTTATAAAACAACTGTTGGGAGTAGTTTAGATGAAGGATACACTGAATTACTAAATCAAAGATATTTTACAAAAGTTATTAATAATAATGTTTATAAATATGAAAGATCATTTGCAAGTGGTATTGAAAAAATAGTTGGAAAAGAGGTTATGGAAAAATGCTATTTTCAAGCAGATCTATTTAACTTGATTAAAAATATTTCATTTTATAATAATGATTTAAATGAAATAACTGATCTTTTAGTACGAATGGAATTATTTACTAAAAAAAAGAAAACTGAAAGTGAAGCCTTTGATATTCGCTTAAAAATTGGAAATATTTATAAACAAAAACTTGATTTACAACTCAGTTTAGGATTAATAGATAGAAATGAATATGAAAAGAAAAAATTTCTTCATGTTGACGAATATACTAAATCAAATACTACCTATAGTGAGGATGCAAAGATTATAGAATTAAATAAAGTTTATCTAATCGATGATAACGGGCAAACTCATTATTTAAAAAAGTCTAAATTTCCTGTCCATTTCACTCCAGATGAAAAAGATATTTCAGCTTCTGATTTACTAGCTATAGAAAATAATAAAGAAAACTTGAATCAAAGTAAAAACACAATATAAGAAGATATATAAAAAATCTTCTTTTTTTGATATACTTTAAAAGAAGTGGAGTGCATATTATGGAAAACAACAAAGAAAAGATATTTTCAAATATTAACGAAAATCAGAAATTAAAAAAGAAATCTAAGTTAGGTACTATTACACAAAAATCAAATTATTTAGAAACTGATTTTGATATAACAGAATTTTTAAATTTTAAAAAATTAAATAAGTATATAAAAGAATTTGATGCAATATTTACAAATTCATTTCCTTTGGAATATAAAGAATCATTTCATAATAATTTAAAAACACTAATAATTAAGGAACGCTTCATAAATAGATTCTCATGGTCAGGTTTATATCAGCCTTTGGGAAATAAAATAACAATAATTAAAGAAAGAGATAAAAAATTATTTCGTCATAAATTAATGCATGAACTTTTACATGTTTCAAGTTATAAAAAATTTTTAAGAAGTGGTCTTGAAATTTCTGATAAATTAAAAACAGGTTATTTTTCAGTAGGAACATGTTTAGACGAAGGATATACTGAATATTTAAATGTAAAATATTTTTCAAAAACTTCTAATCATGATATTTATGAAGATGAAAAAAGATTAGCTTATGGAATAGAAAAAATTATAGGTAAAGATATTATGGAAAAAGCGTATTTTCAAGAAAGTCTTTTAACTATTATAAATGCCTTATCAGAATATACTAGTAGTAAACATGAGGCTAAGTTATTAATCTTTAACATGGATATATTTAAAAGAACTAAAAATCCTTTTGAAAAGTTAGATTTGTATTCTGAATTAAAAAAAGAAATTGCAAATCTTAACTTAATTAAGATTAATAGAGAGTTAAAATCTGGTAAAATAAATATTGAAGAATACACAAGAAAAAAATTCTTAGATATTGATCTGTATTCAAAATATGATTTTATGTATAATGAAAAAGCAGTTATAATAGAAGAGAATGATCATTATACTATATCAGGAAATTTTGGAGTAATAGAAAAAAATAAAAATGATTTAATTTTACCTTTTCCTCCTGATATAAACTGTAATAATGGGAATAATAATAAAAAACTAGTAAAGTAGGTGCATTATGAAAGATAGAATGAATGAATTAATAGATATTATAAATGAAGCAGATTATAATTATCATACTTTAGATAATCCAACTATTACTGACCAAGAATACGATATGCTTCTAAGAGAACTTTTTGAAATAGAAAGTGAACATCCAGAATGGATAAGAGAAGATTCTCCTACACAACATGCTGGAGGACAAATTATTGAAGGATTTACTAAAGTAGAACATAAAATACCAATGATGTCCCTAAGTGATGTATTTTCAGAATCAGAATTAATAGATTTTGATGAGCGAATAAAAAAAGAAGGACTTACGCCTAAATATATGTGTGAATTAAAAATAGATGGCTTATCCGTTTCGCTTCTTTATGAAAAAGGTAAATTAGTAAGAGCCGCAACTCGTGGAGATGGAACAATAGGAGAGGATATAACTCATAATGTCAAAACTATTAAAACGGTGCCTTTCAAATTAAAAGAAGAAGTTGATATTGAAGTACGTGGCGAAATATTTATGAATAAAAAGACATTAGAAGAATTAAATCAAGAAAGAAAGAAAAATAATGAACCACTTCTTCAGAATTGTCGAAATGCAGCTGCTGGTTCAATTAGACAATTAGATTCTAAAATTGCTGCAAAAAGAAAATTAGATACTTTTATCTATCATTTGCCAAATCCACTAGACTATGGATTACATACACATAGTGAGGCAATAGAATATATGCATTCTTTAGGTTTTAAAACTAATCCAAATAATAAACTAGTAAATAACATTAATGAAGTATTAAGTTTTATAGAAGAAAAAGGCGAAAAAAGAAAAGAACTTCCTTATGACATTGATGGAGTAGTAATAAAAGTAAATGACATTTCAATGCAACAGAAACTAGGCTACACTGCTAAATATCCAAAATGGGCAACTGCATATAAGTTTCCAGCCGTTGAAGTACTAACAAAACTTCAAGATATAATTTTTACAGTAGGGAGAACAGGTCAAATAACTCCTAATGCAGTATTAGATCCTGTTATAGTTGCTGGATCAACTATTTCAAGAGCAACACTTCATAATGAAGATTATGTAAATGAAAAAGATTTAAAAATTGGCGATATTGTATCAATTAGAAAAGCAGGGGATGTAATACCAGAAGTAGTAGAAGTAAAGAAAGAAAGAAGAACAGGTCTTGAAAAAAACTTCGAAATGATAACTAATTGTCCTATGTGTAATACTCCACTGGTAAAAAAAAAGGGACAAGTCGATTATTATTGCTTAAATAATACATGTCCTGCAAGACATGTCGAAGGCTTAATTCATTTTGTATCTCGTGATGCGATGAATATAGATGGTTTAGGAGATAGAATAATTGAAGACTTTTATAACTTTGGATTTATTAAATCAATTCATGATATTTATTTATTAAAAAATCACGAAAAAGAATTAAAGACTCTAGAAGGCTTTGGCGAAAAATCTATTTCAAATCTTTTAGAAGCTATTGAAAATTCCAAAACAAATTCTTTAGAAAAATTAATATTTGGCTTAGGCATTCCTCATGTAGGTGCAAAAACTGCCAAAATATTAGCTCAAAACTTTGAAACATTAGATAATTTAATAGAAAAAACTGAAGAAGAGTTAACAGTAATTCCTGATATTGGTGGAATCATTGCTAAAAGTATAGTGGAATACTTTTCAAGTGATGAAATAAAAGAATTGATTAATGAACTTAAACAAGAAAATGTAAATATGAATTATCTTGGTAAAAAAATAGAAAAAAATGAAAACTTTAGTGGCAAAAGCTTTGTTTTAACTGGATCTCTTACTATCTTTTCACGCGATGAAGCTAAAGAAAAAATAGAATCATTAGGTGGAAAAACAGTAGATTCAGTATCTAAAAAAACTTCTGTAGTAATAGTAGGTGAAAAACCAGGCAGTAAATATGAAAAAGCAAAAACATTAGGAATAGAAATTTGGACAGAAGAAGAGTTTAAAGATAAATTATCTTAGACTCTTTTTAATTTGATTAATTACTAATTTTGTGGTATAATAAGGCAACTATGGGGGACTAGATATAATGGATAAAATAAGACAGTGTAATATAGAAGTTGCTGAAAAACTAAGTAAATTTGGAATTAAAAATTTAAACATAACAAGTATAGGTAATTCTATTGCATCAGGTTATTCTATGTTAAGAGAAATTAAACCACTTCTTTACTATAATGAAACTCAAAAAGAAGATTTTAAAAGCCAAAGAATAAATTTAGAAACATATCACTTTGCAAGAGCAGAAGATAATTGTGATGCTAAAACTTATGAATGGCTATTAAAAAATATTTCATTAGAAGAAGTTAATAAACTTAACTGGATAGATTATAATGGTAACCATTTACCAATTATGAAAAATGAAAATGGCGACTTTCTTGGTATGACAGCAGAAATGAAAGAAAAATATTTTCCAGTAAATCCTAAAAATAATTTAAATATCAAGGATATTTTAACACCAACTAGTACTACTGCTAATATAGTAGTATATAATGGTGGAACAGGATCTGTTTTAGATAATCTATCAAGAGGTGGATGTCATATTTCTACCTATGGCTTTGAAAAAGATATTCATTCAGTAGATGCTATTATGAGAGAAATTTCATTTCTTAACGAAAAATCTACTCCACATAACTATACCCAAGTATATTTATGTGGAGCACCTAAATACTTTTTACCTGTTACCAATTCTTTAAACAACAAATTAAAACATATCGCAAAAAAATATGCTAATGTCTCATATGTAGAGCCTGCACATGTTAATTTAATTCAAAAAAATGCTATTAATAAATTAGGTGTAGATTTCCATTATGATAAAGAAGGATATAAAATTCTTAATTTAAATATTATGAATAAAATAAAAGAAGAATATGTCATAAATGAATCTGTCATAACACTTTCTCGTGTATTTAAATATCTTAATGAAGAATGGTTTGAGAAATCAAATCCTAAAAAGGCATCTGAACAAAAAGAAGAAAGAAAAGAATTATTCACAAATATTATAGAATATAAAATAGATAATTTATCTAATTTAGGAGAAGACGTATCCTTATTTATCAAAAAAACAAAAGATAATATCAAAGAAAATCAAGCTCATGATTATTATGATATGACAAAAAGCATTCAAGCAATTAAATTACTTGACACTATTGAAAAAAGATATGTAAAAAAATAATAGCAAATAGGGAGGAATTTTATGTTAAATTTATTTAAAAGAAATAAAGAAACTTTTGAAGATTTAGAAGTATATGATGATTTAGAAGAAATAGAAGACATTGAAAGTATTGAAGAACCTATTATTTATAAAGAAATAAAAGATGAAGATACAAAAGAAGATCTACAAAACTATTCTTTAGAAGAAGATGACTTATCAGATGAATCATTAGATGATTTTAATTATGATGAAGAACCATTAAACTATGAATTATCAAATAAAAATAGAAAAAATAAAGCCAAGCTTATAATAAATATTATTTTCTTCTCAGTAATTATTATTCTTTCTATGATATCAATTGATGTTATATCTGTATCTAGATATAATAAAGGCCCATTTTTTGCAATCAAGACAAAAACTTATAAAGATGGTGGCACAAAAGAATATTATGGTTTTGGATATAAAGTAATTAAATATAATCAAATTCAAGGAAGACGTGATATAGAACTAGGTACATATAGTCTAAAGTATAATGCTACTCCAATAGATATAAAGGATATTGATTTAGCAATTGAATTTTTAGAGTCAAGCGAAGAAACATCTCTTAAGTATTACAAAAAGTTCTTAAGGCTTTCAAGTGAAATTAAAAGCATTAATCAAAAAGAAAATCAATTGGTTTTAGAATATCCTGATGAAGATAAAAAATATACTTTTACAATTTATTGTTCTATGGCTGATAAGAATTCTAATATAGAAATATTTAGTAAAAAAGATCAAGTACAAGTTTTAGGAACTGTAGAAAAATTTGCTCTTAAAGATAAAAAGAATTCTAATAGAGTTTATTTAAGTAACTGTTTTGCTGAAACTATAGATCAAAAAGATATAGTAGAAATTGATTAAAAAGGAGATTTTTATGAATTCTAAAGATGCGCTAAAAGTTGCTAAAAAAATGTTAGAAGATAAAAAAATAAATACTAATCAAGAATATTTAGAAACTATTCAATATATGATGAGTTTAGTAGATTGTGAAAAAGAAAAAAAGATAAAAAAAGAAATATCTAAAATAATTTCCAAATATTCAGGTAGTAAATTAGAAGGACTTCAAGAAGTTGATAGATCTTTTGGATTTAATCATACTAAAAGAAAAAAGCTAAAATAAGAAAGTATTTGCAAGTTGAATACTTTCTTTTTTTCCTTTAATTTACAACTAAATTCATTAGTGATATAATAAAACAAGTTGAAGGAGGAGACTTTAATGAATGACAAATTATCTCGTGAAGAAGTACTTCATGTAGCAGAACTTGCAAAAATAAAAGTAACTGAGGAAGAAATAGAAAAATTCCAAGTGGAATTAAAAAAAATATTAAATGATGTTGAAAAAATAAATGATGTAAAAGGCTATGATGATGACATCTTAATTGCACCATGGAGTAGAAAGACAACTTTAAGAGAAGATAAAGAAGAAGAAATGCTACAGCCAAAAGTAGTAATAGAAACTGCACCACGTCACTCTGGAAACTATATAGAAGTTCCAGTAGTAATATCAGAGGGGGTCTCTGCATAATATGAGATATTTAAATAAAGATATTAAAACTATTCATGAATTATTAAAAAATAAAACTATTAAACCTATTGACTTAGTAAATGAAGCAATCGAAAGAATTGAAAATAGTACGCAAAATGCATATATTACGTTAAATAAAGAAGAAGCTAGAAAAAAAGCAATCGAATTAGAAGGAAAAGAAGTAGATAATATTTTATTTGGTCTACCAATTGCAGTTAAAGATAACATTATAACTAAGGATTTACTTACAACTTGCGGTTCTCATATGTTAGATAATTTTATACCTATTTATGATGCAACAATTGTTGAAAAAATAAAAGATAAAAATATGATTATAATTGGTAAAACAAATATGGATGAGTTTGCTATGGGGTCATCTAGTCGTACAAGTTATTTTGGTGCTCCAAGAAATCCTTGGAATGAAGAAAAAATCTCCGGAGGTTCATCAGGAGGTTCAGCATCCACTATAGCTAATCGTGATGTTTTATTTGCACTAGGTTCAGATACAGGTGGTTCAATTAGACAACCAGCAAGCTATACAGGAATAGTAGGTATGAAACCAACTTATGGAAGAATATCAAGATATGGATTAGTAGCTTTTGCATCAAGCCTAGATCAAATTGGTCCAATGACAAAAAATGTATATGAAAATGCACTTCTATTAAATGCTATAGTAGGAGAAGATGAAAAAGATTTAACTTCTGCTAGAAAACCCGAAGAAGATTTTACAAGATATATCGGTAAAGAAATAAATGGAATGAAAATAGCTGTTCCAAATTATTTAATGAGTGATATTGTTTCTAGTGAAATTAAAGATAGCATAAAAGAAACTATTGAGATGTTAAAAAAAGAAGGCGCTATAGTAGAATACGTAGATGTTAAATATTTAGAGAATGCTGTTACACTATATCAAATTATAGCCATGGGAGAAGCTAGTTCTAATCTTGCTAGATTTGATGGTATAAGATTTGGTCATTCTTGTGAAAATCCAAAAGATGTAGAAGAATTATATTATGAAACAAGAAGAGAAGGTTTTGGAGACGAAGTAAAAAGACGTATCATGGTCGGATCTTATTTATTAAGTGGAGAAAATGCAAAAGATTATTATAATAAAGCATTATCTATCAGAGATGATATGAAAAAAGAATTTGAAAACACTTTTAAAAATTATGATTTAATAATTGGTCCTACCACAACTACTACAGCTTATAATATAACTGATCCAATGGACGATCCACTAAAAAGTTTTATGGATGATGTTTTAGTTATACCAGTTAATATGGCTGGATTACCAGGTTTAAATATTCCAGTAGGGTTTGACAAAAATCACATGCCAATAGGAATGCAAATAATTGGAAATGCATTTGAAGAAGCAAAAATATATCAATTAGCAAGCTTTATTGAAAATAAATTAAATCTTGAATTAAATCCAAATGGAGGTGAAGAATAATGTCTAATTATATACCAACTATAGGTGTAGAAGTACACGTTGAATTAAAGACTAAAACAAAGATATTTTCACCTTCTATAAACGGTTATGGTCAAATGGCAAATTCCTTAACTAATGTAGTTGATCTTGGATATCCAGGAACATTACCTACTTTAAATAAGGAAGTATTTAATTTAGCGATAAAAGCCGCTACTGTACTTAATTGTAAAATTAGAAGAGAAATGCATTTTGATAGAAAAAACTATTTTTATCCCGATAATCCAAAAAATTATCAAATAACTCAAGCTAGAACTCCTATTGGTTATGACGGATATGTTGAAATAGAAGTAGATGGAAAAACTAAAAAAATAGAAATAGAAGAAATGCATATTGAAGAAGATACTTGTAAAAGTACTCACCGTGGTACTAAGACTTTACTAGACTTTAATAGAGCTGGAGTACCTCTAATAGAAATAGTTACAAAACCATGTATTTCAAGTAGCACTGAAGCAAAACTTTACTTAGAAAAGCTAAAAGAATTATTATACTATTGTGATATTAGCGATTGTAAAATGGAAGAAGGTTCTATGAGAGCTGATGCTAATGTCTCTATTAGAAAAAGCGAAAAAGATCCATTTGGTACAAAAGTTGAAATTAAAAATATAGGTTCAATTTCAAATGTAGGAGTAAGTATCGAAAAAGAAATTTCACGTCAAGAAAAACTTTTAGAAAATGGCGAAGCTTTCAAAGAACAAACTCGTAGATATGATGATAAATTAGGTGACACTGTTTTAATGCGTGTTAAAGAAACAGGTAATGATTATAGATATTTTCCAGAACCTGATATTCCTTTTATTTATATTACTGATGAAATGATTGAAAATGTTAAGAGCACTATTCCAATGCTACCAAATGAAAGAGTAAAAAAATATATAGAAAAAGGAATTCCAAAAGTAAATGCTGAAAAATTAATTCAAAATAGAATGCTAAGTGATTATTTAAATTCTATTTTAGATAGCAATATTAATTTTAAAATAGCAGCAAATCTTTTACTAGGAGATATTTCAGCATACTTAAATAAAGAAGAAACTGTTTTAAATAAGACTACTCTTACTACTGAAAGATTTATAGACCTTGTAAATTTAATGGATAATGAAACATTAACTAGTAAGAATCTAAAAGATATATTAAATAAAGTTATGGAATCAAATGACAGTATAGAAAATATTATTAAAGAATCAGGAGTTCAAAACATAACTGATGATAGTGCTATTAAAGAAACAGTAAAGAAAATCATAAATGAAAATCCTAAATCTGTACAAGATTATAAAGAAGGGCATGATAGAGCAGTAAAATTTTTGATGGGACAAATAATGAAAGAAACTAAAGGTTCCGTAAATCCAAAAATGGCTATGGATATATTAATTCAAGAATTAAATATATAGAAGTTGAAAACATATAGTTAAATAGTGTATAATTAATACTATATTAGGATGTGAAAATTAAATGAAAAATGTAACCAAATTTATAAAAAATCATAAATTACTAATTTTACTAAGTATATTAGTAATACTTTTTCTAATATTTTGTTTAAAACTAGTTTTAACTTTTACTCAAAGTGATGAAGTGGTATTTTATGGAAAAAGATTAGAAAATGCTCCTAAAGATGCTAAAATAAATAAAGACGAAAAATCAAAGAAAGTATCTGAAAAACTTTCTGAAGATGCTAAAAATGCCACAGTAAGAGTACAAGGAAGAATCATTAATATTATTATAAATTTAAAAGATGATGCTTCTCGTGATAAAGGAAAAGAATGTGCTAAAAGATCATTAGAAGAATTTTCTGACAAAGAAAAAGAATATTACGATTTTCAATTTTTTATAAATAGAACTAGTGAAAAAGAAGATTCAAATCAATTCCCATTTATAGGATACAAACATCATACAAAAGCTGAGATAAATTGGGCAAAAGATAGATAAGAGGAATAATTATGAAAAAAAAATTAATAATTATAATTCCACTTTTAATAGCAGTAATAACATTTGTATTTGTTTATAGATATTATAATAAAGAAGATGCAACCACAACATTAACTGTTAAAGAAAAAAAGTGGGTAACTGAAAATAAAGATGAAAGATACGACTTTGAAATAATAAATGATTACCCATTATATGGACATGACGGAACTGGCGTATTTTTCGATTTTATAGATGATTTCGAACAAAATGTCGGAGTTGAATTTAATAAAATTTCTTATTTAAAAAATTCTACTCCAACAGAAAATAGCTTTAGAATCAGAATTTTAGATAATGAAGCTAAATTAAGTGATAAAGATTTACCTTTATTTATAGACAACTATATTGTTATAGGAAAAACTTATAAAAGAATAAATCATATAAAAGATTTTAAAAATGTAACTTTTGGTGTTTTTAATGAGGATTCTCAAGAAATAAGCTATTATTTAAAAAGTGGGTCTTCACTTTCATATAAAACATACGATACAATAGAAAACCTATACAGTGCTCTAGATAAAGGCGAAGTTGATATGATAGTAACACCAAGTATAATGTATTTAGATTATATAATCAAAAACAATTCTTATTCTATAAATTATTATTTAGTTGAAATGAAAAAACAAATTGTTTTAACATTAAGTGATGATAATGAACAATTAAATCAAATTGTAAAAAAATATTATAATAAATGGCGTCAAACTAAATATTTAAAAAAGTATAATGAAGAATATATAAATTATTATGCAGAAAAGAATAATATTAGTGCTAAAGAAAAAGCAGCTTTAGTTTCTAAAAATTATGTATATGGATACATTGAAAATATTCCGTATGAAAAAACACAAAATGGAAAAATAGTAGGAATAGCTGGTGAATATTTAAATAGACTTACAAGACTTGCTGATATACATTTTGAGTTAAAAAAGTTTGATTCCAAAAAAGAGTTAAATGAGGCTGTTGAAAAAGGTGAAGTTGATGTATACTTTGACTACTATAACTTTGGTGGAGATCAATATTTAGAAACATTATCAACTTTTATTGAAGATTATGTAATTATAGGAAAACAAAAATTTAATCATATTGTAAATTCATTTGAAAGTTTAAAAGGAAAAGATTTAGTAATGTTAAAAGATAAATCTTTATACAGCTATTTTTCTAATAATTCTAGAGCTAATATTAAAGGATATGAAAATTTAGATAAATTATTAGAAAATGCTAAAGACAAATTAATAGCTCTAGATTATGAATTATATTGTTATTATCAAAATTCTAAGTTTAAAGATTATAACTTTTTATATCGAGATACAATGATGAATGATTATAAGTTTATGGTAAAAAAAGATAATGAAGCTTTTTATAACTTATTTAATTATATAATTAATACTAACTCATACTACAATTATAGAAATAATGGATTACAAGCTTTAAATAGTTCAATATTAAAAGATTCTACTTTAGAACAAGCATATATGATTGTTTTAACTATAATTTTCTTGCCACTAGGAATAGTTGGTATATTCTATTTAATACTTAAAAAGAAAAAACAAGTTAAAAAAATAAAGATTTCTGATCGACAAAAATATACAGATATGCTTACTTCATTAAAAAACAGAAATTATTTAAATGCAAAGATTCCTGAATGGGAAGACACTCAAGTATTTCCACAATCAATTGTAGTTGTTGATTTAAATAGTGTAAAATATGTAAATGATAATTATGGCCATGAAGAAGGCGATCAATTAATCATTAAGGCTGCAGGAATCCTTGTAAATACTCAACTTGAAAATAGTGAGATAATAAGAACTGATGGAAATGAATTCTTAATTTATTTAGTTGGATATAGTGAAAGACAAATTAATACATATACAAAAAAATTATCTAAAGAAATGAAAACACTTCCATATGAATTTGGAGCTGCAGTAGGCTATAGCATGATTAATGATGAAATTAAAACTATAGATGATGCAATTAATGAAGCAACTATCGAAATGATAGCAAATAAAGAAGAATATAAATAAGGGTGAGAATAATGGAAAGAGCAAGAGGTTTTTTAAAAAAAATAATAAAAATATTTAAAAAGCCAGAGATGAGGATACTTCCTGGTCAACTTGCTTTTTTTCTTGTTTTAACAATAATCCCATTAGCTGCACTACTTGGAGCGTTAGCATCAAGGCTTGCTATTCCCACAAAAGCATTAGAAGACATAGTATCTGGTGTTTTACCAGGTGGAGTAATAGATTTAATTCTAGAAGTTGTAAGCCCTAAAGCTGTAAATTTTAATATTGCCATATTTTTTATTTCAGCTTTTATCTTAGCTTCTAATGGTCCACATTCAATGATAATAACTTCAAATGAAATCTATAAAATAGAATCTAAAAACATATTAAAAAGAAGAATGAAAGCTATTGCAATGACGCTTGTAATAGCAGGCTTAATGCTAGTACTATTTCTAATTCCTATTTGTGGAGATTATATTTTTGAAATAATAAAGCATAATGTTTATAACCCTAAACTAATCGATTCTTTATATATAATGTATCAGTTAATTAAGTATCCAGTTTTAATAATAATTTTTTACTATAATATTAAACTTTTATATGTAATTGCTCCTGATGAACCAATAAATTCTAATACTACTACATCAGGAACCATATTCACAACTATTGGATGGATAATTTCAACCGAGATATTTTCATTTTATATTGGAACTTTCACAAGTTATGACAAATTTTATGGTAGTATTTCTAATATAATTATATTATTACTATGGATTTATATGTTATCTTATATTTTTGTATTTGGAATGATAATTAATGCAGGAAATGAACAGTTACAATCAAAGTAGTCAAAAAGCTTGACTACTTTTACTTTGTATGATATTAGGTAATATTGAAATTGATTTTTAATAATGATATAATAAAATAAGTGAGGTAGTGAAATGAAAAAAGTTAAAATACTATTTAATAGATTAATAGAAAAAACAAAAAAAAATATTAAAAGAGTTAAAACAGAACATCTAATAAAAAACTATTTTAAAGAAAATGTTTTATTTTTAGTTTTTGTTTTTACAGTAGTACTAAATTCTACAGTACTTAGATTCTTTTGTATGCCAACAGTAGAAAATTATTTATCATTTAAAGCTGTTTTTGCAGATTTAACAATAGCTATTATTATAGGTTCATTTGGCTATTTATGTAAGCCTAAGAATAGATTTATTTATTTTTTAGTTTTTGATATTATTTTATCAGCAATTTGTATGATTAATTCTGCTTATTATACATTCTATACATCATTTGCATCAGTATCAATGTTATCGCTTACTCAATATATTGGAGATGTTGGTGATGCAGTAGTAGAAAATGTAATTCAACTTAAAGATTTATTTTATGTAATAGGACCATTATTACTAATATTAACTCAATATAGATTAAAGAAGAAAAATTATTTAAAGAAAATAGAAGTTAAATCTGATAGAAAAAGAAAAATGACTTCAACTTTAGCAGTAGGCATTGTAATGGCTTTTTGTTATTTAATAACTCTATCTTCATTAGACGTCACTAGACTAGTAAAACAATGGAATAAAGAGTATATAGTTATGAGATTTGGTATTTATATTTATCAAGCTAATGATTTAGTTACTTCAATACAACCTAAAATAAATTCAATGTTTGGTTATGATAAAGCAAAAAAAGAATTTGATGATTATTTTAAAGAAAAAAGTGATGTACCACAAACTAATCAATATACTAATATTTTTCAGGGAAAAAATGTTATAGTTATTCATGCAGAAAGTGTAATGAATAATGTATTAGGTTTAGAGTTTAATGGGCAAGAAGTAACTCCAACTCTTAATAAATTATCAAAAGAAGGAATGTATTTTTCCAACTTTTATTCAGAAGTAAGTGTTGGAACAAGTAGTGATACAGAATTAACTTATAATACATCTCTAATGCCAACTAAGAGTGGCACAGCTTTTGTATCTTATTCTGATAGAACATATAATTCTACACCAAAGTATTTAGCTGATAAAGGTTATTACACATTTAGCGTTCATGCAAATAATGCTGACTTTTGGAATAGAAGGGCAATGCATAATACTTTAGGATATAAAAAATTTATTAGTAAAAGTGACTTTGAAGTAACTCCAGAAACAACAATTGGCTTAGGTCTTTCTGATAAAGAGTTTTTTAAGCAAGTTATACCAAAATTAGTTAAAATAAATAAAAAACATGAAAATTGGTATGGTACATTTATAACACTTACTAATCACACTCCATTTTCAGATGTTGAAAAGTATGGTGAATTTGATGTTTCATTAAAAGAGACAGTTACTCATGAAGATGGAACTCAAGAAGAAGTAGTTCATCCCTATATGGAAGGAACTAAATTAGGTAATTATTTTAAATCAATTCATTATGCTGATGCTGCTTTAGGAGAATTCCTAGAAGCTTTAGAAAAAGAAGGATTACTAGATAATGCAATATTTGTTTTATATGGAGACCATGATGCAAGATTACCAAGAGCTGACTATAATAAATTATATAATTACAATAAGGAAACACATGAGGCAATAGAAGAGGGAGATCCTAACTATATAGATTATGATTCTTATCAATATGAGTTAGGAAGAAAGGTACCGTTTATAATTTGGTCAAAAGATATGGCAGGTACTAATCTAAACTTTGAAGTTACTGATGTAATGGGAATGATAGATGTTCAACCAACTCTTGGTAATATGCTAGGTTTTTATAACAGATACCAATTAGGAAATGATATTTTCAACAATAGAGGTCAAAATGTAGTAGTATTCCCTAATGGAAATTGGGTAAGTGATAAAGTATATTATAATAGCCAAAAAGGAGAATACTTATCTCTAACAAATGAAGCTATAAGTGAAGAATATATAAAAGAAAAAAGTGAATATGCCACAAGCTTGTTAGATGTATCTAATAATATAATTGTCTTCAACTTATTAAAAACTGATTCAATGGAAGAAGAATAAAAGAAGGGAGACCTACAATGAAATTAAAGAAAAAAGCAAAAGTTGCAATTGTAATTATATTTATAATAATTTTATCAATATTTTCATTTGTAATATATAAGAAATATTTTTCAGTTCAAAAAGTTAAAGAAGCAAAAGTAATTAGTACCATAGAAGATTATGGATATTCACTAAAAGATAATAAAAATGAAACATATAGAAAAATGTTTGACGAACTAAAGGAAATCTTACAAGAAAAAGAAGTTGATTATGAAAAATATGCAAAAAAAATAAGTGAGATGTTCATCTATGATTTTTATTCATTAGAAGATAAGATTGCAAAAAATGATATTGGAGGTATTTCTTTTATACATAAAACAGCACTACCAAACTTCTTAGAAAATGCTGAAAGTACATATTACAAATATGTAGAAAGTAATATTTATGGTAATAGAAAGCAATCACTTCCTATGGTTGATAAAATAACTTTAGGAGAAATTGATAGAGTAGAATATGCCTATGGAGAAGATAAAACAGATGAAGAAGCATATGTTATTAAAGTAACATGGAACTATACTAAAGATGAATTTTCAGATTATCAAAAAGAAGCTACTTTAACTTTAGTAAAAGAAGATAAAATACTATATATTGTTGAATTAAAGTAAAAAAAATATAGAGTTTAAACTCTATATTTTTTTATTCATCAGGAGTTGTAACAGAATCTTTATCTTTCTCATCGGTATCAACATCTACAGAAGGTTTATCTTCAGATTCTTTATCATCTTCTTTATCTGTTAGATCATTATCAGGTGTTGTAGAAGGTTTTTTATCTTTATCTGTTGTTGTTTTATCATTTGTTTGATTCTTATCTTTATCTTTACTATTTTGGGAAAGAGTTAAACTCAAACCTCCACTTATTTTATCAATTCTTTTACCAGCTGGAATACTTTGGTTTATTACATAACCACCAGTTCCAACAAACGAACATCTAATACCAAGTCTCGTACAAGTTGCAGTTGCAGTAGCTTCAGAATCTCCTGTAAAATCAGGGAGTAGAGTATAACCATTACCACTCTTATAAGGACCATATCCAATAACTTCTTTTTCATATACCTTATTAATTGAAAAACTAAATTCTTTGATAGGTTCAGTTTTAATTAACTCTAGATTTTGTTTCATTGCTTGAATTATATCTTTACGACTATTTTGATTAGGAACATAATTATATAAAACTAATCTTGATCTTTCATCATAAATCATTTGACTACTTCCTTGAAGATATAGCCTTTCTATATTAACTAAGTTTGCTTCTTCAGTACTTAAGCTTTTTAAAATAATATCTTTAGCGACATTATAAAAAGATAATATTTGTTTTGTAGTAAAGTTAGTATCCATACTATTTGAAATTGTATTTAAAATTTCTAAAAATTTATTAACATCTTTAATTTCTTTTACTTTATTCATTAGTGCCATTACTAATATTTGTTGATGATAATTTCTACCAAAATCACCATTTGCAAGTTGCTTTCTATTTCTTGCATAAACTAGAGCTTGTTCACCATTTAAAACTTGTTTTCCTGGGTCGATACAAATTTCTTTCATTCTTCCAGAGTCATCAGTGCATAATCTCTTTTCTACATCAATTTCAACTCCACCAACAGCATCAACAAGTTTTACAAGCCCCTTAAAATTGATTTTAGCATAGTAATCTATATTTACATCAAAATAGCTTTCTATAGTATTTATCATACAATCATTACCATAAGCTGCAGCATGAGTTATTTTGTTTTCTGCTTTATCTTTCCAACATGCAATAGGTACATAACTATCTCTTGGAATTGATAACATAGTAGCATTTAAAGTCTTAGGATTAAATGTAATAAGTATTAATGTATCTCCATTAGCAACAGCATTTTTAGCAAGTACCTCATCAGTCGAATCAATTCCCATTAAAAGGATAGTAAAAGGCTCTGTAATATTTTTTCCACTAGAAGCAAGTTCTGATTCAGATGAAGCTGACTTTTTCATCTTTTTACTCTTACTTATTATAACCTTTGTATCGGTTCCAATATGTTCATATTCACTAATTGATGAAAATAAAGTTATATAATTCCCAGATACAAAACAAGCATCTACTTCACCTGCATATAAATCTACCACCATAGAAGTATAATCTGTATAATCAACAATTTCATTATCATCTTCTAAGTTATGTTCTTTAATAATTTCTTTAGGAATAATATTTCCCTCTACTGATTTTTCATCTTCTAGCATAGCTATTTTTAAATTTTTTACATCTTTTATATCCTTAACTTCAGAGCCAGCCGCAACAATTAAGTCAGAAGTGTAGGTAACAAATACTTTATTTAGGCTACTTACTTCTCCATAAACATAATAAATTGCTCCACCTATAGCACTACAAACCAAAGAATATATAATCATAAATATTAAGATTCCAATATGCTTACTTTTCTTTTTAACTTTTCTTTTTTTATTACTTATAAGCTTCTTTATTTTTAAAATCATAAATAAATCTATAAAAATAAATAGAATAATAACAAAGTAACGAATACCATCTTCAATAGAACTAAGCAAAAATAATTCATATATAGAAAATGCACTAGTAACTAACGTAATAATCAAAAAAAATAAATAAATTGGCCAAAATTTAGGCCTTCCTTCTGTAATAATGTTTTTATCTGTCATAGAATGCCTCCTAAGCACAAAGTTCTATAATAAATTATAACGAATATAATAATAATTATCAACCACACCCAAAAGTATAAAAAAATGAATTTAAAATCTTTGTCAAATATTGTCAAATATTTAACTTAATTCAGAAAAGTAATTAAAAGCTCTTTCATAAATTGCTATAATATAATAGAAATAATAACTATAAAAGATGGTGATTAAATGAAAAGAAAATATTTAATTTGTTTTTTTATGATATTTGCTTTCTTTTTAATAAATATTAAAGAAGTAAAAGCTTTTGATAAATCTAATTATGAAAATAGAAATCTTTGTGGAAACTTTGAAGTAGCAGGCTTTCATTCAGATGGACAAATAGTTCCTGTAAGTTGTAACAACACATATGAGGAAGCCAAATCCTTCATGCAAAATAATGGGGCAGACGATCTAGCGATTATGACAAGAGTAAATGGTAAAGCTAAAATAATTGATGCCAATGTCGCTCTTGCTGATTTAAGTATTAATACAAATGTAAACTACATTACTTTTCATAATACTGTAAGTGCAGCTGAGTTTAAAACAAATGGTTATACTTATATGAATACAACATCTACTTATGGTGGAGTTGATGCTGGATTTATTGGCTCTTCATATTATAATGAAAATGGAAGTATAGTATGGGTGGCTAAAGTGCGAATAGCTAATTATACAGGTTGGATACACCAAGATACTTATGAGTTAGTTCCAATTACTTGGATAAAATCAAAAAGTAGTTATACGGTATCTAATGATTCAATAAGACATAATTATGTAAGTAAAATTCAAAATGATTATAGTGGAGGAAGCGGAAGAACAATTGGACCAAAACCAACTATGCTATCTCCTGGAACATATTATAGTTATGATGGTCATTACTTTTATAATGATTTAACTAAACTAATAAAAGATTATAGAAATAATAGTTATTCTAATTCAGTAAATAAAGATAACAAATATTATAATTATTATATGTATTTATCTAATCATTCAAAGACAACTTATTCAAGTATTAATTTAGATGAGTACATTAGAAATAATATGGGATATCGCTATGATGCATACGGAACTAAAGCAGAAGCAGGTGCATCAAAATTATATGGAAAGGGAACTTTCTTCTACCATGCACAAGAAAAATATGGAGCAAATGCATTACTTTCCTTAAGTTTAAGTAGAAATGAAACAGGAAATGGAACAAGCTCTATAGTACTTTGGAAAAACAATGGATTTGGTCTAAATGCCTATGACCAAAATCCAGGAATTTCTGCAGGGTGGTATGCATCATTTGAAACTAGTATACTATCTTATGCAGATAAATGGATTACAAATAAAGGATATGCTTATGCAGAGGATGGTAGATATTTTGGCCCTCAATTTGGAGATAAGTTTATAGGAATGAATGTAAGATATGCCTCTGATCCTTATTGGAGTGAAAAAATGGCTTCTAATTATTATGATTTTGATAGATCAAAAGGTTTGCAAGATTATAACTATTATCAATTAGGTGTTATTACAGAGTGGGCAACTCAAACTTATTCAAGTCCATCAACATCAGCTAAAAAAGTATATAAGTATCCTGAACCTGAGGATGCTGTTCTAATTGTTTCAGAAGTAACAGGTACAACAGTTAATGGAAATAATAAATGGTATGGAGTAATGCCAGATGTTAATTTAAATGATAATTATGACAAAAAAGATGGAGATTATAATTGGAATAAAATAGTATATGTACCTGCATGTTATGTAAGAAAGATAAATCAAGGAAAAAATGGCTATATCTCTCCAAACTCAGTTACTGAATATAAAGATAGTAAATATAGCTATGACTTATTAGTAGGAAGAGATTCAAAAGATAATGCTGAATTTCAACCTAAAGTTGGTATTTCTATAAAAAAGGCAGGATATCATTATGAACCAACTCTAGATAATTGGATTGGTTTATCATTAGAAGAAGATAGATATGTAATGATTTATAATATTGCATATGATGAAAATAAAAAGGTTAAATCTTATCAAGTTTCATCTGATCATATGAGAGGTCAAAAACACTGGGTAGATGCTAGTGCCATTCAAATAGTGAATAAGGCTTATGGAAGAAGTTACATCTCATTAAGCGGAAATCAATATACATGGGTAAACTCAAAACCAGAAGATACAAAAGCAACGTTAATAAGTGGTTTCTACGATGATGTTTATTTTCCAGTACTTGAGGAATTAGTAGTAGATGGGAAAAAATGGTATAAAGTTCCAGTTGATCTTGCAAATACTAATGAAAGATATGGTTGGACTTTAGCCGAAGCTCCTAATGTTCAAATCAAAGTTACTGGTAGCATTAATCAAAATAATGCACCAACTATAACTGCAAACAATAAATCAATAGTTCAAGGAACTAACATTAATCTTTTAGATGGTATAACTGCTCATGATGCAGAAGATGGAGATTTAACAAGTAAGATTAAAGTATCTGGTACAGTAAATAAAGATGTTGTTGGTGAGTACAAAATAACTTATTCAGTAACAGACTCTAGCAATTCTACTACAACAAAAGAAATAACTATTAAAGTAACTAAAAATAATCTTCCAGTAATTGAGGCATCTGATTTAGAAGTAACTGTTAATCATGAATTAAAAGAAAATTATAAAGCTACGGACATAGAAGATGGAGATATAACTAGTAAAGTTAAAAAAATAAAAAATAATGTAAATGTAAATGCAATTGGTGAATATGAAATAACTTATTCAGTAACAGATAGTTATAATCAAACTGTTGAAAAAACTATTAAAGTTAAAGTAGTAAAAGATGAAAATCCAGTTATAATAGCAAGCAATAAAACTATAGCAATAAACGAAAAGTTTAATGCTAAAGATGGAGTTACTGCAGAAGACAAAGAAGATGGTAATTTAACATCTAAAATTACAGTAATAAAAAATACTGTTGATACTTCTAAAAAAGGAACTTATGAAGTAACCTACCAAGTAAAAGATTCTGCAGATAATACAACTACATTAACAATAAAAGTTGAGGTTGTTGAAAAAGCATTAGATAAAAAAGATGGATATTTCTTCATAAGACACCTAAATGTTTCAAATGGAAAAATTATTATTCAAGGTTATCAAACAATACTTGGAATTAATAATAATTTAGATACCAATATTGTCTATAAAGTAAATTTAGTTAATACTTCAACAAATGAAGAAAAAGAATTTCCAGCAACAAGAATTACAAATGAAAAAGACATTCCTACAAAAGTTTATTCACCAGATGGAAAAGACTATACTTACTCATGGTTTAATTTTGAGTTAGATGTTGATAACTTATCTTTAGGTGATTATAAAATGTATATTTCTGCATCAACTAAAGATTATTATTCAGAATCGCTAATTGTAAATAAAACATACAGTCCACAAGCAACATATGTTAAATCAAAAAATCAAAATGCCATTATAAATAATAATTATTCTACAAAAAATACATATATTGAATTGAAAGTAAGAGAAGAGGTACTAATTGAAAAAACAAGTTCATATACTTATAATCAATATGATCAATTTTATACAATAGAATTTACAAATGATAATAAATTACATTTACGTGGAAATTCTTATTCTTATGGGATGGACTTAAATAAAAATGCAAAAATAGAAAGAAAGATAATTTTTGAAGATTCTAAAACATTTAAAACATATCGAAAAGATTTAGGAAGTATTATAGATGGAAATTATCCAGTAAAACTTCCAGTAGATGATAAGCTAGATAAAACAAGAGCGTGGTATGATACAAATATTGATATATCAGATTTACCAGTTGGAAATTACATAATCTATATATCTACTAAGGCTAATATTAATGATGTTTATCAATTTACAGAAATGCTAGGAAGAAGCTTAGATAACGTAAAGAAAACTATAAATGGTAAAAATTACTCATTTAAATTAAACAAAGAAAAGGGAAGCAGAATAGAACTTAATATAACAAAATAGAAAGGAAGCTTCCTTTTCCTTAATTATTTCACTTATATAATAAGGATGGTGAATCTATGAAAAAACAAGAACAAAAAATGGAAGAAAAATTAGACAAAAAAGATTTAAAAGTAAAAAATAAGAATAATCCGATAGTTGATGCTTTAACAATAATCACAATCATAGTAAGTCTTGCATATTTTCTTATTTTAATATTTAAAGGGGAAATAGAACTAAGATTAACTAATATGATAAGTGGTATTTTGTTAGTTTTATTTACTATTGTTTATGGTACTACTCTTATAACTAATAAAAAGAATAATGCTAAATTGATAATTTGCAGCAATCTTTTACTAATTACATTTTTTACTTATGGAATAGTTAATACACTTAATATAATTGATTTTGTTAATTCAAATACTGTAACAAATTTCTCTTCTAAAGATTTAACTTATGTAATGGAATGGGGAACAGATAATAAAATTGAAGTAGAACAAATATATGAATATAGTGATATTGTTCCTGAATACCATGTAATAAGTCAAAATTATAAAGAAGGAACTGCTTTAGATAAAGTAAAAAAATTAATTGTTTCTATTAGTGAAGGACCTAATCCTTATAAAGAAATAATTATTCCTAGTATGGTAACATGGAATAGTGAAGATGTTCTTGATTATATAGAAGAAAATCACTTATCAAATGTTAAATTTGAATTTAAGACAGATTCAGCTCCTGAAAATACAGTGATTGAACAAAATATAAATGGAACAATAAAAAGAAATGATGAATTAAAACTAACTTTTTCTCTAGGAGAAAAAAGGGATTATGAAGAAGTAAAATTAATTGATTTTACTAAAATGAGTAAATTAAGAGTTGAATTCTATTTAAAACGACATGGCTTAAGATACGAATTTAGTGAAGACTTTCATGAAAGTATAAAAGCAAACTATGCTATCAGTCAAGAACAAAAACCTGGAACAGTAATTAAAGTCGATGATGAGAAAGTTAAAGTTGTAATCAGTAAAGGACCTAAGGTAAAAGTTCCAGATCTTACAAAAATGTCTACTAAAGAAATAACAGATTGGATTATTAAAAATAAATTAAAATTGAAATTTAAAGATAGATATGATGATAATGTTAAAGAAAACAATATAATTGAAGCAAGTTTCAAAAAAGATGAAATAATTAAACAAGGAACTACTGTTGAAATCATTCTTTCAAAAGGTCAATTAAAGATGAAAAAATTTGATAAATTAAGTGACTTCCTAGAATGGGCTAGTAAATATAACATAAAATATGAAGAACAGCATGAATTTAGTGATACAGTTCCAATTGGAGAAATAATTTCTTATTCATATAAAAAAGGTGATGTCATTAAAAATAATGATACAATAATAATTAAGATATCCGATGGAAAGAAAATTGAAGTTCCTAATTTAAAAGGATTAACTAAAAAAGAAATTTCATCTAAATTAGATAAATTAAATCTTAACTATAATTTTGTATATAAATCAAGTAATGATGTACCTGAAGGAAAGGCAATTTCACAATCAATTAGTAGTGGATCAGAAGTATCAAGTAAAACTACTATTACTATCACAATAAGTAGTGGAAAACCTAAAAACAAACCATCAGGTTCTAACAGTGGCTCTTCTGGAAATTCTAATAGTGGTAACAGTGGAGGAGGCAATCAACCAGTAACTCCAAGTTGTGATAAATCAAAAGGAAGTAATTTAATTATTCAAGCAGGTCATTCAGGAGCAGAGACTATTACCATGATTAAATCATTAAACCCAAATCATAAATTTAGTTTTAGCAAAGTTCATGCATGTTCTAATGGAGATACAGCTCCAGGAACAGTATGCAATGGAGCAGCACTATTTAATGCTTGGAAAAATTATTGTGATACTATAAGTATTCAAGTAGTAGAATAAGTAGTCATTTGACTACTTATTTATTTTTAATGATGATATAATAAATATAGGTGATAACATGGAAAATAAAATAAAGAAGAATTTATCAAAGATAATTGAAGTATTTATATTAATGCAACCTTTTATAGATTTATTAACAGGAATACTTGTTCATAATAATGTTAATTTAACACTAGGAATTATTATAAGGACAGTTTTCTTAGCTTTTGTAATGTTAATAACTGTATTTATATTTAAAAAGAAAAATGCTTTATTTGTTTATTTAGCTTTAGCATTATATTCAATATTTTATTTATTAGGAATTATAATTTATAAAGACGGAGTGGGCTTATTTTATGAAATACAGGGTTTATTTAAAATAATATATTTTCCAATTTTGCTTTATTCATTATATTGTCTAAAAGATTATATAAACATAAATATTAATACATTATATAAAACACTAATTATTTATATATTAATGATTTTTATTCCTACATTTTTAGATGTAGGATATAAAACTTATGAAGTAACAAAAAAAGGTTCACTTGGATTTTTTAATTCTGCTAACGAAATTAGTGGAATAATATCATTATTAACGCCAATAATTTTTATAAAATTAAAAGAAAAAAAACATTTATTTCTACAAAGTTTATTTTTTATTATTTATTTAATAACTATTTTAAATATGGGAACTAAGACACCTCTTCTTTCTTTAGGAATAACAATAGGGTTTATCTTTGGATTTATTATAATTAATGCTATAAAGAAAAAAAATTATCGAATATTATCAGCTTTTATAATCACTTTTATAGTCATTTTTACAAGTATTTTATTATTACTTCCTAGAACTAATTTCTATAAAAATATCAAAACTCATATGGATTTTCTCGGTGTAGAAAGCATTAGTGAAGTGTTTACAGAATTTAATTTAGTAGATCATTTTATTTTTAGTCAGCGCCTAACTTTTCTAAGTGATGAAAATTATTTATTTAAGAACTCGAGTACTTATCAAAAAGTATTTGGAAGAGGTTATTTAAATCAAGGAGAAGAAACTAAATTAATCGAAATGGATTACTTTGATGTTTTCTATCATCATGGAATTATAGGATTTATCATTTTCTTTATAATATATGGAATAGTTGTTATTAAAACATTAAATAAAAAGAAAAAAACTGATTTTAATCAAATAATGCTATATACATCATTTTTATTAATTTTAACACTATCGCTATTTAGTGGTCATATTATAATTGCTCCTTCTGTAAACATAATTGTTATATCTTTAATTTTAAAACTATAAAAGCTTCATTTAATTATGAAGTTTTTTCTTTACATCTATTTTAGAGAAAGTTGTATAAATTTTTAAAGTGTTTTATAATAATATTGATGAAAGCGAGGAAGAAGATGCAAAAGAAAATAGGAATTGTTATAATAAATTATAATGATTATAAGACAACAAAAAGACTTTTAAATAACATAAAAGATTATAAATGCTTAAAACATATAGTTGTAGTAGATAACAATTCTACTGACAATTCTTTTGATAAATTGAAAGAGTTTGAAAGTAACCGAATCACTATAATTAAAAATAGTAGTAGACATTTCTCTTCAGGGTTAAATGTAGGTGCTAAATGCTTAATTAAAAAAGTAGGAAAATGTAATATAATTTTTTCCAACTCAGATGTCATCATTAAAGGTGAGGAAGACTTAGAACAACTTTCATCAGATATTAAAGAAGATGTAGTGGTAGTAGGACCAACAATTAATGAACATGGTGTATTAAATAGAGGGTGGCGCCTCCCAAGCACTAATTTGGAAATACTATTCAATCTTCCACTTATCAGTAGATACTTTAAAAAGAAAAAACTTTTATATAAGGACGAACATTTTAATAGTGATTTATCAGAAGTTGATGTTGTTTCAGGTTGCTTCTTTATGGTTGAAAGTACTTTTTTAGAAAGTGTTGATTTCTTTGATGAGACAACTTTCTTATATTACGAAGAACAAATATTCTCAAAAAAAGTTAAAAACAAAAATAAAAAAGAAGTAATTGATAATAACGTTCATATTATTCATGATCATTCAGTGTCTATTGATAAAAGTATCAAAAAAATCGGAAAACATCGCATATTAAAAACTTCTCAAAGATATTATTGTAAAAAATATCTACATGCGAACCCATTTCAAATGGCTCTACTTCATATTACAGACAAATTTTATGTATTAACATTGTATATAAGAGCCATCTTTGAAAGGTAATTACAATTAGGAGGTAATTATGAAAGGAATTATTTTAGCTGGAGGAAGTGGAACAAGACTTTATCCAATTACTGAAGGTATCAGTAAACAATTAATGCCAATTTATGATAAGCCAATGATTTTTTATCCTCTTGCAACTTTAATGTTAGCAGGAATTAAAGATATTTTGGTTATCACAACCCCAGAAGATCAGGCGCAATTTAAAAAATTATTAAAAGATGGAAGTGAGTTTGGAATAAACTTAACTTACAAAGAGCAACCATCACCAGATGGACTTGCCCAAGCATTTATTATCGGAGAGGAATTCATAGGCGATGAAGCTTGTGCAATGATTTTGGGAGATAATATTTTCTATGGAAATGGATTTAATAGTGTTTTGGAAAATGCAAAAGAAAATGCTATTAATGGAAAAGCAACTATTTTTGGAAATCAAGTAAGAGACCCAGAACGTTTTGGTATTATGGAGTTAGATGAGAATAATAATGTACTGAGTGTAGAAGAAAAACCTGAAAATCCAAAATCTAATTATGCAATTACAGGCTTATACTTTTATCCAAAAGGTGTCTCAGAATTTGCAAAAACTATTAAGCCTTCACAAAGAGGAGAGTTAGAAATAACTACATTAAATGATATATATAGAATGCAAGGAAATTTAAAGGCAGAAATATTAGAAGAAGGATTTACATGGTTTGATACTGGAACTTTTGATAGTGAATTAGATGCTGCAAATATGATTAGAACAATCGAAAACAATAAAGATAAAATCATTTGTTGTCCTGAACAAATTGCATATTATCGTGGATGGATTGATAAAGAAAAGTTACAAGAAAGAGCTACTTTATTAAGAAAAAACAATTATGGAAAATATTTACAAAAATTAATAGATGAAACAAAATAAGGAGTTTAAATGAATAAAATAGAAACAGAATTAAAAGATTGTTATATCCTTGAACCACAAAGATTTGGTGATGAAAGAGGATATTTTGAATCAGTTACTAAAGAAGATTTAGAAAGTTTAGGCTTTAAAGGAATATATCAAGTAAGCAATTCTAAAAGTGGAAAGGGCATTGTAAGAGGACTACATTTCCAAAAAAATCCTTATGCTCAAGCAAAAGTAGTAAGATGCCATAGAGGAGCAGTTTTGGATGTAGTAGTTGACATGAGAAAAGATTCAGAAAGCTATGGAAAATGGACAAGTGTCGAATTAACTCCAGAAAATGGAAGAATGCTTTTTGTTCCACGTGGTTTTGCTCATGGCTTTGTTGCTCTAAAAGATGATACTTTATTTGAATATTATGTAGATAATAAATATATGCCAAGAATGGAGGGGGGAATTCTTTGGAATGATCCTGAACTTGGAATTAATTGGGATGAAATCTTTGCAAAGTACGATATTAAAGAACCAGTTTTATCTGCAAAAGATAAAGATAGAATTACATTAAAAGAATGTGATGTAGATTTTAGAAGAGAGCCTATTAGATATTTAGTAACAGGTTACAATGGACAATTAGGATATGATATAGTTAAAGAACTAAATGAGCGAGGAGAAACTGAAGTACTTGCTCTAGATCGTACAGAGATGGATATAACTAACAAAGAACAAGTAGATAAAATTATAAAATCTTACAAACCAGATGTAATCTTCCATTGTGCAGCATGGACTGCAGTTGATAAAGCAGAAGACGAAATAGATGCATGTACAAAAGTTAATGTTGAAGGTACTAAAAATCTAACAGAAGCATCAATAGAAGTAGGTGCGAAAATAATTTATATTTCAACTGACTATGTATTCGATGGAACAAAAGAAGGATTATATACTGAAAATGATTTACCAAATCCACAAAGTGTATATGGAAAGACAAAATACTTAGGCGAAGAGGAAGTTAAGAAAAATCCAAACCACTTTATTGCAAGAATTTCATGGGTATTTGGAATTAATGGAAATAACTTTATTAAAACCATGTTAAAACTATCGGAAAATCATGAAAGCCTAAATGTTGTAAATGACCAAATAGGAAGTCCAACTTACACAGTTGATTTATCAAAACTTTTAGTTGAAATGTCACAAACTAATAAGTATGGAACATATCATATAAACAATGATGGATATTGTTCTTGGGCTGATTTTGCTAAATACATTTTTGAAAGTAATAATAAAAAGACAACAGTTAATGGAGTCTCTACTGAAGAGTATTTAGAAATAACTAACACAAAACAAGCATATCGTCCTAGAAACTCAAAATTAGATAAGTCTAAGCTTATTGAAAATGGATTTGAAATGTTACCATCATGGCAAGATGCAACAGATAGATATTGTAAAGAATTAAAGAAAAATAAAAAATATTAGGAGGTAAATATGAAATTTTTAGTAACTGGCGGAGCCGGTTTTATTGGTAGTAATTACTGCCATTATGTAGTAAATAAATATCCTGAAGATTATTTTGTATGTTTAGATGCATTAACTTATGCTGGAAATTACAATAATATAAAATCATTAGAATCAAAAGAAAATTTTAAGTTTGTTAAAGGTGATATCACAGATAGAGAATTTATTGATTCTTTATTTAAAAGTGAAAACTTTGATGTTGTTATTAACTTTGCCGCAGAGTCTCATGTTGATAATTCAATAAAAAATCCAGGAATTTTCTTAACAACAAACATTATTGGAACTCAAGTGTTAATGGATGCATCATTAAAATACAATGTTAAAAGATACCATCAAGTATCAACAGATGAAGTATATGGAGATCTACCACTAGATAGGCCTGATTTAAAATTTACAGAAAATACTCCAATTCATACATCTAGTCCATACTCATCATCAAAGGCTGGTGCTGATTTATTAGTAGGAGCATATCATAGAACTTTTGGACTTCCAACAACAATTTCACGTTGTTCAAATAATTATGGTCCTTATCAATTTCCTGAAAAACTAATCCCTGTTATTATTTCTAAAGCATTAAGAAATGAAAATATACCAGTTTATGGAACAGGTGAAAATGTAAGAGATTGGATTCATGTCTATGATCATAATGTAGGAGTAGATTTAATAGTTAGAAATGGAAAAGTAGGAGAAGTTTATAATTTAGGTGGACACTCTGAAAGAACCAATTTAACAGTTGTTAAAACAATTTTAAAACAACTAGGTAAAAGTGAAGATTTAATAACTTTTGTTGAAGATAGAAAAGGTCATGATTTAAGATATGCAATTGATTCTACTAAATCAGAAAATGAACTAGGTTGGGATCGTACTTATAACTTTGAAGATGGAATCAAAGAAACAGTTGATTGGTATTTGAATAATACTGAATGGATTAATAACATTTTATCTGGAGAATATAAAGAGGCATATAAAGATTAAGGTTCTAAAAATAGAATCTTTTTCTTATTTAAACTATGATATAATTGATAAGGTGATTAAATGAAAGAAAGAATATTTAATTATTTTTTAATTATTTTGGTTATAATTTGCATTTTCATATCTTACAACATAACTTTAGTAACAAATAATCAAAATGAGAATAAGATTCCAGAAAATATATTATTTTTAGGAGATTCTATAACTGCCCAATATGAATTAGATAAATATTATAGTAATACAGTTTATATGGTGAATAGTGGATTTAGTGGGTATTCATCTGAACAATTAAGAAAAGAACTACAAGAAAAAGCATATCGTTATAATCCTTCTAAAGTATTCTTATTAATAGGTACTAATGATATAGAATTAAAAAGAGATGAACAGGAAATAATGGGTTATATAAAAGATATTATTGAGGGATTTAAAAAATATAGAAAAGACTCTCAAATATTTATAGAGTCAATTTATCCCATTAACAATTCCAATAACGATAAAATAAAACATGAAGTAGTGGGAATAAGAACTAACGAAAAAATAAAAAAAGTAAATAATTTAATAGAAAATTATTGTAAAGAGAACGATATATACTACATTAATATTTATGACAAACTTCTAGATGAAGAAGGAAATTTAAAAATAGATTATACTAAAGATGGCCTTCATTTATCAGAAAAAGGTTATAAAAAAATTACAAGAATATTAAAAAAATATATTTAATATTCTTTTTTTTTAACAACTATGTTATATATAATATAAGGGTGAGGTACAAATGTTAGACAAAGTTAGGCAATCAAATTATGAGCTAATGAGAATTACATCAATGTTTTTTATTGTGTTATGGCATATATTGTTGCATACTGAAATTTTAAATAATTCTACAGGCTTATTAAAACAAGGTTCATTAATTTTATATCTACTATTAATGGTCCATACTAATAGCTTTATGTTGCTAAGTGGTTATTTTCAGTATAATAAGAAAAATAAAGCTAAAAAAATATTTGGTTTAATAGGGCATACATGGTTCTATAATGTTATTTTTATGATTATAGGACTATCCATATGGAATCATAGTTATGATAAACTTACCATTTTAAGAGTAACATCTGTTTTAAATATTGGAGGATATTGGTACATAACAGGTCATGTATTATTAATGATTTGTAGCCAAATCATTAATAAATATATAAATAACTCTACTAAAGAAGAACATAAAAAAGTATTAATAATCTTCTTTATTATATTTTCTATTATTCCATATATAACTAGAAATGGAGCTATAGCTAATGATGGAAGAAGCCTAATACAATTTATTTTTATGTATTTAATTGGTGCATATTTAGGTAAATATCCTATAGAGAAAAGTTATCATTTCAAAAATAATTCTATTAATAAAAATAGATTAATTTATGTAAGTTTATTTTTTAGCTTTATGATAATAAATTATTTAATATTACAATTTGGATATTCTTTGAAAAACTATAATGGTGCTATTATCAATGATATATATCAAACTATTTCTTACAGTAGAGATAGTTTTGCAAATCCTTTCATTATTTTATCGACTATTTGCTATTTTCTACTTTTTGGAACATTAAATTTTAAATCAAAAATTATAAATAGAATAAGTTCATTAACTTTAGGAATTTATTTGGTTCACGAAAATCCTGTTGTTGTAAATTTTTTATACAAAACAATTATTCCCTCTGTTAATTATAATGACACTTTATTACTATTATTTAAATTTATTATTTATTCGATCATATTATTTATAATTAGCGGTTTAATAGAATTTTTTAGACAAATCTTTACAAAGCTTATAAAAAAATTAAAAATTACGAAATTTGTTTTAAATAAAACCGAACAATTTATAAAAAACTTTTAAAAATAAAGGATTTAAGTTAAAATAGAAAAGAAAGGGTGATAAAATGAAAAGATTTATCAATTATATTAAAAAACTTAGTATAAAAGAAAAACAATTTTACTTAATATATTTATGCTTATCAATTTTTAGCATAACTTATGTAGCTCAAAAAAGTGCCGCTCATGGTATTAAATTTCTAATTATACTAGCTTTTATAGTTATATTAACAGAGATAGGAATGTTCTTTTTACTTAAAAAATGTTTTAAAAACAATTTACCATTACATAAGATATATTTAATTTTTGCTATAATTCTTGGAGGATTTTATATATTAGGATTTCCACCATCTCAACTTCCAGATGATACACCAGATTACTTAAGAAGTTTAGAAGTTTCGCAGTTTCATATAACTTCTATTCAAAAAGGAAAATCTGTAGGGCGTGAAATGCCAACAAACATAAAAAAAGTATATAAGGCTAAAAAATATAATGATGTAATAAAGAATAAAGATATAAAATTAAACAAAGAAAAAGATTTTTTAACTTTTGCAAACAAAGCTTTATATGCATTCGTATGCTATATTCCACAAGCAATAGGTGTTGGAATTGGAGCTTTATTAGGATTACCAATATTTCTCCAAATAACATTAGGAAAAATTTTAAATTATGCATTATTTGTACTACTTTTATATTTATCTATTAAATTTATTCCAAGTAAAAAAATGCTTTTATTCTTTATAGCACTTTTGCCAATAACAATGCAAGAAGCTGCCTCTCTTTCTCCAGATGCTCTAACAATCTCATCGGCAATAGCCTTAGTGTCATTTATATTATGGACTAGAAAAGATGGAAAAGAAAAGCTAAATACTAAACACCTAATTGTTTTAGCAATTTTAACTACTATATTATCTTTATGTAAAATTGTGTATTTACCTTTATGTTTTCTAATTTTCTTAATTCCAGATGAATGTTTTAGAAGTAAAAAAGAAAAATATATTTATTGTTCATTACTTACTCTTTTTGTAGTCATCATAAATTTAATTTGGCTGAAAATTTCCTCAGAATATTTAATAGCATTCTCTGAAAGATCAAATTCGAAAGAGCAATTAAAATATATTTTAAGTAATCCAATAAGATATTTAATAATACTTACAACAACTCTAGATGCATACTTAATGCATTATTTAGAACAGATGGTAGGACACTCATTAGGAGCATTCGTAGTATCTACTTCATATGTTATAGTTGTATTATCTTTAGGAATTTTAGCTAGCTTAATAGGTAAAAAACTAAAAGAAAAAGATAGTAAGGATATTTTTAATATAATAGAAAAGTGCTTTACATTTATATTAATTTTAGGAACAATAGGATTAATGTTTACAAGTCTTTATATGCAATGGACAAGCGTTGGAGCACAAGTTATTGATGGCATACAAGGAAGATATTTTATTCCATTGTTATTACCTATAGCATTACTTTTTACGAATAATGCTAAAGAAGATAATATTAATCATAATATTGTATCCTTTGCACTTATTGCAAACATAATGGCGCTAGTCGCTGTGTTTACGACTTTTATCTAATATTGAAACAGTACTAACACTACTGTTTTTATTGATTTAGAAACTTAATAATGCTATATTAAAATTATAAAGATAAATATTAATACTTATTTTTAATACTAATTTTAAGGAGTAGTTTATGAAAAAATTATGTGTCTACACATGTATTACAGGTAGTTATGATAACATTCATGAAATTGAGAACAAGGAAAGTGGTGTAGACTATTATTTATTTACCAATAACAAAGATTTAAAATCTAATACTTGGAACGTTATTTATATAGAGGATAATACTTTAGATAATCAACGACTTTCAAGAAAAATAAAAATGTTAGGGCATCCACTTATTAATGAAAATTATGAAATTTCTGTGTGGCAAGATGCATCTGTAATTTGGAAAAAAAGTATTAAGGAATTTGTAAATACTTATTTAAAAGAAAATAGTTTTGCAAGTTTTAAGCATTATTTAAGAAACTGCATTTATGATGAAGCAAATGAATGTATTAGAACAAGAAAAGACAAAAAAGATATAATTTTAAAACACGTAGAATTTCTTAAAAAGGAAAATTATCCTAAACAAAATGGGCTTTGTGAAATGACTGTATTTATAAAAAAACACAATGATAGAATTGTAAGAAAAACTATGCAAGATTGGTTTGAAATGGTATGTAATTATAGTAAAAGAGATCAACTTAGTTTTATGTATTGTGTTTGGAAAAATGATTTAAAAATTGATTTTATTAATCTAAGTGTTTGGGATAATCAATGGTTTACAAATAAAAAACATAATTCTAAACAAAATATCACTCATGCAAGAATATATTATGGAAATGATTTAGAATTTAATCCACTTTTTGATGATCAGCCTGAATATAGAATTAAGTCAAATAAATATTCTATTACTTCAAAGGTTTTAACTGATACAAATGTTATAGAAATTGAGATAACTGATGTACCTGTAGTTGAATATAAAAATTTAAAAATAGAAGGACTAGAAATAGAAAATATTACTTATTTTAACTCAATTGATTATAAAGAAAGAAAGATTTTTTATTCTAATTCAGGTATTATAAAATTAGATGGAAAATTTAAAAATAATCAAAAATTTAAATTAGAAGTAGAACTTTTTCCTTTGGACAATGTTGAAAAAAATGATCTAATAGAATATTTAAGTATCGAAAAAATTACTTTAACAAATGAGAAAAATAATCTTAATCAAGAATTAGAAAAAATACTTAACAGTAAAAGCTGGAAAATAACTAAACCTTTAAGGAAGTTTAAGTAATAATAAATATATGATATAATATTAACAGCTTAGGAGGAGTTATGAAAAAAAATGAAAATGAATATTCAATAATAGTAAATGACGTTTATAAGCGTTTTAAGCTAGTATATGATAAACCATTTACTTTAAAAGAAAGACTAATATTTTGGAAAAATACTAAAGTAGGTTATCATGAAGTATTAAAAGGAATTGATTTAAAAATAAAACAAGGTGAAACAGTTGCTTTAATTGGGGTAAATGGTAGTGGTAAGTCAACACTTCTAAAATTAATGACAAAGATAATTTATCCAACTAAAGGAACTATAACAACTAATGGAAAATTAACATCACTTCTTGAATTAGGAGCAGGTTTCCATCAAGACTTTACTGGTAGAGAAAACATTTATTTTAATGCTTCAATTTTTGGCCTTACTGCGAAGGAAATAGATGCACGCGTTCAGGAAATAATAGATTTTTCAGAACTTGGTGAATTTATAGAAGCGCCAGTAAGAACTTATTCTTCTGGAATGTATATGAGACTTGCTTTTTCAGTTGCTATAAATGTTGATGCTGATATTTTGTTAATTGATGAGATTTTAGCAGTAGGTGATCAACATTTTCAAGATAAATGCTATGCCAAACTAGAGGAATTAAAAAGAAGCGGAAAAACAATAGTTATTGTTAGTCATAGTTTACCTTCAGTAAAAAAACTATGTGATAGAGCAGTATGGCTTTATAAAGGAGAAGTAAGAGAAGATGGAAATACTGCAGAAGTAATTGAAAAATACTTGGAGGTGTGCGGTTAAGATGTTAAAAGAATTATATCAATATAGACAATTGCTAAAAAGTAATGTTAGAAAAGAAATAAGAGGTAAATATAAAGGCTCATTTTTAGGTGTCCTTTGGTCATTTGTAAACCCTTTGTTGATGACTTTAGTATATGCAATAGTATTTCCTTTTTTATTAAGAAGTAGTCAACCACACTATACAACATTTATAGTTATGGCAGTACTTCCTTGGACATGGTTTACCTCAAGTTTAGCACAAGGTACAAACTCAATCCTAGTAAATGGTGGAATAATAAAAAAAGTCTATTTTCCTCGTTCTATTTTGCCAATTTCAATAGTAACAAGTGGGTTAGTAAACTTTTTAATTTCGTGTATAATTATATTTATTTTCCTATTATTTAGTGGTATAGGATTTAGTATAAATATTATTTTCTTACCATTAATTATTTTAATTCAGTATTTTTTACAACTTGGAATTATATTAATCACGTCAAGTATTGATGTCTATGTAAGAGATGCAGAATACATAATTAATTTCTTTGTTTCACTTTTATTTTATGCAACCCCAGTTTTGTATTCTTTAGATATGTTTCCACAAAAATTGAGTATGATAATGCAACTTAATCCTTTAGCTACAATAATATCTAGCTATAGAAATATTTTCTATTATCAAACTCCTCCAGACTTTTTAATGTTAGGTTATGTTGCAATACTTTCTTTATTAGTTTTATTTATAGGAATAAAAGTATTTAATAAATTGGAAAAAGGATTTGCGGAGGAACTATAATGAAGTTAGCAGGAGCAGTAGTCTTATATGAACCAACAGATGAAGATTTAGAAAATATCCCTTCTTATATTGATGATTTAGATATTTTATATGTAATGGATAATTCAAAAGAAAGAAATGATAAGAGACTTCCAAAAAACAAAAAAATTAAATACATTTTCAATAATGAAAATTTAGGTATTGCCGCACCATTAAATAAAGCAGCTGAATTAGCCAGAAAAGAAAATATCGACTGGTTGCTAACAATGGATCAAGATACTCATTTTAGCGATGGTGTCTTAAAGAAGATGAAAGAAAAAATAGAAGAAACAGATTGCAAAAACATTGGAATAGTAACTCCTTGGCATAAAACAAGGCTAAAAATTGAAAAACCAAAAGAAGATATAGATTATCCACTTGATGTTATGACATCTGGAAACTTAGTCAATTTAGTAATTCATAAAAAGCTAAAAGGTTTTAAAGAATGGATTTTTATAGATGGTGTTGATATAGAATATTGTCTTAACTTAAAGAAAAATAATTATAAGATAATGAGACTAAATTATCTGGAAATAGATCACAATTTGGGAGATATATTTTATAAAAAGTTTCTATGGAAAGACTTATTAGTAACTAATCATAGTGCTATGAGAAGATACTACCAAGTAAGAAATTATTTATATATAAGAGATATGTACATTGATAGTAGTTCTAAGTTTTGTAAAATTTTAGTAAAATTTAAAACTATTATTCTTGCCGTAATTTTATATGAAAAGGATAAAATACCAAAGTTAAAAGCTTTCTATCAAGGTTATAAAGCATACAAAAGAAACAAGAGAGGAAGGTCTTATGGGAAAAATTAAACATTTAGCAGAAAGAACAATAGAAACTGTAAAAAACGAAGGAATGTCATCTTTTGGTAAAAAGACAGTTAATTATATAAAATTAAGAACAGTAGCACGAAGTAAATATCAATGTGCTTATGGGGATGTACTATTTATAAATGGTTGTACATTACCTCATCCTTCAAGATACAGAGTAGATCATCAGATAGAACAATTAATGGCATCAGGAATGCATGCAGAAAAAGTTTTTTATGAAAACTTATCTTTAGATTTATTAAAATATTTTAGATGTTTTGTATTTTTTAGATGTCCAATTACTGATACAGTAAAAGATTTTATTAAATTGGCCAAAGAAAACAATAAGGTTGTGTTTTTTGATATAGATGATTTAGTAATAGATAAAAAATATACTGATACAATTAAATTTGTAAAAAATATGAATAAAGATGATAAAAAGCTTTATGATGATGGTGTATTAAGAATGCAGGAAACATTAAAAATGTGTGACTATGCAATAACTACTACAGAAAGATTACAAAAAGAATTGCAAAATTATATTAAAGAAGTTTATATAAATAGAAATGTAGCTAGTGAAAGAATGGCAGAACTTTCTATAAAGGCATATAAACAAAGAGAAAAGCATGATGATATAATAATTGGATATCTTTCAGGAAGTATTACGCATAATCCAGATATGGAACTTATTAAACCAACTATTATAAAATTAATGAAAAAATATAATAATGTAAAATTAAAATTAGTTGGAGAAATTGATATCCCTGAAGAATTTAAAGAATTTCAAGATAGAATTATTTTTGCTCCATTCATGGATTGGGAACATTTGCCAAAAGTGATTGCTTCTCTAGATATTAATTTAGCTCCTCTTGAAGAGTCAATATTTAATGAAGCTAAAAGCGAGAATAAGTGGGTAGAAGCAGCTTTATGTCATGTCGTTACAGTTGCAAGTGACGTTGGAGCATTTAATAAAATGATCAAAAATAATGAAGATGGATTTTTATGCAAAAATGCAAAAGATTGGGAAGAAGTTCTTACAAAATTAATTGAAAATAAATCTTTAAGGGAAGAAGTAGCAGAAAATGCTTATAATAGAGTAATCTCTAATAATATTACTACTTATTCAGGTCATGGTTTAGCTAAATTTATTAAATCTAAACTAGCAAGAAATATTGCTTTTGTACTTCCAACTACAAATATAAGTGGTGGTGTAAATGTAGTTATTCGTCATATTGCAATGCTAAAGAAAAAAGGTAATGACGTTTTTGTAATTAATATGGATAATAATAGTAATGATATAGATAGCAAATGGGGAAAAGTATATGTAATAAAAAAACATAAAACAAAGATTGCTGGACACATTGATACTGCAGTGGCTTCTCTTTGGGCAACCTTAGATTTTGTTAAAAAATTATCAAATATTAAAAATAAAATGTATTTAGTCCAAAACTATGAAACAGAATTCGCCCAATTCGGAAAATACATGAGAATAGAAGCAAATGCAACTTATGAAGATGAAACAGGAGTAAAATATCTTACAATTTCTAAATGGTGTAAAGATTGGCTAGAAGATAGGTTTGAAAAGGAAGTTGCTTTTGCACCTAATGGTATAGACCTAAATCAATTTCAATTTAAGAAAAGAGATTTCAAAGGTAAGATAAAAATTCTTATTGAAGGAAATAGTGATGATTACTATAAAAATGTCGATGAAAGTTTTAAAATTGTAGAAAAACTTGATAAAGAAAAATTTGAAATACATTTCTTATCTTATCAAGGAGAACCAAAATCATGGTATTATGTAGATAAATTTATGCATAAAGTTCCTTATGCTGAAGTAGGTCGAGTTTACCAAGATGCAGATATTTTAATAAAAACGAGTTTAGTTGAAAGTTTTTCTTATCCACCACTTGAGATGATGGCAACTGGTGGATTAGTCTTAGTAGTCCCTAATAATGGAAACATTGAATATATAAAAGATGAAGAAAATTGCCTTTTTTATACACCTGGTAATATAGATGAAGCAATAGAAAAAATTAATCGTCTATCAACTGATGAAAAATTAAGAGAAAAATTAATAAAAAATGGTTTAGAGACAGCAAAGAAAAGAGAATGGTCAACCATAGAAAATGATATTGTAAATTTATATAAATAGAGAAATTATTAAAATTTCTCTTTTATTTTGTTATTTATTTTTACATAAAATAAAAAATATGTTATAAAGATAATATGGGGGAGTTAATTATGAAGGAAAGAAAGTCAAACTTTGAGCTTATGAGAATTATCTCTATGTTTCTTATTGTTTTATGGCATGTTATTGTACATAGTGGAATTTTATCATGCTGCTCTGGAAATAAAAGATTAATTATAGATTTTATATCATCTATATGCTTAGTCCATGTAAATTCATTAATTTTATTATCGGGATATTTTCAATACTCAAAAGAAAAAATTAATTTAAGTAAAATTACAAAATTAATTGGGCAAACTTGGTTTTATAAAGTTTTATTTTTGATAATAGCTATTCTAATTGGATTAACAGTTACTCAAGTAGATATTTTTGAAGAGCTTCTTCCAATAGATCTTAATAATTATTGGTTTATAAATGTTTATATATTACTATACATATTAAGTCCCTATCTGAATAGATTAATTAAAAACATCAATTATAATGAATTTAAAAGATTACTTTTTATATTATTTATCCTTTTATCAATAATTCCTGCAGTAACGAGTCAGAAGGCTCTATTTAATGATGGATTTTCTATTATAAATTTCATATTTTTATATTTAATCGGAGCGTTTTTAAAAAAATATCCACTTAAAGAAGGATATCATTTTAAAAATCTTACTAATAATAAATATAAGTTTTTATTAATACTTTCATTTATAGTATTAATAATTTTAAACTTAATAATTTTCTATTTTGGAAAAACATTAAATCAATATGATAGTGAAATTTTAAAATATTTTGGAAATATTATAGAAGGAAACTATTTAAAATATTCTTCTCCTTTTGCTATTCTAATAACTATTATATATTTCTTAGTATTTGAAAGTTTAAATATAAAAAATAGAATAATAAATAAAATTTCATTAAATATGTTTGGAGTTTATTTAGTCCATGATAATCATTTTATAAGATCATTTATATATAAGGAATTAAAAATTGCTGATAAGTTTACATCATTTTCAGGTATTAAAAGTTTTGTGTATTTATTTATAATAGCACTAACCATTTTTATAATATCGCTATTAATAGAGTATATAAGAAAAATTATAAAATATTTAATTATGAAAATTAAATTAATAAGAAATATATTTAAAAGAATAGATAATAATCTTTTAAAAATAGAAATTTAAAAACTTTAAGTTTATATTTATACATGATATACTATTAAATAGGAGCTGTTGTACATGAAAAAAAATAAAAAAGATGAACTTAATAAAGAAAAGAAAAATAAATTTCTTGTCATACTTTTCTTTATTGCTTTATTTATTATAGGTTTTATTGAATTGAAAAATGTTGGATTCTATAATGATGAATTAACAGAGCAAGACATTCTTAGAATGAATATTAGAGAATATGCAGAACTTATTAGTAATGATAACGATTTAGTTAATTATTATAATAATAGAGGAATAATATCTATCTCTGACAGTGTAGAAAAAGATCATGGTATTGCTGCTTATTTACCATTTTCTGTAGTTTTACCCATTGGAAGATTTTCAGATCAAATCTTAAGCTTTTTATGGCATCTTTACACTTATACAATATTTTTTGTTGGATGTATAATGTTTTATCTAATTATCAATCACTTATTTAAAAATAGAAAACTTTCTTTAATATCTGTTCTTATATATTTATTTTCACCTAGAATTTTTGCAGATGGATTATATAATAATAAAGATATAGTCTTATTATCTTTAGTTTTAGCACTAATATATTTTGGTATATTATTTATTGAAAAGAAACAATATAAAAATGCAATCATCCTAGGATTAATAGCAGCCTTTGCATCAAATGTAAAAATAATAGGCATATTTGTTTTTGGGATTATTGGCTTATTCTATTTAAAAGACTATATTATAAAATGCATAAAAGAAAAAAAATTAGATGTCCACGATCTTCTAGTTGGATTACTGGCTATCTTAGTAATGATTATAACTTTTATTGCAATAACTCCTGCTATATGGGGAACTGGTAAAATAAAACTTATTGATTATTTTAATTGGGCATTAACTAACAGTACAAAATTTTCAAGATGGAACGGAACAGTACTTTTTGAAGGAATAAAATATAATTATGCTGCAGGACAAACTTTACCTATTTATTATTTACCTAAAATGATATTAATAACAATTCCAATTTATATAAGTTTATTATTCTTTATAGGAATTTATTCTCTTATAAAAGATTTAATAAGAAAAGAGAATAGCTTAATAACTAATCACTATTTAATGATTGCTTTATGTTTAATAATACCTATTGTAATAGCTTTAATAACGCATACAAAATTATATAATGGCTGGAGACACTTTTATTTTATATATGGCTTATTAACACTTATTTCAATAAAAGGACTAGTAACTTTACTAGATGTCGTAAAAAATAAAAAAATTGTCTATATTTTTATTACTGTAGTTTTAATATATAATATATCTGGAACAATAATATATGGTATTAATAGTACAGGATATTATAATTTGTTAGTTAATACTAAAAGCTTGGAAGACAAATATGAATTAGATTATTATGGAGTAACTGGAAAAGGAGTATTAAGACAAGCTTTAGATAATAGTAAAAATAAAAAAATATATATTTATTCAGAAGGTTATGGATTCTCAGTTCTTGAAAATAATTATTATCACTTATCAAAAATAGGTCAAAGTAGAATAGAACTAGTAAGAGATAAAAAAGAATTAAATAAATATAAAAAAGAAGGCAAAGAAACTTATCTTTACTATAATAATACTTATACTGGCAAGAAAATGATTAAAGGATATAAAAGAATATATACTGAAAAAGCATGGGGAAATACTATGTCAGCATTATATTCTTAGGAGGTAGTAGGTAAATGAAAAAAGAAGTTACATTATATATTGTTATTCCATGTTACAATGAAGAAGAAGTTCTAAATGAAACAACAAGGCAATTAAAAGAAAAAATAGAAAAACTAATTAAAAATAAAGATATTTCAGATAAAAGTCGTGTAATGTATGTAAATGATGGAAGTAAAGATAGAACTTGGGAAATAATTGAAAAAATTAATCAAAAGGAAAAATATTTTACAGGCATTTCCCTTTCAAGAAATAGAGGACATCAAAATGCTTTACTAGCTGGCTTAATGACTGCAAAAAATTATGCTGATATAGTTATTAGTATGGACGCTGATTTACAAGATGATATTAATGCCATAGATGAAATGATAAAAAAATATAAAGAAGGTAATGAAATTGTATATGGAGTTAGAAGCTCTAGAACAAAAGATACTTTTTTTAAAAGAACCACAGCTGAAGGATTTTATAAATTTATGAAGTTGATGGGTGTAGAAATAGTTTTTAATCATGCTGATTATAGATTAACAAGCAAACTAGTTTTAGATCATTTAGAAGAATATGGAGAAGTCAATTTATTTCTAAGAGGAATGTTTCCACTAATTGGTTATAAATCGGATAAAGTATTATATGAAAGAAAAGAAAGATTTGCTGGGGAAAGTAAATATCCACTAAAGAAGATGCTTAGCTTTGCATGGGATGGAATAACATCTTTTTCTATCAAACCTATAACTTTTGTATTCAATTTAGGTATAGCAATATTTATAATAAGTGCTTTAATGCTTTTATATTCATTAATTGTCAAATTATTAGGAAACACAGTTGAAGGTTGGACATTTATTGTTTGCTCTATATGGCTAGTAGCTGGAATAGAAATGTTCTCATTAGGAATTATTGGAGAATATATAGGAAAAATTTATAATGAAACAAAAGCTAGGCCTAGATATATCATTTCTAGAAATTTAAATGAAGAAAAAAGTAAGAATTAGAGTTTATTAAGTAGAGGTGTAAATATGAATAAGAAAAAAATAGCAGTTTTAATACCTTGCTATAACGAATCAAAAACTATAGAAAAAGTTATTAAGGATTATAAGTCTGTTTTACCAGATGCAGATATTTATGTTTATGATAATAATTCAAGCGATGGAACAGATGAAATTTCAAGAAAAGCTGGTGCTATAGTTAAATATGAATATAAACAAGGTAAGGGTAATGTAATAAGGAGTATGTTCAAAGATATTGAAGCTGATTGTTACTTAATGATTGATGGTGATGATACCTATCCTAAAGAAAATGCAAAAGAAATGTGTGACCTTATATTAGAAGGAAAAGCAGATATGGTTATAGGTGATAGATTATCATCAACTTATTTTGAAGAAAATAAAAGACCATTTCATAACTTTGGAAACGTATTAGTTAGAGGATTAATTAATACATTATTTAAATCTAATGTGAGAGATATAATGACAGGATATAGAGCATTCAGTTATGAATTTGTAAAAACATTCCCAGTATTATCAAAAGGTTTTGAAATAGAAACTGAAATGACAATTCATGCATTAGATAAAAATTTCTTATTAAAAGAAATTCCAGTAGGTTATCGCGATAGACCAGAAGGAAGCGTTTCAAAATTAAATACAGTATCAGATGGCATTAAAGTTTTAAGTACAATTGCCAGACTTTTTAAAGAATACAAACCAACTATTTTCTTTGGCTTAATAAGTTTTGTATTTATGTTAATCTCCTTTATATTTGGAGTTCCAGTATTTGTTGAATATTTTAAGACTGGTCTAGTGCCAAGATATCCTACACTTATATTCTCTGGATTTATGTTAATGATTTCAATTCTAATGTTTATCTGTGGAATAATATTAGAAGTTGTAGTAAAAAAACATAGACAACTATTTGAGCTTATGCTTATAAGGACGAAAAAAAATGATAGATAAGATATTTAAAAACAAATTATTAGCACAAATATTTAGATTTGGCATAGTAGGTGGATTAGCTTTTGTAGTAGACTTTGCTGTATTAACATTCTGTGTAGAAGTACTTAATTTATCAGAAGCAATCGGTACAGCTTTAGGCTTTACTATTTCAGTAATATTTAATTATATTTTAAGCATATTCTGGGTATTTGATGTTAATAAAGAAAAATCACAGAAAAAGAATTTTGCTATATTTATAATTCTTAGTATAATAGGATTACTTCTTACTGAACTAATAATGTGGCTAGGATCTAAAGTCATGGGAATTGATTATAGAATAGTAAAAATAATTGCCACTGCCATTGTAATGGTATTTAACTTTATAACAAGAAAAATTTTCTTAGAATAATATAGATAGTCAACAAAAAGTGTTGACTATTTTTAGTTGTCTTTATATATCTGAAAATACTTGCAAATATATATAATAAGAATAATAGAGGTGTTACAAATGAATAATAAAAAACTATTGATAATCATTTTATGTGTGAGTATATTCATACTTTCAATAGGACTTGCTACTTTTTCATCTCATTTAAGTATAAAGTCAAGCACAACAGTATCACCAAATCCAGATAACTTTAAAGTAATAGCATCAGCATCAGAAACAGATACTAATGAAAATATATTGATTCCAAATATTGCAAGATATTCTAGCGCTCCTTCTGATACTCCACTTACTCAAACTGGAACTAATGCAATTATTAAAAATGGACAAAATGAAATTAATATTGAAAATTTGTCTATATCATTTGATACCCCTGGTCAAATCGTTAATTATACATTTTATATACATAACATAGGAAGATATAGAACTTATCTAAAGTTACATCAAGAGAGTACTAACCCAAAATGTACTGCCTTAGAAGGTACTAATCCAGAAATTATTAAAAAAATATGTCTAGAAGAAATGATTACAAGTATTTTTTACCGTAATAATGAAACTAAAAGCTGGCTTTGGCTTAATCATAGTGTTAAAAATGTATTTATAGAGCCAGGAGAAGTTATGAAGCTTATGATATCATTTACTTATAAATCAGAAAAAAATTTAAGAGCAGATGGACCATTTAATATTGATTATGGCAATATTGGAATAAATTTTTCTACTGCTATGTTTGAATAAAATTTAAAACTACTTATTAAGTAAGTAGTTTTTATATAGTTAAATTTGAAAAAAATTACAAAATATGATATAATAAGGCAACTATTAGGGGGATAATATATGAAATTAAAAATAACTAAAAATCTAGTTCCTGTTTTATTAGTAGGAGGAATACTAGTATACGGAGCATCAAAGACTCTTAAGCCAAACAATAAAGAAAATAATAATATTGTTAATCAAATAGTTGAAGAAGAGATAACAAATGAAGAGAAAACAATTGAAAACATTGTTAATCAAGTAATAGAAGAATCTATAAAAGAAGAAAAACCAAAACAAGAATCAATTGTAGAAAAACCAATTAAAGAAGAAGCTAAAATAGAAGCAATAAATGGATTAGAAATAGAAACTAAGAAAGTAGTAACTGCAACAACTACTGTTAATATAAGAGAAGCTGCAACAACTGATAGTAAGAAACTTTCAACACTAGGTAGTGGAAATTCGCTAGATTTAATTTATGAAGCAAATGATGAATGGTATAAAGTAAAATATAATGAAGGTGAAGCTTATATCTCTAAAGCTTATTCCAAAGTAGAAGAGAAAAAAGAAATTCTTAATCCATTAGAAAAAATAGTTTACTTTACAAAGGATTCAAACTTATTTGATAATTCTTCTAAAGAAGTAATCCAAAATATTCCAAAATTAGAAGCAGCAAAAGTATATAAAGATTTAGAAGATTATTATATAGCAGAGGTAAATGGCAACATTGGATTAATAAGTAAAAATGATACTGAAGATTTAAAAGATACATTTGTTATTGTGGATATTTCAGATCAAATGGCTTATCTTTATGAAAATAACGAATTATTAGTAGAAACAAAAGTAGTAACAGGTAAACCTTCAACTCCAACAACAAAAGGTTTACATGAAGTTTGGGATATCTCTGCAAATAGATATTTAAGAGGTGCAGACTACAAGGTGTATGTTGATGTAATGATGGCTTTCCATAATGGAGAAGGATTACATGATGCAGAATATCATACTCATTATAATCAAGATGGAACTAAAGCATTTAGTCATGGTTGGAGAGGAAGTAATTCCTTTGGTGGAGACTTATATAAAACAGGTGGTTCCCACGGATGTGTAAATATGCCACATGATGCTGCTATGACAATGTATAATAAAATAAAACTTAAAGATAAAGTTTTAGTAAAAGAATAATAATAGAAATAAGCACTTGTGAACTATTTTGATTCACTTAAATGTTGCTTATTTTTTTATTTATTATTTTGTATTAAATGATATAATAAAGGCATAAAGGGAGATAGATTTATATGAAAAAGTGCATAATTATCATGAATCCTGCTAGTGGTAAAGGAAAAAATCAAGATAAAATCAAAAATATCTATGATATTTTAAGAAAATATGATTATAATGCGGAAATAAAATACACTAATAAAAAGCATCATGCTATAGAAATTGTTGAAAACTTAGATGATGATATAGATTTAGTTATTAGCGCAGGTGGAGACGGTACACTAAATGAAGTAGTAACTGGAAATTTAAAGAGAAAAACACCACTTACTCTTGCTAATCTCCCACTAGGAACTACAAATGATGTTGGTAATATGTATGGATTAAGAGGAAATATTTTAAATAACTTAGAAGAAATATTAAAAGGCAAAAAAAAGCAAATTGATGTTATAAAAATAAATAAAGTACCATTTGTATATATTGCATGTCTTGGGGATTATATAGATATGGCTTATAATACGCCTAGAGATCTAAAAAAGAAATATGGAAAAATTGCTTATATTCTTTATGGCTTAAAACAACTAAGAAATAAGATCCATAAATATGACATAAAATATAAAATAGATGGAAAAGAATATACAGGAAATTATTCTTTTATATTTATAACTAATTCTTCAAGAGTAGCAGGAGTAGATGATATTTATTATGATGTAAAACTAAATGATAATAAATTTGAAGTAGCACTAGCAAATGTTAAAGATAAAAAAGACATGTTAAAAATGCTAGTTTTAATAAATACTAAGGATTTAAAAGATATTCCTGGAATTACATATTATCAAACTGATAACTTAGAAATAGAATTTCTTGACTCTCCAAAAACTTCTTGGTGTATTGATGGAGAAGAATTAAAATCAAGTAAAATGAAATTTAAATTTGAAATTGATAAAAGAACAACGATGTTAATGCCAAGAGAAAATATAAAAAAATTATTTGAAAATGAAAAGTAAGTGATAAAATGAAAAAAAATAATAATAGAAAAATAAAAAAACAAGGAAAAATTACTATAAATATTGTAGTTTTCTTGATATTAAGATTTTTAGTAATCTTATGTATGGTTGCACAAGGTCTTCATGGAAACTGGAATAATGTATTTTTATGTATATTAACTCTTATTTTATTTACATTGCCACAAGTAATAAGTAATAGATTAAATGTGGATTTACCAAAAACTTTAGAAATAATTATCTATTTATTTATATATGGTAGTGAAATATTAGGCGAAATTCAAAACTTTTATGGAGTATTTACTCATTGGGATACAATTCTTCATACTTTAAATGGTTTCCTATGTGCAGCAGTTGGTTTTTCTTTAGTAGACATCTTAAATAGAGAAGAACATAAATATATTAGTATGACTCCAGGGTTTGTAGCACTAGTATCATTTTGTTTTTCCATGACTATAGGAATACTTTGGGAATTCTTCGAGTTTGGTGCGGATTATTACCTAAAAACAGACATGCAAAAAGATAGATTTATTACAGAAATAAACTCAAAAGAGATAGGAAATAAAGAAGGAAATGAAAAAATAAAAATAGATAATATTAATAAAACAGTTATCTATTATGATAATGATAAAATATTTACAATTGAAAATGCTTATTTAGATATAGGAATAATTGATACTATGAAAGACTTATTTGTAAATTTTTTAGGAGCAGTCATATTTTCTATATTAGGTTATCTTTATATAAAAGATCGAGATGAATATAAATTTATTGAAAGGTTTATTCCAATAACCAAGAAATTACAAGAATAAGTAATTTCTTTTTTTTATATTTTTATGTTATTATATAAGAAAGAGAATAGAAGGTATTTTTATGAGAAAGAGAAAGAAAAAAATAAATACTAAGCGCCTTACAATAAAGTTTTTATTATGCATTGTCTACTTAATAATTATAACTCTACTTACTGTGTGCTCATATCGTCTATTTGAACAGAAAAAAGAGATAACTCCATGGGATGAAGTCGCAACTATAGATGAATATACATTTATAGAAATATCTAAAATGTCAGAAAAATTTGCTTATTATGAAAATGAAAATATAGGTCTTCACTTTGTAATTGAAGAAAAAGAAACAGGTGAATGGTTCACATACGTTATCGCTATAAATGAAGATAATTACAAATATTATAAAGACATAATCGATTATTCTTATGAAAGAACTACAAAAGAACCTGATAAAATAAAAGTATATGGTTATCCTAGTATAATGAATGACGAATTAAAAGAAATGATAGTAAAAAACATAAAAAAATTTCTTCCTTCTAATAATGAAGTAACTATTACAAAAGAAAATTTAGAAGAGTATTTAACTAATTCTTTTCTAGATTCTACAATTAAAAGAAAAGATAATTTTAATGGCATTCTATTTATAAGTCTTTTATTATTATTTGTAATGATTATATTATTAATATTTACTATTTTTGATAAGGATAAGATTGTAGATAATATAGAAAGCAAAGTGGAAGACGTTGAATATAAAACTAAGAAAGTTTTAAAATTAAAAATATTTAAAGGTAAAAAAAATAAATAGAGGTGAAATGATGAACTTTGTAAATATTACAGAAGAAGAATATGAAAAATTTTGGGAAAGTCACCCATGTAAAACTTTTCTATCTAGTCCTAAAATTAGTAATCTACGAGAAAAGTCAAATTGGAAAACATATTTTGTCGGTGTAAAAGAAAGTGAAAAATTAATTGCCGCAAGTATGTTATTTTCTCACAAAAGACACTTTGGAGTAAATGAGTTCTATTCACCAAGAGGTCTTTTATTAGATTATAATAATGAGAAATTATTAAATTATTTTGTAAAAGAATTAAAGAAATTTGTAAAAGATAAAAAAGGCTATGTTTTAAGAATAGATCCATATGTTATCTATAAAGAAAGAGATATAGACGGAAACATAGTTGAAGGTGGTATTAATAACACTAAAGTTATTGATAATTTGAAAAAGTTAGGATTTAAGAAAGTTAGAAAAGAAGAAAAAGAACAAGTTGGATGGATGTTTTCTTTGAATTTGGAAGGAAAAACAGAGGAAGATATTTTAAAAGAGATGAAACCTAACACAAGAAATACGATTAGAAAAGCAGAAAAGATAGGTATTGATGTTAAAGAAATATCCTATGAAGAACTGGATGAATTTCAAAAGATAATGATAGAAACAGGAGAAAGAAAAGGTTTCCACGTTAGAGATTTATCATATTTTCAAGAAATGTACAAACTTTTTTCCGATACAAATGAAGTTAAATATTATATTACTTCTCTTGATTTGGAGAATTATTCAAATTCTTTAGAAAATGAAAAAAAGGAAAAAGAAGAGAAAATTAGTTTATTAAGTGACGCTAAATATAATGAAGGACAAAAGAAAAATCTAAATAATGAAATTTTATCATTAGAGAAAAGAATTGAAGAAGCTAAAGAAATAATGAAAAATACAGGCAAGAAAGTTATTAATTTATCAGGATCAATGTTTATGTTAATAAAACCTGAAGTTATATACTTGTCTAGTGGAAACTATGAAGAGTATATGAAATTTAATTCACAATACTTAATACAATGGGAACTTATAAAATATGGAATAAAAAATGGTTTCAAAAAGCACAATTTTTATGGAATTCCAGAGGATATTAATACTCATCCAAAAGATTATGGAATTTACGAATTTAAAAGAGGCTTTAATGGATATGTAGAAGAATTGATTGGGGAATATGAATTACCAATAACTTTTCATTACAAAATATTTAAACTAATACACAAAATAAAAGGAGTAAAGTAGTATGCATAAAACTTATATCCCACAAGGAGTTTGTTCAAAGCAAATAGATTTCGATATTGAGGAAGGAAAAATTCATAATTTATCATTTATAGGTGGCTGCAATGGTAATTTAAAAGGAATAGCCGCTTTAGTAGAAAATCAAGATATTAACACTGTAAAAGAAAAATTAAAAGATATTAAATGTGGCTTTAAGAATACATCATGTCCAGCACAACTTGCTGCCGCTTTAGAAGAACTTAAAAATGATTAAAAAATAGTTGCAAAATACTTAAATTTGTATTATTCTCATATAGAGGGTGTGAAAATATGTCTAAGAAAGTAGTACCATTATCATTAATTAAAAAAAGTAATGTTCTTACTTATTCTTTCTTATTCGTATTTTCTATTTTATCTTTATTTATTATTTAAGAAGGTTATCGTTATCGATACCTTCTTTTATTATGTAAAGAACCCTAAAGAAGAGAGGAGTAAAATTATGAAAAGTAAGAGAATGACTTACGACGTCAATGAGCAACCACCAATTGGAAAGTGGATTGTTCTAGCAATACAACATGTATTCGCAATGTTTGGAGCTACAATATTAGTTCCTATCTTAGTAAATAGTGCAGCAGGTGAGGCTGTACTAACAATTCCAGTAGCTTTAGTAGCATCAGGAATTGGTACATTAATCTACATTTTATGTACTAAAGGAAAATCACCAGTATATTTAGGAAGCTCATTTGCATTTATTGCACCACTTGCAGCAGCCTATCTAAAAGGTGGCATTTCAGGAGCCATGACAGGAGTAATGGCAGTAGGTCTAGTTTATGTTTTAGTAGCTATAATAATAAAATTTATAGGAAAAACATGGCTAGAAAAACTATTACCACCAGTAGTAATAGGACCAATGATTATGGTAATAGGTTTAGGACTTGCACCAAGTGCAATATCTCAAATGGGTCTTGCAAGTGGATCAGTACTAGAATGGAAAGTATTAGTAGTTGCACTAATTTCATTCTTAGTAACAGCATTTGTAATGACAAGAGCAAAAGGATTTTTAAAAATAATACCTTTCTTAATTGGAATTATTTCTGGTTACATAGCAGCAGTAGTTCTAGGAATGGTAGATTTCAAAACAGTATCAGAAGCAAGCTTTATAAGCATGCCAGAATTTGTATTCCCATTTATAAACTACAAACTTAATTTTGTAGCACTAATTACTATAGTTCCTATAGTATTTGTTACGCTTTGTGAACATATAGGAGATCATACTTCTTTAAGCAATATAATTGGAAAAGATCTACTTAAAGATCCAGGACTTGACAGAACATTACTAGGTGATGGTCTAGCAACATTTGTAGCAGGTATGATTGGAGCACCAGCTAACACAACATATGGAGAAAACACATCAGTTGTAGGAATGACAAAAGTTGCATCTGTAAAAGTAATTGGTCTTGCTGCATTATTTGCTATAATAATTGGATTTTTAGGAAAATTTACAGCATTAGTTTCAACAATTCCTAATGCAGTATTAGGAGGAGTATCACTTCTACTATATGGATTTATAGCAGTTAATGGTTTAAAAGTATTAATTAAAAATCAAGTAAATTTTGAAAATTCTAAAAATGTTGTAGTAGCATCTTCAATGTTAGTATTAGGATTAGGTGGAGCAGCAATATCAATAGTAAGTGGTGACCTTTCAGTTACAATATCTGGAATGAGTTTAGCTTCAATTGTTGGAATTCTTCTAAATTTAATTTTAAAAGATGATCCAGAAGCTTTAGAACTTGATATAGTTGATCCTGATTATACTAGTGATGAAACAGTAGAAGAAGAAAAAAAAGAAGAAAAACCAAAAAAGAAAACTCAAACAAAAAAGCAAGCTACTACAAAAAAGAAAAAAACTACAAAGAAAAAATAAGGAGGTAATAAATGAAAGCAATTGAACTTAAACATCCTCTTATTGAACATAAATTAGCAATCTTAAGAGATGAAAAAACAGGAACAAAAGAGTTCAGAGAATTAATAAAAGAAATAGCAATGTTTTTATGCTATGAAGCAATGAAAAATGTTTCTTTAGAAAAAGTAACAATTAAAACTCCAATAAAAGAAATGAAAACAGCAAAATTAAATGAAGACAAATACGCATTTGTACCTATTTTAAGGGCTGGACTTGGAATGCTAGATGGAGTAATTACTGTAGTTCCAAATGCAAAAATAGGACATATTGGGATGTATAGAGATGAAGAAACATTTAAACCTGTTAACTATTTTTATAAAGTTCCTAAAGGAATAGAAAAAAGAGAAGTATTTTTACTAGATCCTATGCTTGCAACAGGAGGAAGTGCAATAGACGCTATAGATCTTTTAAAAGAAAATGGCGTTAAGAAGATAAACTTTTTATGTATTATTGCAGCTCCTGAAGGAATAAAAGTAGTAGAAGAAAAACATCCAGATGTACAAATCTATTGTGCACATATTGATGAGAAATTAAATGAAAACAAATATATTGTCCCAGGATTAGGTGATGCTGGAGATAGAATATTTGGAACAAAATAAAAAACGAATAAATTGACAAATCACTAGATTTAAGTAAAATTAAAGATGGTGATAAGATGAAAGACATAGAAGATTTTTATAATAAAATAAAAAATATTAAATATGGATGGCTAGATAAAGAAAATAATATTCATGAAAATCTTAAAGAATATAAAGAAAAATTTATTATGCAAGATATTGATAACATAGAAAAGACTAATCATGCTGTTTGTTGGGAAATGTGTGAATTACAAAGAAGATTTTTTAATCAAAAAAATATTAATAATAAAACAATATTTGCTTACTTGAAAAATAGTAGAAATAATGCTTGTCATACTTTCTCAATATTTGAACTTAATAATAAATGGTATTGGTTTGAAGCTTCTTGGCAAAATAAAAAGGGCATCCATGAATTTAATAGTATTGAAGAAATTTTAGAATACTATAAAGATAATTTTATAGACTTTGCAAGAGAAGAGTATAATCGAGAAGACATGGAATTCTATGATTATAGCAAAGTAAATTCAGGAATTAATTGTACAGAATTTTATACCCATTGTCTATCAAGCTCAAAAATAAAATAACTAAGTATATAAACTACTTAGTTATTTTTTTATTAGAGATTTATTTTTATCATTATTTTTGTCATATCTATTAATAATTCTATTCATAATGCAACTTATATCATGTTCTGAAATAAAAGCACTTTTAGAATTCAAATCTTTTAATTCATCAATCTTAATACCATAAAATCCAGTATTATAGTTTTCCTCATTAATAGTATTATTTGCTCGTTTTATCAATAATTCATCATCTTTTAATTCAAAAGTAATTAATTCTTGTTCTTTATATTTTGTTTCATTATATATTACTTTATCTCCTAAGTATAGAGCTTTACCATATTTATAAATATAGTCAACCCATTTTGCTCCACCAAGAATTAATTCTTCATCAGACAGTAAATCACCTTCACGTATATATCCATATATTTTTTTTGAATCAAAATAATCTAAATCTAGTGTTTGTTTCTTCAAAGAATATGTCTTCTCCACTAATTTAATTGCATTATCAGTAAAAATAACTTTTTCTTTTAAAATTTCCATATATTCACCCCTCATGATTGGATATTATATCATATTTTTATTATTTTTTCAATTTCTATTCGAGTACCGCAAAATATATTATGTATTTTAGAAAAAGAACTTTTATTTTTAATTTAACAAAAAATAATTAAAACATATTTAAAAAAAAACTTTGATGTGATAAAATTATCTTATAATAGCGATAAGAATAATCGGGGAAGGAATGTATGCTAGTTTTTTAACAGCAGACAAGTATTTTAATTATGTCAAAAAGAAAGTACAATAATATATTAATCTTAGCATTATTTGCATTTTATATAATTTATTATAAAATTTTTATTTCTGCAAGTAAATTAGAGTATAGTGAGTTTATTAATGTAGCAGTTATTGCGATCATATCTTTTATTGCAGTATTATTGCTTGGATATCGAAAAGATAGAATAAATGATACAAAAAAATCAATTTTAAAAACTGTTTTAACAGACATTGTTATATTTTTAATAGTATCTTATGCTTTAGGAACAGTAACTGGTTTTACTACTAATGAAAATAATTATGAATTATCAATGATTATTAAAAATATATTTGCTCCTATTTGCTATATTGGAGTAATAGAACTATTTAGATATGTAACTGTTAATGCAAATTCTGATAAAAAAATTACAGTTTATTTAATAACAGCAGTTATTATTCTACTAGAGCTTGCAATGAATTTAAATGGTGTACTAATGTACAATTTTGAAACTACATTTAGAGCTATTTCTATGATTGTATTACCAATCATTATCAAAAATGCAACTTTAAGTTATTTAGCAATATATGGAGGTTTAAAATCTACTATATTGTACAGACTAATACTAGATCTATATGCATATATTTTACCAGCTATACCAAATTTAGGAGATTACATAACTTCTGTTATTGGTGTTCTTTTACCTACAATGGTTTATATTCATTCATCAAGAATTGTAGATAACGCAAATAGTATCGAGATTCTTGATGCAGAAGATGACAAAAAATCAAAGAAAAAAATAAATATTAGTGATATTATTGTAACAATAATAATTATTCTTTTAGTAGGTTTAATTTCAGGCTACTTTAAATTTGCCATCATTGGAGTAGGATCTGGATCAATGTCACCAGAAATAGAAAAAGGTGATGCAGTAGTTTATAAAAAAATTAAAAATAAAGAAGAATTAAAAGTAAACGATATATTAGTTTTCCAAAGTGGTAATAAAATAGTAATCCACAGATTAGTTGAAATTAAAAATAGTGGTGGAAAAACTTATTATATTACTAAAGGTGATGCTAATAATGGAAGAGATGGATTAAATCTAACTTTAGAAAATATCAAAGGAAAGGTAATGTTTAAGATAAAATATTTAGCTTATCCAAACTTATTCTTAAAAGATTTAGTAGATAAGGAGTAAAAAAATGAAAAGGGAATTAAAAATAGGGGCATTGTCTTTACTTTTAATAGCACTTATTGGAATATCTATTTATTTATATTCCATAGGCTACTTAAATTTTGTAATTATAACAGCAACTTTTTCTGTAATTAACTTAATAATTTTAATTAATGTTATTATATCTACTAGATCAGAAGAAAGTCTTTATAATAGTAAAGTTAAACAAATATTAAGAACATATGATGCTATTTTAGTAAAGAGTAATAATCATCCAAAGATTGATGAAAAAAATATAATTATAGTTGAGACATTTGAAGACTTAGTTGATGCACAAATGGAATTAAGGAAACCTATATATTATCAACAACAAACTGAATCATGTTCATTTGTTCTTTTAGATAATACTGAAGCCTGTGTATTTATATTAAAGAAAAACCCATCTGTTGTCTGTCCTTTAGAAATAACTTTAAATGAAATAGAAATAAGGAATAATAGTGAATCAAAAAAAGAAGATTTACCAGATGAGCTATTACAAAATATAGAGAAAACTACTATTGTTAGAGTAGGCAAAGGTCAATATTTAAAAGTTTCTCCTTTAAGAAAAAAGAAAGAGAAAAAAGAAGATTTATCTAATGAAACAATGGACTCAACTATTAAAAGAGAAGAAGAGATTCAACAACCAGCCATGAAAGAGGAAAATACTTCTCCAACAATTCCGACTGTACAAGAAAATATAGAAATTAAAAATCAACAACCAATAGTAGAAGTACCAGTAGAAAAAACAAATGACATACCAGTCGTACATGAAGAAGAGGTAACTGATAATACATTATATAATGCAGAGCCACAAATAATTAAGAGTATGCCAACTGATATGCATTTAAATGAGCAAAAACAAGAATCAATAAAAGAAATTGAAGTCCTTGATTTATAACAAAAATAGTCTTATGACTATTTTTTATTTTTCTAAATATTGATAGAAACTATATAATTTGTTATACTAAATTAATAGAGTAAAGATGAATGAAAGGGATTTAATTATGGATAAAAGTACACTAGATAAGCTAATTACAAATAAAAATTTATCTATCTTAATAGTGATTTTTGTTATGGCAATAAGCTTTGGTTATGCTGCTTTTAATTCTGTATTAAATATAACAGGAACGTATGCAGATGTGCGTATAAAACAAGATATTAGAATAACTGGCATTAGAACTAATAGTGCAACAAGCAGTGGTTCATCAACTTATGAAGATTATAATAAAAGTAGTATTAAAATAGGTACAATTCTACCAAATAGTAATTCCACTATAACTTATGAAGTTGATATTACCAATCTTGGAAATACCGAAATGGGAATATATCAAATAAATAATCTTCCATCTAATTTAGAATATTCGCTTTCTGATTATGAAGAAGGTACAAAGCTTTGTGTAGATACAAAATGCTCTTTAGGAGTAACAAAAACTATAAAAATAACAATTAAATACAAAAATAATGGATTTAATTCTACTACAACAACGTATAATTTAAAATTAGATTTTGATTTTCAAAGATTTTATAATGTTACCTATAATACAAAAACTGGTGCAAATAAATCAGATAGTGCAATAGGAAAAGGCACATATGTTTTAGATTTTTCAAAAGAAGAAGCAAAGCCAAATAGTGTATCATCTATAAAAATGGCAGGTTCAAATATTTCGAATTATTCTTATAATTCTAGTACAGGAATTTTATCTATCCCTAATGTTACAGGAGATATTCAAATAACTGCTAGTTATAAAGTTGACTGTTTAAAAGCTTCTCCTCGAGGTTCTGGAGATTATTATAGCAATTCATATCTAGATTTACCAATAAAAAGAAAAGAAATTGAAGCTGTAACTTTTAATAATACCAAATTAGTACCTGAAGGATTATCTAGCTACGATGTTTCAGAGGATGGAAATGGAAGTATACTTGCATATTATCTTGATGAAGACAACAATGGTCTATATGAATTATACATAGGACAAGATGGTGGAGTAAAAGCTAATAAAAACTCTGAATGGCTATTTGCATATTTTAAGAATCTTAAAAATATTAACTTAAAATATTTAGATACAAGCGAAGTTACTAATATGTATTATCTTTTTCTCCAATGTGAAAGTCTAACAACTTTAGATGTAAGTACATTAATTACTGATAATGTCACTAATATGGTAGGGATGTTTTCTACTTGTAAAAACTTAACTTCATTAGATTTAAGTAATTTTAATACTATTAATGTAAATAATATGAGCGAAATGTTTTATCAAGATTATAAATTATCTAATCTTAATGTTTCTTATTTTAATACAGAAAAGGTAACTCAAATAAGATTAATGTTTTCATATTGTTCAAGTTTAACATCTCTAGATATAACAAATTTTATTACAAAAAAAGTTAATAATATGGATTCAACATTTAAAAATTGTAGTAGCCTAGAATCTTTAGATTTAAGCAATTTTACAACTGAGAAAGTTTCATTTTTAGGAAATTTATTTTCATATTGTGAAAAGCTGAATAATTTGAATATAAGAAATGATTTTGTAAAATCCAATATAACAAATATTAAAGCAATGTTTAATAGCTGTAAAAGTTTAACTACTCTTGATCTATCTCAATGGGATACAAGTAATGTAACAGATATGAGTAATTTATTTAATCATTGTGATAAACTTACCTCATTAAACTTTTATAATATTAATACAAATAAAGTAACAAATATGAGTTCCTTTTTTAGTTATTGCAGTGCTTTACCAGAAAGTAATTTAGTTGGAATAGTAAGTAAATTTAATACAATTAATGTTACTGATATGTCTTATATGTTTCATTGGTGTACTCAATTAAACAATCTAGATTTATCACATTTCAATACTGAAAAGGTAACAACTATGTCTTATATGTTTTTTGTCTGTTCTAACTTATCCACTTTAAATATTAGTAGTTTTAACACAAGTAATGTTACAAGTATGGCAGGAATGTTTTATAATTTTAGAAAAATGGACACAATTAATCTTTCCCACTTTGATACATCTAAAGTAACATCGATGTATGATATGTTTGCCAATTCTAGTTACAAATCTTTAGATATTAGTAACTTTGATTTAAGTAGTTTAAAAAGTATGGGAGAAATGTTTGCTTACAATCGTTTATTAACTAGTATAAATATTAATGGAATAGATACTTCAAATGTTACAAATATGAAAAGATTATTTCGAGAGTGCGAAAGTTTAGAAAATATAAACATAAGACATTTTAAAACTGCAAACGTTACAGATATGAGTGAAATGTTTTATAAATGTACTAATTTAAAAACCATCAATATTGCAAGTACAACTTTTGAATTTAAAAAAGAGTATGATGAAGCAACACAAACTACTAATTTTTTAGTAACTGTTACTAATATGTTTGCAGAGTGTCCAAATCTTCAAAAGTTATATATTTATGATATATTACAAATGGCTATTTTAAATCAAATATATCCAGGATTTACAAGTTTACCTTTTGAACCTATCCAAGATGGAGAACCAAGTTAAGAGCTTAGTGGCTCTTTTTTTTGTTTTTCATATTGACAAAAGAATTATCATAGATTAATATGAACATATGAGCAATCATTCATATAAGGAGGACAAATATGAAACAACACAGTAAAGAATTATTATATGGGCTAAGTGAGTTTTATAAAATATTTGGAGATCCAACAAGATTAAGAATTCTAGATTTACTTTTAAATAAGCCATTATGCGTAAATGAGATAAGTGAAATATTAGATGTATCTCAATCTGCTATTTCTCATCAATTAAAATACCTTAGATCTTCTAATCTTGTTAAAGCAGAGAAGACTGGAAAAAATGTTTATTATTCTATAAGTGATGAGCATATTAAAATAATATTAAAATATGGAATTGAACATATTAAGGAGGTTATGTAAATGAATAAATTACTTAATCTTACTTTATTAAGAATTATTATCAGTTTAATTTTATTTATAGTATCTCTATTTACTACATCATCAATTGAATTTGTTCTAATACTTATAAGTTATATTATTATAAGCTATGAAGTTTTTAAAGAAGCAATCGAAGAAATATCAGAACTTAACTTTTTTAATGAATGTTTCTTAATGGTAATCGCAACTCTAGGAGCATTTTATACTGGAAGTTATGAGGAAGCAGTTATGGTTATGCTTTTATTTGAATTTGGAGAATATTTATCAGATTTAGCAGTTAACAAAAGTAAAAAATCAATTACTCAACTTATGGATTTAAAAGCAGAAAAAACAAATCTGCTTAAAAATAATAAAATAGTAGAAGTTGAAACAAAAGATGTAAAAATAGATGATATCTTTATAGTAAAGCCAGGAGAAAAAATTCCAGTAGATGGTGTTGTTATAGATGGTGAATCATTTATTGATACTTCTGCAATAACTGGAGAATTAACACCAAGAAGAGTAAAAGCAAAAGACAAGATTTTAAGCGGATTTATTAATAATGATAGTGTAATAAAAGTAAAAGCAACTTCAACAATAAATACTAGTACTACATCAAAAATACTATCTTTAATTGAAAATTCAAATGAGAAGAAAAGTAATACAGAAAAATTTATAACAAGGTTTGCAAAAATTTATACTCCAATAATAATTATTAGTGCTGCTTTATTAGTTTTAATTCCTACATTATTAGGTCAAGATTTTAATAAATGGTTGTACAAAGCTTTAATATTTTTAGTAACTTCCTGTCCATGTGCCTTAGTTATATCGGTTCCACTAGGCTACTTCTGCGGAATAGGAGCTGCTTCTAAAAATGGAGCAATAATTAAAGGTAGTAGCGAACTTGAAAGTTTAAGTAATGTTGATTATTTATTATTAGATAAGACAGGTACAATTACTGAAGGAGTTTTTGAAGTAATTAAAATAAATTCAAAATATTTAAGCGATGAAGATTTTTTAAACATAATTGCTTCTGCAGAAGAAAATTCTCTTCATCCTATCGCTATGGCAATCAAAGAGAAAAGCAAGTCTTCATTAAAAAAGTCTACTAAATTTAAAGAAATTGCTGGAAAAGGAATAATGTGTTTAATTAATGATAAAGAAGTTTTAGTAGGAAATAAAAAATTATTAGAAGAAAATAATATAAGTGTTGATAATAATAATGATACAGGTACAATTGTTTATTTAGCTATCGACAAAAAATATCAAGGTTATTTAGTAATCGCTGATAAAATTAAAGAATCTAGTATGCAACTAAAAAATATAGAAAAATTAATCAATAGAGATATAGTTATTTTATCTGGAGATAATAATGAGTATGTAAAGAATGTAGCTGAAACTCTAAAAATAGATAATTATTTTAGTAATCTTCTTCCACAAGAAAAAGTAGAAAAAATGTCTATATATTTATCAAAAGGAAAAACAATGTTTGTTGGTGATGGAATAAATGATGCACCAGTAATAAAAAAAGCTGACATTGGTGTTTCTATGGGTACTATTGGTAGTGATGCTGCAATTGAAGCAAGTGATATTGTTATTATGAATGATAATATTGAAACTTTGGAAAAGATAATTAAAATCGGAATTAATACTAAAAAGAAAGTAATTCAAAGTATAATTTTTGCATTAGTTATTAAATTTATTATATTATTACTTGGAGTAATTGGAATAAGTTCAATTTGGATGGCCGTATTTGCAGATGTGGGAGTAACTTTATTATCGATTTTAAATGTTGTTTCTATATTTTTGAAAAAGTATTAATTAAATGCTATACTGTTTAAAAAAGTAAGAAAAGTACTTTCTTAAGGAGACTTTATGGATAAAAAGAAATTAATGACAATTGGCTTAATCACATTATTTTGCTTTATAATTTTAATACCAAGTATTTATTATCTTTATAATTATTTCAGAATTAAAAATGCCAAAATATTTGTTGAATTAGTAGATAATAGAGAAGTTGAAGTATTTGAAAAGAAATACATTTCAGATTTTATAAAGAGCATTAATGGTAAGTTAGAGAAAGATAATCTTATTTCTACTAATAAATTAGGTGAAAAAGAAATAACTTTTTCCTATGTAAATGTTGATAAAATAAAAGTTAATTATAGCTTTAAAATCAAAGTTGTTGATAAAACAAAGCCATTAATAGTAGTTCCTTCTACTTATGCTGTAACGGAAGGATACAATAAAGATTTATCAAAGGAATTTTTCTGTGGAGATAATTATGATGATGAACCAATTTGTAAAATTGAAGGAGAGTATAATACTGATAAAATAGGAACTTATAACTTAAAGTATATTGCTCAAGATAAAAGTAAAAACATATCTACTCAAGAATTTATTTTAAAGGTAAAGAAAAAAGAGAAAAATAAACCCTCAAAGCAAGAAACAAAATACATCGATTTTAATGATATAGTAAAAGAACATAAAAAAAATAATACAAAAATCGGTATAGATGTTTCACATTGGCAAGGAAATATTGATTTTAAAAAAGTAAAAAATGCAGGTGTTGAATTCGCATTTATTAGAGTAGGAACAGAAAATAGTGAAGGAGAACTTTACCTAGATAAAAAATTCGAAAATAATATAAAAGGATTTAATAAGGAAAAAATACCAGTAGGAATATATTATTACTCATATGCTGATAGCGTTGAAAAAGCAAAAAAAGAAGCAAAATGGGTATTAAAACAAATAAAAAAATATAAAATAGATTTGCCAGTAGTTTTTGATTGGGAAAATTGGTCCAATTATCGAGAATTTAATTTAAGTTTTTATTCTTTGACTAAAGTAGCTAATACTTTCTTAAAAGAAGTTGAAAAAGCAGGTTACGAAGGTATGTTATATAGTAGTAAATATTATTTAGAAAATATTTGGCATAAAACTAAGTATAAAACTTGGTTAGCTCATTACACTGCAAAGACCAATTACGAAGGAGATTACTACATATGGCAATTATGTAGTAATGGAAAAGTGGAAGGAATACCAGATAATACAGTAGACTTAAATATTATGTATAAAAAGTAAGAAAATGCAAGAAATTGCATTTTTTTGTTTTATTATTACGATTTTCCCAATTATTATCGAATCTTTATTATGAGGAGGAATTTTATGAATAGAAATATAAGTTAACTCCAATTTTTTATATATGCTTGTTAAAGATCACCCGTTTGTTGACAGAAATAAAAGAATAGCCGCAGCTTTATTTATCTACTTTCTAAATTTCTATAACATATTATATAAAAAAGATAAGAAGACAATAGATAATAATTCTCTTGCATCTATGACTTTACTAATTGCAGAATCGAATCCAAAAGAAAAGGAAATTATAATTGACTTAATAATGAATTTCTTAAATAACTAAAAAAGCATTTATAAGTATTTATAAACGCTCACAATAAAGTTACCACTTTTAGTATTTTTAATAATTCCCATGTATTTAAATTTTCCAACTTTTCTAATACTAAAGGTATCATTAATCTTTAAATTCATAGATAACTTTTTTAAGAAATCATGATTATACATGATATCTTTATTTCTAAATAGTTCTTCAATATTACTACGAGATGTATTCATAATTCTAGAAATAATACTATCTATTCTCTCACTAGATACAATTAACTCTAACTTTTCATATTTTCTTTTAAAATTAGAAAGCAAATCTAAGTCTAATTCTTGAAGTTCAATACTACTATTTCTAACAGAAGTAAAATTGGCTTCAAAATAATTTTGAAATAATTTTAATATATAAATATAATAATGACCATTATCAATAATAATATCTCCAAACATTTCGCTATTTATTTGAAGAGAATACATCGTTCCTAATATATCCTGGTGTCGAATTTCTTTACTACTTTTAATTTCATATAAAATGACTTCGGGTATATTATTTTTATAAAAAATAACTTTTTCACTATCTTCGTATGGTTTATATATTTTATACTCATCACGTCTTAATTTACCTTTAAGTAAAGCTTGTTCTTTTGGATCTAAAAAATAAGTAGATTGATTCTTTCGCAGCTTATTTAAATTCTTTTCAATATTATACATATTAATCTCCTAAATCATTCATATTATAGCATTTAAGATAAAAAACAACTATAATAAATATAAATAAAAGGTGATATTATGAAAACATTAACTATAAAACAACCATTTGCCTCTCTTATTATTGAAGGACAAAAAAAATATGAATTTAGAACTTGGAAAACAAATTATCGAGGCGAAATATTAATACATGCAGGAAAAAGTACAGATAAAAAAGAACTAGAAAGATTAAAGTCTTTAAATTTAAATACTGAAAATGGGGCCATTATTGGAAAAGTAACAATAACTGATTGTATCTTAGTAGATAAAGATTTCCAAAAGAAATTAAAAAAAGAAAATGAATTAGTTTATGAAAAAATGATAAATAAGGATTTAACAGAAGAAAAAATCTATGCATTTAAATTAGAAAATGTCAAAAAAATTGTTCCTATTAAAGTTAATGGAAAGCTATCATTTTGGGAGTATGACTTTAAAGATAAATAACAATTTTAATTTAAGTTTTAAAATGTTATACTAATAGTAAGAGTAGGAGTGATTCAATTGGTACAATTTTTATATTTTATTTCTCTGTTTATAGGAACTATTCTTTTACTTTTAGGCATTTCTAATAAAAATAAAAAAGCAAATAGTAATGAAAAAACTACAACAGGTACAGTAACAGAGTTTGGTCTATTATATAAAGAAAAAGGTTATCCTACTAAATATAGAGCAAAAATTAAGTCGGGTAATAAAACATACATCATAGAACAGTATAGTATGCCATGGCTTAAAGCAGGTGAGAAAGTAAAACTCCAGATTACAGGTAAACAAAAGATATTAGGCAATGACAGACTAAATAATAAATCACTTATACAATTAATGTTTGGAATATTATTTTTAGTAATTCCATTTATAATTATTTATATTTAAAAAGAAAAAGATTCATTTATTTGAATCTTTTTTATAGATATTTCTTTAACTTCTCAACATATTTTTCTTGCATATCAATATAATCTTCAACTAATTTTTTAACTTTTTTATCAAGATTTTCTTGCTTTAATAATTTAATACCATCAATAATACCCATATTTAATCCTTGCATAGTCATTTCTGTTAATTTTGAATCACTACTATCTGTTATTGTTCTTATCTGTATACCATACCAAGTCATAACTTTTGACATTGTAGAATTTTCATCAATTTTTTCAGTACTATTTTTATCATGAAGCTCTTCTATTTTATTAGAGAGTTCATTATATTTTTTGTGAAGTTCAAAGATATTTTCTTTTAATTCTTTTCCTTGAACTTTTTCTAAAATACATCCTAGAGCTTCCATCCCCATTCCGCATCCTTTATTAAGTTCGTCTAATATAACTAAGCTATTATTATTTATCATTATATCCCTCCAATAATATTATGAAGAAAAAATAAAATAATATACAAAATAAAGTTATTTTGAGTTATAATTATAAATATAATAGGTGATAATATGAAGAGAAAAAGTAAATTGAAATATTTTAGTTTATTATTAGTAGTAATATTTATAGGTATTGGTTATGCATTTTTATCTACTAACTTAGAAATAAATGGTATTTCTATTATGAAGAGAAGTGTTTGGGACTTACACTTTGAAAATATAGTGGATGATTATGAAAAAGCAGTTATTGATATTCCAGCTTCTATTAGTAGGGACAGGTTATCAGTAAATTTTGAAGTAACACTAAATAACCCAGGAGATGAATACTACTTTTATGTTGATGTAGTAAATGATGGAACAATCGATGTAATGTTAAATAACTACTTGTTCTCGGGACTATCTACAGAACAAGAAAAACTAATTAGTACAACTCTAACTTATAATGATGGAGTAGCGGTTAATAAATATGATTTACTAAAAGAGAATTCTTTTGACACTTTAAAGGTAAGTGTTAAGTTTAGAGAAGATATAGAAGTAAGTGATCTACCAACTACTAAGAGTGACTTTAATTTATCACTTGAAGTAAACTTTGATCAAGCAGATTCAAATGCTAAAGAAAGAGAACATATAGCGGATGTCACACCTCCTAGAATTAAGTTTATTAAAGTAAATGACAATTCAGGAAATGATGAGTGGAGTAAAGATATAAGGCTTCTAGTAAAGATCGTAGATGAATCAAAAATAAAAGAAGCCAAATATTGTATCACAACACCAGATAATGAGTGCGAACCAACAGAAGTCCCAGAAGAGTTACAAAACACATCATTTTACTTTACATTTCCAGAATCAGATACAGAACAAAGACTATGTGTAAAGGCAACAGATACAAACGATAACTCAAAAACAACCTGTACAACAGAAAGTTATCTAGTAGATGGAGAAGATCCAGTAATAAAAAATGTTAATCTAACAAAAGAAAACAATTCAATTACAGTAGAAGTAGATGCAGAAGATAAACAATCAGGAATCTATATGTATTATTATTCAAAGGATTCAGGAGAAACATATATACCAAGCATCTATCCAAACTATACCTTTACTGGATTAGATAATGATGACTATTTAATAACAATGTATACAGAAGATGTAGCTGGAAACAAGTCTGCAGTAACTGCCAAAAACTCAACAGTAAGAAGTGGTAATTTCTGTAAAAGTAATGGTCTAACTAATCTAAGTGACTGTCTATTAGCTCAAGAGACAAGAGATGCCAATATTGTTTCTGCAAAATCAAAAATAGAGGCAAAAGAAACTCCTAACTTTAATGATGTTAGTCCTAAAATAACATATGGCGAAAAAGAAATGCCAAAAGTAAGCGTTTATAAAGCTTCTACATCCCAATCATTTTATTTAAGTGATGGCTCTAGCTATTCTTATAATTATTATTATGTAGGTACAGATTATCAACTTAATACCTCAACTGGACAATTTACTTTAAAAAATACAAAGCAAATTAAAGATTTTGGTGACTTAGACAATCAAAATAATACTTACTATATGTGCGGATCACAATATAGTAGTTCTTGTAGCACAATGTTTAAAATAATATCAATAGACTTTTTAGAAGAAACTAATACTGATTATAGTTTTTATACTACCAAAGTTTTAAAGTTTAATATTACAAAATATGATATAACATATAAAGAATTAAAATATGATTCAAAAGAGACTGGAATGTATTCAATAGAAGATGATTTAGGAACAAGCTATTATTACCGTGGAGCAGTGGAAGGAAACATCGTTAAATTTGGTGACTTCTACTGGAAAATAACACGAATAAATGGTGATGGAACAATAAGAATGATATTCTATGGAACATCTCCAACTACAGATAGTCAAGTAAGTGTGCAATATTATACTCCTAATAATAGTTTTTATAGATATGATCCAACCTATATGGGAATTATGTTTAATAACGAAGATTTTGGTGAAGAGTTAAAACCTACTGTATCAACATATACAGGGTTTGAAGACAAATCTACTACATCCTATGTATATTCTAAATCTTATACATATAATAGGGAAAATTCAACATTTAGCTTAGACTTAACAGAGGGAAATTATATTAAAGGTATATGGAAAGATACTTACGAAGAAATACTTAATAATGGATATATCTACACATGTGCTACTACTTCAACAACAGCTTCTGCAAATACTTGTCGAAAAATAAAAAAAGTCACTAGATATGAATATAATGAAAAACAAAAGCAACATAGAATGTATTATACAGATTATCTTACTTCATCAACATCTTACGAGAATGCTGTAAAAAATGTTAAAAAGTCACAGTTATTAATAAAACTAGATGAATGGTTTGAAACAAACATAAAAACTAAAACCGATTCAAATTCTAATAGTTTGCTAGAATATTTATCTGATGGAATTTTCTGTAATGATAGAAGTTTTTATTCAGGAAATGGATATTATAGCTATGGTTCAATGATTTATTATAACGGTTATGGAAGGCTTAAAAATAATATGCCAAGTCTACTTTGTGTAAATCAAAATGATAGATTTACCGAGTCTGATACAACTAATGGAAATGGTGCTTTAGAAAATAGAGTTGGTCTAATAACAGCTGATGAAGTAGAATTATCTGGAGTAAACAACAATACTTCTTATAAAAACAATCATTATTTCTTAAAATGGGGAAGTAGATCATTTTGGACAATTACTCCATACTATGATAATGGCGACAATGAATATGTATATAAAGCATATTCTTCTGGAGGTATTTCCAGTGAGCATATAGGAAATAGCGGTCATATTCGCCCAGTAATAAACTTAAAAGCAAATACAAAGATTGTAAGTGGAGAAGGAACAACAGATTCACCATTTGAAATAACCTTAGGAAATTAGAAGAGCAATCTTCTTTTTCTTTTATTTACGAAATATAATAAAAGTGGTAAAATAACTACTCAATGAGGCGGTAGTTATGAAAGAAAATCCTACAATAAAAGAAATAATAGATAGAGTTGAAATAAGTGCAACGGATTTTGAAAGAAATAATTCAGAATTAAAAAGAAAATATTTAATATGGAATATAGAATCATTTAATATTTTAGCATCTAAAGTAAGTAGTTTTGTAGGTACTTTCGGAACAGGATATCCGTTTTATGCCTTAGATGAAAATTTAGAAGGTAAATTACCAGTAATAGTAGAGCAAATAAGATACAATAGGCAGCTTATAAAAGATGGAGAGCCTTATCAAAAGTCTATTTGGTTATGTAAATCATGTTTAAGAGAAAATTCATCAACCATGCCAGATTTAAAACAAGTTTGCAAGCCTTGTCCAAATATCCCATCAACTTTAAAGCCTAGAAAAATAATTAATAGATTACCAGATATAGATATGTGGTTAGTATGTAAAGATGGAGAAATAAATCAAGCTGCTGAACAATTAAGATATTTTTTACAAAGATATGGAATGCAAACATCAGATGTTGATCCAGCATCATCTATTGATCAAGTCTATGAAATTACCAAAATGCTAAAAAATGGTATTTTACCAGAGATATTTTTACCAATAGATGCTCATATTGTAGAGCAAAGTGAGCTTGATAATTTAATAAAAAGAGTTCCAGGTGCATTAATAACTGCTAGTAGTTATGGAATAAAACCATATATACCTATTAATCCATTATCTTATCGAAAAACATGGCAACATGATGATGAAGCATATAATTTTGTTTGTGACTTTCTATCTACATTTAAATCATTTAATTTTCCTAGTGAATTAGAGTCAGTACTACAAGAAAGTAGAAGTCAAATTGCTAGTCTTTATTCTCCAGAGGAATTATTCCAAATCTTTTTAAATGCTACCACAGAATCTAACTTTCGAAGACATCAATCTATAGAATTAGAAGAATTATTCTTAAAAAGAATGAGAAGTTGGCAGCCAAAAGAAAAATCTAAAGTTAAAACAAAAAACTTTGAAATAGATAGGTAAATAATAAATTAAATAAGAAAGGAAAAATTATGGCAAAAATAGACTTACATATTCATACTACTATGTCGGATGGTAGTTTAACTCCTAAAGAAGTAATAGATGAGGCTTATAGAAATAAGGTAAATACAATTTCAATTGCAGATCATGATACAATCTCAGCTTATTATACAGAAGAATTATTTAATTATGCAAAACTTAAAGATATTAATTTAATTCCAGGTGTAGAGATTTCTACTAAATTAGATAAAATAGGTATTCATGTTTTAGGCTATAATTTTGATATACAAAATCAAAATTTAATTAAAAAATTAGAAAAACTTAGAAATGCTCGTCATGATTATCTATATAATGTTTCTGATAAATTAAATAATCTTGGTTATAAAATTGATATAGATGAATTAGATAAAATAGAAGCCGTCACTAAGGCTCATATTGCTATTAATGTTATAAATAATAAAGAAAATGAGCGAACATTAATTAAAGAGTTTGGCCATATTCCAAACAAAGGCGAATTTATAGAAACTATTATGAATGAAAATTGCAAAGCTTATGTAAAAAAAGAAACAATAACGCCTAAAGAAGCAAGTGACCTTATTAAGCAAGCTGGTGGAATAGTTGTGTTGGCCCATCCAGTTGCTTATAAATATGAAGATAATTTGAATGAAGATAAAATAATAAATATCATAAAAGATATGGAAATTAGTGGAATAGAATCAGATTATATTTATGTTGATAGAAATAACAATATTATTAATGAGATTTCTAAATGGAGAGAATTAGCAAAAAATAATGATTTATTTACAACAATAGGTTCAGATTTTCATAATAAAGATTGTATAAGGCCAGAAATTGGATTTAAAAATTATGAATTAGAAATAGAAGAAAAAAGGGAAAAAGAAATTATCAAAAAAATAACTAAAATATAAAATTTACAGCTTTTAAATGTAAAATACAGAAGAAAAGAATACCTTTCTTCTTTTTTATTTATAAAAACCTCAATCTCAATGTTGACTATTAGGTAAAAAAAGAAGTATAATTTAAAGTAGGATAGAAGTGTATAAGATGGGATTACTGTCTAAAGATATATAGGAGAGTGCTATGTTAAGATCTGAAAGAAAAGTAAAAAATATTATATTAGTAACGCTATTTTCGTTCTTCTTTATAGGTGTAGGCTATGCATTAATTTCATCTAACCTAAGTATTAGAGGTACACTTGAAGTTAATAAGGCTACATGGGATATTCATCTTGCTAATGTTGTAATGAATGAGAACAATACTGTAAGTGCAACACCTACTTTAGTGAATAATGATACAGGAATAAATTATTCTCTAAAATTAGCTGCTCCTGGAGATTTCTATTCATTTACCGTAGACGTTGTAAATAGTGGAACTTTAAATGCTATGTTGACAGATATAAATGCTGCAGGATTAACTGCAGATCAAGCTAATGTTATTAATTACACAGTTACATATGAAAATGGAATTTTACCACAAGAAAAAGATTCACTTCAAAAAGATTCTTCAAAAACTTTAGTAGTGACAGTAAGTTATAAAGAGGATATCACCGCTGATCAATTATTAGATGCAGATATTCCACTAAACTTAAGATTAGAGATATCATATGCCCAAGATGATGGGACAAGTAAAAAAGTACCAGAGACTTTAAACGATGTTATGGCAAGAAATGCAGTTTTAGATGATCAAGCAAGTGAATTTGTTACTGCCCAGACAGGAATCGACTTTAGTGCTCATTATTCAGAAACAAATGGAAATGGTATATATGAATATTCCAATAGTAAAAATCAAGAATATCCAATTTATTATTACAGAGGAAATATTCAAAATAATAATGTTATCTTTAATAATTTCTGTTGGAAAATAGTAAGAACAACAGATACTGGAGGAGTAAAGTTATTATACAATGGTCTTTTATCTTCTGATAATAAATGTGACAATACAGGAAATGCAACAAATTTAAGCTCTTATTCCCAATTTATGCCAAACAATGAATTAAGGTACATAGGATATACTTATGAAGTTGATGGTGTTGAGAAAGATTCTTTAGTCAAAAATCTGATTGAAACATGGTATGAAAATAATATGAGTACTGTATCAGATAAATTAGAAGATACTATTTACTGTAATAGTCCAACAGGTGGAAATAAAAATATTGCTAATAAAGATACTTTATTTACATGTAATAACAAAAATGAAAGTTATACAGTAAGTAATAATTTGGGTAATCAGAAATTAAAATATAAAATTGGATTATTAACAGTAAAAGAAAGTGTTGCAGCAGGTGGAAGATATATGCCGGGAACACCACAACCTGAAACTTATTTATCTAATGCAACGGCATATTGGACTATGTCTCCTCGTGATAATGAACCAGCTACAGAAGGAAATATGTCAACAATACATTATATAGAAGCAAATGGTTCTGGTGGGGCAGGATCTAGTAATAATAGTCATAAGCTTAGACCAGTAATCTCACTTAAAAATGGCCTTAAATTTACAAAAGGTACAGGAGAAATAAATAATCCATATTTTATTGGATAATATAATAATGAAAGGAACAGTAACATGAAAATAGGTAATGTAGAAATAAAGAAAAATTATATTATAGTCTTGAGCGTAATTATACTAGTAGTTTCACTAGCGTTAGGTTATAGCCTTTTATATAGTGATCTAAACTATCAAGCAAATGTTACTGTTAAAAACTATAAATGTAATCAGGAAAATCTTTATGAAAGATTAACTTGTTTATCAACTTATGATAATACTCCAAGTAAAAATGTTAAAAGTTATTCTGGAATAGATTATAATGATATATCATCAGATACTAATGGCAAAGGATTATATACTCTATCAGAAACTTTGGATACAGCAAATCCAATTCGTTATTTTAGAGGAAACGTAAAAAATAATAATCTCAAATTCGCATCTAGTTGTTGGAAAATAATTAGAACTACTTCAACAGGTGGGATTAAATTAATATATAATGGAAAGCCAAATGATAAAGGAATTTGCGAAGAAAATGGAGTAAGTATTGGAAGCTACGCTTTTAATGATGAAAATCTATCAGTTTCAGATACTTCTTATATGTATGGAAAAACATATGAAATAAAAGAAAAAATTATGGAAAATACTGAAATTGTTTATGGTAATACTGTAAATTGGAATAATGAGACAAACACTTATACAATTTCTGATGAAGTAATTAGTTCATCTTGGTCAAATGATCATAATAATTTAAAGAATAAGTATACATGCTTTAATAATGAAACGACTTGTGAAAAAGTAAATTATATTTCTGAATCTAATGATCCTGCTAAAGCTATTTATATTGAATTAGCATTAGGAGAAACAAAAGAAAATATTTATGAAAATATTTCAACAAATGAAAATTCATCATCTATCAAAACTATACTTGATAAATGGTATGAAGATAATATAAAGGCATTTGAAAATAATTTAGAAGATACCTTATATTGTAATGATAGAACATCGCTTAATGGAAATGCAAAAAAAGAAATGATATTTGCTTGTCCAAATAAAGCAGATTCTTTCAGTACAAAAGAAGAAAATGGAAATGCAAAATTAACTTATCCAATTGCTTTATTAACTAAAGAAGAAATTATATTATCAGGCTTAAATACAGAAAAGGAAAATACTAATTATCTTACAACTAATTCAAACATTTTAACTATGACACCAGCAAAGATAAATATAAATGAATCAAAAATGGTTATTATATCAAGTATGAATAAAATTGATTCATTAAAATCTACTGAAAAAGCTGAAATAAAACCTGTTATATCATTAAAAAAAGATACTTTAATAGTAAGTGGTACAGGAACATTAGATGATCCTTATATAATTGGATAGTGAAGGGAAGAGTGAAATTATATGATTCATAGAAAAAGAAATAGAAAAATAAAAGTTCCAAAATATCTTTATATAGTTTCGCTTGGTCTTTTATTATTCTTAAGTGTTGGATATTCCATGATTAATTCAACTTTAGGTATTGAAGGAAATGTAGTAGCATCAAAAAATAATTGGGATATTCATTTTGATAATATTACTTATGCAGATGATAGTATAAAACCAGAAGTCTCTCCATCAATAGTAAATGAAACTGAATTAAATTATAATGTTAGTTTAGAAAGACCTGGTGATAAACTTTTATTTACATTTGATATTGTAAATAATGGTAGTCTAGATGGAATTATAGATAAAATAGATTTTACGTCATTAACTGATGATCAAAAGAAATATATTAATTATGAAATAACTTATGAAAATGGTAAACAAATCCAATTAAAAGATATTTTAAGAAAAGAAGAAATAAAAAAAGTTAAAGTTTTACTAGAATATAAGGATAAGCGTTCTAATGATGAATATCCTGAAGAAAATATCGAATTACCTTTAAAGATATTTATAAATTATATTCAAGCTAAAGAAGAAGTTTATAAATTAGATATTAATCACAACAATATAGTAAATTCTTATTCTGTTATTAATACAAAAGAAGCATTAAAAATACCTGATGAAATAGCAGAATCTGATAATGCTATTATATGCAATAATAACTCAATACCAACCATTAGTGATACTAATGAATTAATTATTACTAATATAAAACAAAATACTTCTTGTAGTATTGTAAAAACACTAAAAGATGCCATAGATCTTATAGAAAATGAAAATAATTATATTACTCTTATAAAAAGTCAAACAATTAATGAAGCTATTACAATTCCAAAAGATAAAAGTGTGATAATTAATCTTTCTAATAAAGAAATAAACTTTAATGGCAATGAAACTTTAATAACAAATGAAGGAAATCTAATAATAAATGCTTCATCATCTTCTATTGTTAATACAAGTGCTGCTTTTATAAATAATAAAGAAGAAGCTAAACTTACTATTAATAATGGTATTTATAATAAGTTAAATAGTACAAATATTAATGAAGCAATCATTATTGGTGGAGGACTAATAAATATCAATAAAGTTAGTATGACATCAGATTCAAATACTTTAATCTTAGATAAAGAAAATTCAATTATAAATATAGAGGAATCAATCTTAATATCAAATAATAATGCAGATTCTAGTATAATTAACAAATCTAATAATAGTATAATTAATATTTATTCTTCTGAAATAATAGGAGAAGCCAAAAAAGCAATTGTAAATGAAAAAGCAGGAAATATATATCTTTGCAATACAAAAGTAAAAGCTAAAGAATTTGATATTTCATCAACTAATAAAAAAGTCTTCTATTCAAAAAATAGTACTTTTACTAATAATGATAACAATCCTCTTACTGAAAATAACAATTCAATAAGATCAGATATAGCTTGTAAAAAGTATTAAACATTTAGCTGGGAATAAAAAATCCTAGCTTTTGTTTCTATATAAATATAATAAAGAGAAATTGGGGTGATGATAGTGAACAAAAGATTTATGAAAAGTATAAGTTTATTATCATTAATAGTAATTTATATTTTTACTAATATGTATTATCTTTTTCCAAACTTCACCAATTATATTGAATATATAAATGTAGCCTTTATTTTAATAATGGCATTTTTATCTATATTAATTTTTGGTTTTAAAAAAGATAAATCAAACGAATTAAAGAAAACTACTATCACAACAGAGTTAATTTTATTATTTGGATTTTTTATATTTTATTATGGCTCTGGTTTGATATTTGGTTTTTTAAAAACAGGTTATGCTTTAAATTTAAAATCGGTATTTGATAATATTATTCCTCCAATTTTTATGATTATTGGTGTAGAGGTATTCCGATACGTAATAATAAATGCAAATAATGATGATAAGTTATTAAAAAAAATAGTTCTATTTATAATATGTTTATTTGAAGTTGTAATTGCAGTTTCAACTTATAAAGCTAACAACTACGAAGATCTTTTTAAGATAATTACTTTAATAATTATTCCAGTAATTACAAGAAATATAGCTATGAATTATACAACAGGCTATATTGGAATAAAGCCCAATTTAATATTTAGATTTGCAACAGAACTATATATTTATTTAGTACCAATTGTTCCTGATTTAGGAGAATATTTTGATGCAATGATAAATATTGGATTACCAGTCGTATTTTATGTTTTATCATATCGAATAATTGATGACCATATTAATGGAATTGAATATGATTTTAAGAAAAATATTTTAAGAAAAACTGATATTCCTATGATTATTTTTATTGTAGTATTAACATGCGTTATATCTGGTAATTTTAGATATCATTTAATTGGGATTGGATCAGGTTCTATGTCTCCAAAAATAGAAAAGGGAGATGCAGTACTGTTAAATAAAAAGAAAATAAAAGGAAAGATAGAAAAAGGAGAAATTGTTGCTTATAGAAAAAGTGGAAAAATAATAGTACATCGAGTTGTCGAAGTAATAAATGAAAAAGGAACTTATTATTACAAGACTAAAGGAGATGCCAATAATAGTAATGATAGTGGTCTTCTTACAAATAAAGATATTGTAGGAGTAGTAATGTTTAAAATTAAATATATTGGATATCCTAGTATCTTTTTATCAGAAACCTTTCAAAAACCAGTAAATAAATAAACTAGGTATATTCCTAGTTTATTTATGTGCTAAAATATTGTTGAGGTGTAGTATGACATTAGAAGAGTTAAATGTTAAATATGATAAGTTACAAAAAAAATATGGAGATAAAAGCCTAACATCTATTTATAACGGAGGAAAGAAATCAAACCCTAATATTTGTTTTGTTTTTATGAATCCAACTGGAAGGAACATCGCATCATCTCCATCATGGCAAGGTCCACGTTCACCATGGCTAGGAACTAAAAATATATGGGACTTATTTTATGCGGTTAATCTATTCAATGAAGATTTATATAAAAAAATAAAAGCTATAAAACCAATTGATTGGACAAAAGATTTTTGTCAAGAAGTATATAAAGAAGTAGAAAATAATGATTATTTTATTACTAATCTTGCTAAATGCACTCAAATAGATGCTAGAGTTTTAAAAGATAAAGTTTTTATTGATTATTTAAAACTATTTGAAAAGGAAATTGAAATAGTAGATCCTAAAATAATTATCTTATTTGGTAATCAAGTAAGCTCTATATTTTTAGGAGAAAAAATCTCTGTATCTCAATGTAGGAAAAAGGAATTTACTAAGGTTATAAATAATAAAATATATAAATGCTATTGTATATATTATCCAGTTGGAAATGGTAGATTTAATATAGACAAATCTATTGAAGATATTAAATGGATAATCAAGGAGAATACTTAATGATAAATATTGGAAAAACTTCTGGTTTCTGTAAAGGGGTAGAATTATCTGTATCTAAAACAAAAGAATATTTAGAAAAATATAAAAAAATATATTGTTTAGGAGAATTAGTTCATAATAAAGAAGTAGTTTCAAATTTAGAAAAGAAAGGTCTAATTGTAATTAATAATCTAAATGAAGTAGAAGACAATTCAAATGTCATTTTAAGAGCTCATGGAGTTAGTGTATCAGTTTATAAAGAAGCCAAAGAAAGAAATATTAACATTTTAGATTTAACGTGTCCTAAAGTATTAAAAATACATAATGAAGTAAAAAAGTATCAAGAAAATGGCTATTTTATTATTTTAATAGGTAGTAAACTTCATCCTGAAACAATTGGCACAATAAGTTTTGCTAAAGAAAAAAGTTTTATTATTGAACAACTAGAGGATATAAAAGAATGTATAAAAGTTATAGAAGAAAATAAATATAATCATATAGTAGTATTTGTACAAACTACTTTTTCTAAGGATAGATTTAAGGAAATAACAGAAAAATTATCTAAAGAACTAATAAATAAAGATTTAATAATTAAAAATACTATCTGTAATGCAACAAGTAGTAGGCAAGATGAGTGTAAAAGGCTTTCAAATCAAAATGATTGTATGATAATAATAGGTGGTAAGAACTCTTCAAACACTAAAAAGCTGTATGATATAGCTTCTTCGATAAACGAGAACACTTATATTATAGAAACAGTTAATGATTTAGATATTAGTAAAATAAAAGACAAAAAGAGTATTGGAATTATGGCAGGAGCATCAACTCCAAAAGAGAGTATAGATAATGTAATAAAAATCCTAAAGCAAGAAGTTTTGAAATAAGTCCTCTTTCTATTTTATGAAGTATTTCAATTTATAACAAAAAAAGACTCTAATTAATAAATAGAGTCTTTTTCATCAATTAAGAGTTATTATTTTCTTCATTTTCAGGTTTATTTTCAGGAATATTATCATTTTCTGTATCATTTTCATTGTCACCTGTATTATTATTTTCATTATTATTGTTATTATCTTTATCTTCTTCTTTATCTTCTTCTTTATCTTCTTCTTTATCTTCATCTTCATTACTATTATTATTTTCATTATCACTATCATTTTTTTCTTCAGTTGTAGAATCTTTTTCATCAACAGCAGGTGGAGTAGGTGTAGGATTAGGTTTTATAACAGCAGGCTCTTTGTACTCAGATTTAGTAACGCTATTTGTCTTTGTTGGATCTGCAAGCTCAGATGCATCCTTTTCTATGTTAGGAATATCACCATCTAAAATATTTTTAATATATATTTTTGCATTTTCTATTGATTCATTATTAGGGATCATAACATATAAAGCTTGACTACCTCCAGAATAGGTACTTCTATGAGCATCACTTCCGTCTAAAGAATAACTAGATATATTAAATTTACCATTATTACTTATAACATATTTAATAATTTCATTTATACTTTCATCGGAAATATTTGTTAAGAAAGTTCCATTTAATGCTTTTAATATATCATTATATTTTAAAAGAACAGAAGGAGTAGTAGCTTTATTAATAACAGCCCTTAAAAATCTAGATTGATTAATACCCCTTTGTCTATCACCTTGAGCAAAGTTTTTTCTAGCTCTTACAAATTGTAGAGCCATAGGTCCACTTGTTATTCTATTAAATCCTTTTGTAAATGTATAGCAATCACCAATTGTATGATCATAAACAGAAGTTGTGAAAGTATAATCACTATAAACATCTATTGGAAGCATATACTCAACTGCCTTCATAAATGTAGTAAAATTAAATTTAACAAAATACTCAACATCAATATCTAATAGCTCGCCAATACTTTCAGCAGCACTCATCGCACCATATATAGAAATATGGGTTAATTTATCATATCCATTTTTACCTGAAATATTAATATAATAATCTCTTGGAATAGATACAAGAAGAATTTGTTTACTTTTTAAATTAACAACCATAAGAAGGTTGACATCACTTCTAGAAGCATCACTTACAGTTGATGCATAAGAGTCTTGTCCACTAACATATATTGCAAAGCTCCCATGTTCTAAGTCAATTTTTTTACTTTTCTTGGAATTATCTACTTTGATTTTAAAAGTATAAATAACTCGTGTTAACTTATTAAAATCATCAATTTTATCACTATTATTCTTGATACTATTATCTTCATTAATTGTTTCTTCATCTAAGTCTCCATTAATAACATCTAAATAAGAATCCATTATGAGCATTGCATCTATCTCGTTATTAATTAAAGAATTCTCAAGTTCTTCTAGAGATGAATAACCAACAAATTCAGCTTTGATATCTGTTTTTTCTAATAATTTATCTTTTGCTTTATCGTGATAGCTATCATCTCGGTAAAAACCAATTATTTTATTATCTATTTCCTTGATTTTTTTATAAGAGCTTTCTTTATTAACGATTACTGAGTAATTAACGAAAGTCTCATTTGAAAACATTCCTTTTACAGATGAAAATATATTAAGTAAAATAACTGAAGTAATAATAAATATAATTGAAATTATTGTTGATAAAACACTAAAGCCAACTTTTATTTTCTTTTTTAATTTTTTACTTTTAGCAATTAATAAAAAGAAAATATTAAAAAATATTAAAATCATTGTAATAGGAATTATATATTTTAAATCTAAAATATTAATTGATAATAAAACACCATATAAAAATATAGAACTAATAATAAATAAGATATACAAATCTAAATAAACATTTTTTAATATATGTTTAATTTTTTTCAAAAAACTTTTCATAACCAACCTCCATGTATTCTTATATAAGTAATTTTATTATATCATTTATAAGAATAAACATAAAGGTAGTAGGGGATTTTATAATATCAATAAAGTAAAGATACTCTTTTACCATCAATTTTTATAAAACCTTCGTTTTTAAGATATTTTAACTCTCTGGTCATTGCACTTCTATCTACACATAAATAATTGGCAAGCTCTATAAAAGTAAAAGGTAAAGTAAATATTTTTGATCCTTTTTTTTGAGAAAGAATCTTAAAGTATTCAAGTAATTTATCACGTATTGAACGTTTTGTTAAAATTTCAATTCTTTCATTTTTTGAATTAAGTTGACTACCTAAAATTTTTAATAAATTTTGCATGAAAATAATATAAAAGTCGTTTTTTACAATATCAGCATTTATAATATCATCATAATCTATATAAGTTATTTTAGTGTTTGATTTTGTAATACATGAAATATCATCACTATTAATTGAAGAAATTAAATTACCAAATATCTCATTTTCATTTAATTCTTCAATTATTACACTATTTCCATTATAGTCATTGAAAACAATCTGTAAACATCCTTCGTCAACTATACCTATAAAATTGTCGCGGTTTACATTTGACAAAATATTGACATTCTTTGTGTATAAAACAGTGTTAACTTTCAGTAATTTCAACAGTTTTTCCTTATTTTTAGATGATATATTTTCAAATAAATCTTGCATTAAAATTCCTCCTTTAAAAATACTTTAACAAAAAATGTAAAATGTTGCAAATGCAACATATATTTTTAAATATTCTATGTATAATGAATTTGTGATTATAAAAAAAGAGGTGTGCATTATGAAAGTAATAAAAAGAGACGGACATATGGTTGACTATTGTCCACAAAAAATTGAAGAAGCTATTGAAAAAGCAAACTTAGAAGTTGAAGAAGAAGATAAAGCTTCCAGTGTTCAAATAAAAAATATTATAAAATATATTGAAAGATTAGGTAAGAAAAGAATTCTAGTAGAAGATATTCAAGATATTATTGAAATGAAACTTATGGCTATTGGAAAATACAATCTTGCTAAACATTATATTACATATAGATATACAAGAGAACTAGTAAGACGTAGTAATACAACAGATCAAACAATAAAAGAACTAATTGATGGCGAAAGTGAATATTGGAATACAGAAAATTCTAATAAAGATGCTAAAGTTGTTACTACTCAAAGAGATTATCTTGCAGGTATTACTAGTACAGATATTACAAGACGTTTCCTTCTACCAGAAGATATAGTACAGGCTCATGATGATGGTATTATTCATTTCCATGATGCAGACTATTTTGCTCAAAATGCGTTACATAACTGTGATTTAATTAACTTAGATGATATGTTACAAAACGGAACAAATATAAATGGAGTAATGATTGAAAAGCCACATAGATTTTTAACTGCGATGACAATAGCTACACAATTAATTACAGCAGTTAACTCATCTCAATATGGAGGATGTACAATTACACTTACACATTTAGCTCCATTTGTAAGATCAAGTAAAGAATTCTATGAGAAAAAGTATAAAGCAAGAAAATTAACAAAGGCTCAAATTGAAAAATTTGTAAAAGAAGATTTGGCAAAAGAAATCACAGATGGTGTTCAAACTTTCCAATATCAAATTAATTCAATGACAACTACTAATGGTCAAGCTCCATTCTTAAGTGTATGTTTATATTTAGGTGAGACAGATGAATATAAAGAAGAGCTTGCAATGATAATTGAAGAAGTATTAAAGCAAAGAACTGAAGGAATGAAGAATGAAAAAGGTGTTTATATTACTCCAGCATTCCCAAAACTATTATATGTTCTTGAAGAAGATAATATTAACCCTAAAGGAAAATATTACTATTTAACTGAACTTGCAGCTAAATGTACTGCAAAGCGTATGGTACCTGATTACATTTCAGAAAAAGTAATGAAAGAATTAAAGAAAAATGAATTAGGAGAAGGAGAATGCTATCCATGTATGGGTTGTCGTTCATTCTTAACTCCAGATAGATCTATTAGCTTAGGAAATATTGCAAAAGCTAAAAATTATGTTGAAGGAAAAGGAAAATACTACGGAAGATTTAATCAAGGTGTAGTTACTATAAATCTAGTTGATATAGCTCTATCTTCAGATAAAGATGAAGAATTATTCTGGAAGATCTTTGATGAAAGACTAGAATTATGTCATAGAGCATTAAAAATACGTCATAAGAGACTTTCAAAAGTTACAAGTGATGTAGCTCCAATTCTTTGGCAACATGGAGCTCTTGCACGTCTAGAAAAAGGTGAATCTATACATGATTTATTACATCATGGTTACTCAACATTATCTTTAGGATATGCTGGACTTTATGAATGTGTTAAATTTATGACTGGACATTCTCATACAGATAATGGTAAAGGAAAAGAATTTGGTATTCAAGTAATGCAACACTTAAATGATGCTTGTTCTACTTGGAAAGCTGAAGAAGATATTGATTACTCAGTATATGGTACTCCAATTGAATCAACTACTTATAAATTCTCAAAATGTTTAAAAGAAAGATTTGGGGTTATTAAAGGAGTTACAGATAGAGACTATATTACTAATAGTTATCACGTACCAGTATTTGAAGAAATCGATGCCTTTGAAAAACTTGCTTTAGAAAGTGAATTCCAAAAACTTTCACCAGGTGGAGCTATAAGTTATATTGAAACTTCAAATCTTACAAATAATATTCCAGCAGTAATGGAAGTAATTAACTTTATTTACAATAATATAATGTATGCAGAACTTAATACTAAGAGTGATTATTGCCAAGCATGTGGATTTGATGGAGAAATACTTCTTGATGACAATTTAGAATGGTATTGTCCTGAATGTGGAAATAGAGATCATAATAAGTTAAATGTTGCTCGTAGAACTTGTGGTTATATTGGAACAAACTTCTGGAATAAAGGTAGAACCCAAGAGATTAAAGAAAGAGTTATTCACTTAGATAACAAGGATGCAGAATAATGCGATACAGTAAAATAAGAAAAATGGATATAGCAGATGGCCCTGGTGTTAGGGTCTCTGTTTTCTTACAAGGTTGTACTTTTCACTGTAAAGAATGTTTTAATCCAGAAACTTGGGACTTCAAAGGTGGAAAAGAATTCAATGATGAAGTAATAGAAGAAATATTAGAGTTATGCGACAAAGAATATATTGTAGGCCTTTCAATTTTAGGTGGAGAGCCAATGCATCCTAAAAATATTGAAGGAACAATAAAATTAGCAAAAAGTTTTAAAGAAAAATTTCCAAATAAGACTATTTGGTCTTGGACAGGATTTTTAATAGAAAATATTGTTAATAAAGAAATTCTTAATTATTTAGATGTATTAGTTGATGGACAGTTTCAAAGAGAATTAAGAGATCCCCGCCTAAAGTGGAGAGGTTCTAGTAATCAAAGAGTTATAGATGTTCAAAAAACACTAAAAAAAGAAAAAATAGTTTTATATGAGGAGTAATTTATGAGACAAAGAGGATTTGAAATAGCAAAAGGATTTGAAGACAAAGGAATCAATTTACCAGTAAGAAAAACTAAACATTCAGCAGCTTATGATGTAGAAGCAGCTGAGGATGTAACAATACCAGTATATCATCCAGGTATTAAGCCTACTTTAATTCCAACAGGTTTAAAAGCTTACTGTGGGGAAGATGAATGGTATTTACTAGCAAATCGTAGTAGTGGTCCAAAAAAAGGTTTTGTAATGGCAAATAGTATTGGTATTATTGATGCTGACTACTATGGTAATGAAAGCAATGATGGCCATTTTATGTTCCAATATTTTAACTTTGGAGAAAAAGATTTAGAGGTTAAAAAAGGTGACGTAATAGGACAAGTCATTTTTATGAAGTATTTAACAGTAGATGATGATCATGCTGAAGGAGTAAGAACAGGTGGATTTGGATCTACTGATAAAAAATAAAAGATTATATAGTATCTGACTTCTTATGTTAAATAGTTATCATTAACTTATAATTGAGCTATGGTTTCTGAGCAAGCCATAGCCTTTTTTTTGCTTTTTGAAGTAAAAATTATTAAATTATGTGATAATATAGTAAAAAAAACAGGTAAATGCAACCAATAATATACAAAAAACAACTAAAAATTGGTAGAACGCAACCAGTAGAAATAGTATATTTTTAACTGAGGAGGAAAAAATATGAACTTATCAGAAAATCTAAAAAAGATAAGAAAAGACAATAATCTATCACAAGAACAATTAGCTGACAAATTAGGAGTATCTAGACAGTCAGTATCTAAATGGGAATCTGGACTAGCTTATCCTGAAATGGATAAAATGTTACAACTTTGTAAATTATTTAACTTAAATATCGATGAACTGCTTAATAAAGATATTAATGAAGTAAATGAAAATAAACAATCAAAAAATAAAGAAAACAAATATATTGATGATTTTTTAGACTTTATAACTAAAACAATAAATTTATTTTCAAATATTCCATTTAAAGAAAAAGTAAAATGTATATTTGAACAATTCGCAATAGCAATATGTCTAGTCATTGCTTTCGCTATTGTTGGAAGCATTGCACACATCTTAGTATATGATTTATTAAGTATCTTACCATATGGTCTACAATATTCTATAGCCAATATCATAAAGGATATTTATGTAATAATTGCTGTTATCTTAGGACTTGTTATAATGATTCATATATTTAAAGTTAGATACTTAGATTATTACATAATTGAAAAAGAAGAAATAAATGAAGATCTAGTTAAAGAGGAAACTGAAAAACTAGAAAATAAAGATAAAAATATTATTGATTCAAAAAAACAAGATAATATAATACATAGTAAGCAAAAAATAGTTATAAGAGATCCTGAACATTCCGGTTACAAGGTTCTATCTTTAATGTTAAAAGGAATTCTTTATTTTACTAAATTTATTGTAGGATGTTTTGGACTTGGATTCTGTTTTACTTTGATTGGCTTAGTATGTGCTACTGTTTTAATATTTTTAATATCTAAAACTGGGTTATTATTTATAGGACTACTATTAATTTTTATATCATCAGTTATTATAAATATACTATTACTTGAAATGATATATAATTTTATTGTAGGAAAGAATAATAAGAAAAAAGCAATTGTTATTGTATTTTTTACATCTCTAATTACTATTGGAATAGGTTCTGGTATGGCTTCTCTTGGAGCACTAGACTTTGAGTATATAGAAAAAATTAGTGATCAAGACTATGTTATAGAAACTAAAGTTTATCCTGAAAATAGTCCTAAAAATCTTTATATTGATGATAATTATAATGTAGAATATGTCGAAGAATTACGTTCTGATATTAAAGTTGATTTTATATTTAATAAACAATATGAACTTTCTCATCATGAATTTAAAAATACTTTATGGTTTTATATAAATCCTAAAAATGATTTTGATTTTGTAAAACAAATTATCAAAGATATAAATAATAAAAAGATTATTGATTATTCTGATAATAAAATTATTGTATATGCATCAAAAGAAAATATCGAAAAGATAAGAAATCATCAGTTTGATGAAGCAGATGATTATAATGATGATTTATCAGAGAACTTTGAAAATAATTATGAATAAGAATAGGAAACTATTCTTTTTCTTTATTCAAATGTCGCTTTAGAAATGTTGTAGAATAAGGTTAACTAAGATATAATTAGTTTGGTGATTATAATGTTTAGTAAAGAAGCAAAAGAATTTATTATTAGAGAAGTTACAAATGAAAAAGGAAGATTAAATGAATATGTAATAGATAAGGTAGAAAACAAAATCTACTGTTTAGAATGCGCAATAAAAGTAAGCGAACATTTAGAAAGATTAAATAATTTAAAAAATTCTATTATAGATCAAATTAATCAAATCGCTGAAGATCCTTCTAAACTAAATTTAGATACTCTTCAAAAGGTTCCTCAATTTTTAGAGATATTTATATATTTAATTGATAAAGATTTATATAATTCTATTCAAGGCTATAAACCCCTAGATGAAGAAAATAAATTAACTTCTCAAGAATTAAAGAAAGAACAAGCCTTAATGAATTCTCCAAGCATTCCAGAAGGACTATGTAAAATCAAAATAATAGATGAAGATATAAGTAATAAGCTAAAAAGCAATAGTAAGAATCTTGACTTTTATAAAACGTTAAGTAATGAGATGAAAGCTTATATGGATGTATATTATTTAAGAAATCAAGGAGCTCATGCAGATAGAGATTTATCCATTACTCAAAAGTGGCAATACGTAAAAGATATATTAATAATCTATTTAGAAGTTGCAGGAAGATTTAGAAAAGAATTGGAAAGTGAACTAAATCGTATCGATTTAAGTAGTGCAACAGACGCAGAAAAATATATGGATAAAATTATAAAAACATATGAAGAGAGATCTTGTTTTACTTACATAAATCTAGAAGGAAAAGAAAAAATTCAAAGCGAAATTAATAAATCTAAAACTTCTTTAATAAATCTTATTAGTAAAAATAATAATTGCAGAATAAAATTGCTTGGTAATGCTGGTATGGGTAAAACAACAACTATGGAATACTTAGCATATCAAGATGCTAAAAACTACAATGGAAGAGTGCCAGTCTTTATAGAACTAAAAGATATAAACAACGAACAAGATACCATTATTAAAATTATTGCTAATAAAGAACATTTAAATTGTAATGAAGAAATAGTAGAAAAATTATTATCAAACGGCTATATCAATTTATATCTTGATGGAATAAATGAAATTACAACTGATAATAATCAAAAAAGACAAATAATTTCACAAATAAATTCATTATTCACTCAATACCCAAAAATCAAAATAGTATTAACAGATCGTGAAAGTAATAATATAACAGTAACTGACAATGTAGATGTTTATGTTATTGAAAAATTAACAGACAATAAGATAGATGAATTTATAAGAAAAAACAGTAAAACTAAAGAAGTAGAAACTAAAGCGCTAGATTTAATATTCAAAAATACTGCTTCATCAAATAATTTAAAAGAGTTAGTACGAATACCATTTAGGCTATATAAATTGTTAGAAATAATAAGCATGGATGTTACTATTCCAACAACTATAGAAGAATTTGATAAATACTTTACAGATGCTATCATAGAACGAGAAGTAAGATTAAAAGCAACTCCAGAGGCTAGAAACTTAACATACTTTATAAAAGAAATAGTTAATGTAAATAAAGAAATTTTTGACCGAGATGAGCTTATAGAAATTATAAGTGATGCTATAAATAAACGTAATTTAACTAATGAAAATTCTGATCGCTTAGTTGATCTATTCACAGAACTAAGTATTATGGAAGAGGTAAGTTTTAATAAATATAGATTTATAAATACAGAAATAAGAGAAAATAGAAAAGAAGAAATAGAAGATAATACTAATGATATAAGTTGGTGATAAAATGGAAGAAAATTATAATTCTGAAATATTAGAATTAATAGAAAAGTTAAATAACGCTACAGAAAGCCAAATATTAAATGCTTTTAAAAATTCTAAAGATGAAAATATAACAAAAATATTATTTGATTATTTTTGTAAAAATAATTTTGATTTTTCCATTAAGATTTATAGTGTTCTAAATGACGAAATTAAAGAAGATTTAAAAGATTCCTTCTTTAATTTTGTTTTAGAAAAAAATGTAAATTACAGTGTAGTAGAAGCCTTGTTTTTACTAGGACGAGAATATCAAAAACAATATTTTACTAAAAATAGTAATTTAAAAAATCTTCTATTCACTTATGATGATTTTGTATATAAAGTATTAATAGACAAAGAAAGGCACGAATTATATTTAGATTATGTAAGGGCATGTTATAAATATAATAGAAAAATACCAAATAATATTGAAAGATTTAAATTTGCAGATATTGAAACAAATAAAGAAGCACAGGAGATTATTAAAAACTTAATTCAACAAATGTATGAAGAACAAGCCTATGATAAATTATTATATCTTGCAGATAGTACAAAAGCTCTAAAAAAATTACCAAGAATTTTAAATATTTATGAAAATGAATTATATGAATTAATTAAAAATCAAAAAGTACCTTATTTTGCCAAAAGACTTGCTTTTATGTTAGATAAACCAAATAAAACTAAAAGTATTGAAAAATGGATTGAAGAGGTCAATAAAAAAATTTCTGAAACTAAACAAATAACTATCCATGATATAGTTGAATTAATCATTAATAAATATCAATTAATTCAATTAGAAAATGTTTCTATAAAAAGATCAATTGTTCCTAAAAGTTCATTAATAAGAGAAATTCAATTAAAAAATGATAAATTATCAGAACAAGAAATATATGATCTTTTCTACAATCATGTAAAGGTTTTTAATACTTTATTTAGAAACCCAAAAGAATATCTAGATTTTATTATAAGTGAACAACTTAATAATCCATTTCGTTCTGAAAACGCAGAAATAAAAAAAGAATATAAAATAAGAGAAATTTATGTAAAGGGAAGAAAATTAGCAAAACCTGATCATGACTACATAGATTTTTTATCAAATGAACAAGTTGTATTTTATATAAAAAAAGAAGCAGATATTTTAAAAAATGAAGCATTAACTTTTCTAAAAGAATGTAATAAAACAGGATTAATTTATGATGAAGTTATTAGATTATATTTTAATAGCATTTTAAAATATATAATTCCTCTAGATATTTTTATAGAAAATCTTAAAGTTTCTAAAGATAGAAAAGATATATTTAGAATCTATGATACTCAAGTAGAAGGAAAACTTAATTATAAGAATAAGCAATACTATTTGGATACTCAATATGGAAGTTTAAAAATATCTTTTACAGACTATATTGACTTAAAAAGACTTTGTCCTACACTACATATAACAGCTATACTATCTTCATATGGCTATAGCGATAGAGCCTTTAGAATAACTAAGATTACCAATAATATTAAAAAGGAAAATTATAAAGAGATTTTAGCATCTTGCAATAAAAATGAAATTAAGGAAGAATACCATAAAGTATTTGATACTGAAGATTTTCTTATATATGCTTCAATTGAAAAGTTTATGGATTATTTATATCTTTATGCTAAATATAAGAATGAATTTAAAAACATAGATTCTATAATTAGAACTCATATGTATTATCATTTAGATTTAAAAAATGAGCATCAAATATTAAAAACATTTATTAGATACTTATTAGGCGATAATCAAGAAGAAATAATAAATGAATTACTTGTTTATATTGAAAAAAACTTAGAAGAAAGAAAAACAATTCAATTAACCGACTTAACTAATGATTATGAATTTTATAAATTTAGAAGTAAATTTAATACGTTATTATATTATTTAGAAGATATTGATAAGAATTTTAAAGAAAAAATAATTAACTCTATTAAAGAAAAAGGTTTAACATCTTGTACCTATATTAATTTAGATGACAATCAAGAAGAATATTTTGAAGAAATTAAAGATAAAAAACATATAATTGATTTTTATAATAAATATCCAAAATATTATAAACAAGATAATGATCTAGAAATGTTTAATCAAGAAATATCTTCTGATTTGAAATTCTATTTAATTTTAAAATGTTTAGTTTTTAATCAAGATTTATATGAAGAATTAAAGGATAAAATGATCGTTACCTTTTCTTTAAAAAGTTCTTATCTTGAATGGATTACAGATTTAAGAATAAATATTTATAAATTTCCTAAAGATTCACTTATTCAATTAATGTTTGGTCAAAAAGAATCAATAAACATAGATTTAAATGAAAAAGAAAAGATGTTTATAGAAGAATTTAACAAGATAAATAATAATTCTTTAAATATAAAAGGGGATTCTTTAAAAGAAGTATTAGAAAATATTAATCAAAATATTTCTAAAGAAGTTATTGATAAAATTAAAGATTTATCAAAAAAAGAGTTAACAATAGAAGAAAAGAAAAAACTAGCGCCAATAATAATTAAATTACTTTCTAAATCAAGTATTCCATCTGAATATTTATATAAAGTTTTAGTTTCACTTAACACAAATAATCCTTATAATATGAATAATCCTTTTACTTATGAAGATTTAAAAAAAGTATCAAAAGACGAATTAATTATAATTGACTCTATTAAAAATTCATTAAATACTAATTTAAAGAAATATAATTTCTTTTGTATGACTCCACTTCATTTTGAAAAAGAATTTAATAAATATTTTAAAAATGTAACAGATGAACAATTGAAAATTGTTTTTTCGAGTTATTCATTTTATGGGTCTATTGATATTCATGAGGGTGGAGAAAAAGTTAGGCCATATTTAAATAATATAAGAATAAAAGAGTCTGATGTTATTTGTGAAATAGAGTATTTAACATCCCTTCCTTTTAGAATAATTCCTCATTATGATAATATTAAATTTTTATATAATAAACCAGGTGATTATGCAAAAACTAAAATGCATATAATACCTATTATAGATTTTAAAGATGATGAAGATTTGTTAAAAAGATCCAAAGGAGATAGAACATTTTTTAATAATTTATCTTTAGAAGATAAGAAAAGAACATTACTTCATTACTGTCGATATAACATAATTGAAGCCTTTAAATTCGATAATGAAAAAATAATAGATGATAATACATATCTAGAAATAAATAATCTTCTTGATTTATATGATGAAACATGTGGAGAAGCTTTATATATTTATTTAGCTCTTGATAAATATGAAGAATTTTATAAAGCATATGATAAAAACATTAGGATAGAGGAAAAACAACAAAGTATATTAGATTTACAAAAATATTTAATACAATATAATGATTGGGATTTATATGATAGACTAATTGAGTACTTAAAAAATGCTCATATCCTAAATAAAGTATTTATTTATGAAGCTGCTAGAGAAAAGCTAGAAGAGCGTGATAGCTATAAATCATTATATAAAGAGTTTGATAAAGAAGATAAGATAGAAGAATTGCTTCTTACAGATGATTTAAATAAATATATGACAATTAAAAAATTGAGTATAAATAATTTGATTTTCTCTTATAAAGATACCGCATATCAAAAATATATTAATCAATATTTGAAATATACATCTATTACCAATAAAAAAGAAGTTCTTTTTTCGACATTTGTAATTTTAATGAATATAATAAATAATAAAATAATAGATGAAGAATCAATTAATAATTTAAAGCACTTAAATAGTTTTGAACTTTTAAAAAGCGATCCTGAAATCAGAAAAGCACTTTTTAAAGAAACTAATAAATTTACTAAGGAAATTCAAAATATCTTTAATGCTTATAAAGAAAAAACTATAATATCTCTTGAAAATAATGATATCAAGCAAAATGAAATAGAGAACTTTATCCTATTTTCTTCTATATTTACAAGTTTAAGAAATGACTTAGAAAAAGTGATTTTAAATAATAAAGAATTACTTAAATATTCTTATTATTTAAAAAATGATTCATATTATATTGATTATAATTTAAGAGGAACAATTTATTCCAAAATTGAGAAATTAGAAAAAAATAATACTTTAAATATTTTTAGTCCTGATCTTTTATTCTTCTTAAATGATTTAAGAGATATAGAAATTACTTTTGCATCTTTGGATTTAACAACAGAATCAAAAGTTTTAAGAAATGCATTATTAAAGAAAAAGATTTTTCAAAAGGATTTACTTTTTTCTAACAAATATAAACACATGATAGAATATGGAAAATTTGATAAATCAGAGTCTAAAAAAAGCTCTTTAGGGCATACCATTAAAAATGCATTTGAAACTTATAATGTCAGTTCCATTATTCAATCTAATTGGTTTAAAAATTTAAAAAGTATTCAAAATAAAATAAATGAAATAGAATTATATCTAAATAAAAATGAATTTATAACAATGTACGATAATAATATTATTGATTTATTTAAATTGCTTTATGAATTTGAAGATAATTTAATTAACGAAACAAAAGAAAAAGAGGCAAAAATTAATATTTTTAAAGAATTTTTAAAAGATAATAATTTACTAATGCCTGATTTAATTTTTAAAGATGAATTATTAACATATATAAAAACAGAAGAAAATAAAAAATCTTTTCAAAAAAGCAATTTGGCAAAAAAGATTTATACTTCAATAAATAATGATTTTGGATTGGATTCTACTTTTAGTGAATACAAAATTTTTGAAAAAGATAATATTTTAAATGAAATAAAAATTATTCAAGAAGATTTGTTAGGAAAAGAAAGATTACAAGATTCTTACTTTCTAACTTTACAGTTTATTATTAATTATCCAACTGAAGATTTAACTGAGTCAATGATAAATGTATTAAAAAATGATTATCTTATCATTCCAGATTCAAAGCAAAGTCAAAATCAAGAGTTATATTTAAAAGCATCCAAAGAACTTCTTGATAAAAAGAATGCAAAGACTTTTTATGTATTAACAAAAAATTCAGAAAAAGCTAATCCATATTTTTCAACTACAATTTCTCATAATATTTCTTATATTGATACAGACTTTATAATAGAAGATGAAACTATATCAAAAAAGGAAAAGATATATTTATACATGAGAAGTATTTTAAAGTATACTACTAACTTTAATACTTTTATAAAAAAACTATATGCTGAAGAATTTAAATACAATGAATATATAGAGCTTAACTTAACTTATCCTATATTACTTTTTGTTTATAATGAAAATAGTATTAAATTACCATTTAAAATGTCTATAGATAAGAAAAAATTAAAAGAGTATACAGGGTGTAATGTCTCAATAGAAATATTTGGAGCCAAAATATTAGATGATGAATTATATTTAGATTTTAATATTATTGAATATTCAAACCAAAGTAGTCAAGACTTAATAGAAGAAGATAATATAATAAATAAAATAATTGACAAAGCTAATTTAAAGCCTTATGAAAAAATACTTTTGGCAATTTCAAAGGGGCGTAATGAATTTGGAGAAACAATTAGATCGATTGCTCATGACCATGAAAAATCATCAATTAATAAGTACCTCTTATTTAATGAAAAAACATTTAATAATATTTATGCCATTTACTATACTAGTAAAGTTTTATATCTAAATAGAAAACACCTTTTATTAAAACAATTTTTATACTTATTAATTTCAAATAAAATATTAAATGATAGATTTTTATATAAAGGGTTCAGGCAAAATGAATATGTCTATACAAATAAATTAAATAGTAAGATTGCTCCATCTCTTGCAGATGTATTTATATTTGAAAATATTGATATGGAAGAAGATCTAAAAGAAGAGCTCCTTAAAGTATTAGATAAAATTGATAATGAGTATAAGTTATATATCTATTATGTATTATGCTTTAGGTTTGGTTATTTTGATTACAAATTAGATTTAGAATATAATGAAGAAGTAGAAAATTTATTATATATTATTACTTATTCACTATTAAAAGCTAAAAGAGATGTAAATGATTTCTTCACTGAACTAAAAGAAAATAATATTTACAATATTATAGAAAATAGAGAAGAAGTACAAAAAGAAATGCTATCAAAAGCACTTGAAAAGCTAATTAAGTTTTATTTAGATGATAATAAAATAGAAGAATTGGTTAATCTATTAAACAAATATTACCTTGAACAAAATACAAAAATAATTTATCTAAATAATAATCTTTATAAATTGTTTAATGAAGAAATGGTTAATCAAATATCATGCGATTATAATGTAATAATTAAGAAAAAAGAAGAAGCTTAAATGCTTTTTCTTTTTAATAATGATATACTTATCTTGGTGATTATCTTGAAAAATGAAGTATTAAGAAAAGTAGATATTTTATATAAAATGTGGAAAGAAGGAAAGCTAGGTGGAGAAGTAATGCCAGAAGATAGTAATCCAGGATTAAAAAAGGATTCTAGTGAAAATTATCTTTATTTTACCTTACCGATGGCCTTAAATTATCAAAGAAATTCTTATACCTTATGGGAAAGTGCTAAAAAGACCTTTTTAGATAATGATACAAATTTTGTCTTTGATCCAAAGCAAGTAGTTAATAAATCATTTGAAGAAATGCAAGCTGCCTTAACAAAATATAAAGTTGCTTTACAAAAAAATAAGCAAACAGAAATATGGATAACTCTTTGTATTACTTTTGTAGAATTATATGATGGGGATATTAGAAGGCTTTTTGTAGAATTAGATAATGATGTTGATAAAATACGAGAATTCATTCAAGTTAAAAACAGAAAGAAATTTCCATATTTATCAGGAACCAAAATATGCAATTATTGGCTATATGTAATATGGCAATATACTGATAAAGAATACAAAAATATTGAAAACTTAACAGTAGCTCCTGACACCCATGTAATAAAATCTACATATAGGTTAGGACTTATAAACGAAAAAGATTTAGAAAAATCTAATGTACAAGAAATTGTAATAGAAAAATGGAACAATCTATTTAAAAATACTAAGTATAAACCAATAGATATTCATACTGCCTTATGGTTATGGAGTAGAAATGGTTTTATTGATTTAGATGAAAATTAAAAGTATAATAAATATAAGAAAGTTAATAGTAGGTGTATTAAATGAAAAAAGAAAAGATAACAATTATTACTCCTTGTTATAATGAAGAAGAAGCTATTCCATTTTTTTATGAAGAAGTAGATAAAGTAACAAAGCAAATGAGTAACAATGAATTTGAATTTATATTTGTTAATGATGGTTCTAAAGATAAAACTTTAGAAGTGTTAAAAAAACTTAATAAGAAAGATAATCGTGTAAGATTCTTATCCTTTTCCAGAAATTTTGGTAAAGAAGCAGCAATGTTTGCAGGTCTTGAAGCATCAACTGGTGATTATGTAACAATAATGGACGCTGATTTACAAGATCCTCCTAAACTACTTCCAGAAATGTTAAGATTAATAAAAGAAGAGGGCTATGATACAGTAGGAACTAGAAGAGTAACCAGAAAAGGAGAACCACCAATAAGAAGTTTCTTTGCTAGATGTTTTTATAAGATAATTAACAAAATGTCTAAAATAGAAATGGTAGATGGTGCAAGAGATTATAGACTTATGACTAGACAAGTAGTAGATGCTATTATCTCCTTAAAAGAATACAATAGATACTCTAAAGGGTTATTTAGTTTTGTTGGATTCAATACAAAGTGGTTAGAATATGAAAATGTAGAAAGAGTAGCTGGAGAAACAAAATGGTCATTTTGGAAATTAGTTATTTACGCCATTGAAGGAATTGTAGCATTTACAACTATTCCATTATCCCTTGCTGCAATTCTTGGTTTATTAATATGTTTTATTGCATTTTGTGCAATTGTATTTATAGTTTTAAAAACACTAATTTATGGAGATCCAGTAGGTGGGTGGCCATCTATGGTATGTATCTTACTATTTACTAGTGGAATACAATTACTATGTATGGGAATAATAGGTCAATATCTTGCCAAAACATATTTAGAAACAAAAAAACGTCCAGTATATATTGTAAAAGAAACTGAAAAAGATCTTGGAGGTAAACATGAATAAAATAAAAAAGTATTATCCTTATCTAGTAATATTTATCTTCTTTTTAATAATCTTTTTTCTAAGTCCAATCTCAGGAGATGATTGGGGTAATTATATAGTAGGTTCAACTGGACTATATCATTCAATTGGAAATGCTATTGGTATGTACTTCGACTGGGAAGGAAGATTTATAAGTAGAATTCTAATTAATATCTTAACTTATCATAAAGTATTATGGAATATTTTAAATAGTATTGTTATCGTTACTATAATTTACTATATGCTAAAAATAATAAAACCTAAAAATAAAAAATTGATATTTCTTTTATCAACTTTAACAATTCTACTTATGAATATATATTCATTTTCACAAATAGTTGTTTGGCTAGCAGGCAACATTACTTATCTATTTCAAATACCTCTACTTTTATATGTCTTTTATAAAGTGCTTTATAATAAAGATAATACTAAATTATCAGTAACTTTCATTTCTTTTTTAAACTTAATAATTCCTATGTTTGTAGAACATGTAGCAGTGATACTAGTAGTATTTAATATTCTAATTAATATTTACAGCTTTCTAAAAACAAAGAAATTAAATAAAAAGTATTTACTATATTTGTCTTTTTCAATGATAGGATTAATTTCAATGCTTCTTAGTCCAGGTTCTTTAAAAAGAAGTGGAGTAGAGAACTTAGAATTTAAAGAACTTAGTTTATTAGGCAAGATTTTCTATAATATACCAAACTATATATATTATACTTTCTTTATAAACTCATTTATGAACATTCTAATGTGTATTGCAAATTATTTTTTATTAAAGAAAAATATTAAAAATAAAAAATTGAGGATTGCCTCATATATTTATATGACTGTTCCTGTATTAATTGTAACATCATCTTATTTAATATCATTCCTTGCTAATACTCAGCTTTTCTTAAATGTAAATGAACATAATACATTTTTTATTCTTTATTTCATAAGTTATGCAATTATTGATTTGATTTTAATATTTAAAACTTTTGATAATAAAGAAATTAATAAAACATTACTTTTTTATATTTTAGGACATCTAGGAAACTGTGTTATGCTACTTTCTCCAACTTGGGGTTATAGAACAAGCTTATTGACTTATTTATTGCTTACTATTTCATTTATAATGATAATAGATCACTTTTATAAAGAAAATAAGACTCTAAATAAATGTTTGTTTGGAATAGTCTGCTGTGCTGGTATATTTTATCTTACTTTATATATAAATGTTAATAAAGCGCAGACTGCAAGAGAAAAGAGTATTAAAAAACAATTGAATTCAAAAGATGTTATCGAAATAGAAAAAATGCCATACTTTGTTAACTGTAATATCAATCCAGATAATGATTTTCATATTATGAAGTTTAAAGAATATTATAAAATTAATCCCGAAACAGAAATAAAACTTGTTGAAGGCAATTGGAAATTTAAAATATTCTATACTGAAAAATAAGGTAACAAACAGTTAAATATTTAAAAATATTAAAAAAATGTAAGAAATTTATTATTCTTACATTTTTATTTTTCTTTTTAACTCTAATAGTTTATTAATAGTATATGTCGGCTTATATTCTTTAGGTAATGTTTCATTTTTATAATTAAACCAACATGTATCAATATTATTATTCATTCCACCTAAAACATCAGTGCTTAATGAATCTCCAACTAATAACATTTCGCTTTTACTTTTAGTTTCCATTTTATTAATTAAGAAATTGAAAAATTCTTCCTTTGGTTTAGAAAAACCTACTTCTTCAGAGCTTACAACATCCAAAATAAAACTATCAAGTTTAGCTTTTTCTAGTTTTTTTAAAGCTGCATTTTTAGGACCATTGGTACCAATATAAATTTTATAATTATTTTTAAGTTCACTTAATAAAGTGCTTGCGCCATCAATTTCTACAATATTTTCTCCAAGCATTTCACAATAAAGCTCATTAATATCAATACATTTTTTTAAAGATAAATCTAAATTTTTAAAAAACAATTTAAAACGATTTGCTCTCAAATAAGTAATTTTATCTTCAAGATTTATAATAGACTTAGGAATTGGAATTTTATCACTTTCCCAACCATGCCAATATTCGATATCAAAAGCTTTCCAATTTTTAAAAAGACTATCAGTATAATCAACACCTAATTCTTTGCTAATAACCTTAAAAGCAAATTTTACAGATTCATTATTATCGATTAAAGTGTCATCCAAATCAAAAATAAGAGTTTTATATTTAACCATAAATTACCTCCAAAACTTTCAAATATTATACCATAGCAATCAAAAAAAGACGATTAAAATAAATTTAATCATCTTGAGGATTAATATTATTAAACTAATTCCAATTATTATTACAATGATTGCAGCCATTATTACCACTATTATTACCATTAAAGAATATAAAGAAAATTACAAAGATTATAATTATAATCCAAAACCAACTAATATTGTTATCAGTATTACCATTATTTCCACTTGATGAATTTCCATAAGGATATACAGGATATAAGTACATAATATATTCTCCTTTCAATATAGTATATTTATCAAATGATTAATAGGTTTATAATGATTACCTATTTTTTATAAAAAATATATATTTGTTTAAGTATAAGAAAAGTATATTACCTCTATAAAACATATATTTATAGTATAATATAATGTAACAGGAGGTAATAAAATGTATAGACATTCATATGTAGAAATTAATTTATCAAATATAAAACACAATGTAGAAACATTTATCAAAAAATATAATAAATATCAATATTACTTTGGAGTAGTTAAAGCTGACTCTTATGGACATAATGATATCCTACCAGTAAAAAGTATTATAGAAGGTGGCTGTAACTATCTAGCAGTATCAAGTCTAGATGAAGCTTTAGAAATAAGAAAACAAATAAAAGATATTCCAATACTTTGCTTAGGTATTATTAATGTAGAATACTTATATTTATGCCTTGAAAAAAATATTACAGTTACTATAAGCAATTTAGAGTATTTAGAGGAATTATTAAAGAATAATTTAAAAGGTCTTAAAGTTCATATAAAAGTAGATACTGGAATGAACAGGTTAGGCTTTAAAAAAGAAGAAAATCTTACAAAAGCCTTTAAATTAATAAAAGAAAGTGACTTAGAACTTGAAGGAATTTATACTCATATTTATGATCCAATGAATGAAGCAAATACCGATAATCAAATTAAAAGTTTTGAGCAATTAACTAAAAATATAGACTTAAAAAGTATAAAAATAGTTCATTTAACTGCCAGTGATGCCACTATGCAAATAAAAAAGAAAGATTATATGAATGGTTGTAGATTAGGAATTGTAATGTATGGTCTAATGGATACAAAAGATATTAATTATTTGCCAACATTTAAATTATATAGTGAAGTAATACAAATAAATGAAGTTGAAAATGAAACTGTAGGCTATAGTGGAAAATATAAAGTGCATGAAAAAGAAAAGATAGGTGTAGTTTGTATAGGATATGCAGATGGAATTATAAGAAAAAATACAGGTAGATATGTTTATATTAATGATACGTCTTATAAAATTGTTGGTAATATTTGTATGGATATGTTGTTTATTAAAATTGATGATAATGTAGAAGTGGGAGATAAAGTTGAAATAATCAGAGATAATAAGCATATAGAAGAAATAGCACATCACTTAGATACAATAACTTATGAAGTTATAACAAGCATAGGAAAAAGAGTACCAAGAATTTATATTACAAAATAAGAAATCTAATTGAAATATTAATAAATTTATGATATTTTAAATATGATTATAAATGAAAGGAAGAGAGTAATGAAAAAATATTTTGTAGTCTTAACACTTGTAATGCTATTATGTTTAACTGGTTGTGGGTCAAAAGAAGGAAAAATTAAATGTACTTTAAGTAGTAAAGATGCAGTTAATGATTATTCATTAAAGTCTACATATACTATTAATTACAAAGGTGACTTAGTAGAAACAGTAGATACTGTAGAAGAAGTAACTAGTGATAAATCTGAAGTATTAGAAGTTTTCGAAACTCAACTAAAAGAAACATATGATAAAATGAATAAAACATATGGTGGATACAAGTTCGATGTTGTTAAGAAAGATAACAAAGTAACTTCAACAGTTAACATTAACTACGGAAAAATGAAAATGGATCAATTAGTTAAAGACCAACCTTCATTAAAGAACTATGTTAAAGATAACAAATTAAAAGTTGAAGGATTAAAAGCAATGTACAAATCAATGGGTGCTACTTGCGAATAAAAAAATAGAAGATTGTAATCTGTAAATTGCAGAAGACAATCTTTTTTCTTCAATTTAATAGTTTATAGCGAAAAAAATAAAGAGAAATTTTTAAAATTGATAAATTTTAAAAAATATAATATTTTATTTTATCGGAAGGTCTAGAATATGAAAAATGAAATAAATATTTTTGAATATCAAGATGTAAAATTTGAAGTAAATATCGAGAATTAAATTTTCTGATTTACTCAAGGATAGATGGCTAAATCATTTATAAAAACAAAAAATCTCTCATTATGAGAGTTTTTTTAATTTACAATATATATTCCAATAGTTAAGTAAGTTGCGAATAAAATCCAAATAAAATAAGGAATATTTAAATAAGCATAAATTTTTTCTTTTTTAGAAAATAATATATTCATCGATAATACTAAAAAATCTAAAAGAATAATCCAAAGGCATGATAATAACCTTAACTTAAATAAGAAAAATATAATTGACCATAATAGATTTATTATAAGTTGTCCATAATAAACTGTTTTATCTAAAGTTCCTGCTTCATTATTTTTATTTAACAAATAATAAGAAATTCCCATCAAAAGATAAATAATACTCCAAGCAATTGGGAATACGATCTTAGGAGGTGCTAAAGGTGGTTTAATTAAACTACTATAATCAATATAATCTTTTATTATAAATCCGACAATACTTCCTAAAATTATTGGTAGAAACAAATTAATTACATTTTTAAGTTTTGTATTCATGATATCACTCCATTAATATTTTATGTATTATCAATACTAATATACAAAATATTATAGGAAAAGCTTATAGTATAGGTTTTTTCTTCCAAGCTGATTACGCAGGATTCCTATATCATCAAATTCAAATAAAAAAAACTTGCCTAAGCAAGTTTAATATCAATATGGAGCGGATGATGGGAATCGAACCCACGTAGTCAGCTTGGAAGGCTGAGGTTCTACCATTAAACTACATCCGCACAAATATTTTAATCGAACCTCAGTCATTAATTTCCGAAGACTAAGTCATCGACTAAATTCAGTAGACGTTTTTAATTATACCAAAATTAGATATAATGTCAACAATTTTTGTAAAAAAAGTTAAAAAATTCATGAAAACATTCAAAATACAGCGTATTTATGATATAATAAAGTCGGTGATTCGATGAAAGTAGTAGCAAGTGATTTTGATAATACATTATATGTAAAAGATAAAAATTCCTTACAATATAATATTAATTCAGTGAAAAAGTTTATAGACAAAGGAAATGATTTCATTATTATAACAGGAAGAAGTTATTCTAACATCAAAAAAGTTTTAAATGAATTAGATATTCCATATACATATTTAGTATGTCAGGATGGAGCCAATATATTCAACAAAGAAGATATTTGTATTAAGAGTAATAAATTAGATATAAGAAAATCAAATCAAATAGAAAAATATCTGCAATTAAAGAATCTTCCTTATACTTTTGAATCAGCGCTTAATGATAATGATAATATTAATAATGCAGTTAAAATTACAGTCACAGTAAAAAACTTAGAAGAAGCCTTAAAAATAACAGAAGAAATAAAACTAATTGAAAATATCTATGCCTATGTTAGTACTAAACATATCAATATAATTGACAATTATGTTAATAAAAGTAGTGCATTAAAATATTTAGTAGATAATAAATTTATAGATAATAATATTACAGTATTAGGTGATGATATCAATGATTATGAAATGTTACAAAAATATGATGGAAGAATCATGAAAAAGCATCACAAAGTTTTAGACACATTAAATAAAAAAGAAATTAATTCCGTATCTGAATATTTAGATGAATTTTAAAAATAGAGCTAATAATAAAAAATAGCTTTATTTTTTTCAAATACTAGTATTTTTTATAATAATGTGATATAATCAAGAGCGACGTTTAAGAAGAGGTGTTAATGATTATGGAAAAAAGAAATGTTGCAATTATAGCCCATGTCGATCACGGTAAAACAACTTTAGTTGATGGGATATTAAAACATTCAGGAATGTTTAGAGAAAATGAAGATACAAGTAATATATCAATGGACTCAAATGCATTAGAAAGAGAACGAGGAATAACAATTTTAGCAAAAACAACAGCAGTTGACTATAAAGGAGTAAGAATCAATATTCTAGATACTCCAGGACACGCTGACTTCGGTGGAGAAGTTGAACGTATCATGAATATGGTTGACGGAGTAATTTTAGTAGTAGATGCATATGAAGGTGCAATGCCACAAACAAGATTTGTTTTGAAAAAAGCTTTTGAAGCTAAAGTAAAACCAATCGTAGTTATTAATAAAGTTGATAAGCCAAGTGCTAGATGTAAGCAAGTTGTAGATGAAGTTTTAGATTTATTTATCGAATTAGGAGCAGATGATTCTCAACTTGACTTTAAAGTAATTTATGCATCAGCAATTAATGGAACTTGTTCTTTAAGTGATGATATATCAACACAAACAGAAGGTTTCTCTGAAATATTAGATACAATATTAGAAGAAATCCCATCACCATCTGGAAGTAGTGAAAATCCACTACAATTTCAACCGGCTTTACTAGACTATAATGAGTTTGTTGGTAGAATTGGTATCGGTCGTGTTCAAAACGGAACAATAAAAACAGGTGAAATGGTAACATGTTGTCGATTAGATGGTTCAACTAAACAATTTAGAATTCAAAAACTATTCGGTTATTATGGCTATAATCGTATTGAAATAGAATCTGCAGAAGCAGGAGATGTTATAGCAATCGCAGGACTTGCAGATATTTCAGTAGGTGAAACAATCTGTAATAATGATAATATTTTACCACTTCCACAACTACATATAGATGAGCCAACACTTCAAATGACTTTTGGAACTAATTCATCTCCATTCGTAGGAAGAGATGGAAAAATTGTTACTGCAAGAAAAATTGAAGAAAGACTAATTCGTGAAACACAAAAAGATGTAAGTTTGAAAGTAGAACCAGCAAGTAATGAATCATTCTTAGTAAGTGGTCGTGGAGAATTACATTTAGGAATATTAATTGAAAATATGCGTCGTGAAGGATTTGAATTAGAAGTATCAAAACCTACAGTTATTATTAAAGAAATTGATGGACAAAAATATGAACCATATGAAGAATTACAAATTGAAGTATCTGAAGATTCTATGGGTGCAGTAATAGAACAATTAGGAATCCGAGGAGGAAAAATGGAAAGTATGACTAACTTCGAAAATCAAGTTAGATTAATTTATACAATTCCATCTCGTGGATTAATTGGTTTCTCAACAGATTTCATGACTTTAACAAAAGGTTATGGAATAATGAACCATACATTTAAAGAATATCTTCCATATGAAAGCGCAGTAATCGGAGAAAGAAAATTAGGTGTTCTAGTTTCTATGGAAAATGGAGCATCAACAGCTTACTCAATCGGAAACTTAGAAGATCGTGGTATTATGTTTATTGAACCAAGTACAGAAGTTTATGAGGGAATGATCGTGGGTGAATGTAATCGTGAAAACGATTTAGCAGTTAATGTTGTAAAAGGAAAACAATTAACTAATACACGTGCCGCAGGATCTGATCATACTGTAGTACTAAAAAGACCACGTCCTATATCATTAGAATATGCACTTGACTACATTAATTCCGATGAATTAGTAGAGGTTACTCCAAACTTCATCAGATTAAGAAAAAAGATTTTAAATACTGAAGAACGTAAAAAATTCGATGCAAGAGTTAAAAATAACTAGAAATAGTTATTTTTTGTTTTACAAATCTTTTTCTTTTGCTATAATGGAATTATAGAATAGAGGTGCTTGATATGAATGATAGACAAAGTAACCAACCAAAAATGAGTACAGAAGAACTTGCTCGTACTCAAGTATTAAATTTAGACGATTTAAGAGAAGTAGCAAAATACGAAAAAAAGACTAGTAAACGACCTGCAATTTTCTGCGCTATTTTTGGAGCAATCCTATTAACATTAGGAGCAGGAGTACAAGGATATATTACTCATCAAAACAAAGTTAAATTAGAAGCGATTCAAAAAAATGTTGTAAAAAGAAAAAATCCAACTATAACAGAACAAAAACCAAAAGTGCCAGCAAATTCTACATTAAAATGTACATTATCTTCACAAGGTAATGCTAATGGAACTAATTATGTATCTGAATTTACTTTTGAATTTGCAAATCAAAAGCTAAAAAAGGAAACTAAAGTATTTATGTTAGATAAAATAGTAGGTAATAAAATTGGAGAATCTGCTATGAATAATTTATATGTTGCATATAGAAACTTTGAAAAAATTAATGGAACAGTTAATGGATATTCAATCACCTCAGCTCCAAGAGGAGATGTAGGATTTACTATAACAACCTTAATAGATTTAACTTTACTAAATGCTAGTAGTATTCCAGCAGAATATAATGCTAATGCACAAATTAGAGTTGACTTTCCACTAGACTCTGATTATGAAACAGTTAAAACATCAGCTACAGCTTCTGGATTTATATGTGAATAAAAAAAGACAAACTAATAATTTGTCTTTTTCTTATAAAATAAAACTGCATCAATAATTATGCAGCTTTTTTACTCTTTAATAAAGTTCTTTTTTCTTTAGTTGATAATCTTACTTTAGTTCCATCTTCAAGTCTATAAACTTGTAAGTTTAAATCTTGTCTTGATTTAGTAGCATTTAAAGCATGTGATCTTTTATTTTTTACATTACCAACTCTGTTTGATACATTAACTGCCATTTATATTCCTCCTTTGGTTTTCCGCTCTTGCTTTATAACTTTATCATAAAACTTATGGAAAGTCAAACTTTTTCCTTAATTTATAACGGATATTACAAGAGCTATTATAACAATATATATTCTTATATGCAAGAATTTATGGTAGAATAAAAATGACAGGAGGAATGTAGATGTTTATACCTTTATATAATAAAAGCAATTATACATTATTATCATCACTACTTAAAATTGATGATTTTATCTCCTATGCTAAAAATAACAATTTAAAAGAAATGGCTATAACTGATTCTAACATGTATGCAACCATGGAATTTATAAAAAAATGTGAAAAAAATGATATAAAACCAATAATAGGTTTAGAAGTTAAATTAGATGAATTCACTATAGTTTTATATGCAAAAAATTATGAAGGTTATAAATCATTAATAAAATTATCTACTATTCAAAATGAAAGACAAGTAGAATTAAAAGATTTAGAACAGAATAATAAAGAAGTAATTGCAATAATTCCATTTAAATTCAAAGATAAGTTTAATGACCTAGGAAATATTTATGTTGATATCTATTTAGGATATAAAAATAAAGAAGAGGAAAAAACTGCTTTACTTATAACTAAAAAAATAGTTTTCTTTCAAGAAAATTTATATTTAAAAAAAGAAGATCAAAATACTTTACCGTATCTATATAAAATAAGAGATGGAAAAACTATTTCAGAAGAAATAAATTATGATATCGATTATAAAAATTTATATATAGAAAATATAGAAATATTATCCAGCAATTTAGGACTTGATAATACTAAGAAAATCGCAAGTGAATGTAATTTAATATTCCCTGAAAGTAAATTGCTTTTACCGATATATGACTGTGAAGATGCACCTTCTTACTTATTTGAGCTTTGCAAAGTAGGCTTAAATAAAAGATTAAATGGAAATGTTCCAGAAAATTATAAAAATCGTCTTTCTTATGAGTTAAAAATTATTACAGATATGGGCTTTCCAAATTATTTTTTAGTAGTTTATGATTTTATAAAATATGCTAAAAAAAATAAAATATTAGTAGGACCAGGAAGAGGATCAGGAGCAGGTTCTCTTGTTGCATACTCACTAGGAATAACAGATATAGATCCAATAGAGTATGACTTACTATTTGAAAGATTTCTTAATCCAGAGCGTAAGACTATGCCTGATATAGATACAGACTTTCCAGATAATAGAAGAGACGAAGTAATAGAGTATGTCAAAAATAAATATGGACAAAGAAGAGTAGCAGGAATAGTTACCTTTGGAACATTAAGTGCCAAACAAGTATTAAGAGATGTAGGAAGAGTATTAAATATTCCTACCTATAAAGTTGATAGTATTTGTAAATTAATTCCAGGTTTTACTAAAGAAACTTTAAAAGATTTTTATACTAAAAACCCAACTTTTAAAGTAAGAATAGATTCAGATATTGCTTTATCAAAAATGTATGAAATAGCTTTAAAGTTAGAAGGATTTCCAAGACATACTTCATCCCATGCAGCAGGAATAATTATGAGTCAAGTAGATTTAGATGAAGTGATACCATTAACAGTTGGGGATTCAATGTATTTATCTAGTTATCCTATGGAATATTTAGAAGAGTTAGGTTTATTAAAAATGGATTTCTTAGGACTTAAAAATTTAAATATAATTGATACAATAATAAATGATATAAAAAAATCTACTGGAGAAGTAATTGAATTTTCTAAAATACCGTTAGATGATAAAGAAACATTAAAAATATTTGAAACTGCCAATACAAGTGGAATATTTCAATTTGAATCTCCAGGTATGAGAAATTTCTTGAGAAGATTAAAGCCTAATACTTTCGAAGATATTTTTGCAGCCATTGCTTTATTTAGACCAGGTCCAGCCCAAAATATTGATTCATATATTAAAAGAAAGCATGGAGAAGAAAAAATAACTTATTTAGACGAATCATTAAAACCAATATTAAAAAATACATATGGAATACTTATTTATCAAGAGCAAATTATGCAACTAGCAGAAATATATGCAAACTATACTTTAGGAGAAGCCGATATTCTACGTCGAGCTATGAGTAAAAAGAAAGTAGACTTATTAAAAGCTGAAGAAGAGAAATTTGTTAAAAAAAGTATTGCAAATGGTCATGATGAAATAAAAGCTAAAGAGATTTTCAATTTAGTATTAAATTTTGCAGGATATGGGTTTAATAGATCTCACTCAGTAGCATATTCGCTAATAGCTTATAAAATGGCCTACTTAAAATGTCATTATCCACAAATATTCTTTTCTGCAATTCTTACAAATATGATAGGTAGTGAGTCCAAAACACATGAATATATAATGGAAGCTAAAGCCAATAAAATTGAAGTAGAAAAACCTAATATTAATATAAGTGAGTCAAGATATATTGTTAAAGATAATAAAATTATTTATCCACTTTCTAATATAAAATCAATAGGACAGGTTGTTTCAGAACAAATTAAAAATGCTAAAAAAGATGGACCTTTCACTGATATTTATGATTGCATAAGCCGACTATATTTGAATGGAGTAGGAAAGAAGAATATTGAAACTTTAATTAAAGCAGATACATTTAAAGATTTTGGTTTTAATAGAGCAACTTTGATCTTTAATTTAGACAGTTTATTTAATTATGCTGAACTAACTAAAGATATTGATCCATCTCTTGTAATAAAGCCGGAAATAGAATTTCAAAAAGACTATTCTAATGAAGTTCTTCTAGAAAAAGAAAGAGAAATATTCGGGTTCTATTTAACTAATCATCCAACAAATATTTATAAAAAAGATAATCCATATTCTATAAATTTAAATGAAGTAGAAAATCATCTTCAAAGAAAGATAGATACTTTAGTACTAGTTGATAAAATAAAAGTTATAGAAACAAAAGGCAAAGAAAAAATGGCTTTTCTAACAGGAAGCGATGAAACGGCTACTATTGAATATACTATTTTTCCAAAAGTATTTAAAAATTATCCAAATCTTGAAAAAGGTGATTTATTAAAGATAAGGGGAACTGTTGAAAAAAGATTAAATCAAATTCAAATTGTTGTAGAAAAAATAAAATATTTAAAGGAAGAAAGTAATGAAGAACAAAAATAAAAAACAAATAATAGTATTTTTAATAGCTATTATTACCATAATTGTTGATCAAGTATCCAAATTTCTAGCGATTAATTTACTAGATATTGCCAAGGAAAAAGTAATTATAAAAAACTTTTTTTCTCTTTTTTGTGTAAAAAATACCGGAGCTGCTTTCAGTAATTTTACAGGACAAATCCCATTTCTTATCGTAGTAAGTATCTTTTGTATCATCTTAATAATTAACATAATTTATAAAGAAAAATATAAATATAAGTTATCATATTTATCTCTTGGAATATTACTAGGTGGAATGATAGGAAACTTAATAGATAGAATATTCTTTAACGGAGTAATTGACTTTTTATCTTTTAAGATAATTAACTATAGATTTCCTGTGTTTAATATTGCAGATATTGGAATTACTTGTGGGGTAGCAATCTATATTATACTTAGTCTATTAGAAGAAAAACTTGAAAAAAAGAAGAATTTATGATATAATTAGTAACAATTTTAGGGGGAAATGTAATATGAAAATCAAAAAGTTAAAAGTAGACTATGCAGTAGTATTAGGAGTATTAGTAGGTGCTATAACACTAATGCCATTTCTTACAATAGGGTCTTATTTAACAATACGTAATTATAAAATGGTGCTTAATGATGATTCGAATTATAGTAATAACCTTGTAAATGATATGAATTCAAATACTAATGACAATACAATAAAAATAAATAAAGAAAAAACACAAACTGAAGAAAATGAAAAAGTATTTAAATTAAATAAATAATTTAGTCTTATATAAAAAGGGGGGAAGCCTTCAAATGATAGTTACAAATGGTGAAAATAAAAGACTTGATACTTATCTAGCTGAAGAGTTAGATATTTCAAGAAGCAAAGTACAAAAACTTATCAAAGAAAAATTAGTAACAGTAAACAACAAATTAGTAAGTGGAAGTTATCAAGTAAAAGAAAATGATGTTATTATTGTTGATGATGATTTAGATTATGAAATGAATGTTGAACCAGAAGATATTAAAATAGATATTGTTTATGAAGATGATGATTTATTAATTATTAATAAAGAAAGTGGAATGGTTGTACATCCTGCACCAGGACATTATACAGGAACACTTGTAAATGCACTTCTTTATAAATTTAATCTAACTAGTGGTGAAAAACATAGACCTGGTATAGTACATAGACTTGATAAAGATACGAGTGGACTAATGCTTGTCGCAAAAAATGATTTTACTCATGAAAAGTTATCAGAAATGATTTCTAAAAAAGAAGTGGAAAGAAAATATCTTGCTATTGTTGATGGAGTAATCAAACATGAAACTGGAACAATTGATGCTCCGATAGGAAGAAGTCTAGACAACAGGCAAAAAATGGCAGTAACTGATATCAATGGAAAAGAATCAATTACCCATTTTAAAGTAATTGAAAGATTTAATAATAACACTCTTATTGAATGTTTACTAGAAACAGGTAGAACACACCAGATAAGAGTTCATATGGCATATATTGGATATCCAGTAACTAATGATCCATTATATGGAAGAGGTAAGTCTACAGAGTTTGGTCAAATGTTACACTCTTACAGTATCAAATTAAAACATCCAAGAACAGGCAAAGAACTTTCATTTGAAGTAGAAGCACCTAAAGAGTTTAAAGAAAAGTTAAACGTAATCTAAATTTAGTTAATAAAATTTTGAAAGGAAACTTAAATTATGACAAGTGAAGAGCTAAAAAAGTATAAGGAAAAATTATTAAAATTAACAAATGAGCAAAAATTAAAAAGAGATTTAGAATTGAAAGAAAAAGCTATAAAAAATATGAATGAGTCTTTAACAGGTTATGCAAGCATAGATAAACCTTGGTTAAAATATTATAGTAATGATAAAATATTAGAAGAGCCTAATCACATGACATGCTATGAAGAATTACTTCATTATAATAAAGATAATTTTAATGATATAGCATTAGTATATTTTGGAAGAAAGATAACATATAGTGAATTATTTGATAATATTGATATAACAGCAAAATCTTTAACAAATATTGGTGTTAAAAAAGGTGATATAGTTACTATCTGTTCAATAACAACTCCAGAAATAATATATTCATTTTATGCACTTAATAAAATAGGTGCAATATCAAATATGATAGATTTAAGATATACCAAACAGTCTATTCAATCATATTTAAATGAAGCAAAATCAAGAGTTATGATTACTTTAGATTTATGTTATCCTAAAATAAAAGAATTAGTAAATAAAACAGCTTTAGAAAATATAATCACAATTAATCCTGCCAATTCTACGCCGATTCCAATGAAGGCAGTCGCAAAAATAACTAAAAAAACAAAGATACCAAAAGAGGAATATAAATATATAGAATGGGATAAATTTATTGAAAAAGGTAAAAATACTCAGTATAAAACAAATAAATATGTTAAAGATCAACCAGCAGTAATTGTACATACAGGGGGAACTACAGGTATACCAAAAGGAGTTGTGTTATCAAATGATAATCTAAATTATTCATTGCTTCAAATTAAAAATTCTAATGTACAAGCTGATAGAAATTATAAATTTTTAAATATAATGCCTCCATTTATAGCATATGGAATTGTATTAGGATTATATTGTCCTATAACATTAGGCTGGAAAACAACAATTATTCCACAATTTGATGCCAATAAATTTGATGAGCTAATTAAAAAACATAAACCAAATGGAATTATGGGAGTACCATCATATTGGGAAACAGTAATGAAGTCTAAAAAAATCACTAATAAAGATTTACAAAATATAAAAGACATTTTATTAGGTGGAGACTTTATAAAAGAAGAGTTTGAAATTAAATTAGAAAAATACTTAAAAGAACATAATTGTAATGCAACAATAGAAAAAGGATATAGTGAAACTGAAGCAAGTGCTAATGCTACATTCTCTTCAAAGCATGTTAATAAATATGGAAGCGTTGGAATACCTTTAGTAAAAACAATAGTTGCTGCATATGATACTGAAAAAAATGAAGAATTACCATTAGGAGAAGTAGGTGAGATAACTATTAAAACACCTACAATGATGTTAGGATACTATGAAAATGAAACAGCTACGAAGAATGTCATAAAAAATACCGATGATGGTCAAATACTTTTTACTGGTGATCTAGGTTATGTAGATAAAGATGGTTTTGTATTTATAAAAGATAGAATTAAAAGAATAATTCCAAGAAGTGGATTTAAAGTATTTCCTTCTGAGCTAGAAAATTTATTTTTAAAGAATACAAAAATTGAAGAATGTGTAGTTGTAGGAATTCCTGATGAAAAAGATGTTAATGCGCCAAAAGCTCATATTATTATTAAAAATAAATATAAAGGATATGAAGAAACTATAAAAGAGGAATTAACATTAATGTTTAAAAATAGCACTCTTCCTCCATATTTTGAACCAATAGATTATAAATTTAGAGATGAAATACCGTTAACTCCTATAGGAAAAGTTGATTATCAAGCATTAATAAAAGAAGAAAGCGATATTAAAGTATTAAAGAAAAAGTAATATCGCTTTTTTTTGCGTGTTATGATATAGTAAAAGTAGGTGACTGTCATGATTATAAATGATTTTATTTTTTTTAGTATTGCTGGCTTAGTTAATACAATATTACTACTAATAATATATTTTTCAAAAGAGAGATTTAAATCATTAGAAAATAAAATATATAAAAGTTTAATGATTTTAACAATTGCAGGTATTTTTAATGAACTAATAATGGTATATGCACTACCATTATTAGAAAGTAATTATTTTATAAAAGAAATAGTTACTAAAGCTTTTTTAATTATTTGCGAAACATGGATATTTTCGTTATGCTACTACACATCCATAGTCTCAAAACAGTCAGAATATAAAGACAGCCATAATAAAGACTTTTTAATTTTAGTAAGTATCTTAATTTTATGCGCTATTATAACTTTAATTTTACCAATAGAATGTGCTTACAGTGAAAATAAGACCTCAATAGTATATACATATGGATTAAGTACAAAGATGGTATTTGTATCAGGAATGATTTTTATTATATTATGCTTATACTATATCATTATTAATAATAGAAAAATAACATATAAAAAATATATTCCAGTATATACTTATACTATTTTAAGTACCACAGTTAGTTTTATTCAACAAATAAATCCAAGTTTTTTACTAATTTCATATGTTGAAAGCTTAATAATAATTTTAATGTATTTTACTATGGAAAATCCTGATATGAAAATGGTATCTAAGCTAGAAATAGCTACTGAGCAAGCAGAAAAGGCCAATGCAGCTAAAACTGACTTCTTATCAAGCATGTCTCACGAAATAAGAACTCCATTAAATGCAATAGTAGGATTTAGTGATTGTATTTCAACATCAAAAACTTTAGAAGAAGCTAAAGAAAATGCTAAAGATATAGTTAATGCATCAAATACTTTACTTGAAATAGTAAATGGTATTTTAGATATCTCCAAAATAGAGGCAGGAAAGATTGAAATAATAAATTCTCCATATAAAGCAAAAGAAACATTTGAAGAACTAGCTAAATTAATAACACCAAAAATGAAAGAGAAAAATCTTGATTTCAGCTATTATATAGCACCTGATATTCCTGAAACATTATTTGGTGATCATGCAAATATTAAAAAAATAATTACTAATTTTTTAAGCAACGCTTACAAATATACAGATAAAGGATTTGTACGTTATGAAGTAAATTGCATTAATAGTAAAGATATGACAAAATTAATCATTAGTATAGAAGATTCAGGACGCGGAATTAAAAAAGAAAATGTAGATAAATTATTTACAAAATTCCAAAGACTTGATGAAGAAAGAAATACAACTATTGAAGGTACTGGATTAGGACTTGCTATTACAAAACAACTAACTGAACTAATGGGTGGAAAAATAATTGTTCATACAGTTTATGGAGAAGGTTCTAAATTTACTGTGGTTTTAAATCAAAAAATTGAAGCTACAAAAGAAGATACAACTAAAGAAGAAATAAAAGACACTTTAAATCTTAATAATGTTAGAATCTTATTAGTTGATGATAATGAATTAAATATCAAAGTCGGAGTTAAAATTCTTCAAAGGTTTGGTGCTAATAATATCACAACAGCAATGAGTGGTTTTGAGTGTTTAGAAAAAATTAAAAATAAAGAAAAATATGACTTAATACTTCTTGATGATATGATGCCAAAAAAGAGTGGTGTAGAAACTTTAAAAGAATTAAAAACAATAGAAGGATTTAATATTCCAGTAATTGCATTAACTGCAAATGCTATAACAGGTATGAGAGAAAAATATCTTCAAGATGGCTTTAATGATTTCTTATCAAAACCACTTGAAAAAGAAGAATTAATCAAAGTATTAAATAAAATAATGAGCCAATTTAATATTACAAATGATAATGCCAAAAGAGATAATTCGCCATTAGTAGTAGAAGAAAGAGATAACATTGAAGAGTTAGAGTTTACTGGAGAGTTAAAAACAGTAGTAGAACCACCATCAATTGATAAAAAAACTTTCTTAATAAATAATGGAGTTAATTTGGAGCATGCTTTAGAATTACTAGGTGACATGGAAATGTATGAAGCAACTTTAAATGACTATTCAAATTCTGTAGAAGAAAAATTTCAAAAAATAGAAAATTACAAATTAGAAAATAATTTAAGTGATTATGCAATAGAAGTTCATTCTCTAAAAAGTGATTCTAAATATTTAGGGTTTGATAGATTAGCAAATATTGCTTATCAACATGAACTTGCAAGTAAAGAAAATAATAAAGAGTATGTAGAAGAACATTTTCAAGAATTAACAGCAGAATATGAAAAAACTCTTGATTTGATTAAAAGATATAAAAATATAGTTTAAAATGGAGCGCATCAATAATAATGTGCTTTTGCTTTAAAAATAGTGCTATTATTTGACAAAAATTAATAAAAATGATAGTGTAAAAAGCGAGAAAAATACTTTATAGTTATTATTAAATTAATATTTTATATAAAATTCTATTTTAATTATAATTTATTAATAGTAAACTAAAATAACTGTATTGATGTAATTATTATATTATATTTTTCTAAATATACATGTTAAAGAATAGGAGTGTGATGTATATGGCAAGAAAAGATTTATCGGATTTTAATTATGATTATCAAGCATTTGCCAATTATTTGGAATCTGCAGAATGTGCTAATGATGATGGATATGATACTTATGTAGATCATAAAGGAAATATTTATGAATCAGAAGATTGGACAAAAGGTCATGGTCATAAAAATGTTTATAATGGTTATGAACGTAGTAAAGATGATGAAAGAAGCAATGGAAGAGAATGGAAAAATCCATGGTTAAAATATGATAGAAATTTAAATTTATCAGAAGAAGAAATTAATTTACTAAATGAAAATCATAATTATACTCAATCATTACCACAAAATGAAAAAGGAAAGAAGCTTATATTATCAAATAAAAGATAATTAATACATTAATAATTAAAAATAATAAAATATGGAAAAGATTTTAAAATTACTATATGACAAATCAATTAAAAATAATATCATAAATTTAGGGGATATTATAGAAATTACTGAATATTTAATTAATTACAAAAGGTTAGATGATTACATTGTAGATTTAGATATAAAATCGCTACAAAAAAATAAATTAGCTTCTTATTCTGTTCTTTCTAAAAAAATTATGATTTATGTAGATACTGTAGAATTAATGATGAATGACATAGAAGAAAATATATTAATTGCTAATGATTTTGAAAAAAGTTTGTATAAAAATTTATCAATAATTCAAGTATTGTTACACGAGATAGAACATGCTAATCAGCAAAAATTAGCTTATAAAGATAATAGTTTGGAAGCATTAATTATACGTATGTCCTATAATTGTAATTTAAATTCATTATATAATGAAAAATTATATGAATATTGTCCTGAAGAGCGATTTGCAGAAATTAAATCTTTTAATGAATTAACTACATTAATAGAACCTATTAGTAGTAAGCTTTATTTTATACCAGAAATTATGAAAGCTGAAACTTCACAACGAATGTTGAGAGGTTATCATTACAATAAGAGAAAAGTGATTTCTCCATTTATTAATTATTTTAAATTAGCGAATAAAGAAGAATATTTAAACTTTTTTGATTGGTATTCGAACGATTATATAAAATGTTATGATCAAGTCTCTGATCAGTATATTTTAAATAGTAGATTGGAATATGGGTTTCCTATTAATACTAAAGAATATTCGATATCTATGAATGAATTAGTTCTTTCTTTAAATAAAAATTTCAACAAAAGAACTAATATTAAATTATAACTAATAAATCATATATATAATAAAAATGGGAGTTAAGATAGAATGGAAGATTTTGAAGAAAAATTAAAATTAAGTCCAAGTGGAGAAATATATAAAGATGGTTATAGAATTGTATATTTTGATAATGAAGAATATGTTGTTGGTGAATATTGTAAGTCCATAGAAGGTTTTATGATTGGGTTTGCAGAAAATGATCCAATTATTGATGAAGATGACATACCTTCATTTATTTCTACAGATGATTTGCTTAATAGATATTTAAATGAAATGAAAAAATTTTCAAAAGTATCATTATATAAAATAGATGGTGAATGTATCGCAACAAAGCATAGAAACAAAGCAAAATCAAAATGAAATTAAGCAAGCACATTAATTTAAATTAGTGTGCTTTTATTTGTAGATAAAAACACATTGAAATAATACTAAAGATAAAAGACGAATAATATTTTTTCTTGTGTTATGATATAGGAAAGTTGGTGAAATTATGCAACAATATAACAATATATTATTTGATGATTTAATTGTAAGATATTTAAATGGAGAAGAAGAGATATTAGATAAACTATATAAGATTCTAAAAGAATGTGGTCTAGATATAATATCTTCAACAAATATAATAGAGGGAGAAGTAGAAATTTTACGAAGAAGAAAAGTTAAAAAAGATTTTATGATAGGCGATAGAACATGGTGGCTTTATAACTCTCCTACTTCAAAGTGGAATTTAAAAGAAAAAAAACTATTTACATTAAATATGGAAGACTATTGGTTATATAATAACGGTCAGTTATCAGATTATGCTTTATTATTAGATGAGCTAATTTCTATACATGATGAATCAATATACATTCTTAAAAATAATATTAAGTCTTCCGATAAAAATATTTGTGAAGAAATATATAATGTTGGTGAATATTTAGATGAGAGATCTTGGGTACTAGATGAAGTATATAGTAGGTTTAATCATATGTTTCATTTAGCAAACAAAGATATCCCTAGAAATATTCCTATTGATAGAAAAATAGTTGAAAAATTTATAAAAAAAGAAAAAGATATATTGAAGAAAATTAAATGGAACTAAAAATTATAAATAGTTAAATAATCAGCAAAAGCACATCAATTTATGTGCTTTTTTAATCTTTAACGTTATAATGGTATTAATTACACAGAGTTTTGGAGGAAAAATGATAAAAAAAATTAGTAAGTGATTTTGCAGATATTATTGGAAATATTGAGATTGCAATTAGTTTAGAGACTTATAGTAACGTAAAAGAAAAATATAAAACAGTATTAAATGAATTACTTTTATGGATCAAAGATTATTATTTAACAAATAGTTTTGATTTAATTTCATACGACAAATCTTTAGAAATTCATGAAATATTAGAAGAAGTAAAATGGAAAATTATTATTGATAAAAACATTGGAGAAGAAGCAATATTATCGGATAATATTCTTATAAGATATGAAGTTATAATTAAACAGATAAATTTTATCAACAACTCTTAAGCAAAAAACAAGAACATTTAAATAAAAAAAGCAGGTGATTAAGATGAATAACTTAAAAAAAGAAATAAAGAAAAGTCCAAATGGTGACACAAACAATGACGGATATAGAATAGTTTATTTTAATGGTACTGAATACACTGTTGGTGAGTACTGTAAGTCAATAGAGGGATTTATGATTGGATTTACTAAGAGTAATCCAATTTTTGATGAAGAAGAAATTCCTAAATTTATTTCGATAGACGATTTACTTAATAGATATTTAAAAGAACTGAAAAGATTTTCAAAAGTATCATTATACAAAATAGATGGAGAGTGTATTGCTACAAAACACAAAAACAAATAAAAGTCAGGTAAAATTTAAGCCTGCTTTTTTATTTCTTGACACATCTTGTCTATATCTGACCTAAAGCCTTTTCTTATTTTTATATTTATAATATAATACTTTATAGGAGTCCAAGGAGGAAATTTATGGAACAAGAATTAGAACTTGATGATAAAAATGTTCTTACAATGAAATTGCTTCATTATTTCATTACCGAAAAAGATTATAATCCAATAATTCTTCAAGGTGTAGATAATGAAATATGGCTTGAAAATTTGAAAGAAGACTGTAAAGTTGTTCGTATAGTTTCTAGTTATATTCATAATAATGAACAATTTGATTTTGATATATTTAAAACCAAAAGAATAGTTAAAAAGATAAAGAAAAAGACTTTATCATTTAATATGGATGTATTAAGTATATTTCTAGACTTAGGAGATAATGTTTCTATTAATGAAATGAATAATAATCCACACCTTATGTATGTAAATGCTAAAAAAGAAGAAGATTTATCAAAAAATGATTTAATTAAAAGAATTTTCCCTGACTTAGATAAGAAAATTAAATATAGTGAAAAGGGAGAAGCCTTATTTATGAAAATAACTAAAGATATTAATAAATACAATCAAGAAGATGCAAGAAAAGTAGAAAAAGTATTTAAATTAAAATATCCAGCAATTACTTATACACTAATCGCAATAAACGTAATATTCTTTCTAATACCAGTCTTATTAGATCAATATGAGTATGTTATTAATATACTTTGTACACATGGTCCATCTATTAGAGCTGGACAATATTATAGATTGTTTTCTGGAATGTTTATGCATGGAGGAATCCTACATTTAGGGCTAAATTGTTATTCTTTATATGTTCTGGGAACACAGATGGAAAGTTTTTTAGGGAAGACAAAATTCTTAATTATTTATTTAGTAAGTGGAATATTTGGAGCACTATTTTCAATGATGTTTAGTGGAAATGTAGCATCTATTGGAGCAAGTGGCGCAATATTCGGTCTTATGGGTTCGATGCTATACTTTGGATATCATTATAGAGTGTATCTTGGAAACGTAATAAAAAGTCAACTTATTCCATTAATCATTATTAACTTAGCAGTTGGTTTTAGTATGGATGGAATAGATAATGCTTGCCATATTGGAGGTCTTATTGGAGGTCTACTAATAACAATGGCCTTAGGAATAGATGGAAAAAGTACTAAAAGTGAAAAATTCAATGGATGGATGATTACTGCAATCTTTTTAGCATTCTCAATTTATATGGCTTTTGTATATGTTGCATAAGAAGAGAAACTTGTAATTAAACTCCTAATTTGATAAAATAAAAATATAACAAAATAAAGAGGTGATAAAATGCCACAAGAACAAACTACATTATTTAATATTGATGCATTAAATGCAGAAACTACAAGAAAAATATTAACTGAAGTTTATGATGCATTAGAAGAAAGAGGATATAATCCCACTAATCAAATAGTTGGTTATTTAATAAGTGGAGATCCTGGATATATTTCAAGCTACAAAGAAGCAAGAACTAAAATTCAAGAAATAGATCGTGCTAAAATTGTGGAAATTTTACTAAATGAATTTAGAAAGAATAATTAATGAAGTATTTAGGATTAGATTTAGGTAGTAGAACACTAGGCATTGCCAAAAGTGATAGTGGAGGATTAATCGCATCAAGTTATAAAGTTATAAGACATAATGAGGAATATGAAAGACTTTTAGAAGAAGTTAAAAACTTATGTACTGAATTGGAAATAGATGAAATAGTTTTAGGATTTCCTAAAAATATGAATAATACTATAGGTCCAAAAGGAGAATTAAGTTTAGAATTTAAAGAAAAGTTAGAATCTCTTATTAACATTCCAGTACATTTAGAAGATGAAAGATTAACGACAAAGAGTGCAACAGATATGTTAATAATGGGAAATGTATCAAGAAAAGATAGAAAGAAAGTTGTAGATGCCGTTGCTGCAACAATAATTCTTCAATCATATTTAGATAAGAAAGGAAAATAGTTATGAAAAAAAATAGTTTTTCAATGATAGATGAAAATGGTAATGAAGTAGTATATGATGTATTATTTACATTTGAAAGTGATGAAACAAATAAAAATTACATTGTATATACAGACAATAAAAAAGATGAGGTTACAGGAAATATAGAAGTTTATGCTTCAATCTATGATCCTAATGATCCTAAAAGTAAGTTAGAAGCAATAGAAACTGAAAAAGAATGGAAAGTAATTGAGACAATCTTAGAAACTTTACAAGAAGAAGTAAGAAACAAAAAGAATAATGAAAATAACGAGCAATAAAAAGCTCTTTATTTTTTATGGAGGTAAATTGTGGTAGTAAGAAGAAAGGCAAAACCATTATTATATACAATTATAATTTCTTTTATTGGTATGATGCTTTTGGCATTTGGCATTGTATGTATATATTTAGCAAGTCCAGTTGATAGAAAAGATGATACCACTATAGAAGTAGAAATATCTAATGGAACAGGTGTTAAAAGAATTGCTAAAATCTTAAAAGAAAAAGAGCTTATTAAAAGTGAGTTTTATTTTTCAGTTTATGTAAAACTTTATGGAAATAAAACTTTAAAAGCATCTACTTATAAATTTACTAAACAAATGAGTTTAAAGAAAATAGTGAAATCGTTAGAAAAAGGTAGTACCTATGATCCTGATGCTATAACTCTAACGTTTAAAGAAGGAGAACGCATTACTAGTTATATAAAACAAATTTCTAATAATACTACTTTTTCTGAAGATGAAATAAAAAATATTATAAATAACAAAGAATATTTAGCAAGCCTAATTGAAGAATACTGGTTCTTAACTGAAGAAATCTTAAATCCAGCTATTTATTATCCTTTAGAAGGATATCTAGCACCAGATACATATTTCTTTAAAAAAGATGTAGAAATAAAAACGATAATTAAAACTTTATTAGATAAAATGGAATCAAATCTAGAAGAATATAGAACTCTATTTAATAATCAAAATATTCATAATATACTTACTATGGCATCTATTGTTGAACTAGAAGGAACTAATACAGAAAATAGAAAAGAAATAGTAGGCGTATTCAATAATCGTCTAAACTTGAAAATGAATCTTGGAAGTGATGTTACAACTTATTATGCCTTACAGCTTCCCATGACTAAAGATTTAACTTCTGCTCAATTTCAAACTAACAATCCATACAACACAAGAAGTACACAAATGATGGGTAAAATGCCAATTGGACCAATCTGCAATCCATCAAAATCTTCAATAGAGGCAAGTATTTCTCCAAGTAATAATAATTATATATATTTTGTTGCTGACAAAAATGGCAAAATATATTTTACAAAAACATTAAAAGAACATGAACAAAAAATAAATGAGATAAAAGAAAAAGGTGACTGGATATGGTAGTAGATACATATCAAATTATAAAAGATATAAAAACTTATGCAAAAGAAAATAATGTTCCAATTATGACAGATGATGGAATTAATTATTTAACATCTTATTGTATTAAGAATAATATAAAAAATATATTAGAGATTGGTACTGCTATTGGTTATTCAGCAATCCTTATGGCTCTTACTAATAATGATGTAACAGTAACTACAATTGAACGAGATGAAAAGAGATACTTAGAGGCACTAAAAAATGTTAAACGTTCTAAATTAGAAGATAGGATAGAACTTATTTATAATGATGCATTAGAAGTTAAAATAAATGGAGATTATGATCTTATATTTATCGATGCTGCTAAAGCTCAAAATATAAAATTCTTTGAAAAGTTTGAAAAGTATTTAAAATCTGGTGGAACAATTATTACTGATAATATGGATTTCCATGGATTAGTTGATAAAGATGAAACAGAAATAGAAAGTAGAAATTTAAGACAATTAGTAAGAAAAATTAAAGCTTATAAAGATTTTTTGGAAAACAATAAAAACTATAATACAGAATTTAAAGATATTGGGGACGGATTAGCAATTAGCATAAAAAAATAATGAACTTAAAAGGACTCTTTGGAGTCTTTTCTTTTTGGACTTAATGATTTATAATAACTAAAAAAAGAGGTGGCATATGAAAGTATTAATTGAACCCATAACTTTAAGAGAAAAATATGATAACGTCGATGGACTTATTCTATCACTCAAAGACTATTCAGTACAAAGTGGTAGATATTACACTTTAGAAGAAATAAAAACTATAAAAGAAAATAATAAAGAATTAGAAATATTTATCAATATGAATAAAAATTTCTTTAATAAAGAAATAGAAGCTTTAGAAAAAACTTTAAAAGAAATAGATGAAATAAATATAACAGGAATTTTATTTTATGATGTATCAGTCTTAAAAATAAAAAAAGACTTAAACATAAAGACTGATCTTGTATGGGCAAGTACCTATATGGTAAATAATTACAAGACTTGTAACTATTATTATAATAAGGGTGTAGAATATGCCCTAATTGGTAAGGAAATTACATTAGAAGAAATCAAAGAAATCATTGCTAATTCTAAGATTAAAAGTATGATCGAAGTAGTAGGTTTACCTAGTGTTGCATTTTCAAAAAGAAAACTTATTTCAAACTTTTATAGTGATTTAAATAAAAAGTCAAAAGAAAGTATTGATGTTATAGAAAAAGTAACAGGAGAAACTTATAAAGTAGATGAAAATAATTTAGGAACATCATTTTATTTAAAGAAAATTATGAATGGAACAGTAGTAATTAAAGATTTGTTTGATGCAAATGCAAAATATATTGTTATGAAAGAGTATGGTATTGAAGAAGCAACTTTCTACGATTTAGTAACAGATACAAAAAAATATATAGAAGGGAATTGTTTAGATAATAATTATCTTGAAAAATATAAAAAACTAGGAGATTATACAAATTTCTTTTTCAAAAAAACAATCTATAAGGTGAAGAAAAATGACTAAGAAAATAGAACTACTAGCTCCAGCAGGTGACATAGAAAGATTAAAGGTAAATCTTTTATATGGCGCAGATGCTGTATATATTGGAGGACAAAGTTATTCCTTAAGAGCTAATGCTACAAACTTTTCAATAGATGAAATAAAAGAGTCTTGTGATTTTGCTCACAAATTAAATAAGAAAGTATATTTAACTTTAAACATTGTTTTCCATAATGAAGATATGGATGGAGTAGAAGAATATATAAAAGATGTGGTTGATGCAGGAATTGACGCTTTTATAGTATCAGACCCATTTATTATTTCACATATTAAAGAAAATTATAAAAATGTTGAAGTACATTTATCAACACAAAATGGAGCTTGTAATTATAAAGATGTAGAGTACTTTAAAGAAGAAGGGATAGATAGAGTTGTTCTAGCTCGTGAGCTTTCTAAAGAAGAAATAAAGGAAATAATCGATAAAACAGAAGTAGATATAGAAGTATTTATTCATGGAGCCATGTGTACCTGTTTTTCAGGAAGGTGTGCTCTTTCAAATTATGTAACAAATAGAGATGCCAATCGTGGAGGATGTGCTCAAGTTTGCAGATTTGCTTTTAAAAGTGAAGAAGAAAAAGATTTTACTTTCGCAACAAAAGATTTGAATATGGCTAACCATATAAAAGAAATGATGGATATTGGAATAAAATCTCTAAAGGTAGAAGGTAGAATGCGTTCACTATATTATCTAGCAACAGTTATAGGAACATATAGAGAACTTATTGATAGAATAAATGATAATACTTTAACAAAAGAGATAATGGATACTTTAGAATACAGATTAAGTAGAGTAGCAAATCGTGAAGTATCAACACACTACTTTGATCATGAAGCTGATTTTAATGATCAATATTATACTGGCAGACAAGAATTATCAAATCAAGATTATTTAGGACTAATTACTGGATATGATAAAGAAAACAGCTGCATAATTTTAGTAGAAAGAAATTATTTTGAGCCAGGAGATGAAGTAGAAATATTTACTCCAAATAAAGAAATTTATAAATATAAAATAGATAAGATTTATGATGAAAATATGAATGAACTAGAAGTAGCAAGACATCCTGAAGAAGTATTAAAACTAAAATTTGAAACTGAGTTACCTAAATACTCAATGATAAGATTAATAAATAAAAACACAGATTAAGGATATTGTAGCAAGAACAAATGTTTGATATAATTATCTTGGTAAGTTATTAGAAAGAGGTTTGATAATGAATCAAGATAAAATGCATTTAGTTAACAAAATTTTTAAAAATGAAACAATAAGGACAGTATAGGATAAAGAGAAAGAAAAATACTATATTAGTATTATAGATTTAATTGGAGTTTTAACTGGTAGTGATAGACCAAGAAAATATTGGAGTGACTTAAAAAGTAAATTAAAACAAGAAGGAAATGAAGTGTCCGAAAAAATCGGACGTTTGAAATTAAAAGCTTCTGATGGTAAATATCGTGCAACTGATGTATGCGATATAGAAGAAATGTTTAGAATTATTGAATCAGTTCCTAGTAAAAATGCTGAGCCAATTAAGCAGTGGCTTGCAAGATTAGGTAGTGAAAGAATAGATGAAACTTTCGACCCTTCTCTAGCAGTACAAAGATCAATAGATTTATATAGAATAAAAGGCTATGACGAAGATTGGATTGCTAAACGAATAAAAGGTATCCAAGACAGAAAAGGCTTAACAGATACATGGAAAGATGGAGGAATTGTAGAGGATACAGAATATGCAATTCTTACTAATGAAATATATAAGGAATGGTCAGGAATGACTGCCAAAGAGTATAAACAATATAAAGGCCTAAGAAAAGAATCTTTAAGAGATAATATGGATAGCATTGAAGTGATACTTACTGATTTATCTGAAGAAACAACCAAAATCCTTGCCAAAAGAACAAATCCACAATGCTTAGAACAAAATAAAAAAGTTGCCAGATTAGGTGGACATGCCGCAAGAGTCGCAAGAGAAGATATTGAGAAAAATTTAGGTGAGTCAGTTGTTACTAAACAAAACAAGCTAAATTATAAATATATAGAAGAAAAGGAAATAACATCTAATAAACAAAGAGGTGAATAAAGATGGATTATATAGAACAAGCAAAAAAGAACTTTCTAAATAAAGAAACATATTTAAGTGAATTCGCAACATATAGTAAAGATTCAATTAGATTAAAAGAGGAAAAAGAAGATATGAGACCTGCTTTTTATCATGATATAGATAGAATGATACATGCAGTAAGCTATACAAGATATCAAGATAAAACACAAGTTTATTCTTTTAAAGAAAATGACCATATAACTAAAAGAATGATTCATGTACAATTAGTAAGTAAAATTGCAAGAACAATAGGAAGAGCTCTTAATCTAAATGAGGATTTAATAGAAGCTATAGCCTTAGGTCATGATATCGGACATACTCCGCTTGGACATGCTGGAGAATCTTTTCTAGACGATATTTCAAAAAGAGAATTAGGAGAAAACTTTGCTCATAACATCCAAGGTGTTAGACATTATATGTATGTTGAAAATAAAGGTAAAGGACTTAACTTAAGTATTCAAATACTAGATGGAATTATGTGTCACAACGGAGAAATGCTATCTTGTATATATAAGCCAACTCCTAAAACAAAAGAAGATGTACTAAATCAATATAATATTGCATATAAAGACTTATCAGCCTCTAAAAAATATTCACCTATGACACTTGAAGGATGCGTAGTTAGAATAAGTGATATTATAGGATATATTGGAAGAGACATAGAAGATGCCATAAGACTTGGTCAAATCGATAGAGATATTCTTCCAAAAGAAATTACTAGCGTTATTGGTTCAACAAATAAAGAAATTGTTAATTCAATTATAATGGATATTATAAAAGAGAGTATGGGTAAACCATACATAAAAATGAGTGAAGAAGTATTTAAAGCCTTACTAACACTAAAGAAATTTAATTATCAACATATTTATGCTTATAGCTTGTCTAAAGAAGAAAGAGAATACTATAAAAATGGAATGGAAAAAATATATATTAAATATTTAAAAGATATTGAAGAAAAAAATGAAAATAGTATTATTTATAAATTATTTTTAAAAGACATGGATGAAAACTATTTAAAAAATACAGATAATAAACGTATAGTAATTGACTTTATTGCAGGAATGACAGATGATTTCTTCAAAGAAGAGATAGAAAGTTGCTAAATTATTGATTTTGTGCTATAATTACTAACTGGAAATACGGGGGAAAGTTATTATGAAAGATTATACATTGAATAAAAAAGAAAAAGAAACATATATTAAAAAAGTAAAGAAAATTAAAAAGGCAAATACTGATTGTTATGAGATAGAATTTGCTGATGGAAGAAAATTTAAAAATATAGTATGTTCTGAAGAAAATATTGCAAAAATTACTGATATTCAAGAAAAACAAGCCGAAATGGGAATTTCTAGAAAGAAAGAATTCAAAAATTCAAAACAAACAGAAAAAAGTGCAATGCTTACAAGCCTATTCTTTGGAGTAATGCTTGCTGCTGCTGGAACACAACCAACTGGACATGGAGCTATACCATTTTCTGTAGCCTCATTTGCTTGTTCAGCAGTATGTTTAAAATCATATGTAAGTGAATCATCAAAAGTAAAAGAAATTGAAAAACTAGAATATCTAAAATCTAATCGTGAAAAATTAGAAATGTTAAAACAATATAGAAATTCTTTAACTGGATTAAATAAAAATAAAAGAAACTATATTTTAAAAACTAGAGATCCTTTCTCAATACTAAATATCGATAAATTTAGCAAAAAAGATTTAGAAAAAATAATGTCAAATATTGAAAGAGAAGAAAAATACGGTTTTCAATACCTTCCAAAAACTAAAATAAAAAGAAAATAAGTTGAAAATTTAAAATAATCATGCTATAATCAATCAGTTGAGCTTTTAAGCTTACTAATTTATTTATAATAAAGACACATTAAGAGGTGATAATATGGCAAATAAAAATACAGTTTATTTAACACAAGAAGGTTTAGAAGATTTAAAAAAGGAACTTGATAATTTAATTAATGTTAGACGTCCTGAAAATATCATTGCAATAAAAGAAGCTAGATCATTAGGAGATTTATCTGAAAATGCTGAATATGATGCTGCTCGTAATGAACAAGCTCAAATTGAAGGTAGAATTAAACAATTAGAAAAAATGCTAGAAAACGTATCTATTATAAAAGAAGTATCAAAAGATACAGTAGGAATTGGAAATACAGTATCAATAAAATATGTGGATGATGAAGATGATATAGAAGAATATAAAATAGTAGGTTCACAAGAAGCTGATCCATTCGCAAGCAAAATTTCAAATGAAAGTCCAATTGCTAAAGCATTATTTGATCATAAAGTTGGAGATGTAGTTACTGTTGAAAGTCCAAATGGATCTTATGAAATAGAAATTATTGAAATTAAATAACATAAAACGACAAAATTAACAATAAAGATAATCTATTCTTTATACATAGGAGATGTATATATGAAAAAGATTATCTTTATTTTTTTATTCACAACAATCATACTTTCTTATTACCTAGAAATAAGTGGTGAAGATATCACTGTTTTAGAAGCATCAAATACTAATGATTTATCACTAAAAAATACTAATATCATTGGAAAAATTGAAATAGAAAATTCAAATCTTAACGATTATATTTGTCAAACCACAAATAATGAATATTATCTAAATCATAATTGCAAAGATGAAAATGACAAAAAAGGAGCTATCTATCTTGATTATCGAAATAAAATCGAGGATAAGAAATTAATAATTTATGGACATAATTCCAAAAATGGAGATGCCCCTTTAAAAGAATTAACTAATTTTTTAGATCAAAACTATTTAAATAGTCATAAAAATATTAATCTTACAATTAAAGACAATGTTCTTAAATATGAAATATTTTCAATTATGGTAGTTTCAAAAGATAATTACGAACACACTAAACTAGTTTTTTATGAAGAAGATTACCTTAAACATTTAAACTATTTAAAAGCTAATTCATATATAGATTTAAATAATGAAATAGATGAAACTGACAAAATAATTACTATTCAAACTTGTAACTATGAACCAGCTGATACATATCTAGTTATAAGTGCCAAGAGGTGCTAAATGAAAAAAATATTTTTAATTATCCTAACGTTCTTATTATTTACTTCAGTCCATGCAAAAGAAAATAATCAAAAAATAATCAGAAACTATCAAAGTGATGAGCTTTTAGAAGAAGTATTTGAATTAAAAGATGAACATGGGAAAATAAAAACAATTAATATTAAAATTGCTATTCCTGAAGATTATAACAAAGATCAAGTAATTATTTCTCCTAGTATTTTTAAAACTTTAAATCATTTTAAAAGATTTGATAAAGATACTCACATAAATTTTAATTTAGAGATTATTAATAATTCTTCCATAAATTACTTTTATAAAAAAGATTCGCTGTTAATTACTACAGAAGATTTAAAATTATTTGATTCAAATAATAATTATAAAACTACTGGCGCCAAATCATTTACTGGTGAAGATATATTAAATATTTATTTACCATATAGAACAAAAAATAGTGCACTAAATTCATTGTATCAAAATCAAAATTATAAAATTGATAATAATAGTTTGAATAATGTTTTAACAAAACAAGGTTATTTAGGAGTATCAGAATTAGATAAATTCTACTTAGATTTCTATAATACAAAATATAATTTAGAAGAAAAGTTTTTAGATGATTTTCCTCTTTTTATAAAAAAAGAAATTTTAGAAGGAGAGATAAGTGATATAAAAGAAAGCAATAATAACCTTATTGAATTTGCTTATAACTATTTTTATTCCAACATTTATGCCTTTGGCTTCAGCGAAGATGTTTTATCAGATAATACTTCAAAAAAATTAAGTATAAAAAATCATTACTTAAACAAAATTAAAGAAGAATACTTTAAAAATATATTTAAAAAAATCGATTCAAATACAACAAACTCAATTCAAAATATGCAGCTTTACACTAATAAAACATTAATGACAAATGCTTTTAAAGATTATAACTATTATGCTCATCTTGAATTTATTTTAGAAAAAGAAGAAAATGTACTAAAAGAACAAGGTATGATAATACCACCAGACACTGGAATTTAAAATCTTCAAATTATGAAGATTTTTTCTTTTATTTCAAATAAAAATAATGTATACTTAAATAGAATAGGAAGATAGGGGTGCAAATATATGATTATAAGAAAGCCTTATACTTTTTTAATAAAGCATTTCAAGAAAATTCATATAGTTTTACTAGCATTAGCACTTTTTGTTTACTATAAAAACCTTCAAGTATATACATTTGTAAAAGATTTTATTTCACTACTTGTATATAACAGTTATGAAGATCCAATTAGTAGATATATAGGTATTGGTAGTATCGTAAGCTTAATTATTTTAATAGTAGGTAGTGCTGCACTAGTATCAATATTACAAAAGAAAAATAAGCCTTGGAAATTATACTTATTACCAGTTATTCAGTATGCTACAATGCTTTTCTCATACATTTATATTAGTCATTTCTTTAATATGTATACTGGAGTAGAATCCGCAACATCACTTAGAGCATTTAGAGATATTTTGTTAGTATCACAATTCTTACAGTTTGGAGTTTTCATAGTATTTTTAATGCGTATATTTGGAGTTGATACAAATAAGTTTAATTTTAAATTGGATGAAGAATACTTAGAGCTAGACCAAAATGATAAAGAAGAATTAGAAATAAATATAAATATAGATAAAGATGGTTTTAAAAGAGCCTATAAAAGATTTATTAGAAATCTAAACTATGTTTATCAAGAACACAAATTCATATTTAGAGTAGTAGTATTAGTATTTATTTTATTTACAGCATTTAATACAATCTCTTATCTTAATTCACATAAGTCATATAAGCAGGGAGATTCATTCAAAGCAAATAACTACATCGTAACAATTAATAATTCATATTATTCTGATAAAGCTTATAATGGAAAAGTAGTTTCTAAAAAAAGTAGTTTTGTAATTGTAGATTTAACTATAAAAAATAACGTTTCCGCAAAACGCGAAGTCGATTTAAATAAGTATCACATAATAAATGGAGTAAGTAATTATACCCCAACAGAAAAAACTTTTGAAACAGAATTTCAAGATTTAGGAAAAGTATATGAAAAAGTTACTTTAAAAGCTAATGAATCAAAAAGAATGATAATGATTTTTAAAGTAGATAATAAACTTCCTGTTGATAGATTTGTATTATATTATCAAGAATTAAATGGAAATAATAGTTTCTTAAGAAAAATAAAATTAAAGCTAAATGACGTTTCAAAAATTAATGATCAAGAAAAACAAACTTTAGGAAATTCCTTTACATTTAAAGTAAATAACGAAGAAGAAACAGTACTTTTTGAAAATCTAGAAATAGTACAAGCAACAGAGTATATGTATAGAGCATGTAATAATACATTATGTAATAATAACAAAGCATCTTATACTGCCCCAGCAGGTTATAAAATATTCAAATTAACATTTGGTTCTGATACATATGAGGGAAACGATATGGCTTATTTTGCTAAACATTATGGTCAAATACAATACTTAGCCCCAAATGGAAAACCTAAAACTATCGAAATAGTTAATCCTATCCAAAGAAGATACTATGGTAAATATTTGTATATTAGAGTTCCTGATGAAGTAGCAGTTTCAAATGATGTTAATTTATTATTCACTATAAGAGATTTAAGATATACATATAAAATTAAGTAATAATTACTTTTTAGAGGTGATAAAAATGAAAAAATTTAAAAGTAAAAATATAGTTACATTATTAGGACTTATTGTTTTAATAGTTATATTATTCTTCTTTTATAAAAAACGAGTAAATGATGCTATTAATCCAGTAAGTGTCCCATATGCTAAAAAAGATATTCCAGCAGGAATACAAATTACAGAAGAGTACATTGGAACAACAGATGTTCCTCCTTCAATGCTAACAGATACTGTACTAAGAAAAGAAGCAGATGTTAAGGATAAATATTCAAATGCTGATACAAGAATTCCAGCAGGAAGCTTATTCTATGAAAGAAATGTTGTGGAAAAAGAAAAATTACCAGCAAATATTATTTTAGATTATCCAAAAGAAGGTTATGTACTTTATAATTTAACTGTTGATATTGATTCAAGCTATGGAAATTCAATATATCCAGGAAATTATATTGATTTATATTTAAAGGCTAGAACTAAAACTATCCCAGGAACAAATTCAACAATTACTGGAGAAAATAAAGTAGTACTTGGAAAAATTATAGAAAATGTTCAAGTAATTACAGTAAAAGATGCAGCAGGTAAACCAGTATTCCAAGATATGAACGAGGATAAAGAACCAGCCATGGTAGTATTTGCTGTTCCAGAAGAATATTATATTTTACTAAAAAAAGCAGAATACTTAAGAACTTATGATTCAGAGTTAATACCAGTTCCAACAAATGAAAGTTTAAAAGATGAACCAGGAGAATTAAAAATATCTTCTAAATCTCTTAAAGAATGGGTTAATTCAGTAACAATTTGGAATTTAGATTAAAGACTTATTTTAAAGTCTTTTTCTATATTAAAATCAAATAACGAACATTGACTTTTAGACAATTCGTGATAAAATTAGCTTAGATAGTAAGAAAGATAAATAGTAGGTGAGTGTAATGAAAAAAGAAGCAAAAAAAGAGTTTAATAATGATATTTATAGTAAAAATGTACTTGTTGCAGTATTAGGAGTAGTTTTAATATCACTAGCAGTTTTTAAAATAATGCAAAAAGATGTAGAATTTTTTAAAGTTGATTCAAGAGTAGATAATATAAAATCATATAAATTAAAACAAAGCGATGTCGAAGTAGAAGGTTGGTTAAGAGTACAAGGTACTAATATTGATTATCCAATATTAAGAAATACAGAAAAGCTAATTGATGAACAAAACAATCTAGAATATGTTTATATTAATGGAGAAATGAATAAATTAAATAAAATTAATCATATTTTAGGTTCAAATGACAATAATCAAGGAACAAAACCAACTATAAAAGGAAAGAATCAAACAAAGTTTGATCAATTAATGAGCTTTACTTATTTTGATTTTGTAAAAGAGAATAAGTATATTCAACTAACTTTAGATAAAAAAGATTATGTTTTTGAAATATTTTCAGTGTCTTATCCTAAGGCATCTGAGGTATCAACATATACAGCTGATATTTATACAGAAGAAGATGTCTTAAAATATGTAAATGATGAATTAAAAAGAAGTATATATAAATTTGATACAGAAGTAGATAAAGAAGATACAATTATTTCACTAATAACTAATACTAATGTTTTAAATACGACAGAATCAAGAAACTTTAGAGTAAGTGCCAAATTAGTAGAAAATGATAAAAAACTAGAAAACTATGATGTTACTAAAACAAATAATTATAAAGAAGTGGAAAAACAAATAAAAGGAGAAAAATAAAATGAAAACATTTCAAAGAATAGAAAAAGCATTTATATTTTCACTACTTCTACTTCTTTTAATTTTCATTTCATTTAATACTCAAGCTAAAGACTATACAACTACATGTAATAAAGATGTAGTTGATAAATATGTTTTTTCAACTCCACAGATAAAAGATATCAGTGCGGGAAGAGTAGAGGCAACTGTTCAAAATGGACAATTTAAAATTACAGCTATTGATGAAGGGAATTTCTTAACAGTTAGAGATGCAAAGACAGGTCAAATAACAAACAGAACTTATGTTGCTAAAGAAGAATCAATACACCTTATAGATAATGGTAAACTTGCTGTAGACCAAATATTTGATAGTAGTCACCCTCTTAACTTTAATATAAAAAGTTATTCAGGAAGTGAAGAAAGATATTTAAGAATAGTTGTTGTATTAATAGATGATCCCAAACAATTATGTCCAACAGAAAAAGAAACAGCAGAAGGATTTACTCCATTTACCCAAGAATTTTATGTTGAATTAATAAACTTTGCAGATACAGAGCCAGCAAAACATGAAAATACTAATTATAATAAAGGTGCCTGTGTAGCTCTAAGAACAGGAAACAACGTAGGAGGAGTAATTCCAGCAGATATTTGGAGAAAATATATGCCAGGATCTCAAGCTTATTATAAACAAGTAGTAAGTTATTGCTACGAACCGTATGTATATACAAATTATAGTGAAAATGATATTTTAACTTTAGTTAAAAATGCAATTGACAGTAATTTCACTCTTAATATGACTCCAGTAGAAAATAACTTAGGTGAGTTTGAAGGTGAGTTTAATTTTGCAAAAAATCAAGCTCACTCACAAGGTGGAGATCATTATCATGAGAATACTTCTCCTGGTATTAATACTGGAACTTTAAGATGTAATTATAGAAAGATAAGAACTAAAAAAGACCAAGGTTATGAATATGTAAATAAAGATTATTATTACGCCAGTCAATCCACTCCATTTTATGCTACATATACGTATAATCATGAAGGAGAAGCCCCAGAAGTTAGAACTGAACATGTTTGTACAAGGAAATGTGAAGAAGCAGTTATAGTTGAATATGGTCCACCAGAAGCTGCCATAGCTGGATTTTGTATAGAATATCAAGTAAAAATTACTAGTAGAGTTAAATGTTACTTAGATGGAGGAATTTCTGGACCACCATCTCAAGGACCAGTCTGTCAACCAGTACCTCATTGTGTACACGATAATGGTTGGGAAGCAACTCAAGCAGGTCCAAGTGATGAATTTGATCAATGTATTTCTTCATGCGATGGTGGAAAATATACTCAAAGTTGTTCAAATAAATGTTACAAAAAAGTATATGGAAAAAGTACTTCGAAAAAACTATCTTTTATAGAACGAGATAATAATGTTAAAAAATTAGCTGTGGAATCTAACGGAAGATATACAAGAAGTTCTGATGGAAGCATTGTTTGGGAAGGAACAGGATATGCTAGATGGTATATTGATCATGAATATGGACGAACAGCTAGTGATGAGTGGAAATTTGGAGCGGATGCTGGAGGGTTCAAAAGAAAAGATATTCAAGGTGGATGTAATGGTAGATGTAGTCATATAGGATGTCCAGGAGGAGTATATCTAAATGCCTCAACTGCCCAAGAAGATTACTCTAGAAATATAAGTCAATATAATAATGCAGTAGCTCAATGCAAGGCTGCAGCAACTTGCAAAACACATACATCAACAGTCACAATCGAAGCTAAAAATCCAACAACTGGTATTTATGATGGAAAAACATCTTATCAAGAATCTGTTGTTAGTAGTCAATCAAATAATTTATCTCAAAAGAAATTAACACCAGTACTTGCAAACAATGGATGCTATAATGGATCTGAAGCTAGAAATTGGTATCAATTAGAATGGAGTTTCCCAGGAACATGGATTAATAATAAAACTGGAGAAATATCTTATAAAGAAAAAGATACAAATACTTGGCACAAAGAAAGAGACAAATTCTGTTTGCCATTAAATGCTAAAAATGTTAATACTAATTGGTGGAATTGGTATATGTCTTTAAAGAATCCAGGAAATTCTACAAATAACTCTGGATCATATACAAGTAAACTTTATAAGTCAACTTGTAAGGATATTACTAATACAGCAGCTTTATCAACTATCGCAGGAAATAATTTAGATTATAATATTAAGGCTAGTGCTAGAGACTTTGGATATTTTAAATGGAATTTTAATATTGAATGTTTTTATGCAGTTAATGATGGTTCAGATATAACTAATACTAAAAAAGAAACTGAAAAATATTGTACTAACTCTCCAGACGCTTATGTAACAAGACCAATTACTAATAAAGATATGTTCCCATCAACTGAGGAAGGAAGTAGCGGAATTACAAATCCAGCTGAGACAGGAAGAATACCTGGATATAACTGGACAGAGTCAGCATCAATTATTAAAAGTACTGATTATGCCGTTAATCCTAAAGAGTTAATTAAAAAAATACAAGATACTAAAGATAAGATTTATAATGATGATGCTACATACTTAGATTACGAATTCTATTTAACTCCATCTGATTTAAGAGCAATCAAATCTTATGGAAGTAAGAGTAAATCCTCTTATTCTGACTGGGATGCATCAGCAATTAGGTATCATAAAGATAGTGGTATAAAAGGTAGTGGAATATATGCTTATTCAAGCCCACTATTTAGAGGAAACGGACCTTTAGCTACTTCAGGAGCTGCAAGAAAACTAGGAGTAGTTGCTTGTAACAATCAAGCACGATCTGGAAGTTGTAGATAGGGGGAAGCATAAATGAATAAAGGAATGTTAACAGTAGGAATAATATTATTAGCAGTGATTTCAC
>CASTSB010000004.1 GCA_949451605.1 uncultured Bacilli bacterium
AACTAATAATAAAACAACTAAATATTTTTTCTTTTTCATATAAACACTATCCTTTATATTCTACTCTAATATTAATTTTATCAAATTATAATAAAAAAGAAAAGATAAGTAATTTAAATTACTTATCTCTTTACTATGCTTTTACTTTAAATGGAGTTGTTGCAAAATCTCCATAGTAGTCCCTATATAGAGCTATTTGATTCTCATCTTTTACATAAACATTTTGTAGAGCACTACATCTAATAAACATTTCTGGGAAGTTTCCATTAGCATTAGTAGCATCGAAGAATTCTCCACTCATATCAACATTTTGTAAAGAAATATCGTCTTTAAACATATAACCAAAATCTGTTATCTTTCTAGTATCAAAATTACTTATATCAATACTTGTTAAAGATTGACAAGTACTAAATGTAGCGGAAAAAGAAGTTACATTTGACGTATCAAAATGACTAACATCTAAAACTTTAACTTTTTTACAGAATGTAAACATTTTATCCATTACTTTTAACTTTGGGGTATAAAAGCTACTAACATCTATAATCTCAGCTTCGGAACAGCCAAAGAACATCCAACCCATATCTGTCACACTTGTAGTATCAAAAGAGGAAAGATTAATTGTTTTTAATTTACTACAACCTTCAAACATGTTATGCATATTAGTGGTTCTACTTGTATAAAAGTTTGATAAATCTATTTCTTTTAATGCAGTCATTGTAGAAAACATTTCATTACAAGACGTTCCAGCCTTTACTCCTCCTACTTGACCAATGTATAGTTCATATAAACCATTATTATCTGTATCGTAGTAATATGCCATAATACTTCCATTTTCAGCAAATGATAAATCGTAGCTACCTACTGGTGTAACATCTAGCGGTGCTTTTGTATTTTTCATTGTCTTAACAATTTCTATTTGAGATTTTTCTACTCCTTCTGGAAGGATGTTTCCACTTTTTAAATAGTTTTCAGTATCATCTAATCTTTCTCTTTCATGAGCATTTTCATCAGCCATCGTATAACTAATATCAAAAGCTGCGGATATTGATGCATCTCCACTTGGTAAGTTTTCTGCACTAATATCATCTCGGTATTTAATAATGACTTTTATATACTCCTTTGAATTTTTGTTTAATAAATCATATTTATTTAAATCAATTGAATCATCATATTTTATTACTACGCTTATATATTCTTTTTGAGCATCAGTTAGTCCTTCTATATTCCAAGTATCTAACATAGCATCCAAACTACCTGCGTTTGCAATTTCAATATTAAATTCATAGAATGATCCAGGTTCAGTTAGATTAATATTAAAATCCACTTTTTTACCATCAGGGGATATAGTGGCAGGAGTTGTTACTGTAACATTAGAATCCTTAGCAGTAATCTTAGAAATAGACACATCCCAATTATTTTTGGCAAATATACCTAGACCATTAATTGTTAAGTTACTAGAAATAAGAGCATATCCAACTATAATTGACGCTACTAATAAACACAAAAATACAAAATACTTTTTTCTTCTTTTTATTCTCATCTTATCACCTATTCTTTATCATTATAACATTTATTATTAAAAAAAAGAAGATATAAAATCTTCTAATTTTGTAAAGTTATTTCAAATGGGGAATCAGTTGTTCCTTCTCCACTTACAATTTTTGTATTAGCTTTTAAGTTTATGACTGGACGAACATTAATTTTTGAATTTGCGCTTATACTGCTTAGATATGTAGAACTATAAACATAAAAAATATTTTCACCATAGAGATTTGAATAGTATGGTGTCATAGTAAGAAAGCTATTTCCATTCCAATATAAAAAGTATTTATTGTTGGCATAGGATGCATCTGATTTACCTCCAGCTAGTCTTACTTCATCAGCTGTGATTAAGCCAATAGGATATTTTAATTTACCATTTCCAATAGTATTAGATAAACTAAATCTGTCATCTGCTCTTTCACATATAAGAAGATTATTTCTATTACTTCTACTATATGATTTATAACTTGTTTGACTGTCAAGAGAAGTATAACCATTACCACTATATAAACTTCTATCATTACAATATATTCCATCAGATAAGTACTCAGATAAATAATTATTAGACTTATCTTTTGCTTCTTTTAAGTTTTCTTCATACCAATTTTCTAAATTAATTAATATATTAGATTTCGCAATATTTTTATTAGCATTTGCATATGAAGTTGGTTGGTAAGCCATTTCATTATAATACATATAATATCGTTGATTATTTTCATTATAAGTATAGCGTACTATTTTATTTAGTTTACTACATGTCCCTGTTAATGAAGTGCTTAAACAAGTATAATATGGAGTTTCACTATTCATGATTTGTTCATGCAAATCTATCCATCTACCTACAAGATAATCTTCTTCATTAGTTGTATCTAAACTGAATAAGGTCTTTTCTTTATCATATTTAAATTTTTTAGAAAATACATAATTACTAGTACTTGATGAGGCATAAGCACTTGAACGCTCTGTAGTTGAGTATTTTAATTCCATATCTTCTTCTTGATTATTATACATAAAGCCTAAATATGTTGGATTCATATATTTACTATTAAATGCTGATGATAGGGGTACTTTTGGTAAAGTAGGAGATTCGCCATAATAAATCATTCTAATTGTTCCATCTCCATTTATTCGTATTATTTTCCAATAGTAATTTCCAAATTTTACAATATTACCTTCTATCGCTCCTCTATAGTAGTAACTCGTTCCTATACCATCTGATAGCGCATACATTCCAGTAGTTTTAGAATCATATCCTACTGTTTTCTTAACAATATTATATTTTAAGATTCTATATTTTTCTGAGACAGTTGTATAAAAGTCATATTCAGTTTTCTTTTGTTCAACAAATTCAACTGAAATTATTTTATAAAGAGATGTACATACAGTATTACTAGAATTATTACATATGTAGAAATCATTATTTTCATAATCTAGTTCTGTAAAGTCATAAATATTTTTAACATTTTTTAAATTAAAATATCCTGATTTATGATCTATAGTATAACTATCTCCAACTTTATAATAAGTTGAAGAATAAAGATTTCCGTTATTATTATAATTAGATTTTGAAGTTGTTAAATCAACAGAAGTAGATTTGGATTCTTCTCTATCGGCATATTGAATTTGTGGGCTTATATCAGAAATATTATGTGATTCTTTCTCTTCTATAAAAAGTTTTGCCTGTTCTATATTAGAGTTTCTTGTTTCTTGACCTAAAAGACAATCACTTAAATTAGTTAACCCATTTCTTTGACACCAAGCACCACTTCTTATTGTTGCATTTTCAGCAGTTACTGCAGATTTGTTTCCAGCTACATCTTCTGTATACATCGTTATGAAGTAGTCATCATTTTCTAAATCAGTAAATGTATAGTTTGGATAGATACTTTGTACGTATGTTTCTCCTGAATCTTTTGAGTAATAATACATATAGATTCCTGACTGTTTATCTTCGGCATCTACTTCTACGGTGATAGAGTTACTTTCTTTTGTTAGATTAACATTTTTAATGATTGGATCTTCTCCATCTACTAGATAGCTTTCTGTTGTACATGTTGTTTTAGTATTATCATTTGTATCGGTTGCTTTTACACATAGTCTTTGTTCTGTATCTGACTCTGGGAAAGTAAAGTAAAATGAAGTGTTTTGTAACTCTTCAGGAGTTTGGTCAGGCTCACATTCATTATCTGGTGTTGTGATACAATACTTTGCCTCTTTTATTTTTGACTCATCTACTATTTTTACTAGTAGTCTTATATCTTTACTCCACTCATCATTTCCTGAGTTATCATTTACTTTGATAAATTTAATTCTTGGTGGAGTTACATCGGCAATATGTTCTCTTTCTTTCGCATTCTCATCTGCTTGATCAAAATTAACTTCTAAAGATAAGTTAAAGTCACTCTTAGTTGAAGGTAAATCAGATACTTCTATATCTTCTCTAAACTTAACTCTTACTTTTAAAGTATCAAAGGAGTTTTCTTTTAATATGTCATATTTATTAACTTCTACTCCATCATTATAAGTTAGAGTTGTAGAGATAAGTTTTTCTTGTTCTGTTGTAAGACCTGAAAACAAATAGTTATTTAACATAACATCAATAGTTCCATCATTTACAACATCCACATAAAAGTAATACTCATCTCCTGGGTTATTTAGAGTTACTTCAAAGTTTACTGATAACCTGTCACGACTAATTGAGGCTGGAATATCAATAACAGCTTTTTCATAATCATCTACTATATTTTCAAAGTGAAGATCCCAAACACTTCTTTTCATAATAGAAATACCATTTATTTCCAAGTTAGTAGAAAGATATGCATAACCAATCCCTATAAACAATACTACTAATAATAAACTAAAATATTTAAACATTTTCTTTTGACTCATACTATCACCTATTCTAGTTAAAATTATAACATTTGTATAATAAAAAAAGAAGAAGATAATAAAAAGTTCACAAAAATTTAATGTGAACTTTGTAAATATTAGAATACTAATCTTTTTACTTTATTAATGTCTGATTTTTCTGGAGAGTTGCTTTTTCTTAGAATAGTATTTAAAATAAATTCTTTTTCTTTCTTTAATTTTCTAACCGATAAACCTTCTTTAAGATTTAAAGTATCTTGAATAGTATCTTTGTTAGTTATATTTACTGGGATAAAAACATTATTTTTCTTTTGCATAAAATTCCTCTTTTCTTAGCTTATTATAGTACTTTTCTATACTTTTGATCAATTATAGAATATAAATAGCACTCTACTTCTTTAGAAGTTTTTACTTTTATAAATTCTTTATAACCATTTAGTTGTTTATCATAATTTTCATCATCAATATTTTTTAATTTATAATCAATAATAATTATTTTATCAGCTCTTTCTATTAATAAATCGATAATTCCATGAGATAAAGTATTTTCTTTCATATATGTAAATTCATATTCTTTATAAAAGCTTGAATTAATATTTGTTTGAATTAAACCAGTATTAATAAAATGTTCTATCTTTTCCTTCATATATTTATCTAAATTATATATATTATAATTTGGATTTTTAAAATCTATTGTTTCTAGTACTTCATGAACCTTTGTACCAAAGTTTAGAAGGTCTTTTTCATCTTTTGTGTAAAGATGTAATGTATCTTTTGAAAAATGTGATTCTTCTATTACTTTATTTTTGATATTTATTTCTTCGACTTTTAAAGATTCTATACTTGTATCCTTTTCTAATATTAATTCATCACTAGAACTTAATTGATATTTCTTAGATGCATTTGACTGAGTTTCTACTTCAAATTCTCTAATATTTTCGTAAATACTTTTAATAATATCTAAAAACTTAGAATATTTTCTTCTTTCAAAACTTGGAACAATATCATTTACATAACTTATTTCATCCTCTATTTTTGGAGCTAGAAAAATCATTTTTTCTTTAGCTCGAGTTACTGCTACATATAAAAGCCTTATTCGTTCAGAAATTTCCTCTTTTTTTGTATTATATTTTAAAAGAGTTTTTAATATTGTATCTTTATAAAAATTATCTACTTTTGGTATTACTATTCCTAAATCATTATCAAAAATTATTTTTTCTTTTAATTCTTGAGTATTAAATTTTTCATAAAATCCTGCAAAATAACAAATTGGATATTCTAATCCTTTTGATTTATGAATAGTCATTATTTTGCAACTATTAGAAGAAGTAGTATTTACATTAAATTTTAAATCATAGTCACCTTCAAATATTTTGTCTAAATATTCTACAAAATCATATATAGTATTTCCTGATGAAGTAAAATTTTCAATTAAATTATAGAAATACTCTTCTCTTACTCTAAATGACTTTACATTACCAATCGTTATTAACTTTCTATCATATTCAAATGAGTCTAAAACAAATAGAAAAAATTCTTTTGGTGACATTGTGTCAATTTCTTTTACAATGTCTAATGCCTTTAAATATAATTCTGATGTCGAAAAATTATTATTTACAAAAAACTCAAATATTTCTTCATCACTATATTTAAATAGAAAGCTACGAGCAATTGATGTAAAACTGTATTTGAATACGTCGGAAAAGTCTTTTTCCTTTATACAAATTAATAATTTAAAAAGATTTTTTATTACTAAGACATCTTGATCTTTTTTTATTGATTCTTCTTTTAATATTGATAAAGGTATACCTAAATATTCAAAGATTTTTTTATATAAATCAAAGTTTTTACTTCTATCTAGTAATATGACACAGTCGTTATAATTAATGTTTCTAAGTATTCCTTCATCTTTGTCAAATATTTGGTATTTGTTTTCTATTTTGTTTTTTATATCATTACCAATTATAAAAGCTTCAATTTCTTCTTTTGATATATTTTTTGTTTTATCATAATCATAAGTTAATAATTCAAAATTATAATTTTGACTGGTTGCGCCTTTTTCTTCATAAGCACTATTCCCAAACTGCATTCTATGACTTGCCTTATAGTCAGCTCCTCCAATTTCATCATCCATGAATAAATCAAACAACAAATTTATATTTGAAAGGACTTCACGTCTAGATCTAAAGTTTTTTAAAAGATCTATTTTTAAGCCTTTATCGGTATCTCTGTAGAGGTCATATTTATTTTTAAAAATATAGGGGTTTGCATTTCTAAATCTATAAATAGATTGTTTTATATCTCCAACCATGTAAACATTATTTTTTGAAATTAAATTAATAAAAGTTTCTTGAGTATCAGAAGTATCTTGGTATTCATCAACTAAGATTTCATTAAAACTTGCTTTTAATTCTTCTTTTATATCTTCATTTTCTTTAATTACTTTTATTGCTAGACGAGCAATATCATTAAAATTATAAATTTCTTTTTCTCTTTTATATTCTTCTAATTTATAATCTAGCTCTTTTAATATTTCAATGATAATTTCTATATTTTCTTTTGTTGATAATATTTCTTGTTTCATTTCCTTAGTTGATGTATAAGTACAATAAGATTTAATTTCTTTTACTAAATCAGAAATAGCAGTTTTTATACGTTTACCTTCTTCATCTGAATTTCTTGGAACAATTGGAAGCTGTTTGAAATTTAATGAGGATAATATTTCTTCATAAGAAGTTGCTTCAATTAGTTTTTTTAAAGTATCTTCTACTTTAGTAACATAATCGCCATCAAAATAATCATCTAAATCGATCAATAATTTTTTGATATTTTTAATATTTTCAAAAATCAGATTTAGGTATAAAGTAATTTGTTCATTAATCTTTTCTTCAGTAAACCAATTTGTGATATAAGTCTCTAAAAAATCCTTTTTATCATACTTTAATTCAATCTTTTTATAAATATTTAAGATATAATTTTTTAATTCCTTATCATCTTTCAAACAAAAGTCAGTAATTAAATTCTTAAATAATTGATTTGGATTCTCATAGTATTTATCAAATATTTTATCAATTATATTATGTTTTTCGAGGTCTATTATTACCTCATCTGTAATAGCTATATTATTAGTAATATTTAATTTGGTATGATATTTTTTTACCATTGAAAGAGAGAAAGAATCAAAAGTAGTTATATATGCTGCATCAATTAAATCTTGTTCTTCTTCTAGACCTTCTGTCTCTTTTATTTTTTTTCTAATACGTTCTTTCATTTCTTGGGCTGCAGCATTTGTGAATGTTAATACTAATAATTCATTAATATGAACTCCTTCTTTTAATTTTCTTAGTACTCTTTCACTTAATACAGCAGTTTTTCCAGATCCTGCACCAGCAGATACTATTATATTTTTTCCTTCTTCATTGATTGCTTGAAGTTGTTCTTCTGACCATTTCATTTTAGCCATCTATATCACCACCTAAGAAACTTAAGTCTTCTTGTTTTTCTAAATATTTAATGTCTTTATCTTTTACAAAACACAAATCTTTGAATTCACAAAACTCACAAGAAACATTAGTTCCGTTATAATACTTAGGATTTATGTCAAATTTAGCTTCTAAAATTTTATCTGTTGTTTCATTAATATAATTTTCTGTATATTTTACCATATTATCTACAACAGTGTCTGATATAACTTTTGCCCCTCTTGTGAATCCTTTTTCTTCACTATATGCCATACTTTTAACAACTTCACTTTTTTCATATGTTGAATCAAATCTTGATAACCTAGAAGTATCTTCTGTTGAATATCCTTGAAGCTTTAATCTATCTTTAGTTACTTTTAAATACTCCTCTTCATTAACACAAGTTGGATAGTTAAATAAAATATTTTGATAATAAATTCCTGTGAAATGAGAATCTTGAAAAAGACTTGAATGTTTTATTAAATATAAGTAAATAGGAAGCTGCATGTTTAGACCATATTTCATAGGTTCAATATTTGTGTCAACTGTTCCTGTCTTATAATCAATAACTGAAAAATAGTTTTCAAAATACATTATTTTATCGACAAATCCTTTAAATATAATTGGTACTTTTTTATTTAGTGGAATTTCTATTTTCTTTTCTAAATAACTATTATCATAGCCAGTAAGTAGCTTTTGTCTTTTTAATTTCTCAATTAAATCAATAAGCTCTTTTTTTATCTTTATTAATAACATTCTTTCTTTAAAAGTTAGTTCTTTATTTTCTAAGTATTTATTAAATTCATTTTCAAAATCAAAATTTGTTTTTTCGTATAGTGATAAAATTCTGTGATAAAGATTACCAATAAAATTAGGAAATTTTTCTTCATAATTAGATAATTTTAAAACATTTTTAATATAATATTTAAATCCGCATTTACTGTAGTCATCCATCGAAGAGTATGAGATATTTAAAGGATATTTAATATTATTTAAATATAAGTTACTATCAATATAAGTAAAGTCATTAGAATAATTTCTATATGGTATTTGATAATTACTATTAAGAGTATTTAGGCTGGTATCAAATTCTTTATATTTGTAAAACTGATCTAGCTTTTCTCCAAGTCTAAGTTCATTATATAAATTTGAACTATTAAATGAATCTTCCTTTGGCTTTATTATATTTAAACCTAAATCCTTAATAAGAGATGAAGGATAAAAGCTACTAAAAGGACTAGACTTTTTATATGATATATGAAGATTTTTTATATTAGAAAGTATTTCAATAAGAATTTTTTTATTTCTTGTGTTTTTTTCTTTAGTTGTGTACATATTTACTTCATTTTTCATAGAATCAGTAATATAGGCGATATCTTTTTCCATTTTTGGTAAAATATCTTGATTAAATCCTAATACAAAGATATGCTCATCTTCTTTTATACTACATTTATAAATATCTTTTATATTTACTGCATTTTCAATTTTTTTTGCTTTTAGAGATGTACTTTTTAATTTATCAATTAAAAGAGTTTCATAGGATTTTTTAGTGTTATCTATATCAGATAAATCATTTAATATATTTACTAATTTTCTAGTAATATTATTAGATGAAGACAAGTCAATTTCTTTTGTTTTTAAAAAGTCATTGACTATTTTACTTGAATATATGGAACTTCCAATATCTAAATTAATAGGGAGATTATAATATTCAAATAATTTGTATGTTGTATATAAATAATCACTTGAAACGTTATATAAAAAGATTTTATTTATATCAGTACCATTATTCAATAAATCAATTATTTTTAAACATACATCATTGACTTCATCTTCTAAAGTTTCACATTCTACTACTGAACAATTTAGAGTACTTTCTTTTGGAGTAACTTTAAAACTTAAAGCTTCTTCTTCATATTTATCTAAATTATAATAGTTTTTAACTACAATTTTTTTTCCTTTAAGGTATTCCTTAAAAGCATCATTTAAAGTTATTAGATTATTATCTAAAAGTTCTTGCTTTAAATTTCTTAAAAATTTTAGCTTTTCATTTTCATATTCATTTTTAATATCTATAGGATATAAACTTTTAATATAAACTTTTGCAACATCTAAATTAAAATTATATTTTTCTAAAAGATAGAATAAAGTCTTTTCATCATATGAAAAAAAATAATTATTACAGAACTCTTCTTTTGTCATAAATTTTATATTATGAAGATTATTTTCTTTTTCTAAATCATTTAATATATTTATTTTTTCTTCATTGGGACAAATTAATAAAATATTATCTAAGTCTTTTTCCATCTTTAATCACCAAATTTATTATATAAGTAAATGCATTTTTTCACAAGTAAAGAAAAAGAAAGGTATAATACCTTTCTATTCTGCATCTAAATAGTTTCTATATTCTTCTATTTCTTTATCAGATGCAAATTCTATTTTAAAACTGGTTGCTTCTAGAAGTTCATTGTTTGCTACTGCCATCTCTATATTAAGTTCCTGATTACTGTCTAAACTTTCGATGTAATACCACTCTTTAGAAGTTTTTTTATTATGATTAATTAAGATATTAATAAATGCATCATTTAAAGGAGATGAAGAATTATTTTTTAGTATTCCCGTCATATAGAATATCTCGTCGTTTTCACCTGAGATTTCTAAATCTCTTAAACAAAGATTTTTATGACACTTTTCTTTTTTTAATTTATCATTTACATCAATCTTCATTGTTTCTTCATCTTCTGGAAGATTTGAATCTTGAGCTTCTTTATAATCTCTATATTGAATTAATCCTCCTAGTGCTATAGTAATCCAGCCAATTATAATCAATATAATTGCAGCTTTTTTTTCTTTACTAGTCATTTCTTTTTTAGGGGTTTGTTTTTTTAAAACAACCTTTTGTTTATTTGCCATTTATATCCTCCTTAATCACTTATTACTGTCCAACCTTGACCAGGACCATATGGTCTTTCTGGACATACCCAAGAATATCTATTGATACTATTATTTGTATATCCAAAATCCTTTAGTCCGCTTAGATGACGATTTGAACTTCTGTGAACTAAAGTTCCATTAGCATCACTACAGTAATGATTATAGCCTGCTGTATGGAATTTACCACATGTACATTTCCATCTAGCAACACCAGTTCTTTTAACGTTTCCTCTAATAGAACAAACATTAGCTGGAACACTTGGTGGACATCTATGAGTATTACAACTTTGACTTTGACTCCAGTTAATTAAGGCACATGAATTCCATCTTGTTTGTGATCCTCCACCACATGAAGCAGAGCAACCACTCCATCCTCCCCAGCTATCAGCATTATCACTTGTTGCACCTAAATATTTTACTTCAGATCTATTACCAGCATTATCTACTGCTACTGTATAAGCATAAGTTGTTGTGCCACAATGTCTTGTATAAGCTCTATTGTCTGTGAAGCAACCATCATATCTATCAGGCATAGCTGAATTATTTTGTCTTATACAATATAAATATTTTCTTATTCCAGAGTTAGAATCAGATGATCCTCCTCCTGCACCTTGAATTGAAGCATTAGCATTTGATCCACTTACTCCTCCAATATATCCAGAAGTTGGTTTTGATGGTGGGGTTTTATCTATGTAGACATTTACTCCACAATTTTTTGTGTTTCCTGCATTATCTCTGATAGTAATATTGGCAGTATTAGTAGTTTGAGTATATGTTTTAGAGAAAGTTCCTTGTTGGCAACCACTTAGGGAATCATTACATGCAACAGTTACTGTCCTATTACTTGTTGTCCAAGATGTTGATGATCCACTTACATTACCACAGCTTGGGGCTGTTTTATCTACATAAACATTTACTGGACAAGTTGTTGTGTGTCCTACTTTGTCCTTAATAGTAAAGCTTGCTGTTTTAGTATTAGCTGTAAATGTTTTAGAATAGCTTGATTGAACACAACCACTTTCGTTATCATTACAATTTAATTTTATTGTTCTATCATTATTAGTCCATGATGTTGAACCATTATTGCTACCACAAGATGGTGGAGTTTTATCAATGTAAACATTAATTGGACATTGTCTTGTATTACCTACTTTATCTTTGATAGTTATGTTAGCAGTTTTAGTACTTTGTGTGTAAGTTTTTGAGAAACTTGTACTTTCACATCCGCTTTCATTGTCATTACAATTAACTTTTACTGTTCGATTACCAGTACTCCATGATGTTGAACCATTGTTACTGCCACAACTTGGAGCTGTTTTATCTACGTAGACATTGACACCACAAGCTTTTGTATTTCCAGCATTATCTTGAATAGTTATATTTGCTGTTTTGGTTGTATTAGAAAAAGTGTTTGAAAAACTGTTTTTTGTACATCCACTAGTCGCATCACTACAGTTAACTGTTAAAGTTCTATTTCCACTAGTCCATGTAGATGATCCATTATTACTTCCACAGTTAGGTGCTACTGTATCTACTTTTACTGTATAAGTTTTAGAATATGCGGTACAGTTACCTGCACTATCACAAGCACGATATTTAATATATGATATTCCTTGGGCTTCTATGTTTCTTGTTGATGCTTTATGGTTAGTTACATTAGTAGTTTTACCAGTTGTAGTTACTTCATAATAAACACCACCTGATGTTTTATCTATTGATCCTGAAGCCATAGTATAAACTTTTTTATTTGACCATGTATTATCACCATAATTTTGAAGACCATTAGCATTAGTTGGTTTAGTATTATTATCTTTCCATTTTTTTAGCGTTACTGTTGGGGCTGTTGGTGCAGACCAATCAAGCTTTACTGTTTTCTCAGGAGTATATGATGAGCAATTTCCTGCATAATCGCAGGCTCTATATTTAATCTTTGTTGTTCCTTCTTTTTCTATATTTTTAGACTGACCAGATTTTTCTTTTTCATTTCCATTTGAACCTGTTTGTGTATATTGATATTCTTTAATACAAGAAATCTTATCAGTTGCACCTGATGCGGTTGTTAAAACTTTTTTAGTAGACCATGTATTATTTGCATAAGTTTGTAATCCATTAGAATTGCTTGGTTTAGTATTATTGTCTTTCCATTTAAACATAGACACTGTTGTTGGAGTTGTTGGTGCAGTTTTATCAATTTTTGCAATTACATCAATTGATGTTTTATTACCACTATAGTCTATTGCTGTTAATTTACCTTTTCTATATCCTTCTTTCGGAATACATATTTCTCCACTACGTTTTGTTTTAAATTCTTCATCGCTTTCGCCAAATGTCTTAGTATATTCTTTTACCGTTTTTAATGTATCAATTCCTTTAGATTTGTTGCATAAGCTTAATCCATCGTCATTGGCTTCCCACTTAATGCTTTTGATTCCTCCATCATCTGTTGCAGTATATTTAAAGCATACAGTTTTATTAGTCCAGTCTGTTTCATATTTCTCTTCAGTAATTGTGTGTTTAATTTCTGGATCAGAAGGGGTTACTTTTAATTTAGGATCATTTTGATCAATAAAGACGTTTACTTGACAGTTCGTTTTATTTCCTTCTTTATCATAAATTGGAATATTACCTTTTCTTATATCAGCTTTAAAAGTTTTTGTATAAGTATCATGAACACAGCCACTACCAGTATCAACACATTTAACAGTCATTGTCTTAGTTGCATCTCTTGTAAAGGCAATTGTTTGAGTTAATTTTCCGTTATCTTTATCATTTTCAAAGACACATTGTGGTGGAACATTATCTGCATATTTTCCTGTAGTACTTTCAATAGTTGTATTTCCAATACTATTGGTTGCAGTAACTTCTATTTTAAGCTCACCTGGAACAAATTCTTTAAAATCAATATTAAAACTTTTGGATTTTGCGTCGTTTGCACTTTTGGTTTTTTGAACCTTCACTTCTTTATATTCTTCTTTGCTGTTTTCACCCTTAACTTTTTTAAATATTTTATAACTATAACTGCTTAAAGTTAAGTTATTTTCTGTGGCTTTTTCCTCAGTTTCTGCAGGAATTATTGTTACTCTTACCTTAGTATTATCGATTTGATTTTCCTTAGGAGCTACTATTGTGATGTTTGGTGAAATTGTTTCTTCATAGTCTGTATCATCATGATTTTCACAAACTAAGTAAGCAGTATAACTATAACTATCTTCTAAAGAATGGTTATATACATTGACATGAGTTTTATCACCATAACATGTTCCTTTATTATAATCTACTACTTTGTCTATATATTTTTGTTCTTGCAAAGTTTTTAAATCAATTACTACTTTTTGACCTAATACCTTGGGCTGAGCAGGCTTATAATTATTTAAATAGCTTTGTGCAGCCATTACTAAATTTTTTCTTTGCTTATCATAATATTCATCTTTTGCTCTATCCAAAATCCTTTGAACCGAAACAATTGATATTGTTGAAAGTATTCCAAGAATTGTTATGACTGCTAACAACTCTACCATTGAGAATCCTTTTTTATTTATTTTCTTCATATTTAACAACCTACCTTACAATCATAATTTAATTATAAATCAAAATGTAAAAATTAAAAAGAGTATAAAACTCTTTTTTTACTCTCCAGACATTCCAAAGATAGGAATAATTTTAATTTCTTTACTTTTTTTGATAACTTCATATTTATTTAGGAGTTTATTGTTTTCTTTAGATCTTTTTTCGTAATAATATTTTTCTTCATCTTCTTTTATAAATTTTATAGTAGAAGTTTTATCGCCATAATTTTCTTCTAAAAATCTTAAGAAATCTTCTTTTGACTCTAATTTGTTTTCTTTTTTTTCTTCTTTTGGTTTTTCTTCTTGTTTAGGGTCATTTTGATTTACTGATTGATTAAATTTAATCACATTTAAAGGTATTAATATAAGTAATATTGTAATTAATAAACTAACTAGTAAAATTAACGATTTTCTTATTTTCATATTAATACCTCCTTATGTATTGATCATATGATAAAACATCACTTATATTTCCTACTCTATCTACAACTCTTATTCTGTTAAAGCAATGTGATGCCCCACTACCACTATAAAGTAGATTTATATTCTCTGTTCTTATCCAATTAGGATAGTAATTAGCACCTCTACCATCACAAGTGAAGGTTACCTCATAATGATCCACTCCTGAATGTTTATCTCCCATTAAAACCTCTTGATATAAGAAGTATGTTGTCCAACCAGGTTTATTTATTCGATAAGTACAATATTTATCTCCAAACTCAAAATAAGGATAATTAAATTGAGCAGAACATGTATCATTATCTATATAACAATTTTCATGGCCTGAAGTAGTTGTTGTTGGGGTATAAGGCTTTTCTTTATCGATATAAACATCCACTGGACAATCTCGTCTATTTCCAACTTTATCACTTATTGTAATATTTTCTGTCCAAGTACTCCAGTTAAAGTATCTTGAAGTTCGTGACTCTAAACATCCACTATCTGAATCGGAGCATCCTACTGATATAGTTCTCTCTCCTCTTGTCCAACTTCTTGATTGACCACTAACACTACCACAACTTGGTGGAGTTTTATCTACATAAGCATTTACCCCACAAGTATTGGTATTACCAGCATTGTCTTTAATCGTAAACGTATATGTCTTTGTTGTTGTGTCAAAAGTTTTACTGTATGGATTTTGGACACAGCCACTTGTTGAATCATCACAATACTGAGATATTGTTCTGTTATAACTTGTCCAAATAGTTGATTGTCCATATTTAGTACCACAGCTTGGTGCCACTGTATCTACTTTTATTGTATATGTTGGTGAATAGTCTGAACAATTTCCAGCATTGTCACAAGCCCTGTATTTAATATATGACTCACCTTGTGCTTCTATATTTCGATATGAAACCTTTTGGTTAGTTAAATTAGATGTTTTTCCAGTTGTTGTTACTTGATAATATACACCACCAGATGTTCTATCACTTGAGCCGCTTGGTTCTGTAAATACATATCTATTTGACCATGTATTATTTCCATAGTTTTGTAAACCAGATGAAGTGGTAGGTCTTGAAGAGTTATTATTCCACTTCTTTAACGTTACTGTAGGAACATTAGGTGCAGTCCAGTCTAATTTTATAGTTCTTTCAGGTGTATAAGGCGAACAATTTCCAGCATAATCACAGGTTCTATATTTGATAGTTGATATTCCTTCTGTTTCTATATGCTTTGTATCTCCTGTTTCTGTTTTGTTTCCTGTAGTTCCGGTTGTTTGATGTTGGTATTCTTTAATACATGATATTTTATCAGTAGAACCACTTGCTTTAGTGTAAACCTTTTTATTTGACCAGGTATTATTTGAATATGATGAAAGTCCAGATTGTGAAGATGGTCGGCTATTATTATTTTGCCATTTGAACATAGATACTGTTGTTGGTTGGGTTGGAGCAGTTTTATCTATTTTGGCAGTAACTTTAACGATTGTCGTTTTACCACTAAAATCTTTAATTGTTAATTTACCTATTCTATAACCTTCTTCTTTTATACATATTCTTCCTTCAACAGTAGTTTTTGAATTACTTTGGGAAAAAGTTTTCGTATCTTCCTTAACTTCATATAAGTCATTTAATCCTTTAGAGTTATTACATTGACTCAAGCCTTTTTTATTAAGTTCCCAAGTCACACTTTCAATATCTCCACCATCACTTGCTTTATAATTAAAACATACATCTTTATTTGTCCAATCTACTTCATAAGTATATTCTTTAGTATTTGGTTTGTCAGGATCTGGATTTTTTGGAGGTTCTTTTTTATCAATTGTTATATCAGGTGCTTTTTGATCAATATAAACATCTACTTTACAATCATTATAATTACCTGATTTATCATAAATTCTAATATTTCCTTTTCTAATATCTGCATTAAATCTTTTAGTGTATGTATCATGAACACAGCCACTTCCACCTTCGCCATCAAGGCAACCTACAGTAACTTCTTTTGTAGCTTTATTTTCAAAGGCTAATAGTTTTGATTCATTAGTTGCATTTACATCTTTGAATTTGTTTTGATCTTTTGAGTTTAAATAAATACATTTTGGTTTCTCTTTATCAGCAAATTCTCCTATTTTAGATGCAGTTTTGGATTCACCTTTATTATTTGTTGCTGTGACTTCGACTTTAATTTCTCCAGGAAGATATTTTGCAATATCTATATTAAAAGTATGTTCGTGTTTTGGATTGGTAACCATTTTAGTTTTAATACTTTGTTTTTCTATATATTTTTCAGTATTATTAATTTTTTCTTTAACATATATTTTATAACTATAACTAAAGACTAATGCGTCTGAGTCGGCTTCTGTTGCCTTTACTGTTACCTTAGCTTTGGCTTTTGTTTTATCTAATTCTATTGATATAGAAGGAGATGCAAATTTATTTTCTTCTTCATGTTTATCTGGAGGACAATATAAGTAAGCTGTATATGTATAATCCTCATTTTGGTCATAGTTAAAAATTGTAACTTTGGTGTTTGTAGGATGACATTCTTTTTTACTATAGTCAACTACTTTATCAATATATTTATTTTCCTTTAATTCTTTTAAAGTTAATGTTGTTTTTTGGCCTAAGACTTTTGGTTGTTTTGATTTATCATTTTGTAGATAGCTTTGAGCTGCCATAACAATATTTTTTCTTTGTTTATCATAAAATTCCTCTTTAGCCCTTGCTAAAATTCTTTGAACTGAAATTATAGAAATAGTTGATAAAATTCCAAGTATTGTGATTACTGCAAGTAATTCTACCATTGAAAAACCTTTTTTGTTTAATTTTTTCATTTTCTCACCTATCTTTACACTAATAATATTATAAGCTATTATGCGATTTTTTAAAAGAAAAAATGTAATGAAATAATCATTACATTTTAATCAACTGATATTGATTTAACATCTACATAAGGTCCAATATTTCCTGCCCGATCAATAGCTCTAACTCGTCCATTACATTCTCCAGGTCCTGTACCACTATATACGCCATTTAAAGGTACATAGTTAGGAAAATAATCTGCATCACTGTTTGTACAAATGAATGTTCTTTCATACCTATCAAACCCAGATCCTTTATCACTTGTAGAATACCATGTAGTTAACGTATATGATTCTCCTTCATTTTTTTGTACAGTTCCTGAGACAGTTCTCTTATAAGTGCAACTATAATTATTTGTATTGTTTGCATTCTTTCCTCTTTGAACACAATTATCTTCTAATACTTTAACACCATCCTCAGAAGTAAATTTAGTTATACTAGGTGCATTAGGTGGTACTTTATCAATATATACTGGTACAGAGCACCATTCATAATTTGATGCGTTATCCCATATTAAAAGGGTGTCACTATAATAAAGATCGCCATTATAAGTTTCTTTATAGGAGTTTTGTTTACAACCACTTAGGGAATCATTACATTTAAGAGTTATTGTTCTATTTGATTTTGTCCATTTCCACTCACCATTTTCTTTTGTTGCACCACCTGATATAGTTCCACATGTTGGTTTTGTTTTATCTATATATTTAGGAACAGAACAAGTTGTTTTATTTCCAACTTTATCACTTATTTGAATAGTATCTGTTTTTCCTTCTGTTGTTAGGGTTTTAGAAAAGTTTGTTTGAGAGCACCCACTATCTGAGTCTTTACATGCAACTGTTACTTCTCTATTATAGTTTACCCAGTTTGTTAGACCTGTATTAGATCCACATGTTGGTGGAGTTTTATCTACATAAGCATTAACGGAACAGTCTCTTGTATTTCCAGCTTTATCTCTTATAGTAATACTTGATGTTTTAGTAGTTTGAGAGAAGGTTCTAGAAAAACTATTTTGAGTGCAACCTGATGTTGTATCAGAACAATTTACTGTTACAGTTTTATCTTTTCCAGTCCAATTTTGATTTCCATTATTAGATCCACAAGTTGGTTTAACAGTATCTATATTTATTGTATAAGCTTGGGAATAATTAGAACAGTTGCCAGCTTCATCACAAGCTCTATATTTTACAGTGGATGTTCCTTCTGCCTCTATATTTCTATACTCTACTTTAGTGTCTTTTATATTTGTTGTTTTGCCGGTTGTTGTTACTTGATAGTAAATATTACCAGAGGCTTTATCGGTTGAGCCACTTGGCTTTGTAAATATTTTTTTATTTGACCAAGAACCGCTAGAGTAACCTTGAAGGTTAGTAGATGTTGTTGGTTTTGTGCTATTATCTTTCCATTTATATAAGTTTACCTTTGGAATAGTTGGAACTTCCCAATCAAGCTTAATAGTTCTTGGTGATGTATAAGATGAGCAGTTTCCAGCATAATCACATGCTCTATATTTAATTGTTGAAATGCCTTGAGTTGTAATATTTTTCTTATTACCTTTTCGTGTTGTATTTCCAATAGTACCTGTTGTTTGATATTCATATTCTTTTATACAAGATATTTTATCCTTTGAACCACTTGATTCTGTATAAACTTTTTTGTTTGTCCAAGTATTATTAGAATAAGACTTTAGTCCGCTAGTGGATGTTGGTTCTTTACTATTATCATTCCATTTAAACATTGATATTGTTGTAGGAGTAGATGGTGCAGTTTTATCAATTTTAGCTGTAACATTTACAATTGATGTATGTCCACTAGAGTCTTTTACTGTTAATTTACCAATTCGATATCCTTCATCTTTAATACAAATAGTTACTTTTCCTGTTGTTTCTTTTGTTTTGCTTTCTGAATAGGTTTTAGTATATTCAGAAACAGTTGTTAAATCATTTATTCCTTTAGAGTTATTACACTTACTTAATCCTTTTTTATTTAGCTCCCATTTTACACTTTTGATACCACTATTATCTGATGCTTTATAAGTAAAACAAACATCTTTATTTGTCCAGTCTTTTTCATAATTATAAACTGTTTCGCCTTTTGTATTTTCTTCAGGTGGTTTGGAAGGTTCAAGATCAGTTATATCAACTTTAGGATTATTATTATCAATATAAACATCTACTTCACATTTAGTTTGAATTCCTTTTTTATTAGCAATCATAATATATCCAGTTTTTACATCGCCAGTAAACTTTTTAGTATATGTTTCATTTATACAGCCATATTCTTCATCTTTACATCCAACTGTTACTTCTTTTGTTTTATCTTTTTCAAATTTTAATTTTTTACCAATAGTAGCGTCTATCTTTTTATTAGATGTATCTCCTTTATATAAACAGCTTGGGCCACCAACTGCTTGGTTATATTTATTTGTTTTTGTAAGAGAGGTATCTTTACCCTTTTCATTAACTGCAGTAACTTCAACTATTATGTCACCTGGTACATATTCTTTTAGATTTTCAGAAATAGTTTTGGTAGCTGCATCTACTTTTTTCTTTGTTTCATATCTTTTTATTAAAATAAGCTTTCCTGATACATCTTTTTTATAAATCTTATAGCTATAACTATATAATTTTAATTTATTGTCAGAAGATGAACCTTTCATAGTTATTTGAACTTTTTTATCTAAGGTGTCCCTAAACTTAATTTCAATAGATGGGGAAGATTTTTCAATTGGTAGATCAGAGTATCCAGGGCACTTTAAGTACGCAGTATATTCATAGTCTTCATTCATATCGTGATAGAAAACATCGACGTAAGTGTTATCAACATCACATGGCTTCTTACTATAATCAACTAGTTTATCAATATATTTATTTTTAAGTAAATCTTTTAGATAAATAGACTTTACCTGTCCTAAAACTTTAGGCTGATTTTCTTTTGATGCTTTCATATAGCTTTGTGTTGCCATAATTAAATTATTTTTTTGTTTTTGATAATATTCATCTTTTGCTTTTTCTAAGATTCTCTGTACAGACACTATAGATATAGCCGCAAGAATACCAAGGATTGTTATTACTGCAAGTAACTCTACCATAGAAAAGCCTTTTTTATTTATCTTTTTCATATGTACCTCCTTAGTTACCTAGTTTAGTATTATCTATCTTAAAAAAATTATATCATACAAAAAAAGAAAAACAGGTATTTAAATCACCTGTTTTTTTGAATAAAAAAAGCAGCTTATTCAGCTTCTTTTACTTCTACTACTTTTTTTCCTTTATAGTTACCACATTTTGTACATACTCTGTGAGGCTTAATAACTTCTCCACAGCTTGGGCATTTTGCCATACCAGGAACTTCCATAGCGTTATGACTTCTTCTCATTCTCTTTCTTGTTTTTGAAACTTTACGGAAGGGAACTGCGAACATTTGAATGTCTAATGTCATCATTTTCATTATTATCACTCCTTTTCAAACTCATTTAATAAATCTTTAAAGGGATTATTCGAATTAGTTATCTCATCTTCGCTAACTAATCGCCATCCATCTCCCCTAAAATTCTTAAGATCTTCAACCTTAGTAAACTGTAAGGGGACCTCTAGTACAATATTTTCCCATAAAAACGCGAATATATCAAGAGAATTTTGATTATTTTTGCAATTTTCTTCAATTATATCATCATATTCGATAGAAAATGGGTATTCAACTGGCTCTAATGATATGGAATCTTCTAAAATTATAATTCCGTCTATCTTACATTTAATATAATCTTTTTCTTCTTCATAATCTTCTTCATCGACATCAAGATATATTTTACCACTAACGATTATATTTATCAAATTTAAAATATCTGTATTTTCATAATACTCTTTTGGAATACTATATTTACCTGAAATATCAATTTCTTTTTCTGTATGTGAGTGTAAAAGACTTAAATCTATATTCATAATATACCTTCTATTCTTCTATTATTTTTATTAGGCTATGATAATGAAGATTACTGCCAGCTGGATGATATGTATCTCTTTCTACCCAAGCTCTAATAGTATAATTTTTTTCTTTTAAAGCTCCAATTGAATCTATTTCTATTATTTGTTCTTCTAAATCTTTTAAGGTATACACTTTATTTTCTTCATTATCTTCCTTTATAGAAACTCTGATACTTTCTTTATCAATTTTATATTCACCACAGTTATCTTCTTTTATTAAGTCATTATTGTCTTCTAATTTTATTTTGTAATTTACTTTTTCTGTTAAATTATTTTTAATTGTAAAAGTATAGGAATTAGAAGCTAGACCTACTGAGTCAGTCACAGGAATTACTTTAGTGATATTGATTTTATCGCCTAATTTCCCATGAAAACTTATTTCTAAAGACTCTGAGGAATAATCAAGATTCCTTTCAACTTGAAATTTATTATAAATATAATATGTGGGAATTGTTGCGAGTAATAATATTATGGTAATCATTATGAAATTTTTTCTAAACTCTTTTCTATTGTTGAACATCTTGTACCTCTTCCTTTTCTTCTATTGCAATTTCCATTAATTTAATAATGGCTTCTTTTGTAGTTGCGCTTATAATAAATCTTCCTAAATGACAGAATAATGCACCTTCTACTTTAGTAACTTCAGAAAGTTTCTCATCTAGCCCGGCCCATGACGCAGGAAAAGGCACTCTTTGTGTCTTATCTTCAGGTGAATTATATATTGTCTTAGCAGAATATCCTCCCCTATTAGAAGGAAATGCAGCAAAATAAATTTCTTTTTCCGTATCTAGATTATAGATAGCTTCTTCAAATGGCATAAATTCATCTAATAATAAATAATGTTTTTTCTTAGCTTCTTCTAATTTAGATTCAATTTTTTTGTAGGCTTTAATTTTGCCGTTAATATTTAAAATCTCTTCTTCAAATATTTTAGTTGCTACTTCTACTGCTTTTAGAAACTGACTAGATTCATCTTCACCACTTCCAAAGCTAGGATTAAAAAGTTTTATAACATCACAGATATTTTTAATTCTAAACTCTGCTTCAACTCTTGGAAATATTCCATTATCTATTGCATCTATTCCTTCTATGAAATCTTTATCGATTCCTTCAAAAACTTCTTGAACGTCTTCAATTCCTCTAGATTTTAGAAAATCTTTGCCAAACTTTTTCCATAAAAGACCTAGCGAACAATATGGTATTCCGTTTTTTCTTACTTCTCGTTCTTCTTGATGATGATCAAATTTTCCTCTTCCTATATCATAAATTAAGACATCTTTTTTTACTTTTTCTTGTTCAATAATTGAAGTCCTGAAGATTTTTATATCTTTTTTATATAAACTAAGAAAAGCTGATGCGAATACTTCATCTGCATGCATAGTGCCGCAATGTGTAATGCAATTTGCGTCTTCTATATTATTTACTAATTTTATCATGTTTTCACTTCTTTCTATTATCTAGCTGACCATATTAATAAAATCTTGTAAGGTGTGGCTTTGTACAATTGGATATCTTGGAATATGCCATTTGTCATCACTTCTTCTTGCCTTTCTACTTCCACCAATAAATGCTAGTTCAAATCCTGCTTGTTTAACTAATTTTATTGTAGTAGCATCGTATGCATAGAATGGGAAGCAAAAAGCCGTTTTGGATTTTGTTATATCAATTGATTTTTGTAAATCATCTAAAACTGATTGCTCACTTTCTCTTGCTTTACAAAGCATTTGTGCTCCACGAGATACTCCAGTACATAACCCTTCAACATGCATATCGTTTGTATGGGAATGTACTTCAAGATATTTAGAACCAGTATAGTTGCTTATATCCCACCAACCTGTAATCAAAAATAGTGTTGCATGAGCTTGATATTCTTCTAAAGCTGGAATAAGTAAATTACCATTATGTTTTCCAGTTCCTGCTGCTCCATCATCTACTGTTATAAGAACTGACTTTTCAGGGATTTCAGTATATCCATACATCCAATCTCTAAATTCTTTCATAGTTAGAGTTTTATAACCATTTTGTTTTAAATAATTTAAATGGCTTTTAAATTGGCTAATTTCCTCGCAGATGCTATCTCCACAGCTTTGGCCTATACTTTTATCATAAAAGAAATGATAATTTAGAACTGCTACACCTTGACCTTTACTATTTACAGGTTTTGCAATTACTGATACTTCTCTAGTTACTTTTTTTTCATTATTACTTGAATCTTTTACTGTGTAAGTAACTTCATATTTACCTATTTTGTTTTTATCAATATTATTTTCTACTTTTACTTTATCTGTTATATTACCATCATAGTTATCTTCAGCACTAAAACCTGGCTCTTTATAATCATTTCCAACTATAATACTTATAGCTTCCCCTGTTAAGTTTATATCTGGAGCTTTTGTATCTACAACTTTTACTTTTCTTTTTACTTGTTTAGATAATTTTTTATATTTTATATTATAAACTAATTCATATTCGCCAAGCTTTTTGTTATTTACTTTGCCTTTAACTTTTATTTTTTTTGATAAGTCGTTTTTATCATATTTGGCAGTAGAGCCTTTATCTTTATAGTCTGATCCTACTTCTATTTTTATATTGTCTTTTCCTATTAATTTTATACTTAATTTGCTTTTTAAGCCATGGATATTTATAAATAAAGCTACTCCAATAATACTTATAATTATAAATAAAAGAATACTGCTAACTATTATTATTAATTTCTTTTTAGAGCTATTTTTTTCGTTTTTATCGATTCTTTTCTTTATTTTTTTATCTTTCATTCTCTCACCTTTACAAACAATTTCAATTATGATATTCATATAAAGCTAGTATACCATATATTTTATTTTCATAATATGTGAAATAATTTTTATTCATTATTTTTGTAAAGTAATGCAATTTTTTCAGCTACTTTTATTCCGTCTACTGCTGATGAAGTAATACCACCTGCATAGCCTGCTCCTTCTCCACAAGGATAAATTCCTTTTACATTAGATTCTAATAAGCTATCTCTAATTATTCTTATGGGAGATGACGTTCTTGATTCAACTCCTAATAAAATTGCATCGTCTCTATTGAAGCCAGCAATTTTTTTACCAAATTCTTCTATAGCCTCTTTTAAAGATGTGTTTATATAGTTTGGAAATAAATCATTTAGATTGGCAAATTCATAATTGCCTTTTGTACATGGTATAACTTCATTTAGGTATTCACTTATTTTATTATTTTTATAATCGATATACTTTTGAATTGGAATATTTCCCTTACCTAGTTTATAGGCTTTTTCTTCTAATTTTCTTTGGAATTCTACTCCATCTAAAGGTTTATTGCCAAAATCTCTTGGGGTTATTGTTACGACTAGAGCACTATTAGCATTTCTACTTTCTCGCATATAATTACTCATACCATTTACTACTAATCTTTCTTCTTCACTAGATGCGTTAACAACATATCCTCCTGGACACATACAAAATGAATAAACTCCTCTTCCATTAGAGGCAGTATAAGTTAATTTATATGAAGCTGGGGTTAAGATATTTGAATTTTCTAAGCCATATTGACTTTTATTTATCATCTTTTGTGGATGTTCCATTCTTAATCCAACAGCAAAAGATTTTCCTGTCATATCTAGTTTGTTTTCATAAAGCATTTCAAAAGTATCTCTAGCACTATGACCAATCGCAAGAATTAAAATATCGCAATCTATTTTTTCTTTATGATTTAGTTCTATTTCTTTTAATCTGTTTTCTTCAATAAAAATATTTGTAAGAGTAGTATTAAATCTAAATTCTCCACCTAAGGAAATTATTTTATTACGCATATTTTTAATGACTTTTCTTAAAATATCTGTACCAATATGCGGTTTTGCTTCATAAAGAATTTCAGATGGAGCGCCATTTTCTACAAATATTTCTAGAACTTTTTTAATTCTATTTTCTTTATCCTTTATAGTGGTGTTTAATTTCCCATCAGAAAAAGTACCTGCTCCACCTTCTCCAAATTGGATATTAGAATTTTTATTAAATTGATTATTTTGCCAAAACTCTTCAATAGTTTTAACTCTTTCTTCAACTTTTTCTCCTCGTTCAATTATTAAAGGCTTTGCCCCATGTTCTGCTAGTAAATAGGCACAATATAATCCAGCTGGACCTGCACCTATAATAATAGGCCTTTTAATACTAGATGGAATTTTTTTAACAGGAAAAATGTATTCTTCATTTGGAGATTTAAAAATATCTTTAGATTTATTTCTACTTAATAGTTTTTCTTCATTACTAACTTCAACATCAACTTCATAAACAAATAATAAATTATTTTTGTCTCTTGCATCTAAAGATTTTTTTACAATCTTAAGATTATTTATTTCTTTTGATTGAATATTAAGTAACTTAGAAATCTTATTTACTAAGTTTTTTTCTTCAACTTTTAATTTTATTTGTCTTACTCTAATCATTTATATTACCTCTAATAGCTTTTCCTGCTACTATTCCACTTCTCCAAGCAATTCCTAAATTATAGCCTCCACAATCTCCTGTTAAATCTAAAAGTTCTCCAATAATATATAAATTATTTTCTTTTTTAGATTCCATTGTATGTAAATTTACTTCATCTAAAGATACTCCTCCAGAACATACTTGAGCATCATCATATGAATTAGTTGCAATAATTTCTACTTGAAAGTTTTTTAAGTTCCCAAGAAGGTTTACTTGATTTAATTTAGTCAACTGATTGTAAGAAATATTTTCAGTTAAATTATTTTTGTTTAGAATTACTTGAACTAATTTTTTATTTAAAAGTCCTAGTAAATTGTTTTTTAAAGGTTTATTGTTTTCTAATTTTTCTATTAATTGATCATTTGTTAAACTAGGAAGAAAATCTATTAAGACATATTGGTGTCTTCCGTTTTCTAAACCTCTAGCAATTCTATTAGATAAATTAAATACACAAATACCGCTTATTCCATAATCAGTTAATTGTATTTCGCCACTTTCATGTCTTATTATTTTTCCTGCATCGATATGGGTAAGATTTACATCAGTCCTTATACCCTTCCATTCATTTAAATATGGGAATTTATAAGTTTTTAATTGTACTAAAGCTGGAAGAGGCTTTATTATCGTATGATTAAAATGTTTTAAAAAGTCATATCCCATACCAGTTGAGCCAGTTTTTGGGGCTGCATAACTACCTGTTGCTAAAACTATTTTATCAAACTCAAGGTGTTTATTAATAATGAACTTATCATTAACTTTTTCAATAGATTCTACAAGATAATCAGTTATAATTTCTATGTTTTTATTTTTACACTCTTCTACTAATAATTCTTTAATAGTTGATGATTGATTGGAATTAGGATACATATATCCATTTTTATATTTAGGAAGAACTCCTAAATTATCAAAAAAATCTAAAACTTCTTTTTCTGTTGTTTCATTAATTAATTTATTAATTTCATTTTCTTTAGATGACTGATAATGGAAAAGTCTTTGACTCGTATTCCAATAATTACATTTACCATTTCCAGTTACTAATATTTTTTTACCACATTCTTTATTTCTTTCTAATATTATAACTTCGTTGTTTTCATTTTTAGCAGTTATTCCGCAAACAAGTCCAGCAGCTCCTCCACCGATGATTGCAACTTTCATAATACCCCTCCTATTCTTATTATAGCATGCTATTTTTTCTTATAAACTAAAATGCTATCATCTTCTTCTTGAATCATTTTTCTATTAGGTGTGCCTTTAAAAGTATATAGTTCTGTTTTTTTAAAAAGAGGAAGTGTCTTTTTAAGATTATAAATTGGACAATAGATTTTAAGATATTCAGTATTAATATTTGTTTTATAAAAATATGCAACTTGAATTTGTCCTTTTTCGTTTACTTTGTTTATTAGTTTGTTAAAAAGTTTATGAGTGTCTTTTACTTCATAATAATCAGCAATATTGGATAAGAAAATGTTATCGTAGTTTCTTTTTAATTCATAATTATAAATATTATCGTTTATAAAATAAGGCTTAAGATTTTTGATTTTACTTTTCATTTTATTAAAATTATTTTCATTTTCTAAATACTTATTTGAAAAAATCAGTTCATATTTTGATTGAATATCATTACTAAATAAATTTCTTCTAATTCTATTTTCTTTAAAGTTTTCAAATAAATATTTCCAAAATATTAGTGTTTCTTTATCTTCTATTAAAGGTAGAACTTTATTTAGAGTTTCAATATTTAAAGCTTTGTTATTTCTAAAGAAATCTCCTCTAAATGATAAGAATTTTAAATATTCTTCGTAATCAAGTCTTTCTATTGCGGCTTTTTTTAAATGAAAGAACTCTTTGGTGAATGGATTTATATCTATAAGTGTAATATCATAGCACCCATTAAAACAAGCATTTAGGACTTGATCTGATGAAGACCCAACTGTTAAAAGTGATTTGTTTTTTAAATCAAAAAAATCAATATAGCCTTTTATATTTTCTGTTGTACCAGGATAAATTTTATTAAATGTTTCATCGTAATTTGGATTAGAAACTTGCTTCTTTGCTTTCTCTATTATATCTAACATAGTTACTCCCCTTTTGGTATGGACTATTTTACCATAAAAGTGATATTTTAGCTAGCTTTTTCTAAGGTTTTAAAACTAATAATTTACAATATTTTTTTATATGTTATAATAAAAACCAATTATGAGGAGTGAAAATTATGGCTGATTTAGGAGACTTAGATGGAGTAAGGAAAAAAGAGGTATTTATTAATGATATGATGGTTACCATCTATAAAGGATTTTACCATAGAACATATCCTACAATGGTGGATGGTGAAATTAAACAAATAGCTGATACCGATCACCCTTTTCCATGCTTTCATGTTTCAATGTTTAAAAATTATATGGATGGTGTTGAATGTGCAGATGACTTTTTAGCTCAACTAATTGATGATTTAAGAAGTGCAGCTAATGAATTAGAACAATATAGAGAAAATAGAAAAGCCCGTTTGCCTGAAGGAGAAAAGCCAAAGACTAAGGGCTTAGAAAGATAAAAAAGTTTGAATAGTTCTCAAACTTTTTTTATTTAATTACTAATTTTTTTACTTTTTTAGCATCACGACCAGCTTCATCCCACATATCACTTGGTTTAAAAAGCTTTTCTTCTGGTTCAAAATATTGAATATTACCTTTTTTATCTGAATAAATGTTTAAAAAATAAGCTCCTACAGAATTAGATAAACCTTGTTTTTGTTGGAACTGAGTTTTAACACAGAAACATGGGACATCAATAGCTCTTACATTTCTATAAATAAAAGAATAAGTTTTATGATAATGTCCAATTAATAATATCTTAGGTTTATATGATGATTCTAATATTTCTATTCTTTTTTGAGGCTTATATGAAAGAGCTTGGGCTGACCCTCCTCCTGGATGATCCATAGCTATTTTTACACCATTAATTTCTAATTCAGCATAATCTTGTCCTAAATATACCATATCTTTTCTACAACGTGATATCCATTCATTTACTGTTGCTTGCCCATTTTTATAATGAGTTTCATCATGACTACCTAAGATGTATTTAGTTGTTATTCCCTTAACTTTTGGATACATATCTACTACATAGCTTGCTTGTTCATCAAATCCATGAAGAAATTGTAATCTAGGATTTTCTGGTCTATTTGGATAATTTCCATCAACTAGATCCCCACAATGTAGAACAGTTTTAATTCCTCTTCTATGTGCCTCTTCATATACTTCATTAAGTAAATGAAGTTGTTGATTTTTATTACCAAAGTGAGTATCACTAACTACACAAAGTTCAGTATGGATTAGTTTGTCTGAGCTTAAAGATGGCTTGGTAATGATTTGAGTTCTTTGAGAATTCTTTTGAAATACTACTTCACCATTTCGTTCTTTTAAACCAATATTTTTTCCATAGACTCTAGATAATTCTAAAATTCCTTTAAGTTCATTTTCGTTAAGACTAAATTTTTCTTTGAATTCATCAACTGGCATATCATTTTTAATATATTTATAAACTTTTTCTATATATTCTTGATCAATATTAATTCTTTTTTCCTTATCTTTTACTTCTTCCATCTTACTTATCTCCTTTATTCTTTGTTAATTTTAAAGTTTTGGGATTAATATAATCTTCTTTAGAAGTTTTATAATAGATTGAGTCCATGGCTCTTACTGACTTTAGATTACCATTACTATCTGTCTTAACTGTTACATACCAAGCGCCAATAGTATTTGAGTATCTTTTATCATTCATTTCTTTAGTAGTTGCACATACGCTTGGTACTGATAAGCAATTTACATTACGATAAGTATACTTTTCTAATTGAAGAAGCCCCCCAAATAATAAAATGTCAGGTTTATCTTCACTTCTAAATGAATCTACTTGTTGTTGGGTTCTATAAGATACTGTATAAGTTTTACTAAGTTTTGTATTAAATACAAGCATTTTAGTTTTATCTATTGTAACCTCGCAAGATTTATCTCCTAAATATATTAAATCCTTTCTTAATTCGCTAATCCTTTTTCCTATATTAATACCATTTTTATTTAGATGTTTTTCATCTTTAGGGCCAGTAATAAAATATGTTTTTATGCCTTTAACTCTAGGATAGTTTTTTACTATATAATCAACTTGAGCCATAGTATCATCTATAAAGTTACTTTCTGAATAAATACTTTTTAGAGGATATAGTCCTTCGGAAATATTTCCACATAGTATTACATTTTCATAACCTAATTCTTTGGCTTTTACATATATATCGTTTAAGATAGATAATTGCTGGGACTTAGAACCAAATCTTGTATCTGAGATTGCGACAAATTTAAATTCTCTATTACCATTAGTATCAAAGCTAAACTCTTTTTTATCATCAAGCTCTATTTCTCCATGATTTAACATATAAATATCATTATCTCTAATTTGAGTTAATATATTTATTCCTTCTTCTCTAAGCTCTCTAATTAGCCCTAATACTTCGTATTCATTTAGATTTAGCTCTTTACAAAGATGATTTAGGCTTATTTCTTTTTTAGTTAAACTTTTAATTTTTTCTAAAGCTTCTATGCCCTCGTTCATTTCTTCCATTTCACTAACTTCATCAATTTCTGTTATTTCATTTTTTTTCATCGTGACCTCCTAAAAAAGAGTGTACAAAAAAGTACACTCTTAATAATTTAAGAAAGCAGTAACATCTAATAAATTGTTTATATTTTTATTAAACATTTTACCACTCCCTACCTTAATTTAAGTATAGCATTGGAAATTTTTATAGACAATAATCTTTACATTAATTTGGCAACATTTTTTATTTTAATGAAAAATAAAAACATAGATTTATTTTTCTAATCATAGTATAATTATGATAATAATAGGAGGAAATTATGGAAGTAAATGAAGTTTCGAATGAATTTGTAGAAGAAAAAAAACCTAAACAAAAGATAATGATTGTACCTATAATACTTGGTATTATGGCTGGTATATCAATAAGTATTGGAATTGTTAGTATTGGACAATCTAAGAATGTTTTATTACAAAGCTTTGGTCAAGTAGTGAATGATGTTTCTGAAGTGCTTAAAGCTAATGATAGTGAGTTTAGAGAAAAGCTAATTAGTAGTGATAAATTAACTATTAATGGTGATGTAAAGTTAGAAAGTGAGTTTGGTAATTATTCATTAAACTATAGTTATAGTGATGATAAAAAAGATAAAAAGAATTTTATAGATTTAGATTTTCTTGTTAATGATCAACAGCTGATTGGTGGAAATATCTTATCAAGTAATGATAAAATTTATTTTAAATTAAAGAAATTTATGGATATTTATTATTATAGTGCAAACGAATATAAATCATATGCAGAATTAATGGATACAAAATCAATTGATTATAGCAAAATAACAGATGTTATTATTAAAGATATAAAGAATAATATTGATAAAAAAGATATTGTGAGTGAGCAAAGCTCAATAAAAGTTGATACAAAAGAAATAAAGGTTACTAAACTAACCTATTCAGTTACCGAAGAAAAACTTAATAAAATTGCTCTAGCAATCCTTGAAGATTTTAAGAGTGAAGATGTATTAAATGAGTTAGTTAAAGTTTATTCAAAATCTCGTACTGATTTAATTAAAGAAATTGATGAGATGATTAAAAGTATTAAAGAAAGTAAAAATTCAACTGATGTATTATTTGATTATAATGTTTATTACAAAGGTTTAAATAAAATATTAAAATATGAAATTGCTTCTAAAGATGAAACATTTGGTTTTAGTAAAAATGAGGATATAAAGCAAATAGATTTTTCATCTAAAGATGGTGAAGGAATAAATATAAAATTTAAAGGAAAAGATTTAAATTATACTATTGATGGAGAAATTATAAATGGAGATAGTAAAATAAGTGTTAATGGTGATTTCTTAAAAACTGAAGAAAATACAAAAATAAATATTTCTTTGACTGATGGAAAAGAAAGTTATAGTTTAAATGGAACTATTAAAGTACTTGATAAAGAAAGTGGCAAGACTAATTCATTATTCACTTTAAAAAATAATGATACAGATCTTTTAAAGATTACAATGAATACAAATGTTAATTTTAAGGCAAACATTGATGATAGTGTTTTAGCTGGTGCAAAAGATTACAGTCAAATAACTGATGAAGAGATGGCTCAAATACAAACAAGAATTATGAGTGACCCAACAATATCATTATTTATACAAAGCTTATTTGGAGGATTCAATTCTACTCAAGGTGAATTAAATTCTGATATGAATGCCTTCTAAAAAAAAGTAATACCATTAAGGTATTATTTTTTTGTTTATATTGATTAATCATTTTCTATTTGTTTATTTTCATCTATATATTGATAATTAATAGTATTTTGATTGCTGATGAGGGATTTACCTAAATTTTTTCAAGGTCTTCTCTAGCAACTTTAGCTGTGTGTCCATCTAACACGGCAATTTTTTTATTTTGTTCTAATCCATAAGGTTTTTGAACATTTGCAATCTCACGAGTAGCAATTTCTCCTAAATTGGTAAGAACAACTTCTACTTCAGACATATTATCTCTTAATGATTCTTTTCTTAGTCCTTTATATTGTTTATACTCTTTGGCAGTCATACCTGACCATTCCTTATATATTTCATTAGTAAGAATTGCATATTCTTTTTCTTCTACAATTCCTCCATCTTTCCATATATCTATTAGTTTTTTCTACTTATAATGTTCTTAACACGACTTAAAATCCAATCTTCATCAAAGCCTTTTACTCTATATAAATCGATTGATCTTTGTACTGCAAGAGAAGGATCAAATGTTTCATCTATTCTTTCACTTCCTAATCTTGCAAGCCACTGTTTAATTGGCTCAGCATTTTTACTAGGAATTGACTCGATTATTCTAAACATCCCCTCAATATCTACGACATCAGTATTGTAATATTTTCCGTCTGAAGATTTTAATTTCAGCTGGTGACAATTTGTCACCGACTCATTTCCTTCATCTTTAAGTCGTTGTTTAAGCTTATTCCAATACTTTCTTCCATCTTTACTTTCTGATACTACTGCTACTATATCAACAACACTAATATAATATTTTTCTTTTTCTTTGTCCCATACTGTTCTTATTGTTTCATTGTTAAAAATTTTGTTTACTAAATGCATTTTATCTTGATTCATTATCAAACCTATTTCTAATAACTTACCAATATAATTATACCAAACATTTGTTCTTGCTACAACTTTGCATTTTATTAAAAAGAATGCTTATAGACTCTTATTTTCTACTTATATTTAAAATAATACCAATTGATGCCATACTTACTAAAAGTGAAGAACCCCCATAACTTAAGAAAGGCAAAGTTACACCAGTTACTGGTATTAAACCGATTACTACCGAAAGATTCATAAGGCACTGAAATATCATTTGAAAAATCATTCCAAACGATAAGTATTTGGCGAATGGATCTTCGTGCCTATTACTAATTTTTATAGCTCTATAAAGAATTGTTGTAAATAGGCCTACTACTATAAATGCTCCTACTACTCCAAATTCTTCGGCAATAATTGAAAATATGAAGTCAGTTTGAGGTTCAGGAAGGTAGAAATGTTTTTGAATAGAATTAAGATATCCTGTACCAAATAATCCTTCTGGACCTATAGCGTATAGGCTTTGGATTATTTGAAAGCCACTTCCCAACGGATCACTCCATGGATCTAAAAATGATGTAATTCTTGCAAGTCTGTATGGAGCAATTATTATTAATACAACTACTCCTATTAAACCTAGGACTCCCGCTATAATGAAGAAATTAATATTTATACCAGCAATAAAAAGTAATGAAATAATAGAAACTACTAGTATCATACCTGTTCCTAAATCAGGCTGGAGCATAATAAGACCAAAGAATGTTAAAGTTATAAATAAAATAGGAAAAATGCCTTCTTTATAACTTTTTATAAAACGATTACTACACGATAAATATTTACTAGTAAATATGATTAAGCCTAATTTAGCAGCTTCACTTGGTTGTATTCCTAAGGGACCAATTCCAAACCAAGATCTACTACCATTTCTAACACTTCCTATTCCTGGAATTAATACAAGTATTAGTAGTATAAAGCAAACTAATAAAATTTTATTTGAATATTTGTAATATATATTATAGTCTATTTTGGATACAACATATAAAATTATAAGACTGACTATTAAGAAGGCTCCTTGATATTTAACATAATGAAAACTATCATTAAATTTATATTCAGCCCAAATAGAAGATGAGGAATAAATCATCATCAGACCAAATAGTGAAAGTATTATTACTGCTGCTAATAAAATTTTATCAACTTTTCTTTTCATATATACACCTATAATAAGTATATTTTTTTAAAGAAAAAAAAGAACACTATATCCATCTATAGTATCCACTATTTTTATATTCATTTGCATGATATTTTATTTTCTTCCTGTCTTCTTTTAGAGAATCTTTATCAATCTTTTTTAGCAAATTTAATGACTCATAAAAATAAGATGAGTCAGAATTTTTAATACATTCTTGAAAATAACCATATCTATCTATGGGATAATTTCTATTTACAACAATGTCACTGTCATCTGGATGAACATTATAAATATATGATACGCAAAGACCTAAAGCTTTTCTTCTTTGCCATTTATGATCTTCATTTTGTTTATCTAGATACATAGCATCTATATCACATATTTTTATATCATTTGTTTTTCTATTTAGTAAAACATTACCAGTATGAAAATCACGATAAATTAATTTATGGTTATTCATCTCTTCTACTATTTTCATTAATTGGAAACAATCTTCTACTTTTAAAGATAAATTTCTAAACTTATTTTTATCAAAACTCTTATAGTCTTTATATCTTTTCATAGAGTAACCAACTATATTTTCATTATCTCTTATATAATTGGTTACTTTTACAATACCTTTTATATTATTGTTATCTAAATAATCTATTACTTCTATTAAGCCATTGTCTATTCCTTTTTCATAATCGCATAAAAACGGAAGCTTATGAATTAAATCTTTATCCTTATAAAGCATACTACTTATATGAAAATCACAATTTAGAAAAATTTTAAATTTGTTTATATCTTTAATATCTATGTTTTTAATCATATGTATCTCCACTAGTTTTTTATTATAACAGAAGAGACAAAAAAATCAATGTATAAATACATTGATTAAATATTTTTTAAGAAGGCTTTATAGCATTTATATGCTTCATAAATATCTGCTTTAGAAGTTATTTCCCATGGAGCATGCATACTTAATACTCCTACTCCGCAGTCTATTACTTCAACATTATAATTAGCAAGGATATATGCAATTGTTCCTCCACCCCCAGCATCTACTTTCCCAAGTTCTGATAGTTGGAAACTAACATTGGCGTCATCCATTACTTTTCTTATCTTAGCTATATATTCTGCGCTAGCATCGTTGCTTCCGCTTTTCCCACGTGATCCTGTATATTTGCAGAATACTACGCCTTGTCCAAAATAAGAGGAACTTCTCTTATCCATTACCTCAGGATAAAGAGGATCATAGGCAGCATTTACATCACTTGATAACATTCTAGAGTTTTTTAGTACTCTTCTTACAGCTACAGGGGAATTATTTCCAAGTAATAAGCATATTTCTTGAATAGCGTTATCATAGAAGTGTGATTCCATACCAGATGAACCTACACTTCCAATTTCTTCTTTATCAACTAAAATACAACTAGTTGTACGTTTTGGATTTTCTATTTCTAAGAAAGCTTCTAATGAAGTATATGCACATACTCTATCATCTTGTCCATATGAAGCAATCATACTCTGATCTAGTCCAAAATCTCTAGCTTCTCCTTGTGGAACAACTTCAATTTCAGCTGATAAAAAATCATCTTCTTCAAGATTATATTTTTCTTTTAATAATTTTAAGATATTTTCTTTAACTGGATTTTCTTTTTTACCTTTAAGTGGTCTACTTCCAATAAGAATATCTAAATTTTCTCCTTCTATTACTTTTGAAGCAGTCTTTTTCATTTGTTCAGCACCTAAGTGAGGAAGTAAATCAGTAATTCCTACTATTGGGTCATTTTTATCTTCACCTATTACGATTTCTATTTTAGTTCCATCTTTTTTAACTACTATTCCATGAAGTGCTAATGGAAGAGTAACCCATTGATATTTTTTAATTCCTCCATAATAATGAGTATCTAAATAAGCAAAACTAGTATCTTCATATAATGGGGTTGCCTTTAAATCAAGTCTAGGAGAATCAATATGAGCTCCTAAGATATTAATTCCTTTTGTAATATCTTCTTCTCCAATTACAAATAAAGCTACTGCTTTGTCTTTATTATTTACATAAATTTTATCCCCTACCATAAGAGTTTTATTACCATTAATAAAATCTTCTAAATCTTTAAAGCCTTTTGATCTTGCTCTTTTTATTATTTCTTTTGTAGCTTCTCGCTCTGTTTTACAAGAATTTAAAAACTTCTTATAGTCTGATGTAATTAACTCAATTTTTTTTAAATCTTCTTCTGTATATTTATTCCATGAATTTTCCATTTTTATCCCTCCTATTATTTTAGTATATCATTTTTTTATGAAATTAGTTCATATTATTATATTTTATTTAAAAGAAAAAGAGTATATCTACTCTTTTTTAATACCTAATTATTTACTCTTTGAGTGACCATTTCAGTATCTGTTGTGATAGCTTCAAATGTATAGCCATTTTCTTTTCCATATTTTATGATATTTTTTAAGGCGTCTCTTGTATATGTTTTAATATCATGCATTAAAACTATATTAGGCCTTTCATGTGATAATCTGCTTATGACATTTTGATATACCATGTTAGGGTCTGTTGTTTCTCCTGCATCTCCACTAGATATATTCCAATCATAATAACGATAACCTCTTCTTAAGACTTCATTAGTTAGAAATGACATTATCCCTTTTGAATATCTTCGACTTACTGTATTACTACTACCACCTGGAAATCTAATTATTTTTGAATCAAAGCCTGTCACTCTTTTTACTCTACTTTCTACTGCATACAAGTCATTAAAATATGCTTCAGTTGAAGAATAAAGATTAGCATAATCATGTGATGCTGTATGTAAACCTACAGTATGTCCTTCTTCTGCTGCTCTTTTTATTAACTCATCTGGACCTTTATTAGTAACAAAGAAAGTGGCTTTTACATTTTCTTCCTTTAATATATCTAAAATAATATTAGTGGTTCCTTCTTTAGGACCATCATCAAATGTTAAATATACAACACCTGGTTTTTGTACCCCAGGATTTGGAGTAATATTTTTATAAATATTTATCTTTCTATTAATCTCTGTTGAGTTTCCCATTAAATCTGTTACTTTATAAGTTAAAGTATAAGTTCCTTCTTTATTAGTATCTACATTTCCAGATATTTTTACGCTTTTTGTTATGTCTCCATCACAGTTATCTGATGCACTATATCCGGGATCTTGAAAAGAAGTTCCTAGGGCAATATTTATTTCATTTAATCCATTAAATTGGATACTTGGCTTTTCTTTATCTTTATAAATTATTTCTCTTATAGCTCTTTTTTCATTGTTACTAGAGTCTTTTACTATATAAATTATTCTATCTTTTTCTTTTATTGTTTTGACATTTTTTGTTATATCTCCGTCATACCCATCTGTTGCACTAAAACCATCTTCTTGGTATTCTCTACCAGGACATAAAAAAACTTTTTTTTCACCTTTTAGGGAAAGCTCGGGTTTTTCTTTATCAATTATTTTGACTGTTCTTTTTTTACTTATCGGAATAAAAAAGTCATCTAAATAGTAAACTACCTCATAAGTTCCTATTTTTTTATTTTTAACATTACTTTTTATCTTTATATTCCTTGTAATGTCTTTACCTAAGAAGGAAGCTTTAACTCCAGCTTCTTTATAATTATTTGTATAGATAATCTCAGTTACTTCTTTTCCGTTTAAATGAATCTTTGGAATAATTGCGAATACTGCTAAAACAAATATTACTAATAAAGAATATACTACAGTATTAAACTTCTTTTTTAATATAAATACTTTTTCATAAATATTTTGATTTCTTTCTTTTTTCATATACAACTACCACTACTTATTTATAAACTTATTATACCACAAAATAAAAAAAACATTACTAAAATGTAATGTTTATAGCCATACTCCAAATATTATTCCTGCCATTGCAAGAATTAAGCCACATACCCAGAATAGTTTTACAATATCAGTTTCCATCCATCCTAATTTTTCAAAATGATGATGAAGTGGAGTCATAAGGAATAACTTCTTATGTAAGACTTGTACCCAAATTGTTTGTATAATAACGCTTAAAGTTTCAATTATAAAGATTCCCGCAACTACAAGTAAAGTTAATTCTCTATGTGTAAGTATTGCGATTGCACCCATGGCAGCTCCTAAAGAAAGAGAACCAGTATCACCCATAAAAACCTTGGCTGGATGAGTATTATAAATTAAGAATCCTATAATAGAACCTACTAAAATAAGGCTAAACAAACCAATTTCTTCAAAACCAACTGTTAAGGAAATTAAGCTATATGCAATTAGTGCTATAGCGGCTAATCCTCCAGCTAAACCATCTAAACCATCTGTTAGGTTTACAGCATTAGATGCACCAACCAAAACAAATAATATACATAATCCATATAGCCAACCCATTTCTATATCAATACGAAGAGTACCTACAACCCAAGCAGTTTGTCCTCCACTTCTCATGTAAATATAGAAAAATCCAATAGCTATTAGTACTTGCATAAAAAGTTTTTGATAAGTAGTTAAACCTTCATTATCACCTTTTCTGATAGATAAAAAGTCATCTAAAAAACCAATACAGGCATAACCTATAAAAACCAAAAGTACTATACCTAAATTAGATGTATAAGCAATTTTATCAGTAATAATAAGAGCTAAAGTTACAAGTACGGTTGGTAGGATAAATATTAATCCTCCCATAGTAGGAGTACCTTCTTTTTTTCTATGAGCTTCTCCTACAAATATACTAATTCTTTGACCTACTCTTAATTTTTTTAAAATCGGTACTAAAAATAAACCTAAAATTGCAGATGATAGAAATCCTAACATAACTGCAAATACCGCTTTTGTGAGTAATAACATTTGATTTCCTCCGTTCTCACCGTTCATTATAGCATAAAAGTTTTTAGATATGTTTTATTTAATTTATTTAGACAAAATTTTACATTTAAGTTCTGTAAACAATTATAATTTATAAATTTTAGCATTTTCATTTTCTATTTGTTGCTTCTTTTGTTGTTCCTCTTTTAATTTTTTAAGTTCAAACTCTTTTTCTTCAAGATTTTTTTTAATAACATTTAAATTATTTAATAATTTTTGATATTCTTCTAAATGTGAATATTCACTATAAGTAGAGATAACTTTTTCTATTACTTTTTCTAATTGAAATTTAGTCTTAGAAATATTTTCTAATATATTAGTCAATTCATTTATATTAGTTTCTAATTCTTTTAGAAAATAATCATTATTTACTCTTTTGTATCTAATTTTATTTTCTCTTCTAAAAAATGAGTTTTGAATGCTATATAAGTATGTGCTAGTAAGATTTAATATTTTTCTTCCGCTTCTAACTCCAGGAACTCTCATATAGATTTTAATTCTTTTCAAAAGCAAATTGGTTTGCTTGCTAATTCCATTTAATTTTATTCTTGGAATATCAATTTTATTAATATTAAATGAAACCTTATTTTGTATATCTTTAATTATTTTATCTTGTTCATATTGAAACTGTAGTAATTCATTATTGAAATTATCATCAAGATGTTTTTTTTCTTTAATTTTTATTATTTTATCTTCATCAATATTTCTTTGAATTTTTTCTTCTTTTAGCTTTTCTTCTGTTTTGTCTTTTTTTATCTTCAACTCACTTATTTTATTAGAAATGGATTTATATAAAATATTGTTATTCTCATTTTCTAATTCAATATTCTTTTCAATTTTTTCTAAATCTTCTTCTACTAATACTTCTATATAATTTTCATCAACTTTTAAATTTTCATTTTTATCTAGCTTGTCCTTTAATAATTCAAGCTTAGAAATTAATTCAGTTAATTTTTCTATATTTTCTTCACTCGGACTATTGTCTAATCCATTAAATTCATTTATTAAAGTTGCTTCATAATATACATTACGAAGCATATATCTTATTTCTTTAATTTTTTCTTCATATTTTTCTATTATTTTTTTAGATTTTATTTTTTCTAATTTTTCATCTAAATTATTTTCGATAATAGAAACTGGTTTTTCTATTTTTTCATTTGATATTTTAATATCTTCTTCTATAACATTTATTGTTTCTTCATTTTTTAATGTTTTATTTTCAAGTAGATTTTTATTTTCATTATATATAGTTTTTATTTCTTTTTTTTCTTTTTTTTCGTTAACAGGCCTGTTTTTATTATTGTCTTTTTCAGATAAATTCTTAATAACACTTCCAAATAAAGCAATCGGGATTATTGTTATAAATTTTAATATTTGATTTTTTCTAATCTTTTTTTCTAATGCTTTTTCTTCTGATAACTTTTCTAATTCTTTTAATTTTTTCTTTTGTCTTAATTTTATTTTGAATGATCTTCTTCTATCATTTCTACCACCACGAGAGCCAATACCTTCATTCATTATTCTCACCTATTATTCTATTTCTAATGTATTTAAAACTTCTTCTATTTTATTATTCATATTATTAAATGTTAATTGATACGTTTTATTATTGTTTTTAATATTTATAATTCGAATTTTACTTGATTTGTGGATACTATAGCCTGAATACTTACCCTCAATTAAATCAATTGAATGCATTTTTTCTAAATTATTTAGAGTAATGTTTTTTAAGAAATAAGCTTTTTTTATATTTTGGTTAGAAGTAAAAATAGATGAATACTTACTTATTTCTTTTATATAACCTAATAGATTTATATCATCTATGATTTTATCTTCATCTAGAATTTTATAATTAATTTTTCTATACTTTTCTTTTTTTATTTTCTCACTTAAAGATAAAGATTCTTCTATCGTTAAATATGCATCATCATCTTCTTTGCATATAGTCTTTTTATCTTCTTTTTGACAGTTAAAGTTACCTGATACTTTTTTGATTTTTATATTATCTATTATTAGATAATCATTATCTTCTAGCTTTTCTTCTTTTGTAACTATTAAATCTTTTATAACTAGAGAATCAGCAATTTCTTTAAAGGCTTTTTCTTGCTTTTTAGTTAATCTATAAGAATTTAAAGTATATAGTTTTGTACCTATAAATATTGCGAATAACAATACAATTAAAATAATTAGAAATTTCTTTTTCATATTCTTACCTCTAATTAAAATTATATCATATCAAAAATAAAAGAACTAGAATTAACTAGTTCGTAGTTATGATATTATTTTTAATTTGGTGTAGTAGAAAATTCAAGAGAAATATCTCCAAATTTTACAGCAAATGGACCATCTGCTCTTATATTAGCATAACTTGTATCATATCTTAAATTTATAATAATAGCTTTAAAACTATTTTTTTCTAAAAGCGGGTCATTATCAATATCTGCGATAAGCACAAATTCCTCACTTCTTGGAAATCTAGTATAATGTACATTTCCTGCATTGATTGTTATGTTTATATTTTTACATGCTTCTTGTACTAAAGAATCAGTCGCTCCTTCTAGCGCTGTACAAGTTATAGTAGAAGATGTATCTGGAACATTTTTATATCTTATACCCTTAAAATAAGCATCATATCCTCCATTATTAAAGGCAAAAAAAGAATATCTAATTATCTGTCCTGGTTCAGTAAATACTGCACTTAGGTTTGATAAGGTTGGATTAAGTCCTGAACTGTCTATTATAGCTTTTGGAGAATTGGGTAAAATACTAGAATTGCTTGAAGAAGGACTTACTTCACATTCTTCTAGTCTATCTTTATTACATGAAAAAGAAACTTTATAGTTTGATGGATCTGGGCTTACTTGAGTACTACCATTAATTGTTAATGCACTTGAAAAGCTGCAAGCCCTATTGATAATATGCTTACTCCAACTATTAAGATAATAATTACTGCTTTTTTGTTATTTAAATTTAATTTCATAATTACTCCTCTATTATCCTAATTATATATATATATATATATTTGTAAGCTTTTAAAGGCAAAAAATAAAACTAGTATTTAGCTTTATTCTTAATTACTATGCATTTGGAACAGTAGAAAATTTTGCATAATAGTCGCCAAGTTCGATAGATACAGGTCCATCAACTCTAACTCCTGTTTCTCTATATGTTATTCTAATAAATACTCTAGTATTATTAATAGTAGTATTAGAGAAAATAGAATGTTCAAATTTACCTATACCACCACCTGTTGCTCCACTACCACCAATATAATACGTGAGAGTAAAATTTCCTGCCCCATTGCAGAGTTGATCAACTAGTTTTTGAGATGTGCCTTCTCCTGCAGTACATTTAATGGATTTATCATACCCTTCTATATTTCTTTGACCATAACTTTTTAAATAAATTTTGCTTTTTCCAATGTTTCTCACATAAAAAGTATAAGTTACCGATTGTCCTGGCTCAGTAAAATAAAAATTTAAATTTTTAATTAACAAATCTTCTCCAGTATTATCAATAATAGCTTTAGAAGACTTTTCAACTAATTCAGGATTATCAGAAGTGGGAGCAAGTTCGCATTCATCTAAACTATCCTTAGCACAAGATAATTCCAATTTATAATTATCTCTTGATGGAGAAACAGTTGTAGTGGGCTTAATGTTCAAAGTATTAGAAAATGCTGCAAGCCCTATTGATAACGCTCCTACTCCAATAAATAAAATTATTAGCAAACTTAATTTTTTATCTATTTTTTTGTACATCTTATACACCTCTATTATCCTAATTATATATATATGCAAGCTTTTTTAAATAAAAAAGACAACACTAAACTATGTGTTATCTTGCGCTTACTAAATTAATTTGTAATGAAAGATCAATTTGTTCTTCTTCATTTGGTAGATCTTCAGCTTCTATATCTTCCTTCATTCTAAGTTTTACATAAACTGTTTTCTTGGTATTAGCTTTTATAATGTCGTTAATTTTTATTTCTGTTCCATCTTGATATGTTACAGTATATTCTAGATATCTTTTGTGTCTTTCTAATAACCCGGCTACATTAATCGAATCTATTTTGGCATCTATCGTACCATCATTTACAATGTCTGCTTTAAAACCATAAAAATCTCCTGGCTTTTCAATGTTAGTATTGTAAGTTAGATTCCCTTCATCTAAATTATCATCAACAATTTTGCCAACGGCTGTACTGTTATCATCTACTCTAATATTTTTTATAGGAACTGACCATCTACTTCCTTTTATGCTTTCTTTTATATCACTATTTGTTGCTGCATAACCTAAAGTAAGCATAAAAAGTAATAATAAAACAATTACTAAATAACTTCTATTTTTCATACTTTTAACCCCTGTTTTTTGTGCTATATAATATCACAAAAGGCTTTAAAAGTAAAGATTTATTTCCTTTTACTATCTATAACTTGTAACTGGAATTTATAATCTTGATTTATATTAGGATATTTTTTCTTATCTACTTTTCCTAAAAAATCTTCTTTTTTTCTCACCCATAATGGAGAAGTTCCATAAAGGCCTCTATAAATTACTAAGTCATCTAAAGTTTCACAATCTTTTGCGATATCTTCTACTATATAGTAATCTCCTTTAAAATGCTTATATATACCTTTTATTTTTATTTCTTGCATTATTTCCACCTCTTTGCTTTAATTATAATCTATTATCTTGATTTTTACATTATTAAGTGATATTATACTTTTGCTTTTCAAGGAGGAAATATTCTTATGACTAATTATGAACAATCTATAAAAAACTTTAATACTTATCAAAAAGCAGTACCTGGAATTATTAATAAAGCTAGCAGTGATGCTAAAAAAGATTCTCTTAATGCTATAGATACATTATTACTTATCGATAGTCGCCTTGATGAGGTTGCTGATAAAATTGGAGCACCTTTATTACTATTTGAAGAAGAAAAAGAATGGGCAAATAATCAAAGAAAGCCATTTATTAAGAATGCAATGATCCAAATCCATAAGCAAATTGTTTACTTAGCACAAACTAGCATGTTCCCTAAAGCAGCAATCGATGAATACATGGAATCATTAAAAGAAAATGGGCTTGATGTTCATAATGGCTTAAAAAGAGAATTTAATGAGCATACTAATTTTGCTTTAGATTTTTTTGATGAGCCAAGTAATTATATTGGTAAAAAGTAGAATAAAATTGATTATTCTACTTTTTTATCCTAATAATAATTTTACTACTCCACCGTCTTCTTGTCTTGTACCAGGATCTGGAGATTGTTCTAGAACTTTTTCTCCACTTCCTGAATATTCTATTTTAAAATTTACTAATTCTTTTTTTGCTGCTTTTACTGTTTTTCCAATTACATTTGGAACTTCATAAGTTATGATATCATTCCATTCATAATCTTTTTCTACAGCACCTTCTTGTTTTTCTATGCCTAAGGCATCTATTACATCTAAAAGAATTCTTCTTGCGATTGGTGTTGTTGTATAACTAGATAGTAGTGCAGTTTTTTTAGGATTATCTATTGCAAGATATAAAACTGCTTCTGGGTCATTTGAAGGAACTACTGCCATAAATGACATAATATAATTATTGACTAGATAATGACCATTTTCTACCTTTTGAGCAGTTCCAGTCTTTCCTCCAACTCTATATCCTTCGATAAAGGCTGATTTTCCTCCTCCTTTAGCAACTACGTATTCTAAAGCTCTTCGCATAATAGAAGAGGTCTTTTTACTAACTGTTTTTCTAATTAAAGTTTTTTTATTTTCTTTGATAATAGAATTTGTATTTGATTCTTGAATACTTTTTACAATATAAGGCTTATAAAGATAGCCTCCATTTACTGCGGAAGATACGGCATTTACTTGCTGAATTGGAGTTACTGAGACTCCTTGACCAAAGGCTGTAGTTGCAAGTTCTACATTACCAACCCTATCTAAACTAAATATAATTCCTTCTCCTTCTCCATTTAAGTCAACTCCTGTTTTATTACCAAAGCCAAATTTACTTAAATATGAGAATAGTCTTTCTTTCCCTAACATTTGTCCAAGTTTAACAAATCCTGGGTTACAAGAGTTCTGTAATACTTCTAGAAAAGTTTGGTCTCCATGTCCTCCAGCTTTCCAACATCTTAGTGTTGAACCGTCAACTTTTACGCTTCCTGAGTCATAAAAATGATCTTTATCTAAATCAACTAAATTTTCTTCTAGTGCAGAAGACATAGTAATTATTTTAAAAGTACTTCCTGGTTCGTATGATGACCATATTGGTAGATTTCTACTTAATACTTCACTGGAGTATTTTTGATAATTATTTGGATCATAGTCTGGACGTGAAGCCATACCTAAGATTTCACCAGTTTTAGGATTCATAACAATTGCTAAGGCATTTTCTGGAGTAAACATATCTATAATATTATCTAACTCTCTTTCTAGAGACTTTTGAATATTTATATCAATAGTTAAGCTTATATTCATTCCATTAACAGGTTCTACATAAACTTCAGGCATATTTAATCTATTTCCCTTTGCATCAGAAAAATACTTAATAGCACCCTTTGTACCAGTTAAGTAATCGTCGTATTGAAGTTCAAGTCCAGATAAGCCTTGATTATCAATTCCAACATATCCTAGTGAATGTGATAGTAAATTTTTATACGGATAATATCTTTTTGATTCTTTTACTAAATATACTCCATCAAAATTAAGAGCCGATATTTTCTCGGCTATTTCATAAGATAATCTTCTTCCTTCTGGATGGACTCTTTCAATAGATGTTTTTTTATAAACATGTTCTTTCATATCATCATATGAGACATTTAATATTTCAGCTAAACTTTTTGTTACTTCTTCTTTATTTTTAATTTGATTAGGAATTAAGACAAGAGAAGTTGTGGTTAGATTATCTGCTAGTACAACTCCATTTCTATCGGTGATTATTCCTCTATCGGCTTCTATAGGTAATTCCCTACTCCAAAGAGATGAGGCATAATCTTTTAATTTTTCATAGTCTACTACTTCTATATAGAAAACTCTTAAAATAATAAGTGCAAATACTAATACCATGATTAAAAATAATATTTTTATTCTTTTATTTATTTTTTTTAAGAACATATTCCACCTCTATAGAATGTTATGTTCTTTATATAAAAAAAAGACTATAAATCATTAAGGATTTATAGCCTTTATAACTATTTTTTCTTTTTGTATTTTATAGAAAGAAAAATATGGGAAACCATTACTGCTAAAAGTATAATAAATAAATTAGGATATAATAAAGCAATAAAGTTAAGTCTTTCTATTAGCATTTTTTGGCCATATACTATATTTATAACATCATATGCTCCTATTGAAATTATTGCAGTTACTAGTAGATCTATAATAATTGCGAAGATAATTGCTTTTTTCTTACTTATTAGAATTTCATCGTTTTTCATTTTTTATCCCTTTTATCTTTTTTTATTTTTATTATCTTGAGTATCAATATAGTTTTTTACTAATTGAGTAATATTGTTTCCATATTTGCCTTTTTTGTAATTCGTATGCATTGTATTTGAAACATTAATTGCTAATGATGCTGCTGTAGCTGAAGAAATCAAATTTTCTTTTATAGTATTTGGAAGAGTTTGTAAAGCAGTTACTTGCTCGATTGATAAATTTGCTAGTTCTTCACCTAACTCAGTCATTTCGTAAACTGAATTATTCATTTTTGTTATTGCAGTTGGATTTGCTACTATATAATCCATAGCTTCTTTAACTCCTACTAAATCAAATTGAGAATGATTATTTGCATAGTTAATAAGATGTGGAAGTGACTCTTCTGCAACTTTTGCAACTGTTGACTGTGAAGAGGCAGATAATTCACTAAGTTTATTAAGTGCTTCTAAACTTGTTATGTTTCCTGCGGCATAGTTAGTAGTAATATCTTCAAGTGTTGATTTAGTTGAATTATAAAATTCATTATAAGAGTTTTGAGCAGTAGTCCTAAAATCTTTATAAGCAGTTGTTCCTACTGACCAACCACCATGTATTTCTGATGATTGATCTAGGGATTTTCTTTCAAGCATATTACTTATATTTAATGAATCTTGGTAATTTTGTTTAGTCATTCCTTCTATTAATGCATCTTTTCTAGACTCTACCATATTACCATAATTATTTACTGAATTAATTGTATTTTCATTGTGTGAATTTATTGCATCTATTTCTTTTTGTTTTTCAATTATTTCTTTCTTAGCATTAAGTGAATTAACAACAGATGTAGTTGCACCAATCATTGCAATAGTTGTAAATATATCGCGAATAAATGGATCATTTCGATAATCAAGCTTTTCTGCTAAAGGAGAATAATATTTCTTTCCAGTTGACCTATTTCCAAAAATACTTTTTTCAATAGAAGTATTTTTACTTAATAGTGATTCAGCTTGGACAAATACTCTTAAAGCCATTTCATCATTTCCATCTTTAATTGCTCTTTTTTCAGCACGTTCTAATTTTGCTTCACGCTCTAGTAATTCAACATCTAAATCGTGATCTTTCGCAAATCTTTTACCTACATAAGACATTTTAGTCTCTGTTGCTTTTATGTTTTCTCTAAAGCCGTGTAGTCCACTTGATAGTAATGTTTTAGCTTCATTATAATCATTTCTAATACTTGCTATTAAAGAAGCTTTACCATCTAAAATGGTTTCTCGATAGTCTAAATAATCTCTTCTCAAGTATTTAGATAAGCTTTGATCTCTTAATAAATTATCAATTGCTTCTAGTTCTTTAATGGAATTATAGACATCTTTATATTTTATTTCTAAATTATTATTGATAATTCTAACTTTTTCATCAATAAATCTAGAAATTCTTTCTTCAATTAGTATATTAAGTCCTGAAGAATATCTTTCCACTTCAACATGATTAGAATATTCTTTAAATAAAATCATCAAATCTTGATCACTTAAATGGTCAAGCCTATTTTTTATTATTTCCATTCGTCTTTTTGTTTCTGGATTATAAGTTATTTTACTTGTTACTTTTCTTAGAAAATTGAAAGGTAATTTAATAACAGCTGGAACAACATGAACAATGTTATAAAGATAATTTCCTGATTGTAGTTCTTTTTTAAAACTTTCTTTAACTTCTATATTAGCAGCACGATAGCGTTTCCCATCTTTTTTCTTTGGTTCTAGTCCATTTACTAATTTACTAATTACGGTTTGATACCCATATGTAGCTATTTCATTATTAGTTTCTTTTTCTTTTAAGTCAATATTTTTCATATAGTTATTAATGACATTTTGAATATCAAAAGATTCTAATTCTTTTATTTGTTTATTATTTGGTAATGCCTTTTTACTTTCATTTATATCAACAATATTAGAATAATCTTTTGCTTCCTTGTTTATTTTGATATCAATTGTTTTTTTAGCATAATTTTTATCTAATTTATCTATAAGCATATTTCTTTCGATAATTATTTCTTCTAAACCTAGTCTCTTTAAAAATATATCCAACTCTTTTTTATCATTTTTGCGAGTTATTATTTTTTTATATTCTTTAGGAGTTATCTTTAAAATATTTGCTTCTTCTTTAAGTCTTTTATCCTCAAAAATTTTGTTATTTAATCTTAATAAACGTTTATTTAATATTTCTGCTTTTTTTAAAGCTTCTTTTATCTTTTTTGTTTGTTCAATCTTCTTATTCATATAAAGATTAATAAAATCATCTAATTCTTTATTTGAATTAAAAATAGTATTTTCTTTTATATTTCTCTCTTCTTCAAAAATTGCTTTTAGTTCATTATTATAATTTTGTATTTCATTTTCTACTTTATTTAAATTAGCTTCTACTTTTCTTTTTTCTTCTGAATTATTATTAGTTATTTTTTCTTCATTTATAATTGGTTCTTTAGTAAATGCAACTTTCAACTCTTTCTTTAGAGTTTCTGGTAAATTATTATTTAAAATATTACTTATAAAGTTCCTTTTATTATTTATCTCTTTAGAAATAACATCTCTTAAATTAGTATTTTCCTCTTTTTGATATAATTCTACTAAATTGTTTAAATCATTAAAATAGTTATTTATCAAAGAGTAAGAATCATGAAGACTTAAAAGATCTCTTAATTTTTCAGAAGTATCTTTTAATTTCTCGTCTAGTTCAACTGCTAAAATGCTTTTTTGATAATTCAGATTACTATTAATTTTTAATTTAGAAGATTGTTCATACAATGATTCTAATTTTTTTCTTGTTTCGTTAATCCTAGACTCTAACTGCTCTATGTATGTCATTTTTTCTTCCTCCCTAGGCTTTACTTTCTTTATCAATTTGTAAAAGAACATCTTGTAGCATTTCCAACTCATCTTCATCCTTAATATCTTCTAGAGAACCTGGCCCTAAGATTGGATCAAAGGATGATACATAGATGTTTTTTCTATTATTTTCTGCCAAGCTATTATCTGTATAGCCAATATAAGTTTTTAATGTATCAGGAGAATCAAATGTAAATAGAATATCACATTCAATACTATCTCCGTCTTTTTCAATTATTATTTTTTCTTTATCCATTTTTATTCTTCACACCTTTTTAAAATTACACTTAGGGTAGCATACGCTTTAATAAAAGTCAATTTGCTTTTTTAGCTTGTAACTTTAATTGTTACTAATTGTTTATCTTTTGTCTTAGCAATAGTTTTAATTTTTACTGTAAATGTATCTTCTTGTTTTTCTAAGGCAGATAATTTATTGTCATTTATTTTTAATTCTGAGTTAGTTAATAAATTTTTATCACTTGAATTTTTGAAAACCTCTAAGGCAATATTATCATCTTTAACAAATTGTACAGAATAAATTATTTCTTCTTTATTAATGTTTCCGTTTCTTTCATTACTAATTTTAAAGATATATTCTTTTTCTTCTTTTGCTTTCATATTCGCAACATCGATACTTAATTCATTATTAGTTGATGTACTTAATACTGGAACTACTATATTTGCCTGAACCTCATCTTTTTTTGTTTGGCCTAAATTATATGCCTTAAAACCTAATATTATTGTGAATACTAGAAGTGCTAAAAAGACTGTTACTAATAATAGCTCCGTTGTATCTTTTGGTATTAGATTCATAAATTTATTGTTTTTACTATTTGTGGATTTTTTTGTTTTTGATTTTTTAATATCTTTTGGATCAATTGGATCAAATTCTTTTTCTTCTATTTTCATATTATTCTCCTTGTTCTTTAATTAGTGGCTTCATAAGTCTTTCCTTAAATAAATTTTCTATTTTTTCTTTATCTTCTTTTGAAATACTATTTGAAAATACTATTTCATGTCCATGTTCATCAATATGAACTTTACTTTTTATATCTGATGTAATTTGTATTTTTCCATTTAATTTACTTATATTATCTTCTTTATAACTAATTTTAATATTAATTGTATTTTTATATGAAGATTTTGACATATTTGAATCTTTACTGTTAATATCTATTATAAAATTTTTAGCTTTTTCATTATATGAAATTTTATATGATATATTGTTTTTACTTTTTGTTACTCTTACTTTTGCGATACTTTTATTATTACTATTTAAAAGATCTAAAGTAATATTTTTATTTTTTATTTCATAATTTATTATATTTTTAATTGTATTATTAATAAGATATTTTATTTGATTTTCGGATATATCTATTGAAAATGTCTTAATTAAATTATGTTTTTGGAAATGCATTTCTACTATTTTAGTTTGGTTAGTAATTCCTTTGGTATAGATGTTTAACTCTATAGAATTATATTTATTTAAAATCTTACTTTTTTTATTAACTTTTACACTATCAAAATCATCAATAAATGCATTCATGATTTTAGAAGATTTTGGATCATTTTTAAAGCTACTAATAATTTTATTATAGAGATCTAATAATTCATCTTTATTTAGGATAACTGAATATTTTTTTAGCTTTTCATTTTCTATTTTTGTAGTTGTTTTCTTTATCTTATTTTTATCGATATAGTTTGATATATTTTTTAATATATGTTTATAAAGATATTTTAAATTAGAATAACTATTATCTTCTTTTGAAAAAGATTCAAAATAATTATTATTACCATTATTAATATATGTATTTTTAAAACTTTTCCCATAATAATATTCTGTTGAATCTTTAATTATATATTTGTCATTAATAATAAGATTATCTTCAAACTTACTTTGTTTGTTATAAAAAAACATCTTATTTTTTAAATCTTGTTTTATTATGTAAGTGGTATCAAGATTATTTATATTATTTAAGTAATTGTAATAACCTTCAAGTTTTTTATTATTAAGATAATTATTATTTAAATACTCACTTGTAAGTGATGTTTTTATTTTTGATGTTATAGTAAAATTTTCCCCGAGTTTGGTACTTTCTTTTGGCAAGTTAACAATTTTTAATAATTCATTGCCAGCTAAAACAAGTGATTTTTTTAATATAACTTTTTTGTTATTAATATAGTTTTTATCAAAATAACTAATTCCTAAAATAGTCCCAATTAAAATAAAAAATATTAAAAATGAAATTTTTACACTTTTTTTTAATTTGACTTTTTGTTTTTTTACTGGTACTCTTTCATTTTGGATTTTTTCTTTTTCTAAAGCTGGGTTTGGAGTATTCAAATTCTCTTCATCAGTTAATACTTCTATTTCTTCTTTGAGAGCTTGCTCTTTTTCTTCAAAAGCTTTTTCTATAATAGTTTTTTTTACATTAAAAGATTCTTTATCCATAACTCCTGCTCCTCATTTTTAATTATAGCATGAATGATTTTAGAAGTAAAATAAGAACCAAAAAAACTGCAACTAGAAAGTTACAGTTTTTTTATTAATTTTATAATGATTTTGTAAGTAGGGATAATTGATATGAAATATCTTTTTTTGTTATATTGGCAGTTTGATTATAAGTTACTGTTATTTTTATCTCACGCTCTTCTCCACTTTCCAAAATCATTCCAGATGCATCTGTAGTTTTTATAGTAACAGGATAAATACTATTTTTATATTTTGTATCATTCACATAATCAGGAGCCTTAATAATATCTACAATTTCCGCTTTTAAAGTACCTTTGTTTTTTATTAATACAGAATATGATAATTCATCACTTGGTGAATATAAGCTAAACTTTAAATTAAGAGTTTGTCCTTTGTTAGTTATATTATTGGATCCTTTTGGTAACTCAATGCCACCTTTTAATGACGTTTCTTCAACTACTTTTACAAATTCAACATCAAAAGTTTCTTTCTTATTTTTAAGTGTTTGTAATTTATTAGCTGTTATGGAAAATCCTATGGACATACATATAATGGTTGAGCATAACAAAACTATTAATAAATTTCTTATACTAATTTTTTTCATATTTTATCCACTTCCTATTCAGTATTAAATTTTGGATTTAAGGTTAGCGTAATTTCCATACCAGGTGTTATTTGAGTATCCTTTGGAATAGATTGTTCAGTAACATATCCTGTTCCATTCAAAACCACTTTTAGTCCTAATTTTTCTAATAGGTTTTTAGCAATTTTTCCTGAAATATTGATAACTTCTGGAACAGTAATATTATTATCATTTGTTATTAAGTAAACTGTATCTTTATTTGTTATTGTTGTGTTTTTTTCTGGTGTTTGCTTTATAACTTTATTACCATTTCCAATGACTATATAATTTATATTATTTGTTTCAAGTTCAGTTTTAACATTATCTAATTTTTTATTAATATAATTGTCAACTTTATAATCCTTTATTTCTATTGTAGAAGATTTAGAATCTTCATTACCATAGTATTTAGAAATATTAGTGACGATATCTTTTACAGCATTTGATATAGGTTTCTGAGATCCTGCAGTTGGTCTTTTAACTGCTGCATATATAATAATTTGTGGATCACTTTTAGGGTATATACCTGAGAAAGAGGAAATTATGTCGTCTTTTCCAGTAAGGTAACCTGCTGAATTTTCATCAGAGATTTGACTTGTTCCAGTCTTTCCAATTAACTCTCCACCATCTATTCTGTAACCGCTACCAGTATTACCAATACCATTTACACAATCATCCATTAAAGTAATCATCTTTTGTACAGTTTTTGTAGAAGCAACTCTTTCTATTTCGTCTTTTTTATTTTCGATAATAACTTCTTCTGTATCTGGATTTACTATTTTCTTTACTATATATGGACTAAGTAACATTCCATCGTTAGTAAGGGAAGTCATAGCTTGAATCATCTGAATTGGAGTTATAGTTATACCTTGACCAAACCCAGCATTGTATATTTCTGTTTCATATTTAAATTCTAAGTTTCCTCTATTTTCATTTGGAAGAGAAATTCTTGTTTTTTTACCGAATCCTAAAAGCCTATAATATTGGCGAAGCATTAAACTATTCATATGCCTATTAATTATATTAATTACAGCAACGTTACTACTCATAGCATAACCTTTATCATAAGTTAGTGTTCCCCAACCATTTCTATTCCAGTCACCTATTACTGTTCCATCAGTTGTTGTGTATGTACCTGATGCATAAGTTTCATTACCATCATAAACTCCATTTTCCATAGCAGCCATATATGTGAATGTTTTCATAGTAGATCCTGGTTCATAAGGAGAGGCTACTAAAAGATCAAGATAATTAGTAATATTTCTTTTATTAGGATCAAAAGATGGTGATGAGGCAGTTCCTAAAATAGCTCCAGTCTTAGCATCTGCTACTGTTATAGTAAACCAATCCCAGTCATATGATTCATCTTCTTTTTGCATAGCTTGTTCAATATAAAATTGAATATTACTATCGATTGTTAAATATATATTTTTCCCTTGCTGAGCATCTTTTTTAATTGAATTTGTACCAGATATTTTATAGCCATTTAAATCCTTTTGATATTTGATAAAGCCATCTTCTCCAGATAGTAAATCATTATAGTGCTTTTCAATTCCCATTTCACCATTTAATGATCCATCTTCAGTTTGCTTAGCATATCCAATAGTATAAGATGCAAAATCCCCTTTAGGATAGTATCTTTTATAGCTTTCTATAAAATCTATACCTGGTAAATCTAATTCATCAATTTTTTTCTTTTCTATTTCGCTTAAACCCTTACCTGCTTTTCCAAACTCTGTTTGATATCTATTTTCTTTATTCAAAAATTCTAAGATTTCCTCTTTAGATAAATTGATTACAGTAGCTAAAGCTTCAGCTGTTTTTTCTTTGTCTACAACGTGCTGTGGTTTTTTCTTATCTATAGTTCTTTTAGGATCAAGATACGCAATTAATGTATATGAAGTAACTGTTTGGGCTAGTACGTCATTATTATTTGAATAAATCGTTCCTCTTTTTGCACTTAAAGTTACTGTTTTAGTAGTTCTTTTACTGGCTAATTGTTTTAAATTAATTCCATCTATTTCACTTGATAAAGCCAACTGACATAATCTTAATATCATTATTACAAACAAAAAAAGAAATCCAAAAATAATAAGCGGATTATATCTTATATTATTTTTATTTTTCTTTTTTTTCAATTTGAATCACATCCTACTGTTGTTTAAATTACTCTTTAGAATCATCTATTGTCTTTATGTTATTATTATTATAACTCAAACCTTGTTCTTCTGCAACTTCTTGTATTTTTGTAAGAGATGCAAGTTCATTTATTTCAACAGTTAAACTTTCATTACTTTTCTTTTGTTGTTCAATTGCTTTTTTTTCTTTTTCAACTTGGAAGTTTAACTTTGACAAAGTTGCTTGGGAAAACACAATTGATACCGGAGATAAAACAAAAACTAAAACAGCAAATACGTATAGTATTCTCTCAAATGGAGATAATTTAATTCTCTTTTTTAATTTTGTCTTTTTTTTCATTTTTATCACCCTTTTTATTTTATTCTTTCAATAACTCGAAGTTTGGCACTTCTTGCTCTTGGATTATTTTCTAATTCTTCTTTACTAGGTTCTATAGCTTTATTGCAAACTAATTTAAAATCTGGTAAAAATTCTTCTGGTATATTAGGAAGTCCTTTTACTTTTTCATCTATTTTAGTTACCTCTTTAAAGAAGTTTTTTACTATTCTATCTTCTAGTGAATGAAAAGTAATTACTGCTACTCTTCCTCCTATATTTAAGATAGATAAAGCTTGCTCTAGTGCTGGTTCAATAACATCCAATTCTTTATTAACTTCTATTCTTATGGCTTGAAATATTTGTCTTGCTGGATGTTTATCTTTTCTAAACTTCATAGGTACAGCAGTTTTTATAATTTCAACAAGTTCTAAAGTTGTTTCTATTTTTTTATTTTCTCTATACTCCACAATTTTTTTAGCAATATTATTTGCAAATTTATCTTCGCCATATTTATAAAAAATTCTCGATAATTCTTCTTTTGAATAGTTATTTACAACTTCATATGCAGATAGTTGATTATCTTTATCCATACGCATATCTAATTTAGCATCCTCATGATAAGAGAAGCCTCTTTCTTTTTCATCTAATTGAGGAGATGATACACCAAGATCAAATAATACTCCATCTACTTTATGGATATCTAGCTCATTTAATTTTTCTTTTAAATAAGCAAAATTACTTTTTATTATAGTGAAGTTTGTACCAATCTCATTCAAGCGATTGGTACTATGCCTAATTGCTTCACTATCTTGGTCAAAGGCGAATAAGAACCCCTTCTTAACTTTTGACAATATTTTACTACTATGTCCACCATAACCTAATGTGCAATCAACAATTACACTGTCTTCTTTTAAATTTAATGAAGAAATTGATTCTTCTAGAAGTACACTTATATGTTTTTCCTTCATAAACTCACACTCTCGTTAAATAAATTTTCAGCTATATCGGACATACTATCAAACGCAGAATCCATAAAATTATTCCAATTATCACTAGACCATATTTCTAATCTACTTCCTACGCCTACTATTATGCATTCTTTTGTTATGTTGGCATAAGACAATTGCGGGGAGGCAATATTTACACGGCCTTGTTTATCAAATTCTGCTGCAGTAGCACCAGATAAGAAGAATCTTGAAAATTCTCTTGCATCTTTTTTAGTAAAAGGTAGGGTTTCAAGTTTTTGGGTAATGGCTAACCAGTTTTCTTTAGAGTATACATAAAGGCAATGTTCAATTCCTCTTGTTATAATAAATTCCTCACCTAAGTCTTCTCTAAACTTTGCAGGTATTATTAATCTTCCTTTTTCATCAATCGAATGATGAAATTCACCCATAAACATAGTAATCCCCCACTTTTCACCATCTATTACCACTGTTATCTATAATATAACCAAATTAGATTAAAAAGTAAATTAGAAGATAATAATTTTTCCACACTTTACAAGAATTTACAAATTGTGGAGAAAGAAAAAAGTAATAGAAAATATTCTATTACTTTTTATAAAACTTAGCATAAAGCTTTTCTTTTTGTTTTTGAGCTTCTTTTTGGTATTTTTCTTTTACTCTTTGGAAGTCTTTTGGTCTTTGTTTTTGAGTACAATCCCCTGGATACATAGTTATAATATTTTTAGTTCTAGGAGTTGTTACTACAATGTAACTATTTTGATTCTTTCCTATATTTTCATGATCAATAAGATATATGTCAAATAATTCTCCATAGCATCTATTATCTTCTGTTAAAAGAGCTTTGGTATTATGAAACAGTTCTACTACATCTATATTTTCACTAAAAGGATTTCCATCTTTACGATGATCTATAATGTGTTTTATTGCCTTTTCTTCTGAATAACTATATATTTGTCTTTCTCTATAACTATATTCAAAGTCGAATTCAAAATCTATGTTTTGACATTTATTTAAAATAATTTCATAGTTTCTTAATAAATTTTTTTCAAAAATATTTGATTTTTTAGCTTTATCAAGTAGTATTTGCGCTTCTTCATATCTTTCCATTTCTATTAATAAATCTAAATATCCAGTATATGACTTTTCTTTCTTTCCTTTTGTTATTTTCATGTATTCTTTAAAGAAGTCTTCTGCTTCTTCAAAGTTATTATTTTTAAATTCTAAAAGTCCTAACAGAAAAGTAGCTTCATTTTTATCGTCTTCACTAAATTTTGTAGTTTTTTCAAAATACATTTTCGCATTATCATAATCGCATTTAGACATATAAGCATTTCCTAAAAGGATATATGATCTACTAGCTACTAAATTATACTTGCAATTAATCAAAGTATCAGCTTTACTAATAATTTCATCATACATTCCTAATTGAGAGCAAGCAAATAATCTATAGTATTCACATCTAAAGTATATTTCACTTTTAGGATCCAAATCATGCATTTTTTCAGATAAATTAATTACCTCCTGATAATTTTCAAGCATTTTTTCTAAATTCATAAGTTTAGCAAGATCGTAATCTCTTAAATTATCTTTGTCTATTTTATTTAGAGAGTCTTTTGCATTTTTTATATTTCCCATTTCTATATAGATATTTGCTTTAGCTAAAAAATATTCTGCACTGGCTTTATCAATTTTTTCTATATATTCTAGGGCTTTTTTATATTGTTTTCTTTGGCAACTGATTATAGAAAGTATGGAGAGAGCGAAAGGTTCTGGATATTTACTACATTTAATAACTTCTGTTAAGATTTTTTCGCACTCTAAATATTTTTCTTCTTCAAAGAGTAAATAACAATATTGTAGTTTAGCTTCTAAAGCTATATTTCCTTTTGCATATGCTGCTCTTTCAAAATATTTTTTAGCTTCTTTTTTATTGTCTGTCTTCTTTAATATCATTCCACATAAGTATGGTCCTAAGCTGTTATCTGGATATTTTTCCATATATTCATATATTTCTGTAAGAGCTTGGCCATACTGTTTATTATTATATAACTCTCTAATACTTAAATACCATTTTCTTCCAACATCTTTTGCCATAATAATTATCCCTTCCTTATACTATTCCTGAGTGCCTTATTATAACAAAAAAGAAATTGTTTTTCAACAATTCCTAAATTATGCTTTTATTTCTACATTTACTCCTGTTCTATTTATATCTGCAAGTCTTGCATTTATATAAGATTGTGCAGAAGAATCCTTTACATATATTGTAACTAAACTATTACATATATTAAACATCTGTGTATTATAATTAATTAAGCTAAAATCAAAACTACTTATGTCTAAAGTTACAAGAGCTTGGCAATTCTTAAAAGTATAAGCCATGTCCGTTACTTGACTTGTATTAAAGTTACTTAAATTTAAGTTTTCTAATTTATAACATGAATTAAACATTTCTCGCATACTTGTTAAACTAGTTGTAACAAAATTAGATAAGTCCAGTGTAACAATTTGTGTACAGGATAAAAACATAGATTGCATAGTTGTAACTTTTTCAGTATTAAAACTACTCAAATCTAAAGATGTTAAGCCTGTACAGCCATAAAACATAAATGATAATTTTTTAACATTGTTTGTATTAAAGTTAGTTAGATTAATAGTTTTTAAACCACTACAATAATAAAACATTCCACCTAAATCAGTTGCATTACTAGTATTAAAATTAGAAACATCTAAAGTTGATAATTTCTTACAATAATAAAACATCATATAAAAATCAGTTACATTATCAGTTACAAAATTGGATACATTAAGTAATGTTAATTCCTGACAATTATAAAACATTGAATTTAGTTTTTGAGCATTATTTGTATTAAACATATTAACATTAAAATCTTCATTATTTAAATTAGTTAAAGCGCTACAGTTTTTAAATAAGCCAGTAAAATCAGTAACATTATTAGTTATAAATTTGCTATTATTTATTTTTATGTTTGCTAAGATTTTACAATTATTAAACATTTCCTTTAAATTCGTAACATTAGCAGTATTAAAATTACTTATATCTAAAGAAGTAATAAGTTTACAATTTGCAAACATAGACTGCATATTTTCTGCACTACTAGTATCAAATGTATTTACATTAATATCAACACTATTTAAGTTTGATAATTTTTCACACGAATTAAATAAGTAATAAAAATTAGTAACTTTGCTTGTCTTAAACTTATTATGATCTATTTTTAAAGAAGATAAATTTGTACAATTGGAAAACATACTATTCATAGCATCTACATTTCTTGTATCGAAACTAGTTAAATCTAATGAAGTTAACGAACTACAACTATTAAACATCGAATTCATTTTTGTAACATTTGATGTATTAAAATTACTTGTATTTATATTAGCTAGATTTTTACAATTATAAAACATGCTTGAACAGTCAGTAAGTCCCGTCATTGTAAGTGTATCAATATTAGTAAGATTAACACAACCATACAAAAAGCTTTCGGCATTTACTGTTGAGTTTACTTGAAAATTGGAAATAGTGGTTAATTGATTACAAAACATAAACATTTTAGAAAGATTATTTAATGAGTTAGTAGAGAAATTTTCAACACTTTGTAAACCTGTGCAAGAATAGAACATACTTGATGTATTTTCTAAATAACTTGAATTGAAATTATTTAAATCAAAAGAACTTAGTTTTTCACAAGATGAAAAAAATCTAGCAGTAGTTTTTAACTTAGGTAAGTTGAAATGGCTTAAATCTATACTTGTTATACTTTTGCAATAATTAAACATTCCTTCCATCGTAGTTACATTATCTGTTACAAAATTACTAATATTTAAATCAGTAAGAGAAGCACAATTGTAAAACATTTCTGACATGTCTTTAACATCATTTGTGATAAGATTGGTTGTATCTATTTTGGTTACTGTTTTAAGAAAGCCAAATAATCTATTTGAATTAGGATTAGCTATTACTCCTCCATCTTGTCCGATATATATTTCATATAATCCATTAGAATCTTTATCTTCTGCATATAGCTTTATACTATCAGATTTGTCATAAGATATATCAAAATATTTTTTTCCATTAAAATCAATGGCATCTTCTGAAACATCATCATTGTCTTTAAATGAAACTGATTCTATTTTATTTTTTGTTATTGTCGTATTAAAATAAGGATTATTTTCTCCAAATTTATCCGCTGTTTGTAAAAAACTCTCAACATATTTTTTAAATTTAAAGTTTAGATTTATATTAAAAGTAGTAGATGTTGAAGAAAAAACTCCATCTTTATATTTTATAGTTAGCATTATTGTTTTGGTAAAACCTAGGGAGCATTTATTATTTTGACACAATTTATCTCCTATGTTGTAGTCAGTTAGTACATATTCTAAGTTATCTGGAAGACCTGTAATTGATGATAGCTTCATTTCTTGGTTTCCGGTATTTGTTATATCAACAGCATAAGATACAGTTGATCCACTATTAGGTAAAAGTGTTCCTACTTTTATACTTGCTTTATTATAGTCTTCTGATAATGATGTACCACTATTAGTTACTCCATTTACTCTTAGTCCTGTTATTCTTATATCTTGTTTAATTCTTATATCAGAAACTATACCTGTAATATTTAAGACACTATTAAAAGATGCATAAGCTAAAGATAAACCTATGACCATGGCTACAATTAGTATAGATAAGTTTTTACTATTAACAAATCTTTTAAAACTCATTTAAGACCTTCCTATTCTTTATTAATTTTAACAAAAAAAGAGGATTTATTCAATCCTCTCTCTTTTATTTTCTTAATGATTTATTATCTATTTCTTCTTTTAGCAGTTTTATGAATTCGTCTACTCTTACTGTTGTTGTTTCTTTTTGGCTAAATAATCTATAGGAAATTGTTCTATCTTCTTTTTCTTTATCACCTAAAACTAATGTATAAGGTACTTTTGCTGTTTGTGCTTCTCTTAATCTGTAACCTAATTTTTCATTTCTATCATCAAGTTCTACTCTTATATTTTCATTTTTTAATAACTCATAGATTTCTTCGGCATACTCTCCTTGATACTCAGGATTTACAGGTATAACTTTTACTTGTAGCGGTGCTAGCCAAGTTGGGAATGCACCTTTAGTTTCTTCGATAATGAATGCTGTAAATCTATCAAATGTTCCAAAGATTGCCCTATGTAGAACTACTGGAATTTGTTTTTCTCCATTACTATCAATATAATTTAGTTCAAATCTTCTTGGTAATAAGAAGTCTAATTGACAAGTTGATAAAGTTACTTCTGGTCCTACTGCAGGTTTTACTTCTACATCTAATTTTGGTCCATAGAATGCAGCTTCTCCTTCTGCTTCAAAATATTCTACTCCTAATTCATTTAAAACTTCTCTTAATTTGTTTTCAGCATTATTCCACATTTCATCATCGTCAAAATATTTTTCTTTATCATTTTTATCTCTTAATGATAATCTAAATTTATAATCTTTAATGCCAAAATCTTTATAAACATCTAATATTAAACTTACTACACGTTTAAATTCTTCTCCAATTTGATCAGGTCTTACAAAAAGGTGAGCATCATTTTGACACATACAACGAACTCTTTCTAGTCCTTTTACTGCACCACTTGCTTCATATCTAAAGTCTGTTGCGAATTCACCTATTCTTATTGGCAAATCTCTATATGAATGCATTTTATTTTTATAAACTAACATATGATGAGGACAATTCATTGGACGAAGAACAAATTCTTCATCATCAACTTTCATTGTAGGAAACATATTTTCTTTATAATGATCCCAGTGTCCAGAAGTTTTATACAAGTTTGTTGTTCCAACACATGGAGTATATACATGGCTATATCCCATCTTCTTTTCTTTTGCATATATATAGTTTTCTAACTCTTTACGAATAATTGCGCCATTCGGTAACCAAAGGGGCATACCTGAACCTACTAATTCATGAGACATAAATAGTTCTTGTTCTTTCCCTATTTTTCTGTGATCTCTTTCTTTAGCCTCTTCTAATTCTTTCAAATGAGCTTCTAAATCTTCTTCATTTTTAAAGCAAATTCCGTAGATTCTTTGAAGCATTTTATTATTAGCATCACCTTTCCAGTAAGCACCACTAAACTTTAATAATTTAAAGTATTTTAGTTCTTTAACTGTTTCTACATGAGGACCTCTGCATAAGTCAGTAAAGTCTCCTTGAGAATAGCAACTAATAACTGTATCTTCTTCATCCATTCTTTCGATTAAATCTATTTTATATTCATCATCTTTAAATTTTTCTAAAGCCTCTTCTTTTGAAAGTTCTTGTCTAATTATTCTCTTTCCATCTTTCGCAAGTTTTTTCATTTCGTGTTCTATTTTAGGAATATCTTCTTCTGTTAATTTATAATCTCCTAAATCTATATCATAGTAAAAACCTTCTTCAATTACTGGTCCTACCCAAAATTTAGCTTGTGGGTATAAATGTTTTACCGCTTGGGCAAGTAAATGTGCACATGAATGATTCATTACACTTAATTCTTTATTTTCTTTAATATTTATCATTTTTTCTTTCCTCCTATATTTTCAATTTCAATTGTTTCATCAAAATCTCTTTCATTTAACATTCCGCTAATTGCACTTCGCTTGTAGGTGGTTTCTAGCGTTTTTATCTGCTTAGATATTTCTTTACGTTTATCTTCGTTACGCTCAAACATTTCTTGGAACTTATAATTTGCATATTGTTCTCTAAATTCTTTTTCGGTCATTGTTATCCCTCCACTTACTATACAAAAAAACTCCTATATATTTTCTATATAGGAGTGCATAAGCACGGTACCATCCTTGGTTTTACTTACTTTTTTGATAACGGCAATAATACCGGAACTATTTTATTAATTCTGCTCTAAAGGTAGTAAACTGTAAGGAATTTATTTGTTCTCACCAACACAAACTCTCTTAAAAATCCTTCTTACATTTCATGTCCTTTGTCTATGCATTTCTTGTACACACTTAATATATCACTATTTATTATTTTTTGCAAATATTTTATCTATTATTCCATGATGACGGAACATATATTACACTACCTAAACCAAAAAATCCTTGGTTATATCTAATTTTAGCCTGTCTAAAGAAACCATTTAAATCACTACAACTGTCTGTTGTTCCAAACATATTGCAATCTATTAGCGCTATATGAAGGTGAACTCCAGTTGATCTACCTGTTGTTCCCATCCATCCTAGTGGAGTATTATGATCTACCTCTTGACCTACATAAATGTTTGCATAATTAGAAAGGTGAACATACTGTGAAGAATAGTATGTTCCATTTATTAAATGCCTTACTGTTACAATTTTTGCGCCTGCACTATCTGTGTATATTCCTGAAATAATTCCTTTTGCAACTGGATATATTACTTCACTACTACCTCTTGGACTAGTAATATCATATGCAACATGATAATAATTTGGATAAGAACTTATTCTGCCCATTTCTGTTGGAAGACGCCAGATAACATTATTTTCTAAACTAGCAATTTTTGTAATCATGTTATCATTTTGAATACTTTTATTTATTTCCATGTCATCGACTTCAATCAATTTTCTTTTTTCATTAATTGTACCTGTTTTTTTTATAACTGGTGCTTTAGCCATCTCCGTTATATTGATTGTGGTTATTTCAAGACTATTATTATTTTTTAAGATATTTCCTGCAGTAAATAAAGCAGATGTTGCAAGAAAAAATGCTGATACTGATAAAATGCATTTTCCCTTCAAAATATAGAGTTTTTCCTTATCCATAATAACCACCTCATGTAGATAGGTTTTTATTATAATTATTTTTAAAATAATGTCAAACAAAAAAAGAAAGTTTTATCTTCCTTTTTGTTTGACAGATTTAGCTTTTTGATAACCCCTTTGAAAGTCTTCTACAAACCAATCGATTGGATCTGACTTTGAATTAATTATTTCTTGCTTTTTTCTAATATCAAGGGCAAGATTTTCTAAGTCTTCTTCAGTTGGTGTTTTATCATGACATACTTCTAAGGCATGTTCTACTACAATATCTGCTGCTCTTCTTAGTCCTGATGTACAATGACAGTAATTATTAAAACCTAATCCTTGATGATTTCCTGAAATATTATATATTCCTTTAGGATATAAACCATTTAGTAAGTCTTGTATCTTTTCAAATTCTGTTTCACCATGCTTTTCAATCATATCTTTAACTCGATCAGATAAATTACTATTTAATTCATCATCAACATGATGAGTTCTATATAAACAAGGGTAATTATGGGATGCAAAAAATTCTGCAACTTTATTTCCGGTTAAAAGCATACATTGATAGACTATATCTTCAGATCCTGTTTTCTTTACTTTTAATTCTGATGGATCAGGAGTCTTTTCTTTAACTAATTCGTATAGTCTATCGATATGATGTTTTTTACTTAATATTTCTGAGACTTCTTGCAAATTATCTACTGTTCTTTGCAGTTCTCGAGATGGAGTACCACTTTCTAAAATTTTATTTATTTCCTGATAGGTAGCTCTTTTGGTATTCTTTATAATTGTTTTCATAAATCTTTGATTGACAACATTTCCTTCTTGATCTACTTCAAAGAAATAGCTTCTAGCTAATCTATTTCTTCCTTCAACCAAAGCTCCTATATCAGTTGAAAATCTCTCAGGAAAAATCGGAATCATACCTTGACCTTTTAATCCGTTAGCTCTTATATAAATTGATTTAACCCTGTTAAAGGCATTTTCAACTATTGGAGATTCATAATCATAATATCCTAATACTGAGGCAACATGTACTCCTAAAAAGTAATGTCCATTAGCCATCTTTTGGCAGCTTAAGGCATCATCTATTTCTACAGTAGTAGGACCATCTATTGATAGGACGTATCCATTAAAAATCTTTCTATCTGGATAATTATCCAAAGTTATGGGCTTTTTATAATTATCTACTAATTGAGTAACTTCTAATGGAAAGCCAATAGGTATTTCATATTTACTTGCTACTTCTTGCATAGAAAAGTCTTTTTCTTTTTTAGGGGCAATTAATTCTTTTAAGCTTTGCAAATATTTTATTTTTTCTCTATTTGTTTTTTTAGCTAATTTGTCATGTGACATTTTTTCTAAAACGTTATAAATATCCTGAAGTATTTCTTTTTTTTCTTCATCGGATAACTTAAAGTTTTCTTGAGAAAGCATTAGCCAAATAAGGCTTTTATAATAAGACATATCTTTAGTATTATCTTCTTCTATACTTTCCATGTAACTTCTTGTTAAATTTCTAAAAAGAGTTATTCCTGCCTTATCTTTAGCTTGCATAACAACAGGTATTTTTTTAAATGTAAATTCGATAAAGTCTATATTTCTTGGTTCACGAATTAAATAGTCTATAAAGTCATAACGATGAGTAGACTCGTCAGTTACTTTGTCTTGTGCTTTAGAAAGCTTTCTTTTTACAGCTCTTAACTCATCTATTAATTTTTTTCTTTTATTTAGTTTTTTATCTATAATTAAATCTATTTTCTTATCTACTTTTTTAATCTTTTTACTAATTGATGAGGGATCAATTGTTTCACTTAATTCTGCTGCAGAAACTATATATTCAAAACATGAATCTAAATTATATAATTTTTTACTTTTAGGATAGTCTTCTATAATAGTATGTACCACACGAAAAAGAGCACTGACAAACATATCACCATCTTCTTGGACATAATCAAATATTTCATCTCTTGTAATTTTTTTAGTCCTTCCAATTACAGAATTGTATATTGCTCTTTCTAATGTTTCCAACTATTTAATCCCTCCTGTTCTCACTTATTAACTCTAAAGTTACTGTAAGCTGTTTAATTCTTTCTATTATTCTTCTCGCTTTTACTTTATCTACTCCTGATGATGTTATGGAAAGAGATTTTTCTAATTCTTGTAGAGTTAAATTTGATGTAAAGAAAGTTGGTAAATGATTATCCATTCTATACTGTAAAATTGGACCTAGTACTTCATCTCTAGACCAGTTACTACAGTTTTCTGCACCAATATCATCTAATAATAATAAAGGAATTTTTTTTATCTCGGAAAACTTTTCTTGAAAATTAGTATTAAATGAAGATTTTAAATTTATTAAAAATTCTGGATAATAGATTAAAATACTTTTTACATTCTTTTTAGCCATTTCATTAAATAATGCCGCAATTAAATAAGTCTTTCCAGAACCGAATGATCCTGTTAAATATAAACCTTTTGATTGGCTTTCTTTTCCATAATTTTCTATGAATTCTTTAAAATATTTTATAATAGGAAGTCTCGCTTTATCATCTTTATAAATGTTTTTTAAGGAAGCCTCTTTAATTGCCTTTGGCATCTCAAATAATTCCAAGTTATGTTTAAATGCTTCTTGTAATAAATTTTCTTCAAGTTTTTCACAAATTAAGTACGAAAAATTAATAATATTTTTTTCTTTAATTGGAGTTAGTTTAAAACCTTCAACTGCATTTTTACAATAAGAAAGATCTTTACAATTTTTACAGTTGTTGCATTCTAAAAATGCTTCTTTTAAACGGGAAGTATAATTCATAAGTATATCTTCACTTAATTCTAAAGAAAGCGCAAAATCTTTAAATTTTTGATCTTGGCATTCATTATAAAAAGAATTGGAAAGTTCTTTTTTATCAGTCTTATTTATTACTTTATTTATATTATCCATGAACTTCCCACCACCTAGACTTAATTTAACAAAATTATAGAAAATTGTCTAGTTTATAGGATAAAATTTTGTATTTTTATTTTCTAATAATTTCATTTTCCTTAAATTTATTGTTATTGTACCAGATTTATCAGTTCTAAAGAATTTAATGTTATATTTTTTTAGTCTTTCAATTGTTTCCTGATGAGGATGACCAAATTTATTATTTTCTCCTAAAGACATAATAGCAATTTTTGGTTTTAATTTTTTAAGCAAATTTTCTCCTGTACTAGTTTTTGAACCATGATGACCTACTTTTAAAATATCAATTTTTCCTAAATCATATGTTTTTAAAAGTAATTCTTCACTTTTTATGGAGGCATCGCCTGTAAAAAGAATACTTTTGTTTTTATAACTCGCATAATATATTTGGCTAGAATCATTTTCATCATTTAAATTTTCATTTAATTGAACTAATTTTATGTCACCACATTTTAATACTAAGCCTTCTTCTCCTATTGTAACATTTTTAAACTCTTTTATTAGTTTCTCTTCTAAATAATTTATTTTGTTATTATTTATAATTATATTTTCAACTTTAAAATATTTAATTAGATTATAAGCTTCTCCTATGTGATCAAAATCACCATGAGTAATAATCAAGTGCTTTATTTTTTTGATGCCTAAACTTTTTAATAACGGAATAGTTGATGATTTTACAATTGAATTTTCTTTATTTTGCTTTTGCCAATTTTCTTTTTTGAATGAAGGTACTCCTCCCGTATCAATAAGGATTGAATCATTTTTTGAATGAAGAAGGATTGAGTCACCTTGTCCGACATAAATCATCTTTATATAGGTACTGCTCATTATGCTAGGAAGAAAGTAATGAATAACTAAAATACAGATAATTATATAAAACTTAGTTTTTTTCTTATTGTTTAAACTTTTAATCATAATAAATATTAAAATCAAATATATTATATAAACTAATATATTTAATTTAAAGAAGATTAATTTTCCAAAAGATATATGATTTAAAGCTAAAGAAATATTTTCTAACATAAGTATTCCTATATTTAAAAATGGAATTAAAAAATTGCAAAATAAAGAAGCCAGTGAGAGTGGAAAAATTATAATACTAACGAATGGTACAAAAAACAAATTATAAACAATACTTAATATATTTATTTGAGAATAAGTATATAAAGAAATAGGAAGACTTGCTAAAAAAGAAATAAATGAAGTTTTGAAAAGTGAAATAAAATAATTTTTATCATTAATAAAGTTAGTAGATAAAAGAAGTGCAAAAGAAATAGTAAAGGAATAAATAAATCCTATATCGTATATATAGAAAGGATTTACCAATAAACAAATTGATAAAGCTATTAAAAATAAATTTGTTTTCTTGATATAAAAATAAAATACTTTGTTAATTGAAAATAAAATAAAAAATAGTACTCCTCTTAAAACTGATGGAGATAAGCCTGTTAAAGAAAGATAAAACAGCAAAAAGCAAGATGTAAATAGATATCTTTTTTCTTCATTTAACTTTTTAAGCAATTTTAAAATGATTAATGATAATAATTGAATGTGCATCCCACTTATTGCAAATAAATGACTAATGCCATTTTCTTGATAGGAATACATTATTTCACTCTTTATATATGATTTATTTCCTAAAATAAAAGTATAAAGATAACTATTATTTTTTAATCTTTTTATAATATAATTTTTAATTTTGTAAAATATGTTTTGGTTATCTGATATTTTATTTATTTCATCTATATTAATTAAATATTTTATCTTTTTAGTTTTTAAATATCTTTTGTAATTGAACAATCCCTTAGTTTTAGAATCCTTTGGTAAGTAAAATTCTCCTTTAATTTCATATTTGTCTCCAAGAATTATTTTTTCTAATTGGTCTTTTTCTTTTTTTGTTTTGATGTAATATGTTCCTAAAACTTTTTTCTTCCCAATTAGCAAAGTTAATTTATCACCATCAATATAATAATCTTTTACCTCTCCTATTAATTTATTATTTTGTATAAGTGAATCTTCTTTAGAAATAGAAATTCTTACGAATGATATAAGCGTAACTATAATAAAAATACATATATACAAACAATTATGTAGTAATATTTTCCTTAATCTGAGCAAATAAATTTTCTCCTATACCTGATACTTTGGTAATATCTTCAATTGTTTCAAAATTCCCGTTTTCTTCTCTATACTTAATAATACTATCAGCTTTTGACTCTCCAATACCTGGAAGAGTCATTAGTTCTTCTTTAGTGGCATTATTTATAGATATCTTCCCACTTACTTTTGTATCCTCTTTTTCTATACAAGCATCATTTTTAAGATTCCCATTTTCTCCTTCTATACATTTATCTATAATAATATTTTCTTCCTCTTTAGTTTCTTTAAAATTTGCAACTTGATCATTTGAGTAAACAATAATAACCATTTCATCTATAATCTTTTTACTAAGATTAATAACTGAAGTGTTTGCATTTTCTTTTAATCCACCTGCTTTATTAATTACGTCTATTATTCTAGATGAAGCTTCAAGTGAATAAATGCCTGGATTTTGAACTTCTCCTTTTATATCTACCTGATATAAATCTTTGGACTCGTTTTTGGTTTCTTCTTTAATATTATCTTTCTTTTTTATCAATAATTCATTTTTTTCTTCCTTATCTTTATTTTTATAGATGGAATATATCGAATAAGCAATTCCAGAAATTAGTAAGATTCCAATAATTAAACCAATGATAATTTGTTTTCTATATCGATAATGAAATGACATTTTTTACCTCCTCTATTTTATCATTCGATAAAAAAAGAAAAGTTCATAAACTTTTCTCTTATTTTTTTAAATATTTTTGTATTCCACTTATTATTTCTTTTTCAGTTTCAAATAAATCTTTATTAGATGTCCTGCCACCAGCACTATACTTGTTGCCTCCACCTTGAATTGTATCTAAGCTTGACATTACATCTGCAACATCTATATCACTTTTACTTCTAGCACTTATTGATATAGTTGAATTATTAATATAACCTAGCACAAAAGATGCATCTACTTCATATTTTAAGAGCTTGTCTGCTGCGATTGCAATTTCTTCTTTTCTATAAATTGTTTTAGGATTCTCTCTGTTTAAAGTAAAAGCAATATTTTTGTTTTGAAAAGACTCTTTTTGAAAAGTTTTAAAAGAAGTTCCATAGAAAACTAAATTACTAATCTTTTTATCACTTTCAAATTCTCTTAAAAACAAATTATTAACGTAGTCCATACTTGCACCTTTATTTATTAACATTTTTACAGTATCAATTGTTTTAGAACTTGTATTTTTACTAAATCTATTAGTATCTAGAATAATTCCTGCAAGTAAAAGATTAGCTACTTCCTTATTAAAAAGGGATGAGTTATATTTATCTAAAATATCAGTAATTATTTCCGATGTACTTGATGAATTTAAATCTATATATTTATGATCTGCATTTAAAGTGTTTTTATCAGTTTTATGATGATCGATTATAACTATATTTTTAAATAGATGCGCTTCTTTTATTGGGAGAAGATTTTCTTTATTTACATCTATCATTATTAAAAGAGAATTATTATCTATTTTATTATTTATCATCTTAGAATTAATAAAATTAAATTTAGTTTCTATATCATTTTTTATTCTTAACAAATTAGGCTGAATATTATATTCTTCTAAAATTATATAAGATTCTTTATTTAATATTTTACATAAAGTATCAACACCAAGAGATGATGCAAGTGAATCAAAATCTGGATCTTGATGTCCAGTTATAAATACTTTTGAAGATTTATTTATTTTTTCTTCTAAGACTTTTTTTAATTCTATTAATCGCTTCATTATACCCCTCCAAAATTAGACTTATTATACTATAGCTTTAATAGAATTAAAAGATGAAGTTTAGCTATCTTCATCTTTAGGCAATAGATACTGTTACTCCTTCTTTACCTACATCAGTAAGTCTAGCATTAATAAAAGATTGAGCAGAAGAATCTTTTACATATATATTAATAAGAACTGGGCATTTATAAAACATATTTGTATATGAAGTCACTGCAGAAAATGTTGAATTTTTCAAATTTAATGCTGTAAGTTTGGAACTACCATAAAACATATTTGACATATTTGTAACTTTACTTGTATCAAAGTTACTTAGATCTAAAATTTCAAAACTGTTACCTTGGTTGAAGCACTTAAACATATCGCTCATGTTAGTAACATTAGAAGTATTAAAATTAGATAAATCAAGAGATGAGAGATTATATATACCATAAAACATACTTGACATATCGATAACTTTACTTGTATCAAAATTTGATACATCTAAACTAGTAAGTGGAGCTCCAGAAAACATGCTAGACATATTTGTTACATTTGATGTATTGAAAGTAGAAAGGTTTATACTTTTGAAACTGCTACCTGAAAACAGACTCTTCATATTTGTAACTTGACTTGTATCAAAATTAGAGAGATCTATACTACTTATTGAAGTTCCACAGAAAAGATATGACATATCTCTAACATTTGATGTATTCCATTTACTTACATCTATTATTTTTGAAGAACAATTCCAAAATGTTCCAGAAAGATTCACAACATTATCAGTGATAAAATTACTAACATCCAATTGTGCTTTACATTGATAAAACATTTGACTTAAATTTTTTGCCTTGCTTGTATCAAAATTGGAAACGTCAATTATTGAAGCACTTCTACAACTATAGAAGAGGCTACCAAAAAGAGTACAATTACTAGTATTCCACTTGCTTAAATCAATAATTGTTAATGATGTACAAAGATAAAACATGTTTGATAAATTTGTAGCATTATCAGTAATAAAAGAAGAAATATCTAGATTTGTTAATTTATTGCAATAAGAAAACATATTAGAGAAATTTGTAACTTTACTTGTATCGAATTTTTCTATTCCTATTATTTCTTCTAAAGATAAATAATTAAAGTTTGCTGATCCAAACATATATGACATGTTTGTCACTTTTTCTGTATTAAAATTACTTAAATCAATGCTTTTTATAGAAACACATTGGTAAAACATATGAGTCATATCAATTACATTACTTGTATCAAAACTTGATAAATTTATAGAACTTAAAGAAGAGCTTCCACAAAATAAATAAGACATATTTGTTACATTTGTAGTATTAAGATTTGAAAGATTCAAGGAAGTTAAACTCCTGCAATAATAAAACATTTCAAGCATATCTGTTACATTTGATGTATTAAAATTTGAAAGATCCAAAGAAGTTAAATCATTGCAACAATAAAACATTCCACGCATACTTGTAATATTATCTGTAATTAAATTAGTTAATTCAATATTTGTAGTTTTTGTTAAGTATCCAAATAGGCGCTTTGAATTAGGATTTGCTTGTACTCCTCCATCTTGCCCTATATATATATTTCATATAATCCATTGTTGTCTTGATCTTCTGCATATAGTTTTATACTATCTGATGAATCATGTGACACATCAAAATACTTTTTTCCACTAATTTCAATTGCTTGTTCTGAAACTTCATCATTATCTTTAAAACTGATAGATTCAATCTGATTTTTATTAATTTTAGTATTAAAATATGGTTGATTTTCATTAGCAGTATTCGATTCAACTAGGTAACTATTAGTAAATTTTTTAAATACAAAATTTAATGTTAAATTATACGTGGTACTACTTGAATTAAATACTGTATCTTTATATTTGATAGTTAAAAGGATTGTCTTTGTAAAACCCAAAGAACATTTATTGTTTTCACATAACTTATCCCCTATGTTGTAGTCAGTAGTCATATATTCTAGATTATCTGGAAGGCCTGTAATTGATGCTAGTTTCATCTCTTGATTTCCAGTGTTTGTTATATCAATCTCATAAGATACAGTAGAATTACTATTTGGTAAGAGAGTTCCTATTTTTATACTAGCTTTATTATAATCCTCTGAAAGTGAAGTACCACTATTAGTTACTCCATTTACTCTTATTCCTGTTATTCTTATATCTTGTTTTATACGGACATCGGCCACTGTTCCAGTTATATTTAAAACACTATTAAAAGATGCATAAGCAAGGCTTATTGTCATTACAAACATAATAATTAATACTGAAACATTTTTACTTGTAATTAACTTTTTTAAGTGCATATTAAACCGTCCTTTCTTTAATTATTAAAATAAGATTTTAAATAACATTATATTTTTCTAATTCTTTTGTTGTTAGTAAAAACAGTTTATCAATTACTTCTTCGGTTATATAAGCTGAAGTTCTATTTTCTAATTTCTGATTTATTATTTTTTCTTTCCATTTAGATAACAATTCTTTAGAAATGTTTCTGATTTCAAAAGTTTGGTTACTATTTTTTAAACAGTTAATAACGTATAAATGATTTTTATTGTTACCAAATGTATCCATTTCTTTAGTCATATATCTATGTGGATTTTCTACATTTAATTTTTCGATTTTTTCAATTACTTCATCATAAATATATTGATCATAGATTATATCAGTCATTATATGAATAATATATCCTTTTGAAAATAAAGATTTTTCTTCGTGATTATAAAAATCTATTATATTCTTTTTCCAAGTTTCTAAGTTACTGTCTCTTAGATGGGCATTCCATCTAAGGCTTTTTTCTGCAAATCCTTCTAAGTTTACTGCGTCTGGCGCGATAGAGCCAAAATAAAAATCATAATTATCTAAATAAGGATATTTATCAGATATTTTTTTAGCTACTATTTCATGTATTACTGTTGTTGGCATTAATTATTACCTTCTTTTTTAGCCATTGAGTTTTCAATACTTATTCTTTGAACTAATGTTAATGCAGTTATGAGACATAGAGTAAAGCTTCCACCATAGCTCATAAATGGTAATGGTACTCCAGTCATTGGAATTAATCCAAATAAACCTAATAAGTTAACTGCTATATGTATAAATATATAAATGGATACACCATAGCAAATAGTTGCTCCCCTATCAGTACTAGATTTTCTTCCAATTAGTAAAATTCTCCAAAGAATAAACATATACATAACAATTATTGCTAGTCCAGTTAAAAGGCCTAATTCTTCGATTATTATACAAAAAATAAAGTCAGTATATGGTTCTGGTAAATATAAATATTTTTGTGTAGAATTACCTAGGCCTACTCCTGTAAGACCACCATTGTTAATTGCAATATATCCATTACAAATTTGATTACCTGTTGTTAGTAATTTTTCACATGGACTTCCAAGATGAAGTCTTTGCTCTTGCCTATCAAGTAAAAAGCCTTTACCAGTTCCTAATAAGAAAAGAAGCGCAAGTATTACTACACCCATTCCTAAAAATATTGTTTTCAACTTTATTTTACTATTAATGGGTTGAGATAAAAATATACATGCTACAATTGAACCATAAATTATCATCGTTCCTAAATCAGGTTCTATATATATTAAAAAGGCACTAATTAAGCATATTGCTATTGGAAATAAACTTTTTACATATGTATTAAGTTTTCCTTTATTCTTTTCATAATAATAAGCAAGAAATACTATACTAATTATTTTCATAAATTCTGATGGCTGTAGTGTAAAAGGACCAATTACATACCAACTACGTGCTTGATTTCTAATAGGTGCAAATATAGGTAGAAGTGCCTGTGCAGTTATCCCGCCAAGCATCAAAAGATAAGAAAATTTACCATACGTTTTAGAGGAAAATCTTAATATTATAGAAGATGCAATAAAGCCAATTGCTAAGAAAATTCCTTGTTTAATAAAGTAATTATAAGGACTTTTTTCTTGTGTCATATATGCTGTTACGTTGGAAGCTGAGAATATCATTATAATTCCAAGTATAAATAAAAATATTGTAACAACTAAAAGTGGTTTATCAATATACTTGAAAATTTTCTTCATATCCATCTTCCCTTCTACCTTTAATAATAACATAATTATATAATATTTTTAAAGGGTAGATTTATTTTATTAACATTTTTTGTAAATTTACATATTTTATATTAGATTAAGTAAAGGAGGCAAGTTTATGTATTACTACGGTGGTGGCACTAATTGCTGCTCTAATTATCAAGTACCATATTACCCTATGTCTTGTGGCAATACTTCTAATAATAATAACTCTATTTACGCTATAATTTTAGTTTTATTTATTCTTTTAGTAATTGTTTTAGGTACTAGATGGGCTGCTTAATTTTATAGATGTATAAGTTAATTCTTATACATCTTTTCTTTTTTTGACAAAATTTGTATTTTTTAGTATAATATACCTGCTTTTAATGGAGACTTTAAAAACCAAAGTTTTAGTGATAAAATATTAGTTGAAGCGAGGCCGTATATATGTTAAAAATGAAAGATATATTAGATGAAAAAGATAAAAGATTAAGACTGGTAAGTAAAGATGTAGAATTTCCTCTTTCTGAAAAAGAGAAAAAAACAATTGAAGAAATGATTGAGTTTTTAAGAAATAGTCAAATACCAGAGCTTAGTGAAAAATATGATTTACGCCCAGGAATGGGTCTTTCAGCAATTCAGCTTGGTATAGCAAAAAGATATTTTGTAGTTGTTAATGAATTAGATCCAGGTGAATTTGAAACCTATGTCTTAATTAATCCAAAAATCATTAGTAATTCAGTAGAAAAGATTTATGTTGAAGCTGGTGAAGGCTGTCTTAGTGTTAATCGTGATGTTGATGGAATTATTCCAAGATATGCAAGAGTTACAATGGAAGGATATGACATAGAAGGAAGAAAAATTCATGTACGTGCAAGAGAAGAACTTGCAATTTGTTTCCAACATGAAATGGATCATTTAAATGGAATTTTATTTATGGATCATATAGATAAGAAAAATCCATTTAAGGATAAAGATATTTATAGAGCTATATAAAATGAAAGTAACAGAACTAATAAGTCTGTTACTTTTTTATTCTATGAAGAAGCTGATGAAAACAAGAATTCTGCATCACCTATTTCTATATCAAATGAGCCATCTGCTCTAGCACTTCCTTCATATTTTATATCAATATAAAGCCAAAGATTTGATCCTTTTAGAATCTTTTCATTTAAGTTATTATTGTTAATAGCATACGACATTGTGTTATTATTCCCTCTAAAAGCTAATGTTACTTTTATATTTTTACATACAGCTTGCACTAATGCATCTGTTGCGCCATTCCTTGCTGTACACTTTATGCTGGAATTTGAATCACCAATCTTTAATACAGCACCTTTAAAATATGCAGCTATTAATCCTGTATTATGTGCATAAAAATAATAGTGGGCATTTTCGCTAGGTGCAGAAAAAGTTACATTTATATTAGCTATAGATGACTTATTTTCTTAATTTGAAATTGTGGTAGTTGTTGCAGAAACATTATTTCCAAAAGTAGATGGTTGCATTGGCATTTCATTTTCGTTATAAATTAATCCTGAGATTGTAATCTGGAAATTATCTGAATTTGGTGTAATATTAGTTTGCGATTTAATATTTAATGTATTAGAAAAAGTAGCAAACCCTATAGTTAGTCCACCTATTATCATAACTAGTATTCCTATTTTTACCATTTTCTTTTGATATAAAGTTTTCATATTATCACCCTGATGTATAATTATATATAAAAAAAATATTTATAAGCAATTAGAAAACACTATATGACTTATCGACCATCTAGTGTTTTACTTTTGTGCTTGCATTTTAAATAATTTTGTACTCTTTCCGATATTTTTTCTTCTACATCAAATACAGTAGCCGAAGAAGTTCTTGCTCCTGCACTAGTTCTATTACCTCCTCCATCTAATCCGACTATAGTGGAAAGTATTTCTGATACATCAATATCACATTTACTTCGACCACTAACTGTTATTACATCAGGAGTAGTATAGCCTATTGAAAATGCAGCTTCTGCTTTAGTACTTAATAATTCATCTGCTGCTATTGCTAATTCTTCTCTTAAATATTGTTCCGTTGGAGAAGTTCTATTAAGTGTAAAAGCAACATGTCTTTCTGATTCATCTGCTCCTAACTGTCTAATTACAGTATTATTAATTACCAAGTTTTTAATCTTTTCATTATGTTCAAATCCAATTGATAGAAGTTTTTGAATAACTGTTGGACTTGCTCCATGTGCAATCAAGTCCTGGATTACTTTATTAGTAGTATCTGTAACTTTATTTTGAAATTTATTAGTATCTAGTGCTATACCTGTTAAGAGAAAACTGGCTAATTGTTGAGTTAAAATACTAGGTTCTGTTAGAAGAATAGTTTCGGCTACTATTTCAGAAGCGCTTGATGCATCTAAATCAATATATTTATAAGGAGTTTTAACAGTAGATGCAGAAGCATTATGATGATCAATTATTACCGTTGTATCAAATCTATTATTGTCTTCTCCTAATGAAATCATATTAGATTTATTTACATCTGTAAGAATAAGAAGAGATGCCTCATCAATTAAAGATAAAGCTATTTCTCTATTAATAATATTATATCTTTTAGCGACGCCATTTTTTATTTTTCTTACTCCAACTGGCATTTCGGTATCATTTATTACAATGTATGCTTCTTTCCCCAAAAAAGATGATAAAGCCTGGAGACCAATAGCTGATGAAAGTGCATCATAGTCTGGATAATCATGACCTACAATAAATACTTTTGATGAAGTTGGAATTAATTGTTCTAAAGCTTTTTGAATTATTCTTACATCTTTCATAAACATTTCTCCTCTAAAATTTGATATTTATTATACCTCAAATTATTTATAATGTGATATAAAAAAATAAAAACATATAAAGTAATTAATGCTTTATATGCTATAAATTAAATTTTAGGTTCGATTGAATCAAATATCATTTCAATATCTCCAAATTGAACTTCAAATGGTCCATCTACATAAATATCAGTATAAGTTAATGTGATAGAAAGTCGAACATGACTATTCTTTAAAATAGCGTATTCTTTTTTATTAAACGTTGCACTATAAGGATAAGCAACTGGCCCCATTAAATCTCTAATTCCCGTCATTACTTTTATTTTTTCACAAGATTGTTGAACTATCAGTAGTCCCCTCTCCTGCAATACATTTTTTAGATACTGACTCTCCATCAATATTTTTAAAATTTATTTTTTTTAAATAGGCTGTCAGTTCTCCAATATTATGGATATAAAAATAATAATATAATTGATCAGAAGAAGGTTTAGTAAACCTAACATTGATGCCTGAAATAGTAGGATTTGCTTTTGAATGATCTATTGAAGCAAAAGAGGCATAACTTACATTACTAGTAAGTTGGCTAGCAGCAACTGAATCAGTCTTTACTTCTGTTTCTTATGATGAAAATACGACTTTAAAATTCGATGGATTAGGTTTTACAGTTGTACTTGATTTAATATTTAATGTATTAGAAAAAGCTGCAAAACCAATAGTTAGTCCACTTATTATCATTACTAATAATCATAGTCTGATCATCTTCTTTTGTCTTATTGTTCTCATATATACACCTCTACTATAATAAATTATATCAAATAAATTTTTTTTATAGCAATCAAAAAAGCTAGAATTTATCTAGCTTATAGTACCTCTTCTCTATCTTCTAATTTAACACTTACAAGTTTTGAAACGCCTGATTCTTGCATTGTTATTCCATATAAGTTTTTGGCATATTCCATAGTCTTCTTTTTGTGAGTAATTATTAAGAACTGAGTTTTGTCTTTATAATGATCTAGGTATTTACCAAATTGAGAAACATTTGCCTCATCAAGAGCAGCTTCAACTTCGTCAAATAGACAGAATGGGACTGTTCTTACATTAAGAATTGCGAATAAAAGTGATATAGCAGTTAGAGTTTTTTCTCCACCTGACAATAGTGAAATTGTTGTTAATTTCTTACCTGGAGGAGAAGCAACTATTTCTATTCCTGTTGTTAAGATATTTTCTGGATTAGTTAATTTTAGATCTGCTTGTCCACCGTTAAATAATTCTTTAAATACACTTTGGAATTCAAATCTTATTTGTTCAAATGTTTTTTGAAATTCTTCTTCCATTACTCCATCCATTTCATTCATTATATCAAGTAATGTTGTTTCGGCTTTTAAAAGATCTTCTTTTTGATTTTCTAAGAATTCATATCTTGTATTTACTCGATCGAATTCTTCAATAGAATCTAAGTTTACCATTCCTATTCTTTTGATATTAGCTTTATAAGTATTTACTTTTATTCTTGCTTCATCTGGTTCAATATCTAATTTATAATCATTTTTTGCTTTTTCATATGTTAATTCATATTCTTCATTTAGTGTATTTAACATACTATCAAGTTTTAAATCTATTTTGGATATATTTATACTTAAATCATTTGCTTCTTTTTCTAAAGCCCTTAAATTAGAATTTTTTAATTTTTCTTCTGCTTGTTGTCTTTCTATTTTTTCCTTTAATTCAGATGTTTCTTTGGTTAAAGCTTCTATTCTAAGCTCTATTTGCATTTTCTTGGCATTTTTTTCATGATATAAAGCAATAAGTTCTTGTTCTTTTTGTGATATTGAATTATCATTTATAGAGTTTAGAGTTTCCCACTCTTTATTCATTGAAATTAGTTTGTCTTTTAATTTATTTAATTCGTTTTCTTTAGTATCATATTTTTCTTTTAAAGCTATTTTTTCTTTTGATATTTGAAATAACTTATCTTCTTTTATTTCTATTTCTTTGTCTAATTCTTTAGACTCTTTTGATATTTCTTCAAGCTCTTTAATTAACAATTCTTCTTTAGCTTTTAGATTTTTTAAATCTTGTTTTAAAGAAATAATACTGGTTGATTTATAAATTGATCCTCCAGACATAGATCCACCAACATTTACAACATCGCCATCTAAAGTAACAATTTTATATCTATTTCTTATTAATTTAGCAATTCTTGTTGCGGAGTCTATATCATTAACGATTAAAACTGTTCCTAATTGATTTTCAATTATATTTTTATATTTTGGGTTATATGTAACTAAATCTGATAAAATTCCTCTAAATTCATTTTCTTTTTTTAAGATATTTAAAGTATTTTGATCAACATATCTTGACTCAATTACTGTAAGAGGAAAAAATGTAGTTCTTCCTAAATGATTATCTTTTAGAAAGGCAATTGCTTTTTTGGCAGATTCTTCATCTTTAGTAATTACAAAATTTTTATTGGAACTAATAGCAACGTTTAAAGCTTTAGTATATTCATCATTTGTTTGTAAAATATTTCCTATTGTTGAATAAATTCCATTTAGTTGTGTAGCATTTAAAACAGATCTAACACTATTTGGCATATCTCCACCTTGTTCTATTTCTGTTTTTAAACTATCAACTTTATGTCTTATAGATATTAAATCTCTGTCATGTGAAGAATAATCGCTAGTCAACATTACTTTTTTCTGTTTAATCTTTTTCAAGTCAACTTCTTCATTATTTTCTCTTTCTTCTATTTTTGCTCCATCATTTACTAATAATTTTATATCCTCTTTTAAAACTTCAATATTGCCTTCTACTAGTGATTTATTTTCTAATAGTATACGAATTTCTTCTTTTATTTCTTCCTCTTCTTTTGTTGTTTTACTTTTTTCTTTTAAAAGATTTTTCTCTCCGTTTATACGTTCAACTTCTTGTGCTGTTGTTAAAAGCTCTCTATTAAGAGTTGCTTTTTCATTTTCTAGTTTTTCTAATTTATTATTATCTTCTAAGTATTTTACATCATTTTTTGAAGTTTCATTAGAAATAGTAATTATTTCTTTATCTAGTTTTTCTTTTTTTGCTTTATCTGACTCTAACTCAGAATTATAATTTTCAATATCATAAGCTAGTAAAGCAACTTCATATTTATCAAGCCCTTGTTTATTTTCTAAATATTCTTTTGCCTTTTCACTTTGTTCTTTTAATGGTGCTATTTGTGATTCTAATTCTAAAATTATATCGTTTGCTCTATCAATATTATTATGAGTTCTATCTAATTTTCTTAAAGCTTCTTCTTTTCTTTTCTTATATTTTAAGATACCTGAGGCTTCTTCAAAAATTATTCTTCTTTCTTGGGAAGAAGATGATAGTATTCTATCAACCTCACCTTGAGAAATAATATTAAATGATTCTTTACCCATTCCTGAATCCATTAACAAATCATTTATGTCTTTTAGTCTGCATCTTTCCCCATTTAGAAAATATTCATTTTCACCACTTCTATATACTCTTCTTTTTATTGAAATTTCAGTATATGGTACGTTTAAAAAGTGATCAGAATTATCAAATACTAACTCTACACTTGCGACATTTAGTGGACTTCTACTTTTACTACCTGAGAAAATAACATCTGACATAGATCCTTCACCACGTAGAGACTTAACTGATTGCTCTCCTAAAACCCAACGTACTGCATCTACTACGTTACTTTTTCCTGAACCATTTGGACCTACTATACATGTAATTTTACCGTCTAATTTTATATTTAATTTATCTGCAAAAGATTTAAATCCAGTCGCAGTTATTTCCTTTAAGTACATATACTTCACCCTATTTATAAGTATACTATAAGTTTATTATTTAAGCAAAGCAAAAAAGAGACTTATGTTTTTAAAAACATGAAAAAATAAGAGCAATTTTACTCTTATTTTTGAAATATTTATTGTAAAGTACTATTCAAACATAGCTGTTGAAAAACTTATACCTTGATTCATAAATTCTATACTAAATGGCCCATCCGTTCTAACATTATCATTTGGAGAATATAAAAACCTAATCTGAATTTTCATTTTGTCGCCAGGATCAAGATAAATGTTTTTTTTATCTCCTGAAAACCACTGCCATCCTTGATCATTTTTAAAAAACCAGTCCATATCTATCTTAGAACAAACCTTTTTAGTTAATTCTGTATCTGTACCTTCTAATGGTGTACATTTCTTTGTTGAGTTATCTTCATAATATCTTTTTAAATAAACTTTATATTTACCAGTGTTATGAAGATAAAATTCATAATCAATTTCTTGTCCTGGAGTATCTAGTGTCATCGAAACATTACTTATAGTTATTTTTTTTGTACCATTTTCAATAACAGCAATGCTTCCAGTTTGAGTAAGAGGAACTGTTTCGGCATACGCTCCTAATTTACCTATTCTTGGAGTTATATTATTATCACTTGTACTAGTCTCAGATGCTGATGCTAGTACTTGAAAATTATCTGGATTTGGTGATACTGTGGTACTTGATTTTATACTTAAATTAGATGAGAATGTTGCAAAGGCTATGGACATTAATCCTATTGCAAGAACAAGGATTCCTATTTTTATATTGTTTTTTTGTCTTATTGTTCTCATTTTACACCTCTATTATCCTTATTATATATATATTTTTTTTTGCAAGGTATAAATAGATAAATATTTTTTATTCTTGTAATAACGTATCTAATCTTTGAAATGAATAGCCTTTACTTCTTATATAATTAATTATATAATCTAATTCTTTTTTTACTTCACTAGTTAACTCAACTGAAATAATAAATCCATTATTTAAATCATCTCTAATTGTTTTAGATGGATTTTTATATAGAACAAGATTTGGAATAATCGTATGCATTTTATATTTCTTACATATCTTTAATAATTCATCATTTTCTTCTTCTGTATAGCAATATTTATTTGGAACTCCTGTTATGCTATGTAAATAATTACTTGATGCAGAAATGTCCACTTGAGATATTTTATTAAAATAAAGTTCTACTTGATAGTTATTTAATTTTTTTATTTTTTCAATATTATTATCTATTATTTCTTCATTTAGAAATAAAGTGGCAGGTATTTTTTCATTATCCAAGTAATTTGTTATAAGATTTAATGTTTCACTACTATCTATTTTAAAAATTAAGCTTATTTGTTTTTTGGATTCATTACCTCTAACTACATATTTATCAAAATGATTACTTATTGAAACTATAGGACTGACGCTTTGTAAAGTAGTTAAAGATTCATTGTAGGCGCCATATTTTTTCATTTTTGAATATGATTTATTTTCATCTACTTTTTTACCTTTAGTTCCAGGAATAATTTTATTTTCTTGTATTTTGGCATTAGTTGCTTTTATTTCAAATTTGTCTTTAGATGATTCAATTTTTTTCATGATAGGATCAGTATGTCTTATTAAATCTATTGATTTATTAGTATAGTAAAAACTAAATACCATTAAGCTTATTGCAGATATTATTTTCAATATTTTATTTTTCATTATTATCACCTGATTAAGTATATGAAAAAAAGATTCATTACTGAACCTTTTCTTTATCTTCTTTTACCTCTTTTTTAGGAAGAGCATCTTTACGAGAAAAATTTTGACGTCCTTTTTTATCTGGACCTAATGCTTTAACTATTATTTCGTCACCAATAGAAACCACATCTTCTACTTTTTCTACTCTTTCTCTATCTAATTGAGATATATGTACTAGACCTTCACATCCAGGCCATAATTGTACGAAACATCCAAATTCTTCTAGTTTAACTACTTTCGCTTCGTATATTTTTCCTTCTTCAATTTCTCGAGTTATATTTTCTATCATTTCTTTTGTTTTATTTATTATTTCTTGATCAGAATGGTAAATAATTACACGTCCATCATCTTCTAATTCAACTTTTACTGCATTTATATTTGTTACTTCTGTAACATTAGAAGCCTCACAAATAATTTTAGTAATCATTTCTCCGCCTTTACCAATTACATCTTTAATTTTGGCTGGGTTTATTTTGAATGTTAACATTTTTGGAGCATATTTTGAAACTTCTTTTCTTGGCTCTTTAATTTGTTTAGTTATTACATTTAATATTTGCATACGAGCTTTTTTTGCTTGAGCTAAAGCTTCTTTTAATATTTTTTCAGTTATACCTTTTATTTTGATATCCATTTGAAGAGCTGTAATTCCGTTTTCTGTTCCAGCAACTTTAAAGTCCATATCACCTAAGTGATCTTCCATCCCTTGAATATCTGTTAGAATAGTATAATCATCATCATGAGTAATTAATCCCATAGCAATTCCTGCAACTGGAGCTTTAATTGGTACTCCTGCAGCCATAAGAGACATACATCCAGCACAAATACTTGCTTGTGATGATGAACCATTTGATTCTAAGATTTCAGAAACTACACGAATTGTATATGGAAATTCTTCTTCTGATGGGATTACTTGTGCTAACGCTTTTTCTCCTAAAGCACCATGACCAATTTCCCTTCTACCAGGAGCACCATATCTTCCAGTTTCTCCTACTGAGAATTGAGGAAAGTTATAGTGTAACATAAATCTTTTTTGATCTTCTAATCCTAAACCATCTATAACTTGATGTTCATTTAGAGCACCTAATGTAGTAATTGATAAGCTTTGAGTCTCTCCACGAGTAAATAATGCTGAACCATGAGTTCTTGGTAAAATATCAATATCAGTTGATAATGGCCTTATTTCATCCATTTTTCTACCGTCTGCACGTAAGCCTTCTTTAACTACTATACTTCTAAATATCTCATATTCAACATCACTTAAAACCATATTTACTTTTACAAGTAATTCTTTTAATTCTTGTTCTTTTAAAATATTTTCATTTTCTTTAGTATAAAGTTCAATTATTTCTTCTTTTATTGCATCAACTGCAGCATACTTTTCTAATTTTTCTTTAATACGTAATGCTTTATCCATTTTGTCAGTTGCAAGAGATTTAATTCTTTCAATCATTTCAGGTTCTGGAGTCAATGTTTCATATTCCATTTTATCAACACCTATTTCCTTGATAATTTCTTCTTGGAAAGAAATAAGTTCTTTTACAGCGCTATGACCTAACATTAATGCTTCTAACATTACATCTTCATCTACTTGTTTAGCACTAGACTCTACCATATTAATAGCTTCTTTAGTTCCTGCAACAGTTAAATCTAAATCAGATTTTTCTAACTCTTCTGGAGTTGGATTTATAATAAATTCACCATCTACTCTACCTACTTTTACACCAGCTATTGGTCCATTAAATGGAATCTTTGAAATAGAAGTTGCTAAAGAAGATGCAAACATAGCTGTTAATTCTGGTGAACAATCCTGATCAACAGATAATACAGTTGATATTATTTGTACTTCATTTTTAAATCCTTCCGGAAATAAAGGACGCATAGGACGATCTATCATTCTAGCTGCAAGTGTTGCAGATTCACTTGGTCTTCCTTCTCTTTTAATAAATCCTCCTGGAATTTTACCTACTGAATATAATTTTTCTTGATAGTTAACTGTTAGTGGAAAAAAATCTGATAATAAATTAACAGTTTTAGAAACAACTGCTGCTGTTAATATTACTGTGTCATTATATCTTACTAAAACAGAACCATCTGCTTGTTTTGCTAGTTCTCCATGTTCAACTACTATTTTTCTTCCATGAAAATCAAACTCAAACACTTTTTTTGTCATTTTTACACCTCTTTTTGTTATTATTTTAATTTATTTTCCATATAAATACTTAATATTTTCTTTTTGCTTAATTCATTATTATTAAAAAGATTTGCATTTATATTGAATTCTTCTTTAAATGATTTTATATTTCCAGTTATTATTATATCACCTTTTTTTAACATTTTATCATTATATGGATAATAATCACCAGTTAAAAGATCAAAATAATTAAATTTTTCATCATATGGAGTGCTTGTTCTCCTTAATAATCTATCAGGTAATATTATTTTAGAATGACAATCATAAATAACGCTCTCGGGCATATAAACTTTTTCATTAAAAAATAATCCAGGCATACAATATGCATACATTAACTGATAAAAAGGAGTCACATCAACTTTATTTTTGCTTTCTCTTATATTTGAAATTTTAACCACTTCTCTTATATCACCAATAAAAACTTCATTTAGTGGTATATTTTCATTTTCGCTTTTTTGAAAATTTTTTTTAATATTATTTTTAAATGAAATACCTTTACAACTTACCAATTTATTGTAAGAAATTAAACTTTCTAGTATTAAATCATTGTGTTTATATACATTTGAATTTTCTAAATCAATATAAGTTTTATCATCTTTTTTGTATAAAAGACATCTTTCAATATTATTATTGTATCCGATATAAATTTTTTTCTTATCCATTTTTCACCTTTAAATAAAAAAATAGACACTAAATATTGTGTCTACTTTCTTAATCCTAATTTTTTAATAACTTCACGATAACTTTGAATATCTTTCTTAGCTAAGTATTGTAACATATTTCTACGTTGTCCTACTTTCTTTAAAAGACCTCTGTTTGAATGATAATCGTGTTTATGAACTTTTAAATGTTCTGTTAGATCATTAATTTCTTTTGTAAGAATTGCTATTTGAACTTCTGCAGAACCTGTATCTTTTTCATTCTTAGCAAATTCTTTAATGATACTAGCTTTTTCTTCTTTTGTTAATGCCATTATTAACACTTCCTTTCTTTAATATCCACCAGTACTAAGTAAAAAGTCGGAAATTCTTTTAACCTAGAATCGGTAAGCAATAGTATTATACTATTAAATTAATATTTTGGCAAGTAAATTTTATTTTAAAAATATCTAAAAAATTATTTTAAATAAACTGACTTTAATTTTTTACTAATTTGTGATACATTCATATTGGTGAGAAAATGTTAAATTTAATAAAAGATGATTATAAAAAAAATAAAGAATTTATTATAAAAATTGTAAAGTTAATATCTATATTTTTACTATTTTTTTTAATAGACTTTGCTCAGTTAATTCCAATTAAGATTTTTGGTTTAAAATCAATAAGCAATTCAATGACGGTGATACTGGATACATTTAAAAATTTAATACTTATGTTAATATTATTTATGATTTATAGAAAAGATTTAATTAAAGATTTTCAAAAGTTTAAAGCAAAAATATCTGATAATTTAGATATAGCAATTAAATATTGGTTTGTAGGCTTAATTGGAATGATTATTTCTAATTTAATTATTGGTCTTTTTTTTACAAAAGGTGGAACTGCAAATAATGAACAAATTGTTCAGTCATATATAACATATCTTCCTTGGATGATGGTAATTGATGCAGGCATTATTGCTCCATTTACAGAAGAAATGGTATTTAGAAAAGCATTTAGAAATTTATTTAAAAATAAATGGTTATTTACAATTGTGACTGGATTAGTATTTGGTTCAATGCATGTTATATTTTCTATAAATAATTGGACTGATATTTTATATATTATTCCTTATAGTTTCTTAGGAGGAGCTTTTGCCCTAGCTTACTGGGATACTGATACAATATTTTCTTCTTATGCTTTGCATGCATTACATAATACAATATCTATTGTTTCATCTATAATAGCCCTTGGATTTATTTTCTAAAGAAAAACACTATATTTTTAATGTGAATCCCATTTAGGAGACATCAAATAAAAAACCAGTATATTAAAAAGAGAAAAGTTATTTTTCTCTTTTTCTTAATCTTTGATTTTCTTATATATTCTGCCATTAGATTGTATTTTTTCTATTATTATTGCTTTAATTATCAAATAAACACATAGTCAGGATCTTTCTTATTTCTATACTTATAATAGGTTTTTGGACTTATATTAAGTACGGTACACATGTTAGTAAGTTTATAATTATTCCTATATAAATTTATAAATGTTACTTTCTCTCTCGTTGTGCCTGGAGGAAGACCTTGTATTTTTTTAATATCTCATATCTTTCTCTCCAATCATCTTTGGTTTAATTAGATTCTTTTTTTCTACCACGCTTTTGTCCTTGCCCAATATATTTTTTTAGATGATTTCGTTTAGAAGTCCATGTTTTTATAGTTCCAGATAGGATATTATATTTTGCTGAAAAATATTTTATATTGTGTTTTTCTTTATATTAATCTAAAATCACTTTTTTAACATCAAATATATAATTATTAAATTTTTGGCCTTCTTTTGCTATAGAAAAATACAACTCCTTTCGGAAGTGTATTATATCATTTTTCTTGAACTGTTTTTTTATTTGATTTCTACTCTAAGAGGTGCAGTTCATTTTATAGTTTTTTTCATTCATTTTTAAGACTTAGGTAATGAAGACAGATTAATTATTATATCATCTATTTCTACTCTAAATGGTCTATCTGCTATGTTATTTGAAGAATTGGCTTCATATATAATATTAAGTATGTTAATTTGCAAATAAAGCTAAATGGTCCTCATAACAGCTAGTTTTTTTACTTTTTATATATAATTGATTATATTATAATGCTTTAATAAATATTTTTGTAGAATAATTAAAAAAAAGAAATTTAGTAATTCTAAGTTTTTTTTATAATATGTTAATTAATAATTTTATAGTCATTTTCAAAAGTAAAGTATTTATTTTTTTACTGTTGAGAATTCTACTTGATAATCAGCTATTTCTACATCAAAAGGTCCATCTGCACGCTCACAGCTAGATGAATATACAACGATTATACTAACCTTTTTACTAGATTGACCTGGCTCTAATTCCATCTTTGTAAAACCTAGAGTATCCATGTAATTATCATCTGTTATTTCTTGAACTACTCCCGCATTAATACATTTACATGCTTCTTGTACTAGTGCATCTGTTGCACCTTCTTTAGCTGTACATTTTGCACCTGTCGTATAAGCATTATTTGGGTGATCGCTTAAAAATCTAAAATTATTTGCATAAACTTTATATTTTCCTACATTATTAACATAAAAATTAAAAGTTACTATTTGTCCAGGCTCTGTAAAATTTGCATTAATATTTGAAATAGTATTACCTGAAATAACAGCTGGAACTGCCGTTGGTAGTGCAGGAATTGGGTCTCCTTCTGGAACTGACTCTATATCAAATACTGGATCAATGTGAATAGACTGAGTTTCCGATAATCTGTTAGATATTGATATTTTTAAATTTTCGGGATTAGGCTTAACATTAGTTGAACTTCTAATAGTTAAGCTTTGAGAGAACGTTGCAAGTCCTATTGATATACCTGATATAGCTACAAGTAGAAATAAAATTATTAATTTTCTTTGATTTTTATTTTTATTTTTATACATATTATATTCCTCCTAATTTTAGTATATCACAAGTTTCACCGAATGAGTGAGAATATTTTTAAAAATTAATGAGAAAATAATATTAAGTGAAAGGTAGGTGCTGGACATGAAGATAACAGATGAAAATTATGTTTATTATCTTGTTGGGCAAAATCTGAAAAGATTGCGAAAATTAAGGCACTTATCTATTGCTAAATTTGCTATGGAATGTAATTATAGTGAAGGATTTATTATGAATATTGAAAGTCCAAATTATAAACAAACTTTTAGTTTAGGAACAATTTGGAAATTTGCTGAAGTTTTAAATATAGATATTAGAGAATTATTTAAACCACTAGATTAACCTAGTGGTTTTATTTATGTAAATTTACATATACAAAAAATAGATGTTTAATAAAACATCTATTTTTCTAAGCCTTTTTTTATTTTTTTATCTATAATTGATAAAATTATACATTCCAATGTCTGAATAAATATTGTTGTAAAATAACCTTTCCAATATGTATCTGTTACTAAAATATTTAAATTTAATAATGTATAAAACATATAAAATACTATTAAAGAAAATATATAGTTTAAAATTATAAGCATTATTGGTGATTTTGTATTTTCAAGTAAAAATTTATAAATATTCAAGTTCATTAGTTGAGCAATTACATAACTGCAAAATCCACCGCCAACAGTCATTAGATTAGCACTTCTTCCAAGTGCAAAATTTATCATATAAATAAAAATTACATTAATACAAGCTGATGCACTAATTGCGCATATTGTTGTTTGAAAATCATATTTTTTAGTTATATAATTTGTTAGCAAAAATATTACGGGTAATAAAATAAGCGAGTAAGTTAATTCAACTTTATTAAACATAAATGTATAACTTTTTAAAGATTCTCCTAAAATTACAAGCGTTGAAAGTAATAATATATACATCCAACTGTCATCAGAAAATCCAAAAATTTGCTTTTTTATTCTTTTTTTCATATAAATCCTTCATAACTTTTTTAGTTATTCTTTTTTAAATTTTCAATTATACTTTCTATATGTTCACCATATTCAATTGAAGTATCAAATATAAATTTTAATTCTGGAGTATGTCTGACTTCTACTTTTTTTGCAAGTTCTGTTCTAATAAATGATGCAGCTTTAGAAAGTTTTTCTGCAACTAAATCTTTTTTTGTCATATCAAGAGTTGTATAGTAAACTTTTGCAAAGCTTAAATCACTTGTAGTGTCTACACCTGTAATAGTAACAAAATGTAAGTCTTCATCCTTTATCTCTCTATTTAGAATAATACTTATTTCTTCTTGAAAAGCATGATTTAATCTTTCTATTTTTAAGTTTGCCATCATTAGCCCTCCTTATTTATCTTTTAATCTCTACTAAATTATATACTTCAATTATATCGTTTTCTTTATAATCTTGACAGTTTTCTAGAGTAAGACCACAGTCCATATCTTTCTTAACTTCTTTAACTTGATCTTTTTCATGTTGAAGAGTTTTGATTGATCCATTGTATACCACTACATCATCTCGGATAATTCTTGCCTTTTCTCCATTTTTAACTGTTCCTGTTAATACGTGACACCCAGCTATAAGCCCAACCTTAGAAAATTTAAAGATTTGTCTTATTTCTAAAGATCCAGTTACCTTTTCTTCATAAATTGGTTCTAGCATACCTTTCATTGCAGCTTCCATATCTTCTACAACTTTATAGATAATATCATATGTTTTGATACTTATACCATATTGCTTAGCAGTATCAATTGTTTTACTACTTCCACGTACATTGAAACCAATTATGATGGCATTAGAAGCTGAAGCTAGTACTACATCACTTTCAGTAATTGCACCTACTGCACCTCTTATAACACTTACCTTAACACCTTCAACATCAATTTTTTCTAAAGAATTTTTAACAGCTTCTAGAGATCCATTAACATCAGCTTTTAGTACTACTTTGATTTCTTTTACGCCTTCTTGAATTCTTCCAAATAAATCTTCTAAAGTCATGCCACTTAAATTAGAGTCTTGTTCTTTAGAACGAAGCATTCTTTCTTCAGAAATTTGTTTAGCTTTCTTTTCTGATTCAAAAGCCATAAATTTATCTCCTGCACTAGGTACTTCTGATAAACCTGTTACTTCTACTGGAGTTGATGGTGTTGCTTCTACTATATTTTGTCCTAAATCATTTTTTAACGTACGTACTTTTCCATAATAATTTCCTACTACTATTGGATCACCAATTCTTAAAGTTCCATTTTGAATTAATAAAGTAGCAGTTGAACCTGTTTTATTATCTTTTTTAGCTTCTATTACTGCACCAGATGCATATCTTGATGGATTTGCTTTATACTCTTGCATTTCTGAAATTAAAAGAATATTTTCTAATAATTCAGAAACTCCATCTCCTGTTTTTGCAGAGATTTTAGTTGTTACTATATCTCCACCCCATTCTTCTGGAGTAAGTCCATTCTCTACTAGTCCAGTCATAATCCTTTCAATATTAGCTTCTGGTTTATCTATTTTATTAATTGCAACAATAATTGGTACTCCAGCAGCTTTAGCATGATCAATTGCCTCTTTAGTTTGTGGCATAACACCATCATCAGCGGCTACTATGATAATAACAATATCTGTAATTGATGCTCCACGAGCTCTCATTTCTGTAAAAGCTGCATGTCCTGGTGTATCAATGAAAGTAATTGGCTTACCATTGCATTTTACTGAGTATGCTCCAATAGCTTGAGTAATTCCACCAGCTTCTCCACTTGCAACAGTAGACTTTCTAATATAGTCTAAAAGTGTTGTTTTACCATGGTCAACATGTCCCATAATAGTGACAACTGGAGGTCTTTCTACTAAGTCTTCTGCTTTATCTTCAATTTCGAAGTTTTCAAAATTTGAAATATCTGCAGTTTCTTCTTTTTTTAAGACCTTATCATAGTCAGCTATTAGTATTTCAGCAGTATCATAATCAATTGCTTGATTAATGTTTGCCATAATGCCAAGAGTCATTAGTTTTTTAACTAATTCAATTGGTGCTACTTCTAAAGATGTAGCAAGTTCTGTAACTGTCATTCCTTCTTTATAAAGAATAACATTTTCATCTTGTACTGATTCATTACTTTGTAGCTTTTCACGATGTTTGTACATCTTTTTTCTTTCTTTTAAGAAAGCTTTGTTATTAGTAGTTTCATTTTTCTTTATTGCTTTTGGTTTTACTTTCTCAAATGAAGTAGAGTTATCTAAGTCAAATTTAGTATTTTGCGCAAGTTCTTCTGCTTTATCTTCTACTTCATCATCATAACTATTATCGTATTCATCATCTAGAGCTTCACCATCTTCTGAAAGTGAATTGTCTAGTAAAATAATTTGTGTTTCATCTAAAGTAGTATTTTCATCTTCATAAGCAATACCTGCCTTCTTACATAATTCAATGACTTCCTCAATACTCTTTCCAACGTCTTCTGCATAATCTTTTATAGTCATCATAAAGACTCACCTCACTTTTTCTTTTTTTATTTTGAAATAACTTTTTTAATGTTTTCATAAACTGCTTCGTCTATTTTACATTCTAATTTTTTTTCTAAAGCATGAGATTTAATGGCTTTTTCTAAAACTTCTATATCTTTTTTTATATAAGCTCCTCTACCATTAAGCTTTCCAGTTTCATCAACTAGAATTTCTCCTTCTTTTGTTCTTACTATTCTTAGTAATTCTTGTTTAGGTAATTGTTCTTTTGTTACTACACAAGTTCTTAAAGGTATTTTTCTTGTTTTCAAATTGAACACCTCTTTTCTTTTTATCTAAAATTAATTCCAGCTTCTCTTGCTTGCTCACTAGTTTTAATATCTAATTTATTATAATGAGTAAGTTTTGAAGCAAGACGAGCATTTTGACCCTTTTTTCCAATTGCTAATGAGAAATTATCTCCATCAGCTATTACTAAAGCTTCTTGTTTTTTAGGATCAGTAATAGCAACAGTTAAATCTTTAGCTGGTGCTAAGGCATTTTCAATAAATGTTGCAGGATCACTATCATATCTTACAACATCTAATTTTTCTCCATGTAATTCTTCAATAATTCTTGCAATTCGAGAACCTTTTTCTCCGATACAAGCTCCGATTGGATCTACTGCAGGATTTTCTGAATAAACTGCTACTTTACTTCTTGCTCCCGCATCTCTTGCAACACTATAAATCATAACTGTCCCATCATTAATTTCAGGAATTTCTAATTCAAATAATCTTTTAACAAATCCATAATGACTTCTACTTAATAAGATAAGCATATTTTTTCCAGTATTATCTACTTTTGATACATAAACTTTAATTTGAGATCCCATTTCTATTTTTTCTCCAGGGATAATATCTTTTTTAGGTAAAATTCCATTTGTTCTTCCTAAATCTATAAAGTAATTATCAGTATCTTCTAAAGCAACTGTACCTATTAATAACTCGTCTTGTTTATCACCGAATTCTTCCATGATACTATTTCTTTCTGCTTCTCTAATTTTTTGAACTACTACTTGTTTTGCAGTAGATGCTGCTACACGTCCAAAGTCTTTTGGTGTAACCTCAGTATCAATAGTGTCTCCAATTTCAAGAGTTTTATCTTGTTTTTTTGCTTCACTTAATTTGATTTCAGTTTCTGGGTTAAAGAATGATGGTGTTTGTTCTTCACTTTTTTCACTATCTTCTCCTTCAACAATTTTTTCTTCCTCTTCGTCTTCATCTTCATCAGTATAATGTTCAAATAAATAATCTTCATATTCTTCTTTTGTCATTTTATCATCTGCTACTACTGTTAAGAATGAATAAACTTTTATTTCTCCTGTTGCACGATCAAATAAAACTTTTACATTTGTTTTTGAATTAAAATTTTTCTTATAAGCAGAAGTAAGTGCTAATTCCATAGCTTCATATACTACTTCTGGATCAATATCTTTTTCTTTTACAATATTATCTAAAGCTTTTTTGAATTCTTTACTATTCATTTTCTACTACTCCCTTCTCGTTTGAATAAATATCCAATTCATCAACATCTCCTAGTACTTCTTCATGAGTATCCATAATATCGTTGATGATTCTTGATGCATCTGTAATCTTATTTAAGTCTATTACTTCATTACTATCAAGTACAATATTAAATATTTGCTTTCCTTCTTCTTCGCTTACAAAAGCATCCAATACATAAACATTTAAGTCCTTTAAACTATCATCTACAAGACTTGCGACTTGCTCTTTCAAAACAACACCTCCTAAACAACAAGAAGTGGAACAATCTGTCCCACTCCTTTCTGCATATAATTATAACATAAAAATCCTTATTCTACAAAGAAATTTTTCCAAACTTTTAAATTATCTCCAGATTTTTCATAAATTCCTATTAATTTATTATCATTATCTTTAAATATAACTCTATCTTCTATATTAAAGTTATTTTTTATTGTTTGACCATTTTTTAATTTATGAGCTAAGTCCTCGTCTGCTTTTATTACTTTGTAATCTAATAATTCATCAATTTCATAAAGTTTATAATTATTATTTTGTAGATCAGATAAATTATATGCATCTTCTAGTTTAATATTTCCTTGTTTTGTTCTTTTAAGAGAAGTCATAGTAGCATAGGTATTTAAAGATATGCCTATATCATCTATTAAACTTCTTATATAGCAACCTTTTGAAACTAATGCCCTAAACTTGAATGTATCACTCTTACTTTCTAATAATTCTATTTCTTTGATAGTAACTTCTTTTTTGGGGAGCGTAATTTCTTCATTATTTCGGGCATATTCATATAATTTCTTTCCATTAACCTTAACTGCTGAATATATTGGAACTTCTTGCATATAAGTTTTTTTAAAACTATTTATTACTTCTTCTAAATTATTTTTATTATTAAATTTTTTCTTATTTATTACTTTTCCAGTTATATCACGAGTATCTGTTCTTATACCTAGTTTAACTTCTGCTATATACTCTTTATAAGAGGCTGTAATGAGTTCTACAACTTTAGTTGCCTTTCCAATAGCGACTATCAAAACTCCTTCTGCTAGTGGATCAAGAGTACCTGTATGTCCTACTCTTTTTATTCCAAAGATTTTACTTATTTTATTAACGACATCAAAAGAGGTCATATCACGTTCTTTATTTATAACTAAAAGGCCACTGAAATTTGTTAAATATTCTTCTAATGTCCAATTATTTTTATATACTATATGGGCAACTATTGGACCTACATATCTAATATGCCACGCCTCATATGGATAATTTGTAATATTCTCTTTACCTTTTGGATATCGCAAAATAAATCCAAAATCTTTCAAGTATTTATGAATATTTTCATAATATGATATTTGACTTTCTAATTCATTATTATCTTTTGGATATTTACCATCTACTTTGATTGCTATATCTATCGCAAGACCTGTATGATGTTCAGAAGTATAAGGTTCAGCTACTATTCTTTCGGTATATTCTTTTCCATATGTTTTTTCAAACTTTTTATAAATTAATTTTTGTTCTTCAATACTTCTGTAAGCTCCATCTATCCCAACATCTATATCCATAATTTTAAAAAATTTTTGTAAATTTTTGAATGCTTTGTAAGTTTCTTTTTCTACCAATACGTCATTATTATCTATATCTTTAGCTTTAACTAGTTCAAGGTTTTTAAAGTAAGAGTCTTTAATTTTATTATCTTTATTTACTAAAATCGTTTTGTTCATTTTATCCCCTTCTTTTCTATTTTATTGTATCATATTTTTTTCTCTAAAAAAAGAAAGTACTGTCGTACTTTTTAGTTTTATTTTATATTAAAAAACCTCAATTCAATTTTGAATCAAGGTTTTAAATATCTTTATTCTGACAGATCATTAAGTTTTTTATCTTAATTCAGGATACCCCTTAGCAGAAAGATTATCTAGATTCCAGATTGTTTCATCAAATCCTAAATCTTTATAAAATTGTTTATTTAGTTTTGATCTTGAAATACTATTTAATTTACCTGCTGTTTCTTCAGAAACTCTACTTGAACCATTTTCTTCATCTATTTCATAGCAATTCATTATAGATGTGATTATTTGATTAGCTAAAGCTCCAGTAAATTTGTATGGTTTAAGTTCAGTTCCATCATTTCCTATGTAACCAATCATATTTCCAAAGGCGATTGAATTTTTAATAATTGGGGTATTATATATATTACCAATCATTGAGCCATTAAATTCAGCTGAAGAAAGATTATTATAAGTATTATGATCTTTTGTAATTGAAACATCAGTGATTACATTTTCTACTATTGCACCATTTTGTTGTAGTGATCCTACTAGACCACCATTTTCTGTGGAGCTGATATTTAGGTTTCCATGAACAAATACATTAGCAATCTTACCACCCCATTTACGACCAACAAATGTTGATACATAAACGCCTGTTCCTGTTACATTTGCATTTTTAATACTAATATTTTCAAATATTGAGTTAGCATTATCTCTACCATCCATACCTGATACAACAGCTACATTATTATATCCAGATAACGTAATATTTTCAAACTTAGCATTTTTTACTGTTGAATTAAATGTTTGCTTAGCAAATGCTGCTACATAGTTGTTACTTTCAGTAGTTCCTGGTCTAATATTACTAAAGTTTCTTATATTAAAGTTTTCTGCAGTTCCTCTAAAGTTTGCAAATAAACTTGCATTTGTAAGATTACTTAATGTATGACCATTACCATTAATTTTACCATTAAATTGAGCAGTAACTACAGAACCTTCACTATATGTTTTACCTGTAAAGTCTATATCATTATCAATGATAAATATACCACTAGGATCTTCATTTAGTTTAGCCATATCTTCTGCAGAAGTAATATGATAAGTAAGTTTTTCTACTGTACAATCTCTAGTAATTACATTACTTACTGTTCCACCAATTAAACTTATATCATTTCTTCCACCAAAGTTCATCTTTAAGTTAGTAGCATTTATTTTTTCAACAGTACTCATTTCAGCTCTATATGTTAGAGCACCTGCATTATTAATATTCTTTGGAATATCAGTATTTTCAAAATGAATATTGCCTACATAGCCATATCTTATTTTATTAAAGATAGGTAAAGTATTTCCAATAATTTTATGTCCATTACCATCTAATCTTCCCATAAATGTTTTAGTAACATTAGTTGTCATATGAGAAAAATCAATATCATTATCTAATACATAATAACCATATGGTTGAGCATTAATTTTTTGTACTAATTCTTCTGCTGTTTTTATATGATTAACTTCAACAGTAGTTCCTAGTGGATCATCCACAAAGTCATTAGTAGCGCTCTTTAAGTAATGATAATATATTTTTCTAAGATTTGTTCTTGAAGTCGCATTTCTATTAGTATCACTTGATAAAGCTTGATAAAATCTTTCAATCATATAATCAACATCAATATACTTATTGTTTCTTATATTTTCTTCAACAGTAGCATATCGACTCATCTTATATTCTTTCCAATTCATTGCTGTACCAGTAACAGACTTTGTAATTTTTTGAATAGCATCAAGATCTGTTTTCGTACTTCCTCTTCCGTAAGTAACATATCCATTAACTCCTGCATAACCAAGCATTTCAAAATAATTACGTTTTGCGGAAAATGCATCTGGAATACCATTATCATTATGACCGATATACCAACGATTTACCCAAACAGACTCAAATCCATAATCATTAGCACCAAGACTATTAATTACTCTAAGACCTCTTACACTGACACCCCATGCGTTTTCTGGACGTATAATAATTCTATTATCATATAAAGACTCTAGTGAGGTTAAATTCATTTGTTCTGCTTGAGCTTTGGTAATCGCTCCCCAAGAAGACCATGATCCAGATTGAGACATTCTTGTCGCAACTCTAGCTTGTTGCTCTGGTGTTAATCTTATAAACGCCTTACCTTCGATATAGTCAAGTAAATCTAAAGCATTCTGTTGTCCCCTGAAATAATTTTCTAATTTTTCTCTAGTATCAATTCTATCAGGACTTAAATTTTGAGTTGCATTTCCTTCCTTATTCAGATAGAAAGATGTATTAAAGTAATATGGTCCAACATCTTGTACAAGGTTATTTTCGCTCCAAACACCATTTTGTTGAACATTACCTTCAGTTAATGTCTCAAGACCATATTTAAATCTAGTTCCAGCTTGGAATAACATTATTTTATCAAATAAAGCATGTTCAAATTCATGAGTCCAAGTATCATAATTAGTAAGACCTTGTCTAGCTATGAACCATAAGAATCCTGCAGTATTTCCAACACCAGCAGCACTTCCACCTGGTTGCCATAAACCTAATACCTCACTAAAGTTTTTGAAGAATGGATAATTTTGTCCAACTTTTCCTTGAGTATATACAGGTGAAGTACCTATTACAATATTAGTACCTGGAAAATATGAATTTTTATAACCTGTAATGATTCTAGTACAGTCATAAACCATAATACAATAATTATTCCATTTTCCTGGATCAAATGAACCAGCTAATGTACTCAAATGTCTTTTTACAAGAGTTGAATGATCATTAACTTTTTTTTGAACTGCGGCTCTTCCTGCAGCAGTATTTACATCTTTATGATACAACTGTGAAGGTCCAATCTGTAAATGAGCAGGTCCACTAATGATGTATGTACAATCAGCCGGTAGAGTAACAATTGGAAGTATCATTTTACTATTTTTCTTAATCTGATACCAAGCACGATATAAAATATCAGGATTTTTATCTACACCAAACTCAGCTAAAATATTTCTTGAACCAAAATATTGAGTAAACCAATCATTAACATCACTATAACCACCTATCTTAGAAATAATATAGTCTAAGAAATATTTAAGTTCTGAACTACCTGTATATTTACCAACATTAGATTTAAAGAAACCATCTGTTGCATTTACATTGATATTTCCGATTAATGTTTCATTAGTTAGATTTTCTAATGTACAAGATTCATTAAACATATTTCCTTTGAAAAGTAATAAATCTGATACATTTGATCCACCAATATTAAAGCCATACCATCTATTAAAGTAATTGTATCCATAAATTATTTTATTTATTCTACCACTATCAATTAAATCTTCCTTAATTTTATTATTAAGAACTTCATTATTAATTGTAAGTGAACTTTCTTTATCATTTGCAAGTAATTGAAGTGCAACCTGAGAAGATAACCCTTTTATAACTTCATTAAAGTTATCTCGATAATGTCTTGCATCTGCTGCAGATGTTAATGGCTCTAATACAGTATTATAATCAATTGTTGAAATATAATTTTTTAATACTTCTACTATATTAGAATCATTTTCAATAACATAACTATCAGGTGAATAATAAATCTCAGTTCCAGCTAATTGATAAATAGAAATATTTTGATTTAATTCTTTGAAATTAACATTATAGCTACTTATTGTTGAATCTGTAAATACTACTTTTATTTCTGTAATATTATTATAATTTTCAGCTGTTAAGTAAGTAAGCATATTTCCATTACTATATGGAATAATATATCTAATTGTTTTGCTATTTAAATTTTCATCTTGTATTTTAAGTGCATCTTCTATTAAATATTTAGCATCGTAATAAGGCATCAATTTATAAACATTATGATATACATTATCTTTATCCTTATTATATCCGTTAATAGTCTTAACTCTATTATACTCTGGAATATATAAAGTATTATTTTCTACTTCCTGATCTTCCTCATTAGAAGATAAATCATATTTTCCTGATTTCAATGTTGGAAGATTATCAAAGTTTGTATCTTCTAAATTCCAAATTTCTTCAGAAAAAGATAAAGTATTTTTGAAGAATATACTATTTATATCGTTTTTACTTATTCTCTTAACTTTTTGATTATCTACATTAGATGTTAGTGTTGTTTCTTCAACTTCATAATTGTCACTTGAAGAAGCATTGATAGGATTACCATATGTTGCATATAAACCTTTTCCAGTTGATAAACTTAAATTCTTAACTAATTTTACATTTGTTGATGCTACATGTCCAACAATTGCTCCATTAAGTCTATGTCCTGTACTACTAGTAAATTTAATATTTGAAATACAGTTTTCTATTGTTGTTAATCCCCCAGCTTCACCTGTACCTAAAATACCTCCTAAACCATTTCCATCTTTAGAATAGTTTGCTTTTACATTACCAGATATGTAACAGTTTCTGATATTTCCACCTGATAATTGTCCAATTATAACTCCAACCCTAATATGTGATGTAGTAATAGAAGCATTAATAATACTAGTATTTTCTATATCGGTTGTAGTTGCTTCTCCTAATATACCTCCAGATTTGTCGGCTTGAGTTGTAAAATTAATTTTATCAATATGAATATCTTTGATTGTTGAATTTGTTGCTATATTAGCAATTGTTCCTTTATTTCCAGTAGCTGTTAAATTGACATTTTTTAATTTTATATTTTTAATACAAGCGGAATCAAGACTATTAAATAAAGGCTTTGATAAATTATAAATAGTATGTCCATTTCCATTAAGTGTTCCAGAGAAAGTTGATGTAATATAAGTTTGACTGCTTGAAGTTATTGCTGAGGCATCATAATCTCTTTCTAGATTGAATGTTCCTGATGGATTTAATTCCATTTCTTTGATTAATGTTTCTAAACTTATATTTTGTACTTGACCATTTTTTACTGTACCATAGTCAATTTCTAATTTTTCTTGTTTACTAGTCTTGTTGTATTGAACTACATTATCATAATCAAGTTCTAATTTTAATTTATTATCTTCAACTCTAGCTTTATTAATAGTAGTGTAGAAAGTAGGCATATCTTTCATAGTTACTTTAACAATATAATCATTTAAATTATTTAATTCATTTATATTAATATTAGTAGCTTCGATAACTCCATTATCAGTTTGCTTATAAACAATTGTTTCAGCAATATCCTTCATTTCAAACTTACGTTCTCCAAGAGTGATATCATTTTCTAATAAGGTAACATTTTGATAATTATTAGCATTTTCTTCTAATATATTCATATCTAAATCATAATCTGCTTTTACTGTTGCAGTATAGACTAATTCATCAGGAGTAAATGTATAAGTATTTTCACCAGCTTGAAGAATCTTTTCTTTTACTATTCCACTCTCACTAGTAACTAATAATTTAGCACTAGAAAGTGAATTATCTAAGTCAACTAAATTAAATGTGATTGTTAAGCTAGCATCATTATTTTCTTTATAACTAAAATTAGTAACTGTTGGCTTATCTTTTAAAACAGCAACTGCTATTTCGTTATTTTCATTTATAACTATTTCTTTTGCATTACTTAAAATAATTTTTTCAATCTTTGCTCTTTTAACTCCAGGTTGTTTGTGGCTTTCATAAGTAAAATGATATTCATTTCCTACCTTTGTAAGTTCACGTTCTACTCCTTTAATTATTACCTTTACTGGTTCATATGAAGTAACGTTTTTACTTTCAAAACTTATTTTAATTGGCTCAGACTTTGCAAAATAAATAGTTGGTCCTTTTTCATTATAAGTTTTTATATTACTTAATTCTAATTTATAATCTGCAATTAAATGAATTTCTTTTGTATCAATTATTTGATCAACTACTCTATTATCTTCAACAGGTTTTCCTGATAAAGCATTACTATCTAAGTCATAAGTTGACTTTATAGTTAATGTGTAACTTTCTAATGGAACTACGTCAAAAGTTAATTCATTAGTTCCTTTAGATATTATTTTTTCAAAAGAAGTTCCATTTAAAGATAAAATTGCTTTTCCACTTATAAAACTATTTTCTGTATCTATAATATCAAATTTTAATGTTACTTCATTTGTATCAGTATTGTCTATTTGTGAATAATTAGCAATTGTTGGTGCTTCCTTTAAAATATCTACATAGCTTATATTAGATACTTTAGCTGTTTCTTCGTCACTATAATAAACTTTTGTAGCTTCTAATCTATATAGACCAGCTTCTGTTGAAGTTGGTACTGTAACTTGATATCTACCATCACTTAATTTAGTAGCTATACATTCTGTACTATTAACAAGTATTTTTGTAATAGTTTGATTTCTATTACTTTGAATATCATAGATAATATTTACTTCTTCTCCCTTATTAATATAGGATCTATCAGTAGTAGCATTAACAATATTAGCTCTTGCTAAAGCTATTACTTCTTCATCAAGTGCTAATTTATTTGCGATATTATCCTTTGCATCTCCTGTAATATTGTAATCCATATATACTTGAACTTGATATTTTGATGAGTGGATAGTATTCAAGTATTTAGTTACCCTATTATCATTATCTACTGCATCTCTTGATAATTCTTCATTATCAATTTCTACTCCTTTATCATCAAGTATTTTAATATATATCTTTGAAATAGCCATATCTTCATCTTCAACATCAAACATTACTCTTAAATTATTAGATTCTAAATATTCAGCTGAGCCAAAATTTTTAATAGCAGGTTCTCTTTTAATAACGTTTATATTGATAGAATTATTATTTGTAATTTCTATTTTCTTACCATTTTCTAAAGTAACTTCTTCTATTAAAATAGTTTGATTGTTTAGGCTGTCTAGTGGATCAAGAAGTACAGTGTAATTGTTATCCTCTTTAGTAACTTGATACTCACTATTATTTACCTTAATAGTAGAAGGAATCCATTTTGTGTTATTTGTACTTTCAAATTTTATTTTTACTTGATCACCTTTTGTAAATGTCGTAGTCTCAGTATTATCTTTATAAGTTTTGATATTGGAAATAGAAAAATTATAATCAATTAATAATTGTAGAGTTTTTTCTATTTTTTCTGTTCCAGTATGATCTTCATCATTTGTAATTTGGTTGCTGTCTAAATCATAATTTAAGTCTATTGAAGCTTTGTATTCTTTTTTATCTTCAACTTTAAGCTCAATATTATTTTTACCTTTATTTACTTTTTCTTTTAATATAATAATTGACTCATCTGTTGCATCCGTAATTGTTATATAAGATTTTTCTAAACTATTATCTATATCAACTATATCAAAAGAAATATTTAACTTAGAATCATTTATATTTTCTTTAACATTATAATTACTTATAGTAGGTTTTTCTTTTAAAACATCTACTTCCGTTTCGTAATCAATTTTTATTTTTTTATTATTATCAAGTAAAGCCTCTGTAATTTTAAAGACTTTTAATCCAGCAGTGTCACCAACATTTAAATTTACACTATATAAAGTATCTGATGTAGAGTCTTTAGAAACTTTATATTCTTGACCGTTTATTATTAACTTTTCAATACTAGATCCATAGCTAACATTTCCATTAAATTTAAACGTTATATTAGCATTTTTATTAGGATATAAGTTTTCGGCTGTTATATTGGCAATATCAACTGTATAATCTAAATTTTGTTCTAGCTTTTGAACTAATAAACTTAAGTCAGTTACAGTTAATTTACCATCACAATTCATGTCAGCTGGTTCTAATTTGTCACTAGGTAATTCTTTTAAATCAATCAAGTGTAATTCTAATAAACTTAAATCAGCGTAGTTTATAACAGAATCGTTATTTAATTCACCTTTTAAAGCTATGTTATAAGCATATACACAAGTAGTACTAATTATTTCACATAAAAGTAAACCTAAGGCAAATAAAATAAAATATTTTTTGTTTTTTTCCTTTTTATAAACAACATATAATATACATACTGTAATTATTAAAAGTAGGAAAAGTATCCAAAAATAATTTCTATTAGTTTTCTTTATTTTAATTTCTTCTTTTGAAGTTTCTCTATCATTGTAAGAGTTTTTACTATTCTCTTCAATTTCCTTATCAGTCATCTCTTTTTCTTCGAAAGAATCTTTAATATTATTTTGATTTTTATTTATTTTGTTATTAGCAGATGAAATAACTTTATTAGCTGTATTTGTTGGGATTGAAATCTGTTTTTCAACAATATTTACCGTAAGATTTATATTATTAATATTAATATCTTCTTTTCCTTCTGAAGTTGTTATATCTTTTAATTTAATAACTGTTTTTTCTATATTTGCATCTTTTTTAACTTTCAAATTAATTTTTACAATATTTTCATTTTTTGTTGTGCCTGTTTTCTTTATTAAAACAAATTGTCCATTTTGAGGATTATATTTAAATTCTTCCCAATTATTTAGGCACACAAAATCACTTTGAATTATTTCTTCAAATACATCCCTATCATAATCCAAAGTAGCTTTGTAAGCATTAACACCTTTTCTTACTTCTTTTAAGTTTTCTAATTTAAGTGTTAATTCAATCTTCTCTCCTCTTAAATAATCATTATTATTTGATTCTAATTTAGTACCTACACTAGTACTTGCATATACTACATTCATAGAAACTAAATTGATAATTAAAATTGTAATTAAACTAATAATAATTTTTTTCATTTTTACACTCCCTAAAAACTTTCAATTTTAATATATTAAATTTCCTAGTGTATTATACAATTCTTTTTCAATTTTTGCAAGTAAAAGTTTAATTATAAAAAAAGGAATAAAATATTCCTTTAAAATAAAGATAATTGATTTGATTCTGGAAGATCTTTTAAAATTCCCATTTCTTGCATTTTAGCAATCAAAGTTTGTGATACTTTTCCACGCTTTTGAACATCTTCAACACTTAAGAATGGTTGTATTTCGCGTTCTTTAACAATTTGTTTTGCAACTGTGTCTCCTAATCCTTCTATAGCATTAAAAGGTGGATATATTTCGGTATCATTTTTTGCTACCCAGTTAGTAGCATCACTTTTGTATAAATCAACTGGTAAGAATTTGATTCCTCTAGCTGTAGCTTCTAGGGCAATCTTTAAACTTTCAGCTTGTCCATTTTCTTTATTTGTTGCTTCATATCCTTTTACTTGAATATCTTCTATTCTAGCCTTGATAGCACTATATCCTTTAATCATTGTGGAAACATCAACATCTGTTGCTTTAGATGAGTACCAAGATGCATAAAAGTATACTGGCATATGAACTTTATACCAAGCAATACGAAAGGCAGAAATTACATATGCGGCTGCATGAGCTTTTGGGAACATGTATTTAATTTTTTGACATGATCCAATAAACCAATCTGGAATATTTGCTTCCTGCATTGTTTTTACATGTTCTTTCCATGTTTCTGGATCTTTTGATGCTTTTCCTTTACGAACAAACTCCATTATCTTGAAGGCCTTAATTGGTTTTACTCCACGGTACATTAAATAAACCATAATATCATCACGACAGCCAATCGTTTCTTTAAACGGTACTATGTTATTAGCAATCAATTCTTGAGCATTACCAAGCCAAACATCAGTACCATGTGATAGCCCTGAAATTTTTATAAGCTCGGCAAAAGAAGTTGGTTTGGTATCTTCTACTAGTTTGATAGTAAATGGTGTTCCAAATTCGGGAATACCTAGTGTTCCAGTATTACACATAATTTGTTCTTTAGTTACACCTAACGCCTCGGTAGATGTGAATATTGACATCGTTTCTTTATCATCTAAAGGTACCTTTAATATATCTGTTCCTGATTGATTTTGAATTAATCTTAATTGAGTAGGATCAGAATGACCTAAGATATCTAATTTTAATAAACATTGATCGATTGAGTGGTAATCAAAGTGAGTTGTCATCCATTCTGAAGTTGGATCTTCTGCTGGAAACTGATAAGGTGTAAAGTCCGATACTTCCATATAATCTGGAATAACAACAATTCCTCCTGGGTGCTGTCCTGTAGTCCTTTTTACTCCAGTACATCCCATAGCAAGACGTTCTACTTCTGCTGTTCTCATATCTCCAATTTCATGTTCTTCACAGTATCCTTTAACAAACCCAAAGGCTGTTTTGTCGGCTACAGTTCCAATAGTACCAGCACGATATACATTATGTTCTCCAAATAGTACTTTAGTATATGCATGAGCACTGGCTTGATTTAAATCTGAAAAGTTTAAATCAATATCTGGAACTTTATCGGCATTAAATCCTAAGAAAGTGGCAAAAGGCATATCTTGTCCATCTTTAATCATTGGAATATTACAATTTGGGCAAACTTTATCAGGTAAGTCAAAACCTGATGAATATGTAGCACCTAATGCATTTCCATCTTCATCATCAAAAATACTAAGTTTGCATTCACTACATCTATAGTGAGCTGCTAATGGATTAACTTCAGTTATACCCATCATAGTAGCAACAAAGCTTGATCCAACCGATCCACGTGATCCAACTAAATATCCTTCATCATTAGAGTGTTTAACTAATCTTTGAGAAATTAAATAGATTGGGTCGAATCCTCCTCCAATAACTCCACCTAAAGTCTTTTTTACTTTCTTAGCAAGAGATTTCTCATCAAGGTTTTCTTCATCTGTTTTCTTTATATAATCTTCTACTAGTTTCTTTATATTATCTGAGCCTTTTAATATTTCATCGTGAAGTCTTGCGTGAGATTTTATGTTAAATTCTTCTTCACTTGGATTTTCTTTTTCTATATCTTCTTTGATTATTTTATAGACAATATCACCATATAATTCTGTTGCGATTCTTTCTTCTATAGAATATGGAAGAGGATGTCCATACCACTCTTTAGCTTTTGTATAAACTAAATCAGTTACAACGACAGGACAATCTAAATAACTTGTTCCATCATCACTTTTTACTCGTGGTGAGAAAGGAATTCCACCAGTATCAATAATAACTTCTACTATTTCTACAAGATTGGCTATTTTATTTGTATTTTCAACAACTATTTTATAGGCTAAATCTTTATCAAGAAAATTGAAATCATTTAACATTTCATCTGTTGTCCTAAAATGATTAGATGGAATTTTTTTGATATTACTTTTAGCAAGCGGATGTCTTCCTCCACCTGGAACCTTTTGATTAACAATGATTTCTCTATATATTTTATCATCTCGTTTTAGATGATGAACATCTCCTGTTGCGACTATTATTTTTCCTGCTTCTTCTGTTACTCTAATAATTTTTTCTAAGTTAGCAGCTAGTTCTACTTCTGTTGCGAAATCGCCTGTTTGAATCATATGATTATAACACTCTAAAGGTTGAACTTCCACGTAATCATAAAATCTTATTATATTTGATAATTCATCTTCACTTTTTGATTTAGCTTCAGTAAACACTTCACTTTCATAGCAACCACTTCCTATTAAAAGTCCTTCTCTATGTTCTTCAACGACGCTTCTTAATATTCTTGGTGTTTTATAAATATATTTAGTATTTGCAAGACTTATTAGTTTAAAGAGATTTTTAAGACCTGTTTTATTTCTTACTAAAAGATTAATATGATGAGCTCTACCATATTTATGAATTTCATCTTTAGTTACTAATCTATCTAGGTCGCACATTTTTTCTATATTACGATTAGAAAGTTTCTTTAACATCTTATGAAATACTAAAGCAGTTCCTTCTGCATCATAGTCACCTCTATGATGAGCATTTTCATCCCAAGGGACTTCATATCTTTTTACTAAAGCTGATAATGAGTGCCTTGCATAAGTATTGTCCATTGTTCGTGATAACTCTAGGGTATCAATAACTGGATTTTTGAATGTTCCAAGATTATATTTTTTATATGCCATTTCAAGGAAGGAAACGTCAAATTTTGCATTATGAGCAACCATAGGGCAGTCTCCAAACCACTCAATAAATCTTTTAATTGCATTTTCTTCGTTATCTTTTCCTTCTAACATGGCATCTGTAATATTTGTTACATCAATTATTTTTTGTGGAAGAGGTCTTCCTGGATTTATCAATTCATCATACTTTTCTATAATCATGCCATCTTTTATTTTAACTGCACCAATTTCTATAATAGAGTCAGCACCACCTGCATTAAATCCAGTAGTTTCAAAGTCAAATACTACAAATGTTTGATCAAGCATTATACTATCATTTGGCCTTAAAACAATATTTACGCTATCATCAATCATAGTAAGTTCAGCACCATAAATAGCTTTGAATGGCTCTTCACCCTCTTTTAGTTCTTTATTATGACTAGTTACAAAGTTAAAGACGTGTGGGAAAGCTTGAACTCCATTATGATCAGTTATAGCGATGGCTTTCATTCCCCATTTAATTGCTTGTTTTACTAAATCTACTTCATCACAAAGCCCATCCATTTGACTCATTTTGGTATGAGCATGAAGTTCTACTCTTTTTTCTTCAGAAGTATCTCTTATTACATCTGCTTCTTTTTCTATTTTTATAATATCTCTTGCATTTAAAACTAATTCTTTTGAGAATTGATCATTTTTAGTATAGCCTCGTATCTTGTACCAATTACCTGATTTAAATTCTTTACAAAGTCTTCCATATTCTTCATCATCTCGTACAAAGACCTTACAATAGATACTGTCAGAGAAATCAGTTATTTTTAAAGTTATGATTTTAAAATCAGTTTTACTGGATTCAAAGTAATCAGTTCCAAAAACTTGAGCTTCTACTGTAACATTATTATCTTCACCTATTAATGTTTTAATTTTTATTGGATCATCTTTAATTCCTCTTCCAATAACACTATTAGGATCTTTAGCTTCTCTTCTAAATTTTTTTTCTGGTGAAGATTGTTCTTTTGGTTCTTGTTTTGGTGCCTTTTTTTTGTCAACAAGATCTATTTTTTCTACTTCTACTGATAATTCATTCTGAATTTCTGATAAGATATCACTTTCATGTTTTATAACTATATCTATATTAAATTTATAACCTAGATTTCTATAAAAATCTTCAATTTTATTTAGGCATTTTGAAAGACGTAAGTTTTCCATTTCATTAGTGACAACCAGACTTAAAAAGCCATCTTCTATTTTCATACAATCTTCATAGATTTCTATTACTTTTAAGTCTTCCTTTAAGCTATTTAATAATAATTTATAATAGCTTTGATATATATTAATATCTTCATTTTCTATATTCCAAATAAAAATTATTTCTTTTGCTTTATCATCAAGTAACATTTTTTTATTTTCTAGCTCTTCTAAAATTTTAACTGGAACTAGATCTTTTTTTTCTATGTAAATATTCCAATTATTAGTCTTAGATGAGACCACAATTCTTGTTATTTTAGCATCTTCAAAGTATTTATAACTTGATTCATTCATTTGAATTTTATCAAGTAATATTTTTATTTTTTCATCCATTGAACCCCCCACCTCCAAGTTAAATTATTTCATCAATATACGTTTTCTTTTCTTCTTTTATTATATACCTCTTATTTCTTATAATGAATTCAATAAACTCTTCTAAATTCATGTTAATAAGTTCTTTCTCATAAGCATAATTATTAGATTCAAAAGCAATTTTATCTCGCATCATATATTCTACCATATCTTCTCTTTTTATTCCAAGATACATGAGCCAGTATGGGTAAATTTGTTTTTTTAAGTTATATAAATTTTTAGTGCCTTCTTTATAACAGCTTACTTCATTTAAAAAACTGGCAAATTCATTTAATATAGCCATTTCAATAATTGCATCTTTAATTTCTTTATTATCTTTAATATTAATATTTACTTTGCTTTTTACTATTTCAAATATTAAATTTATAATAGTTTGATTTTCAGAATCATATTTTTTACCTAATATTATTAGGTTATTATTTTTAAAAGTTTCATGTATGGAAAAACATTCATTTATTAATAAACAATCAAAATCTTCATAATCTTTTCTAATAATACTTTTTTGGACTCTATTTATAAGCTTTTTATTTTTATCCCAAGTCTTAATTAAATTTATACGTTGTTTTTCTAATTCCTTTTTTAAGGATTTGAAATCTTTGGAATCCATAATTATATTGTATATAGTATCATTGTCTGGTATAAAGTTTTTATAATCATTAATGATTTTTTCTCTATCATAAAAAAGACCATTATATTGTTTTTTATAATTAATCCATAATTTTCTTTTTAAATGGCATAAATCCTCCGTAGGAGAATCATTAAATAATAAATACCAAGCTAATAAATATTCGTTAATAATATACTTCTTTATCATAATAGCACTTCCAAAATCTTTATAAGTTTATAATATCATAAAGAAAAAAAGTTGAAAATAAGTTTCAATCTTTTTCTTTATTTATACATTTGCCATAGCATGTAACCAGCTGCTGCTAATACTATTAAGACAATTAAAAATATAAGTATCTTTAATCCTGTTGGCATTCCTTTTTCTTTAAATTCATCATCCATTTCAAAGTCTTCTCCAGATAAATCCATACTTCGTGTATAAAAATCCTCATCTATACCATCTTTAGTATTGGAATTATTTTCTTCAGTTTCTAACTTTGATTTTATTTTTTCAATTTGATCTTTGTCTACTACTTCACTTGAAGTTAAATTTTTAGCAATTACTGATTCTTGTTCTTCATTTTCAATTATTGATTCTTCTTCATTAGAAGAAGGCATTTCAACTTTATCAAGAAGTGAAGTTGCCACTAATTCACTTAATAAATTTACAGTAGTATCTTTGTCTAATTCACCTGCTAAAGTTTTAGAAGCAATTGTATCAAACATTTCATGTAATTCTTCTTCATCAGGATGTGTGTATTTTTCTTTTCTTTGTTTTCTATATTCCTCTAGTTCCTCTTTATTTAAATTCATTAAAATATTATAAGTATCATTTTTTAATTTTCTTTTTTCTTCTTTTGATGAGTCATCTTTTCTATTTTTTCTTGCTTCAGCAATTACACTATTTATATCATATATTCTATTTTCTTTTTCTTTATAAACATTTTTAAATTCTTCTAGTTCTCTTTTTACCTTAGGTCGAGGAATAAATTCTTTATATTCTCTCATTCTCTGATAATCTTCGCGAGAATTAACATTTCTTTTTTTTGAATTTATTTCATAAGCATTAGTATTAGTAACATCTGTGAAATTAGTGTATCTAGAATTTCTTCCTACATTTTGATATAAATCCTGATTCTTATTAGATCTTGTTACTTTTTCGCATGAATTTTCTTCAACATATCGATCCATTCGTTTCACACTAATCACCTTCTATTATAATTCTAACATACTAGATAAAAAAAACAAAGCTTGAAATAATGCTTTACGTAAAAGTATATTTTAGTTATAATTAAACATGAAAGGAAGATAAAATATGAAAGCAATAGTTAATCAAGAGGCATGTATTGGATGTGGTGCTTGTGCAGCAATATGTGATAAAGTTTTTGAAATAAATGATGAAGGATTATCAACTACAATTACTGATAAAGTTGAAGAAGAAGATAGTCAAGAAGTCAGAGATGCTGCAGATGCTTGTCCAACTGGTGCAATTTTAGTAGAAGAATAAAAAGAGATAAGTTTCAGACTTATCTCTTTATTTTTTTAAGCTATAAATAACAGCCACTTCCTTGGGTGTTAATTTTCTATATTCTCCTGATTGTAAGTTTTTTAAATCAAAGATTCCAATACGTTCTCTTTTTAATTTGTCAACTAAAAATCCAACGCTTTCAAACATTCTTTTTACTTGATGATTTTTTCCTTCATGAATTGTAATTTCTACCATACAAGAAGAAGTCTTTGAATCAACTTTTTTTAATTTAACTCTAGATGCCTTTACTATTACTCCATCAAGTTCTATGCCATCTTTTAATTTATTAATTTGTTCTCCTTTTATTATTCCCTTTAATTTAGCTACATAAGTTTTGCCAATTTCACTAGCCGGATGCATTATTATATTTGCAAATTCTCCATCATTAGTAAGAATCAAGGCACCTGTTGTATCATAGTCTAGCCTTCCAACTGGATAAATTCTGGCAGTAGTTTGAATTAAATCAATTACTGTTTTTCTTTGTTTATCATCACTAGTAGTAGTTACTACACCTCTTGGTTTATTTAATAAGTAATATTCTTTTACTTCTTTTTCAATTGGCTTATTATTGACTTCTATTCTGTCTTTTTCTGAAACCTTAGTACCTAATTCCCTTATTACTTCTCCATTTACTTTTACTTTTCCATTAAGAATTAATTCTTCGGCCTTTCGTCTTGATGAAATACCAGATGCAGCTATTACTTTTTGTAATCTTTCCATATTTATACCTCTTTTTATAATCTTTTCTCGTTTTTTTGTGTATTATATCATAATTTTTACTTTTTAACAATTTTTTCTTTAACTCACTATTTTTTTATTTAGGCATATTATACTGTAAAAGGAGGTAAGACATATGTATCCTTATATTAATAATATGCCACAAGGAAATTTTAACGTTCCTGTTGAATTTAACGGATTTAGAAATGATATGAATAATTATCCTGTTGCAGGAGAATATCCGATGAGTCAAAATCAAAATGGTGATGAGAGATTTTTCTGGGCTCCATTTGTTGTTGGAGGACTTGCTGGGACAGCGCTTGGATATGGAATTGCAAATAATAATCAATTAAATAATAGTAATGCTGGAGCACCTATTTATGTTCCTGGACCTGCTCCATACTATCCATATCAATACCCTTATAACAATTATGTTTATCCTACACAAAATACTTATTACTTCTAAAAAAATAATGACTACATGGTCATTATTTTATTTCATCTATATATTTTTTTAATTGTTTAGATTCAGGACCTAAAATAATTTTTAGTTGATTATCAATTTCAACAATTCCTTTAGCACCTAGTTTTTGAATGCCTTCTTTGTTTGCTTTAGAAACGTCATTTAATGTAACTTTAAATCTAGAAAGATTAGTTTCTGTTGCGATTATATTTTCTTTTCCTCCTAATAATTCAACTAATTTATTGAAATCTAATTCTGCATCTTTCTTTGTTGCTTTTATTAATGCAAGTAGGATAATTATTAATACTACTGCTATTATTAAATATTTAATCATTATTATCACCAATACAATTATATAACATAATTTTCTAAATTACCAGTTTTCTTTAGAGATAATTACTTTCTAACATGCTTAGTTTTTCTTCTGCACTAAGTGGATTTTCTACCTCCTCATCTAATCGTTCAATTTTTTCAATAGGTTCTATTTGGTTATTTTCTTTTTTGTCTTTTTCTTTTTTTGTATTAAGATACACTTTGGTACCTATTCCTGCTCCTCCAGCCATAATAGTACCTGCTATTATTGGAGCCACTATTTTAGGAGAAGATGAAGCACTTTGATTACTATTTGTATTTGGATTTATTAATTTAGATATTAAAGTATCCCCTTTTTTTGAATCTAGATTGTGAGTTAGAGAAGAAAGTGTTCCTTTAGATTTTGGAAAATCTATAGTTTCTTTTGTTTGATTTAAACTATCATTTTTCTTTAGTGATGAAATACTAGAGGCAATTGAACTTGCTTTAGTATTAGAAGATTTAGATATAGTTGATGCTATCTTATTTGTTGCACTGGTTATTTTGTCTTTATTATTAAATGCTTTGTTATTAGAAGAGTTTTCATCTTTTACTACATCTTTTATTGGTGTTTTAACTGGTTCTTCTATTTTATCATCTAGCCTTGGAATATTTTCATTATTAAAAGTATTTTCAATTTTTGGAATTTCTATCTTATCTACTTTTGGGCTATATAATTCTTCTAATGGTTTTGCTTCAACTTTAGAAGGAGTTTCTGTTGATATTACAGTTGCTCTTTTAAATGTTTTTCGATTACTTGTTTTAGAAGTATTCACAATTTCTTTGGGTGCAGCTGATTCTAAACTTTTCTTTGTTATATAAGCAGTAAATAATGAACTTTTTGAAAATGCTGCTTTAGTATTCATTTCAGAAAACGGATCTTCTATTTTAGTATTTTGTAAATTTCTAAATCTAGGATTAGCAATTATTAAGTTATTTCTATTATTGTAAACTGGTTGGAATTGACTTCTTCCACTTTGGAACATTTTAAATAGAATATTTTGGTGCCCAGTCCCATACATATAAGGACTTCTAACATATGAGCTATTTGTATTTAGCAACGCTTCTACATTATTGGCCTTATTTTTTATATTTTGCCATTGATTATTAGTAAGCTTTATGCCACCTTCTGCATTTTCTAGATTATTCCCTAATACTAAAGTTGAATTAAAAAATGCTTGTCTAGTATTATGATTTTTTAAGCTACTATAGAATTCTATTGCTTCTTTATTATTTTCAATATCTTTTAATAAGATATCTAATTTTGTTAATAATTCACTTGGATATTGCTTAATACTATCAGAAGATATACTTACTTTACTGGTAAGGTCTGATGCATCAACTATGGAATTCAATATGTTAAATTTGTTTTCGATATTTTTTACTTGTTCTTTTAAGCCTTCGACTACTTTATTTAGTAAAGTATTTACTTCTGCAACTTTTGCAACATCACATATTACACTTCCATCTAATCCTCCACTAGTGTAATTATTATAAAAATCATTGTATATTTCATCATATGTCATAATATCACCAACTTTTTTATTTTGATTGTTCTGCTATTTTTTTTGCTTCTTCGTAATATGCATCTATTCTTGATTTTTGATATGAAGCAGTCCCTGGTAAATTGTTTCTAATTTGAGTGGAATATTCTAAAATATTAGAATTCATCTTATCTATTTCATTAGCTATCTCTTCAAATTTATCTTGTAGAGTTATTTCATTAACTGATAAAGTATCTTTATTACAAATATCTTCTGCTTGTCTTACTTCTTTAGCATAAGTTGAAAATTCTGCTGATAAATTATTTTCTAAATCATTACATAAATTAATTATATCTTGTTGTTTTGCATAAACGCAGTTTTGAATATAATTCATATCAACTTTTGTATTTGCCATAAAACCACCTCTTATTTTATACTCGATATAATTATTTTATAATTTTTAATAAAAAAAAGAAAGATTTACTTTCTTTTTTTAATTATTCATCATTGCTTTAATTTTTTCTTCTACACTTAAAGGCTCAAATTCCTGTTCTTTTTCATCTAGTCTTTCTATTTCTTCAGTGGTTTCTTTATTGTTTTTTTCTTCGTCATCTTTTTCTTCTTGTTTATTTAGATATACTTTTGTACCTACTCCTGCAGTTCCTGCTGCCAATGCTCCTGCTGCTAAAGGTATAGCAGAAGATGTTTTTACTTCACTTGTATCAATATTTGGATTTACAAGCTTTTCTATTTTAATTGTTTCTTGTGGATCTTTTATCATTCCTACTGAAGATGTTAAAGTCCCTTTTCCAGCTATTACCTCACTGGCTTTTGTAATTTCGTTATCTAAGATTTCAGTTACTTTTTCTCCACCTTTTGGAGTTATCGCTCCAATGATACTTCCAGACAAGCTACTAGAGTTTGTTTTCTTATCATTTGATGAAAGTTGGTTACTAATTACTTTTGTTGCGTCTGCAATATCTGTTTTAGTAGTATTTGAATTAATTGGTTTATTATCAGGAACTTTAGTTTGTGTCTCATTTTTATTAGCAATATTACCAGTATTTTGATTTCTATTTTCTGATTGATTATCTTTTATAATATTTTGAGTATTTTGATTTGATTGATTTTCAGTTTGTGGTGGAGTATAAAGGTTTTCTACTGGTTTTGACTCAACAGTTGTTGGTGTTGCAGTAGCTTCACTTTTTATAGGAGACGATGAATAAGATATTGCTCGTGAGCCTGATTTAGGAGCTGATTGTTGTGCAGGATGTTCTCCACCGCTATTTTGATTTTCTGGTTTAAGTCTAGCGTAATCATCAAAAAGGCTTATAGAGTCAGCTGCTTTTGCTAAATCACCTGCTGAAACTTCTGTTGTATTAGAATAAATAGCAATAGCATCTTTTGTTGAAGTAATATCTTTTTTTAAGTTTTCTACTAAATCCCTTACTTCTTCAATATAAGTATGAAGTTTATCTACAAATTCCTCTGAAGTTCCATTATTACATGATGGAATATCTAAATCAAAAAACAGATTATCTTCAGATAAATGACCGCCTTGAACAAAGCCGTAAAATTTATCTATATTTTTAAAACCTGAATTTAAAAAGCTATAGTTAAGTACAATATTTGCTACTCTCATATTTTGTTGTTCAAGCATTTCTAATCCACTATTTACAGATTCTTCATCACAATGTATTACGCCTTTATCTAAATTTCTATGAATAAATCCTGTTTTTAATTCATCTTTTGTCATATATCCCAACCATCCCTTGCTCTTCTCCAATATTTAGCAGTTCCATAACTGTTTTCATTTCCAAAATATCTTATATAATCTTTTTGTACGCATACTTGGAAGTCATGAACAAATGGAGCTCTGTCTCTTACTGCATCAACAAACTCTTTAGAATATTGTTTAGCTTCTTTTTCTATTTTGTCGATTATTTCTTGGATTCTTAGTTCGTAGTTTTTTCCATCAACATATAACTTTTTTTCACCTAATGATTCTTTTAATTTTTCTAATTCAGCAGAAAGAGAGGTTAATTCATCAACGATTTGTTCTTGAAAAGAATCACATAAACTTGTAACTTCTGATACATTTATAGCTTTGCTATCAAGAGAAGACTCATTAGGTCTATTTTCTGATTCCCTGATTCTTCTGAAAGCATAATCCCCAGAAGTTTTATCTTTTGATTTTAGATATGTAACAGGATTCCATAACCATTCCAATACCCAATCGTCAAATTTTTTTTGAATGTTTTCAACTAATATTTTTTTGCTGTCAGCATCTTCTACAAACTTCTTGTATCTTTCCTGCGCTAATAAATTATTATTAAATGCACTATAAGAACCATTCATAGACATACATATCACTCCTATTCTTATAATACAATTTTACATTTTTTTCGTTTAGATAACAAGTATTTGAGTTAATTTTACATTTTTTGGGCAAAAAAAAGAAGCTTACTAGTTTGTAGCAGCTTCTTCATATTTTTTCTTATATATTTCATAACCACCATTTAAGATTCTTGAAAGTTCTTTTTGTTGATCACTTTCATAACCCATATATAAAATCTTTTCGATTTGATCATGATTGAAAGCATGAGTTGTATTAGCATCTAGAATTCCTTCTGGATATGCACATGCTCCATATTCATACATTTTTTGATCTGGTGTTATTTCTTGACCGTCTTTAATCTGTTTTCCTGTAGGAAAGATACAATAACTTGTAATCATAATTTCTTTTTTTGCGCCTTTTAAAAGTACTACTGTTCCAATTGGTAAAAATCTTTCTTTCATATTTCCTCCTTTAAACTCTTTAGTTATTATTTACAGCTTCGTATTTTTCAATTATTGAATCTGCACTATATGAATAGTCATCATCAGAATCTAAATACTGATTTTGATCTTCTGTTCCGTAATCTAATTTAATATCTTCTTCTGTTCCGTTCCACTCTTCTGATGCGAATCCACTATTTTCATTTCCTTCTTCATATTCATCTTCATTTTTGTTATTTGCTCTATGATCCATATAAGCTTTTGCTCCTATTCCTGTTGCAGCTGCTGCACTCAATGCGGCTGCTGTTGGAATAGCCATATTAGAAGATGAAGTGCTTGCTATTGGTGTATCAACTGTTGGAACCTTAACCGTTTGATTTCTGTTTCCTGCAATATTATTAATAGATGATGCAAGGGTTCCTTTTGCAGTTACTTGAGCACCAATATCTGTTGGAGATTGTGGAGTTGTTGAACCTATACTTGGAGTTGATCCTCCGAATGAGTATCCTCCGTTTGAATATCCTCCACCTGAATGACTTGCTCCACTGCTTCCTACTGTTGTACTACTTGGAGCTTGTGGTGACTGAGGAGTACTTGGAGTATTTGGTGTTTGCGGTGTAGAAGGTGTTTGAGGAGTACTAGGAGTGTTTGGTGTTACATTTGGTGTTGTAGGAGTAGGATTTGGTGTTGTTGGTACTGGATTTGTTAAATTACTGTTTCCTACACTTGGTACTTCTGTTGGAGTTGCAGTTATATTTGGTGTAGTTGGTGCTGTATAAGAAGGGGTTGATGCAGTAGCAGTTGGTGCACTTGCTACTGATCTATATGCGACTGCTCCTTGAGTTTGATTTCCTCCACCATTATTACTTGATTGTTGAACATTATTTTGAGACTCTGCTGGTTGTTCTCCTTGATTATTTTGTACTGGAGCTTCAACTGGAGTTTCTCTTGCAAATACTTCTGGTGATGCTATATCTCCTGGATTAATCACACTTCTAGTACTAATTGAAGTATCAATATTTGTGTCCATTCCGCCAATATTTGCTTGTTTCATTGTATTACTCATTATTGGTGCTGTAACTAATCCTGCTGAAACTACATTTCCAACAACAGGATTTTTAGCAGCTACATTCACAAGTCCATTAACCATTTTACCACCAGTACTTACAGCTTTACTAGTAAGGTTAGTAACACCCTTAACAACACCAACGTTTCCTACTTTACCAACTATAGTTTTTCCTGCATTTAATGCATCATCTGCTAAACCTGCAGTACCTTCAACTATTTGTCCGATGTGTTGACCGGGACTTGAACTTGCCACTTTTTGTGTAATATTTGATGCTGTTTGTCCTACTTTACTATTAGCAGCTTTGTTTCCAAGGTCTAAAGCTTTATCGATTGCTTTATTAGTTGCATTTTTACTTCCAGTTTTAATAGCATCTGTTGCAGCATTCTCATATAATGTTGAAGTAGATCTTGCTGCTTGTCCATTTTCTCCTATTTGAATTGCTTTACCACTATCTACTGCCTTTTGTGAAGCATTTGCTTGTATTTTATCGCCTATTTTTCCTGCTACATATGCTGTTGCACCTTGAACTGCAGCTTGTTTAACTCCTTGAGCAAATGCAGAGTTAAAATCTTTTCCTTGTTGTAATCCTGTTTCTGTTCCTGATCCAAGACCTCCAACAATGGCTACTCCCGTATTAGCAGCTGTTGAACCTATACCAAGAGCTCCACCTGTTGCTGCTCCTAAAGCAATATATCCTGCTGCTGTACCTACACCTTTTAATACATTTGCAAAAGTACTTTCTGATGAATAAAGACTTGCTTTTTCCATCCATCCACCAGTTAATCCGTTTTCATCATAGAACATATAATTAAAGGCATCACCAACATGATCTTTTTTTATAAATTCTCCACAGCTATCTTGAAATTCTTTATTACCAAATATACCTGCTGTAAAACCTACTAAACTTGCACCAGCATCAACAATATTTTCTCCTACAACTGCAATACCTTCTACTACTTTAGCAACTCCCATACATAAACTTGCGAATATTTTTTCATACCATGGTTTATTATTATAATCTTCAATTTCTTTACTTTTGTTTTTTATTTCATCATAAAGTGCTTGAATATATTGTTGACAATCTCCAGGTAGTCCTTCTATTGAACCTTGACTTGAAGCATAATCAATCCATTCAATTCCTCTTGCAGATGCTAAAGTATTAAAAGCTTTTTGTAATTCTGCTTGTGTTTCATTTAGAAAGTTTTTTGCTTCCCCCAAACGATTAAGAGAGCTTTGTACCTTTCCTGATTCATAAACGTATCTTCCCATGTTTCCTCCTGTACTACCATTTATGGCTTACTAGTTTTTAATTTTGATTATTTGCTGCTTGTTGTGCTGCAACTTGTGCATTATAATTGTTTAGTTCTTGAACTTGTGCAGATAATATAGAATTAGCAGTTTGTCTTAATGAATTAGCGTATTCTTCAACGTTTTTCTTTACATTTTTAAGTCCATCACGTACCACATCAAAACTTTCTTCCATTGTTTTTCCATCTACTGATAAAGCATTTTTTCCACAATCTTGTTTTGCGTATTCTACTTTATCTGCTGCTTTTATAAAATCATCTGCTGCTGATACCATTTGATTACATGCTGCTTCTATTGTTTGAGTATCAATTAATTGATTAGCATTAGTTATTCCATATAAAGGCATAAATTCACCCTCCTTTTTATACTAGTGTATAGTAAATAGAGAAATTACTTTCTCTATTTACTATACATTGCATAAGCAATGTATTTATTATTGACCACTATATTTTAATGCAGCTTCAACAGCCATTCTTAAGTTAGTAGCACTTTGTTTCATATCTTGCATAGCTTGAGGAACATCAGAACTATAATAAGTTTCCCAGTTTCCTTTTACTTCATCAGACCATGTAGTTTCAATTCCATCTGGAATATTTCTTTTGATAGCAGCATCTAATACTTCCATGCTTTGTTCAATGCTTTGAACGATACTATCGATTTGTGCAGCGTCTTCTGTTGCTGCTCCTGGATTAATAGTTAAATTCATATCTTGTCAACACCTTTCTTAATATTTCTATTTCATTCCACTTGCTAAATTTCCAATCATATCTGTGAAAGATTGTTTTTGAAGTCCCATATATTCTTCAGCATCATCAATTGTTTCAGCTAATTTTTTGAATACGTCTTCTTTTGCTTGGAATTTGTTTAATAAATCTGTTGCTGGATCTCCTTGAATATCACCACTTGTAATTTCAGTGATTAAACTTTGTAATCTTGCTAGATCTCTTTTATAATCTTCTCCAGCAGTTTCTAATGCGTTTTTTAAATCGCTTAGAGCGGCTTCATCTACATGAATTGCCATATTTTCACCTCCTATGATAATTAAGAATAATGTGTTCTTTCTCCCGAACCCTTATCCTTATAAATTAATTCTATAATTTTTTCTTTTTCTTTGCAAGTATTTTATCTTTTTTTACATATTTCATTGTATAAAGCATATCTTTTTATAGGTATTTATAAACACACATTTTAAATTGACGAATACTTTATAATAGAAATAGATTGGAGAGATTGGTATTAATAATAACTACTGTTTAGAAAATACTTTTAAATATATTTTATTATTACAAAATAACTCCTTAAATATGTATACGACTAAGAGTATTTATTCTAAAGCATTTATTAATTTAAAAAGGCTTGGTAAATGCTATAATACAAGAATAGTTAATATATATTTATTTAATGGAAAGATTTTAGAGGAAAATTATCTTTATAATGGTTCTTTAAATACTTCTAGCTTTTATAGAATTGAAAATATTAATAATGGATTTGTTAAACTACTTTTACTAAGGCCTTTTAATGGGAATTATTACTCCACTCGTGAATATATTACTATTTCTTTAAATTGTATTGGTGCTTTAAAATGTATTCAAGATGTTTATGTTAGTAATCTATAGAAAGGAGGATTATTTATGTGTGGTGAAAATAGAAAAGATTGTGGATGTTTATCTGAAATTTTAAGAAAAATATTATTATTACAAAGACAAGACTTTGATAATGAAAATTATTCTGGGTGCGATAAACCTTATTTAGGACCTGTATGTAATACAGTTTGCTATAATACAAGACCTATTCAATTATATAACTGTTGTACTGGTGAGCCTTGGAGTTTTTCTTTTACTCGTAATGGTCAAACTCAAACAAGTAATGTATTTAGAGTAGAAGCATTAGATGAGTGTTGTTGTACATGTAGATTATTATATTATGATCCTACTACTAACGAACTTACTGGTACTCAAGAATTCTGTACTATCGATTTAGGTTGCTGTGGCGCTATTAAATGTTTACCTGATACTTATATAGAATTATGCTAGTAATTAATAAAAATAAGAACTATGTTTAGTAGCTCTTATTTTTTTATAGTAATTTCTTCTATTTCTTCAATTTTTATAATCTTGTTTTCTAAAGTAATAACCTCTTCTTTATTTTTTGAAATAAGTGAAGTGTCGTATTCTTTATCCTTTGTTTTAATAATAACTTTAGTATTATAAGGTTTTCCAAGACCTGCAAAAACATTTTTTAATGTATTTTCAACTTCTTTTCTGTCTTGAAAATTACTGGTGCGTTCTTCAACATAACACATCTCTTTATTGTTATTTATTTTCTTTTTGATTTCATTCTTATAAATTTTTGGTAGTTTATTCACTATAATCATTCTCCTTTTGATATATTTTATGATTTGTGCCTATAAAACTTGATAAATTTTGGTATAATAATTAATGGAGGTTAGCAATGAAAAACAAAATAAATTTAAGAATAGTTATACCTATTTTCTTATTATCTATAATTAGTATTATAACTATTTATAGTGCTGCAACATATACCTCAGCCAGTTTAGGTAATTTAGCATTAAAACAGACTATATGGTATTTGATAGGAATTGTTTTAGTTATTATTCTGTTAAGACTAAATAATGATTTTTTATTTGAACATACTTGGCTTTTGTATATAATTGGAAATTTAGTATTACTCTTTCTTTTGATTTTTGGTACACCTATTAATAATAGTAAATGCTGGATTGTTATTCCTGGAATTGGAAGCGTACAACCTAGTGAATTCATGAAGATTTTTTTAATGCTAGTTTTAGCAACTATGATTCATAATTTTAGAAGTGATTTTAAAAATCCTACTAATTTTCAAGAATTTGTTTTTTTAATAAAGACATTTATAATCGTTTTAATTCCATCTATTCTTACATTTTTAGAGCCTGATACAGGTTGTGTCTTAATATATTTAATTATATATGTCTCAATGATTTTTGCATCTGGTATAAGACTTAGATGGTTTATTGGTGCATTTGTAGTTTTATTATTAGCTGTTTGTAGTGTTCTGTGGTTATATTTTTTTAAAGAAGAGATATTTATTAAAATATTTGGTAGCTCAATATATTATCGACTTGAGAGGATATTTGAGTGGAAAACAGGATCTGGATTACAACTTGAAAATGCTTTAGCAGCGATTGGTTCTTCTGGTTTTTTTGGACATGGTTTTAATAAAACACCTATTTATTTTCCAGAATCCTCAACTGATTTTATTTTTGCTGTTTTTGCATCAAACTTTGGTTTTGTAGGTTCAATTATTTTGATATTAATTATTTTTTATTTAGATTTAAATATTATTTTACTCACAAAGCGTAAAACTACTGACACTAACAATTATATTATTGCGGGAATTGTTGGAATGCTTTTATTTCAACAAGTACAAAATATTGGAATGACAGTTGGATTATTACCTATTACTGGAATAACATTACCATTTGTTTCATATGGAGGATCAAGTCTACTTTCTTATATGTTAATAGTTGGCATTTTGTTAAATATTTCGAAAGAGAAAGAAAAAACTTATAGGTATAGATAAAAGATAAAGAGAGCTCTCAGTAAGCTCTCTTTTTATTTCATTAAATCTTCATAAATTTCTTTTAATTGTCTACCTATCTTTTTTATATCTCTTTCTTCTGCTACCTTATAAGCTTCTTCTCCAAGAGAAGGTAATTCTTTATTGATTATTTTTTTTATTTTATCTTCAAATTCATCTATATTTTTAGCTTTATATACATTTATTCCATCTTGAAGCCAATCTTCAAAAACAGGTATGTCTCTAACTATAGCAGTAGCTTTACAAGCACATGCTTCAATTATTGGGATACCTTCAGTTTCTTCGAAAGTTGGGAATAAATATATGTCGCAACCATTTAAAGCTTTCTTTATCATTTCTTGCTCAACATAACCTGCAAATATTAAATTTGGAAGTTTAGTAGTAACAGCTTTTTTAACATTAGAAGTAGCTGCTGCTAGAGGACTATGTCCAAACCAAATAAACTTATATTCTGGTAGTCTTTTTGCTAGTTCTACAAAGTCTACTATTCCTTTTCTTTCAATATATAATCCTATACCTATAATTACTTTGTCATCTTTGGATAAATTATATTCTTTTCTAAAATCTAAGCCTGCTTGTTTATCTAATTTAAACTTATCTAGCTCAATACCATTAGATAGAGCATATATTTTCTTAGTAATTCCATAGCCTTCTAATAACTTTTTAGAATATGGAGTTGGAGTAATAATTACATCACCTAAGCAATAACAAGTAGTAATCCATTTTTTAAATAAAGGTGAAATTTGTTTACAGAAAATGAACCCGTTTTTAAAATCCTCTTCTGTACTATGTGCATGATAAACTATTTTCTGCCCTTTTTTATGTGCACTTTTTGCTAAAGCATAAGACTTAGGGCCATAATAATTAATATGAACAATATCATATTGATCAGATAGTGATGTAGTATATTCAACATTATTATATTCAAGTGCTTTCATTTGATGTTTTATTGCTTTACCTAATCCACTATGTTCAAATAATTTTTCTCCTTCAGTATATAATAAAATTTTCATTATCGTAATCACCACTTATTCTTAGTATAAATTAATAGAAAAAAAAAGACAAGTTATTCATGTCTCTTATTACATTTCGGACATAATAATCCTTTATATTTTATTCTACTTTTAGGGCATATTTTGTCTAATTTTATTATTTGAACATTTAATTCATAAATTTCTTTTAATCTTAAAAATGCAATTATGAAAAGAACTATTATATAAATAACAAAAAAGTACAAAAAACTTTTTAAATTTGACATGACACAAAAGTCATATATGCCATGTAATATTGTTGGTACAATAATTGCTTTTAATAGATTATTAATTTCCTTTTTATTACTTTTTATGCGATATATTTTACTAATGCAAAGAAAATATCCCATAAATGTTCCAAATGCAACATGTCCAGGAACTGATGTCAGTGCTCTAAATAGTGCGGTTTTAAAAGTATTATCTTGTAGAACATATAAAATGTTTTCTAAGGTTGCAAAACCTAAAGATACAACAATTGAATAAATTATAATATCATAAGTCTCATCAAACTCCTTGTTTTTATATCCAAAGAAATAAACAATTAACCATTTAAAGAGTTCTTCTATTAAGGCTATTTCTACAAAAGTTTTTATACCTAGCTGTATCATGTTCATACTTTGTATATCTTTAACTAAAAAAGGGAAAGTTATATTTAAAATATAGGATACTGCTAAAACACCAAGGGATGATAATGCTCCAAAAAAGAATAATGATAATAGTGTTATTAAAGACTCTTTATGTTTGTCTTTTAGATTTACATAGAAAAATATTAATATTGTTGGTAAAACAGCGCTAATTATTAATAATATAGTATTTATAGTTAAATTATTCACATTAACCACCTATCCTCTTTATATTGATTATAACATGTGCATAACTTTTTTAGTAAACTAATAATAAGAAAATCAGATTTTAATTTAATTATTGTTTTTTATATTTTGAATAACTTGAGGATTAGCGCAAAACAAAGTATAAACTGTCCTAAATATCTCATTAAGTCTTATTGACAATATTTCTTCATAATATAAATTATCAAAATCTAGTTCAGAATAAATATATTTAACATTTTGAATATGCTTTTTTAATGGGAGTAAATTTATTAGTTGCTCTAGACATTTTCTGACATTTTCAAAGTCTCCATGTAAAATACTTGATCGATATTCATAGATTAATTTTAATTCCCTTTTAGAAATTTTCCTATTTAGGTATTCATAACACTTAATAATATTATTATAAAATTGAAAGGAAATACTTTTATTATTACTATATTTTTTAGGTTTAGTAAGCATAAATTCTAATATAGTGACATATGTTATACATCTGTTTCGATAGGTTCTTAACTTAGTACTATTTAAAGTTTCTATAATAAATTGAAAAGAAAGATGATCACTTTTAGTATTAATAAAATTATCTACAATAATGGGTTTTTCCAATACATTTATTACTTCACTCATATCCTTATTATTTAAATCAGACGCATCATGTAAAAATGATAGATCATTTTTGCTTGGCCCTAGACCAGTAATAACTTTTTGCGAAAAATTAACTTTATTAAATAAATTCATAAAATCTTCTATAAAGTAATTTCTATAATCTCTTGCTTCTATTTCATCAATATCATTTATGTCATAATAAATTGCCAAAAAGTTATCTATTGATTGCCAATCTTTTATTTCGATTATAATAAGTTCTTTTAAATAATCTTCTATAATAAATAATGACAAATTATAACTATTTAATTTACCTTCTTCTAGTAATCTTTTTAAATCTTCTTTATTATTTAAAGAGACAAAATTTTCTATTATTCTTGAATAAATAATAATATCAGATATATCAAAGTCCTTTAAAGATAACTTTTCAGAAAATTTAGTTTCATCTAAAATTAAAGTTAAGTCTTCAATTGAATTTAGTATTTTTAAAATTTTAGCACGTAATTTTTTTCCTATACTTTCCGCTTCATTATTCTTTGGGTTTCTAAGAAAGATTGGATATAGTTTTGAAATTTGCCTTTCTTTTTTTAAAGGATATTTAAAAATAGTTAAAAAGATATTAGTCCTAATATATTCATCAGTTTTAAATAAATTTGAAATTCTATCTTCAAAGTTTAGATTTATTAAATTGTTATAGCGCTCTTCAATTTTTTCTTTCATTATTTGATTATATCATAAAACATTTTTGACCTAATAAAGATAATGTTTATTTACCTTCTTTTTAGTTTTCTCTTTTTGTAGTAAATCTTCATAATTTCCCGTTTTTGAAATTATTTTATAGCCATGATTATTTCTAAATTCTTTTCTTTTGTTTTCATTCATTATGAGAAGCTCATCTGATTTATCAATATGTAGAATTCCCTCTAGTAAATCTAGTTCATGCGATAAAACCGTAGAAGAAAATCCTTCAAATGTTTCTCTATGTATTTTGCCTTCAATATCCATATATTCAACTATTGTTTTGTAAGGCCTTTTGACAAGTCCTAAGTAATCAAGACATCCTACACTCGCTTCCCAATAAGTAGTTAATCCTTCTTGGGAGATTACTTTTGGATTCAATAAAATCTTATTTTCATCATAATTAATTTCGGATGTATTTGCAGAGGCTTTTTGAATCTTATTTATAATATTAAAATCAGTATTTTTTAAATATATTATTCTTTTAGGAATGCCTATTAAAATAGATGCAATTGCCATAACATCATTTTCTTTACAAAACTTTTCAATTTCTTTAATGTCATTTAATAAACTGGTGTCATTTATATTAACAGGTTTTGAAACTTGTCTTAAAAATTCTTCATCATTTTCTATAGTTATAGTTTCCATTTTAAGTTTCTCCTTTTAGTAAAATAAAAACGTTGACTTTCATCAACGTTAAATTCATTATGGTGGAGCATAGCGGGATCGAACCGCTGACCTCCACGGTGCAAACGTGGCGCTCTCCCAGCTGAGCTAATGCCCCATAATTATTGCCTCTTTTTCAAGCGACAAATAGATTATAGCACAGCATTTTTTGAAATGTCAACTTCTTTTTGTATATTTTTTGCTTAAAAAATCAGCTTCTAAGGCATATTTATCACCTATTTTTATTAGATGCCTCTTATTTTTATAAAAATCATCCAGATTATTTATGATTTTGCTTGATTTAAAATGATATTTATTTATATATCTTTCTAACAAAAAATTTTCATAAATAAAATTTATCTTTTTCTTTTCACTTAATACTTTGTATATTAAGAAAAAAACTAAAACTATTATATTAATTTTTATATTGTCTAAATTTATTAAAATAAGAAAAAATATAGTTAGATAGCTAATAAAAATTGATATTGCAAATGCCTTTTTGTATGGTTTAATTATGGAAATAAGTAAATTGATAAGTTTTCCACCATCTAATGGATAAATGGGTAATAAATTAAATATTAGAATACTATAATGATATGAGATAATTATATTTTCATAGGAATAAAAATATCTAATCAAAAATGTCTTTGCAATTTCTTGAAAAACTGGTCCCATAATTAAAATAAGTAGTTCTTTTTTGATTGAGTAATTTAAGGGAAGGTGAAATTTGGCGACTCCTCCAAATGGATAAATATAAATTTTATCTACTTTTAATCCTAATATTAATGCAGTTAAAAAATGACCTAGTTCATGTATAATCAAAAGAAAACTTACAAAAAAAAGTAAATGAAAGTGTCCAGTCAGGATAGCAATTAAAATGAAAAAATAAGTTAATTTATTAATGCTTAAATATTTAAATATATTTTTTTGAATCAATTATATTTCCCTCTTTTTGAAAAACTAAATATAATGTTTCATCTTTGGCTTCCCCTAAAAGCTTTCCCTTTTCTACATAGTCATAAATATTTACATTAGCTTCTTTTATATTTGCATAAAACACATCGGTTCCATCTGTTTGTTCTATAATAATAGTATTACCATAACCTTCTTTTTCGCCAATAAAGACAACTATTCCTTCATTAATAGCTGGAACCATATAGTCAGTAGTAACTGTTAGTTTTACTCCTTCTTTATATTTTTCTTTAGCTTTATAAGTTATTTTCTCACTAAATACTGGTTCTTCTTTAGCAAAAAGATTATCAAGAGGAATAATAGAGCCAAAATAATTATTGTATAGCTCTCTAAACTTAATAAAGCCAATACTTTCTTCATACAATTTCTTTCTTATATTTTCTTTATATTCAGGATATTGTTTAATTGTAATCATTCCAATTAGAAATACTATAATAGTTAGCATAGTTTGTGATATAAATCTTCTTACACTCTTTTTTAAAACTAGTTTTTTCTTAAGTACTTTGTTATTTTCCATATATTTCTCCTTTGTAAAATATATGAAAAAAAAAGATAAATATTCTAGTTTATATCTATCTTTTTAAACCTTTTTGGAAGTAAATTGACTATTAATAATAGCAATTCTGCATAAATAACATTTAGTAGTAAAGAATGTATAATTTTATAAATTAAATCATTAAAAGTTATAGGAACCAAATTAAATATAATAATTATTAGAGCATTACTTATTTCATAAATTGTGATTACAGCAATAACATATAATAATAATTTGATATAAGATATTCCGAAATTTTTAATGCTGAAAATAATTATTAATCCTAATAAAGTAAAAAGTAAACCATTAAAAAATAGCAGATTTGTATACAAAAGATCATATATTATACCTGTTAAAAAGCAGGTAACTAAATAGTCTTTTTCTTTCTTTTTATATAATGGATAAATAATTATAATACTAACAAGAGTTAAGAGAGGTGTAAAAATTGACAAGTTGCCAGGTATATAAGGCAAAATATTTGAAAATATACCATCCAAAATAAGTGAAATTATTATAATTGCTATTTTTAACATTACTTTTCTCCTAACACAGTAACATAATGAATATTGTTAAAGTCTTGTGTAGTTTTTATATAAAGATTATTACTTAAATTGTATTTATCACTCTCTATTTTTGATACAGTTCCTATATAAATACCCCCAGGAAATACTCCTCCCAAGCCACTTGTTAAAACTTCATTATCAATATCAACTTTACTATTTTTATCTACTCCAGAAATCTTTATAAGACCAGTTTTAGGATCAAAACCATTAAGTATTGCAATATTTTCACTATCATTTGTCTTTATTGAAACACTAACTTTGTAATTAGTATCATCCGAAGTTATTAATTTGATTTCTGATGAAGTTTTATACACCTTTGATATTTTACCAACCAAACCTTGTTTAGTAATTACTGCCATTCCTTCTTTAATTCCATTTTTTGATCCTTTATCTATAATCATATTATTAAACCAATAACTTTTGTTTCTAGAAAGTATAGTTGCATTTATAGCTTTGTATTCTGTTAAAGTTTTATTTAGTTCTAATTGTTTTTTTAATTCTTCTACCTCTTTTTCTAAAGACTCATTAACATTTTTTTGTATTAAATAACTTTTACTTTGATCAATGTCCTTTTCATTATTATAAATTTTTAAAGGATAAACTATTATTTTATTTGTAAAAGTTGTAATAGATTTGAATGCATTTTCTAAAAATAATACTTTTCTATTAAAATAAAAAGATATTGATAATAATATAATTATTGTTATAGTTGAAATTATTAAAATATATTTATTTTTCTTATTTCTATCTTTTCTCTTGTACATCTTTTCCTCCATATTTTTTATTATAACTTTTTTTTTACTTTTATTAAAGTTATATTTTAGAGTGTTCATAAAAACTGAAGAAAGTATTGTTTCCTACTATAATGTGATCTAAAATGGGAATTCCTTGTAATTTTCCTAGTTCAACTAGTGTTTTAGTAAAACTTATATCCTCTTTACTTGGAGTTGGATCATTAGATGGATGGTTATGTAAGCAGATAATACTTGAAGCACTTAAAAGATAAGCTTCTTTGAATACTTCTCTTGGATGTGTAACACTCTTATTTAGTGTACCCTGAAATAATAATTTTTCTCCTATTAATTGCTGTTTATTATTAAAATATAAACAATAAAAGTATTCTTGCTTTAAATCGTAAAATAAATACCTAGTTTTTTTCCATATTTTAGCAGGAGTATCTAATTTTTCATAAGATATGTTTTTATTCAAATATATTCGCTTTCCTAGTTCAATGGCTGCTAATAATTCGATAGTTTTTACTTCACCTATTCCTTTTATGTTTTTTAAAGAATTGATTGTTAAATCTTTTAAATCATTTAGATTATAGTTTTTTAAAATATCAATTGCTAAATCATTTACTGATTTTTCTTTAGTTCCTGTTTTTAAAAGAATAGCTAAAAGTTCTTTATCAGTCAAATTTTTTGCTCCTACTAACTTGAGCCTTTCTCTTGGTCTTTCTGATGTTGGAATTTCTTTTATCGTGTATGCTGACATATTATTTCACCTCTTTTATATATTTCAAAATTAGAGGTGCTAATTCTAACTATTTTCTAATTTTTTCTCGTAACTTGATAAAACAACTTCTTCTATAGTTAATATTTCATCTTCATTATTAGTATTTTCAATAAGTATATCAAATTGAGTCACATTATTAAAAAACTCTTCATCTTTTATTTTAATTTCTTTAATATATATTTCGTAGCCAGAATTTTCATATATTTGTTTTATTTTTTTTGCATTTTCTTCACTCTTTGTAATTCCTACATAAACATAATATTTACTGTCTTTAATTTGACTTATTTTTGGATTTACATTTCTAGTTTGCGACTGCATACTTTCTTTACTATTATATACTCCTTCTTGAAGTAAATAATAAATATTATCTTCATTAAATGTTTGTATCAAATTTTTATCAATTTTATTATAAATGTTATTGCCTACTACTAAACCGCTTATTAAGAATATAATTGCTAATACTATATTTTTTTTCATTTAACTCACCATGATAAGTGTACAACTAGATTAGTGCCATTATTGTCGAAGATTTGGTGCTAAAAAAGATGTATTTCTACATCTTTTAAAGTTGATTTTTCAAATTATTTAGTTTTTCCTCTTCTTCAGATAATTTTTTTCTATCTTGTTCTACAATATTTGCAGGTGCTTTATTTATGTAATTTTCATTTTCTAGTAATTTTTTACGACGAAGAATAGATTGTTCTAATTTAGTTATTTCTTCTTTGATTGCATCCTTATCTTCTTTAGATTCCTCATATAAATATGTAATATCGATTAAATTAGATTTGTAATTTTTGCTTACAAGTGATGAGTCAATTTCTTTTAATTCTACTTCGTCTGTTATTTTAAGCTGAGACTTATATATTGCAACTTCATCATTATTTCTTCCTTTAATAATTACTTGTGCATCTTTTTTGATATTATTGTTTGCTTTTAAATTACGTATTGCCACTATATCATTTATTATGCCATCTACAGTTTCAGTTTCTTCTTTAAAAACTAATTCTTTATTATATTCTGGATAAGAAGATATCATTATTGAATCAGCATCTTTAATTGGTAACATACTAAATATTTCTTCTGTAACAAATGGCATAAATGGATGAAGCATTTTTAAAATACCTGTTAAAACAATATATAGAACTGATTGTGTGGTATTACTTTCTAGTGAGCTTTTTGAAAGTTCAATATAACTACTACAGAAATCATTCCATATAAAATCATATAATTCCGAACCAATAAGATTAAATTCATATTTATCCATATGTTTTATAGTGCTTTTTAAAATTGTTTGATATTTTGTTAGAATCCATTTATCTTCTAATTTTAATTCTTTTATTTCAATTTCTTTTAAATCTTCAATATTCATTAATGTGAATCGAGCTGCATTCCATATTTTATTTATGAAATTCCAAGTACTTTTAACTTTTTCTTCATCAAAACGCAAATCAGTTCCAAGCGTTACATCTGTTGTTAAGTAAAAACGTAATGCATCAGCTCCATATTTCTCGCACATATCCATAGGATCTACTCCGTTGCCTAAACTCTTAGACATTTTTCTTCCTTCTTTATCCCTAATAAGTCCATGAATTAGACAATCCTTAAATGGTCTTTGATTATTTATATGCTGAGATTGGAATACCATTCTAGCAACCCAGAAAAATATAATATCATAAGCTGTTACTAATACATCAGTTGGGAAGTATCTTTCAAAATCTGTAGTCTTTTCTGGCCAACCTAGAGTAGAAAATGGCCAAAGTGCGCTTGAAAACCATGTATCTAATACATCCTCATCTTGTATCCAGCCATCTCCTTTTGGTGGTTCAGTACCTACATATATTTCTTCACCTTTATACCAAGCTGGTATTCTATGACCCCACCAAAGTTGTCTTGAAATGCACCAATCATAAGATATTTCCATCCAATGGTTTAATATCTTTTCAAATCTGTCAGGAACAAAGTTAACTTTTTTGTTTTTATCTTTTTGAGTCTCTAATACTTTTTTGGATAAGTCACCCATTTTTACAAACCATTGATTAGAAAGATAAGGTTCTACAACTGCATCAGTTCTTTCAGAATGTCCCACAGAATGTTGCATTTTTTCTATTCTAATTAGTAAATCTTTTTCTTTTAATTCCTTAAGTAACTCTTCACGACATTTTTCTCTTGTTAGTCCACAGTATTTAAATGCATTTTCATTCATAGTGGCATCACTATTCATAACTACTACTCTTTCTAAGTTATGTCTATTTCCAACTTCAAAATCATTAGGATCATGTGCTGGTGTTATTTTTACACACCCTGTTCCAAACTCAGGATCAGCATGTTCATCTGCAATTATAGGAATCAATTTATTTACTATTGGTAAAACTACTTTCTTACCTATTAAATGTTTATAGCGTTCATCACTTGGGTTTACTGCAACTGCTGTATCCCCAAAAAGTGTTTCTGGCCTAGTTGTTGCTACATCTAAATAATTTTCACTATTTTCTAGTTTATATTTTAGGTGGTAAAATGCTCCTTCTACTTCTTTATAGATAACTTCTTCATTTGAAAGAGCTGTTTGAGCAACTGGATCCCAATTTATTATTTTTTCTCCTTTATAAATTATTCCTTCATTATAATAGTCAACAAATACTTGAGTAACCGCTTTACTTAAGCCATCATCTAGAGTGAATCTTTGTTTAGTATAATCAACAGATAGCCCTAGTTTCGCCCATTGATCCTTAATATTTCCACCGAACTCGTCTGTCCATTCCCAACAAGCTTTTAAGAAATTTTCTCTTCCATATTCATATTTGTCAATTTCCTTTGCTTTTAGTCGTTTTACAACTTTTGCCTCAGTTGCAATAGCAGCGTGATCCATTCCTGGTAACCAAAGGCAGTCGTATCCTTGCATTCTTTTATATCTTATTAAAATATCTTGGATTGATGTATCAAGTGCATGACCTAAATGTAATTTTCCTGTAACATTTGGAGGTGGAATAACAATACAATAAGGTGTTTTATCTGATTTAGAATCTGACTTAAAATACCCTTTTGTTTCCCAATTTTTATATTTATCATTTTCAACTTCTTTGTGATTATATTTTTTATCTAACATTTGTATCTTCCTCTCTATTTACTTTTTCTTTTCCAATTTTGACTCGAGTATTGTACTCTGTAATAAAATTTCTCATAAACTCCTCCTCAAAATAAAAACTACCCATCCTATAAGGACGAATAGTTCGTGGTACCACCTTAATTTATATCTTATTGATATCTCTATATTTTTAACGGTATTAACCGGAATAACTTACTATTATTTTCAGAAATTCTGCTCCTCTGCTACATTCAATAATTATTCTTATTCACTTTCCACCATACGTGAACTCTCTTAGAAGACGTCATATTTACTCCTCAGAATCAATGCATATAGGCTTATTATATGATATATTGTCCAGTTTTTCAACAATTTATTATTTTTTTTAATTATTGTGATAAAATTAGTGTAGGAGGAAGTATATGGAATTAGATAAAAACATTTTGGGTAATAAAAGAAAGGATGTTCTAAGTTGGGATGAATTTTTTATAGGTATTGCAAAATTGGCAGCTGGTAGAAGTAAAGATCCTTCTACTCAAGTAGGTGCTTGTATAGTTGGCCAAGATAACAGAATCTTATCTATTGGATATAACGGATCACCAAATCATTTCGATGACGACAAATTTCCTTGGAATCGTGAAGGAAAAAAAATAAACGAAACTAAATATCCTTATGTATGTCATGCGGAACTAAATGCAATCTTGAATTTTCCTGGATCACGTAAAGATTTAGTCGGTGCTAAAATATATGTTGATTTATTTCCATGCAACGAGTGTGCAAAAGCTATTATACAGTCAGGAATTAAAGAAGTAGTATATTTATCAGATAAATATGATGGAAGTGAAGAAAATATGGCAGCAAAACTTCTATTTGATAATTGTGAAATTATTTATAGACAAATGGATGTTAGTAATCAAAAAATTTTAAAGCTTTCATTAAAGCCTGATGAAAAAATTGAATATTTAGAAAAATAAAAAGATTAGTATTTATTTACTAATCTTTTCTACTTCTTTGTACTCTTTTTCCTTTAAATCAATTAGAGATTTTTTGATTACAAGATTTCTTGCTAACTTTCCAGTTTGTGTGTCTTTAATATTTTCATTTTTAACAATGGCTTCTATATTATCCCAACCATCAATTACTCTTCCAAAAGTTGCATATTGCTCGTCTAGATCAGTTGAGTCTTCTAAGACAATAAAGAATTGACTTCCAGCCGAATCTTTATCTGTACTTCTAGCCATAGATATTACGCCTTTCGTATGAGATAATTTGTTTTGAAATCCATTTGAACTAAATTCACCTTTTATTGTATATTCTGGACCACCTGAACCTGTTCCTGTTGGGTCTCCACCTTGTAAAACAAAACCTGGCATTAAACGGTGAAATGTATTATTATCATAAAACCCAGTTTTAACTAATGAAATAAAATTGTTTACAGTATTAGGTGCAACATCTGGAAACAATTCCATAACTATAGAACCATATTCCTCTATATACATTGCTACTACTGGATTATTAGTATCATAATCTAGTTTTGTTTCATTTGAATCTGTTTTATAATTTATACCTAATAAGTCTTCCTTATGATTTTTATTTTCTTTTGTTTTATTTGGAAGAATACTAACTGCTAAAATACAAATTATTATAATTATTATTGCAATTACAATAAATAAAATATCTTTTTTTTGCTTCATATATTTTTTCTCCTACCTTTTTATATTATATATTGCTCAAGAAATAGTTTAACATTTAATGTAAATTTCGTAAATAAAAAGATTGTTATATGGTAAGATTTTAATCTTTCTGATAAAATATAATTGGTGATAATAGATGACAAGGGAAGAATTAAATGAAAGTAAACAAAATGAGATTTTTAAAGAAGAAAACAGAGAAAAAAGAAAAAAAATAGTATTTATTTCTTTGAAAATAATTATTCTTATTATTTTTCTTTTTAGTTCATTTTATTTTTATGTAACATATATTTCTATGTCCAGTATTATTGTAAAAGAAGAAAGAATTATAAATAATAAAATTCCTGATAGCTTTAATGGCATTAAGATAATTCAATTCTCGGACCTTCAATATGGTAGTAATTTTACTTTGCAAAAGTTTGAAAATGTAGTAAAACTTATTAATGAAAGAAATCCAGATATTGTTATTTTTAATGGTGATTTAGTAAGCGAAGAATATGAAATAAATAGTAAGGAACAAGAAAATATTATTAAAAATTTAAAAAGTATAAAAGCCAATTTAGGAAAATATGCAGTTATTGGAGATGAAGATGGCGAAAACTATGTTACTATTATGAATCAAAGTGATTTTAATATTTTAAATAACGATTATGAATTGATTTATAATAATACAAATGATGCTATTCTACTTGCTGGATTATCTTCTTCTATAAATGAAGAAATAAATTTTGAAAAAGCCTTATCTTATTACTCCAACGAATCAGCAAACTCAAATATTTTTTCAATAGCTTTATTTCATGAACCAGATAATTCGGAAGAAATTTTAAGTAAACATAGTATTGATTTATTACTTGCTGGTCACTCTCTTAATGGTAGTATAAAAATTCCTTTTTTAGGATCGTTATATAAAGTAGATGGAGCAAAAAAATACATAGACCAAAGTTATAAAATAAATGATTCTTTGCTCTATATTTCAAGTGGCCTAGGAACTCAAAATGAAAATATAAGATTATTTTGTAGGCCTAGTATAAATTTTTTTAGAATATCCAATTCTTAATTTTTGCAAAGAGCGATTGCTCTTTTTTTTCTTTTTCGTAAACAGTTATTTCTCCTATTTTTTTATTTTCTAATAAAATCTCAATTCTACCTACTTGTTTAGAATTTTTAGAATCAATTATAACTTTAGTTTTTATTTTATCCTTTTCATTTTCCATTAAAGGATAAGAAAATGATTCTTTTATAAATAGTTCTTTATCAATTAAGCTTTTATCAAATTTAAATGTTTTTTTATCTATTATTTTATATTTTTCATATTTGGAAAAATACTCCTCATATAAATTTTTATGTGTTTCATATATATTTGGATCATTTAAAGTAACAATAGTTAAATTTAAATCTTTATTTGACGCTGTTGTAACTAGTGTTTTACCAGCACTTGGTGTGTACCCATTCTTTCCACCAGTACAAAATTTATAAGTAGATAATAACTTATTTCTGTTATACCAGATATAAGATTTCTTATTAGTAGATATAGAATACTTTTTTGTTTTAGAAATTGCTTTATATAATTTATTTTTATTAGCGTATCTGGATAGTAAGGCCATATCATGAGAAGTCGAATTATTTTTAGTGTCTTCATCTAGTCCATGTGGATTTTCAAAATGAGTATTTGTCATACCAATTTCTTTGGCTTTCTTATTCATTAGACTTACAAACTCTTCTTCTGTTTTTGAAACATTAACAGCAAGAGTTAATGCAGCATCATTACCGCTTCTTAAAATAAGTCCATACAGTAAATCCTTGACGGTTATTCTTTCTCCCATTTCTATATATGTATTAGTTCCATAAGACTTTAATACTTCTTCTCCCACAGTTATTTCTTTATTTAAGTCAATATTTTCTATTGTTACAATAGCTGTCATTATTTTTGTTATTGAAGCAATTAATCTTTTTTGATTACTATTGCTTTCATAAAGAATTCGACCACTATCTAAATCCATAACTGTTATTTCTTGCGCCGCATAAATTTTTAATGGGAACATAATTATAAACAAAACTAATATTACCTTTATTATTTTCAAAAGTATCACCTAAAAAATTATATGTAATCGCCTTTTATTTTTTTCTAGTTTTATTTATTTTATCTTATTTTACTGTTTTAATAATTTTTTTTATGTCTTTTATTAAAGTTTTTATATCTAATTTATATTTTTCTTCTAATTCACTTACTGATCCTTGAGGTATAAATTCATCTGGGTATGAGTAAAATTTGTAAGTTAATTTTTTTAATTGATTATCCACTATTAATTCTTTTATTGATGAAGAAAGACCACCAATTTTAGTATTATCTTCTACTACTACAACAAAAGAAGTTTTATTTATGGAATTAATTATTGTAGCTTGATCTAAAGGTTTTATGAATCTTACATTAATTACTTCGGTAGAAATGTTATTTTTTTCTAAAGCTTTTGCTACTTCATATGCAACTGCAACAGTTTTTCCTATACCTAAAATTGTTACGTCAGATCCTACTTTAATGATTTCTGATTTTCCATATGAAATTGGTAGGTATTTTTTTGAATTAACATTAGATTCTCCTCCTCTAGGATATCTGATTACAACTGGTTTCTTAAGTTTGATAGCATACTCCATCATATCTTCTAGTTCTTTAAAGTTCTTAGGAACCATTATTGTTAAATTGGGTATAATTTTAAAGAATGACATATCATATATTCCTTGATGTGTTTCTCCATCATTTCCTACAATTCCGGCTCTATCTACACACATAATAACAGGTAAATTTTGCAAACAGATGTCATGTATAACTTGATCATAAGCTCTTTGATAAAAAGAAGAATAAATGCTTACGAATGGAATCATCCCTTCTGATGCAAGACCTGCTGCTAGTGTTAGGGCATGTTGTTCTGCTATACCAACATCAAAAAATCTTTCTTTAAATACGTTAGAAAATTCACTAAGTCCAACGCCATCTTTCATAGCTGCTGTTATAGCAACTATTTTTTTGTTTTGTCTAGCTAATGAAACTAATTTATCTCCAAAAACTTTAGAATAATCTTTATTTTTTTTGTTTAAAGATTCACCTGTATCAATATCAAAATTACTTACACCATGAAACTTTGATGGATTTTCCTCAGCATATTTGTACCCTTTACCTTTTCTTGTTAAGACATGGATTAATACTGGTTCATCAAATTCCTTTGCTTTTGAAAATATACTTTCTAAATCTTCAATATTGTGACCATCAACAGGTCCTAAATATTTTATTCCTATTTCTTCAAAATACATTCCGGGAATAATTATTTGTTTAATTGCATCTTTTGTTTTGCTTATTATATTAACTATATTGTTACCTATTAGAGGTATTTTCTTAATTAACTTCTTCCCTAAACTATTTGTTTTTCTGTAATTTCTTTTGCTTCTTAGTTTTGTTAGTAACTCATTAATACCTCCTATATTTTCGGATATACTCATTTCATTGTCATTTAGAACTATTATAAGCTTGGTTTTGGTACTACCAACATGATTTAGTGCTTCCATAGCCATACCTCCTGTTAGGGCTCCATCTCCTATAACTGAAATAACATTGTAATCTTTATTTTGTATATCCCTAGCTTTAGCAATTCCCATTCCAGCCGATATTGAGGTACTACTATGACCAGTATTAAAACAATCTGTTTTTGACTCGTTTATTTTTGGAAATCCTGAAATTCCTTCCATTTTTCTTAAACTTATCATTTTATCTTTTCTTCCATTAAGTATCTTATGTGTGTAGCATTGATGACCAACATCCCACACAATTTTATCTTTATTTACATCAAAGATACTTTCTAAGGCTATTGTTAATTCTACTACTCCTAAATTTGAAGCTAAATGCCCACCATTTTTTGATACTATTTGAATTATGAATTCCCTTATTTCATTAGCAAGTATCTTTTTTTCTTTATTGTTTAAACTTTTAATTTTTCTATTTTTATTTATTGTTTCTAATATCATTTTATCTTCTCCATTATTAAGTATAACTTTCATAATTATAACATAAATTAAATTTTTTTTTGAATTATTAATTTTTTAACGAATAATTATATAGGAGGAATTATTATGAATCAAGATACATGGGATTTATTTAGAAAGTTTTATGAAATAAGAAAACTTGGATGGATTAAAAGTATGAGACGTGGATATTCAGGATCTGGATATACTTTTGAAAGGTTATTGGGAAAGCAAGAGGAAAATTTTGAACTACCTGATTATAGATCAATAGAAATAAAAACAAAAAGATTATATACTAAAGGTAATATATCTCTTTTTAATGCTACTCCAGATTCGTATTTATTTCTAATTAAAGATATACAGAGTCAGTATGGTTATCCAGATAAAGATATGCCAAAAGTAAAAATATTTAATGGTAACGTTTATGGAAATGACTATAATCGCATAGGCATAAATTATAGTTTTAAATTAGAAGCCGATAGAAATCAAGAAAAAGTAATTTTAAAAATTAAAGATAGATATTTAAACGAAATAAATTCTAATATAAGTTGGTCCTTTCAATTATTAAAAGAAAAACTTGAAAGAAAATTAACTCATTTGGCTATTGTAAAAACTGATACAAAAATTATAGATAGCATAGAATATTTCAGATATTGTTATATTGATTTTTATGAATTAAAAGATTTTGATACTTTTATTCTTCTTATAGAAAAAGGAATTATAAGAGTTGTTTTTAAAATAGGTACTTTTAAAAAAGGAATAAGAAAAGGTAATATTCATGATCATGGAACAAGCTTTGAAATTAATATTGAAAATGTAGAAGAATTGTATAAAAAAATTAGTTTCCGCAACAAAAAAGACTTACAGCAGTAAGTCTTTTATATCTTAATGGTCGGGAAGACAGGATTTGAACCTGCAACCCCTTGGTCCCAAACCAAGTGCTCTACCAAGTTGAGCCACTTCCCGAGATGGTGCGCTCGAAGGGATTCGAACCCCTGACCTTTTGGTTCGTAGCCAAACACTCTATCCAACTGAGCTACGAGCGCATGGCTGAATATTTTGTTTATAAAAAATGGTGGCTCCAGCGGGAATCGAACCAGCGACACAGGGATTTTCAGTCCCTTGCTCTACCGACTGAGCTATGAAGCCAAATGGCGGTCTCAACGGGACTCGAACCCGCGATCTTCTGCGTGACAGGCAGACGTGTTAACCAGCTGCACCAAGGAACCATATAAAAATAATTGGTTGCGGGAAGAGGATTTGAACCTCTGACCTTCGGGTTATGAGCCCGACGAGCTACCGAACTGCTCCATCCCGCGATAATATAATTAAATAAAAATGGCGGAGGAAAAGGGATTCGAACCCCTGCGCCGCTTGCACGACCTTCCGGTTTTCAAGACCGGTCCCTTCAACCAGACTTGGGTATTCCTCCATACAACTTTCTTTCGAAAGTAACATTAATAATAAGTGGTGCCTAAGGCCGGACTTGAACCGGCACGAGGGTTGATTCTCGCAGGATTTTAAGTCCTGTGCGTCTACCAATTCCGCCACTCAGGCACTAAAATGGTGACCTGTATGAGATTCGAACTCATGACCCTTTGATTAAAAGTCAAATGCTCTACCAACTGAGCTAACAGATCAATTAATTATAAATGGCTGCCTCGGTTAGATTCGAACTAACGCATGTCAGAGTCAAAGTCTGATGCCTTACCACTTGGCTACGAGGCAATCTAATAAAGTGGTGGAGAGGGATGGATTCGAACCATCGAACTCACAGAGAACAGATTTACAGTCTGTCGCGTTTAGCC
>CASTSB010000005.1 GCA_949451605.1 uncultured Bacilli bacterium
AATACTTATAGATAGAACTAATAATAAAACAACTAAATATTTTTTCTTTTTCATAAGCATCTCCTACTATAAAAAAATTATATCATAAAAGAAAAAAATTACTAACTCTTAATTAGCAATTTTTTTCATTAAATAATTTATAAAAGTAATCATTAAGTTCATCTCTAACATAATTAATTTTATTATTAACAACTTCTAAGTTTTGCATATACAAAACATATAATGGAATTGTATTCAATTCATCTTCCAATAAATCCAACTTTTCTTTTACTTCTTCTTTATTAGTTTTAACATATTCTTGTTGAAGCTTCTTTATATTTTCAACCTTTTCTAATAAAGCTTTATTTTGATTCATCTTTTCTTTTATCTTAATACACTCTATATATTCTTTACTAGTAGTTATGCACTCTACTATTTCATTTATTTCTTTATCCATCTAGTTCTCCATCTAAACTCCATGTTTTCGCCTCAAGTATTAACACATTCACAATACTTCCAATTAGCACTTCTTTATCTGATTTAAAATTAATAAGTTTATTGGTATCACTATAACCATAGTACATATCTTTCTTTTCAGATACACCTTCTACCAATACTGGAAGAACTTTTCCTACTAATTTTTTATTATTTTCTAAGAAATATTTATTTACTACTTCATTTAGTCTTTGTAATCTTTCTTCTTTTTCTTTCAAAGGAGTATCATCTTTTAATTTACAAGCAGGTGTTCCTTCTCTCTCTGAAAAAACAAATGTAAAAGCATTATCATACTTACAATATTCAGCCAAAGATAATGTTTCTAAAAAATCATCTTCACTTTCTCCTGGAAACCCTACTATTATATCTGTACTAACAGTAACACAAGGAATTGTAGACTTTATCTTATTAAATAATTCTAAATAACTTTCTCTTGTATATCTTCTTCCCATTAATTTAAGAATTCTACTAGATCCACTTTGTACTGGTAAATGTATACTAGGCATAACATTAGGATACTTCGCAATAACATCAATCATACTATCTGTAAAATCCCAAGGATGAGAAGTTGTAAATCTAATTCTTGGTATGCCAAGATTCGCAATATCTTCTAATAAATTAGCTAAATTATAATCATCATATAAATCTTTTCCATAAGCATTTACATTTTGACCTAATAATGTAACTTCTTTATATCCATCACTTACAAGCTCTTTTACTTCTTTAATTATATCTTCACGTCTTCTGCTTCTCTCTCTTCCTCTAGTATAAGGAACTATACAATAAGTACAAAATTTATTACATCCATAAATTATATTTACAAATGCCTTATAGTTATTAGTTCTAATTACTGGTAACCCTTCTACCAAATCAGCTTCTCTAGATAAAACTTCAATTTGTTGAGTATTAGTTTTAATTGCCTCATCAATAATATTAGGTAATTGATACATATTATGAGTTCCAAATACAAAATTAACAAATTTATAATCTCTTAATATTTCTTCTACAACACTAGCTTCTTGTGCCATACACCCACATAGACCAATTATCAAATCCTTCTTTTCCATTTTTAAATGTTTTAATCTTCCAAGCATTCCAAAAGCTTTATTATGAGCATTTTCTCTAATACTACAAGTATTTAGAAGAACTAAATCAGCTTTTTCATAATCTTCAACTTCTTCAAATCCTAAACTAACAAGTAAAGCTTTAATATTTTCACTATCATGTTCATTCATTTGACATCCATAAGTTTTTAAATGAAATTTCATACCTTTATATTTATTTTTTATCTTATTATCAAATTTAAATTCAACAGTTTTGTACTCTCTAATATCTCTTGTTCTAGCTTCTTTATAATCAGGTAATTTCATACTACTATCCCCTTCCAATCGTATATATAATATAATATTTAACAAAATAAAACAAGATAATAATATTATCTTGTTTAAGCATAAGCCTCATCTAAAGACGACATAATAATTGATTCAAGAGAATTTGAAGTATTATTCATTATCTCATTTTTTATTATATCCATATTTTTATTTATATCATCAATAACTTTCTTCATACTAGGTATTAGTTCTTTTTTCTCTAAATTATTAACTATTACTTCAAGATTATTTAACTTAGAATATTTACCATAATAAGTATTCTTAATACAAGCAGTAATTAATTTATTAAAAGAAAAAATATCAATATTATTAAAACGCTTATCTTCTAATACCTTAAAAGCAGTACAAATATAATTATTACTAATAGCTTTATCTAATATTGTTTCTCCTCTTGCATTTTTAATATTAGGAATAAAATTAGATTTTTTTACTAATTGATTTACCAATTTTATTGCAGATAAAGAATTATCTTGTGCCAAAATATGACCGAAAGTATTTCCTTCTACATTTTGATGATTAACATCCCAATTTCTTTTTTTCATTAATTCTAAGACCAAATGATATTGTTTAGCCTTTAAAAGTCTAGTAACCACATCATTACCCACACTATCGCATTGATTAACGTTAATTTTATTCTTTTCGATAAGTAACTGAATAGCCTCAAATTCTCCCTGTTTAATTAAAGTAAAAACCAGGGATGGCTCCTCAGAACATGCATTAAGCATCTCTATATCACTTTTAAACATATTAAACACCTCTTTGTTTGTGTGACAGTTAATAATTATACTACCAGTATTAATCATTGTCAAACTCTCACTCCTTCTACCTCTATTATGGTAGAAACAAAAAAAACTATACAAAAAAATAGTTTTATGATATAATAAGCGCAGCTATTAAAGGGGGACGATATTTATGATTAATATAAATATTAGAGAAACATTAATACATAATTTGATAAATACTTCAAAAACAATAAAATGCTTATATGACAATATGAATTTTTTTAATAAAGAAAACTTAGAAAAACAATTAGAATCTGAAATAAAAAAAGAAGATTTGATTCTAGACTTATTAGAAATAAATGAAGAAAATTCTAAAGAAATTTATGATGAATTAAGTAATGAATTAAACGATAGTCTTTTAGACAACATAAAAATAAATGTTAAAGATGATAATTTAAATAAAATGTTTAATGATTATTTCGAATTAAGCAGAATTAATACACTACATACAAATGATTTAGTAAGAGAAAGATTTGAAAGCTATCTTATAAAAAAATTTAAATCTAATCCAACAATCTCTGAAAAGAAAAAAGAATTAGAAAATATGCTTATCGATTATTATGGCAAAGAAACAAAAGATTTAATGAATGGCCTAAAGCAAGAAAAAGCTATGATAAGACACCAAGCAAATATTGATTACTACACAAGTACTATAAAGTTTTTAAATGAACTTCAAGAAAAAAATGAAGATACTGATATTATAAATCAAACTTTATATGTAAAAAATCAAATATTATTTAAAGATAAAGAAATTGAAGAAAAATATTATAATAACAACTTAACTATTGATGGTTATAATAAATGTTTAGAAAATGGTCACAATAAAAAGTTTGTTGATAATCTATATAATGAGTTTATATTTGATAATATTAATGGTTATGGAAATAAATGTTATTTATACAGTGATAAATCTTTACAAAACTACAAAGAAAAAACGCAATTTGATATCACTTTACAATTTTTTAAAGCTGGACTTTATCTAATGGATTTAGAAGATTTAAAAGAAGTTTCTATGGATTATCAATGTAACAATATAAATAATTCTAGAAAAAGTGTAAGTTTAATTGAAGACTCTATGATAGAGATTATAGAGTTAAAAGAAAACAAAAAACAAATAAAACTTAAAAAATAAAACTAAATAATAGTTTTATTTTTTTGTCTTTATAATCTTGTATTTATAATATATAATTAAGATTATAAGGAGTATTTATATGAAAAAGGATAAGAGATTAATTTTTGTAATTTTATTATTAATTGGAATTGGAACATTATCAATTGGACTTGCAACATTTTCTAATATATTAACAATAAGATCAAGTACGACCGTTAGTCCTGATGAAAGCAGTTTTAAAGTTTTCATATCTGGCAATGCTAAAGATATTAATTACTTGTTTGTCAATTATGGATCTAGCTATCCTGATGCAAATCATAAACCATCAGGCAATTCAGGGCACATAATTAGAAATAGTACAAATCAATCATCAATTTCTGATATTAATGTAACATTTACTGGCCCTAATCAAACTGCAACTTGGACAGTTTATATACATAATCAAAATAATTATGATGTTTACTATAGTTATAATCAAAATGAACCTAATCTTAAATGTATTGCTGGAGAAGGAACAACTGATGAATTAGTACAAAAAGCTTGTAGTTGCATTTCTAATCAGCTAAAAAGAAAGGAATCTACAACTTATACCAAACTTGAACCTACTTCTAAATATAAGGTTTCAAAAAATTCTGTAGAAGAAATAAAATTAGAAATTAAATATAATAGATGTGATTATTTAGCCGATGGCCCTTTTGATATAGAAATAGGAGACTACGAAATAATAACAACATCTGCTCCATAAAATATCAAAAGAAAAAGTTGTGAATTAATTCCACAACTTTTTTATTTCCTATTTATTTTAATTTTGTTCCACAATTTGTACAGAAGTTTCCACCTACTGATTTAGTTCCACAGTTAGGGCAAAATTCTCCAGCTACATTTTGAGTTTGAGATTGTTGAGCTTGAGTTGAAGCATTATTTACTGCTCCTCCAAATACTCCACCTGATGCCATATTCATCATTCCAACACCCATGAAACCATTCATTGCTCCATTTGCATTATTCGCAGCATCAACTACTGCATTTGCATATGCACCAGTAAGAGTACCTTGTTGCATTTGAGCATTTGAAGATAATTCATAATTATCGATTTTCTTATTAGATTCTTCATCTAAAGTTACAGACTCAACAACGAACCCAACAATATTTAAACCACGATCTCTTATTTGTTGATCAAATACATTTTGGTCCATTAAATTTTTAATCTTTTCTGTACTACTTGGTAATTCAAGTACAGGAACTTTATTTTCACTATTACCTAATGCATTAAGTACGTTTTGGAAAGAACCCACTACTTCAGATCTCATTTGTTCACAAATTTCATCTTTTCTATATACTTCTGCTACTCCAGCAATTCTACTCATAAATACTGCAGGATCTGAAATCCTAAAAGTGTATTTTCCAAAACATTTTACATCAACTCTTAGCGGTGAAACTTCGCCAGTCATTTGATTTGGAATTGGATGAGACCAGTCCTGATAAGGAACAGGTGCTGGTGTTCCAAATTTATTATCCATTATTTCTTTTGCATTTAAATAAAATACTGCTTGTTCTTTACTTGTTCCACCATTATATGTAAAACGTGTCCACATTTCTTTAAATACTTCACCAAATTGACCTGCAAAAAATGAAGGAGATGTAGATTGATCAAAAGTATACATACCCTCTTCTGCTGTTGCATCTAAAATTTGTCCATTTTGGAAAATAATTGCAATTTGACCAGGTGCTACTTGAATAGCACTATCCTTAGAGATTACTCCATTTGGAGTAGAAACTCTTTTCATTAAAATATCTTGTCCTAAGTCTTCACATCTAATGTACTCTTTCCATTGATCATGTAAAGTACTTCCTACAGCACTTACAGCTGCTTTAATTAATCCCATAATATACCTCTTTTCTTAATTAAAATTTATGTCCTCCGCCACCATGGCTAATACCACTACTGCCAGAATGAGTAGAAGATCCTCCCCCACTACCAGTATCTGATGGTAAAGCAACTTTACTAACATGCGATCCTAAAAAAATATCACGCACTTTATTAACCCTCATCGTACTATTATTTAAATAGCTGCGAGAAGAATTAGCCTTATGAACTGTCTTATTTAAATAAGCCATTATTAATATTATAACGATAGTACCAATTAAAGCAAATATAAAAACCCCAACTATAAAACTATTATCTTTAACTATCATACCATCATTATCTATAGTATAATTGGTATCCTCAGAAGATTCAATACTACTATATGATAAAATTGCATTTATAAATACTCTAGTGCCTTCAAAATAATCTTCATCACTCATATATCTAAATACTTTATCTAAAATAGCATTTTTTCTATAATCTGTATAAACTGAAATAGCATCCCCCGTAGTAGTAAAATATATTTCTCTAGTATCCATATCTATAAGAAATAATAATCCACTATTATCATCACCTATACCAAAGTCATTATAATCATAAAAATCATCTGAATAGACACCAGCATTATGCTTGTTATTATAACTAATAGTCACAACAGCTAAATCCATATTAGTATTTTTTATGAATTTATTTATTTGATCATATAAATCTTTTTCTTCCTGATCATCAAACAAATCAGCAAAATCATAGACTTTTTCTTTAGCATCTACTGAAGGAGTAAGTAATATGTTACTCTTGTTTTCTTCAGTAACATTTATATAGTCAGGCACCCGTAAATCTTCATTAGTTCTTTCAAATGTTTTTGTACTAGCATTTACATCTTTTATCCAAAAAACGGATAAAATAATTACTAATAATAAAAATAATCTTTTCTTCATATTTTCACCTACATTAAAATATTAAACAAATACCCAATCACAAATAATATAATAAATATTAATATTGACCAAATAATTGTTTCTTTCTTACCAATAGGTATATTTCCAACCATTTTACCAGTCTGACCATTTACCGCAAAAGTATAAGTTTTATTATTATAAATGATATTTACCATCCAAACAGGTAACATAATGTAATAGGAATTAATTTTTTTCATAGAAACAGCATTGTTTTTAACAATATTTGTTTGATGTCCACATCTTCCACGTGACATATCAATACATGTTTTCAAGCATCTATCACTTGCTCGATTAAATCCACCATCTTCTAAAACATCATATTTTTCAGCCAAAAATCCTGATAAATATGCATGATTATAATCAACTAAATCTTTAAAATTAAATGGTTCTAATGAATCCATCAAATCATCATCAAATCTGCTAGACCCATCTGCAAGTACCTTTGAAAAATCTAGATGAGTATTTATAGTAACATCAAAGTTACTTACTTTAGTATAGCTGTATCTAGAATCACTCCAATGCATAGTATCAGTACAAGCAAAGGTTATATCTCCATCACTTTCAACATCAAAAGCCCAAAAAGGAATATAAACGCCAGATATTTTATCTATATTTTTTATATCCTTAAACTTTCTTGGCATTAATGGTTTATTTTTAGTAAGCTTAGCAAAAGACTTAGCCGCTACATCCTTAGTATTTTTAAAAGGTATAATCAAATCAGGGGCTCTTCCATCATCTATTTTTTCTTTTAATATAGCAGTACTTCCACAATAAACGCAAAATGTTGCTGTAGTTGTTTCATCTGCTAATATTTCAGCGCCACAATTTTTACAATGAAAGTTACTAAAACCCTTTAATTCTTTTTCTTTTTTCAAAACTTCATTTGCTTTTTCATTACTTGCATTTTTATACTTTTTCATTTCTTCTAAAGTAAATTTACTTCCACAATAATCACAATGCCAAAGTTGCTCTTTAGGATCAAAATCTATTTTAGCCGAACATGAAGGACATTTATTATCCAAAGCTTCCACTTATACCACATCCCATCATATAAAAATATTATAGCACACTAAAAAAAATTACAAAAGAAAAAGCATCTTTAAGATGCTTATGCAAATTCTTCGTCCAATGAAAGAATTTCAATCTCATTTTCAAACTTTTCTACTAAACTATTAACTTTAACAGTCACTTTGTTATCTTCAATTTTTTTATTATCATCTAATAATTCATTTTCATATTTTTTAATATTGTTTAAACAATTTTTATTATCTCTAACTTTATAAAGCTTATAAAAATCGTCTCCATTACCAATATACTTTTCTTTTCTAATTAATGATGAACTATTTTTATTTATTCTTTGATCAAAATTATCTTTATCTTTAAATTTATCAATTTTAATAGATCTATTTGAATACTTTTTTATTCCTTTAATTTTTTTATTTGTTAATGACTCTTCTATTATATTAACAAAATTAAATTTATTTTCTTTAATAAATTTGCCAGTTTCCCAAATTTCCCCAAACATAGGAATATTTTGTACTTGTTTAGCAATTGGCTCAAGAAAAGAGTCTATTTCTTCTTCATCTTCTTCAAAGCTATTAAATTCAAAATCATCTAATAAATCTTCTTCATCCACTTCAATCATTATAGGAGGATAAAATCTGAATTCATTCTCAACTACTTTCAAATTCCAATTAACATATTTTTTATTACTATGTATTTTAGCAACCCTATTAATATCCGTCGTACTAATATAATCTACTTTAACCATAATTTACTGCCTCCTAAACTACCTAGAACCAGTATATCATAATCATCATAAAAAAGATTTAATTTTCTTTATTAATTCTTTTTAACTCGTCAATATTTATATTAAGAGATTTTGCTATAACTTCAATTGAAACACCATTTTTCATTAAGTTAATAGCATCTTTTATCTTTTCATTCGAAATAGTTTCTAAATTATGTTTTTCTTCATCATATTTGGAGATAGAATTTTTTCTCTTAATTCTTCTAATTTCTTAATACTTAGTCCTAAGGCTTTAGAAATATCCTTTAATGGTGTTCCCATTTTCATAAAGTTAATTGCATTTTCTTCATTCTTTTTCTCTGCTGCTTGATATGCCATTGCCTTAGACATCCATTCATCTTCTTCCTCTTTATCATATAAACCAATTATCTCATCATCAATTGAAGCTTTATACGCATCTTTTTGTATTTCTTCCATTATCTTATTTTCCTCCTTTATATCAGAAAACTCTCCTACTTCCTTAGAGTTTAATACTAATAATAGTTTCTCTAATTCAGTTAACTTGTCTTTATTATAATATTTTTCCAATATTTTAGGAAGATAAAAATACATAAAATGTGATTTATCTGTTAATGATTTTTTATTATCCTTAACTTTTATTATTTCATATTCTTCTACAGTTTCATTATTTCCTTCAAAATAGAAATTATTTATATTTATTTGAAATACATAATCGTAATTATATTTTGTTCCTCTTTTTCCAGAGCTTGCATAAAGTCTAGTAGCATAGTCAATATTTCTTTCTAGTGATAAAACATTTTTATTATTGTTCATTTCAATATTATAAATCTTATCACCAAGTCTAATTATTATATCAACACTTCTTTTAGATTCCATAAATTTATCTTGATCTAGATCGTTTTTAATAAATTCCATATTATCTTCAATTTCCTTTCTATCTCTTTTTAATATTAAAGACAAAAAATAAGCAGTAAATTTTTTCTTCTTTTCATTTCATAACAATATCTTAAACATAGTATCAGATACTATTGGAATAATATCTCCCTTCTTTAGTTCCTTAGCAGGAACTAATCTTATACTTTTATCAGTCTTAATTGCTTTATTTAATAATACTTCCAGATAAAATACCTCCTCTTCGTCCTAACAAGATACACTAAAGTTTTATCCCTGTAAAATGACAAATTTAGTAATTTTAAAAAGAAAAAAATTTGAAAAAGATAAATCTATTTAGACAAAAAAAGAAAAGTAATCCTAATTACTTTTCAATTAACTTAGTTAGTATAAATTCAGTTTTTTTATATTTTTACTATTTTTCTTTTGGCTTAATAACTTCAATACCACCCATATAAGGTTGAAGAATTTTTGGAACTTTAATAGTACCATCTTCTTGATAATTATTTTCTAAAACAGCAATTAGTCCTCTTGGAGTAGCAACTACAGTATTATTTAAAGTATGTAAATAATATGTACCATTAGGTCCCTTAGCACGAATACCTAAACGTCTAGCTTGAGCATCTCCTAAAGTTGAACAGCTTCCAACTTCAAAGAATTTTTGTTGTCTTGGACTCCAAGCTTCTACATCGCAAGACTTAACCTTTAAATCAGCTAAATCTCCACTACAACATTCAAGTTGTCTTACAGGAACATCAAAACTTCTAAATAAATCAACAGTTAACTTCCACATTTTTTCATACCAATCCATAGATTCTTCAGGTTCACATATTACTATCATTTCTTGCTTTTCAAATTGATGAACACGGTATAAACCTCTCTCTTCCAATCCATGAGATCCACCTTCTTTTCTAAAGCATGGTGAATAACTAGTCATATTAATTGGAAGCTCTTTTTTATCTATAATTTGTCCTTTAAATTTACCAATCATTGAATGTTCACTAGTACCAATTAAGTAAAGATCTTCACCTTCTATTTTATACATCATAGCTTCCATTTCAGGAAAAGACATAACTCCAGTTACAACATCACTATGAATCATAAAAGGAGGAATTGCATAAGTAAATCCTGCATCTATCATAAAATCTCTTGCACAAGCAAGCATTGCTTCATGAAGTCTAGCAATATCTCCCATTAAATAATAGAAACCTTCTCCACTTGTTCTTCCAGCTGCTTCTTTATCCATTCCATTAAATTTTGCAATAATATCTGCATGATGTGGAATTTCATATTCAGGAACAACTGCTTCACCAAATCTTTGAACTTCTACATTATTGGTATCATCTTCACCAATTGGAACAGATGGATCCATGATATTAGGTATAACCATCATTCTATCTTTTATTTCTTTATTTAGACGTACTTGTTCTTCTTCTAAAATCTTGATTTCTTCTCCCATATTAGCTATTTCTTCTTTTATCTTGTCAGCTTCATCTTTATTTCCAGTTGCCATTAATTTACCAATTTCACTACTTTTTTTATTCTTATCAGCTTTTAATGTATCTGCTTTAACTTGTACATCACGTACTTTTTTATCTAATTCTTCAACTTCATCTACAAGTACCAATTTTTCATCTTGGAATTTCTTCTTAATATTTTCTTTTACTAGTTCTTTATTTTCTCTTATTAATTTTATATCTATCATATTTTTTCTCCTCTTTTCATTTTATATTTATTTATCATAATAAAAGTACACGAGACTTTTCTTACCATAAAACACCTCCTAAATAAACAAAAAAGAATGATACCTAAGGAGTGCATAAAGCACGGTACCATCCTTTTATTAACTTAATTACATAACGGTATTACCCGAGGCCTAAGCCTAGTCTATAGAGTAGACAAATAAGACATTCAAGATCGTTTTCACCAACCACGAACTCTCTACGTAGAAAAATCTTATTATTAGTTCTAATAATCGACTTCTGTTTATATTCTACCCGATTTATTATAAAATATCAAGTTTTTTATTCACAAACAGATTCTCCCTCAGGATAAGGGACCTCTTCTAACTCTTTTAAAGCACTTTTCATTTTATCTTTATCATAGATAATATCTTTAAAACCATATTTTCCATCACTTACACTAACAACATAATTATGACTACCATCTGGATTATCTATAATTTGAATTGCACCTTGAAAATAATCAAAAGTATAAAAAGAAAATAATGTTGATACATAATCAGCAGAACTATAAAATATAAAGTACTTTTTTCCATCATTAGTCTTTGTAAGACATCCTGCAATAGACGGATCGTCATCTAACTTTTCTACTATTTTAGTAATTTGATTAACATACATTGTCTTTCTAAAATTATCAAAAATATTCATTACACTTTTATAATTAATTATTAATACAATTATAATAACAACAAAAAGCAAAGTTAACACTTTATTTACTGTGGTATAATTTTTTTCCTGTTTGCTGATTCCATTATCATCAAGTTTAGTTAATCTTATATCTTTTCTTTTTGCTTCTTTTTCTTCTTCCTTTTTCTTAAGCTTCTTACCAAGAATAACAAAAGGCTTCATCGAATTATTATCTTTATTTAAAAAATTAAGTTCTCCACAATGCATACAGCATCTCCATGATTTTTTCATAGGAGCACCACATTTAGGACACTTAATCATTTCTTCACTTTCTTCTTGTTTTATATTATTTTCCACTTCATTATGCATTTAATCATCTACTTTCTATAAATAATTTAACTACTAACACTAGAAAACCCAATTGAAATATTTCCAAATTTTACAGTAAAAGGTCCATCCGCTCTTACTCCGTTTGAATTATAAGAAACTTTAACAGTTACAGGTATAAAAGAATTTTTTAAAATAGCATTATTGTTTTGATAACTAAATATAAAGTTTGGAGAAAATTTAATATTAGTTACTGCAATACCAGTTATTTCCACACTCATCGCTTTACATGCTTTTTGAACTAAATCATCAGTTGTACCTTCTTCTGGAATACAAACAATAGGAGAACTATAGCCATTAGCATTATGCATTTGTGCACTTCTTAAATAAGCATCATACTGTCCAACATTCAATAAATAAAAGTTATAATCAACATTTTGGCCAGGTTCTGTAAAGTAAACATTTAAATTTGAAATAGTTTTTCCATCTTCTGATATTGATGCAGAAGAAGAATTAAGTGTTAACTCATTGTCATTAGAAGTAGGTTCAATTTGACCATTAATAAGCTCTGAAGACGAAGTAGAAAAGCTTACATTAAACCCACTAGCATCGGGTGTAACTGTAGCTTCTGAATTAATATTAAGAGTAGAAGAAAATAAAGCAAAACCTATAGATAAACACATAATAGATAACAATAATAAAACAACAATTATTTTCTTATTTTTAATATTTTTTCCCATACAAAAACACCTCCATATTATAAACTAATTATAACATAAAGAAAAAAAGTACACAATGTGTACCTTTATTTAATTTGCTTGAACAATAAGCTTAATTGCAGTTCTTTCTTCTCCATCTATTGAAATATCAGAAAATGCAGGAATACATACAAGATTCTTTCCAGATGGAGCTACAAATCCTCTTGCAATAGCAATAGCTTTAATTGCTTGATTTAATGCTCCAGCTCCTACTGCTTGAATTTCAGCTTCTCCTTTTTCTCTAAAGACATTAGCAAGAGCTCCCGCAACGCTATTTGGATTAGACTTACTACTTACTTTTAATGTTTCTATATTAATCATCCTTTCTGTATATTAAATAATATGAAAGCTAAAATAAATTAATACAAAAAAATTAGATTTCTCTAATTTTAATCTTTACTATACCAAGTGGTAGCAATAAATCTTTTTTCAACCTCAGCTCCATCCTTAAACACATGAAGATAAGATTTATATCCTCTATAACCTATTTGTACAGATTCTGTTGAATAAGTATAACCCTTCTTAGCATCACTATTAGACCAAAACTCTACTGTTGCTTTACCGTTATCTGCATAAGCTCTAATATAAATAGGATAATCATAAGTATTTTTAAATTGAAAATCAACATTCCAGCCACTAGAATAACTAGCAACTGTAGCATCAAGTCCACCAGCTACATAAACACTCTTCGCTGCATGTGGATACCTTTTAACAATTTCAAGTCCACCAAGTAAAGCTGCATTATATACGGTTGTTGCAATCTGGCATACTCCATTTCCTACAAATTCATAATAAAAAACATAACCTTTTTTATTATATGGACCCGCATATTTATAATAAGAGAATACCTCACCTGGTTCTATAATAGCCCCATTTATATAGTTTAATGCAGTATATAAATTTGTAGCTCTAGCATAAACATATCTATCAAAATTAGTTGTAAAAGTGGAAACCAAAGAATTAACCTTTTCATAATTAGGATTATTACTAGAGCTAATAACATTCCCTACTAATTCAACTTTAGTATCATCTTTTATACCTGTACTTACTAGTTCTTTTACTTTTTTAAGTGATTCTGTTTTATTAAGTGAAAATCCATCTGCACCTTTAATGTAAGAAACACTGCCAGATTCAACAGAAAAATGGCCATCTACTTTATTACAATTAACTTCTTTTTCTAAATTCTCAAAAAATTTTTTTAATTTATTCTCATCATATTTAAAAACATAATCATATATTTTCTTATCTTTATTATTAATTAAAGCTACTTTTTTACCATAGGATAAACTATTCTGATAATTAATTATCTCTTCTTTAAGCTTTTCAAAATCTATAACTAATCCAACATCATTATATTTATATTTATATTCTTTTCCATTCGCAACAAAAGAAATATTTTTTTTGTTAAGATTTTCGTCGACAAAAAAAACAAATTCTTCCAAAGTTTTAAAAGAGTAACCGCCAATTGAATAATTTTGTAAATAAGAATTTGGTAAAACTTTACTATCAAAACTTTTAACTTTATGAAAATTATATAAAACAAGAAGTAAATAAAAAAAGATAAGTATAGTTAATATAATACATACAATCAAAGTTTTAATATTATATTTTTCCATAAACTTATCTTTCATAGCACACCAGCCTACATATATTTCTTTAATTCTTCTGTTATTACTTCATAACCTTTATCCGAAATGTGTAATCCTTCTTTTGTATATTCAAGTTTCAATTCTTCTTTTTCTGTATCATATAACTTAGAAAACATATCAATATAAGTTACATTTTTCTCTTTTGCAATTTTCTTTATAATTTCATTTGCTTCAATAATTTCTGAGTTTTTTCTATTACCAACCATTTCTTTATTAATTTTATCATCATCTGAACTATTAATAGGATAAATAGATTGTATATATATTTCTGCTAAAGGTCGATTTTTTTGAATTTCTTCTATTATTTTCTTTATATTTTTCTCAATACTTTCATTACCATCTAATTTTACATAATCATTTGTTCCAATTAAAATAAATATCTTAGATGGATTATATTTATATACTCTAGACTTCATATCATCTAAAATATCTTCAGTAGTATTACCATTGATACCACTCTGAACAACAGGCATATCTTCAAAATATTCATCTAAATCATAAAAGTCTGTTATTGAGTCACCTAAAAAAACATAATTATCATCTATTACTTTTTTCTCTTTTATAATTTTCTTTTCCTTTACGACTATTTCAGTTTTGGTCACAAAGAAATAACATCCAAGAAAACCAGAAAGACCTGCGATTATCATCAAGAAAAGAATCAAAATGACAGGGGTTTTTCTTCTAGAAGAATTATCTATATTTTCATCTTTTTTTCTTTTAATTTTTTTAGTTTTAACTTCAGTCTCTACTAATTTTTTCTTATTTTTAATTCTTCCTTCTAAAAAACTAGTATCTAAGCTATCAACTTCAGCAAGTCTTTCATTATCAAATTTAAAGTCATAAAGATTTGTATCACCTGTTCTCTTTCTTTTTACAGGAATCTTTTCAGATTTTTCTATTTCTAATTTTTTTGTATTCTCTTTCTTTTCTTCTTTAAAAAGATCTTGAATAGCTTCCTTTTTTTTATCTTCATTTTTATAATCGTCATTGTCACTTTTTTTATCTTCTACAATAGCTTTTTGAACTTTCTTAGGAATAATATAATCTTCCATGTCTGTAGTATCATCAAAAATAGTATTTTTTTCTTGGGCTTCTTTAGAAATTTTATCCAAATTTCCTGTTCTTTCTATCTCTTCAACCAATAAATCTACTGTTTGTTCAAGCTTTTCTTTTGATTTAGCAGTTGACTTAGTTTTAGTTTTAATACTTTTTTTAGCCATAGATCACTCATCCCATCCTCTTTATAAATTATAACATAAAGTAAAAAAAGAAAAATTAATTTTTTAATTTTCTTTTTCTAAATTAACATAATAATGTCTACTTTTCAACAAATTTAGAATTTATTATCTTCTTGCCTTATTATTAAAATAATTCATTTCTTCACAACTAGATATTGAGTTATTTAATTTATGAGTTGCCTTATTTCCTTCTTTATTAGTAGTTATAACAAAATTATATCTAGTTTTATATCCACCATTTAAATAAGCAATCATTGTAAGTTTATAAACATATTGACTTTCGGTAATTTCCTCTAAAGATATTTGATAAGTTCCATTTTCATATGTGTTTTCTTTATTTAAATATTGCATAGCATAAGATCCATCGTCATTAAAATCATATTGGAAATAAGTAGAAGTATCTCCACTTAACTCACCATTACTTAATTGTGAACCACATACCCAAGTCTTACCCTTTATATAATTAGGATTTTCTACTAAGCTGTACTTACTTTTAACTTCTTCTTCACCTTTACCTTTATCAATACTAAACTCCTCACTATGTTTTTTATTAGTTATAAAGAATCTAACAATTAATAAAAGAACAATTACTAAAAGAACTACTCCAACTATAATAAATACCAATTTGATAGAAATAGAATTAAGTTTAATATCTTTTCTCTTATTTGTAAAATCAACATCCTCATAATAATCATTATTTGAATTATCAGACAATTTAACTAAATCATCCATATCAAATTCACTATTAGAACTTTCATTTTTTACTGCCGGATTATTAAAAGTATTATTGTAACTACTAATACTATCTTCTTTAAAAGAGCTAAAATCATTTGTCTCATTTTTCTTATTATTTGAAGTCTCAAAGCTACTATAATCTGGTATTGATGAGGAGTTATTTTCATTTCTATAAGAATTTAATAAAGCATCTAATTCCTCAGAATACACTTTATCATCATTTTCATCTTCTATTGATAGATCTTCATCATCTGTATTAATTTCATCATACAAATCATTCTCTTCTGAGGAAACCAGCGCACCACAATTTAAACAAATTCTATCAGTTTCTCTTAACTGTGCACCACATCTTTTACATTTCATTTTATCAACTCCCAATTTATTTCTTTAAACATACATACATTTTTCCAGTATTTAAATTACTAACCAAAGCATAAGTATCTCCACTAAAGATATCAAATTCATAAGTATTACTTTTAGCTTTTTCAAAGTATTCTTTACTATCTTCAATTAAAGAAGAAAATGTATTAACCTTCTTTACAGATACAACACTAGAATCATAATCATCAGGAATAGAAGATTCAGTTTCTGTATAACTTCCACTAATCGTTGAATAACCATCTAATGACTTTTGCATAAAAGTTCCATTCTTAAAAAATTGAAACTGAAAATAATGCTCAATATTAGCTAAAGAAGCATACTGCTTATCCGAATCAAAATCTCCACAATTCCATATACCCTGAAGACTAAGAGTCCTATCATAATTAAAAAGCAAAGTATAACTAAATAATAAAGTAAATATAAAAACTGCCAAAAACATAATTATTTTTGTTATTCTCCATTTCTTTCTATTAATAACAAGTTTTCTAATTTTTTGTTCACTAATATTGCTTCCGCAATTTGCACAATAATCATAATGTTCTTCAATTAAACTTCCGCAATTAGTACACTTCATATATCCACCTACTATATAATATAGATTATCATTTAAACAAGAAAAAATCAATTAAAGAATCAAATATCTAGTGTAAAAAAAGTATGATTAAAATAATTTAAAAACCTTATTAAATCACTATAATCAATATTTATGGTTCTATCATTTCGATTGGGATGAAAAAGAAGCTTTTTGTCAATTAAATAACTATCAATTAAAACTGTAACCACATTTTCTAAATCATTAATTATCCCAAGAGGAGTAACACTTCCTTTTTCTAATCTAAGAACATTATAAAGCTCCTCTTCTTTAGCAAAAGATAAATTATTAGAATTAATAAACTTCTTAACTATTTTTAAATCAGCTCTTTTATCATCTTTTAAAACCAGTAGAAAATATTTATCCTTACTTTTTAAAAATAGATTTTTACATTCTATTCCCTCAATAGATATATTAATTTTATTGGCCTCTTCAATCGTAAAAACTTTTTCATGGCAAACTTCCTCATATTTAATATTTAAAGAAGAAAGTACTTTATAAATATCCATAAATATCACCAATTTAAATTATAAACAAAAAAAGTTATTTATTAAATAACTTTTAATATACTCCAGAAAATATATCAATTAAAGAATTTTTAATAAGTGTAATAAAACCTAATTTATTTACATCTTCCATTACAGTTAAATCACTACTAGCAACTTTCTTTCCTTTATAATAAGCATCAATTGTCCCAACTTTTTGTCCTCTTTTTATAGGTAAATCAAATCTTTCTACTTTTATATCATAAGTATATTTCTTTTTTAAAGCTGAGCTATCATCATAAACACTTAAATTATTTTTTAGGCTTATTTGTACTATCTCTTTTGTTGCTTTATCAATTCTTATCTTTTTTACAACAGTATTTTTCTCTTTAATAACATTAACTTTAACAGTACTAAATCCATAATCTAGTAGTGACATAGTTTCTTGATTTCTTACTTTACTATTATCTTCTCCTAAGACTATAGCGATTAAACGAAGCTCTCCTCGCTTAGCAGTTGCTGCCAAACAATATTTAGCAGCATCAGTATGACCGGTTTTTAATCCATCTGCTCCTTCATAAAATCTAATTAATTTATTTGTATTAACAAGCCAAAATTTATTTTCCGTATCTTCTCTTAAATAATCTTCATAAAGAGAGGAAAAATCTAATATTTTAGGATGATTATTTAATAAGTGTTGTGCAATTAACGCCATATCATAAGCAGAAGAATAATGTCCTTCTTCATCAAGACCTGTACAATTTTTAAAAGTAGTATGTTTAAGTCCCAATTTTTTAGCTTTTTTATTCATAAGTCTCACAAACTTCTCTTCAGTTCCTGCTATAACCTCAGCCATGGCTACAGTTGCATCATTAGCACTCGCAACACTAATACCTTTCATTAAGTCTTCTATTGTAATTTTCTCACCTTCACTAAGGTATATCTGCGAACCACCCATATCAGCTGCATTACGACTTACAACAATCTCATCTTCCCACTTTATACTTCCATCTTCTATCTTTTCTAAAATAAGAATTTGTGCCATCATTTTAGTCATAGAAGCAATAGGAACCTCTTTATCCTTTTCCTTTTCAAAAATAATTTTACCAGTACTTGCCTCAATTAATATTCCACTAGTTGCATTTGGAATAAGACTTTCCTCTGCTCTAACACTAAAAGGAATAAAAGCAAATACTCCAATCAATAAAATAAGTATTCTTTTCATAATACCTCCTAATTTTTTTTATGATAATAAATGTCAATTTATACATATTTTAGTTATTTTTTGCTATTATATAATTAGGTGAAGAATATGACAAAGGTAGTAAAGAAAAAATTAAAATTAAAAAAGAAAAACTTCACAATATTATTAATACTTATATTCACATGTTTATTCATAGTAACTAACGGCATTAATGTTATAAATAAAATTATTACTAATAAAAATACATCATCTACAAAACAAACAGAAAAGAAAAAAGAAATAAATGAAAAAATATCTCATTATAATAAAAACTTTAAAGATCGTTACATCGCATATAAAAAGAAAAATAAAAATTTATCCGATGAAGAAATAATCACAAGAGTAAATATTGGTTTAGATAATGAATATTATACAAATACAAAACCAAGTACTAACCTTAATAAAAACACTATACTAGTAAATAAATATAATTATTTAGAAGAAAATTATATACCAAATGATTTAGAAGATATTAGTCTACAATATGCAAGAAGTGGTATGAAGCTTGTACGTGAAGCCAAAGAGGCATACGAAGCTATGGCAAAAAACGCATCAACTTCAAATTTAAAACTAGTCGCTACTTCTTCATATAGAAGTTATGAATACCAAGAAAAACTTTATAATAACTACATTAAATCAGATGGTATAGAAGCAGCTGATACTTATTCAGGTAGACCAGGATTTTCAGAACATCAAACAGGACTAGCAGTCGATATCTATAACGGAAAAGAAACATATACAAATTTTGAAAAAACAAAAGAATTTGAATGGATGCAAAAAAATGCTTATAAATATGGATTTATCTTAAGGTTTCCAAAAGATAAAGAAAATATAACAGGATATATTTATGAATCTTGGCATTATAGGTATGTAGGTACAAAAATCGCAACTTACATTCACGAAAATAACATTTCTTATGAAGAATACTATGTAAAATTTATAGAACCAAAAAAATAGACTAAAAAGTCTATTTTTATATAATTTCTTCATCAAATTTTTTTTGATAAAATAGATAAAGTCTATAAAAAAATGTAAATATAAACCATACAAGTAATAAGAAATTACTTCCTTGTATCAAAACTAAAACAGTTTCATTTGAATATAAATTAGTAAGACTACCAAAATCTACTCCATTATAACTAGTTAAAGAAATAACAGACATAAAGAAAAAGTATAATATTGAAAAAAATAAATAGTTAAAAAGCTTTTTAAATTTACTCATATCTTTAGAAAACAAAGTATATATCATAACTACTGTAATTAGTACTATACTCATATAAAAAGCCTCAATTGTAGGAAAACATATATAACTAATTATTAATTTAAAGAAAGATTTAACACACAATATAACATATTCATTATAAGCAAGTAATGTACCAATAAGTAATCCCAAGTAAATAACTATGGGAAAATATATAAACAATTTTTCTTTTCTTTTCAAATTAACTATTAATAGTACAAATAATAATAAACTAAATATAAATAGTTCAATTGATAAAAATGAAGAAAATATATAATCAAATATTTTTATAATTTTCTCAAATATTGTTAAGTTCATTATTATCCCCTCTTTATACTTGCTCAGCTATATAAATAGTTTGAGACTGATCATTATTTTTTGTACAAGTAATTAATGTCAAAGTAGTTTTGTTATAATTTCTATTTATTGTAACTTGACCTACTTTTGGAACATCATAAATATTAACTATTCTATAAGTATATTTTTTCTTTTTATAAGTGACATAAACAGGATCTCCTGGCTTTAACATATATAAGTATGCAAAGTAAGATATATATGCATCGCCAGAATGAGCCATTAATATTAAGTTTCCATTTACTTTATCTGGTAAGGTAGAACCTCTAACCATTGTTACATTATATTGGATATCATTATATTTAGAATTTAGATCAAAAAAGCCTCTTTTTAAACTAATTCTAGGTATTTCTAAAACTCCTAAGTAATTATCATAATTAATTGTATTTGTCTCAGGCTTTGAGTTATTTTCTTCTCTTTCATCAAGAGGTAAATTGTTAGTTACTGGTACTTTAGTAACATCCTTCTTACCATCACTCTTTTGTATTACAATATCTACTTTCATCTCAGAATAAACTTCATCACGTAAAACTAAAAAGTTATTCCAAAATATTACTAATATTCCTACAAATACAAGTAAAGAGCCAATTAGTAAAATCTGGCTCTTTTTAATTTCTTTTTTTTTACTATTGATTTGCTTTACTAGGTTTAACATTTGCATAAATAATTCCTACACCAGCTAATAATATAACTAATCCAATAAAGTAAATTGATTGTGCAACAGTAATAGAAGTATCTGGTACATCAGGAGTATAATTAAATGATAAATCTAATCCTGCATTTACATGTTTTGTAACTTTTCCAACATAAGCTATAGCTTGATATTCTCCACTTGTATATCTGTATGCAATATCTGTTTTAAATGCTCCAGTTACTGAAATTGGGAATGTTTTTAATTCTTCTGTTATTTTATCAACAGGTACTCTTACAAAGAATTGTTTTCCCTCTGAAATATTATCTAAGTCTTTAATTTCATTATTATTTGTATCAATTAAAATTGTACCTTTAGGAGCTTTTGAAATATCTATTTTATATCCTAAGAAACCATTTGAACTAGGAGTTACAGTAATTAAATCAGATTGATAATATTTTTCATCACTAGTTAGAGAAACTTTATCAGATTTCTTAGAAATATTTAAACTTATTTGATTCCAATTAGAAGTTCCATTATGAATTGCTAAAGCTTCATCTAAAATACCACCAATAGTATTATTTCTTAAACTACTTCCACTTAATTTACAAGCTTCATATAATGGTTTAGTTGAATTAATAAGATTAGTAGAAAAATCAGCCATTGTATATAATCTTGTTTCTGCTCTTACTTTTGCCTCATTAATAGCAGCCGTACCACCAATAGTTTTATTATTTAGTGCTCCAACCTTATTTTGATAAATCCAAATTGCAGTTTGAACTAACCAACCTTTAACTTTTTCATTAACTTCTGCACCAGACTCATCGACAATTTTATAATCATCTGATAATAAATAACTCATTAAATATAAAAGTCCATTATCAGTAATTTCTTTTTCTTTATTATAAACTTGGTTAGAAGCAATATCTTTTTCACTTTCTATACAAAATACTAATTTTGATACTCCATTAATAGTTGCATAATGAAGTGCAATCTGTTGATCAGCTACAGGACCTCTTATTTTGTTTCCTTGATCTGCTTCACTTCCTGTTGTTATTGTTCCAGGAAATGGAGTAGTCTCTTCATTTGGAATAGCAAATGAAATTGAGTCAAATCCAACAGTTATAATTGATGCCATGGCTACAAAAGCTAAAACAAATGACATCATTATAGAAAATTTTGATTGCATGGATCTTTTTTTATTATTTTGATTACCATTTTGTTCATATATTTTTTCCATATTTACACCCTACCTTTATATTTTTATTATAACACAAAATTTATTTTTTCAAACTATTTTTTATACTATCTCAAAAATAGAATTAACTTCTGGCATATCAAACTTTTTATTGTAATAAACTCTGGCTAAAACATCGCCTTTTTTAACGGACTCATTAACAAGCTTTTCTAATTTTATACCAACTTCATAATCAATTTTTTCTTCTTTATTAGTGCGTCCTGCACCAAGTGCCATAGAAAGTTTTCCAAGTTCTAATGCATTAATACTTTTTATCTTTCCGCTCTTACTAGCTTTTAATTCTTTTACTTTATCACTTACTTTTAAAGAATCTATTTTCCCGCCTTGTGCACTAACAAGTTCTAAAAACTTTTCATAAGCATGACCTCTATTTAAAGAATCAACAACTTCTTTTATAGCATCACCAAGTTCGATTCCTTTTCCCATACTTACCATATTCGAAGCAAGTTCTATACACAAATCATACAAATTATTATCTGTTTCTCTTCCCTTTAAAATATCAATAGCTTCCAATACTTCTAAAGAATTTCCAATCGAAGTTCCAAGAGGAACATTCATATCACTAATAATAGTTCTAACTTCCCTCTTATAAATTTTACCAATTTCAATCATTAAACGGCTTAGTTCATTAGCATCTTTTTTAGTTGTTAATAAAGCACCATTTCCTACCTTTATATCTATTAAAATTTTATCTGCTCCAGATGCTATCTTCTTACTCATAATACTTGAAGCAATTAATGGTATAGAAGAAACAGTACCAGTTACATCTCTTAAAGCATATATTGCTTTATCCATTGGTACTAAATCTGCAGTTTGACCTGTCACAACAACCCCTATTTTCTTTACTTGTTTAACTATATCTTCATCATCTAAATCTATACGATATCCTTTAATACTCTCAAGCTTATCAATTGTTCCACCAGTATAACCAAGTCCACGACCACTCATTTTAATAACAGGAATACCCAAGCTCGCAACAATTGGCGCAATAATAAGCGTTGTCTTATCACCAATTCCACCAGTAGAATGTTTATCAACTTTTATACCAGGAATATCATCAAACTCTAAAATATCACCACTATCAATAAAAACCTTTGTTAAAGCAAAAACTTCCTCATCACTCATACCATTTATACAAATAGCCATAAGTAGGGCGCTCATTTGGTAATCTTTAATTTCCCCATCCAAATATCCATTAAAAAATTTATCTATTTCTCTATAAGATAATTCTTTTCCTAATCTTTTTTTATTTATAATATCTACTATCACTCTATCACCAACCTAAATAAATTTGTTTGTGCTTCTAAAAAGCCACATTTCTCATAAATATGTCTTGCACAGGCTCTTTTAGAAGAACATGTCAATTGAATAAAAGAAATATTATCTTCTTTAGCTAACTCTTTTATATAATTAATCATATATTGACCATATCCTTGACCTTGATTTTCTAAATCAATACATACATAATCAACTAAAAAATAACTAATATTCTTAACAATATCCCAATTCTTAGTTAAAACAAAGTACCCTACCACTCTTGCATCCGCTTCTAAAACATACTCAAATATATTATCAGGAATATCTTCTTTCTTTTTTTCATAAGAAAAATTTTCAATTAACATTTTATTAACTATTTCTTTATCTGAATCTTGATATCTTCTAACAACTAAACTCATAACTACTCCCCTATCTTATATAAATAATATCACATTAAAATAAAATTTTCTACAAAAGAAAAAGCAGATTACTCTGCTTCCAATTTAGTTGATTTATTACTACTTAGAAAAGTAACTTTTTCAGCGATAATTTCTACTACTGTACTTTTTTTATTATCTTCTTCTACTACTTTAGACTGCACACGACCTTTCACACCAACTATGTCGCCCTTATTACAATATTCAGCAGTGTTACTCGCAACATTATCAAAAGCTACACAGTCAATAAAATCAGTATCATAAGTACCTTCAGAATTTTTAAAACTTCTTGGTACTGCTAAAGGAATAGTCGCAACTTTAGTGCCATTATCTGATTTAAAAACATTAACATCCCTTGTAAGTCTACCAACAACAATTATCTGATTTAACATGTATTACCTCCTTTCTGAGGTCATATTATCCTAAATAAAAATACATATCAAATCGCACTTTTAAACTATTTACTATTAATTTACCAAACAAAAAAGTAAATTTTCTAATAGAATTTACTTTTTTCATTTCAGTTATTTATTAATACAACTAATTTCATAGTTTTATAAATTTCTTTTAATTAACTGGTTAAGTTCAACAGCGTACTCCATAGGAAGTTCTTCTCTAAACTCTTCTAAAAATCCTAAAACAATTAATTCCATTGCTCTCTCACGAGAAATTCCACGGCTCATCATATAAAATAAATTATCCTCGCTTATTTTGGATACAGTTGCTTCATGTTCAATACTACTATTTAAATTAAAACATCCATTAGTTGGAATTGTATCACTTTTAGATTCACCATCAAGAATTAAAGTATCACACTTAACATTAGCAATAGAGTTATCAGCAGATTCTTCAATCTTAGCAGTTCCTCTATAAGTAGCATTACCTCCATTGCTTGCAATACTCTTAGAAATTATATTACTTGTTGTATTCTTTCCTAAATGAATCATTTTTGCCCCAGTATCTTGGATTTGTCCTTTACTTGCCACGCTAATAGTAATACATGTACCTTTAGAATTGTCACCACTTAAAATACAACAAGGATATTTCATAGTAACTAAACTACCAATATTTCCGTCAATCCACTCCATAGTACCATTAGTATCAACTAAAGCTCTCTTAGTAACTAAATTATAAACATTAGGTGCCCAATTCTGTACAGTTGAATAACGACATTTACTATTCTTACCTACATATATTTCAACAACAGCAGCATGCAGACTACTTTCACTATAAGTAGGAGCAGTACATCCCTCAACATAATGAAGCTCACTATTATCATCAACAATAATTAAAGTACGTTCAAATTGCCCCATATTTTTACTATTAATTCTAAAATAACTTTGCAGTGGACGATCAAGCTTAGTATTAGGAGGAATATAAATAAAACTTCCTCCACTAAATACTGAACTATTTAGCGCCGCAAACTTATTATCATTATTCTTAACAATCTTACCAAAATACTTCTTAACAAGATCTGGATAAGTCTTCATAGCTTGTTCAATAGATGTAAATATAACTTTCTTATTTTCAATTTCTTCAAGCATTTTATGGTATATTACTTCACTCTCATATTGAACACCCATACCACCTAAATGCTTTTCACTCTCAAGTACACCTAAATCATCAAGCTCATTAACAATTGGCTTTAAAACATTATTCCAATCACTTTGAATTTTCTCATCTGCTTCATTAGATTTATAATAAATTATCTTTGAAAAATCCAAATCGATATTAGGTCCAAATTTAGGCATAAGAAACTTATTAAAAATTTTAAAACTCTCAAGTCTATAATCTCTTATCCAATCATCTTCATTTTTCTTCTTAGATATTTGTAGAACATTCTCTTCACTAATACCTACTATTTCCATATAACCACCAGTTTCTATTTTACTTTAACTTTTTCTTTAGCACGTTCTTCAAAATAATAATTCATATAGTCTTCATGCTTTCTATCATTTTTTATTATCCTTAGCATTTTAAAATAATTATCAAACTTCTTCATTCTTCGAGCAGCAATGCTTTTTCTATCCTTAAAATAATTCTTAGAATTTAATACAATATTTTCTAAATCTTCCATACTAACATTCTCAGGTAAAGATGTATCTTTCAAAGAAGATTTAATAAGCCAACAAGGTCCAGTTTCAAAAAAACTACTTACTGACTCAATTTTGCTTCCATAACAAATACCATTACTATAATTTTCATAACAAGTATTTCTTTTAAATACTGGAAAAGTTTCTAATCTATCAAATACATTTAAGAAAGTATAACCTTCCTTTTCATTGCCAAAACGTTCTATTATTACATAAGATAAATCCTCTGTAACTTCAATTCCATTATGGTCTTTATCAAAATATTTTAATTCTGCTAAAAATAGATTTTCTTTATTCATTGTTCTCATTATTTCCTAATTCCCCTAACATTTTTTCTATTGCATTACTTGATAAAAGAGCACAGCCCTTTCTATTTGGTTGTTTACAAATTTCATCATAAACATTTAACTCACCTAGAATATCACTATTATATTCTTCTTCTGCAATCATATTTTTATAATTAATTAAAATGTTTTTGGCATCATCTACACTTTTACCAATTAAACTTCTAATCATTATAGAAGAAGCTGAGGTACTAATAGCACAAGCTTCTCCATCAAATCTTATATCTTTAATAATTCCATCTTCTACTAACATCATAAAATCCAAATTATCAATACAACTCTCACTATTAGTATTAACTTTTAAATAACTTTCATCATCAACTAATCCTCGATTCATTGGCTCTTGATAATTATCTAAAATAACTTGTCTTCTTAAATTACTATCCATAATTACTCCTATAATACTACTTTAAAAATGTCTTCTGATTTTTCTAATGCAGAGACTAATCTTTCAACATCAGAAAAATTATTATAAAAATACATACTACAACGAACTGTATTTTTAATTCCAATTTCATCTTTTAATATTTTGGCACAATGATTACCAGCTCTTACAAAGATTTTATAATGATTTAAATAAACAGATGAGTCTTGTGCAAAAACATCGTTAATATTAAAAGCTAAAATACCACTATCAGATTTTTTATTATATATTGTAATATTTGGAATAGCTTCAAGTTTAGAAATCAAATATTCTTTTAACTTCATTTCATGTTCATGAATCTTATCCATTCCAATTGATTCTAAATATAATATAGCTTCTCTAAGACCAATAACTTCTGCAATAGGTGGAGTTCCAGCTTCAAACTTTATAGGAACTTCTTTCAATTCATAAGATGAATCAGCCTCAAAGAAATTGTTCATTCCTCCACCATAACATAAAGGATCCATTTCTTTTAATAAATCATATTTACCAACTAATACTCCAACACCAGTAGGTCCACACATTTTATGTCCTGAAAAACTTAAAAAATCAATATTGCTATTTTTAAAATCTTCCTTCATATGAGGTACACTTTGAGCACCATCTACACAAAAATAAATATTATTATCTTGACATATTTTACCTATTGTTGAAACATCCCTAACATCTCCAATTACATTAGTTACATGAGCAATTGAAATAACTTTAGTATTAGGTGTAATACTTTTTCTTACACTGTCAACAGTTAATTCATATTCATCATTTAAATCCATATATTTAACAACTATACCAATTTCTTCACTAAGCTTTAACCATGGAAGAACATTTGATGCATGTTCACTCTTAGTAATTAATACCTCATCCCCTGCTTTAAGATGCTTCTTCATAAAGCCAAATACTACCATATTTATTGACATAGTAGTACCAGAGGTAAAAACTACTTCCTTACTTGATGCATTAACAAATCTTGCGACTACTTCTCTTGTATCATCATAAAGCTTATTAGTTACAATAGCAGCATCATAATCTCCCCTATGTATATTTGAAGTATGACGACTCATATATTTCACAATACTATCTGTTACACATCTAGGTTTTAATGTAGTTGCACCATTATCAAAATAAACAATATCCTCATCTAACATAGGGAAATCTTCTCTATTCATTAAAACACCTCCTAAATATTTTTTATTTCTTCTATAAATGGAAGAATCCTTTCTTTTTCCACATCATTATTTATCAAAAATCCATTTAAAAGTAATCTATAACTTTCATTTCGACTAATACCTCTACTCATTAAATAGAATAAAACTTCATCCCTAAACTTTCCAATATAAGCAGAATGATTACTTATAACATCATAATTATCTATTAATAAATTAGGACTAATATTACTTTTACCATTACTCATATTTATGATTTGATTTTCTTGATCACAAATACATCCACTACTTGTTTTTAAAACTACACCATTAATAAAATAATTAAGTTTAGAACTTCCAACGTTTACACCATGATTAAAAACATAACTTTTAGTATTAGAAGCTAAATGGTTAACTTCTAAATTAAACTGATTATTATCATAGTTAATATTGTTATAATAATACTTTAATTCTACATTTTCACTGTCTAAATTAATCGAAACTTTAGAACTACTATTTATAGAAAAATGATAAATAATTGTATCTTCTTTAATACTATATTGGTAATCCTTTTTTTCATTATTATCCAATATATACAATATTTTACTCATTTACACCATTTCCAATCATTTCATTTATCATAGAATATCCATTTTTTTCTATTTCTAAAGCAAGCTTCATATCACCTGTATACTTTATATTCCCATCATTTAAAATATGAACATAGTTAGGTTTAATATATTCTAAAATTCTTGGATAATGAGTAATAATTAAAACCGAAGTATCCTTATTTTCTTCTAAATAATCATTAATATTTTTACAAACAATTCTCAAGCTATCTACATCAAGTCCTGAATCTAATTCATCTAAAATTATAAACTTAGGCTTTAAAACTTTTAATTGTAATATTTCATTCTTTTTCTTTTCTCCACCGCTAAATCCCTTATTTAGAGATCTATGTAGCATATTTTTATTTAGAGATAAATCATCCATTGCACTTTCCATATCTTTAATAAAAGTATATAGATTAACTTTCTCATTAATAATTTCAGACTTAGCAGTTCTAATAAACTCACTATTTGATACTCCATCTATAACAGTAGGATCTTGCATACATAAAAATATTCCTTTTTTAGCTCTATCAGATACATCTAAAGAAGAAATATCTTCACCCATAAACTTTATCTTTCCTGAAGTAACTTCATAATTATAATGTCCCATTATGGCTTTAGATAAAGTACTCTTACCAGTTCCATTAGGACCCATAATCGCATGAACCTCTCCTGGCTTTATTAAAAGTGATAAATCTTTTAAAATCTCTTTATCACTATTTTTTAATTTTACATTTAAATTATTTATTTCTAACAATTGAATCATCCCCAATTTCTATAAAGCAACTATATTTTATCACATAAAGTCTATAAAAACAAAAAAAAGTCACAACAATTGTGACTAATTTATTTAAGCAATTTTTCTTGTATTTTCAGAGTTATTTGAATTATCTATTATACTTCTAGCATCTTTTAAAACTTTTGCTAAATCACTACTTACTTCTGGCTTATAATTAGACATTCTAGTTTCTAATTCTTCCTTCTCTTCTTTTAATCTAGCAATTTCATTATTTAATTCATCAATTACAGATTGTTGATTACGATTTATTTCTACAAGTTCTGATATTGTATAAGTAACATCAGCTAAAATATTATCTTCACTATTTGTAGTCTCTTCATAATTATTAGCTTCCTCTTCATATACAGGAGCATCCACTTTTGTATTATCTTCTTCTGAATAAACATCAGGTACTATTACATCTTCTCTTACTTCTTCCTCTACAGGATTATCAACTTTCTCTTCTTCTACTTCACTATTATCTAACCCTAATGGAGTATTAGTAATTGCAGAATTAACTTCATCATGACTAATCATATTATCAACTGGAGCTTCATCAACAGCAGGTATAAAACTTTCTTCTTCATTAACTTCAGTTTCTTCTTTGTTTTCTCCACTCATGGCATTATCAATAGTATCTTGAGAAACTAAATTATCGCTAACATCTAAATCATTAGATGGATTATTATTCATTACTGAATTATTTATAGGGAATATATTAAATTGCATAATATCAGAATTTACTGTATTCTTACTAAAATAAATCTTATCATTAGTAATACCCATAAAACTATAGAATTCATTACCAATTAAATTATTACCATTCAAATCACATAAAGTAGCTTCAGAAAATTGATCATTAAAGACAAACTTTCCACTATTATTCATAACCGCATTAATTTTTTCTTTAATAGTTGCAGGAGTAGTAACAAGTTGTGTAGCACTAGCTGGATCTTCTCTTAATCTAATGCTTTCTAAAACACTAGGAGATGTAGGTTGTGCTTTTTCAACTAATAAAATACCTTCTAAGATATTTTTAATAGTTTTATTATCGCATGGAATTAATATTTTACCATTACTATCTATTAAACCAATATGAGTAGCAACAACAGTTGGATCAACTGCCTCTACTAAAGAAGTAGAAACAATTACATTACCATTGCTTAGTTTTCCTCCATCTAAAAAATAATACTGTAACCCTTCATCAGTCACACCATACGTACAAATAATATCATTACGATCCTTATATTTTACAATTCCCTTTTGTATTTGCATATTACACACACCACCCAATTACTATTCCCCTTATCTTCTTTTATATTAACACAAATTAAATACTAAAACAATAACAATTTTACTTTTTCTTTCCTTGTCAATAAAAAAAAATTAAGATAAAATAAAACTGGTGATAAAATGCAAAAACAAAAAAGATTAATGTATGGAATGATGGTACTATTTCTTATAGTTTTCGTAACTTTTGGAGTAATAATCATGAACGAAAAAATAGCTCCTCTAAAAATAAATAAAGTAACAGAAAAACTAAATAACTATATAAAAGAAAACTATAGTGATTTAAAAAATATAAGCCTTTCAAAAGTAGAATACAAACATTTAAGATATGAGGCTAAAGTAGAATCTACTGAAAATAAAAATTACTATTTTAATATTTATTATGAAAATAAAAAAATTACTGATACATATAAAAAAGATTATCTAGAAGGAAATACTATTATTAAATATCAAGAAAATAATATAAAACAAAATATTAAAAAGAAAACAAATAACAGTTACAATATATCTATTAATAAAAAATTAAATAAATTTACAGAAAACATAAAAAAAGAAATTATTAATAATAAAAATCTAGAAGCATATGAAATATACACCCTAGAAGCAAACATTACAGTAAAAGAATTAACTAGTAAAAGAATATCTAATACATTAAAAACATTTATTAATAATATGCATGATAAAAAGATAACACCTAAATCATATAATTTTATAATTCAGTCAAGTAGTGACAAAGTAAAAGCTATCAAAATTTCTAATATTACATATGAATTAGTAAATAGTAATAACTTAAAGACTATAATTAATGATATAATTAATAACGAAAAAACAAATATTTTAAATAAATATGATATTCAATATGAATATTTAAATTAGGAGGTATTTATGGAAAATTGTCTTTTTTGTAAAATAATAAATGGTGAAATCCCATCACGTACTATTTATGAAGATGAAATGGTAAAAGTATTTATGGATATTAATCCATCTACTAATGGTCATTTACTAGTAGTTCCAAAAAAACATATCGTAAATATATTAGATATGGACAAAGAAACTTATATTTATATGTTTAACTTAATAAAAGAAAAGCTTTATCCTTTATTAAAAGAAAAATTAAATTGTGAAGGATTAACAATTGCTCAAAATAATGAATTAGGTCAAGAAGTAAAACACTTCCATATTCATTTAATACCAAGATATCAAAATGATTGTGGAGATTTCAAATATGATAAATCTTTATTAATTGATCTAGATGAAGTAGAAAAGAAATTAGCCAACTAAAAATACAAAGCTGAAACTTTGTATTTTTTTATTTTACCAGTTAGTAAAACTTCCTCCAAGGATAATAGCTAGTAAGATATATAAAATAATGATTATTAAGAATCCATTATTTCCTCTATTACTATTACAGCAAGAAGTTGTTACTGTAGTACATGGATTTTCATTACAATTACAAGTCAACTGACTCACCTCCCTTAAATATAAGCACCTAAGATAATTATTAAAAGAATAAATAATACTAAAATGATAGCTGAAGATGATACGCAATTATTCATGTCTATTCCTCCTTTTTTTATGCTTTCAATTTATTCTATGGCAAAAGTTCAAAATGGTGATTATAACTATAATTTATTGCACTAAATTTATTTTTTTGCTATTATATCTTCAGGAGGTTAGTATGAAAAAAAATAATGTAATTTTAGGATTAAGTGCATTTCTTCTAATCGCATCTTTATTCACAACTGGATGTGGAAAAGAAGTTAAAATAAGTAAAAAAGCTGTTGTTGGTTTTGAAAATGGTGAAATCAGTGCCAATGATTATTATAAAGAAATAAAAGAAGATAATATTTCAAGAATCATTGATATGATTGATCATAATTTATTAGATGAAAAATACAAAAAAACTGACGAAGAAGATAAAGATGTAAAAAAACAAATAGATAACTTAAAATCTACTTATTCAGATGGTCCTGCATTTAAACAAGTTATAGAACAATACTTTGGTGCAGAAAGTGAAGAAGAACTAGAAGAAATACTTAGACTAGAATATAAAAGAGAACAAGCAGTAAACGACTACATCGAAAAACATTTATCAAATAAAGAAATCAAAAAATATTATGATGAAAATGTCTATGGTGATATGTCCGCAAAGCATATTTTAATTTCTACAAATGTTGCAGATAACGCATCTGATGAAGAAAAAGAAGAAGCTGAAGAAGAAGCTTTAAAAAAAGCTAAAGAAGTTATTGAAAAATTAGAAGATGGAAAAGATTTCGATAAACTAGCTAAAAAATATTCAGATGATGAAGGATCTGCTACAAATGGCGGAGATTTAGGAAAATTCTCATATGATGAAATGGTAGAAGAATTTTCAAGTGCTTGTGCAAAATTAAAAGTAAATGAATATTCTAAAGAACCAGTAAAATCATCTTTTGGATATCATATAATTTTAAAAACTGCTCAAGAAAAAAAGCCTAGTCTTAAAAAAGTAAAAAATGACATCAAAGAAAAATTAAGAGAACAAAAATTAGAAGATTCAAAAACTCTATATTATGAAACTCTTGATTCAATGAGAAAAGATAATGGCATTACTTGGAATGACAGCGCAATGAAAAAAGCTTATACTAAATTCATTGACAAATTAAAAGAAAATGCAAAAAAAGATAAATAACAAAAAATAGCACACTAAAGTGCTATTTTTTTTGAAAATAATAAATCTTATTTTCTATCGCAATTAAAAGTATTTTATCTTTTTTATCATAGTAATATAAATTTCCTAATCTATATAAAACGTCTTTCCTTATATGAATATTAAATAGGATCTTTTCGTTACAATCCAAACTATCATAATAATCTGATACGAGATCTTTTACATATTTTTGATTGTTCATTTTAATCAGCTTAAATTTATCTAATTTTAAAGCCCTATCATAATAGAATATATAAAAGTCTGCTCCTTTTCTATAATAGTAATTTTCTCTCTACTAGGTGGTACAGGTAGTAGTTCTTCCTTATAACTTATATTAATATTTTTTACGTCGAATAAAACATAGCTGCTTAATATTAATATAAAGAGGAAAGGTAAGAAAATAATTAGAAATAATAAGATAGATATAATTTTAAATGCTTTAATTAAATACTCTCGAAACTTTCTCAATCTTACCACCTAATATAGTATATAGAATAGTTCTATTTCTGCCCGGGCATTAATAACGAGTTATAAAAAAATTTATTTTTTTTAATCTAAACTCTTATAAAAGTCTTTAATATGTCTAAAAAGCTCTTTAATTTTAATCGGATTCAGTTATATTATTATCCTAAATAATAATATAAAAGAGTTCCTTTCTTCAATTTAAGAAGACATAATACTAAAAATTATTCAAAATGCTTAATAAAATGAAAAAAACTCTATTTTATACAAAAATATATTATAATAATTTAAAGGTGAAGAAAATGAATAAATTTTTCGAATCAAAATTTACATTAATAACAATAATCTTATTATGCTTTTTAAGTAATTGGTATAAAGATAATATATCCTTAATATTTTATATCATAATTAGATTAATATTAATTATTTTATGCATGTATTTTTTTTACAAATTATATAAAAAAAGTTTTACATTAAAAAACAAAATCATCACATCTTTTATATTTATTATTACTTTATTTCTATTTTTTTATGATTTTAGATTAACAAAAACTAAAATTGAACTAAATATTTTTAAAAATCAAAGAAATATAATTATTCAAAAAATTAAAAACAATGAATTTAAATATTATTATAAGAACAATATTAAATTGTCCAAATATAAATATACTTCTAATGATGGTGAGATTTATGTATATAAAAATGATACTGAAGGACAAGTTATTTCCTTTTGGATATATCGTGGTTTAATGAGTGATTCAATTCAACTAATTTATACAACAGATAAAGATTTATTAGAAAAAAATATAAAAAACATTAATAAAAGCATTAAGTTAAATAAAAATTGGTTTTATATTACAACTAAATAATAAGTAAAGCAAATAATTATAAAAAGAAAAAGTGAATCTATATATACAGATTCACTTCGAAATTTAGTATTTCATTTTAATCTAAACTCTTATAAAAATCTTCAATATGTCTAAAAAACTCTTTATTTTTAAAATCGGACTCAGTTATATTATTATCCTCAGCAAACATATAAAGAAATTCCATCCATGAATAATCTTTTGCTTTAATAGCCTTTTCTGTAGCCTCTTCAAAGCTACTAACCAAAACATCTCTAGGTAAAGTAGATAATAATTCCATAATTACATCTGCTCCAGGCCAATTAATATCTTGTAACCAATAATACAATTCAGGTATAACATCTTTCACTCTAGGATAGCCTCTTAACAATAGTACTCTAGCTTTATAATGCCATCTCCAATTAGCACGCTCATCCATTATGAACTTTCTGTTATCATAATCTTTAGCATTTACCAATAATTTAACATTTTCTTCTTGTATTTTCTCAGGCAATACAGAATACATTATATCATTATAAGCTTTATCAGCTGCTTTCATTTTTATCACCTCTTTTTATAAAAAGTATTAAATTTTTGAAATATATTCTACAAAATATTAATTTAAACTAGTATAATAATCTTCAATAATCTTAAAAAGCTCTTTATTTTCAAATTCAGATTCTATTATATTATTATTTTCCGCAAATTCATAAAGAAAAAGCATCCACTCTTCATCATTCTGCTTAACAGCCCTACCCACTGCTTCTTCAAAACTGCTAACCAAAACATCTCTAGGAAATGTAGATAACAACTTCATAATCTCATCTGCTCCAGGCCAATTAATATCTTGTAACCAATTATACAATTCAGGTATTACATTCTTTACTTTAGGATACCCTCTTAAAAGTAGTACATTGGCTCTATATCTCCAATAAAACTTTGAACCATTATTAAGAAACATATCGTTTCCATAATTTTCAGAGTTAGCTAATATTTTTACATTTTTTTCTAATTGTTTTTGAGTAAGTCTACTTGTATTAATTTCTAAATAAGCCTTTTCTTCTTTGGTCATTAATTTACCTCACTTTTTACCATGCTTCCCACTTATGTATTACTTCATTTGTTTTATCATTGAATGCTGCAAATAAGAATTCCCCATGATTACAATAATCTGAATTATCACAATAGCTTTCAATAAAATATATTAAATACTCATTTTCATTTTTACCATAGGAAGGTGTATTAGAAAACAAACCATTAGGTAATCCTAGTTTGTCATCATAATCTTGCAGTTTACTAACACTCTTAGATTTATATTTTTTATTAAATTTATCGATTGTCATATTTTTATCAACATAATATAAAGCTAATTCTGATCCACTCTACAAAGCCCCTGGAGAAAAAATAAAGTGAACTTTTTCCACAGAATTTGGAATTTCGTCAGGAAAAGCTTTCAAATATGAACCACGAACAATGTCTTTATAATATTTTACATCAGTAATTGGATTTTCAGCCAATTCAAATGAACATATAAACATCCCACTTAAATAATAAGCTGGCAAAAAGAAAGTCAAAATAAAAGATATTATTGATAACAAAATCTGCGACTTCCGTATGCTACATTTAAAACAACAAATTATCAAAAGTTGAAAAAATATTAAAAATGGTAAATAAGCAAATATCAAGATTTTTACTCTTGTATTAGTTGAATAATATTTACTTAAACAAAAAAATATACAACCAATAGCTAATGATATAATTGTTAAAGCTAAAAGAAAAATAAATAATATTACTTTTTTTCTATTCCATTCTTCTTTTTTCAAAATAGTTCACTTCCGAATACATTAACAATATAATTATACCACAACTTTATGCTTATACAATTTGAATACATAATTTTGTTAAAATATTCTTTTTCAATATTACATCTGATATAATAAAATTAGGTGATTAAAATGTGTAAAACTTTAACTAATAAAAAACACAAAAATATTGATTATTCAAATCTTTCATATGAAAATTCAAATTTCATATTTGATGAGTTATACAATGACTTCAAAAAAAATCCATTAAGCTTAAAAATTATTAAAGGATATATAATAATATTTATAATTAATTTTTTAACTTATTATCTTATAAATCTAATAATAAAACAGAAACTGGAATTATCAATTACCATTATCATTTTTATTTCTATCTTAAGTTTATTTTTTACAGTATTTTTTAAAATTAAGGGACTTAAAAACACTTCAAAAAATTCTAATGCAAAATTTTACTTTTATGATGATTTTATTTTATTAAAAAGAAAAAAAGACATTGAATATATTTTTTTAAATGAAATAAGTACTATATCCGAATCAGAAAAATACTTTAATCTTTACAAAAATGGAAATAGATATGTTTTAATAAAAACCAAATTAGAACAAAAATTAATAGACTATCTAAGACAATTAAAACAAAATATAAAAGAACAAAAAAAAGATAAATATTATAGTTACAAAAATTTTATTAAAAATTATAAGAATGATTTAATATTATATTCTAAAAATGAAATAAATGAAGAAGTATTAAATAAATACTATAAAATAAAGAAAGTAAATAAAGATTTATTTATAAATAGTTTGTTTGTTAATTTATTTAGTATTCATATTTTATTATTAATCATATACAAATTTATATTTAAATCTTACAATTTTAATATAAAAATTTATCTTTTTATAATATTCGAAATACTTTTATTAACAATAATATTTCAAAAACACTATAAAACAAGAGATATGAAAACAATTATAAAAGATAAATTTATAGATACTTATTTGTATAACAACTTTATACTAGTAAATTTCAAAAATAAAATAATAAGATATAATTATAGTGATATTAAATATATATGTGAAAAAGATAATTTATTAGTCATCAAATTTAAAGAATACAATTCTCAACCAATATTTTTTAATAAAAACACATTTAAAAAAGACCAATTTGACTTTTTAAATAGTAAAAAAATACATACTAAATAATATAGTATATATTTTTCAAATAATAATTTTGAATAAATAATTTAATTAAGTTTCTGTTATAACATAATTTAAGAAAACAGTAGTTTTAAACCATCTGTAAACAATTTTAAAGAGTCACCAAGTGCTTTTATTGCAGTTGCAGATGTTTTTATGTAAGGATATGCAACTATAGTTAGTGGTACAAGAGCCACCGAAAACAATGCAACCTCTTTTTTTATATTTATTCTTGTATAACCACTTACACTTTCATTATCTCCTGTCTCTATTTCAACATCTACTCCAAAATAAATATAGTCATCATCAAAATCAAAAGTATTTTTGACAGTAGTGTCTCCTGTTGTTGAAGAAATATAAAAATCTGCAGAAGTTGGACCAACATCATAACCATAATTACCAAAATTATGATCTGCTGAAATATCGCAAGTACCAAATACGGTGGAAATAGAACCTTTATTTGTTTGAGTAACTATTTTTTTATTCTTTGAAACACCAGAAGTTTTACTTACAGCGCCTGATGGGGTAGAATTGTTACAAAAACTAGCAGTCGAACTTTTTTTATTTTTCTTTTTTGCCTGTTCTTTTACTTTTTTCTTAGTACTTTTAGAAAATAGATTAACAATAGCTGAAAAAAGATTGTTCAAAAATTTTCCATTTCCAGTTTTATCATAATTGACTATAGGATTATTACTTACATAAGCATACAAATTATAAGATAAAATATCTTCATTTGCTCCTAATACAACATCAGGAGAAATGAATCTTCCTAATTCAGGATTATAATATCTATGATTTAAATAATACAGACCTGTTTCTAAATCATAATAATAGCTTCTATATCTAAATGGATTAATATTTCCTATATGATTTAGATCATTTGAAATATCATTACCATTCTCGCCTTTAATAGATAATAATTTTCCCCAACTATCATATATATAGGTTACAATCTTATTACCCTCTTCATCAAAAATTCCTATAATATCATTATGTAGATTTTTTAAATAATAAAATATTTTATTATTATATTTAAAACCGATCAAACCTTCAGCATCATATAGATAATAAATTACTGTATCATTTCTATCTTCATATACAATTTCATCATTTAATGTATAATATTTTGTCTCCAAACCATTATAAATTTTAGATTTTCTAATACCATTTTCATCATATTTAAATTTTAAATTTTTATTTTCTATAATATTTCTTATTTCAGATAATTCAACTCCATTTTTCCATAAGAAACTATTATTATTAAACGATACAATGTTTCCTAATTGATCATAAGTGATATCATTATCATTATAAGAAGTTAATTGATCTTCCCAATTTTCATTATTATAATTGTAATTAGAAATTTTTAATACTTCATTTGTTTGAAGATTTTTTTCTATTTTTTTAAGCAAATTCCCTGTATTATCATATAAATATTCAATTTGCGTATTTAAATCATAATTTTTTTCTTCTATTAATTCATTATAGTTATCATAATCATACTGTTTTATCAAGCTTTCATTTAAATATATATTTTTAATATTATATACTTCATCATAATCATATTTATAAATATCATTATTAACTTGATATGAATTTATTAGATTACTGGTTCTTTTTCCATTTGAAACAAAATTACTTGCTGTATTTATAATGTTATTAATATTTTTACCAACATTTCTATTTAAGCTATCATAATTGTAATTTACCTTTACTTCACCAAATAAAGTTGTTACTAATTTTTCTCCATCAAAATTATTTATTTGCTTATTAATATTATTATTGTATTTATATTCTTTGGTTGTTATAAAGTTTTCTGTATCATAATCATATATTACTTTAAAACTATCATTTTTATATAAGTGAAGTCTATTATTTTTATCATAATTAAACTTAGAAACAGAATCATTTGAAATGATTTTCGAAATATTACCATTAGTATCATAATAGAACTTATATTTATCATTTTCTTTTTTTATTTCATTAACCCTTTCAAAATCATCATACAACATTTCGATATATTGATTATTTCCATATGTAATTTTCTTTAAATTTCCATTATTAGTTTCATATTCATTTTTAGTTAAAATGTTATTATTTAAGTAAATTGTATCTATATTCATAAAATTATCATAAGTTATCAAATACTCTTTATTTCCCTGAGTAATATTAGTTAATAAATTATTAGATCCATAAGTATAGTTAATTTCCGAATTATTTTGTTTAACTTTAGTACATTGACCTTTAGTATTATACTCATACTTTGTTTCTATACCTCTAGGATCTATTACTCTATTTATTTTACCAGTCAAATTATTAACTTCATAAGATGTTTTTCTAAATATTGAATCAACTTTATCACTAATAAATCTTTCGTCTTCAGTATATTTAGTATTATTTTCTATAAATAAGCTTTCTGGAATTTCTAAATAAAAATCTATATTTGTAAGATTATCACTATACTTATTTAATTTTACAGAATCGTCTTCTAAAACATTTAAATATCTAACAATATTTTTTTCTACATCATCAAACTTGATATTATAAGAACCGTCATCATTTTTTTCTAAATAAAATAAATTATTTATATTAACTTCATTTAATATTAAAAATTCATTACTACTAGAAATACTATAATTATCTTTTAATCCATACTTAATTTTGTATCTGTCTTCATGTTTTTCTAAAAACCATATATTATTACTACAATCACTCTCTTCCATTACAAGATTATTTAATAATGCTTTTAAATATTTTTTAGTACCTTTAAGTCTTATTTTATAAAATCCTTCTTTTATTTCATTAACATACTTTTTAGAAATTCTATTTGCTATTGGATTTCCATTCTTATAAGTAATGCTATTTGATAAACCATTTGAGTATATTGTATTTAACAATCGATTTTTTTTATTATAATCATATTCATATATTTGACTTTTACCTAAAGTATTTGTTATACGAGTTATTTGATTTTTCTTATCATAATTTAGAGTATCTTTATTTTCTGATTGATCTTCAATAGATATTAAATTATTACTATCATCATAATGATACTCTTCCCTTGTAACATCTTTATAAAAAGATAGATTAGTCATATAAAAGTTATTACCACTTCCATAATTATGAAAAACAATTATAATTGATTTAAAATTTTCAATTGACTTTTCAGTATGAACAAAATGTTGCCAAGAATCACCATTTGTTATAGGTAAAGTATAAGATAATATGCAATGTCCATTATCTTCATCATATGGTTCATAAAAAATTGTTACATTACTTCCTACATTAGGGGCATATGGAATAGTTGCTTCATTTTTAAACCAAAATGATAACGTATATGTATCTCCTTCTTTTCCCTTAATATTAAATTTCTTTTCAATTGAAGTACCTAGATTATAATCCATTTTTACTTTTAATGCTTTTGTATTATTTATATCAACAACACTTATAAAATCAGATGGATTTACATCATTATCATTTATACTTGCCTTACAAGCCCAACCTGCCAGTCCTTCCTTAAAATCAGAATTTTCTATCATATTATAATAATTTACAACTCCGCTTTTTTCTAATTGTATATCATCTATATTAATAGAACCAACTTCTAACAAAGTAACTTTTATTTTCAATTCACTAACTGCATCTTCCCCATAATAAATTGTTACATCTCCTCTTTCAAAATTACTTGATGAATCTAAAATTTCTTCACTACTTATTTCTTCACCATTATTATTTATATAACTAAGAGATATTTGTATAGGAATATCGGATTTTATGTATCCACTAAAAGTATAATAATTTTCTTTTTCCAGTGTTATTGTTTGCTCTAAAGATTTATTTGCAATTGATGACTCTACTTTTAAACTTCTAAGACCAGTATTAACATTGCTCATATCAAATGATGTTATTATGCCATTTTCATAAGTAAAGAGATTTTCATCAGATTCAAAGCTAGTATTTTTTAAATAATTTTTTATGTATCTATTTGGTATCATTTCTGAAGTTAAACAGTTTTTATTATTGTATGATTTTTCAATAGAATAAGCATCATCTATTTGATTTCTTCCTTTTAGAATACTTCTTGAAGTAACATTTCCATATTCATTAAAAGCTACAGTTTCCAATATTCCTTTATTATTAATTATTGAAGTTTCATATAAACTATATTCTAATTTATAAATATTACCATAAAAATCATTTGTACCAATTTCCATTATTTTTTTTATTTTATATGGAATATTTTCATAATATTCATACTCTATTTTTAATCCACTAATATCTTTAATAGAACTTAGAATGTCCTTTTCTTTATATTCAAATATAGTACATCCATTTACTGTTTCTATATTTATTAATAAATCATTTAAAAAATTCATTTTAGTAACTGTATTATCTGAACTGGTAACTATAATGTTATCACCATAATATTGAATATTTATTTCATTATTATTTTTGTCCACAATTTTATTGATAGAATGATCTTCATTAAATTCAATTCTAATTGTATTATTATCTATATCTCTGATATCTGTTAAAAAATACTTATTAGCATTCTTTGAAAATATCATTTCATTATTATTTGCATCAATCAACTTTAATTGACCATTTAATTCTTCAATTATAAGATCTAATCCATCTTCATCATAATAAAAATTATCAAGCTCAACATCATTATTAAAAATATTTGATTCTTTTTTATTGAAATAATGAGTAGTTCCATCTTCATCTATATATTGATAGCTATTTTCAATTTTTTCTATTACTTGTTCTAAATTCAATTTATAACCTTTTCCAAAAAAAGTTTTATTATTAAGAACAACATCATTGGTATTGTAAATAAGCTTTAATGAAGCTGGCATTACCCCACCTATAGTTTTTCCTAAATCAAAAATAGTAGTTAAATTTCCTGTATGGGTATTTACATAAGCTTTTCCATTGGAAAATGATTGTTCTTTATAATCCCAATAGCTCTCTATTCCATTATTATTTCTATATTTAATTATAAAAACAGGCTTTGGATTACCACTTATAGTATTATCTTTTGAAAAGAATAAAGGATAATTATCGTTAATATAATTTTCATTACAAGATTTTATCATAATTCCATAATTTGGAGTATCCTCATACCATTTCTTCACTAATCCTGTGATATTCATTTCTATCGGATATGCATCGATAACATTATTAACCATAGTTGATCTATAAGTAGGCCCTATATATTCAACTCTAGGATCATATTTATTATGCAAATTATCCCAACTTGCATCACTTTCAGACCAGTTAGATGTCATTCTATGTATTTCTACTAAATGCTCATATGGATTATCAGAATTATTTGATCCAATACAAGGAGTCAAATTTATAGATGCATCAATTATTTCATATCCTGTTCCAATTATAGGCAAGTCAAATTTTATTAAAGTTCTATTGACCCTATTTTGTCCATTTACCTTTTCTACTCCAGCTACTAAATATCCTAATTTTCCCTTATCATCATTACTATCTCCTGGATAAATATAAGTATCAGTTAAAGTAATGTTCTGACTTTCATTTGTAATAGTTGGATCTACATATACAGGATAAACTACATCCTCCCTACTTAGCCAATTCTTATCAAGTATTACTTTTATTTGATATTTATCATCAACTAGTAACAACTTATAATTAACATTAGTACATCTCATACCAGATGCATCTTCCATAAAAGGTTTATCAATAGTAAAAATTACCATCTCATCATTTTTCGCAACAATTAAATCATCTTCTTGTACTAAATCCAAATTAGTATCTACAACAAATGTAAATTCGCTATAATTATCATTTTTAAGTATCAATGTTTCTTTAATTTTATTAGATAATGTTTGATATTCTATATCGACACCATCATAAATATTAGTGTATAAAATATCTTTAAATATTTTTGACTTAGTATGCTTCTTTAATATTTCTGAATCATTCGCATATTTTAGTTTTAAATCAATATAATACTTTCCCTTTGCCATTTTAACTAAAGAATTTTTACCATTACTTTTAAAAGTAACTCTATAATCATTCTTCTTATTTCTATATATATTTTTCCTTTTTTCTAAAGTATTATCTATTTCTTCATATTTACCATTTTTTAGATAATGAATATCACTATCATAAATTTTAGCAAGAATAGTTCCATCTTTTTGTAAAAAGTGTTTTTCTCTAGGTTTTCTTTTTTCAATTAATTCAATTTCATCCACATTATCACCTACTTAACTCTTTTCCACATATTAACACTTAAATATGGTGGCATATGATCAATAGGTTGTTCATTTGTTAATTCTGCATCAGCTAAGCAAATATTAGCCCAACCATTCTGCATGCTATTATTAGTACAAGAATGTTTTCCAGATACTATAAGACGTTCTACAACACGTGGTGGAAGATTTTCATTTCTAATAATATGGCTAACTCTACCTCCACTAGTACCTTCTTTATAGTCATCACTTGATGCTAGGAGGAATTTTCCATTTATGGCTTCCCACTCTCCTCCAAAATAAACATTTGGATTAGTATTTTGAACACTAATATAAATTGAACCTACAGGATAAATCATATTTAATATGGCATCACTTGCTAAAGATAAACTATTACAAGTTAAACTATTAACTACCAAATTTCCTTGATCATCCAATTCAAATTTGTTATCCAAAGAAGTAATACAAGATACATTTAAATTGTTTACTTCCAAGTTTAAATTATCGCCTTCTTTTGTGAAAGCATTCTCAATATTTTCTAATTGAGTCATTTTATCGCCTCTTTCCTTTTTTTGAGATTTTCACATCTCATGGTAACTTATTAGGAAAGACTTTTTTAGACAAATAAAAACACCCAATATTCGGATGATTTATTTTTAATAACATTTTTTTAAATTATAAACATCTAGTTTTCGTCACTATAGTTTAAACCTTTTTGATACATTTTTTCTTTTATTTTATTTTTTAATTCTACCCCTTCATACTTACGACTTAACCTTTTATAAAGTTTATCATATTCTTTTTTTGCAATTTCTTCATCTACCGAGAAATCTAATTTATTAAGAACTTCCATAATTAATTCTGAATCATAACCATAATTAATTAAATCAGTCATGATTTTCCTTTTTAGTATATTTCCTCCCCTACTTTTATTGCTTTTATAAAATCTATTAACCAACTTTTCTATTTTTTCTAGTTGCATTTCCTTATCAAAGATTTCTATTTCATTATAAATAATTTCTTCACTAATACGATGTTTTTCTAATTCATTAATTATCTTTTTTGGACCATTATTAGTTGTTACTAATTGATTATTAATAAGTCCTTTAGCATAACTTAAATCATTTAAGTAACCTTGATTTAATAATTTATCTATTGCTTTATCTACACTATCAGATGAATATTCTTTCTTTAAAAGAAATAGCCTCATATCATAAGCACTTTTAAATCTTGATTTCAAACTTTTTAACGCAACATAGTAAGCTTCACACTCATTATTAAACTCAACTATTTCATCAAGTAACTTAGCAGTAATCTCTTTCTTTAGTAAAAGTTCATACTTTAGTATTACATCCTCATATAAATTAATATCTCTATTATCTAAACTTACTTTATATTGACCATTTGCTAGTTTTTTATATTTAAGTATTTTCATATACATCACCAAGAAAATTATATCAAAAAAAACATAATAAAAAAAGGAAGCTATGCTCCCTTTTTCTTAACCTCGATAAGTCCTTCAGCGACTTCTTCAAGGGCCCTTCCAATATTCTTTTTACTTTTATATTCGGTTTCGGCTAGTTGTAATAATCCATTCTTTGATATTTCTTTACTCCTTTTTGCAGATATATGAACCAACTCATATTTTGAATCTACTAGATTAAGAAGTTTATCTATAGAAGGATAAATCATCATATCACACTCCCTATTATTAGAATAAACTACATAAAATATTTAATCAATAATAGAGAAAAAATTAGACAAGAAATTTACACTATCTAAAATTACAGCAAGAACCACATTGAACATTACTTACAGTATTTTCTTCGCTACAAGTGTATCTTGGTTGATATGTATGTCTATAAACGTGATGATTAATTACTCTAGTATGAATAGGACAAACATGTGGAACATCATGTACGATAGTACGATGTACACATTTTTCCTGAACACCTTCAGTGATTGGAGCATTCATTTGAGCAGGCATTGCTGCAGTATTAGTATTCATATTTTGTAATGAGTTTGTCATATCACTATCGATAGTATTGTTATTACCATCTACAAATAAATTATTAATTACATCATTATTATACATTCTTATACCTCCTAACTTATATTATGTAAATATATCCATATAGTTAATATTAACGCCCAAAAAAAATTAAATTCTAAATAAGAATTTAACTATTTTTAATTGATAAAGTTTTAAATATTAAAAACAACATAAAAGGTAAACATACAAATATAGGATATACATATCTCATTAAGGCAACTGGACCTAATAAATTAGTAATAAATAATGATATAAGAAGTAATATTGGTAAACATAATTTATATTTCTTTTTATATAAAAGCAAAAATAAAGTATAAAACATTACAAAAACATTAAATCCAATATTCATAAATATATTAAGTATCGGAACTTTTTGATAATTAGCTTTTTCTAATAAATCATCATACAAATTATAAATAAAATTATTATTACAATCATCTACACAAGAAAAGCTTTCATCTTTTCCCATACAATTAACCCAAATATAAGTTTTTGTTCCACTAATTGGTAATTTATCAAAGAAATAAAAATATCCATAATTATTAACTAAAAAAGAATCTATATAAGTTAGTGGATATTTTATCCCTAAGTTCAAATAAAGTTTTATATAACTAGAAATATTTGAAAATAATACTCCACTATCAAACTCACTTTTAACAGGATCAGATATCTGTGAATTATATCTACTAAGAGAATCATTTTTATATAAAGCACTAACTTGTTCTTTCTCACTAACAGTCAAATCTTCTTTATTATAGACTCTCGCCAATTGCTGAATTATTACACTAAACGCTTCAACTCCTGGTCCTTTTTCTACTTTAAATACTTTTGTTAAAGTTAAATTATAAGCTTCATAAATTAATATTGGGATTAATAAAATTACCATTATTTGCTTCCACTTTTTTCTAAAAATAATTATAAAGAAAACAGAAAAAATTATTAAAGCATAAAGCATATTATTTCTAAACATTAAAGAAAGTAAAATAACACTTATTAAAGAAATTAAGTTCTTATTATTATCTAAATATTTTTCATCAGTTACAAAATAATAAAATTTAATTACAAGTAATAATATTAATCCCGAAAATATAATGTCTTTTGTAGTAGAGATTGCTAAAACACTATGAGTTGGTAAAAACATAAATAAAACAGTAGATAAAATAACTAACCATCTAGGTGCCCTTTCTTTAACTAAAAATAAAATACAATATGAAAAAATTAAATTCATTATAGTAGCTTGAATAATTCCATACATAAAGTTTCCAATAGTATAAGTACCAAACAGTAAATAAGAAAGCTTTACTAATCCTCCTAAAAAGATAGTATGAATAACTGGATGATAAGTACTTAAAGAATTATACATAATCATTCTAACTTGAGTACTAGCATCAAATGCAAAGTTATTAGGATAAAAACTTATAATGATGGGTATCCAGGCAAGAAAAATTAAAATAAAAGCTGTAAAAAATACTTTTTTACTGTTAATCTCCTGATCTTTACTTTTATACTTATAAGGAAATTTAAATAAAAATTTAAATATATAATAAAATAATGGTACAAATATAATAAAAATATAAGTTTTTAGATCAAATAATCTACTAGAATCATATTTTTGGCAATTATAACCAATTACTTGTATAAAAAGAAAGAAAAAAGAAAAACAAAAAAGAATTATTCTTTCTAAAATAGTTGTCTTCTTAAATAATATTTTCTTTATCATAATTGCACATCCTCAAAACAATTATATAATACGACAAATTAAAAATCAAAAAAAGATACCTAAAAAGGCATCTTAAAATTTCCATTACTCATTTGTTTCATCATTTTTTTCATTTGATCAAATTGTTGAAGTAATTTATTAACCTCTTGTACAGAAGTACCTGATCCTTTAGCAATTCTAGTCTTTCTACTAGCCTTAATAATATCAGGATTTCTTCTTTCTTTAGGAGTCATTGATAAAACAATAGCTTCTACATGAGCCATTTGTTTTGGATCAATCTTTACATCATTAAGTCCCATCTTCTTCGCACCTGGAAGTAACTTTAATAAATTCTCAAGAGGCCCAAGTTTTTTCATTTGCTTCATTGTATCTAAAAAATCTTCTAAATCAAATTTACCTTCTTGCATTCTCTTAGCAGTTTTCTCAGCAGCTTTTTCATCTATTGATTCAGTAGCTTTTTCAACAAGAGATACTATATCACCCATACCAAGAATTCTACCAGCCATTCTTTCAGGATCAAATAATTCTAATCCATCTAACTTTTCACTAATACCCATAAATTTAATCGGTACATTAGTTAAATGTCTAACAGATAGTGCGACACCTCCACGAGTATCACCATCTAGTTTAGTTAATACAACTCCAGTTAGAGGAAGTTTATCATTAAAACCTGTTATAACATTAATAGAATCTTGACCCATCATAGAATCAATTACTAATAATATTTCATCAGGATTAATACTAGTTCTAATATTTTCTAATTCATCCATCAATTCTTCATCGATATGAAGTCTACCAGCTGTATCAATAAGTACATAATCAAATTTATTTTCTTTAGCATAATTTAATGCATTATTAACTATTTCAACAGGATCTTTCTTACCCTCTTCATAAACTTCGATATTTAATTGTTTTCCCAATTGTTTTAATTGGTCAATAGCAGCAGGTCTATAAACATCACAAGCTACAAGTAAAGGCTTTTTACTATGTTTTTTTCTTAAAAATTGAGCAATTTTAGCAATTGTTGTAGTTTTACCTGAACCTTGTAAACCAACTAACATTAAAGTAGCAGGATTCCCTTTTAAATTAAGAGGAGCATTTTCTCCACCTAATAATTCAGTAAGTTCATCTTTTACAATTTTTACAAACAAGTCTCCTGGATTAATACTACTAGCAACTTCACTACCTAAAGCTTTCTCTTTTACAGTATTAGTAAATTCCTTTACAACTTTATAGTTAACATCTGCTTCAAGTAAGGCTAAACGTATCTCTCTCATCATTTCAGAGATATTATCTTCTGTAATTTTTCCATATCCTTTTATTTTATGTAAAGCGTTTTGTAATCTATCTCCTAAACTTTCAAACATTCTTATCACCTGCTTCCTATTATATCAATTAAACATTTAAAAATAAAGAAAAAGGCAATATATTTATATAAAGATTCATACGAAAAAAATATTAATTACTATTTTTTACTATTTTGCTATTTCTCTATTGTATTTTTTTTAGATGTACTTTATACTGTGAATAGAGATTTTATCTAAGACAAAGTTAGGTGATACCTCCACGAAACTTGAAATATGGTTTTAAGGAGGTGATTCTTATGCAGAGACTATTATTTCTTACAAAATGCATAAATACTTTTTATGGAGTATTTAATAATAGGTTTTGCTATATTAGTAGTTATTCTACTAATGATTATAGCAGTTAAAAAATAACGTTAAAGCAAAAGAAAGACACCTAACTTCAGCCATGAAGTAAGGTGTCTACACAAAAAAATATTGTGGAGATAATACCTAACGAGCAAAAATTAGATAAAATCTCTTTTATATTTTATGCAAAAAACATAAAATAATACATTTCTAATTAAGAAATAACTCTTATTATATAAGGCTATTCTTAAAAAGTCAACAAACAAACGGAACGAACAAAGTTTAAAACATCAGCTAGTAAACTACTACCGTTCTAACTTAATTATAGCTATGTCAACTAAAAATTTCAACTGTTATTTTAATAATAAATATGAAAATTTCAATAAATTGTATTTAACTATAAAGAAAAAGAGCTATAACTCTTTTCTTTTTTATTTTTGATCAACAAGTGTTACAAGTGGTCTTGGTGGAGCTACTACAACTTCTGGTTGTACAGGAGCACTTGGCATTTCATTAACATTTGTGCTTGGATTTAAATTAGTTTGCTGATTACCACCAAATAAAACCTTATCTAATTCTGAAGAATTATTATCTTCAAAACTATTTTCAAAATCATCATCTTCATCTAAATCAAGTTTAGGTAATGAATTTTGATTTGTAGTTACATTAGATATTATATCTTCCATCGAAGTTTGATTATTAATGTCGTTAACTGGAGTCTCCATTTCAGGAATTGCCTCAATTCCTGCATTTACATTCTTCTTAGTAGCAGTCATATAGTCATAATCACTTACTTTTGGAACTACAGGTGCTGGCTCTGCTACCTTTTCTTCTTCATAAATTTCTCCAGGTGCACGCCCATTCCAAATAGTAACAACGTCTACATTACCACTCCATGGAGCTGGATTTGGCATTTCCATTTTTACAATTAAAGGAATTTTAAAAGCTGTACCAAAACCTAAACAAGTACCAGATTGTAAAGACTTCTGTTTTTCTACTATTTCATCACTAATATTTGGAACCATTTTTCTAATATATTCAACATCTACTGGATGGTTCATTTTAAATATTAAGAAATTCATACATTGAGAAATACATGTATCACTCATTTCACTTGGTCTTTGCGAAATAAGTCCAAGTAAAACTCCATATTTACGACCTTCTTTAGCAATACGTTCAAATATATTATATCCAATCAAAAACCTATCTGTATCATTTTGAATATATCTATGAGCTTCTTCAACAACAACATGGAAAGGAATACTACCTCTTTGTTGTAAACCCTTAGCAAATTCAAATACAAGTCTTGAATAAATCTTAGTAATTACCTTAGCAAAATCATCATCTACATCATCTAAATTAATATTTACAATTTGATACTTAGTACCATTATCAATAATTAAAGATGACAAGTAAGATTCAAGTGGTGTATAAGTATCATATTCAAAGAATTTAGCATATTTTCCAACTATTAATGAATGAAGTCTTACTTTAATAGTAATAGCATCACCATAAGTATTCGCATTTCTTAACCATCCTTCACTAATTAATGCAAAGTTTAAAGCTTTCTCTAAAGTATCTAAATCATAATAAACATCTTCTTTTGGCTCATAACTATCTAGTTCACTCTTAATAAATGAAGAAATATATTCAGTAAGTAAAACACTTTCAGTAAATTGTCCTGAATTATCTATTAAGAAACAATCTCTAAATTTTCTTGTATATCCAATTCCTTGAACTGGTGCTTCCAAATTAAACTGTGGAGTTGAACAACTAGCTAAAATTGAAAATACTTCATTTCTCTTATTAGGAGAAGTCTCATTAGTATACAAAATAGTCATAATAGCTTTTGCGATTAAATGGTTCATATATTGATTAGCATCCATTCCTTCTTGTGAAAAGATAAGTGCTAACTTTTGCATTCTTTCAATTAAAGGAAGCTGAGAATGATTGGTACATTGTAATAATAGTGCTAAATCATCTTTATTTAATAAATAAATTGGTAATCTTAATTTTTCACCTAAATTATCTGACTCATTAGTACTAAAGAAACGGTAATGATAATTATTATCAATTTTATTTAAATCTTTGAAAGCATTATAATACTCTCCAGATGAATCAAATAGTAATATATTTGCTTTATAAGGAAATAATCTCTTATCTAAAAACATATTTTGAAAAAGTCTTGAAATACCACAAGATTTACCAGAACCTGAATTACCAAATATGGCAAAATGTCCTCCAAAGAAATTATTAACATCTAAATAAGCAGGTAAATTATTATAGAAAGGACTAACTCCTAAAGGCATATAACCTTTTTCATTCTTACCTGTAATCATTGGAATTTCTGCTGGCTCTATTACTCTTACACTAGCATCAAGAGAAGGTTTACGAAGAGTTCCACCAATTAAATTTCCATTTACTATCTCACCCAAAAATCTAGCTTTAACTAACTCTCCATCTAAATTATCAACTTCCGCTAAAATCTTTTTATCCTTATCTTCAAAAACCAAATGCAAATTCATTAAGTTAATTGTCAAATGTTCTGCATCTTTTAACTTAATGTTTGCATAATGATCACCGATATAAACTATTCTATCAAACACTAAAACATCACCTTATCCTTTTTCCCCTATCATAATAAAATTATAACTTTTTATATTAAAAAAAACAATAAAAAGAAAAAAGAAAATAAATTTGCATTTACTTTCTACTAAAATTATTTAATAATTGAATCATTTTCAAAATTTTAACTTTATAACTATTTTTTTTAAAATAAAACAAACGCCTACCCCAACAAATATTAAACTTACAATTTGATTACAAGATAAAAAAATATTAATATGACTTGCTCTTAAATATTCTAGTAAGAATTTAGATAATCCACATAAAATAAAAGCAAAGCCAATAATATAATCTTTATTTTTTTCTTTCTTTATTAAAAAAGATAAATAAACAAATATTAATATAAATACAAATGCCTCCAATAATTGTATTGGAAATAAACTTTCTCCTTTAGGAGCACTTAAAGAATAATTATAAATAACTTTAAAAATGCCATTATATTTTATACCATAGCAACATCCTGATAAAAAACACCCTATCTTACCAATCCCATACATTAAAGGAATAGATGTAACTAGTAAATATATTAAATCCTTATATTTTATTTTAAACTGCTTACTATAAATAAATAGCACTATTAAAATACCAATAACTGCTCCATAAGAGGAAAGACCAAGTTTAAAAAAATCAAATACACCTTTAAATTTTTCATAATTTGTATAATAAGTATAGTATTTTGCCCCAATAATTGCTCCTAAAGCAATATATATTAAAAGCGCATATACTTTTTCATTTTCTAAAATGACTTTTTTAGCATTAAAATAAACAACTAATAATCCTAAAATAACTCCTATAATAATACAAAATCCATACAAAGTAAGATCAACATTAAACATTATATAACACCACAACTTTTTAAAAATTGAAATGTAATTATCATAACTAGACCAATAAAATAAAGAAAAATTATTAATAAAATACTACAAATAGTTCTTACATGTTTATTTTTTTTATATTTTATAACTCCACCTATACTTAAACTTAATAAAGCATAAATTAAAAAAGGAATTATTTCTTCCAATACACCTGTAAAAAGACAAATTAATAAAATAGCCATTAAAAGAAAGATAAAATTTACATAATTATTTCCTTCTTTTAAAGACGCTTTTGCTTTTTCAACATCAATTCGTTCCTCAAAAATTTCTACTCCACAATTAGGACAGACTTTTATATTGTCAATGGCTAGTTTTTCTCCACAATTTCTACAATAATTATTCATAATCTTCTTCACCTACTTCATCTTCAGAATATGAATTTAAATCTTCTTGTTTCTTATCTTTTCCATAAATATTTTTACCCTCTACAGCATAATATTGATTATTTTTCTCAACAACTGTAATTATATGATCAATCCCATCAATTTCAACATTAAAATAATAAGATTTACAATCATTTTCATATTTATATTCTTCGCACATACCACCATCACATCCCATAACAGGATCAGCTTTACAATTACCAGATTTTATACACTGTCCAGAAGAATCATACTTAATTTCATATTCAAATACATTAGGCATTTTCTTTATATATGGAACAACATACTCTTTTTTCAATTTATAGATAAATATTTGATACATCCCTTCTTTTACTAAAAAGAAACCTAAAACAAAAATAAAAATTATTAAAAAACAATTTCTTATTACTCTATTTTTTTCTTTTTCCGCAGGAGTTTTATAATTATAAGGAATATCAACTACGGGAGTATTACATTTATTACACACAAAATCATCTTTTAGTAATTTATTTCCACAATTAGTACAGTAATTATTCATATTTAACACCACTCTTTATTATCTATAAGTATAACAAAAAAAAATAGATATCGCTATCTATTTAAATTAATTCTTCTAACTCTTCTTTTAATTTTTTATCACTTATTAAAGAAGCAATTTCAATAAGTCTTTCTCTTTTCTTTTTTAATTCTAATTTTGTTTCAAATTCTTCTAGCTTTTCTTTTGTTATTTTTAATTGTTTAAATATAGCATTTCTACTTACAGAATATTTATCAGCCATCTCTGAAAAGCTTAAGTTCATAAAATAATAATCTTCAAAATATTCTTTCTGCTTTTCAGTAAGAAGCTTTGAATATAAATCATACAATTCATTATAGTAAAGTACTTCTTCCATACTACACCCCCAAAAATGATAAAATAGTATTTAATAACACTACAACACCAAGTAAAAAATAAATGACAGTAAAATATTTTCTTTTATAGATTAAATGATTATTAATTCCCATAGAAATCAAAGAAAGTCCTAAAAAAAGTTCAACATATATAACTATGCTTTGATTAAAGAAAAACCATATTAATAAAATTATCGTAACAATGGTAAAAAACAACTGCAAATCTACAAAGAATATATTCTTATTATTAATTTTACTTTTATCTTTATCTTTCATAATTCACCTACATCATATCTTTAAATAAACCATAGATATATTTTTCTATATCAAATACTTGAAGATCATCTTTTGTCTCACCAAGTCCAATATACTTAACAGGCAAACTAACATCTTCTTTTATCGCTAGTACTATACCACCTTTAGCAGTACCATCAAGTTTTGTTAAAACAATACCAGTTATATTTGTTATTTCTTTAAAAGCCTTCGCTTGACTAATTCCATTTTGACCAGTAGTAGCATCAATAACAAGTAAAGTTTCACTTGCGCCACCTTCAACTAAAGAATCAATAACTTTATTCATTTTTTCCAATTCTTTCATTAGATTAACTTTATTTTGAAGTCTACCTGCTGTATCAATTAATACAACATCATAACTATCATCTTGAGCTACTTTAATACCATCAAACACAACACTTGCAGGATCTGAACCTTCTTCTTTACCATAGAATCCTACATCAATTTTTTTGCTCCACTCTTTTAATTGTTGAACAGCTCCTGCTCTAAAAGTATCAGCTCCAACTAAAAGAACCTTCTTTCCTTCACCCTTCATCTTATTTGCAAGTTTTCCAATTGTTGTAGTTTTACCAACACCATTAACGCCTACAAACAAAATAACAGTTGGACCATTTTCTCTATAATTTATCTTACTAGATAATACTTCATCATTTACATAAATAATAAACAATTCATCTACAATAATTTCTTTTAATTCTTCAGGATCCGTTAAATTTTCATGACGAACTCTATCTCTAATTCTATCCATAAAGTTCATAACAGTATTAACACCAATATCTGCCATAATAAGTATTTCTTCTAACTCTTCAAAATACTCTTCATTTACTTTACTATATTTTGAAGTAAGAGAAGCAAGCTTTGATACAAATCCTTGTCTTGATTTAGTTAAACCTTTTTCATATACTTTAACACTACTTTTGTTTGTATCATCCTTTTTTATATCATTATTTGAAGTGTTAATAGACGCATCCGCTGAATTGTTCTCACTATCTTCAACCTTTAAAACAGTATCAGTTTCTTCAACTTCCTTCTTAAACATATTTCTAATTTTGTTAAATAAACCCATTATAATCACCTATTTCATATTATAACATGAACTATCCTTTAAAATAAACGAAAAAAGAGAATTATAATTCTCTAAATTCTAAAGATTAATCATTATTTTTATATCTAAATAATACAGAAGGCCTATGTCCCCCTCCGGTTTTCATTTTTTCTGTTTTCTCTACTTTATTCGCAATAATTCTTCTAAAAGCTGGATCTAACAATTTTTTACCTAATATAACTTCATATACTTGTTGTAGCTCTCCTAACGTAAAATACTTAGGCATCATATTAAATACAATATCTGTATACTCTATTTTATTCTTTAATCTTGATATACCAGTCGCAATAACCAATGCATGATCAAAAGCTAATTTATCATTTTCAATAATTTCATACTTATAATTTTCAGCTGTCCTAGAAGATAAAATTTTCTTTAACTTAAATTTAATTGTTTCATTTCCATTATCTAGAGTAACATTAATTTCTTCTTTATCTTCTAATACAAATATATTAAACCATGAAGCCTTTTTAGAAATACTATTAGTTAATTTATTTTTATCAATTAAAGCCATATACGAAGTAGATATAACTCTCATTCTAGGATCTCTATTTGGATTACTATAAGTATATAGTTGTTCTAAATAAATATTTTTAATGTTAGCCTCATCTTCTAATATCCTTTTAGCAGCATCTTCAATCTCTTCATCAATTCTTATAAAGCCACCTGGTAAACACCATTTATCTTTAAAAGGATAGGTATCTCTTTTTACAAGTAACACACTAAAATGTTTTTCATTTAATTTCCTATAATTTTCTTGTAAACCATCTGATACACTAAATATAAGAATATCTGTTGTAAGAGATAGTCTATCAAACTCATTAGGATTATAATCTTTTAAAAACTCTTCTTCGGATTTATATTCTTTCATATCTCTACCTCTTTTTCTTATAACTTGATTATATCACAACAACTTTTTTTCGGGAAAAATTATATAATTTATTATTTTCTATATATTCTACTACCTCATTATCTACTAAATTTAAAACATTTTTTCCCTCTTCAAGCTCTTTTCTAATATATGTTGAAGATAAATTACCAAAAACTTTATCTATTACAATAATATTTTTAATATTTAAATTTTCAAGTATTTTTTCTATATTATCATCATTTCTTTTAAAAACTATCAATCTATAATTGTTTAAAATATAATTAAATTTTTTCCAAGTTTTAAACTCTCTTAAATTATCCGACCCACATATAAAATAAATCTCAGAATCTTTATATTTGTTTTTAAAATAATCTAATGTTTGATAAGTATAAACTAAATTGTTTTTTATTTCATAATCAGAAACTTCCAAATAATTATTATTTTTTATCATTATTTTTAACATTTCTATTCTACTATTTGAACTAATTAAATCTTTCTTTTCATACTTATCACCAGTTGGTACATAAATAACTTTATCCAAATATTTACTATTAACTAAATACATACCAATTTCCTTATGTATTTTATGAGGTGGATTAAAAGAACCTCCAAATATTCCTATCTTCATTACTCTATTCCTTCTAACTCTTCTAAAAAAATATTATAAGAAACATCACTTACCATCTTAAAATCTCCTCTTGGAGATAGAGAAATATCACAGACTTTTACTCCATCGGGAACACAATTTCTTTTAAATTGTTGGGTAAAAAATCTTTTAAAAAACACTTTTAACCATTTTAATATTTCTTTTTCATTAAATTCATCTTTAAACGTTTCTTTTGCTAAAAAGTAAATCTTCTTAGGTCTAGCCCCATATTTTAGAAAATGATATAAAAAGAAATCATGTAATATATAAGGACCAATAAATTTCTCTGTATCTTGTACTACTTGTTGCTTACTAGTAGGTATTAACTCTGGTGAAATTGGCGTATTTAATATATCTTCTATAACTTTTTTATTTTCTTTATTAGTATCATTATTTCTTATATATTCAACTAAATATCTTATTAAGGTTTTTGGAATACCACTATTAATTCCATACATACTCATATGATCTCCATTATAAGTACAAAATCCTAAAGCAGCTTCACTTAAATCCCCAGTCCCAATTACAATAGCATTTTCTTTATTCGCAATATCCATAAGTATTTGTGTTCTTTCTCTAGCTTGAGCATTTTCATAAGTTATATCATGAATATTCATATCTTGACTAATATCTTCAAAATGACTAATACAAGTTTTTTTAATATCTATTTCTTTAAATGTAGCATTATTAATACTAATTAGCTTTAAAGCATTTTTATAAGTTCTAGTAGTTGTTCCAAAACCAGGCATTGTAATCGCAATAATATTTTTATTATCTATTCCATACTTTTCAAAAGTTCTTTTTATAACTAAAAATGCCAGTGTTGAATCTAATCCTCCAGATACACCTATTACACATTTAAAATTATTTAGATGTTTTAATCTCTTATATAGTGCACAAGATAAAATGTTTAATATTTCTTCGCATTGAACATTTCTCTTTTCAAATTCATTTAAAACAAAAGGCATCTTAGAAAAAGTTCTAGTTAATTTTAAATTCTTACTATTTTCAAAATAAATCTTTCTAAAATCATATTCACTATTACTAAAACAATTATTTTTACATCTTTTATTAATTAATCTATCAACATCGATATCTGTATATATTAAATTACTTTCAAAATTAAATCTTTCATTTTCTTCAAGCAAATCTCCATTTTCAAAAATCATACTAGAACCTGAAAATAAAAGATCTGTACTACTTTCATTAACTCCACTTGATGCATAAACATAACCTGAAATAGTTTTAGCAGACTCCACTTTTATTAAATCTTTTCTATAATCATATTTAAAAGCTGTTTCATTACTTGCCGATAAATTAAATAAGATAGAGGCACCACCTAAAGCATAATCACTACTTTTAGATTTTACATTCCAAAGATCTTCGCATATTTCTATCGCAAACCTAAAATTTTTATTATTTAAACTGCAAAATATCAAATCATTTCCAAACGGAATATTTTGTCCAAATAAATTAATCTTTGTATCATTTTCTAATTCAGCACTACTAAACCACCTTGCTTCATAAAATTCATTATAATTTGGAATATAGGTTTTAGGTACAATTCCCAATAACTTACCATTATTTATCACTACTGCACAATTATATAATTTATTTTTAACTCTTATTGGACAGCCAACAATAAAAATTATTTCTTTATTTAAAGAATACTCAATTAAATCCTTCAAACTATCTTCTGCTTTGATAATTAATTGATCTTGATGAAACAAATCTAAACAAGTATAACCAGTAATAGAAAGTTCAGGAAAAACTAATATTTGAATATTTTTAGAAATAGCCAAATCTATTTGTTCTTTAATTTTAAGAGTATTGAATAAAGTATCCGCTACTTTAAGTTCAGGAACTGACGCCCCAACTTTTATAAATCCATATTCATCCATATTTCTATCATCACTTTCTCTTAATTAATTTTTTTGCATCTTTAATTAAATCAGTTTTCATTTTTACATAACTTTCTGTTCCATCAACATAATATTCATGTGGCATTTTATTTCTTTTAACTTCAGGATATAATGTTTTCATTTGTAAATCACAGTACTTTTTCTTAGTTAAAATATCTGGATCAGTATAAACTAAGTTTCCACTTCTAAAAATCGGCTTTTGTAGTTCAACTAATTTAAAATTATCAAGTATAGAACTTTTTAAATTATCATTAATACTTATAATAGTTAAATCTTTAGTATTAAGTTTTTCATCTTTCTCTGCCATAATATCTGCTAAGGCAAAACCAGTATTTTTATCATATGCTCTATATAATTTTTTGTATCCTGGATTAACAATTTTTACTGTATCATTACTAAGTTTTATTTTAGGAATCCATTTATTATCTTCCTTTAAAGCCACCTCTTTATACACACAACCCATTCTACCTTCTGGTTTAGAGATATTATCTCCCACACCCAAACTATTAAACTTAGCTCCTTCATTAACTAAAGATTCAATAACCTCAGCAGTAAGACCATTACTCAAACAAATCTTAGCTTGTGGAAAACCTGCTTTATCTAGAATCTTTCTTGCCTCTTTAGATAAATAAGCTAAATCCCCAGAATCAATTCTTATTCCTATATTATTAAGACTAAGATTATTTCTCTTCATATAATCAAATACCTTTATTGCATTAATAACTCCACTTTTTAAAGTATCAAAAGTATCTACTAACAAAATACAGTTATCAGGATAAGCCTTAGCATAACTTAAAAATGCTTCATACTCACTTGGAAAAGATTCTATAAAACTATGAGCTAATGTTCCCATAGCCTTCATATTTAACATATCAGCTACTATAACATTACTTGTTCCAACACATCCAGCCATAATCGCATATATAGAAGAATCAATTGCAGCTTCACACCCATCAGCTCTTCTTGCTCCAAACTCCATAACACCAACACCACTTGGAACAGATTCAATTATTCTCCTTGCCCCAGTAGCATGTTCCATTGCCCCATTAACAATAGATAAAATAGCTGTTTCAATTATTTGTGCTTCAATTAAAGGTGCTTTTACAGTAATAATAGGCTCATTTGGAAATACTGGAGTACCATCAGGAACAGCATAAATATCTCCACTAAATTTAAAATTTTTTAAGTAATTTACAAATTCATTAGAATAACCTTTTCTCCTAAAATAATCTAAAGCTTTTTCATCAAATTTTAAATTTTCTATAAAAGGAATTAGCTTATCAATACCAGCCATAATCGCATATCCACCATTATTAGGTACTTTTCTAAAAAACACATCAAATACAGCCTCTTCCTTTTCCTTACCAGCAAGTAAATAACAATTAGCCATTGTATATTCATATTCATCTGTTAGTAATGAATAATTACGAGATAATCTTTCATAGCCATTATATATTTTCATTTATTTACCACCTAACATTAATACTTTTTCTTTTTCCTTAAATTCAGCATAATCTTTAACATAAATTACTCCTGCTTGTTCCATCACCATACGCGCAATTCTTTTCCATTCACTACGAGAATGATTAGCTGAATCAAATGTATCTACTGCGTCTTCTATCACAAACAAATTTACTTTCCTATTAATCTCATCTAAATACCTTGCATATGTTCTTACAAAGTCCATTACACATAAGTCTTCGCAAACTCCTACAAATACACAAATATCTAAATTAGTCATTTCTAAAATATCTTTTCTTAGTTGATCATTAAACATCCCATTAATTGAATTTTTTCGGTAGATTCTTGTATTCTTCAAATCAAGATAATTTCTAAACTCTTTAATAAATTCAGCTTCTTCAGTACCAATAACACAATGCTTAGGATAACTTTCAAATTCTAAAGCATTTTCACTATGTCCTTCTCCAATAAAGTTAATACAATCATTACTAGTCTTAAAATCTTCTAAAAATTTTAATTGTTCAGGAACCAATTTGTTATATTCCTTATTTGACATAGGTCCAATATTTACAAAGCCTTGTACCATATCAATGTTATATAGTGCCCTCCTATAATCTTTCAATTTTTTTAATTCTTTTTTTCTATTCATATAGCCTCCTTTTGTTATTAATATTTTATTAATAACATATAATAAAAAAATAGAACATCTAAGTTGTTATTAACATTTTATTAAAAAGATAAAAATTTGTCAATAAAAAAATAATTGAGAATTTTCTCAATTATCTTACTTTACCATTACTATTAGTATTTACGTTATTATACTTATAATCTTTATTAATAGAAGTTAACATATCCTCTACTACTTCACCAAACTGTGGTCCTTCATAATAACTATTATCTGCTCTAGTCTTTCTTTCCTGTACTCCAGAAGTACCCTTATAAATATTATAGTCAGTAGTTAATTTTTCAAACTCTTCTTTATTATCATATTGATAATCAAGTTCATTTCTTTTTACTTGCCATATGTAAAAATATACACCTGCTGTTTTACATAAAACTTCTTTTTTTCAAACTAGCTAAATCAGGATCATATGGAACATTATATTCTCCAACCTCACATCTATAAGCTAATTAAGACATAAAATTCTTCGCAGTAAAATCTTTAAAGAAATCATTTTGTTCTCTTAAGCGTAACATCTCATGTAAATTATTTTGTGCATTAAAAACCTCAGGTACAAATTTTGGAATATCATAGTTAGTAGCTTTTCTATTTTCTTCATCTAACATAGGATACCCAAACTCATTATAATATTCATTATATTTAGAAACCAAAACTCCATAATCAACAACACAATCTACTATTTCGCTAAAATTAGGATCGGTATTTGGATTTTGTTTTATAAAATTGTTAATATTTTTATACCTTTCACTTAACTCGTAAGCATTATTATTTAATTCTTCTAAACTAATAAATAATCTCCTATTCCTAAACTTAAAGCTAATATATCATTAAATCTAAAAAAAGTAAAATATAGACAAAATATTAAATTTATAGTATAATCTATACGTTAGTTCTTTATAAAAAAAATTTAATGAAAGGAGTTTTTATGAAAGAAACCAATGAAACAAAGTTAGTTGTTTTAGGTGGTTTAGGAGAAGTCGGAAAAAATATGTACTGTATAGTACATAAAGACGCTATTGTTATTATTGATGCCGGTGTAAGTTTTCCTGAAAGTGAACTAATGGGAGTTGACTATGTCCTTCCTGATTTTACTTATCTTAAAGAAAACCAAGATAAAATTAAAGCTTTATTAATAACTCATGGACATGAAGATCATATTGGAGCTATCCCATTTTTACTTCAAAGTGTAAATATTCCTGCAATCTATGCGCCAAATCACGCAAAAGAATTAATCGCAGTAAAGCTTCAAGATAAAAATATTAGATATGATAATTTATTTGTCTATACCGAAGATACTAAACTAAAATTCAAAGATATTGAAATTGAATTTTTTAGAACAACTCACTCAATTCCTGATTCACATGGAATTGCTATTACTACACCTGATGGAACAATTGTTACAACAGGTGACTATAAATTTGATCTAACACCTATTGGTCCAATGGCTGATTTATATAAAATGGCTTGTATAGGAGAAAGAGGTGTAGATATCTTATTAGGAGACTCTACTAATGCATTAAATGAAGGTTTTTCAAATAGTGAATCTGTAGTAGATGAAACTCTTGCTGAAATGTTTGATAAATGTAAAACAAACAGAATAATAATCGCAACATTTGCTTCAAACATTTACCGTGTAAAACACATATTTGAAACATGTTATAAACATAACAGAAAAATTTGTATATTCGGAAGAAGTATGGAAAACAATATTAATATCTCTATTAATGGAGGTTATATTGATCATAAAGAACTATTAATTTCTCCTGAAGAAGCAAACACTTTAAAACCTGGTGAGGTTACAATACTTTGTACTGGTAGTCAAGGAGAACCACTCGCAGCTCTATCAAGAATTTCTAATGGTACTCATAAACAAATTAAATTAAGACCAGATGATGTTGTAATTTTCTCATCAAGCGCAATACCTGGGAATGCCTTAAGTATTTCAAAAACAATTAATAAATTATATTTAAAAGGTGTTAAAGTTTACACAAATAATATCTTAGCCGATTTACATACTTCAGGTCATGCTAATGAAGAAGAAGTTAAATTAATGATAAGATTAATTAGACCAAAATATTTAGTACCTTTCCACGGTGACTACAGAATGTTAAAAAAACAAGCAAATATAGGAATCAATTGTGGCATCCCAAAAGAAAATACATTTGTTATAAAAAATGGAGATGTATTAATTCTTAAAGACCATCAATTATCAATGGGAGATCCAATACCTGGTAATGATATATATGTAGATGGTAAGCGTATTGGTGAAATTGGAAGTGCAATTATTAAAGACCGAAAGATTATGTCAAGTGATGGTATTCTTGTAGTAATAATTAATGTTGATATGAAAAAACGTGAATTATTAATTAAACCTAATATAACTACAAGAGGCTTTATCTTAGTAAATGAAAATGAAGAACTAATTAGAAAAATTGAAAATAAAGCCGAAAATACAATCAAAAGTGCACTACAAGATCCAAAATCAACTTTCCAAACTTTAAAGAGTGATATTACGGAAAACTTATATCCTTATATCTATAACTTAACTGGAAGAAAGCCAATAATCTTACCAATCATTTTAGATATTAAAAGAAATAAAGAAAAAGACAGTGTATCTAGTGAAAACTAGAAGCTGTCTTTTTTATATTCTTTCATAGCATTGATTATTTATTAACTCTTTTAATTCTTCTACACTACTCTTACAAAAAAATATTATCCAAAAATAAAAGTATCTTTTACTATTCTTTTTAATACTAACTAATATTTTAAAATGTTTAATACTTAATTCATCAAATTTTTGTAGATAGATAGGAAAATATAAATAAAATCTTTCCATAAAATTAATATTTTCTCTACTAAATTTTAAACTATTACCATAATAGTAAGAATAATAATCAGAAAAATATTTATGATAATTATTTTTTTTATTATGATTTTCAAACACTTCTTTTCCTATATTCCAATATAAATAATTGTTTCTCATATTTAATTACCTCCATTTAATTATTCGAAGTAAATTACTCTTTAACAAAAAAAAGAAGCATTTATTTTGCTTCTTCTTGAGCTCTTGTTTCGCGAACTACCGTAATTTTAATTGTTCCAGGATATTTCATAGTTGACTCAATCTTTTCTTTTACTTCACGAGCAATCTTATGAGCACCTAAATCGTCTACTTCTTCAGGTTTTACTATTACACGTAATTCTCTACCAGCTTGAACTGCATAAGTTTTTTCAACACCGTCAATTTCATTTCCTGCTTCTTCAAGTTGAGATAAACGCTTAATATAATTTTCTAAAGAATCATTTCTAGCACCAGGTCTAGATGCACTTAAAGCATCAGCTATTGCTACTATAATTGAAATAACACTTGTAGCTTGAGTATCACCATGATGAGATGCTATTGCATTAATAACAGTTTCATTTTCATGATATTTTTTAGCAATATCTACTCCAATATCAACATGGCTTCCCTCTATTTCATGATCAATAGCTTTACCAATGTCATGTAAAAGACCGGCACGTTTAGCTAAAGTAATATTTTCTCCTAGTTCTCCGGCAATAAGTCCAGATAAATGAGCAACTTCAATTGAATGTTGTAAAGCATTTTGACCAAAACTTGTTCTAAAATGTAATTTACCAATTGTTTCAATTAATTCAGGATCAAACTTAGTAAGACCTAAATCAAATATAGCAGTTTGTCCTAACTCAATAGTTTTTTGCTTCATATCCTTACAAACTTTATCATATAACTCTTCAATTCTTGTAGGATGAATTCTTCCATCCTTAATTAAGCTTTCTAAAGTAACTCTAGCAATTTCTCTTCTTAAAGGATCAAAACTAGATAAAACTACTGCTTCAGGAGTATCATCAATTATCAAATCAACACCAGTAATAGCCTCAATTGTTCTAATATTTCTTCCTTCTCTACCAATTATTCTTCCTTTCATTTCATCATTAGGAAGATTAACTACAGTAACTGTTTGGTCATTAGCAATATCAGCAGCATATCTTTGCATAGAACCCACAACTAATTCTCTTGCTTTTTTATCTGCTTCTAATTTTGCTTCATTTTCTCTTTCTTTTATATATTCAGAGATTTCATGGCTCATGCTCTCACGTACTTTTTCCATTATACATTCACGAGCTTTTTCTTTACTAAAACTAGAAATTTTTTCTAATAATTCTAATTGTTCTTTTTTGATATCCTCCACTTTACCTTTTTCGTTTAGGATTTCTTCTTGACGTTCTGATATTTTTTCTTCACGTTCATCTAAAATAGCTTCACGTTTTTGATACATTTCATCACGCTTATCTATATTCGCTTCTCTTTGTAATAATCTATTTTCTGATTCTTTTAACTCTGATTTTTTCTCACGAATTTCTTTTTCTAAATCCATCTTTTGTTTATGTGCTTCTTCTTTTTGCTCTAATAATGCATCTCGTTTAGCTTTATCTGCTTCTTTTTTAGCATTATTAATTATTTTTTCAGCTTCTTTAGTTGCATTAGAAACCTTCATATTATTCATTATAAATGAACTTGCAAATCCAACAACTGCACCTACAATTACAAGTAAAATGGGGAATAAAATATCCATCATTTTATATTCCTCCATTCAGACTAGATAGAACCTAATCTAATTCTATTGTAGATAATAATGCAATCTATGTCAAGAAAAAGCCAAGTTAGAAAAAGATTACTAATTAAAGTAATCTTTCACAACATCATAATCACAATAAGGTATTTTTTCATCTTTAATAGCCATATAATTATCTCTTCCTTTACCAAGGATTAATACAACACAACTATTTAATTTAGAAGCAAGTTCAAAAGCTTTACAAATAGCTTCTTCTCTAGAAATAATTCTTATATATTTATTATCAGATAATGAAACCATATCATCTATTATAGAATTAACACTTTCAAATCTTGGATCGTCCATAGTAAAAATTGCGATTGTTGAATTTTCAAGAATATATTTGCCTATTTTACTTCTCTTTTCTCTTTCCCTACCACCAGCACATCCAGTAACTACAATTATGTTTTCGTAATTCTTAGCACTTTCAATTACACTAACTATACCATTATATGTATGAGCATAATCTAAAATAATATCAAACTTATCTGTAAAATTCAATTTTTCTCTTCTACCACTCACTGGTTTCAATTTAGTAATTTGATCTATTAAATATTCAGGAGCTAATCCATAATGAAAACAAATTAGAAAAGCTAGAGTAACATTATAAACATTATAATTGCCCATAAAAGGAGAAATAATTTTATAAGTATTACCCAAATATTTAACATTAAATATTGTCTTATTAGACACTTCTTTTACATCAGAAATTACACAATCATTCGACAAATCAAAACCATATAAGACACTATTTTTACACTTTATCGTTTTACAATTAGCACAATCACCATTGATTATCGCAATACCATCTTCTTCTAAATAATTAAGAAGACTTTTTTTACATTCTATATAATTTTCAATAGTTTTATGCACATTTAAATGATCCTCTGTAATATTTGTAAAACCCACAATCTTATATTTTAAGCTGTCAACTCTTTTATGAAGTAAAGCTTCACTAGACACTTCCATTACTACTTGTTTACAATTTCTACTTTTTATAAAATTTAAATAACTATACATAGTTGAAATACAAGGAGTAGTATTGCTTGATACAATATGAGAATCCAAACATTCCACACCATTAGTACCAATATAAGCAGTAGGCTTAATATTATCTAACAAGCATTTCACAATATATGTAGTTGTAGTTTTACCATCAGTACCAGTTACCCCTATAAAAGAAAAATCAGTTGTATTAATCTCATAAAATCTAGAACAAAGTATGGGATACATTTCATCAATATTAGCTACTCTTAAAACTGGTATATCTAAATTTAATACTTCTTTATCTTCAGGAATAATTAATGCAACAGCACCATTATTTATTGCATCATCTAAAAAATCAAAATGATCAACATTAAAGCCCTTAGTGGCAACAAATAAAAATCCTTCTTTTACTTCTCTTGAGTCATCTGTAATTCCTTGAATAAGGATATCAAAATCACAATCAATTAACTCATTTAATTTTTTCAAAAACATCACCTAAAATATCTTATTCTAAATAAAAAAGAATGAAATTACTTTTCACTCTTCTTTTCTTTTGTAGCCTTTTTATCATCATCTAGAGCAATATCATAATATTCTCTTACTTTTTGTTCAATTTCTTCTTTTAACTCTGGAGTATCTTTAAGTAAAAGTTTTACATTTTCCTTTCCTTGTCCTAACTTTTCTCCTTGATAAGAATACCAAGAACCTGTTTTATCTATAATTCCAGCTTCAGCTCCTAAATCAACAAGTTCACCTTCTCTAGAAACTCCTTCTCCATACATTATATCAACAACAGCAGACTTAAATGGAGGAGCTACTTTATTCTTAACAACTTTAACTGTAGTTTTATTTCCAACTATTCCCTCTCCCATTTTTAATTGCTCATTTCTTCTAATTTCAAGTCTTACAGAAGAATAGAATTTCAATGCTCTTCCACCTGGCGTAGTTTCAGGATTACCAAACATAACTCCAACTTTTTCACGTAATTGATTTATAAATATACAAGTTGTATTAGTCTTATTAATAGTACCTGATAATTTTCTTAATGCTTGTGACATAAGTCTAGCTTGAAGACCTACATGAGAATCCCCCATTTCACCATCAATTTCAGCTTGAGGAACTAATGCCGCAACAGAATCTATAACAATTATACTAATTGCTTCACTTTTTACCAAAGCATCGCAAATTTCTAAAGCTTGTTCACCTGTATCAGGCTGGCTTAATAGCAATTCATCTATATTTACCCCAAGTCTTTCTGCATAAACTGGATCTAAAGCATGTTCAGCATCTATAAATGCAGCTCTTCCACCTAATTTTTGATGCTCAGCTATTGCCTGTAATGCAAATGTAGTTTTACCACTAGATTCAGGACCATAAATTTCAATAATTCTTCCTCGAGGATAACCTCCAACACCTAAAGCTATATCTAAAGATAAACAACCACTTGAGCAAACGTCTACTTTCATATGTTTATTATCTCCAAGCTTCATAATAGAACCTTTACCAAATTGCTTTTCTATATCATTTAATACTTGCTCTAAAGTCTTATCTTTAGAATCACTTACTGTTTTCATAAAAACCTCCTAGTTAAATAACTTACAATTCAATTGTATAATATACTTTAACTAAATGCAAGTATTTTTTTCGAACAAATGTTCTTTGCAAATAAAAAAGAAAAAGCTCTTTATTAAGAACTTAATCTTCACTTGTAAATATTATGTTTTTATTCAAAGTAAAATATTGAACACCTGAAATGATTGATAAGATAACTGCTATATATAATAAGAAATCAGCAACACTTATTCCTAAATATTCAAATGGCAAATTATAAAAGAATGTAAGTGTAGTACCTACCATTAAGGCAGCAGTCTTAAATTTACCTGATTTAATAGCAGCAACAACTTTACCTTTTGAAGCAGCTTCCATCTTAATAGCATTAACAACAATATCACGAATAACAATAACAACTGGGATTATAGCATTTATAAATCCTTGTGCAGCTAATATTATTAAAACTGGATTAACTAAAGCTTTATCAGCAATAGCATCTAACATTTTACCAGTATCTGTAACTTGATTATTTTTTCTAGCTAAATAACCATCTAAAAAATCAGTTAAACTAGCAATAATAAAAATAACACCAGCTATAATATATTGTACTTCAATAACTACTCCATTTAAATCAATTTTTGGAAATTGTACTCCAACTGAATAAAATGGAAAACATAAAATAAAAATAATAAAAACTGAAAGTATTAATCTTAATACTGTTAACTTAGTAGGTAAATTCATAACTACTCTCCTCTCCCTTATAAGATGATAACACATCTACTTTAGTAGGAACCTGATTTATACTACTTACTATAAAATATATTACAATAAAAATAATAGCAATCAATATAGCTCCTATAATAACAATTGGTAATACTTTTGACTTTCCTTTATGTTCCATAGTATAAGGAGATTTAATTTTCTTTTCGCTTACTTCTGATTTCTTTTGAGCACTTTTAATATCTTCTAAAGAAATCTTAGAAGTATGAGTAAACAAGAATCCATTAAATTCATCAATAACTTTTTCACAATCAAGTCCTAGATATTTCGCATAAATTCTTATTTTTTCTTTTAAATCATATACATCTTTGAAAGCCTTTACATTACCAGACTCTATATTTTCTAGTTCAGTTACTGAAAGTTCTAAATCTTCTGCTGCCTCAGCCATATTTACTCCATTAGAAACTCTAGTACGTTTTAAATAAGTACCTAACTCTTTCATAAAACACCTCACTAGTAATAAACAATATTTAAATAAGCCATGTTCTGTTCCCATTACTGGGCGACAAACATTTATCTACCGAATAATCGGTCCCTAACTCCGTTCAATTTCTTTGTTAGGACTCCCCTACCAATTTTGGGTTTCTAGCTCGCGGGGTTTACCACGTTTCACTCTTTCGTTTCCAAAAGCATCGTCACTGCGGCACTTTAAAGTTAAACCATATATAAAACTTAGGTTTATTAACCGCCGTTAGTATAAACTACTCTAGGTTATTGGTTCCCTAGACACGAACACTACACTCATCTCAGAAATGTGCTAGCATGGACTTTCCTCAAGAATCTTTAAGATTCCAGCGTTTGTCTATAAATATTGTTAGTTAACTTTTATTCTTTTCTGCCACTATCATTACTATTTTTTATACCATAAACCATTTTTTCAAGTTGTGAAACTCTACGCATAATATCAACATTAGTAACTTCTTGATTATCAGCACTTCGAGCTACTTCCATATTAAATTTAGAATTTCTAAGTTCTTGCTTTAAAGACATTATCTCCGCAAGCAAATCAGCCTTTTCTTTTTCTAAATTATTTATAATGTTAAAAAATTGTTCATAATCACCAATAATAATATCTAAGAATTGATCAACTTCTTTTAAGCGATATCCACGAGTATCAATTTTAAAATCTTTTTCAAGAATATCTTGTGGCATAAGAGTAATCTTATTTTGATACATATATATCACCAATCCCTTACTTATATTAATATTATTGCATTAATGTTATTTTTTGTCAATTGGTAACCCATTCATTATATAATACACATCTAACTTTAGACAAGCATTATTTGTTTTATTTGTTATATTACTAAGTAATTTAAGTATTTCTACACTATTCATCTTTTATCACCAATTCTAGTCTAAATTAAATAATCAAAAAAATCATAAATACGACAAAACTAGTAAAAAAACATCAATAAGTTTTATATGGAAAAATAGATTATTTTATAGTATAATAAAACATAGGTGATGAAATGAACTATCCTAGTGGTATAAAGAAGATAAATCGCTCTACCATTCCTATTACAACAGATACATATAAAAATAGAGGAATGAATCTAGAAGATGAATTAAATCAATCAAATAAATTTTATAGGGATATTGATAAAGCATTTATTTATAAAAAGCCAACACCTATAAAAATAACAAAAGTAGATTACCCATCTAGAGATAGAGCTGTAATTAAAGAAGCTTTTTTTACTATACCATCAACTACAGATTATAATGGAATATATAAAGGATATTATATTGACTTTGAAGCAAAAGAAAGTAAAAGCACAACATCTTTTGCACTAAGTAACATTCACCCCCATCAAATTAAGCATTTAGAAAACATTGAAAAACATAAAGGAATTTCTTTTTTAATAATAAGGTTTACTTCTTTAAATGAAACTTATTTATTACCAACAAAAAACTTTTTAGTTTTTCTAAAAGAATCAGAAAGAAAATCAATTCCTTTAGATTTTATTAAGAAAAATGCATACCTTATAAAAGATGGATATAATCCTAGAATAGATTATCTTAAAATAGTAGATAAATTAATCGAAGATTTTGGAGGTACGAGATAATGAAAAAAGAAACAAAAAGGAAAACTAGTAGCAAATCTAGTAATAAATCAAATTCTACTTGTGAGCAAAAAAACATAAAGCAAAGAATTACAAAGAAAAAGAAAATGAAAAACAGTATAAAGCTTGCCATAATACTTGGGTATATTGCAATAGTTTTAATCTGTAAAATGGCCTTTGGTAAATTAGCAGCAATTGCTGCCGGCTTCTTACTAGGAGTAATTTTAGTAATAGCCCTAATTATCAGGGCCTTAAGAGGAAAAAATAAAAAGAAAGTATTAACAATTCTTCTTATGTTAATATTGGCCTTTGCTATTATTTGCCTCGCTTTGTTTGGTGCATTCTTACTTTATATTAAATCAATTGCAGATCCTATATATAAGGAAAAACAGGCAGACTTAAATACCAAAGAAACAACAACTATTTATGATAAAGATGAAAGAGAATTTGCAAAATTAGGTTCAGAGATGCGTGAAAAAGTTTCTTATGAAAAGTTACCTGAAGTTCTAATTGATGCAATAGTAGCAACAGAAGACTCAAGATTCTTCCAACATAATGGTTTTGATGCTCCAAGATTTGTAAAAGCAACTATTGGACAAGTTCTTGGAAAACCTGGTGCTGGTGGTGCCTCAACATTATCAATGCAAGTTGTTAAAAATATTTTTACAGATGCTAGTGCTGATGAAGGTATTGCTGGAATAATTAGAAAATTCACTGATATTTATTTAGCAGTATTTAAACTAGAAAAAAATTATACAAAAGAAGAAATTATAGAGTTTTATGTCAATAACCATTTCCTAGGAAATAATATTTACGGTGTTGAAGAAGCTAGCCAATATTACTTTGGTAAAAGTGTTACAGAACTTAACCTAAGTGAAGCAACAGTAATTGCAGGAATGTTTAAATCTCCTACATATTATAAACCTGATACTCATGCTGATAATGCCCAAGCAAGAAGAAAAACAGTATTATATTTAATGAGAAGACATGGATATATTACCAAAGAAGAAGAAGCTCTTGCTAATGCAGTGCCAGTTGAATCTTTAGTTGTAGAATCTGAAAAATCAGCTAATGAATATCAAGGATTTATTGATACCGTAGTTAAAGAAGTTAAAACCAAATATGGTGTTAATGCCTATACAACTTCACTAAAAATTTACACAACACTTGATAGATCAAGACAAGATGCAGTCAATAAAGTACTAAACGGAGAAACATACTCTTGGATTAATGATAGAGTTCAAACTGGTGTATCAGTTCTAGATTCTGAAACTGGAGCTATTATCGCAATAGGTACTGGTAGAAATAGAAAAGGAATAAATAGTTATAACTATGCTACACAAATTAAACGTCAACCAGGTTCAACTGCAAAACCATTATTTGATTATGGACCAGGTATGGAATATAACAACTGGTCAACATACACTCCATTTAACGATGCACCATACTCATATTCAAATGGTCGTTCTATAAAGAACTGGGACGGTGGATACTTTGGAAATATCACATTAAGAAGAGCATTATCTACATCAAGAAATATTCCAGCATTAAAAGCATTTCAACAAGTTGAAAATAAAAAGATTATAGAATTTGTTACAAACTTAGGAATCAAACCGGAAATTGAAAATGATAGAATTCATGAAGCTCATTCAATTGGAGCATTTACAGGAGTTTCTCCACTAGAAATGAGTGCTGCCTATGCTGCATTCTCAAATGGCGGATATTATAATGAACCATACTGTGTATCTAAAATAATCTTTAGATCAACTGGAGAAACTAAAGAACATGAAGCTGATAAGAAAAAAGTAATGTCTGACTCAACAGCATTTATGATGTCAAGTGTTCTACAAGATGTTGCATTAACTGGAGGTACTCCTAAAAATGTCGCTTGTAAAACAGGAACAACAAACTATGATGAAAAAACTATGAGAGATTATAATATGCCAAATGATGCAATTAGAGATTCATGGGTTGTTGGATACTCAACAAAAACTGTTATTGGTATGTGGTATGGATACGATAACTTCACTAAAGATTCAATAAGAGAAGGTTACGTATTACACAATGTACCAGCTACAATACAAAAAGATAGATTATTCAATGCTTTAGTTAATTCTGGAGCTATGGAATCAAATAGAGCTGCTTTCAATCAACCATCAAGCGTTGTTAAAGTAGGAGTTGCTCAAGGTTCTAATCCCGCAAAATTAGCAGGTCCTGGAACAGCTGCAGTATATGAATACTTTAAAAAGGGAACTGAACCAACTGAAATGGCAGAAAATACTAAAATTAATGGACCAAGTAATTTCAAGGCAAGTTACGATGAAAAAACTAAAAAATTAACATTAACTTGGAATTCAGTTAATCCAGGCAGTTCATCAAATGAAGACTACGGAAAGTTTGGTTATAATGTTTACTTTAATGGTTCACTACTCGACTGGACTGATAAAACATCTTACACAATGGAAACATCCAATCCTTATGGAACTTATAAAATAATAGCTACTTATAAGAGCTATACTGGAGTTCAAAGTGAAGCATCAACATATGAGTTAAAGAAACCAAAAGAGCCAGAACCTGAACCTGTGGATCCAACTACTCCAGATCCAGTAGTACCAGATCCAACTACTCCAGAAAAAGAATAGTAAATAAAAACTTTAAAGATTAATTCTTTAAAGTTTTTTTCTGCATATATCTTTTAATTTACAATTACTACATTCAGGCTTTATTGCTTTACAGTAATATCTTCCAAATAAAACCATTTGAAGATGTCTTTTAGCCCAAACTTCTTTATTAAACTTCTTTTGTAATTTCTTTTCCACTTTTAACACATCATCATTTAAATAAGCCATTCTTAATCTCTTAGATACCCTTTCAACATGAGTATCAACTGCAATAGCTGGATAATTATAATATTCACTTAAGAAAACATTGACAGTCTTTCTTCCAACTCCTGGAAATGTTTCTAACACTTCTCTATCTGTTGGCACTTTACCATCAAACTCATTAACTAATCTATTAGCAATCTCTTTAGTATATAAAGCTTTCTTATGAAAAGATCCTACACTTCTTATAATAGTTTCTAAATCTCCTAAATCTGCCTCTGAAAGTTCTTGAAGAGTTTTATACTTTCCAAATATAATAGGAGTTACCATATTAACTCTTTTATCTGTAGACTGAGCACTAAGCATTATCGCAATTAATAATTCATAGTCACTATTATATAAAAGTTCACATTTAGGTTCAGGAAATAATTCATCTAAATAATCTTCTACTAATACTACATTACTATTCATCAAACCAATTCCAATCTACTATATCTAAATCAACATCATCATCAATTTTTTCTTTTTCCACTCTTCTCTTATTACGATTTTTTTCTACATCTTGAACTGTTTTTATATTATTCTTACCCCATTCATATAGAATTCTATCTATATATCTCAAATTAGATACACCATTAAAACTAGCCTCTTTTATTGCTTCTTTTATCAAATCTTCATCCATTCCATTATCAAGCCAGGCCTTACTAATTTCAAATTCCATCGGACTCAATGTTCTTCCAAATTCCTTTTGAATAACTTCAAATATCGTTGAATCTTCTACATTCCTATTTTCCTCTGAAACAACTTCATCCATTGTAATTAAAGAAAGTTTATTATAAAAATCATCTAATATTAACGTTTCTTCCATAATACCCTTTTCATTTTTAATCACTTCTACTCTTATAAGCTTTTTTTCAGATAAAGAATCTATATATCCCATAATGCTCATAAGATCCATATTTAAATCATTAGAGAACTTCTTAGGATCAAATACAATCATATTACCTAAATTATATAAATACATTAAGCAAATAAATTCATCCATACTAACATTAAATTCCTTATATCTTTTTAGAAAATACAAAGGAATAACAATATTTCCATCTTTAAAAACTTCAACTATTTTTGATCCTTTCATTTAATCATCTCCAGTTCTAAGATATTTTAACATATTTATAAATAAAAAGATAGAAGTTACCTTCTAATCTCTATAATTGCTTATAATATATTTAGTAATATTCTCTTTGTCATTTGATAATTTTCTATATAGTATTTGATACTCAATATCATCATAAATATCTGACATATAACTACCCGGTTCTTTATTTAGAATATTCATAATTTCATCACTAGTAATATCTAATTCACTTCTACCATGTATTGGTAAATTATTATATGATTCAGTTATATCCTTTATGTCTAATTTTTTAATATTACCAGCTACACTATTAGCATATAAACCATAAGTATATAAAGTCATAGGATCTAAATTATTATGATCCATTGCACTACGTATCATTTCCATTAATTCTTTTTCATTATTGGAAAAAGGATATTTATCTTCGACATTTAAAATGCTCCAAATTCCTATAGAACTATTAGTTGGTCCTATCTCTTTTAATCTATCAAGCTCTAATTCTTTATCAAGTCCAAATTCAAGCATAAGAGAAATTCCCTTATAAGCATTAGGACTTGCAAATATCTTATCTAATTCTTCTTTTTTTCTTTCATATGATAATTCTTTTAAATAGCACTTAGTTTCTTTTATCGCTTCTTTTATCTCATCATCTAAATCAAAATCCAAAATCGTAGCAAATCTAACAGCTCTCATAATTCTTAAAGCATCTTCATCGAACTTTACCTTTGGATTTCCAACAGATCTAATAAGTCTTTTTTTTAAGTCTTCTTGACCACGTAAATAGTCAATTACTTCTCCTTCACTATTAATGCATAAAGTATTAATAGTAAAATCTCTTCTAAGTAAATCTTGATATAAATCATCAATATATTTTATTTCAACTGGTCGCCTATGATTCTCATAACCAAATTCTTTCCTAAAAGTAGTTATTTCATACTTAACACCCTTATAATTTACAATTACTGAACCATAATTTTCATTAGGAGAAATCTCACTAAATATTTCTTTTATTTCTTTTGGAGTAGCATTAGTTGTAATATCTATATCATTAGAAGGTAAATCTAATAAATAGTTACGAACAAATCCACCAACTAAATAAGCTTTATATCCATGAGCACTTATCTCATTAATAACTTTTAAAGCTGTATCTAATTCTACCATAATTCACCGCCTATTTTTTTTTACTCCTAATATAATTATAACATATCTAAAAGAAAAAGAAAGAGAACCATCAATTTGGCTCTCTATATTTTACAAATTTATAATTAGTTTACAGAATCTTTTAAAGCAGTTCCTGCTTTGAAAGTAACAGCATTTCTAGCAGCGATTTTAACTGTTTCACCAGTTCTAGGATTACGTCCTTCACGAGCAGCTCTTTTTGAAACACCAAATGTTCCGAAACCAACTAGTGGAACTTTATCTCCTTTTACTAAAGCTTCTGTAATTGCAGCAAAAGTAGCATCGATTGCCTTTGTTGCATCAGTTTTTGTTAATCCAGTAGCTGTAGCAACTGCTTCTACTAATTCAACTTTTTTCATAAATTTATACCTCCCTATGTTTATTAAGCATGTTGTATGCTTACATACTAAATTTATCACGCTTCATTATAAATTGCAAGAAATATAGCTAATTTTTACTACTTTTAGATATTTTTTCATTAATAGAAGAAAGTAGTGAAACAATATGACCTAAAATATAAAATAACATACAAACTATAAAACTTATGAACCATATAAATAACATAAGTGAAAAATTAAATTCAGTACTAAAACATCTATCAGCATAAAACTCAGAACTAGATCCACAAGCAGGAAATAAATTACCAAATAAAACACCTATAATTAAACATATAATAAAAATAATAACAGCAATCTTTTGATAAACGTTTAAGCTCATTTTATTAACTTCATGACTAACAGACTTTAATTTAGGTAAATTCTTTTTTACTTTATCAATCTCATGAAACATATCCATTAATTTTCCACCTCCTCATTCTTTTTTAACTTTTTTACTGATTTAGAAAACTCTTTATAATCTAAATATTCTCTATATAGATAAATATATCTAGCTAATAGTAAAACGTAAAAGCAATCGAGTATTGCAAGAAAAGCTCCATCAAAACTACTAACAAGTACTAAATTAATCGCAAGTAATAATATTGATAAAATTACTTGAGCATTAAAATACCAATCATTATTAAACTCATCTAAAGGAAATTTAGAAATATTCAATTCTTTAAAATAACTAGTATCTCTAAACATACTTAGTAATAGATAAAAAAACATTATTACTTTTATAGCTACAGATAACAAACTTTGTAATGAAACGGCTTGAAATACACTCAAAATAGAGGTAACCATAAATACAAAATATAAAGAAACTAGAAATATATTTAAATAATTAAAATATTTTTTTCCAGATTTAGTTTTTAAGCTTATAAAATATACAAGTACTAAAAAATAATTAATATTATGATTAATAATATTCCTAAAAATATTTACAGTACTTAAATTATTATTAATAGCAAATGATTGGCTTAGTATCATCATTAATAATATTAAAACAATAATTGAATTAGTAATTATATTCGCATTATCATACCATTCAACTTTCTTTGTATTATTCATATATCTTATCACCTTCCTAATATATAGTATAACATATAGATATTACTAAAGAGACAATATTATAAAATATCTTTAAAATTTTACAGTTATATGTTATAATACCTGTGAATTGGAGGGGATAATATGGCTATACCTACAGTCGCATTAGTAGGACGTCCTAATGTTGGAAAAAGTACCCTATTTAATAAAATTTGTGGAAAAAAGATTTCTATCATTGAAGATACTCCAGGAGTAACAAGAGATAGAATATATCAAGAAGCAAAATATAATAATAAGAAATTCTATTTAATAGATACTGGTGGAATAGATGCAACAAAAATGGATTTCAATGATGAAATAAAAATACAAGCTGAAATAGCCATTTCAGATGCAGATGTAGTAGTATTTGTAGTAGACGGAAAAGAAGGACTAACACATAATGATTTAATAGTACGAGATATTTTAAGAAAAAGTAATAAAAAAGTAATAGTTGCCATCAATAAAATAGATGTTAAAGAAGCTCAAAATAATATATATGACTTTTATGAATTAGGATTTGATACATATTTACCTATAAGTTCTATTCATAATACAGGATATGTAGAATTAATGGATACAATTACAAATGACTTTAATGAAAATAATACTGAAATTGATAATAGATTAAAATTTTCTATTATTGGTAGACCTAATGTTGGAAAAAGTTCCCTTATGAATGCTCTTTTAAATGAAGAAAGAGTGGTTGTTTCAAACGTTGCAGGTACAACACGTGACTCTATAGATTCAATTTTAAAATACAATAATGAAGAATATATTTTAATAGATACTGCTGGAATGCGAAAAAAAGGTAAAGTTTTTGAATCAATAGAAAAATACAGTTTATTCAGGTCACTACAATCAATCGACAAAAGCGACATCTGCTTGGTAGTAATAAATGCTGAAGAAGGCATAAAAGAGCACGATAAACATATAGCAGGATATGCAATTGAACGAGGAAAAGGTCTTATATTTGTAGTAAACAAATGGGATGCAGTAAAAGATACTACAATTCAAGAGTTTGAAAAATTAATGAGAGCAGAATTTCAATTCGCAACTTATGCACCTATTGTATTTTTATCTGCTCTAACGAAAAAAAGAATTCATACTTTAATGCCAGAAGTAATAAAAGTATCAGAAAATATCAAAAGAGAAATTAAAACAAGTCTTTTAAATGAAGTAATAATGGATGCATTTCAATTAAATCCTCCACCTTCATACAAAGGAAAAAGATTAAAATCTTATTTTTCATCACAAACAGGTACAAAACCACCTAAATTTACATTAAGAGTAAATAATAAAGGTCTAGTACATTTCTCATATGAAAGATACTTGGAAAATAAAATAAGAGAAAACTTTGACTTTACTGGAACACCTATAATACTACAATTTAAAAATAGGAGTGGCGACGAATAATGATAATAGGAAATAATAATTTTAATAATTCCAACAATAATTTTGAAAACAAATTTAAAAGATACAATGATAATGCTAATCTGTCAAATAACAATCAAAATAAAAATGTATTTGTTAAAAACATCCAAGATCAAAAATATACAAATCCAATGAATAATAACGATATGTATGATAAATCACTTGCTATGCTACACGAAAGATTAAGTAAAGGACTTATATCATTAGACGAATTCAATAAAAAATGTGAAATGCTTGGTAAAAAAAGATCTAAATAATTTTTATTAACAAAATAAATCTTCTTACATATTATTTTAGTAGGAGGATTTTTTTATGTTCGGTGATAGTTTTTTTAAAAAAGTAGAAAATAAAACAAACGTTAATAAGGATACAATTTTGGGGCTTGCCAAAAAATTACAAACTTCTAATATGAAAGATGAATCAACAATTAGGGAAGTTATTAATGATATCTCCAAACTAACAGGTAAAGAAGTCTCAAAAGAAAAAGAAGATAAAATTATAAAAGCAATTGTTAATGATAAAGTTCCTAAAAATATAGATAAAATGTTTTAAAGAACACTAGTTCTTTTTTTTATCGAAAAAGAATATAATTTAACATGAATAATGCATTAAACGAATTAAAAATAGAAGACTATATATGGATTATATTTATAGCACTTAGTGTATTTAATATGATTGGAGACACTTTACAAAAAGAATATGTTAATACAAAAGATCCAGAATATCAGAAAAAAGCTAATAATATTTTTACATTTACTCTTCTATCCACTCTTTTTATATACACATATTTTTTTAAAAGAAACTATGAAGCTTTAGAAAACATAAGCGAAGAAAGAAAAAAACTATTTCAAATAAATACATTAGGTACAGCATTTCTAATTATTGGAATACTATGCTTATTATATTTTCAAGTAAATAATAAAAACTTTATTGGTACTCCAAGTATTTAATTAAATAAATAATAGAATTATGTTCTAAATTAAATTATTAATACATAGGAATTATTAGCAAGGAGAATGATTATGGATAAACAAGAAATAATAAAAAATATTGCGACTAGAAGTGGTGGAGATATTTATCTAGGAGTTGTAGGCGCAGTACGTACTGGAAAATCTACTTTTATTAAAAGAGTTGTGGAAACACTAATTGTTCCAAATATTGAAGATGAATATGAACGAAAAAGAGCTTTAGATGAAATTCCACAAAGCGCAGCTGGAAAAACAATTATGACTACTGAACCTAAATTTGTTCCAAATAATGCTGCTAAAATAAAAATAGATGATTTTACATGCAACATAAGATTAATTGATTGTGTTGGTTATATGATTGATAAAGCTCAAGGTGCAACAGATGAAAATGGTCCAAGAATGGTAAAAACGCCTTGGTATACTGAAGAAATACCTTTTGTAGAAGCAGCAGAAGTTGGCACAGAAAAAGTTATTAAAGATCATTCAACTATTGGTATTGTAATAACTACTGATGGATCAATTGGAGAATTCGAAAGATCTGACTACTTAGAAAGTGAAAAAAGAGTAATTGAAGAATTAAAAAACATAGGAAAGCCATTTATTATTGTATTAAATACAACTCATCCAACTTTACCAGAAACTCAAAGAATTTGTGAAGATTTACAAAGAGATCATAATGTTCCAGTCTTACCAATTAACGTTGATGCGATGAATGAAAAAGACATGTATACAATATTAAGAGAAGCTTTATATGAATTCCCAGTAATTGAAGTAAAAGTTAATATGCCAGAATGGATTGCAATTTTAAATCCAGAACATGAAATAAAAAGAAGTTATATTAACTCAATAAAAGAAAGTATAGTAGAAATAGACAAATTAAAAGATATTGAACATATTACAAATCACTTTTTAGAAAATAAAGATATAGAAAAATGTTACTTATCAGAAGTAGATGCATCCACTGGTATTGTCACAATAAATCTAACCGCACCACCTCATCTTTATAATAAAGCCTTAACTGAAATAATTAAAATAGATGTTAAAAATAAAGCTGACTTATTAGCTCTTTTCCAAGACTTTAATACAGCAAAAAAAGAATATGATCAAATCAAATATGCACTAAAAATGGTAAAACAAACAGGCTATGGCGTTGCGACACCTTCGATTGAAGATATGAAACTTGATAAACCAGAAATAGTAAAACAAGGACCTAGATATGGAGTTAAATTAAAAGCAGTAGCACCATCAATTCATATGATTAGAGTAGATGTTGAATCAACGTTTGAACCAATTATCGGTAGTGAAGTTCAAAGTAAAGAACTAATTGATTACTTATTAAAAGATCAAGAAAAATCACCTGGAGAAATTTGGAAAAGCGAAATATTTGGAAGAAGCCTTGATCAAATAGTTCAAGAAGGAATTCAATCAAAAATAAATTTAATGCCAGATAATATTAGATTCAAATTACAAACTACATTATCAAAAGTAGTAAACAAAGGATCTAATAACATGATCGCAATAGTAATATAAAAATAAGGGTAATCCCCTTATTTTATTTTTTCTATTAAACTATTATAATTATTAATTAGCTCTTCAGTAGCAAATCTAATTTCGCCTTCTTCTACTTTCCAATTATCTTTATTAGCAATTAAAAAACTATAAATTTCTAAACAAGTATCAAATTTTGAATTAATGTTTTTGGAATAATCTTCTAAATATTCAGTAGATAAATTTAGCTTAGATAAAACAGACTTATCAAGCATCAAGTCATTATAAAGATTTTTAAAATATATATTATTTGTATAGTTTTTAATATTTTGCTTAATAGATTTTTCATCACACATTTTTAAAAGATTATTTATATAAAAATTAAATCTTTTCTTAGTTTCTTCCACATTTTTAATTTCACTAGAAAAATTATCTTTGCTTTGTAAGGCTTTATATGAAATAAGATTTCTAAAGGACTCCTCATCCACTAACTTATTAATATTTTGTAAATTAATAGAATACTCATTTAAATAATTCTTTATAGCCTTTTCAACTTTTAAATAATTACCATGAGATACAAGTTTAGTATCAAATTTATCCATAGTAATATCTAGTTTTGATAGATTATTTATTTCTTTTCTAAGTGCATATTCTTGATAAATAAAGTTTATTAATATATAACCAAGAACTACAGAAAATATAATTAATAAACAAAAAACAACTAATTTCATATCTTTTTTTTCTTTCATAGAAATCACCATTGAGGTTATTCTATCACAAAAATTATTTTTTAAAAAGACATACAAATAATTAATTGCTTCTGTTATAATTAAATTAAGATAATAAGGAAGTAATAACGATGGAAAAAATGAAAAAAATAATTATTTATACTGTATTATTAACAGTATTATTAACTTTTTATATTTGTGGAATCAAAAACGTGCATGCTGACTCTGGATTTGATACAAGCTATGACTCTGGAAGTTCGTCATCAAGTGATTTCTCCTCCAGTGACTATTCATCCAGCTCATCTGGAAGCGGAAATACAGTTTTTACTATTTCTTATGATGAAGATCCAGAAGGTTTTATTATATTTACTATTTTAGTTGGAATAATATCTCTTAGTCCATTTGTATTTACAATTATTCTTATTAAGTTCACTACTAAAAATATAATTAATCATAAACCAAAAAAATATCTTTCAGATGAAACTATAACAGAATATATAAAGAACTATAATAAAGAAGAATTTAATTCCGAAAGGTTTAAGGACTTTGTAGAAATACAAAATGCTTGGATGGAATTTGATTTAGAAACATTAAGAAAAAAATTAACCGATGAACTATATAATCAATATGAAATGCAACTTGATACTTTAAAGGCTAAAAATGAACAAAATATAATGCATGATTTTAAGTTTAAAGATCTATATATAACAGATATAAAAGAAGAAAATGATAATATAATATTAACTTTAGAAATGACTACATCATTCTATGATTACATTGTAGGACAAGGACAAATTGTTAGAGGCAATAAAAAAGCCAAATTACATGTAAATTATGAAATGATATTTATATGTGCTAAAGAACCAAAATATGACACTTGTCCAAACTGTGGAGCAAAAATCAATAATAAATCTTCACAAAAATGTGAATATTGCAATTCATCAATAACAGCTATAGGAAAAGACTGGGTTCTTGCAAAAAAAGAAGTTCTAAGTCAATGGATAAAGAAGGTATAATATGAAGAAAAAAACTAAAATAATATTTTTAACTGTTGTTGCAATTTTAACATTAGCAATCTATTATATTCCAAATGTTAAAGCTGACTCTGGATTTGATGCAGACTACAGTTCAAGCTCAAGTAGTTCTTCTTCAAGTGGTTTTTCATCATCAAGAGGATCATCATCAGGTTCTTCATTTTACATTCCTATTGAGCCAGAAGTAGCAATATTGTTATTAACTATTTCTCTTATTGCTATAATTGCATACTTTACTTATGCTTTAAAATTAATAGATAAAGAAATAGAAGAATTAGAAAATGAAAAATCATCTAAAGCTGATAAATTACCTGTTGATGAAATCAAAAAATATATAAAAGATTATAAAGAAGACATATTTGAAAATGATAGATATAATGATTTCGTAGAAATACAAAAAGCTTGGATGAATTTTGACTTAGAAACATTAAGAAACAAATTAACTGATGAACTATATAATCAATATGAAATGCAACTTGATACTTTAAAACAAAAAAATCAAAAAAATGTAATGCATGACTTTACAAAAAAAGATATATTCATTTCAGATATAAATAAAGAAAAAAACAACCTAATCATCACAGTATATTTAAAGACTTCTTTCTATGATTATATTACTCAAGATAATAAAGTTATTAGAGGAGATAAACAATATAAATTAAATATGTTTTATAAATTAATATTTAAATCATCTTTAGAAAACGATGAAAAACACTGTCCAAATTGTGGCGCTAAGTTAAATAAAAATGCTTCAGAAAAATGCAAATATTGTGGTTCAATTATCAATAAATCAAATAATAATTGGGTACTTGCAAAAAAAGAAGTAAAAAAACAAAGTTAATAGGAGAAAATATGACAATAGAAGATTTAAAGATAAAAGATAAAAGTTTTTCAGAAACAGACTTTATATCTAAAGTTGACAATACTTATATCATGTTACTGTCAAGTATAATAAATCAAAATTTAGATAGAGTTAAACATAAATTAAGTAATAAACTTTATGAAAGATATTCAATAGTTATAAAAAAACTAAAAGCTAATAATGAAAAACAATTATATGATGAATTAAATGTTAAGTCAACACAAATAATTGATATTGATGAAACAGACAATGAATATATAATTAAAGTACTTTTAATATCTAGATATATGGACTATAAAATTGATTTAAATACAAATATGTACAAATCTGGAATCAATGACCATAGAATAGAAATAAATAACTATTTAACATTTACAAAATTTAAAAGTACAAAAAATGAAGATATAGTAAAATATTGTCCTGGATGTGGTGGAAATATAGATAGTAATAATACAGGTGTTTGCAAATATTGTGGTAGTATTTACAACACTAAAGACTATGATTGGATTTTATCAGATTTAAAATAAAAAGAGTTGAAATTATATCAACTCTTCTATTTTTCTCAAAACTTCCTTTACTCCCAATTTAGTTACGCTAGAAAATACTACTAAATCATCTCCAACAACTAAATCCATTGTTTCAAGAATTACTTTTAAATTCTTTTCCTTTTTACTACCTGGAACTTTGTCAGCCTTTGTAGCAATTACAGTTACAGGAAGATTATAATACTTTAAAAAGTTATACATTAATAAATCATCTTCAGTAGGCTTTATACGATAATCAATTAACATAAATACTCTTTTTAATTCATCTCTTTTTTCAAGATATTCTTCAATCATCATTCCAAACTTTGATTGAGTTTTTTTATCAACTGCAGCATATCCATAACCAGGTACATCAATTAAATAAAATTTATCATTTACACCATAAAAATTAAGAGTTTGTGTTTTTCCAGGACGAGATGATGTATGAGCAAGATTCTTTCGAGAAAGAATTGCATTAATAAAACTACTCTTTCCAACATTACTACGCCCTACTAGCAAGAACTCTGCTCTACCATTATCCGGATACTGACTTCTTCTAGCAGCAATAATATCTAAATTAGCTTCTTTGATTACCATATACATCACTCCTATAATACTTCATTATATTCTTTTAAATGTTCATCTAAAGCACGAATTATTTTCATAGCTTCATCAAAGCTTTTAACCTTTATTCCAGAAGCAAACTTATGTCCACCTCCGCCAAAACTCTCAGCAATCTTATTAATTTCTGGCCCTCTTGAACGAATAGAAATCCTAATTTGATCATTCTTTAAATCTTCAGTCATAGTAACCCAAACTAAAACTTCTTTAATAAAATTAAAATTATTTATCATATTACCAGCAGATGCACTATCTACTTCAAATTGATTAATTACTTCATCAGTAATTTGAATATAGCCTAAGCCATTAGCTGTTACATTCATATTAAGAGAAATATAACCTTCTAATCTTACTTCATTCATTGGTCTTAAATATAACTTTTGATATCCTTCACTTAAACTAAATGGATACTTTTTTAAAAATTCTGAAACTAAACCAAAAGTTTCAAAAGTACAACTATCAAATAAAAATCTATTTGAATCACTAACTAAACCTAAATATAATGTTTGAGCAATTATTTCATTACATTTCAATGGACTATTTAAAATGAAATCCATTAATATCTCGCATACGGAGCAAGCTGAATCACGAATATACTCTAAATCACAAAACTTTTCTACAAACGGATGGTGATCAATCTTAATTTTATAAGCAAATTGAGAAAAATCAACTGAATCAACTCTTTTTTGATCTGGAGTATCAGTAACAATAAGTAAAGCATTATTAACTTTTTCTAATTTGTCTAATTTTCCTAGCTTAGTAAATTTAACACTTCCAGTACCAATTGCGATAACATGTTTATTAGGGAAAGTTAATTTTATTGCATCTCTAAGAGCAATTTGACTACACAAAGCATCAGGATCTAACCCAATATGTCTAGCAATCACAATTGTATCATATTCTTCTATTTTTTTATAAATACTCTCAAACATTACACATTTCCTATCTATTTTTAATTAAATTTAAAGTATCTCTTGCTATCATTAATTCTTCATCAGTTGGAACTATATATACGTCAATTTTAGAATCATCAGTACTGATTTTTAAAGTCTCACCACGACCATTATTTAAATCTAAATCTATTTTTACTCCAAGACAAGCTAATCTCTCACATACTTCTCTTCTAATTGGTACACTATTTTCTCCAACTCCCGCAGTAAATACAATTGCATCAGCTCCACCAAGTAAAACATAATACTGAGCTATATAATCAACTATTCTTCTAACATATTTTCCTCTTGCAGTTAAAACTTGTTCATCACCTTCATCACATTTAGAAACAATATCTCTCATGTCAGAACTAAATTCACTCATACCAAGAAGTCCACTACTTTTATTTAAGTCATCCAAAACTTCTCCAACATTTTTACCTTCTTTTTCCATAACATAAGGAATAATTGAAGGATCAATATCTCCAGAACGTGTACCCATCATAATTCCTGCAAGTGGAGTAAATCCCATTGTAGTATCAATACTCTTCATATCTTTAATAGCACAAATACTACCACCATTACCAATATGACAACTAATTAATTTAAAATCTTCACGACCTAAAATATCTTTCATTGCATTCGCAATATATTTATGACTTGTTCCATGAAAACCATATTTTCTAACACCATATTCTTTATACCATTTATAAGGTACTGGATAAAGATAAGCTTCCTCATCCATAGTTTGATGAAATGCAGTATCAAATACAACTGCCATTGGCACATTTGGCAACACTTCTTTAAAAGCCCTAATTCCAAGAACATTAGCAGGGTTATGAAGTGGAGCAAATTCTTTATATTCCTCTAAATCAGAAATAACAGTATCATTAACTAATACTGATTCAGAATATTTATCTTTACCATGAACTATACGATGTCCTACTCCATCTATTTCTTCTAATGATTTAATAATTTCTAAATCAATTAATTTTTCTAATAAAACTTTAACCGCATCAGTATGAGTATTTAGCTCTATTTCTTGTTGTAATTTTTCCCCATTAAATTTTATTGTATAAGAACTTCCTTCTATACCAATTCTTTCGAAAAGACCACTTGCAATAACCTTTTCTTCCTTCATATCGAATAAACTAAATTTTAAGGAACTACTTCCTGTATTAATAGATATAATCTTCATTAAATTCTCTCCTTCAAATCAAATCTATTAATATTATACTACAAGGAAATAAATATTTAAAGTAAAAGAAAAAACTAGATAATTTCTAGTTTATTAACTCTTAGCATAATTCAAAAGTATCTCTTGCTATCATCAACTCTTCATCAGTTGCTAAAACATATACTGGTATTTTTGAAGTATCTTTAGTAATGATTCCTTCAACACCTTTTCTTGTCATAGTATTATTATTTTTCTCTTCATCAAGTTCAATTCCTAAAGCTGATAATTTTTTTAGTACTTCTGCTCTAATAATGGAATCATTTTCTCCACCACCAGCAGTAAATACTATTGAATCAACTACTCCGCCTAATTTAACATAATATCTTGCAATATAATCAACAATTCTATTAGTATACATATCTATTGCTAATATAACTTTTCCTTCTTTAGCTTCGAATGCTTGATCAATATCTCTTAAATCACTCATTCCAGCAATACCTTCTAAACCGCTATATTTATTAAGTCTATTTTCCATCCATTCAAGATTTCTTTCTTCTTTTTTCATAACATAATTAAGGATAGAATAATCAATATCTCCAGAACGTGTACCCATCATAATACCTGCATTTGGAGTAAATCCCATTGAAGTATCAACACATTTACCCTCTTTTACTGCAGTTATACTACCACCATTTCCAATATGACAAATAATTAAATTTGGTTTTTTATTTAAAACTTCAGTCATCTTTTCAGTAATAAATTTATGACTTAAACCATGAAAACCATATTTTCTTACATCATATTTTATATACCATTCATATGGAATTGCATAAAGATAAGTTGCTTCATCCATAGTTTGATGAAATGCAGTATCAAAACATGCAATCATTTTAGCATTTGGTATACTATTTTTAAAAGCATAAATTCCTTTTAGAGCTGCCGGATTGTGAAGTGGAGCAAGCTCAGATATTCTTTCAATTTCATGTAAAACTTTATCATTAATAACTACACTTTTAGAATACTTATTTCCTCCATGAACTACTCTATGCCCAACAGCTTCTATTTCATCTAAACTTTTAACACAACCATTTTCTACTAAAACTTTTGAAAGAATTTCCACGGCATCCTTATGATCATTTATTGGCGCTTCTACTGTAACTTTTTCATTATTCATTCTAGTAGTATAAAAAGAACCTGTATCTCCAATACGCTCAAATGTTCCTTTAATAATTAATTTTTCTTCAGGCATATCATATAGTCTAAATTTTAATGAACTACTACCTGCATTAATACTTAATAATTTCATATATTTTCATCCCTTTCAAGTTAAGGATAAAATAACAAAAATCACTTCAAAAGTCAATGAAAAAGGATAGAATATCTAACCATTCTATCCTTTTAATAAATCTAATTATTATTTGCTTGAAGAATTATTACTTTTTGAACTTGAGTTTTTTGATTTATTCATACCCATTTCAACTAATCTTTTAGTAATTTCTCCACCAACACGTCCATTTTCTGCACTTGTTGCTGAAGCTCCTAAGTTTACACCAAATTCATTAGCAATTTCATATTTCATATCTTCAACAGCCTTTTTAGATCCTGGAACAGATGTTTTTGACTTAGAAGCTGCGATTTTTGCTTTTGTTGCATTTGATTTTCTACCTCTTGCCATAATTTCACCTCCTAATGTTAGAATGCGAAATTTTTCTGTTTTAATACCTAAAATTTACAATAAATCAGAAAATTCATTATTTTCTTGTGAACTAACTTTGATTGTATTTATATTTTCAACAGCTTCATCTATTAAAGTACTATAATCAAACTTTTCTTCTTCAAATACAGCTGTATCATATTTTGGATTAATTGCAGGATGTTTAGGAACAAAAACAGTACAACAATCTTCATAAGGTAAAATACTTGTTTCATAAGTGTCAATTTTTCTCGCAATATCAATAATTTCTAGTTTATCTAAACAAGCTACTGGTCTTATTACAGGCATATTTGTAACACTATTAATTACTGACATACTTGTAAGAGTTTGAGAAGCAACTTGACCAATTGATTCTCCATTTATAATCACATATCCTTTATGCCTTTTACAAATATTTTCCATAATACGATACATCATTCTTCGCATTATTGTAATACAATAGTCACTTCTACAATTTTTATAAATTTTCTCTTGAATTTTTGTAAAATTTACAACATGTAAATTAATACTATCTGTATATTCAGCTAGTTTTTTTGTCAAATCAATAACCTTATTTCTTGCTTCTATACTTGTATGAGGGATAGCTTCAAAATACACACACTCTAACTTTACACCACGCTTCATAGCTAAATATCCAGCAACAGGAGAATCAATACCACCACTAAGCATAAGCATACCAGTTGACTGCGTTCCAACAGGATATCCACCACTTCCAAAATATTCAGAAGAATAGATATAAGTATTATTCTCTCTAATTTCTACTTTTATTAATAAATCAGGATTATGAACATCTACTATACTTCCTGAAACATTTTTAAGTATATGGCCTCCTAATACATTATTTACTTCATAACTATGTAAAGGAAATTCTTTATTACTTCTTTTAGTCTCTATTTTAAAAGATTTAAAATTAGCATTTTCCGCAAATTCTAAAACCGTATTTTTAATTTTTTCTATATCATTAGAAACAATAGTAGCAATATTATATTTATGAATTCCAAACACCTTATCAATACAAGATTTTACTTCTTCTAACTCACTATCTAAAAATTCTATATACATATGTGCTCTATCTTTTCTAATTTGCACATTATATTTTTTTAATTTATTAGTAATATTTTTATATAAAGTATTTATAAAGAAATTCCTATTTCCTTTTTTTGTACTTAATTCCCCATATTTAATTAAAATAACTTTATCCATAAAGACCTCCAAACAGACATATTTTAGCACAAAAATAGATTTTTATAAAGAAAAAAGATTGAATAATCAATCTTAAATTATTTCCTCATCATTAGTAGGAATAACAAAGCTCTCCTCATAGGCTCCTTCAACATTAATAGGGCTATAATAATCAGTAGCACTTGATGCATTTTCCTCACTATTAACTACATTACTATATTTACTATTCTCATTTTCTAAATCATAATCAATAGATACCTCTTCATAAACCTCTTTAGGTGGCTCTTCTAAAGATTCATCTTTTTCAGTAACTGGATTATCAATTAATATATTTTGATTAAGATCTATTAAGTCATATATATCTAAATCATTCTTAGGCTTTAATTCAATTTCTGATGAATTTTCTAAAGTATTAGCTTCATTGTTATCTATAACACTATTAGAATAATCTAAATCCATGTCTTCATTTAAAACAGGAAAAACAACTGGATCCATTTTAATTTCAATAGGAGTTGCCATCTCATTTATTATAGGTGCAGTATTAACTTCACTATTTACAATAATTTGAGGCTCTTCTCTTACAGCTTGTTCGTTATCATTTATAACATTAACAATAGAAGGCATATCTTGAAAAACATCCCCTTCACTAAAACCAGCATTATAGTTTTTATCAAAAACTGATTCTTGTAAATCATTACTTTCTAAATTATTTTGATCCATAATATCACCTCATATTTGACTATATCCTATATTTATACTAACATAAATATTTCTAAAAACAAACTAAAAAAGATGACTACATGTCATCTTTACAAACTAAACTATCAATAATATCTTTATCAACTAAGGAAATAGCATTTAAAGAAAGATTATAAGCTTCTCTATAATCGCCCTTATAAAATATCTTCTCAGCTTCAGTAAGCATTTCATCTACTTCTCTAAAAGTTGAACGATATCTATTTGCAAATACAATTGAAAGTTCTGCATTCTTTGCATACTTAATCATATCATTTGTTGTATTATAAAGTTTTAGTACTAAATCTCTAGCAGTATCAACACGAGTATTAAGTGTCTTTATAACTATAGGACTCTTATCAAGTTCTTTAACCACTTCTTCAATTGCTTCACTTGCCTCACTTAATTGTACAAAATACTCATCACTAATAATTGGTAATTTAAAAGAACGTATATTATATTTGCATTGCTTTAAGAAAGTTTTAATTTCTTCCAATTGTTCTCTAGCTCTTACTTCATCTTCATACATATTTCCTAAAGACTTAAGCGCAATATCAAAATCAGCTTCCATAGTATTTAATCTTATGGTTAAGTTTTCTAATTCCTCATTAACCTGAGAGTATGGCGAAGAATGATTACTGACCTTAGCAAGCATCTTATTATAGTCATCATTAATAACTACTAAAACTTTATTTACTTCATCGATTATTTCAACATCTTTATCTTCTAAATCATACAAATTCTTAATATCATTCATTTGTAAATAAACGTTTTTAACTAACTCATTCGTCTTTATAATCTTTTTATCAAAATCATCAATTACTTCTTCATAAACTTTTCTGGATAATCTTTCCTTTTCAAAATCAATGAATAAAGCATCATAATATTCAAGCATAGTTTTTAAATCAAACATACAGTTTTCTAGATTTAACACCTTTACTTTGTCCATAATTAAATCTATATTTTTATTTGATTCTTCAACGTTATATTCTATATTTAAATAATCTAATGGATAACCTTCATCAATCATCTCTTTATAATTATCCATTACTTCTTTTATACGACTTGGTATTAACTGTCTAGCCATTAACAATACATCAGGCATTTCATTAACAATTATTTCCATATGAGAAATCATTTCATCTAAAGCCTTGGTAATATGTACTACCTCATTGTAATCACTAGATTCCATAACTCTTTCAAAATCTAAAAATCTTCTTTCAATATTTTCAAGTTGTAATTCAATGGCTTCTTGCATATCATCATACAATTGTTTATGTTCTTGAAACTCTTTATTTAGTTCACGATACTTTGTCTTAAGTTTAATAACAATAGAACGATATTTTTCTTCACTTAAAGTTACATTTTTTATTTCTTTAAGTAAATGTTCAGCACTCTCTCTAACTTTATAAATTTCAATTTCTATTTTTGCAATTCTATATCCACAAGTTTTATAATCCTTTTTATCTACATAAACATCTAAATCAATAAGCATATCATCTATTTTACTTAGCCTATTTTCTTTTAAATTAGCAAACTTATCTTGCCATCTATTATACTTCTCTTCCATCTTATCATTTTTAATTATTGGCTCTACTTTAGAAAGCTCAAGTAATACTGGAGTAGAAGCTACCATATTTCTTTGAATTTCTAAATCTTTAACTTTATTTCTATAATACTTTGTTCGAAATTTTTTTATTAAGTGAAGAATAATAATTATGAAAATTAGTGTTGCTAAAACACAAGATCCAATTATAAGATACTGTCCTTTCATATTCTCACCTCTAATTCTACTATACATGATTATTTTATCATATAAATATGACAATTTTCTACTATTTTAATAAATTTGCTTTCACTAAGGTAATAGATTACATTTTTCCTTGACATATCAATACTTTTATCATATAATTAAAACTGCAAATTCCTTGAAACAGCGAATTTGGAGTATCTTAAAGTGTTATTCAAATAAAAGTAACCAGGCTGTTTACGTGAAAGAAAAACTCCCTAAGATACGACCGAATTATTTCATTGATTTGTAATAATTAAAGAAAAGGAGAATAGATCATGTCAAGATATACAGGATCAAGTTACAAACAAGCACGTCGTGTTGGATTCTCAATTACTGAAACAGGTAAAGAATTAGCAAAACGTCCATATGGACCTGGACAACACGGTAATGCCCGTAAAGGAAAAACTTCTGATTACGGAACACAATTAAAAGAAAAGCAAAAAGTACGTTTTATGTACGGATTAAACGAAAGACAATTTAAGAAAACTTTCGCTGAAGCTGAAAAAATGAAAGGTATTCAAGGTGTTAACTTCTTAAAATTACTTGAATCAAGATTAGATAATTTAGTTTATAGAATCGGATTCGCTAGCACTCGTCGTGGAGCTAGACAATTAGTAAACCATGGACATGTTACAGTTAATGGTAAAAAAGTAGATATCCCATCATACAGAGTAAAAGCTGGAGATGTAATTTCATTAAAAGAAGATGACAAAAGCTTAAAAGTAGTTGCTGAAGCATTAGCTAAAGTAAACCACAGAGTTGATTTCATTACTTATGATGAAAGTAAAATGGAAGGAACTTTCGTAAGAATGCCTGAAAGAAATGAATTAAATGCTGATATCAATGAAGCATTAATCGTTGAATTCTACAATAAGTAAAAAAGAGAACCTCAAAAAGGTTCTTTTTTTGTGTAATTTTTACTAATTTATTTTTCTGATATTTCTTTAATATTTATTTCCCAATCTAATGGTTCTATTTTCAAAGTAAAGCCTAAAGGCGCCAAAAGTCTTATCATTGTGCTAATTTGTGGAGAAGTTACAGAATTTTCAATTCTATTAATTGTTTGACGTACTATATTTGTAACCTCAGCTAATTCTTCTTGAGTAACTCTATTTTTTCTAATAGTAGCAAACTCTTTCATAACCTCATATTCTAATTCCATTAAAAGTTCTTCTCTTACAATATACAAATCTTTATCCTTTATTTCCATGTAAATCACCCTAAACTTAATGTAACATAAATGTTACATTAAGTAAAGAAAAAAATACCACTTTGTAAATGGCACTTAATCCTTTATCTCAAATTCCTCACAATATAAATTGTCTATATCCTTATCTAATAAATTACTAGTTAAGTCATGAGAAAGTAATAGATGTCTTAAAGCTCTGCAAGGGGAACCGTGAGTCACAATCAATATATCTTGATTTTTATGTTTTTCCTTAATATACTGTAAAAATTCATCACAGCGAGCAAATAAATCTTTTACTGGCTCCACTCCTCTATCACTAATATTTTCCTCATAATTCCAATACTTTCTACTATCATAGAATTTTCTTGGCATTCCTTCAAATTCTCCTAAATCTCTTTCAATTAGTCTTTTATCAGGAATTGTTTCTACTCTATCTCCAACTAAAATAATTGCTGTTTCAACACATCTTAAAAGTGGTGACATATAACAGTAATCATAATGCTTATTTCTAAGTTGTTCTTTTAATTTTAGACACCTTCTTCTGCCATCTTCATTTAATGGGTTGTTTTTCAAACCTTGACATAAATCTAAAAAGTTAGCTTCCGTCATAGCATGTCTTACCAAAGTTATTTTCATTTAATTCACTCCCAAAGATTTAAGTGATGTACTAAAAAAGAAGAATTTCGCTACTACTGATAAATCTTCGCGTTGAGAATTACCAATAACCAAATATTTACCGTCATAGTATTTGACATCATTAAAGTAAGTAGATCTATCATTAGTATACTTAACTACCGCTAATTCTTTTAAATCGCTATTATATTTTCCAATAATCCCATCATATGAATAATCTTTTGATTCAGTTTTATTAGAAATAGTTCCAACCGCAATAACATTACCATTTTCATCAATGGTTAAACTATTATATCTGTCATTAGAATTAGATTGATAAGTAACCTCATCAATAAGCTTGCAATCTTTATTGTACTTTAAAATAATTGCTTGTTTACTATTTCCTTCACTTTTTCCACCACATACATATAAACTATCATTATTATTTACTATAGATGTAAATCCTATACTATCAACATTACTATAATTTTCATTATAAACTAAATCTCCTTCTAAACTGAACTTAGTTATAATTCCCATATTATTACCATCTTTACCAACAGCATAAATATAATTATTATAAATAGTTAAATCATTATAAAGAGCAGATTTACTTCCACCATAGTTTTTTCTCCAAATTTCTTTACCATCTTTATCATATTTAATAATAACAGCTCCACCATTATTAGAAAGTCCAATTGTATCGTTCTCATAAATACTTTGACCAACCACTATAAATCCATCATAAGTAGAAACTACATTAGTAAATTTAGAATTGCCTAAAACTTGAAAATCATTTTCAAAAATAACATTTCCAGATAGATCATATTTAACAATTAAAGCAGTCCTAACCTTATTTTCACTTTCTTGTTTAGTAGACTCATAACTACCAACCGCAACATATCCATCATCCGTACATAAAACTCCATAAAATGTACTATTGTAACCTTTATTATAAACTTTTACTAATTTCTTATTTTTAGAATTATCATAAACAGATATCTCAGCTTTTTCATAATGTTTATCATTATTATTGTTACTACCAACTACTACATATCCATCATTAGTAATCTCATATGCATTTATTCCATTAAAAAAAACATTTTCCGTTTTATTTGACTTAATATAAAAATTGATAATAAATATTTCAATACTAATTATTATCAAAGCTAAAATTGAGGCGACTTTTATTAATTTTTTCTTTTTTCTATCCAATCAAATCATCCCATCCATTCAACATAATTTTATCAAAAAAACAGTATTAAAAAAAGAAAATTAATGAATAAATTTTCTTTTCAAATTTACTTTACTTAATCTTTGTAAATACCAATAAAATACTTCTTTTTACCTCTTCTTATAATTACATATTTATTATGTAAGCAATTTTCTCTACTAATAGTATATTCTAAATCACTAACTTTTGATCCATTAACGCTAATAGAATTATTTGAAATAAATTCTCTAGCTTCTCTTTTACTTGAGCATGCTCCACTAAGAATAAGTAAATCAACAATATTCATATCTTCATTTATATAAAATGGTGATAAACCTTTAAAAGCAGCTTCTATATCTTTTTCTGAAAAAGATTTTATATCTCCACTAAATAATGACTCACTAATTTTAACTGCTCTATCAAAACTTTCTTTTCCATGTAAATCAGTTATTATTTCACGTGCCAAAATTTTATGAGCTTCTCTTGCACCTGGATTTTCTAAGTGACGCTTTTCAATTTCTTCTATTTCTTCTTTAGAAAGGAATGTAAATACTTTCAAATAGCTAATAACAACTTCATCATCAACATTAATTAAATATTGATATAATTCATAGCTTGATGCCTTGTCTTCATCTAACCATAACGCATTACCTTCACTTTTACCAAATTTCTTTCCATACTTATCAGTAACAAGTGGCATAGTAAAAGCATAAACATCCTTACCTGTCTTTTTCTTTATTAGATCTATTCCTGTTGTAATGTTACCCCATTGATCGGATCCAGCAACTTGCATCATACAACCTTTATTCTCATTTAGCCATAAGAAATCATACCCTTGAATCAATGTATAAGCAAATTCTGCAAAAGTAATACCAGTATCAAGTCTTCTCCTAATTATATCTTTATCCAATAAATAGTTAACAGTTATATATTTACCGACATCTCTTAAAACATCTATATATTCATAACCCTTAAACCAGTCATAGTTATTAACAACTTCAACATTGCCATCCATAATTTTAATAACTTGTCTTTTGATACTTTCCAAATTATTATTTAATTTTTCTTTTGAAATAATCTCTCTTTCAGCTGTAGGTCTAGGATCTCCAATTAATCCAGTAGCTCCACCAACAAGTAAAATTGGATGATGTCCAGCTTTAGCAAGTCTCTTGGCCATAACTAAAGATGAGTAATGTCCTAAATGCAAACTATCAGCTGTTGGATCAGTTCCCCAATAAAAAGTTATTGAAGAATTATTTAATTTATCTTCTAAATCCTCTCCAGCTTCATCTTTAATTAAGCCTCTCCATTTTAATTCATCATATAATTTCATATTATTCCTCCTAACAAAAAAACTACTCACCCAATAAGGACGAATAGTTCGTGGTACCACCTTAATTTATAAGCCAAACTTAAGCAAAGTCTAAAACTTACCTCAATAATCTTAACGCGATTAAACGATTTTTCTCCTGAAATGTAATTTCAAAATAAATACCTCTTAGTTTTCACCAACCACTAAGTCTCTAAAAAAATAAATATTTCTACTAATTTTCATTCACAGAAAATATAAATATATTATAACAAAAAAACAAAAAAAGTAAAGAAATTATTTGTCAATAAACAATGTAAATAAATTCTATTTTTTTTTATAATAATTTAAAAAAATAAATTATAGACTTATAATGAATATAAGGAGGACTTATGGAAGAAGAAAAAAAGGATAATAAAAAATCATTAGCAATTATTTTTTTATCTATACTTGTAATTGCCCTAGCAAGTTATATAGTTATTGATAAGACTAATATCTTCAAAGAAAAAGAAACTGAAAAGGAAAAAGAACCTGTTATTGAAACAAAAAAAATTAGTGAAAGTGAAGCAGATTATTTATCAAAAAACATAGAAGAAATTTACAACTATTTTCTAAAAGATTTTCCTATAGAAAATACAAACAAACTAAATAATCAAGAATTAATTCGCCTAGCTTGGCAACATAGAGAAGATAAAACTAGTTATGAACTTACACAAGATGAAGTAGACAAATTTATAAAAAAATATTTTGGTAACAATGTAACAGTTAATCATGAAGATCTACTATGCGAAATAGATAATAAACCACTATATAAATATAGTAGAACTACTAAGAAATACACTGCCAACTTTAATGAGCATGGACATGGTGGTCCTGGCGCAATATCTAATAACAAAGTTTTATATATAGATGGTAAAGCAAAAGGAAACATTTATACAGTAAATACTAAAGTATTTGTTGGAAATTATTGTGGTGATACTTGTGGACCAAATAACGCTTATTATGAAAGTTATAATGACAGCTATAATCATAATAATCCAGTAGTAGGAGATTTTAATTCAGAAGAAGACATACAATTAACAAACGAAATAATGAATAAAAACAAAGATAAAGTTAGAACTACTACTTACACTTTTGAAAAGCAAAATAATGGTGACTTTGCTTTAATAAGTGTAAAATAATAAAAAAACATCTATTAATAGATGTTTTTGTTTTAATTAAATTATGGAGAACTGGTAAATGGAATTTCAATATCACCAAATTCTACTGTAAATGGACCATCTGCTTTTATATCATTTTTATTATAAAAATCTATTGTTAGCCACAAATTAATATAATCACCAGGTGCGATATTAATAGGATTGGCTGGGTGCATACATGAACTAGAACAATACATTATATCAATAGCTATATTTTTACAGGCTTCATTAACTAAAGATTCTGTTGTTCCTTCTCCAGCAGTACACTTTATTTTAGATTCCGTACTATCAATATTATTATAAATAATATCTTTAAAACACCAATAAGCATTTAATTTTCCTATATTATGTACATAAAAATCATAATAAACTCTTTGATGACCTTGAGTAAAATTAGCCGTAAAATTGCTAATATTAAATGAACCACTTGATTGAGTAATAACTGCTGGAGTACCAGTAGGTCTAACAACTCCAGAATTAGAATAATATTTTGGATTGATAGTAGAAGAAGATAACGAAGTTGATGAATCTGAAAAAGATATTTTAAAGTTATCTGGATTAGTATTAATAGTTGTAGTACTCCTAATCACCAATGTATTAGAAAAAGTTGCAAGTCCTATTGATAAAGCCAATACAATAATTAAAATTAATACTAAGCTTAATTTTTTATCAATTTCTATTTTCATATCATACACCACATTCTCATTATATATATATATATATATTTACAAGCTTTTGAGTACAAAAAAAAGAAATTATTTTGCTTCTAATTTCTTTAATACATCTTTAGTTACGTCAATTGCTTTTAATCTAACTTGTTCAGCAGCATCTCTTAAGATTGGTGAACCTTTTTCAATTGCAAGATCAACTAAATCTTGTGCTTTATTTTTTAATTGTTCTGCTTTTTTCTTAGCAATTGCTAAAGCTTTTTCTTTATCTAAATCAGCTAATTCTTCTTTTAATTCTTCTACTTTTTTCATAAATTCAGCTTTTACTTCATTAGCATCAATTTTTTTAATTTCATCTACTAACTCACCGAATTTTCTTTTTAAATCAGCTCTTGTTTCACTACCTTTTTTAGGTGCAAATAAGATACCTAAACTAGCACCAACTAATGCACCAGCAATAAACTTTCCTACACCTGACTTATTTTCTTTACTCATCAAAATCATCCTCCATATCATTAAATTTCTTTCTATTAAATACTTTTGAAACTAGAGAAGTTACACTTCCCACAATAGTATTTCCAATGCTTACTAAACTATCTGTTGTTTTATCAATTAATGAAAAAGCAACATTTAATGAATTAATCTTTTCTTCTACATTATCAATAACTCTATCTACTTTATCTAATATACCAATTAACTTTATTCCAAGTACCATCATAATTATTAAAACTATAATTGCTGAAATATATAATACTATTGGCAAAAATACATTTAAAAATTCTATCATCTTTCCACCTCTTAATTATCTTCTTGATACATAGACTCTATCAAATCAAATAAATTATCTCCATTTTCATTATCAATATCTGAGGAATCAAACTTTTGTAGTACTGGTTCTTCTAAAAATTCATCCTTAGAGTCTTGTACTACCTCATTGTTTTCTTTTTCTTCTGGAATACTTTCTTCATTTGCAGAATCATTTATGTCAAAAGCCTTTTCTCCATCATCTTCATAATGATCCTTTACTCGCCTACCAGTTGCTTTTTCTTTACTAGCATCTTTATAGTCAACATTATACTCAAGTCCTAAATCTTGAAAATACTCCATAGCATCTCCCATAGTTACTTCTTTTATAGAAGGTTTTTCAGGAGTACTTAAATCAACTAATAAATCAGAATCATCTTCATCAACCTCAATTACTGGCTTTTGTTCTTCTTCTTTTATTTGTTGATTATTCTCATTTAAAGAACCATAAGCCTTATTTCTAATATCATCTACATTAGCACTATCCTTTGAATAACTAGTAAGTCTTACCTCTCTTTTTTGAACAACATCTTCTTTTTTATAATTTTTATCTAATACACCATAAATAGGAGAAATTATAGGAGAAGGTCTAAAACCACTTTTTTCTTCTTTCTTTTCATAAGCTCTACCATAATCTTGAACTAAATTTCTACTAGATTCATCTATTCCATAAGGATGCTTATCTTCAACTCTTTCTTGCCTATAAATCACTCTATTATCATTAGGAATATAATCATCATAATTCTTCTCAAATTCTTTAGGTGATCTATCAACAACTTCATCCTGATAATGATTTTCCTCTTCAATTTTAAAATCATCATCATCCATTACTTTAAAATCCGGCTTTTTTTCAATGATTGGTTCTTCTTTTATTTCCTCATCATCTAATTCTTCAACTTCTTCTTTAATTTGTTCACGTCTTGAAGTATTTTTATTAGCTAAAACAACCTTTTTAGCAATTGGTTTTTCCTTTGCCTCTTCACGTTTTTTTAGCTCTTTTTTAGATTTTTTAGGTTTTTCTTCAACTTCTACATATTCTTCTTCAAATAAAGCATTCTTTATTTTATCAAATACTCCCATGAGTCCACCTCTTTTACTAGTTATCGATATCTATTTGACTTTCATCTTTAAATTTATCTTTATTGGCATTAGGATCATATTTATCCACAACATCCAAGAAATCTCCCTTTTCAGTAGTAGCATCAAATAATCTAAAGTTTTCTTCCTTATAACTTAAAATATTATTTCCTATTAAACTTTCTAAAACTTTATCATTAAATTCAACTGATCTTAATATAATACTCATATTATTTACAACAGAAACTAGGTCTCTTTCTTTAACTAAGCTTTCCATTTTAGCATAATTAAACATATAATTAACTAAAAAGCTTCCATCTTCTTGCTTATCAATTTGGATATAACCAGTTTTCTTATTGTAATCAAGTTTTCTTGAAAAATGAGACTTCTTATTTTCTTCATAAGTATTTTTTGCTTTATGATAATAACAAATTGCGTCTACATATAAATAATATTTATTCCCAATACTATCCACAAAACTAGCATTATAATCTTCTTTATTAAGAAACCTCATGCCTTTAGGAACATAATATTTATATCCTTCAAAATATACATTATATAACTTTGCCTTTTCTGTCAATAAAGTCTTTATATTATTACCAATATCTACATTACTTAAAGTAACAACACTACATCCTGTCATTAACAGCGTTATAGCAGAGAGTAAAACAATAATTCTTTTCATATTTCACCTACTCTTATTACATTATATCAAACTTTTTTCAAATGTAAAAATAAATTAATTTTATTTACTATTAATAGACATACCTTTTCTAGCAACTACCGAATAAATTGGCATACCTTTTTTAGAAAATTTATCCTCATATTCTGTTGTTATTAAATCATCTTCATCTTGATGAAGATTAAAACTAATCTCACTTAAAGTATAACCGTACTCTGAAAAGCTTTCTAATGAATAAATATACAAAGGTTGATTATCTGTTCTCATAAATATAGAACAAGTATTTTTAAATATTTTATCATATTTATTTAAAAACACTTTAGAAGAAAGTCTTCTTAAATGGTGACGACTCTTAGGCCAAGGATCTGAAAAGTTAAGATAAATTCTTTCAATTTCTTTATCAAAAATTTTATCAATTCCTAGTGCATCCAATCTAAGTATCAATAAATTGTTTAATCCGTCTGGTATTTTAGGTAAACTCCTAGCTAGAACACTATCAAATTTTTCTATTCCAATGAAATTAATATCAGGATATTTAGAAGCATTCTCTATTATGAATTTCCCCTTTCCCATTCCGATTTCCACATAAATAGGATTATCATTATTAAATAATTTATTCCATTTTCCAATATTATCTTCAGGATTTTTTACTAAATAATTAGAATTATTTAGTATTTCATCTTTATTTTTTACATTTCTCAAACGCATATATTCCACCCAGCTTTCAAGCATTATTTTATCACATTTATATCTAAGTTGCATATATTAATATCGAAGGTAAGGTAATGTTTATGAATCAAAACCCATTTCCATATATGCCACCATTTCCACAAAACAATATGGACCAAAGATTGCAACAAATAGAACAAGAATTAAAAATTATTAATGACAAATTAGATAAACTAATTAAAGAAAAATCAAACTCGTACATACAAAAAGATGATAATTTATATATGCTATGAACACGATTGTGTTCTTTTTTTGTTTATAAGCCATTTTTATATGGTATACTAATTTTATAGAAAGTGAGGCATTTCAATGTTAAAACTTAAAAATATAGAAAAAGAAAAATTTGATGAATATATAAAAAATCATCCCACTAAATCACACTTCTTACAGTCAGTTGCTTGGGGTGAGTTATGCAAAGTAAAAAAACATCTTACTCCTTTTTATTTAGGTCTAGTAAATGAAAGTGATCAACTAGTTGGCGCAACACTTTTACTTCAAAAACATTTACCTCTAAATTATTCTTACTTTTACGCTCCTCGTGGTTTTGTTATAGACTACAATAAAAAAGAATTAGTTAAAACAATGACTAAAAAGGTTGTAGATTTTGCTAAATCTAAAAAAGCTATTTTTGTAAAAATAGATCCAGATATTATTCTAAAATCAATAAATTATCTTAATGAAGAAAATGAATTAGGAAACAATGCAGAAGAAATATTTCAAACTTTAAAAAAATGCGGATTTAAACATCTTGGCTTTACAAAAAATTTTGAAACAATGCAACCAAGATATACATTTAGAATAGATTTAACAAATGATCTAGAAACTATAGAAGAAAGATTTTCTAAAACTACAAAACAAAGAATTGCTAAGTCTTTAAAACTAGAAACAGAAGTAGAAATAGGAACGAAAGATGATATTAAAGAATTTTATAATTTAATGATGCTTACTGAATCTAGAAAAGATTTTGTTTCCTATAATGAGGATTATTATGAAACATTATATGAAATATTTAATGGAAACAAAAATAGCAAGGCAGACCTTTTTTTAGGAAAAGTTAATTTGGATAAAACGATTGAATCACTTGAAAAAAGCAAAAAAACAATTAATAATCAAATTTCAATAATGCCTATAGATAATTTAAGTAAAAGTGCTAAAAATAAATTAAAAGAGTTAAATAAGCAAAAAGAAAATATTACAGAAGATATAGAAAAATATAAAAAATACAAAGAAGAATATGGAAACAATTTAACATTGAGTGCACATATGATTATTAAATATGGTAATAAAGCATGGGTTTTATATGCTGGTAATCACAACATTCTTAGTGAAACTTACGTAAACTATAATACTTATTTTGAGCATATAAAAAACTGTAAAGAAGAAGGTATAGAAATCTATGACCAATTTGGTACAATTGGTGATTTATCCAGCAACAACCCAAGAATAGGACTACATGAATTCAAGAAAAAATTCGGAGGAGATTATATCGAGTTTTTAGGTGAATGGGATTATATAATAAATAAACCAATGTACTTTATATTCACTAAGCTAGTTCCAATTTATAGAAATATCATAAGAAAGAAAAGTAAAAAGGAGATTGAACATGAAATTAGTGAAATTAAATAAAAAAGAGTTTAAAGATTTTGCTGATCAAAATCCACAAATCACTTTTCATCAAACAAAAGAATGGGCAAACTTAAAAGAAAAAAACGGCTGGATTCCATATTATATAGGTTTAAAAGATGATAAAAACATTATCGGTGGTGCATTACTACTCGCAAAAGAAATTCCAGTAATAAAAAAGAAACTTTTTTATTCACCAAGAGGTATTCTAATAGACTACTCTAATAAAGAGGTACTGAAAGAATTTACAAAAAAAATTAAAGAATTTCTAAAAAAAGAAAATGGTTTTCTTTTAAAGATAGATCCTTATGTTGAGTATGTTGAACATGATAATAATGGTAATATAGTTGAAGACGGAATAAATAATAAAGCATCGTTCAATAATTTATTAGATTTAGGATACAAACATTTCGGATTTAACTTAATGCAAGATACTCTGCAACCAAGATGGATGCACGTTATAGATATTAATGAAAGAAATGAAGAAGAAATTCAAAAAGATATGGAATCAAAAACAAGACAAATTTTAAGAAAAAATCAAAAATGTGGTATAACAACAAGAGAAATAGAAAAAGATGAGCTTCCTATCTTTAAAGAAATAATGAAACATACTTCTGATAGAAGAGAATTCGTTGATAGACCTCTTTCTTATTATCAAAGTATGTGGGATTCGCTACATGAATCTGGAATTATGAAAATAATGATTGCTGAAATTGACTTTGAAGTATATAAACAAAATACTAAAGATGAATTAGAAACAATAGAAAAAGAACTAAAAGATAGAATTTATAAAAAAGAAAATAATCTTTTAAAAATGAATGAAAAAAAATATCTATCAAGCAATAAACAAGACGAAGATGCAATAAAAAGATTAAATAAACAATTAGAAAAAATTGATGACTTAAAAAAAGAACATGGATCTACCGCTATACTTGGTGGTATTCTATTTCTAATATATGGCAATGAAGTTCTATCATTACATGGTGGATCATTAAAAAGTTTGATGCAATTTCAGTCAGCTTATACTCTTCACTATGCAGGTATAAAATATGCAATAGATAATGGATATAAAAAATATAACTTCTATGGCATAACAGGAGACTTTAATGAAAACAACCCACTTTATGGCTTATATCTATTTAAAAAGAGTTTTGGTGGACATGTTGTAGAATTACTAGGTGAATTTGATTTAGTAATTTCACCATTCTGGTACCACACTTATAATATTGCATTCGCTTTTTATCATAAAGCAAAAAATCTAATTAAGCACAAAAAAAAGTAGACTAACTACTTTTTTTATTTTTGAAAAATGTTTTTCCAAATATTTTTTTAATTAATCCTACTTTATACGTATACATAAAATAAATTACTGCACCAATAATTGCATATAAAGCTATAACCAAAATATTGATCAATCTATTAGTTGACACTACCGATAAAACAAATTTAGAAATAAGAGCCAAAATAATTGTCATAAGTATAGAGCCACACAAAATATCGACAAGATTCTTTAAAAATTCTTCGAAATTAATCTTTTTAATTACACTTAAATAAACAAAAGCAATAATAATTGAAGATAAGTATCCAACAATAGTTGCTGTTATTGAGCCATAATATCCTGGTAATCCCATTTTATAAAAGGCCATAATAAAGTTTGTATTAAAGAAAATTTTAACTAAAACTCCAACAATCAGACTAATAAATAAACACTTATTATCCTTAAAGACTTGTAAAATTGTTACTAATATTGTAAAAACACCTGAAAATAACCCCGTAAAAATAAAGTATCCAAGTAAATGTGGACCATATACACTACTACCATAAAATAAATTCCAAAGTGGCTGAGCAAGAATAGTAATGCCAAGTGTCATAGGCATCATTAGAAATAAGCATGACTCAAGTGCTTTATTTATTTTATTAGCCACATCATCAGTATCATTTGAAACAATGCTTTTAGTTAAATTTGGAATCAAACTAACAACAATACCAGTAGAAACACATGAAATTATCATATTAAACTTAACAGCCCATGTTGATAACATACTTAAAATCATTTCAGCATCATTTACACTATAACCAGAATATTTAACTAAAGATGAAACTACTGTAAAAGTATCTACAAATCCATACATTGACTTACATACATCAATCATGATTAATGGAAAAGCATAATAAATAATTTTTCTTGTAATTTCTTTATCACTTACTGGTATTAAATTAGAACTAGCATACTTAAATTTATTTTTGTTATTGAGCTTCTTTTTAAAAAGATACAAGTATCCAACAATTGCTCCAACAGTAGCACCAAAAACGGCTATCCCTACAGCATTTCTAACTGATGATTTAAAAACTTTTAAAACTAAAAAGCTTCCAATTAAAATAACTAAAACTCTAATAACTTGTTCAAGAACTTGAGAAATACTAGGAGGTTCCATAAATCTATGTCCTTCAAAATATCCCCTATAAACACTCAAAACAGGAACTATTAAAATAGCTGTAGAAATAACTCGTATTACAAAAGCAACATCTTCAATAGTATTACCGCCAGTTAGATCTCCAATAATTAATCTAGCAAATAATTTTGCAAATATCATCAAAAATATAAATGAACAAATTCCAAAGATAAAGGTTATTTTTTTACCTAAATAAAATACTCTTTCCTTAACTTTATAATTTCCCAAAGTATGATATTCAGATACCAGATTACTAATCGCAAGCGGAATACCAGCAGTAGATATGGAAATAAAAAGTAAATAAATAGTATATGCATAACTATATAAAGCTCCTCCCTTATCACCTATTATCTGATGAAAAGGTATAACATATAATATTCCTAATATTTTAGAGATAACAATACCTAAAGTAGCAATATATGCGCCCTTTAAAAAGGAACTTTTTTTCAACTTTTTCATATAATTACCTCCATTCTAATTAGATTATATCAGAACACAAGAATAAAATAAATTAATTATAAACAATCATAGCCGAAAAACAAAAGATTTGTTCTTCACTAAACACAGATACTCCTACTTGAAACTTTATATCAACTAAATCATTAACAGTTGTTAAAAACTCATTTATTGCCTCTTCTAAATCAACTTCATCTTCACAATCAAATATTTTAACTTTCATAATAATCACCATTATAAATATAAAAATATTAATTCAAAAAAATTGTCAAAAAAAAGAAGATTATTTCAACTTTTTAATCTTCCCTTTATCATTAATATTATTATCATTTTTATCATCCATATTATTAATATCTAATTCAATTATAGAATCACATATTTTATAATGATAAAACATTTTAATATCTTTATAGTCTTCAAAATCTAATGCTCTGTTCATCGCAGTTAAATATTCTTCTCTTTCTTGTGATTTAACATAGACAGAAGGAAAACCAACATCTTCTAATAACTTATTAATAAAACATCTAATTGTTCTACCATTACCATCACTAAAAGGATGAACTTTGATTAACTTACATCCTAGCTCTACACATTTATCAAGATATACAATTCTAGCTTCAGCATTACATGAATTTTTTATAATAGGAGATAATTCTCTTAAAGTAGAAACATCACTGTCTAGCTCCAACAATCTTTGATAAATATAAGACCAATCACATAAGTCAGATTTAACACCTGATAAATGAGCAAATTCTCTCCTAAAATTTCCACCAAATTCTGGATAAGGCGTACAAGAAAATAACTTAGCATTTAAATCTTTTAAAGAAAATATATCAAATTCATCATTAAATTCTAAAGAATGCATAAAAATATACATTTCTTTAAATCCTTCTATTTCTTCTTTACCATGTAATGTTAAATCATTAACTCCTTCTAGTGCACTTTCATTTATTACATATTTTTTTATAAATGATTTTTTCAAATTATCAAACACAACTTCTGTCGGATTTAAATCATAATACATTTTTATAAGTTCTGTAGGTAAAGCCGTTTTATAGCCTAAAACTTCTTTATTATATTTATAGTATTCAAAACCCTCAACTATAAAATTTCTAGTATCAATAAATTTATCTATATTTCCCGCATAAGAATAATCATTAAAATAAAAGCTCATACTTCCAACTCCTGAGGCTCATATTATAACACAATTTATTGAAATATGCAATTTAAAGAAAAAATAGTTAGTGGCTTATACTAACTATTTATATTTTATTTTACAACTATATTAACAATTTTATCTTTTATAACAATAATCTTAACTATTTCTTTACCTTCGATATGTTTTTTTACATTCTCCTCGTTTTGAGCTTTATCTTTAATAATATCTTCAGAATCATCCACATTTATCATAACTGTTCCACGTAATTTACCATTTACTTGTACAGCAATTTCTTTTTCATTTTCAACCAAAATTGATTCATCGTACATAGGATAATCCTGATTATGAATTGAGTAACTATTACCAATTCTTTCCCATAACTCTTCAGTTACATGAGGAGCAAAAGGTGCAAGCATAAGAAGTAATTGTTCAATATAATACTTAGGAATTCCATCTTGTTCATACTTAACTAAAATATTAGAATATTCCATAATTTTTGACATTGAAGTATTAAATTGGAACTTTTCAATATCATTTCTAATTACTTTAATTGAATAATGTAATACTTTATCTATTTCTAAAATCTTTTTATCATCTGCTGTAATAGCATCACATAATCTTTCTACTTTATGATAGAACTTATTAATAGCAACTATACCATCATCAGTCCAAGGACCACCTTCAATATAGTTAAATCCAAACATTAAATAACCTCTTAATACATCAGAACCATATTCATCAACTAATGGATCAGGTGCCACAGTATTACCCTTAGATTTAGACATTTTCTCTCCATCAGGTCCAAGAATTAATCCTTGATGAACTAGCGATGTAAATGGCTCATCAAAATTCAAGTATCCTAAATCTCTTAAAGCTTTAGTAAAGAATCTTGCATAAAGCAAATGCATACAAGCATGTTCTACTCCACCTACATATTTATCAACTGGTAATAATTTATTTATTAAGTCCTTATTAAATGGTTCTTCACTATTTAAAGCATCTGGATATCTTAAATAATACCAGCTTGAACATACAAATGTATCTAAAGTATCAGCTTCGCGTCTAGCTTCACTACCACATTTAGGACAAGTACACTTCATAAAAGATTCACATTTCTTTAGTGGACTTTCTCCATCAGGAGTAAATTCAACATCCATAGGTAATTTAACTGGCAAATCATTTTCAGGAACAGGTACTATTCCACAAGTATCACAATAAACTACTGGAATAGGAGCTCCCCAATATCTTTGACGAGAAACTAACCAATCTCTAAGCTTATAAGTAGTTGTTTTTTCGCCAAAGCCTTCCTCTTCTATAAACTTATACATTTTATTTAATGCATCTTCTTTATTTAATCCATCAATGAATGAAGAGTTAATATGTACTCCATCTCCAGTAAATGCACTCTTAGATACATCTCCACCTTCTAACACAGGAATGATTTCTAGATTAAACTTCTTAGCAAACTCATAATCCCTATCATCATGAGCAGGAACTGCCATAATAGCACCAGTACCATAACTAACCAATACATAATCACTAATCCAAATTGGAATTCTTTTTCCATTTACTGGATTAATTGCATAACTACCAGTAAACACTCCTGTCTTTTCTTTAGTAGTATTTGTTCTTTCTATCTCACTTTGTTTACTTGCTTCTAACTTGTATGTTTCAACCTGATCTTTTTGTCCTGCTGTAACAATTGAATCAACAAGTTCATGTTCTGGAGCAAGTACACAGTAAGTTGCTCCAAATAAAGTATCACAACGAGTAGTAAAAACTTTAAATTTCTTATCAGAGTTTTCAACTTCAAAATCAACATAAGCTCCAACGCTCTTACCAATCCAATTACGTTGTAGAGACTTAGTTCTGTCTGGCCAATCTAATTTATCCAAATCATTTAATAGTTCTTCTGCATAATCAGTAATTTTAAAGAACCATTGGCTCATATTCTTACGTAATACTACACTGCCACATCTTTCACATTCTCCTGCAATTACCTGTTCATTAGCAAGAACTGTTTGGCATTTAGGGCAAAAATTAACTGGTGCTTCTTTCTTATAAGCAAGTCCTGCCTTATAAAGTTGTAAAAACATCCATTGAGTCCACTTGTAATAATCTTCCTTACATGTCTTTATTTCATATCCCCAATCCCAAGAACCACCAATTCTCTCAAGTTGTCCTTCCATAGTCTCTATGTTTTTATCAGTACTAATAGCAGGATGAACTCCAGTCTTTATAGCATAATTTTCAGCTGGAAGACCAAAAGCATCAAATCCCATAGGATGAAAAACATTAAACCCATCCATTCTTTTAAATCTTGCCCATGTATCTACTGGAGCATAATTATACCAATGTCCTAAGTGTAATTTAGCTCCACTAGGATAACTAAACATTTCTAAACAATATAATTTTTTCTTTTCGCTATTTGGATCAAACTTATATAAATTATCTTCTGACCATTTCTTTTCCCATTTTTTTTCAATCTCAGTAAAATTAATCATTTCTAATCATTCCTTTCTTTTTATAAAAAATAAATACCAAGTGATAACTCAAAAGAATTATCAAAAAAACACTAATAACACCAATTAATATTTCCAACACAAATATATCTGTTAAATTTATTAAGGTAACAACCAAAGCAATATCAAAAGATGACACAATAGCTATTATTTGCAATAACTGGTTATAATCAACTCTTTTCATATCGAGTTTATACCTATTAACTAAATACTTAATCTCTACTGGATCCTTAAATTTCTTACTATTTGTATTCCTTAATCTTTTTGTTTTTGAAACCACAAAAATTTCATAAATTATTAGTACTAGTACAAAAGTCATTAAAAATAAAATTGCTTCTTGCATAATCCCTCCAAAAAAAATCGTCCTTATAAATACTATAAGGACGAATTATCGCGGTACCACCTTACTTCATAGATCATCTATGCAGCTTTCAAAGAGATAAAGGTCTTACCCTAAATATTACTAAATCAGTCAAGTTCACAATATCTACTATCTTGTTTTCACCAAAACACAAGCTCTCTAAATTAGTATAATAAATGCTACTACTACTAACAATATTTCAAAAACTAAACATAGTATATTAGACTTTTTAAATAATTTCAAGTATTTTTTTAAATTATGGTTTTGTTAATGAGTCAATTCTATATTCCTCTACTTAATATTCCTTGTTGATATTCATAATATATATTCTCTATAATTTCTGAAAAATTATCAATTTTCTTATAAAAATTTTTCAAATGTTCTTTTCTATCTTTTATTTTTTCTATAGGCTCATTAGTTGCGTTAAAATAAATTTTAGAAGATACTTCAGTTGGATTTACTATTTTTATATTGTGGTCATTGTAAGTATATAAGATTCCTTCAGCATAATTTAGAAGAATTCTTTTTTGACTACTACTTAATAAATTAAACTCTTCATCTGATGTTATTCTTTTCAACATCCTTAACAAAACTTCTTCATTAACGAAACTTTTTTTGAGATTTTCCACAACAGATAAAGAATTATCATAAAAATTCTCTTTATCTATATCATAAATTAATTTTAAGGCATCTTCTCCTGCATTTAAATAAATCTTAACTAATAGATCAAAATTTTCTAATAACTCATAAAGTATTAAATTATAGTCTTCTATTGGAACTATTGGAATAGAATCTGTCCAATAATTCTTATTTTTGTTATAAAAACACATATTTTGATATTTATGAACTATATTTAATATCTTCTTTTTATCAAATACACTTTTATTTCTTAAGGTGTAATTATCAAAAACTAAATCTAAATCTCCTAAAGTAAAGTGATCAACTACTTTATCATATAAATCCATTTCAAAGTCTAAATTAATATCATTTAAATATTTAGTCAAAACTTCACTTTTTAGTTTTTCTAGTGATTTAATTTTAAAATCAGTTATTTCATCTAGCAAACTATCACTCTCCTAAACTTCATTAATATATTCAAGTAACTTTAAGAATAGATTTATGTAATTCTTATCTAACCCTTTCTTTTTCATTTTTCTAATTGCGATACGTCTTTTACCTATTGGCTCGTTACTAAACATTATTCCAGCAATTTCTTCTTTCATATACGTATTAATCTTTAAATCCATTAAAATGCTATTAACGTCATCATTAATAAGTCTTACGGCATCAATTTCAATATCTTTACCCTTACAATTTATTGATAACTGACCAATAGTTGGACAATTTTTAACTTCTACTATAAAATCATTGCCATCAACATAGGATTCAACAGGATACTGATCAGAATTAAAATAAACTACCACATCATCTGCTTGCTTAGTATTTTTAAATACAACTTTATAATTACGTCTTTCAGGAACAATTCCACTTTTACCTTCTACAGATCTAAATATTAAAGTATAATTGTTTTTTAAATAATTATAGTCAATAGATGTTTTTAAATAATAACCTTCTTTATAAAGTGAAGTTATTCCATCATCCTCATACATAGTATAAGCATTAGAAACTCCTGGGAAGATTTGAACTTCCAAGTCTGTAGGCAAACCAGTATTATTATAATCGCTCTTATTAGATAAAGGAATTATAGAGCCAGCATGTGCAAAAACAGGATAATCAGAATCTTTAAAGAAAGATGTATACTTTTTATTACCTGGAAATTTCTTACCAGTCACAAAATCATACCAAACGCCATCTGGGATAAAGAATTTATGGATAGTTCGATTCATTGTACGATCTTTTGGATTAATGATTGGACATACTAACAATTGAGAACCAAAATAGTATTGATTTCTATAAAGCTCATCATCATAAGTCCACATATAATTATAGTAAAATGGTTGAATAAGAGTTGTCCCCGCTTTGGTATAATTATATGCCTCAGTATATAAATAAGGGATTAATCTATGTCTAAGTCTTAAATACTCAGCAGCAATACTCTCAGTCTTCACATCCCAAAGCCAAGGCTCTTTCTTATAGTAAGGACCTCTAGCTCCATGAAATCTAAGTATTGGAGAAAAAACACTTAATTGTAAATATCTTATATAAAGTTCCCCATCTTCCATACCACCATGATTACCAGCTACATCGTGACTCCACCAACTTACACCTAGATTAGCAGCATTTAAGTATAAAAATGGAATTTTCTTTAATGTATCCCAGCTAATTTCAGTAGAACCACCATACAAAACAGGATATCTGTGTGGTGCATATAAACCATTTCGTGATAGTAGCATTGGTCTTTGTGAAGTATTACGGCCACTATCTAAAAACATATAATGATTTAATATCCACAAACTATTGATATCATTTTTAGGATTTGCATCATTCCAGAAAAAATCTACTCCTTGAGCTTCTAAAGGATGCAAAAAAACTTTAAACAAAACATCTAAAAGTTTTGGATTTAATGGATCAAACAAAATTACTTTAGAATCAAGTACACCTAAATACTCACTAGCAGGCTTATAATAAGCCTCATGTGGATAAAATCCCTGAGTAGGATCAACGATAAGTCCACATTTTATTCCCTTACTATGTAAATTAGCTATTGTTTTTTGAGGTTCTTTAAATAAAGCATTATTAAATGTATAACCTACTTTTAAATTAGTAAACTCTCCAGCATTTCTATGATGCCAATCATGATCAAGTAAAATAACCGATAAAGGAATTCTTTTCTTTTCAAAATTTCTAACTAATTCATTTAAACTTTTATCATCATAAGAAACATTTCTACTCCACCAATTTCCAAGTGCATATCTAGGAATCATCGAAGGAGATCCCGTAATCTTAAAATAATCAAACAAAGCCTGTTTAAAATCTTTATCATACATAAAAACATAAATATCTAAATGATCATTTAATGGCTCTGCTAAAGTACCATCTTTCATAATAAGCTTACTTGAACTATCATCAATTGATACAAAACCATCTAAAGAAAACAAACCTTTTTCCATTCCTTTTGGAGTGGGAGTATCAGTAGAAACTATATTACCTTTCATATTTCTCACTTCAGGATGACCAAAATACCAATCCTTTTGGCGATCTTTTTCCCTACTTCTTAAAGTTATCTTTAAAGTTCTACATGGGTCTACTTTAGTCCCTAAAAAAGGCTGTTCTTTAACATAAGTTAAAACAAAATATTTAGTAGTAATCTCTAATAAATTATTATCTTGTCTAGCATTAAAATCAGGAATACCTAAATTTCTTTTTTTAATTAGCTGAGTAGGATAATCAACAAATTGCCCATTATTAGAATATTCAAGTCTTACAACACGCTCAGATATTACAGAAATTCTATACTTACTTCCTTGTAATATACATTTACTATCTGATTTAGCTTTACTAGAATCAACTTCAAATTGTCTCCCAAGTGGATACATAATAACACCCTCTTATTCTATTTTTAAATCTAATTATCTAAGAATGTAGCATAGTACTCTTCAAAAGAAATCTTATTCTCATAGATATACTTTGCTACTTTTTTACCGACATACCTAAAATGCCATGGTTCTGGATTAAAACCTGTAATGGAAGCATACTTCTTAGGAAATCTATGGATAAATCCATATTTATAAGAATTTTCAAGCATCCATTCATACTCTTTAGAATTAGCAAATACCTTACTATTTTTACTTGCTACATCAAAAGAAAGCCCAGTTTGATGTTCTGAAAATCCTGGTTGTGCAACATAATTTTTAACATAATTATCTCCATATAAATTACGATAAACTTCACAAGTCTCTACTTGATCTTTATAACTTCTATAAGCAGAATTAATATAAATATCATATCCCTCTTTTTTAGCATCTTTATACATTCTAATAAAAGCATTAATTGCTATTTTGCTAGCTTGCAAACCTTCTTCAGATGCATATTCTTCATCTATAATAGATAAATCATCAGGGACAAAATCTTCACCTAATTTTCGATGTTTATTAACAAGCATAGTTGTACTAAACTCACTAACTTCTACAGCATCTACATATTGTTCTTTATCTAAATCTAAATTTACTATTAATACTGTAGTTTCTTCATCTTCCCCAGTCTCATCTGCATAGGCAATATATCTATCATAATTTTTTAGCTTAGCATATGGTATTGAAAAAAATTCTTCAATATATTTAATTTTTTCTCTTTTAGCAAACTCAGATACATCATCACTATTTCCATGAGCAAATATCATATTAATATTACTATTAGAATATCCCCTTTTTATAAGAGCATTAACATTGTTGATAAACTTATCCTGGTTAAAATATTTAATATTTTGATATTTCTCTAAATATTCTTTTTTATAATCAGTACTTTCAAAAGCAGCATTTAATGTTTTATTTTCTCCCAAGGGAATCACATATTCTTTTAATCCATTAAAAAGAATAAATTTAGAAGCTTCCTTACTATATCCTAAATCAGTAAAAATACTAATTTGATAAGAATAGTAAAAAAATATAGCTAATAATATGCAAATAACAACCAATAAGCCTTTTAAAAGAGAAACAAAAGGTGCTTTAAGTTTTAACCTTTTTACAGTTGCCATATACTTCACCTACTATAAAACAGTATATCATAGAATAATTGATTTTGAATATCTTTTATGCTATAATTTAGTCGATTTTTACAATTATTAAAAGAATTTTGAGGTAAGTTATGAATAATTTTAAATATACTAATTCAAACAAGAGATATCATACTCTAGATTATTTTTATAAAGAAAAATTTAAAAACAAAATATGCAAAATAAGTTTAAATGCAGGCTTTACTTGTCCAAATATAGATGGTACTGTTGGATTTGGAGGATGTATATACTGTTCTAAAACAGGAAGTGGTGAATTTGCTGGTAATAAATTCGATAGTATTGAAAAACAATTCACTGAAATAAAAAAAGTAATGACTAACAAATGGCCAAACGCTAAGTTTATAGCATATTTTCAGGCAAGAACAAATACTTATGCCCCAGTAGAAGATTTAAAAAGAATGCATGATACCGTTTTAAAGGAAAAAGATGTTGTAGGTATTAGTATTGCTACTCGTCCTGATGCTATAAGTGATGAATGTCTAGATTATTTAGAAGAGTTAAATAGAAAAACCTATTTAACAATAGAACTTGGATTACAAACTATAAATGAAAAGACAAGTAAATTAATAAATAGATGCCATTCCCTAGAGTGCTTTAAAGAAATGGTAGAAAAACTTAATAAAAGAAATATTGATGTTGTGGTTCATATAATAAATGGTTTACCATATGAAACTAAAGAAGATATGTTAAACACAGTTAGATATTTAAATAAATTAAATATACAAGGAATAAAAATACATATGTTAAGTATAACTAAAGATACACCTTTAGAAATGCTATATAAAAGCAAAGAATTTCATATTCTGTCTAAAGAAGAATATATTGATATAGTTATAGATCAATTAGAATTGTTAAGAGCAGAAATAGTTATTCATAGAATTACTGGAGATCCTAAAATAGAAGATTTAATTGAGCCACAATGGTTAACAAAAAAATTCTGTGTCTTAAATGATATTGATAAAGAAATGGTAAAAAGAGATTCTTATCAAGGTAAAAATTTATGATTAATTATTATTTAATTTCTATCAATTTATTAACATTTATAATATTTGTCATAGATAAATATAAAGCTATTAATAATAAGTGGAGAATAAAAGAATTTTACTTAATTACTTTATGTTTGGGTGGAGGTAGTCTTGGAGCAATATTCGCAATGTATTTATTTCATCACAAAACTAAAAAATTAATTTTTAAATATTTAATACCCATAATATTTCTATTTCAAATAATTATAATTTTCTATTTAAAATAAAAAACCACTAAGTGGTTTTTTTTATTTATTTATCTTTTTTCATTGTCTCAGATAATGTTGTACCAATAGTTGCTAAATTTTGTAAATCACTAGGAACTATAATCTTAGTAGATTGTCCATTAGCAACATTTACTAAAGCATCATAGCTTTTTAATTTTAAAACAGCATCATCCATTTTAACATCTTTTAATAATTTAAGACCTTGAGCAGTAGCTTCTTGAATTTTAATAATCGCTTCTGCTTCACCTTCTGCTTCTCTAATTTTAGCTTCTCTTTTAGCATCAGCTCTTAAAATAGTACTTTCTTTTTCACCTTCAGCAGTAAGTATTGCAGCCTTCTTTTCTCCTTCTGCTCTTAAAATCGCTTCACGTCTTTCACGTTCTGCTCTCATTTGTTTTTCCATAGCTTCTTGAATATCTCTTGGAGGAATAATATTTTTAACTTCTACACGATTAACTTTAATTCCCCAAGGATCAGTAGCTTCATCTAAAATAGCACGCATTTTTGTGTTAATAACATCACGACTAGTTAAAGTTTCATCAAGCTCTAATTCACCAATAATATTACGAAGAGTAGTAGCTGTTAAGTTTTCAATAGCACTAACAGGATTTTCTACTCCATAAGCATATAGCTTAGAATCTGTTATTTGAAAATAAACAACAGTATCAATTTGCATAGTAACATTATCTTTTGTAATAACTGGTTGTGGAGCAAAATCTTTAACGATTTCCTTTAAACTTACACTACTTGCTACTCTTTCAAAGAAAGGTATTACATAGTGAAGTCCTGTTTGCATTGTTCTATGATAAGCTCCAAGTCTTTCAACTACTGAAGCTCTAGATTGTGGGATAATCTTTATACCAGTTATCCCAATAAGTATAATAACAATTATTAATATTAAACCAATTTCCATAATTACTTTTTCTCCTTACTAACGATAAGTTTAACTCCTTCTATTTTATCAACTACTACATCTTCTCCTACTTCTAAAGTAGTATCACTTATAGCTGTCCAAATAGAACCAAGTACTTTTACTTCGCCTTTATCCTTTGGCGTAATTTTCTTAACTACCTCGCCCCTTTTTCCTATTACTCTATCAGTATTCATTGGAGTAAAATTCTTAACCTTAAGCTTTGAAACAATAGGTTTAGTAATTATTAAACTTATAAGACTTGAAACAATAAAGATTACTAATTGCCATATCCATTCTTCAATAAAAAGTGCTGCAAATAAAGAAATAATACTTCCAAACGCAAACCAAATTGTAACTAAGTTTACAGTTGCGATCTCAATAAAAATAAAGATTAGAAATAGCATTGCCCAAACAAAAGTCATTATCCTCACCTCAGCTATATTATATGTTAAGAATTACTAAATTTCAACAAAATTCTTGAGATTATAAATAAAGTATAATATAATGAATATGATAAAGATAGGAGCTTGTGTATTATGAAAACAAAAGATTTAAAAGTAATATCATTTACTTTAGCATGTTGGGGGCTTTCTTTTATTGGTAGTGGCTTAGTTATGAATACCAAAGAAACAACAATAACACAAACTAGATATAATTTAAGTGTTACATCTAATAAAGTAGCAGAATCAAAAACAAATGAAATTAAACTAAAAGATATGTCGCTAGAAATTAATACTCCACTTAGTGTAGATGTTAAAGACTATTTAAAAGATATAGAAAATTTAGAAACTAGTGTTTTAAAATCTTTAAAACTAGATACTTCAGAAGTAAATGTTCAAGAAGCAGGAACTTATCGATATACTATAACTTACAAAAACAAAAAGTATAATGGAACGTTTATAATAACAGAAAAAGAATTGCCTAAAGTAACACTTACACTAAAAAATTTAAAATTAGAAAAAGACAGTATTTTAGATACTAATCTTTCAACTTACATAGAAGAAAAAATACCAGAAGAAATAATTGAAAATATAGTATTAAATCTAAGTTCTGTAAAAACCAATGTAGAAGGTATATATCAATACAGTATAACTTATAACAACAAACTATATACTGCTAATATTGAAATATTTACTCCTACTCCAAAAGCACCTACAGTAATTACACCAAATACGCCAGAAAATGATAATACAACTACAACTCCAGAAAATAATCAAAATGAAACAAATTAAAAGCATTCAAATGAATGCTTTTTTTATGATAACCCTTCTATATTTCCATTTATAAAATCAATTTTTTCATAATTAGGATTTTTTGATAAGCCAGGCATTGTCATTATATTTCCCAAATAAATGGTTATAAACTCTGCTCCATTTAATACTTCAAGATTCTTTACCTCGATTGCAAAATTCTTAGGTACTCCTACCTTTTTAGCATCGTCAGAAAAAGAATATTGTGTCTTAGCAACACATAAAGGATACTTACTAAAAATAGTTCCTTTTAGTTGATTGATTTTAGAAATAGCTTCTTCACTATAAGTAACATCGCTAGCATGATATATTTTTTTTGACAAAGTTTCAATTTTTTCTTTGATTGTCATCTCATTAGAATATAAAACTTTAAAATTACTAGGCTTGTTAGACTCATCTATTACTTCTTTAGCAAGATCTACAGCCCCTAAACCACCATCAGCATAAGCAGAAGAAACTTTCATAGATACGCCTAATTCTTGGCAACATTCTCTAACAATTGATATTTCACTATCTAAATCAGAATTGAAACGATTTAAACATACAATAACATTTACTCCAAATTGTTGTAAGTTTGAAACATGTTGCTTTAAATTTTCTAAACCATTATTTAAAGCCTCATTATTTTCTAAAAATACATCTTCCTTAGAAACACCACCATGATATTTTAATGCTTTTATAGTAGCAACTAAAACAACACAATTTGGTTTCAATTCACTCTTCCTACATTTTATATCAAAGAACTTTTCAGCTCCAAGATCTGCACCAAATCCTGCTTCAGTAACAACGTAATCTGCCAAATTAAGTCCCATTTTTGTAGCTACAACGCTATTACATCCGTGAGCAATATTAGCAAATGGGCCACCATGTATTATTACAGGAGTTCCTTCTAACGTTTGAACTAGATTTGGATAAAAAGCATCCTTTAATAAAGTTACTAAAGACCCTTCTATATGTAAATCTTTAGCATATACATTATCTCCCTTACTATTAGTTCCAATAATTATATTACCTAAGCGTTTTTTCAAATCATCTATAGAAGAAGCTAAACAAAATAAAGCCATTATTTCACTAGCCGCAGTAATTGAAAATACTTCTTCCCTATTATCAAGTCTTACTCTTCTTAAAGCACGATCATTTACATCTAAGCATCTATGAAATCTTACTTCCTGAATATCCAATTTATTTCCAAAATAAATATGACTATCAATTGCTGCACATAATAAATCATTTGCACTAGTAATTGCATGAAAATCCCCAGTAAAATGTAAATTTATATCTTCCATAGGAACAACCTGACTATAGCCTCCACCAGTAGCTCCTCCTTTAATACCAAATACAGGTCCCATTGATGGCTGTCTTAATACTGCAACAGTATTTTTCTTCAAAGAACTTAAAGCATCTGCAAGTCCTATACTAACAGTAGTTTTTCCTTCTCCCAAAGGAGTAGGAGAAATAGCAGTAACTAAAATCAGTTTACCATTTATACCATCTATATTCTTCTTAATCTTAGCTTTATCATCACCATAAAGTATTAAATCTTCTTCATTTAATTTAAGTTTCTTTGCAACTTCTTTAATATTTTGTTTTTTACAATTTCTAGCAATTTCTATATCGGTCATTTAATCACCTCTTCAAAATTTATTATATCATAAAACTTGTTTTTTCAAAAAAGATACACTATCAGAAATAAATAATTTCTCTATAGAAAATAAAAAATTTAAAAAACAATTTAAAAGAATTAACTAAATTAACGATTTGATTAAATAATTCTACGATGTTATCATCCTAATCGTTAAGAAAAAAAGGAGGAATTATAATGAAAAAATATATAATTTTCTTAATATTATTATGTGCAATTTTTATAGGTAAAGGAATCACAGTAAATGCAAAAGATACAAAGTTTTATGAAGCTGAATATATTGATGGCATTTGGATGAACAAATCTCCAAGTAATGATAAAAATACTATTTATTATCAAAAAGCAAGACTTTTTAGAGAAAAAGGAACAAATAAATTTGCCTATTGTATTGAGCCAGAAGCTTTCTTTAATGAATCTGAAAATTACACCTCAACTGAAAAACCTTATAATCTAAATGAAAATCAACTAAAAAGAATTAAAGCATTAGCCTTTTATGGTTATAATTATCAGAATCATACTGATATTAAATGGTATGCAATAACTCAATTATTAATTTGGAAAGAAGCTGATCCAAATGGAATATATTATTTTACCGATAGCTTAAATGGTAATTATATTAATATATTTAATAATGAAATAAATGAAATAGAAAACTTAGTTGAGAATCATTTTAAAGAACCAAGCTTTAAAGGACAAACTATCGAAATTGTAAATGGAAAAACTGCAATAATAGAAGATACTAATAAAGTATTAAATAATTATAAAAATCCATGGACTGGAATTATAAAAGATAACAAACTTATTATTGAAACAAGTTCGTTTAATGAAGGAGATCATCAATTTACTCTTGAAAGAAAAGAAAATCTTAATAATGCTCCTGCAATATTTTTTGAATCAAATAATAGTCAAAACACAATAATACCTGGATCTATTTCTAATGAAAAAATTGGGTTCAATTTAAAAACAATTAAAACTAAACTAGAAATAAATAAAATTGATTCTGATAATAAAAATTCCTTACCTTATGGAGAAGCAACATTAAGTGGGGCAATTTTTGAGATTTTTAAAAACAATGAATCTATATGTAAAATAGAAATAGATAAAGATGGGTATGGAAAATTAGAAGGACTGGACTTTGGAAAATATTATTTGAAAGAAATCAAAGCTGGAAAGGGATATCAATTAAATAGTAAAATCTTTGAATTTGAAATAAATAAAAATAACACAAACATAGAACTAACTATAGAAAATCAAGTAATAAAAAAGAAAATACAAATAATAAAAAAATATGGAAAAGATAGTAATTTTAAACCTGAAGAAAATATTATATTTAATATTTATGATTGTAATGAAAAATTAGTGGAGACTATAAAAACTAATAAAGAGGGTTATGCTGAAATAGTACTTCCCTATGGAAAATACACAATAAAACAGCTAACTACTACAGAAGGCTACAAAAAAGTTAATCCAATAATTATAGAAGTTAATAATAATGATGAAATACTACTTGAACTAAAAGATTATAAAATTGAAGTTCCTAATACTAGAAAAAATTTAAATATTATAGAACTGTTATTAGAATTTATAATAAAGTTAATATGCTAAAAAGAAGTTTAAAATATTTATTCCTATTATTATTTTTTATTATTAGCTGTCTAATAATTTATAATACTAATCAAAAAGAGGTCAAAACTAATAATGTTAATAAACAATATAAAGTAATAAAGAAGATAAATAATAAGAAAGAAGTAATAGAAGATATACAAAATATAAATGATTCTAGCATTGGTAAACTAATAATAGATAAAATTAATATTAATTCCAAATTATATGATATAGATAGTGAATATAACAATGTTGATAAAAATATAACTATTTTAAAAGGTAGTATTGAACCATCAAATCCCGAAAGCATCATGTTTATCGCGGCACACTCAGGAAATGGATTATTTGCTTATTTTAGGAATTTAAACAAATTAAATAAAGAAGACAAAATTACTTTAATTTACAAAAACAAAACTTATTACTATCAAGTATTAGAAAGTTATGAAATTGAAAAAGACGGTACATTAGAAATAACTAAATTACCACAAAAACAACTAGTATTAACAACTTGTAGTCCAAATAATAAAAGTAAACAACTTATAATTAATTGCACAATAAAGGAGTCATAAGACTCCTTTATTATTCTGCTAAAACTTTAATAGCTTCCTTTAATTGTAAATCTTCTTCACTGTCTTCACTATTTTTAATTTCAATATTTGGTTTAACTCCCTTTTCATTAATCCACTCACCGCTTGGAGTTAACCACTTTTGAGTAGTAAATTTAATACTACTGCCACTTGATAAATCAACAGCTTTCTGAACAGTTCCCTTACCGTAAGTTGTAGTACCTATAACAGTAGACTTCTTATAGTTTTCTTTAAAACATACTGCTAAAACTTCCGAAGCTGAGGCACTTGCTTCATTAGTTAATATAACAACTTCATATTTTCTTGAATCATTTGTTGATGAATATACTCTTTCTGCCTTACCTTTTGTTTCAATTTGATATAAAACTTTTTTCTTATCAAAGAATAATTCTAATATTTCTTTTACTTGAGATAAATGCCCACCACTGTTATCTCTAACATCTATTATTAATGACTCAATTCCATTTTTTTCTAATCTTTCAATATGCTTTTTAAATTGCTTATAAGTATTAGCAGCAAAATTATCAATAGCAATATAACCGATTTTATGATTATTTTCTGCTTTTACTTCACTAAATACTGATGGAATATCAATTTCAGCAACCTTCATTTTAAAAGTTAATTCTTTAGAATCTCTTTTAACAGTAATAGTGACTTCTTTTCCAATTTTACCAGAGATCATTTTTGCTATTTGATTTGAATCCTTTTTAGTAACATCCTTATTATTTACTTTAATTATAATATCTCCAGCCTTTAATCCAGATTTTGCAGCAGGAGAAGATTCATACATATCTATAATAGTAGTTACTCCTTCATAATATTGAATAGTTAATCCAATACCAATGTACTTACCATCAACCGTTGTATTAAAAGACTCAGTATTTTCCTTATCCATATAGTAAGAATATTCATCATCTAGTGATCCAAGCATTCCTGAAATACCAGATTTAATTAATTCCTTAGAATCTACATCTTCATAGTAATTATTTTTAATATAATTATAAACACTAGTAAACTCTAATAAATCACCATCTAGCTTAAAACCCAAAACAGATTTGCCACATAATGTTATCATACACCCTAATACTATTCCAAACATTAAAAATATAAATAATAAAAAGCCAACTTCAAAACTAGAAAAAGTTCTTGCTCTTTTTGACTTTCTTCCAAAAAGTTTAGCTATTTTTTCTTTGTTATCTTCCTTTTTTTGTTCATTTATATCATTTTTCTTATTTTTATTAATCATATTATCACCTCAAGTATTCAAAAATATAATAACATAAAAAAAGACATATTACTGCCTTTTTTATTCATTATTTTCTAAATCTCCTACTAAATATTTTTCGATTTCTTTAGCTCCAGTTATATACTCCTTCACGTTACCATCTTCAAATCTAATAAGAGTTGGTCCATTAATACTTAATTCGTTTATATCTTTAGGACTTCTATTAACCTCTTTATCAGTTATATACTTCTTATTAAAAGACTTACTTAAATCACAAGTATATAAAGCAGTTGAGTCCTCTGGATCGTGATAACCAGTTACTGCACTAGTTAAAGTAGAAGTATCATCACTATCAACATCATCCATGTCAAAATATACTACTATGTATTTTTTATCTTCTCTATTAAAACTAGAACCAGCTAAAATTTCAGTAAATTGAATAATACTTTCTTCTTCCTTTTCTTCTTCCTTATTATAGTCAGACATTCCATTAGCTATAAAGTAAAAAGAAACTAATACAACTAAAACTATTCCTACAGTCCAAAGAGCTGTTTTAAGCTCAGTACTTAATTCTATTTTTTTATTATCAATATTTACTTTTATATGTTTTTTCACATTATTTTTTTTCATCTTTACCACCCTGCATTCATTATATCATAATGAAAAATAAAAGGTAAAGATTTATTTCATTGTAGGTAAAACATATATAGATTGTGCAATTTCTACTAATTCATCCTGATTCAAAACATCACTGACAATATAATATTCAATACCATTAGTTACCCAAGATAAAGAATTATCTGTCATTACTCCTAATGTATCCATTAAGTGATAAGGCTCACCATTAGTAGGTATAACAGTAAATTCATCCTCAACATTAACTGTTTCTTCTACTAATAAGAAAGGCTTATCTCCATCAAATGTCATTAAAACTCTTTCACCATTTGTCTTTGCTATCTTTTCTTCATTCGCAAGAGTTGTACCAGTAGGAAGAACTAAAGGATAAATTGCATCTTCTAATGTCATAGTCTTTTCAGCTTCATCAGTAATAGAATAAGTTTCCATTATTGTATTCAATTTAAAATAGTTCTTTTTAAACGAAGGAGAATAATCAATTTTTTTAATTTTAAACTCCATAGAAGGGATATTTTCTTTATCGTATACAGTAACTTTTTTCAATTTCAATTTATCAGACATTATTATCTTTTGACTAACTAAATCTTTATTATTAGGATAATTAACTTTAGTAGTCAAAGTATAATTACCGTTTTCATTTTTAAATTTTATATTAGAATCATTTTTCATATCATTAACTAAAGCACTTAATAAATAAATTTGTGAATTATTATAAGGCCAATCACTTTGAAATTTAAAGCTTCTATTTAATGACGGAGTTAAGATATAAACACCATCTTCATTTTTTAAAATTATTTGTGTTGCATTATTTGACTTATTCTTTAAAGACACTTTATAAAATGATTTTTTTTCATAACTTACTTCAACTGCATAATTATATATTTCATCATTATTTCTTAACTCTAAATCTCCAGATAGAAAATAAGAGTCAGCAGTATTAACTTTTTTAGTAAAATTTTTTACAACACTTTCTTTATTTACCTTAGAACAACCACTTACCAATAAAACCATAATAAATAATAAAAATATTTTTTTCATATTTCACCTCTAAATATTCTAATAAATACTATGGCAAATAATTTATTTTATTACAAAAAAAATAGAGTCTTATCTAGACTCTATTCAATCTTATTTTTCAGTTATAATTATTCTTACTTTCTTAGTTTTTGAAGAATATGATAATTTTAAATCATCACCTGTTACTTCTACATCAACATCATGAGTACCAACACCATATTTTTCAAGGTCAATATACGCATAGATTTTAGAAGTATCAACAGAACTAATAGCTTGTTCACTACCTTTAACTACTACAGTAACTTGTCTATCTGCCTCAGTTGCTGCTTGAACTTTATATTTAGTAGTATCTAAGTTTCTTGTTTGAATTAAAATATTATCAAAATCTTTACTAATTGAAGAATCAATAGAAACATTTACTGTAATAGTTTTTGTACTTAGTTCAGTAATTCCTGCAGGTTTCTTAAGATTAACTTTAAATTCCTTATCTTTATCTAGCTTATCAACATCTATAACTGCTTCAATTTGTTCTATTTCGTCAACAGCTTCTTGTGTTCCATATACTGTTACAGTTGAAACACTTGTAGTCATTGATTTAATTGCCTTACCAAAGGCGATATTACCTTTTGGAACAACCTTTATAGGAATTTCCTTACTTGGAGATGTAATTGTAAGTTTCGCAGTTACCTTAGAAGGAACAATTTCTACATCTACCATATTACCATTAGCATCATAAGCAACTAATGGAACATCTTTTAAAGTTATCTCTCCAGCTTGTTGTTTTGGTATGTCATTAACATCAACTAAAGCTTTAACAGTAGCAACCTTATTAAGCTTATATTCAGCTCCTTTAATAATTGCAGTTGTTCTATCTAATTCAACATTACTAATATATAATTTTGAATCTAAATCATCTTGATGTAAAACATCAACAGATAAAGTTTTATTTTTACTTTTCTTTTCATAAATAGTAACTGTAACTGTTGAAGGATCTAATTTATAATCCAAAGATTTCAATTTTTGTGTATACTTCATAGTTACTTTATGATTACCAGGTTTTAAACCAGTTAAATCAACTGATACTCCTTGAGAAGGAGCCTGTTTTGCTAAAAAGATATGTCTTTTTTGACCAACTAAAGTAATATCAACTGTTTCTGGAAGACCTTCAACAACATATAACTCTTCGTTAAATATAGCAGTTACTGGTCTATCGTATAATATTTCAGCATATTGATCAATCATAACATTTGATTGTTGATCAACAATTATAAATGTACAAAAAGCAAGTAATAAACTTATTACCAATAAAGTTGACTTTTTACTAGCAAATTTGTCAATAGTTTTAGCATTTCCCTTACAAATTTCCATTACTTTTAACATTAGTCTTGTAATTGGAGTTATTAAGAAACGGTCGAAGAATGATGCAATAGGACTAAATAATTTTATAAAAAACTTAATTATTTTCTTCATATATCTCTTCCTCATCTACTAATAATTCTTCTTCAACCTCTTGTTTTGGTTTTAATTCATCTATCAAAATCATTCTTGCATCATCTAAAGTTAAGTTATATAGCATATCACCTTTTAATGCAATAGAAACTCGACCAGTTTCTTCTGAAACTACAATACAAATAGCATCTGTTTCTTCAGCAAGTCCTAAAGCAGCTCTATGTCTAGTTCCAAGTCTTCTATTTATTTTAGGACTATTACTTGTTGGAAATACAGCTCCTGCACAAGTAATTCTATCACCTTGGATAATTACTCCACCATCATGTAGTGGATTTCCTTCATAAAAGATTGCTATCAATAAATCACTTGATAAATCTGCATATAACTTCTTAGCCTTATCAATATAGTTAGCTAGACTTATATCTCGCTCTATAACAATTAAGCCACCAATTTTTTCTTTTCTTAAATAATCAATAGCATTAATTAATTCATAAACCATTCTTTCTCTTTCATCAAGAGTTAATACTTTATGCCTTCCAAGTAATTGGCTTCTTCCTAATTGCTCCAAAATAGTTCTAATTTCAGGTTGGAAAATTACTATTAATGCAATTGGTCCCCACTGGATAACATACTCAAGAAGTAATCCTATAGTTACAAAGCCAAACACTACACTTATAACTTTTAAAATTATTATTATAAAGACTCCTCTAAATAATAAACTTAGCTTCAAATTATTTTTAATATTTTTAAGTATATAATAAAAAATTAGCCAAACTAATAAAATATCCCCTAAATCTTGTAAAATTGATAACAACTCACTCGTTGAAATAGACATTACACCATCTCCTCATCTACTTATTTTATTTGAGTATTATTACCTACATTAGGCTGCACACCTTGTTGTGGCAAACCTTGTACAACTTGTTGTTGAGTAACACCAGGATTGACAGTTTGTTGAACTACAGCAGGTTGATTGCTTGCAACATTAGGTTGCATACCTTGTTGCGGAATAGTCTGAGAAACACTCACCCCTGTTGAGTTACCTACACTAGTATATGTATTAGCATATTTTTCTTTTGCTTTTTTTCTATTTAATGATTGTTCTGCTAAATAACCAATGCAAGAACATATTAAAATAGAGTTGATAACTACAATAGCTATATACAAAGGACCATCTAAAACATCTCTAAAGAAAACAATAACAAAATCCATTTTGCCACCCCTATTCTCATTAAATATGATAACATTTTAAATAAAAATTATCAACACTATCTAATTAATTCAAATAAATATATTATCCCTTTTATTTTTATAGAAACAAAAAAATTTCTACATGAAAAATAATAACACGTTTAAAGTTTCTTAGTCAAATTTCAAAAAAATAAAATCCTATTAAATACAAATAGGATTTTAAGTATTATTACTTAACTTTTTTCTTTACCTTAGGAATATCTGCTCTGACATTTTCTAACTTTCGAACCACTTCAAAATCTATATCTTTTTTCTCTTTATTAGTAGATAATAACTTTAACTTTAAATAATCACCAACTGTATAATCATCTTTTTCATCTAATGATATTAATGAATAATCACTTTCACTATAAATATAATGACCTGGTAAATTTTTTATTGAAACTCTTCCTTCAATAAAATTATCTAATTGCACAAACAAGCCTTTTTGACTAGTATCAGTTACTACACCATTAAATTCTTCTCCTACAAATTTTTCCATATACTCACAACATCTCATTTTTAGAGTTTGCATTTCTGCATCAAAAGCCATTCGTTCAGTTTTTGAAGAGTGTAATGCAATTTCAGGAAGTTTAGAGCAATATTTGTGGATGTCTATATCATCCAAGTCAGCTTTTAATATACGATGTACTGCTAAATCAGGATACCTCCTTATAGGAGAAGTAAAATGACAATAGTGCTCTTTTGCAAGCCCAAAGTGACCAATACTATCAGTGCTATATTTAGCACGAGACATACATCTAATCAAATTTGAAGATAAAACATCAGAAATTCTACCTTGCTTTCTTATAAATTTTTCTAAATCTTGCAAATCATATAACGAAAGACAACAATCATAATAATCATGTTCTAAATATTCATGTCCAATCGCACTAAGTAATCTAAAGAAGTTCTCCATTCTTTCAAAATCTGGAATATCGTGTATACGATGAATACAAGGCAAATTTCTTGAAGATAAGTACTTATCAACAGTTTCATTAGCAAGAAGCATAAATTCTTCAATTAGATTTTCACCTAAATCATTATTATCAACATCAATCGAACTTACCTTATCATATTCATCATAACTAATCTTTAATTCAGGTCTTGAAAATTGCAAAGCTCCAGCCTTAATTCTATTATTTTTTAAAATCAAAGCAAGCTCATTTAATTCTTTTAAAGTTTTAATATGCTTTTGATATGATACGTCATATTCCCTGTCATGCAAAATATTATTAACTTCTTTATAAGTCATTTTCTTCTTAGATTTAATAACACTTTTACAAATATTTCGATTAACTACTAATCCGTTTGTATCCACTTCCATAAGACACGAAATAGCAAGTCTTTCCACATCAGGATTCAAAGAACAAATACCATTTGATAATTCTTTAGGTAGCATAGGAATAACTTTTCCAGCTAAATAAGCACTAGTTCCTCTTTTCAAAGCATCTTTTTCTAAAGCAGAATCAATTTTAACATAATTACTAACATCCGCGATATGAACACCAACTAAATAATTACCATTATCTAATTTCTTTAAACTAAGTGCATCATCAATATCTTTTGTATCTGCCCCATCTATTGTAAAGATTTCCCAATCTGTAAAATCAGACCTTCCAACTTTATCAATATCTCTAACAACATCTGGAATATTCTTTACCTCTTCCAATGTTTCGTTACTAAATTCATATTCTAAACCGCATTTAAAAGCTTCCCATAAAATATCCTCAGTTGGATCAAAAATATGATTAAATCGTCTCTTTACAGTTCCGCGATATGTATTATCATCAATTTTTTCATTTAAACTAACTGCAACTCTTAATCCATCAAATTCCTTATCATCAAGCATTATTTTAAGATTTCTTTTTTTCTTATCAATAGGATTAACAAAAGTTTTATTACCAATAGAATATATAATACCAGTAATATTATTTAAGTTTCTTTCAATTATTGATTTAACACTTCCTAAAAGTGGTCCATTTTTCTTAGAAGAATACAAATTAACTAAAACATAATCACCATCTATCGCTCCATTAGTTTGTGAAGCTAAAATATCATACGAGATTTCCTTAATAGACTTCCTACCATCTTCTAAGACACAAGGATAATTAACAACAACTTTACCTTCACCGTTTCTATCTCCATAAAAACGACCTTTTCTAAATGAAGTCTTCTCTAACAAAACGTAATTATCTTTTGCAGTTTTAATAATAGAATATTCTTCTAATTTCTTATCTAAAATCATCAAAATTTCTTCTTTTTCTTCTAAAGATTCTATTCCAATTTTTTCCATAATCTTATCTAAAGATAATGGCCTTTTAGCACACTTTAATAAATCAATAATTTTCTCTTCCATAATTCCCCCAAAAAAGATTAATAAATTCAACAATTTTATTGTACTAAAAATAAAGTCAAAAAAAAAGACAAAATTAATTGTCTAACAATTATTCTGCCTCTAAGTTATTAAATAAAATTCCTATATTAACAATACCAGCTATGGCAATTAGAGTATAAATCGTTTTAGCCATAAAAGTAGTTCCACCAAATAATGAAGAAACTAAATTTATATCAAATAATCCAACAAGTCCCCAATTTATGGCTCCAACTATAGTTAATACTAATAAAACTTTTTGTATAGTTTCCATATATTACCTCCTAGAAATAGGATTTACAATATATAAAAAATTATACATATATTATGATATAAGTCTTCTAACGTACAAAACTTCAACATTTGAACCTCTTGTCCAGCCTGAAACACTACTTCTTATAACTCCAGTACTCGGATTAGCTGCATGAATCATGGTATCATTACCTATATAAATAGCTGAATGAGTTACATATCCATTACTATATCCCCAAATAAGTATATCACCTGGTTTAGCATTATCATAAGAAATTCCAACACCATCACTTGCTTGAGTAGATGAACCTCTACTTATTCCAATCCCATTTTGAGAGTAAACATATTGAACAAAACCACTACAATCAAAACCTGATAAATCATTTCCAAATGCAACATATGCTCGTCCAATCAAATTCTCAGCTAAAGTTGCTATCGCTTCTCCCTTACTATTTGCTGCTGCATCTTTATTATATATCTTTTTAAATACAACTTTTGGCTCAACATTGACAGTAAAACTTTCTTTAGAAATATTTAAATTATTATCAACAGCTTTAACTTCAACTTCATAATTACCAGCAATATCCTTATTAAAATCACTATTAATAGTATAATACTTTTTACTTTTTTCATTCACATCATTTGACGATATATAAGAAATACTTCCATCTACATCATCAATAACCGATAAAATATTGCTATTTAAATCTAATTCCTCTCCTTCTGTAATATTAATTACCTTCTCTTTAATTGTTATTACAGGAGAAACATTGTCTATTATATCAACATAAAAAGAAACATTTTTAGAAATATTAAACTTTGTAACTTCTAATACTACCTCTTGCTTACCAACAACTTTAGTATCAATCTTATTTAAAACTCTTTTTATTTTACCATTGCTATTTAAAACAAAATTCTCAATATTGTAATCTTTAGAATTATAAGCAATATTTTTATCATTTTTTACTTTGACATCAATCGAAGAATAAACATAATTGTAAAATAATATATATCCAAAAGTAATAATTGAAAGTATAAGAATAAAACATAAACTTTCTTTTAATAACTTATTTTTATAAAATCTACTCATAAAATCCCCCTGAGTGGTTGTTATACTAACATAAGATGATTCTAATGTCAAAACCCCTTACCCATAGGATGTACAATAATTCTAGATAATAAACAAAAAAAAGTAACTTTCGTTACTCTTCTTCAATATATTCAAAGTCATTTTCTGATAAAGGAAAAAATATTTCATTATAAGGATCTTTATACATTAATTCACATGATTTTTTTTCATCACCTTGCTTTTCTGCAAACTCACATTCCTTTTTCCAATCATTTCTCTTTTCTATTATATCTTTATATTTAGAAACGTAATAATTAAATTCATCTTTATAATTTTTAAGACGCTTATAAGTTCTTTCCATTAAGTCTATTTGATCAACATAATTAGCATCTAAGCTTACATAAACTATAAAATGTAAATGATCAATTAAACTATAGTACCAAGGATATTCAGTAGCCACTAAGTGCCATAAATCGTAAAAATCGCTTTTTTTACCTTGAGGAATCTCAAAATTTATAAAATCAAGCATTTCTTTAAATAAAGGTCCAAACTTTTCTAATTTAAGAGAGGCAAGTTCTTTTAAAGTTTGTCCATCTTCTAATTTAATATCCACATAATCAAAAGCATGAACTTTATAATCACTTCCTTCTTCTGTCAAAGCATCATAAAGTTCCTTTAAGCTTTTAAGATTAGATTCATCAGTTACTTCTAATTCTTCATCATCTAAATCATAGTCATCATAATTAGGTGGAAAAGAATAATACTTTAAACCATAAAAAGCATAATCAAAATAAACAGAAAAACTATTATAGTGAATTGATGTGAGTTCTAGTAAATTGAAAAAGTCCATATCTTTTTTATAAGAAATATTTTTAAAATCTAACATTTCTTTAAATAATTTTGTAAGTTTTTCTTTTAAAATTTCAATCTGTTTTAATGTATTCATAATCTCACCTCTTTAAAATTATAATAGTTTTTTACTTATAAAATGTCTTTTGAAAATAGACAATTATTTATGTTTAGTTAAATTTTTATTTTCTTCATTTAAATAATTCTCATATTTTCCTTCTTTATAAACTACTTGGTAAGGATGCTTTTGACGAAATTTCTTTCTATCATCACTTTTCATAACTAATAGTTCGTCTGCAATATCCATATGCAAAATACCATCTAAATGATCCATTTCATGTGAAAGTACTGTTGATTCAAAACCAGTGAAAGTTTCATTATGAAAATCTCCATTTATATCATAATATTCAACATTAATTTTATAAGGTCTTCTAACTAATCCAAAATTATCTAAACAACTTGCACATGCTTCCCAATATTTAGTAAGTCCTTCTCTTTTTTTAATAACTGGATTAATTAATACTCTTGATTCATTATATTCCTTTTCTTGTTCACTTACTTCATCTTTTTGAAGTTTATCAATAATATCAAGATTAGTATTTTTTAAGTATACTAATCTTTTTGGTATTCCTAATTGCACTGCAGCCATCGCCATAACTTCATTTTCTTTACAAAATTCTTCTAAAACAGCAATATCACTTTCCAAATTAGAGTCATCTAATTGTACCTCTTTAGAAACTTGTCTTAAAAATTCTAAATTATCTTCTATAGTTATTGCTTTAATTTTACCCATATTAACATCTCCTAACTTTATTATAACAAAAAAAGTAGAGATCAACTCTACTTTAATTACATCACTATTTAATTTCAATTTGTTTTGGGATATTATCTTTAATTTGTTCTTCTTTTTTAGGAATTTCAATTTTTAAAATACCATTTTTAAATTCAGCAGAAATATCTTGATCAGTAATTTCATCACCTACATAAAACTTTCTTGAACATTCACCATAAAATCTTTCTTGATGAACATATCTATCATCTTCATCACTATTATCTTCTCTAACTACCTTTCCAGTAATTACAAGATACTCATTATCTAAAGAAATATTAATATTTTCTTTTTCATATCCTGGTAAATCCATTTCAATAACATATTTATCTTTCTTTTCTCTAATATCTGTCTTCATTAAATTAGAACTTCTTTTTGTAAAAATATCATCTCCAAAAAAGTCATCAAACAAATCAAAATTATTTCTTCTTGGTACTAACATCATATAAATCATCTTCCTTTCCTAATGTGTTATCACACTAAATGGTAGCACAACAATACAATTTTAATACCTATAGCAAGTATTCTTTTCTTACTACATTTTAATAATAGCACTTATTTTAGCACTTGTCAATATAGACTGCTAATTATGACAAAATTTTACAATAACAATTTAAATATAAGATATAACCAATATTTTTGTGATTAGCTACATTATATTTTATTAAATAATACAACTTCTCTTTTATCGACTTCCATTAAAGAAAAATCTTCATTACTTTCACCAAAAAGCCTATTTAAAGTAACCACTCTATTATGACTAAAGTTCTCATCAAAAATCATAGTGACTTCATCGTCATCATCATAGATACCTGCTTCTAAATAATAAGGATCAAAAATATATGCAAATTTATCATCTATACCAGTTATAATTACATAGTGCTCACCTTCTTGATAACACCTAGCAAGTACACAGCCGCCATCTTTTATACAATTTATTAGAGAATTCACATCTACTAGTTTATCTCTAAGTAATAAACACTTGATATCAAAGTTACTTTTTTCTAGCCAACATACAAACTTTTCTATTGCATCTCTTGAAGTACCAGCTTCTCCAACTATTCCATTTTCACCTTCTGCGTCTAAAGTATATTTATAAATTACTTTTACTAAAGATACTGGTATTCTTTCACGATCAAATAAATAAGTAAAAACATTTAATAACGAAGTAGTTCCGCAATCATATTCAGTTACTTGAAAACATAAAGGTATTTTCATAATATTCCTCCTTTATAATTAACATCCATATATTAAATTTTCTTATTAATGAAAACATTATAACATATTTAATTACTACATAATAAAAAATACCAAGCATATGCTCAGTATCTATATCTAAAAATTCGTATAATTCGAATATATTCCAAATTGGTGCGTGAGTAAACCACATTTGGAAATTCGCATACAGGCTAATTTCTAAATCAATTATAACATCATTTATATAGTTTTGCACCTAATAATCTAATCTTTGAGAGAAATTGTAATTTAATCATCACTATCTTTGTTAATGTAGTTATATTTTTTAATTTTAATGATTAAATAAATATAAACTATAAAGAAAATTATTGCTAGGCTAATCCCAACAGGCATAGCAAATTTTGAAACACCATTTATAGCAATACTAATAAATAAAAATTCTAAAAATCCAACTAGCAAAGTTATTGCAATATACTTTACTACTTTAGGTACTTTGGTACTATTTATTATATCAGCAAATATCCATTCCATACTCTCACTCCTAAATTGTAATTTAGTCTTTAATTTTAATAATAATATCATAAGCAGTAGAACATTCTTCTTTTGATAATTTTGTTTCCTTTATTAGATATTCTATTGCCTCATCTCTACTATCAAACTTTTTCAATATATCTCTTACTTCTTTAAATACTTCAATAGCATTTTTAACTTCATTATTCATATTCTCATCTCACTTTCAAATTGTAATTTAGCGAACTAATCTCTTTATTCTCTCAACATAATCATCTGCATGATT
>CASTSB010000006.1 GCA_949451605.1 uncultured Bacilli bacterium
TTTACTTCAATTATAGAAAGAAAAGAAAATGTACGTTCCATGTAGAAAAAGAAGGTATTGTATATTTAATGACAGTAAATGAAGCAAACTTTAAAGAAGAAGAATCTCAAAAGGAATCAAATCAAAATAAAAAAGATGAAAAAGAAAACTAGAGATAGTTTTCTTTTTGTATCTTTAAATTTTACTTTATTAATGATATAATTGTTATATGATAAGTAGGTGTATATATGCCAAAGTTTATTAGTAAAGATTCTAAAAGAAAAGTTATACATAAATTAAATAGTTCTAATATTATGAAAAGCTCTAATATTGAAAAAGAACATGTTATTACTAAATTTAAGAGAAATGAAAGAAAATACATGTTTTATTCAGTTTCATTCTTTCTTATTATAGCTTTCATTTTGATTTTTTCTTTTTGTATTTCATTTAAAAGAAATGTATCTCTTAATGAATATAGCAATGACAAATTTAAGGTAACATATTCTAATAGTTCTTCTGGGATAAATAATATCATAACTTTAACTGATGCGGATATTTTAGAAGATAATCGAATTAAAAATGAAGATTCTTATAATTTTATTTTAAATAATAGTAGTAAAAAAACTATAAAATATCAAATCCGTATTAGAAAAGATAAAGAATTAATAAAACTAGATAAATGCAGTAATAAGTTATTTACTGATAATGAGATAAAATATAATATTAATAGAGGTAGTATATTTTACTTAAGTACTAAAGAAGAAGATGGAAATTATGTACTTTTGGAAGATGTAATTAAAAAGAATACAAGTAAAGTATATTCTATGAATGTTTGGGTAGATAATAGAGTTGAATTAAGTGAAAAGCATTTTCATGGGATTCTTGAGGTTAAACAAATTAATTAATCTATAATGCAAATAAGATCAATGATAAAACATTGATCTTATTTTAGGAAAGCTTCGATAATATTTAGAGTCAAATATGGGTAATCTAAATACGCATAATGACTCGCTCCTTTAAAGACGATTAATCCTGAATCTTTTATTTCTTTATTCATTTTATAAGCATCCTTTAAAGGCGTTGAAGTATCTCTTTCTCCCCAAATTATTAGCGTTTCAGTGTTAATTTCTTTTAAATATTTAGTTAGATCTTCGTTAACTATATTTTGAAAAGTTTTTTTAACATTATCTGGTAAATCATAATAATCTTGAGAAGAGTACTTCTTTAAAAGGTAATTTTTTACCTTTTTTCTTTTCTTCTTTGGTAAAAGATTAGTTAACTTCTTTAGAAATTTATAAGTATATTTTCTTATTAATTTTTTTAGAGTAGTTTTAGGTTTTATACCTGCCGTATCTATTAAAATTAATTTTTTAATATTATCTTTATAGTATCCTGAAAGTAGCGTTGTAATTCTTCCACCAAAGGAGTGGGCGATAATAATAGGCTCTTCTATTTTTAATTCTAACATTAGCTCTCGAAAAGCGGATGCATAGTCGTAAATAGTTAAGTCATATTCCTTGAATGAGCTTTTTCCAAAACCTGGATAATCAACTATATAAACTGTATAATTCTTAGATAAAGAATTAATTAGTGGGTAGAAGGTAGGTCTTGTAAAGCCCCATCCTGGTAGTATTAAGATTGTTTCTTTTGAATCTCCATATTTTTCATAGTATATTTCAAAATTTCCATTTCTATAATACATTTTATCACCTACTTTAATCTATGAATAATTTAAAAATTGGTGCATAAAATAAATTAATTTTTTTTAGTGTAAACTTAGTGTTTAGGTAGTTGTTATAGAGTGGGAGTTATGATACAATATAATTGTCAGGAAGATGCGAAACTAGCTTCTTATAAAACCGACATAAGTTACGATACGGGAGTCTTGATCAGTTATCTGTGTTGAATGCCTAAAATTATTTAGGAATCCTGAAGATAGCGTACGGACACCCACCTGTGGGAACGCGCAGGTTTTATCGTTGGCATAGACGCTCGGCCTGATTTTTTTTATTGTCATAATTTTGTAGTTTTGATATAATATGACTCACGAGGTGTAGTGCATGTTAATATTACCAATAGTTAATAAAAATAGAATTTTAAATGTACATATTAAGCTAAAAAATGCATCTAAAGTTAGACATAGAGTTAATTTTAGAGATACATTAGAAAGTGAAATTATTGTTAATGGTAAGAAACTTTCTGAGTCAATTTATAATAATTCTAAAAACTATAGTGATACAATTAGCTTTGTAAGAAATAATTCATTACTATATCCAAGAAATTATTTAGTTACTACGAAAGAAGAAAGACAATCAAATTTATATGATGTATATGAAGTTGCCCCTCCTCCAAAAAAGGTTAATGAATCTTTAGATATTTTATATGGAAGAGTACTTACTGATATGCGTAAAGAAATACCTGGTAGTAATAATGGAAAGTATCTTTCTTTTGAACAAATAGGATTAGGTGAAGATTTAACTGATGAAAAAATTTATAAGCTACAGCGTATTGTAAAAGAAGTTAGGGATACTGAAAAGTGGCCTGAATTATTTGAAAAAGAAGGAATTGCTGATTTAACTAGTACAGTTGACTTTATAAGAAACTTTGATTGTACTGTGGTTACTGATACTACTATTCCTGAAGCTAGTTTACAAGATACTATTAATGCACTAGATGTTATTCATACAAGAGATTCAAAGAATTTAAAAAATTATTATAATATGGCTCTTTCAAATAGAGATATTTATGCTAAATTATCTTATATTAATCAAATTATTTATAAAGAGCCACTTAACTTAATACAATCTAAAAAACAAAAAGAAAAGAAATTAATAAAGAAAAAAGAAGAGGTTGATTATAGAAATGTTGCCTAAATTTTCAAGATTAGAAAAATTAATTGGAGAAGATAATTTACAAAGTCTTTCTAATAAAAGTGTACTAGTTTTAGGAGTTGGTGGTGTTGGTGGTTATGTAGTTGAAGCTTTAGCTCGTAGTGGAGTTGGAAAGCTTATATTAGTAGATTACGATTTAATTGATGTTACTAATATAAATAGACAGATAATTGCACTTGATTCTACTATAGGTAAATTAAAAGTTGATGTATTTGAGGAAAGAATTAAAGATATAAATCCTAATTGTACTGTAGTTAAAATAAAGTCTTTAATTAACGAAGATAATTTCCAAAGCTTATTTAGAGAAAAAGTTGATTTTTTTGTAGATGCTTGTGACGCTATGATTGTAAAAAAGATGGTTATTAGTGAATGTTTAAAGAAGAATATTCCTTTTATAAGTAGTATGGGGACAGGTAATAAATTAGATCCTTCAAAACTTCAAATAGTAGATATTAGAAAGACAATAAATGATCCTATTGCGAAAAATCTTAGAAAGTATGTAAAAGATAAAAAAATAAATAAAAAGGTCATTGTATGTTCTTCTTCTGAAGTTCCATTAAAAATGTCTGATAAAGTTGTGGGAAGTTGTTCTTTTGTGCCAGCCAGTGCTGGACTTTTAATAGCTGGTTATGTGGTTAGATATTTTTGTAAGTAAGGTATAAATAAATTAAGAAGCAAATAAATTAATGCTTCTTTTCTTTTTGTGTTATATTTTTTAAAGTAGGAGGTAAAGTATGGAAAGAGAAGTTAGACCATTTACAATGTGGAAGCATTTTAAGGGAGCAAGGGCTTTCGTGATTACAGTTGCTACACATAGTGAGACGGGCGAAGAACTAGTAGTTTATAGATGTATGGATAATAATGGTAAAACAAATCACAAGGATGGAATTTATGCAAGACCACTGGAAATGTTTTTATCTGAAGTTGATCATGAAAAATATCCTAGTGTAGAACAAAAATATCGTTTTGAAGAAATAGTCTAAAAATATAAAAAGGAGTAAATTTGCTCCTTTTATAATTTTCTATATAAGCCTATCACTTTTCCTAGAATTGTTACTTCTTTTAAAATTATTGGATCCATTGTGTCATTTTCAGGTTGTAAGCGAAAATGATCTTTTTCTTTATAAAAAGTTTTTACAGTTACTTCATTTTCATTATTCATTGCAACTACTGTTTCACCATTTATTGCGATATTTTTTCTTTCAACAATTAAAATGTCTCCATCATAAATACCAACATTTATCATAGATTCTCCGCTAACACGTAATGTGAAAACTTCTTTTTTCTTTTCTATTAAACTGGCTGGTATAGCGAAATATTCATCTGGTGTTTCAATTGCTTCTATTGGAGTTCCAGCAGTAACTTTTCCAAGTAGAGGTACGTTTATTGTTTCTTCTCTTGTATCTAAATATTCATTTGGTACCAATATTTCTAGAGTTCTATTTTTTTTGTCATTCTTTTTTAAATATCCTTTTTCTTCTAATTTTTTTAGATGAAAATGAATAGTTGCGGGTGAATTTAATTTGGCTTCTTTTCCAATTTCTCTTACAGTAGGTGGATAGCCATTTTTTGCAATTAGTTTTTTTATTGCATTTAATATTTTCTCTTGGCTAGATGTTAGTTTTTCCATATAACTTCCTCCTTATATCATAAGTTTATCATTTATGTATATTCATGTCAAACAAATGTTTTAAATAAAAAATAATTTTTATTAAGGGAAATAGACTCTTATATGTTATACTAAATAACAGGTGATAGATATGAAAAAGATTATATTGGTTGATGGAAATAATTTACTTTTTAGAAGTTATTATGCAACAGCTTATCAAGGTGTTATTATGAAAAATTCTAAGGGCTTTCCTACGAATGCTTTATATGGTTTTGTTAATATGATGAATAAAATAATTCATGAAGAAAATCCTAATTATATTTTAGTTGCATTTGATAAGGGAAAGACTTTTAGGCATGATAAGTATGATAGCTATAAAGCTGGTAGAAGTGAGTGTCCAGAAGAGTTAAAGCTTCAGTTTCCTGTTGCGAAAGAAATTCTTAATGCAATGGGTATTAAATATTTTGAAATAGATAATTATGAGGCTGATGATATTATAGGTACTATTTCTAAAATAGTAGATTTGGAAGATGAGTTTATTGCGACTATTGTAAGTAGTGATAAAGACTTGCTACAACTTGTAAGTGATGAAGTAACAGTGAAACTTTTAAAGAGTAACGATCACATAATGGTTACTCCTGATAAATTTAGAGAGATGTATCAAGTTGATCCTATTAGAATGATTGATTTGAAAGCTTTGATGGGAGATGCTAGTGATCATATTCCAGGTGTTAAAGGAATAGGTGAAAAGACTGCTATAAATTTATTAGCTAAATATGGTACTCTTCAGAATTTATATGAAAATTTAGATTCAGTTAGTGGAAAGACTAAGGAAAAACTTGCAGATGATAAAGAAAATGCATTTATGAGTTATGATTTAGCTACAATTTATAGAGATGTAGAAATACCTTTTAGCTTAGAAGATTGTAAGTATGAAGGTATTAAAAAAGAAGAATTACTTTCTTATTTACAAGAATTAGAATTTCATTCATTAATAAAAAAATATGATTTATATGGCTTAAACATAGCTAAGCAAGAAGAAAAAAAACAAGAAGAAGCAATATTGGAGATAGGAAATATTGAAGATTTGCCTGAAAAAGATTTTGCTTTTTATTTAGAAACTAGGGGTTCTATTTATAGTAAAAGTGAAGTTTTAGGAATTGGAATATATGATGGTGAAAAGGGCTATTTTATAGGAAAAGATGATATTTCTAAATATGGTGAAGTTTTTAGAAGAAATTCTTCTAAATATACTTACGATTTTAAAAAGAATTTAGTTGTTTTGGCTTCTTATGGGATAACTTTTAATAATGTTAATTATGATGCGATGATTGCAACATACTTACTTGATTATGTTGTTAAAGATGATATAAGTTATGTTGCTCAAAGTTTTGATTATAATATTGAATTTTATGAAGATACATATGGATCTGATAAAAGGCCTAAAGAAGTTAGTTCTGATAAATTAAAAGATCTTGTTGTTAAAAAAGCCAAATTTATTTATGAAACTCGTTTAGAAGTACTTGATAAATTAAAAGAAAATGGAATGAGTGAATTATATGAAAAAATAGAGCTTCCATTAACTAAGGTTTTAGCAGATATGGAAATTACAGGCATTAAGGTTGATAAAGAGTATTTAGAAAAAGTTGAAGGGGATTTAAAAGCTAAGCTTGATATCTTAGAAAAGGAAATATTTTCTATTGCAGGATGTGAGTTTAATATTATGTCGCCAGCTCAACTTGCAAAAGTTTTATTTGAAGTTTTGGAAATACCTTATCCTAAAAAAGTAAAGGATAATAAATATTCAACAAGTAAAGATATTTTAGATAAGATTAAATTTGTACATCCAATAGTAGATAAGATTTTAGAATATAGGACTATTTCTAAGCTTTATACTAATTATGCGGTTGGTTTAAAGCAAGAAATTAGAGAAGATGGACGAATTCATACTATCTTTACACAAACATTAACTCGTACTGGTAGACTATCTAGTATAAGTCCTAATTTACAAAATATTCCAGCTCGAAGTGATTTTTCAGAGCTTATTAGAAGAGCTTTTATTCCTGATGATAATTGTAAAATTTTATCTAGTGATTATTCTCAAGTTGAATTAAGAATTTTTGCTCATATGTCAAATACTGATAATTTAAAAGAGGCATTTATTTCTGATAAAGATATTCATACTAAAACTGCTTCTGATATTTTTCATGTTCCAATGGATGAGGTTACTAAAGATCAAAGAAGAACTGCTAAGGCTGTTAACTTTGGAATACTATATGGAATCAGTAGCTTCGGTTTGTCTGAAGATTTAGGTATAAATGTTATAGAAGCAAAAAAATTTATTGATAATTATTTAGAGACTTATCCTGGTATAGTAGATTATATGGAAAAGGAAAAACAAGATGCTTATGACTTGGGATATGTAACTACATTAATGGGAAGAAGACGTGTTATTGAAGAGTTAAAGAGTAAGAATTATATGATTAGAAGTAGTGGTGAGAGAATGGCTTTAAATACGCCTATTCAAGGTAGTGCTGCTGATATCTTAAAAAAAGCAATGGTTGAAATTTATGATGAGTTTAATAAGCGTGGATTAAAAAGTAAAATGTTAATCCAAGTACACGATGAACTTGTTTTTAATGTTTTGGATTCTGAGTTAGATGAAGTTAAAGAAATAGTTAGAAATATTATGGAAAATACTTATAAGATTAGTGTTCCATTAAAAGTTTCAATAGAATTTGGAAATGATTGGTATGAAGCTAAGTAGTAAGGAGTGATAGTTATGCCAGAAAAACCAGAGGTAATGACAGTTGTTAAAAACTTAAATGGATTAATTCTTAATAAAACTATTACAGATTGTAATGTTTATTGGGACAATATTATTGCTTATCCTACAACTGATGAATTTAAAAAAAGAATAATAAATCAAAAAATAGAATCAATAACTACAAGGGGAAAATTCATAGTTATTAATTTGAATCGTGATGTTTTATTAGTTCATTTACGTATGGAAGGAAAGTTTATGTTTAGAGATAAAGGTGAAGCTATTGGGAAACATGAACATGTAGAATTTATATTGGATGATAAAATAAGTTTTAGATTTCACGATGTAAGAAAGTTTGGTAAAATGCATTTATTAAGTAAAGATGAAGTTTATAAAGTAAAGCCTTTATCAGAACTTGGTTTAGAATTTTATGATGAAAATTTAACAAAAGAATATTTATTTTCTAGGTTATCTAAATTAAAAGTTCCAATAAAAACAGCTTTACTTGATCAAAGTATAATTTGTGGCATAGGAAATATTTATGATGATGAAATTTTATTTATGAGTAAAATTGATCCTAATAGACGTGCTAATTTAGTTACTCTTTTGGAGTGCCAATCTATAATTGATAATACTAAGAATGTTTTAAGTCATGCAGTAGAACTTGGTGGTACTACAATAAAGAGTTTTACTTCTAGTGAAGGGGTACATGGATTATTTCAAAATGAATTATTAGTTCATAGTAGAGCAGGATGTAATTGTCCAAATTGCGGTACAATAATTACTAAGATAAAAATTGGTGGAAGAGGAACATATTACTGTAATAATTGTCAAAAGTAAAAACTATAATTTGTTATAGTTTTTCTATTGAATTTAAAAGATATTTATGATAAAATCAAATTCGTTTAGGAGGAAGTAATGTATGAAAAAAACAAAGATTATTTGTAGTATTGGTCCTGCTTCTAATCAAGTAGATGTTATGGAAAAAATGGTTTTAGCAGGAATGAATATCGCAAGAATTAACTTTTCACATGCAACATTAGAAGAAAGACAACAAGCTCAAGATTCTGTTCGTGAGGTTCGTAAAAGAACAGGAATGAATGTTGCTATTTTATGGGATACTAAAGGACCTGAATTTAGAAGTGGTACTTTAGAAGGTGAATCAATTGATTTAATTGAAGGAAACACAATTCGTTTAGTTAAAGAAAGTGTTGTTGGAAATCAAGAAAGAATTTCTGTTAATCATCCAGAAGCAATTGATAGCTTAGAAGTTGGTAATGCAGTATTACTTGAAAATGCTAAGATGAGAATTGAAGTTATAAGTAAGGAAGCTGATGGTGTAACTTGTAAGATTATTAATGGTGGAAAATTAGGTAATCGTAAGAGCTTAAGTGTTCCTGGTATTAAATTAAATATTCCTTATATTAGTGATGAAGATAGAGCAGATATTAAATATGCTTGTGAACATGGTGGAGAATTCTTAGCTTGTTCATTTATATCTTCTAAAGAAGATGTTTTTGCAATTAAAGAATTATTGAAGGAATACGGAAGAGAAGATATTCAAATTATTTGTAAAATTGAGAGTGAATTAGGAATTAAAAACTTAGAAGAAATTCTTGAAGTTTCTGCTGGTATCATGGTTGCTCGTGGAGACTTAGGAAGTGAAATTCCAAGTGAAAGATTACCAATTGTTCAAAAATCAATGATTAAAGCTGCTAGACGTGCTGGAAAGATTTGTATCGTTGCTACTGAAATGCTTGAAACAATGATGGAAAATGTTAGACCTAAAAGAGCAGAAACTTCAGATATTGCTAATGCAGTACTTGATGGAACAGATGCAGTTATGTTAAGTGGTGAAACTACAGTTGGAAAACATCCAATTGAAACAGTAGCTGCTATGGCAAATATTTGTGAGACTACAGAACAATATGCTAAATTTAATTATGTAGCAACACAAGATCATGTTGATACAATTCCAGGAGCTATAGCTGAATGTGTAGTTGAAAGTTCTAATCGTTTAGGTGGTAAAGTAATATGTGCTTCTTCAATTAGTGGAACAACTGCTAGAATGATTAGTAATTTAAAACCTAATGCTCCTATTCTTGCATTAGTACCAGATGAAAAGACTGGACGTCGTGTTGCACTTAACTGGGGAGTTTATCCTGCAATAGTTGCTTCTCCTGCTTCAACTGATCAAATGATAATGGAAAGTGTTAGATGTGCTAAAGAACAAATGGGATTAACTGCTGGAGATAAAATAGTTATTACTGGAAGTTTTCCTAATAATGGGGAATCTCGTCCTACTAACTTTATGAAAATAGAAGAAATTTCTGAGTAGTTTAAAAAAATACAAATTATTTTGTATTTTTTTTTGGTTTTCTTTTTCTTTTTCGAATTATTTATATGAGAAGATAATTTCTCAATAATTAGGAAGGAGAAAATATGTTAAAAAAGGCAGTACTAGATATGGAAACATCTAATAAAAATCGATATCATTTAAGTGATTATAAAAGGGGTGATATTTTTCCTATAGTTTCAGATGTTATGTTTCATACTATGCTTAATAATTCTACTAGAAAAATTTATATTTCTTATTTTTTAGCAGTTTTATTGGATAAAGATTTTGATCAAATAGTAAAAAATATTAAATTTGAGAAAAACAAGTTAGATAAAGCTAATTATTTTGAATCATTTAAAACAGTAGACTTTGTTTGTACTATTGATGGAGATATTTATAATGTTGAAATGAACAATAATCCAGATGTATCTACGCTTGAGAGAAATATTTCTTATTCTCAAGATTTATATAAGAGCTCAATGAAGATGGGAGATAATAAATACTCTTATAATAATGTTATACAAATTAATATTAATAATTTTTCTTTTAGAGGGAAAAGTGAAACGAAAGAGATATTTTATCTTAAGAACGAAAATAATCAAATCTTAACTAATAAAATCCAATTTATATATTTATATCTTCCCAACATCAAAGAAAAATATTATAATAATATCGAACTAGAAAAATTTGAAAAACTACTTTTAATTTTTAATGAAAAGGAAAGTGAAAATTTATCTAAGCTTTATAGGGGTGATAAGATTATGGAGACATATAGAAGAGATGCGAAAAACGCAAGTGTGGATGAAGAAATAATAGGGCTTTATGATAAAGAAGCAAATGATGAGATGTTATTTCATATGCGAATGGATGAAGCTACAAGAAATGGCCTTAAAAATGGAATGAAGCAGGGGTTAGAACAAGGATTAGAACAGGGGCTAGAACGAGGGTTAGAGCAAGGATTAGAGCAAGGTGCTATGCAAGAAAAAAGACGACTTGCGACTAACATGTTATTAGAAGGTATAGATAAGAAGATAATAGCTAAATGTAGTGGCTTACCTTTAGAAGAAATTGATAAATTAAAGTAACAAAAAAAGAGTAAAACTACTCTTTTTCTTTTTCTAATAATTCAAAATATTTTTTGTATAGATATTGAACTCCGTTTTCTAAATGATAGTAATGAAAAATATAGAAAACAAATAAAATAAATGTTAATAAAAATAATATAAATAGTCCTATGTTTTCAACTAAAAGGGCAAAGCATAAAAATAATATACAAGAAATACCTACGAAAAAGGTTACTATTAAATGGACTAATCGTTCGTGTTGAAAAAATTGAATTTTTGTAAGAGTTTCATTTATTTTTTTATCCTTTTCTTTAACTTTTTCTTCTTTTATTATTTTATTTATTTGTTCAATAAATAAATCTAATTCATCTTTCATATAATCACCAATGATATTATATCATAATAAACTTAATTAATTTTGTCTGTAATTGAATTGTTTTTAAAATCTTTAGCCATTAATATTTCATGAATTTCTTCTTCTTTAGTATCTAGATATACTTCTTCAATTCTATCAACTCGGCATTTTTCTGCTTTTATAATAGACTCAACTTTGTCAATTGCTTCATCTAGTTTATCATTTACTACTACGTAGTTATATTTTGTTACTTCATTTATTTCCTTATAGGCTGTGTGAAATCTTTCTAATATTTTTTCATTTGTTTCTGTTCCACGATTTTTTAATCTTTCTACTAAAATTTTTAAAGATGGTGGCATAATAAATATAAATAATGCTTCTGGTATTAATTTTTTTATATTTGAAGCACCTTCAATTTCAATTTCTAATATTACATCTATACCTTGATCTAATTTTTCTTTGATATATTCTTTTGGAGTACCATAATAATTTCCAGCGTAGTTAGTATATTCAAGAAAATAATTACTCTTTATTTTCTCTTCAAATTCATCTTCAGTAAGATAAAAATAATTAACTCCTTCTTTTTCTCCTGGACGAGGTTTTCTTGAAGTTGCGGATACAGATAACCAACGCGATTTATTATCAATTTCTAATAAGCCCTTAATAACGCTTCCTTTTCCACCACCACTTGGTGAACTTATTACTATAATTTGACCTGTTTTCTTTGCTTTAATCATGTTTTTCTCCTTTATTTAAATGGTTTTTATATTCGTTTTCTATGATTTCTTTATAATTATTTGAAGTAAGTGCGTATATTTTTGTTGTGTTTATTTCAAATTCTAACATATCATCTTTATTTTTATTTATTTTACTTATTATTTTAACATCAACATCTTTTTTTATTTTGTTTAAATAAATTCTTCCCTTAGGTGAAAATCCTAATAATCGTATGTAGGAAATATTATTTAATTTTTTAGCATCTTCTTTTGTAAATCCAACTAGAATATGTAATAACATTCTTTGAATTTTACTATGGGTATATCTTTTACTTTTTAATTTATCTATTAGTTCCTCATAAGTGTTAGACGATTCTATTTCTTTCTTTATTAAATTATCTATTCCTTCATTTACAGTTTGATAAATAGATAAATCTTCAGTAGTTAAAATTTTATATTTTAAATAGCTAAAATAGTCATCAATAAAATGAAGATCTTTTAGAAATGGTAAAACATATTTTGGAACTGAAGAGGTTATATCTTTATTTTCTTTTAGTGCTTTACGAATTGAAGTTGCCGAAGAGATGTCGTTTTCTAAATCTTGACTATGATAGTCATTAGTTCTCTTAATGGCTTCAAGTTTAATATTAAAATTATTTTGTTTTATTGTTTTTAAGTAGCTTATGCCTAATAGATCGTTGGGGGTATCTATTACTTTTCCAGTTAAATCTTTTAAAGCAAGAGAAAGAGCTGTTGGATAATTATTGCCAAATTTTGAATAAATTTTTACCAATTTATCAAAGTCTTCATTTTCTAATTGACAATTAACGATAGTTTCTAAATCCTCTAAATTATTACTTTCGCTTCCGAATACAATTTTATCTACTTTTAGTTTATTTAATATAGAAATGGCTCCATAACTAAAGTAATCAGCTGATTGAGTTGCGAATGGAAAAGGGAGCTCTACTACTATATCAATACCAGCTAGAATAGCAATTTCTGCTTTTTTAAATTTATCAATTATTGAGACTTCGCCACGTTCTGTGAAATTTCCACTTATAACAGCTATAATAGTTGCATCTTTATATTTTTCTTTTATTTTATTAATATGATATAAATGTCCGTTATGAAAAGGATTATATTCGGCAATAATTCCAATGGTCATATTAAGTCCCTCTTTCTTTTTTCTTGTATTTTAACATATTTTGTTTTTTTTAACAATTTATTCTATATTTAATTTTTTTACATAAATTATAGTAATTGTAAAGGAAAAAGATATTTAGTTATAATAGTTAAAATTAAGTGAATTTATGTTATAATTAAATAACTGAGGTGAGAGGCATGAGAGCTGTTGTAGTGGCAGGTGGTACTGGAGGACATATTTATCCAGCGATTGCGATTATCAATAAAATAAAGGAAAAAGAAAATAACAGTGAATTTTTATATTTTGGAACTACTGATAGAATGGAAAAAGATATTATTCCAAAACTTGGTATACCTTATATCGGACTTTCTATGTCTGGCTTAAATAGAAAAAATATTTTTAAAAATTTTTCTGTAATGAAAAAATTTTTTGAAGCGGTTAATACTGCGAAGGATGAATTGAAGAAATTTAATCCTGATATAGTTATTGGAGTAGGAGGATATATTACTGCTCCTGTACTATATGCAGCACATTCTTTAAAATATAAAGTTGTTATTCATGAACAGAATTCTATTCCTGGCGTTTCTAATAAATTCTTGTCTAATTTTGCGGATAAGGTCTTTATTTCACTGCCAAATAGTGCTAAATATTTTAATTCTAAAAAGGTAATATATACTGGTAATCCAAGAAGTGAAGAAATTAAGAATGTTCAAAAAAAATCAAGAGAGACTCTAGGATTTGATAAAGATAAAAAATTGGTAGTTATTGTTATGGGGTCTCTTGGATCTACTACTATGAGTAAAAAAATTATTGATTTAATTCCTGGTTTTGATAATAAAAGTTATCAAGTATTAATAGTTACTGGAAAAGATTATTACGAAGAATTTTTAAAAGAAAATATTCCAAATAATGTTAAGGTTGTTCCTTTTATGGATGATTTGATAAATTATTTGAAGGATAGTGATTTAATTATTTCAAGAGCAGGAGCTTCTACAATTGCAGAAATAACTTCTATTGGGCTTCCTGCGATATTAGTTCCATCTCCATATGTTACTCATAATCATCAGTTTTTAAACGCTAAAGAATTAGAAGAAAATAATGCATGTGTAATAGTACCAGAAGAAGAATTTTCAAGAAAAAAGATTATTTTAGAAATAGATAAATTATTTGATAATTTGGATCTTTATAGTAAAATGAAAGAAAGTAGTAAAAAGTTAGGTGTTTTAGATTCTGCTTCTAAAATATATGATGAAATAAAACAATTAATTGGGTGATAAAAAAGATGAAAAAAATTCTTGATGAAATAGAAAAATTAAATTTAGGTAAAATAGAAAGAGATGTTTTATTAAAAAAATACACTACTTATAAAGTTGGTGGAGTTGCGAAAGCTATAATTTATCCTAAAAATGTAAATTGTTTAATTGCTTTAATTAAATTATTAAAAAGTAACAATATTTGTTATAAGATTTTAGGAAATGGATCTAATGTGCTTTTTAGTAGTCGTGATTTTGATGGAATAATTATTAAATTGGATTTATTTGATGATATAGAATTTTTAAGTGGTAATAAAATAAGAGTTGGGGCAGGCTACTCTTTGATAAAACTTTGTATGATGGCGTGTAAAAAGTCTTTAGCTGGACTTGAATTTGCTGCAGGTATCCCTGGTAGTGTAGGTGGAGCAGTATATATGAATGCTGGTGCTTATAAGAGTGATATGGGTTATATTGTACAAAGTGTAAAAGTTTTAACACCTGAGCTTAAAATAATTACTTTGGAAAATAAGGAAATGAATTTTCATTACAGAAGTTCTTTTCTTCAAACACATCCTGGATATATTTGTCTTGAAGTTACTTTAAAACTTAATAAAGGTAAGAAGGAAGCTATAGAAGATGTTATCAAAGAGCGTAAAAAAAGAAGAATAGATTCTCAACCCTTGGAGTATCCTTCTGCAGGTAGTGTTTTTAGAAATCCACCAGGAATGTTTGCAGGTGCAATGATTGAAGAATTAGGTTTAAAGGGAATGAAAAAAGGTGGAGCGATGGTTAGTGATAAGCATGCTAACTTTATCATTAATTATAAAAATGCTAGTAGTGAAGATATAAAATACTTAATTGATTATGTACATGATGAAGTTTTAAAAAAATATGATGTTGATATGAAAATAGAACAAGAATTTGTAAATTGGGAGTAGAAATATGCAGAAGAAAATAGTAAAGAAGAAAAAATTAAAATTATTAAATTTTTTTATATTACTTTTAGTAATTACTTGTATTTCTTTATTAATTTACTTTTTATTACAAATAAAGGTTCAAAACATTATTATTAAAAATACAAATTATTTAAATGATGATTATATTTTAGATTTAGCTGGTATAAAGAATTATCCTAAATACTATAGTGTATCAACATCTAAAATAAAAAAGAAAATAGAGTCTTCTCCTTATATAGATAGTGCAAAAGTTAAAAGGAAATTTTTTAATACATTTGTAATAGATATAAAAGAGAGTAAAGCTTTGTATTATAGAGATAGTGATAAAAATGTGGTTTTTTCTTCTGGAAAAAGTATAAATAATGATAAGAACTTTGTTATTTTTAGAATACCACGACTTTTAAATTATGTTCCTAATAATATTCAGAAATATTTTATAAAGGGTATGAGTGAAATAAGTGATTCAATACTAAGCAGAATTTCTGATATTTCTTATGATCCTAATGATATTGATAAAGAAAGATTTTTACTTTATATGGATGATGGCAATATGGTTTATTTAACGCTAACTAAGTTTAAAATGATAAATTATTATAATACTGTTCTTGAACAGCTTGAAGGTAAAAAGGGAATATTATATTTAGATAATGGAAATCATTTCCAAATAAAAGAGTAATTTGTGCTTAATGGAAAGGCTTAAAATATCCTTTTCTTTTTTTTTGCTTTATAGTATAATGACTTTAAGATAGGAGATGCTTCGATGGGTAATATTTATACTGGAATAGATTTGGGCAGTAATAGTATAAAGATTGTAGTTGCAGAAAAAAACAAGAGTAAATACAATGTTTTAGCTTGTACTAGTACTCCTTCTCGTGGTATTAAAAATGGGCAAGTAGTGGATGTGAAGTTAGCAGCTTCATCTATTAGTCATTGTTTAAATAAGATTGAAGAAATGTTAGGCTTTAAAATATATAAAGTTATTTGTCTTGTACCTCCAACAAATTGTAAGATGGATATATTAATAGGTACATGTGATGTAATTAATCCTAATATGATTAGTGGAATAGATGTTAGTAATGTATTAAATGAAGCAATAAAAGGATATAGATTATCTAATTACGAAATTATAACAGCATCTCCAATAAGTTTTATAGTAGATGATACAGAAAATATTAAAGATCCTAAAGGGATGAGTGGAGATTCTTTAGAAGCAAAGGTTGTAATTGGTAGCGTTCCTAGAGAACCGCTTTGTAGAATATTAGAGGCAATTAATTTAAGCGGTTTAGAGACTGTAGATGTTGCATTTACTTCAACAGGGGATTATTATTCAGTTTTATCAAATGAGATTGAAGGCCTTGTTGGGGCAATAATTAATATTGGAGAGAATTCAACTGATGTCTCAATTTTTAATAAGGGAATACAGATTAAACATTCATTGTTACAATTTGGTAGCTTTAATGTTGATAAAGATTTAGCTTATGTATATTCAATAGATAATATGGATGCTAAGAAAATCAAAGAGAACTTTGCATTTGCACTTACATCATTAGCTGATAATAATGAGACTATAAAAGTTATTTGTAATGATAAAAGTAAGAAAGAAATTACTCAAACAGGAGTATCAAAGGTAGTTGAATCAAGGCTTAGAGAAATATTAAAAGTTTCTAAAAATGAAATAAAAAACTTAACAAATAGAGAAATACGTTATATAATTGTTACAGGTGGATTAAGCGAATTGCAAGGTTTTGACTATTTAGTTGATGAAGAATTTAATGGTCTTGCAAGAGTATGTAAAATTTCTACTATGGGCATAAGACATAATAAGTACAGTAGTGCTTTTGGTGTCATTAAATATTTTGATGAAAAACTTTCCTTAAGAGGAAAGAGTTATGATATGATAGATGAGATAGATAGAGAAAATCTAGTATCTAATTCATTAAATAGCGATAACATTCTAGGTAAAGAGTTTGAACATTTATATGATTAAGGAGGACGAGGTATGTTAGGCGGATTAGAAATGGATCAATTAGCGAAGATTAAAGTCGTAGGAGTTGGTGGCGGTGGCGGAAACGCTATCAATCGAATGGTAGAGTCTGGAGTTAAAGGTGTAGAATTTATTGCTGCTAATACTGATTTACAAGTATTAAATTCTTCCAAAGCAGATGTTAAAATTCAAATCGGTTCTAATCTTACTGATGGTTTAGGAGCTGGTGCAAGACCTGAAATTGGTAAAGAGGCTGCATTAGAATCTAAAAAGGAAATAGAAGATGCGCTTGTAGGTGCTGATATGATTTTTGTTACTGCAGGAATGGGAGGAGGAACTGGAACTGGTGCTGCTCCAATTATAGCAGAGATAGCACAAGGGCTTGGTGCTCTAACTGTTGCAATAGTTACAAAACCATTTTCTTTTGAAGGAAAAAGAAGAATGGACAATGCTCTTGCAGGAATAGATGAATTAAAAAAACACGTTGATACTTTGATTACTATTCCTAATGATAGATTAAGAGAAATAATTGATAAAACTACTCCAATGATAGAAGCTTTTAAAGAAGTTGATAATGTACTTCGTCGAAGTGTACAATCTATTTCAGATTTAATTGCTGTTGTTGGTTTAGTTAACTTGGATTTTGCAGATGTTAAAGCTGTAATGGAAAAGAGCGGACATGCTATTATCGGTATAGGTATTGGTATGGGAGAGGAACGTGCGATTGAAGCTGCTAAGCAAGCTGTTTCATCTCCACTTCTTGAAATCCCAATTACAGGTGCAACAGATGCAATTATAAATATCACTGGTGGAGTTAATCTTACTTTGTTTGAGGCTGAACAAGCTGCTGAAGTGGTTAGAGCAGCAGCAGGTACTGATATTAATACTATCTTTGGTTCAGTAATTAATGAAAACTTAAGTGATGAAGTAATTGTTACTGTAATTGCTACTGGATTTGATAAAGCAAAGAAACTTCAAGAACAAAAAGAAAGAGAAAGAATGAATACAATAGCTCAACAGGAAGAACCAGTATTTACAAGTAGTGCTCCAGCTTCAAGAAGAAGTTCTAATCCTCCAAGAGATATGGATTATGGAATGCCAACTGAGGTTTTGGATAATTCTAATGAAGTTGATGATAACGATGATAGATATGAGTTACCTCCATTCTTAAGAGAAAGAAATTATAAACTATAAAATAAATTAAGAGGATTTTTAAAATCCTCTTTTTTTTGTCCTGTGGAATATTGACATTTTGACCTGGGGGGAGGGGTATACTTTATCTATAATAGGTAACTGTGGATAACGAGGTTTTATATGAGTATTAAAAGGTTAGTAAATAGTAAAAACTTATCAATTTTAATTGTAATGTTTGTAGTAACTTTAAGTTGTGCTTATGCATCTTTTAATAGTGTTTTAAATATAACTGGAACAGTAGCCGATGTCCGTATAAAAAGTGATATAAGAATAACAGGAATAAGAGTAAATGGAGTAACTAGTGGAGGAACATCGTTATCAGAAGACTATAATAAAGCAAGTTTAAAAGTAGGAACACTTTTACCTAATAGTGGATCAACAGTTTCCTATGCGGTAGATATAACAAATACCGGAAATCAAGAGATGAAATTAGCGTCTATTACAGGTCTTCCAGATAACTTAGAATATGTACTTACTGACTACAACATAGGGGATAAGTTATGTCAAAATGATAAATGTTCCCTAGGTCTTACAAAGACAATTATTCTAACTTTAAAATATAAAGATGGAAGTTTTTCTTCAACATTTACTACACATAACTTAAATTTAAATTTTGAGTTTAAGAGATTTACTAATAGTTATTTAAGATCTGCTAGTCAAGAATCATATAGTACATCTCCTTTTTTAAATACAGATATTACAAAATCACAAATCGAATCTGTAACTTTTAAAAGTAGTGATGAAATACCTGATAGTGCGATTACTTTTAGTGATAAAAAATATTTTGATGTTTCTCATGATCAATCGGATAGTATAAAATTATATGCAGAAGATATGGATTCTAATGGATTGTATGAAATTTATATAGGACAAGATGGAGGAGTAAAGGCAAATTCTGGTTCTCAATATTTGTTTCTTAATCTAAATAATGTTTATAAAATTGATTTGCAGAAACTTAATACTGATGGAGTAACTAGTATGTCAGAAATGTTTCGATATTGTAGTAAAATTGTTACTTTAGATCTTTCAAATTTTAATACATCTGATGTTACAACGATGGCTTTTATGTTTGCTTATTGTCAGAAAATTAATAGTTTGGATCTTACAAACTTTGATACAACTGGTGTCAAAAACATGAGATCAATGTTTGATCATTGCACAAGTTTAACATATTTAAATTTATCTAGTTTTAATACACAAAATGTTACAGATATGGGTGTAATGTTTCAATGGTGTAGCAGTTTAACAACTCTTGATCTTTCATCATTTAATACTTTATTAGTAACAGATATGTCTTATATGTTTTTCACTTGTAGTAAACTTGTTAATTTAGACTTAACTATGTTTAACACAGAAAAAGTGACAAATATGAGTTATATGTTTACTTCTTGTGGATCTCTAAAAACAATAGATTTAAGAGGAGAATATTTTACAGTGGATGCTGCAAGAAACAATTTGACTGATATGTATAAAGGTTGTTCTTCATTAGAGGCTGTATATCTTCGTGATATTAATGAAAGAGCTATTTATAGGTTGAATTATCCTGATTATGAAAGTATTCCTTTTAATAACGTTGCATAATAAAAACGACAGTAATGTCGTTTTATTTGTTAGTTTCTAACTATAGTTCCAATATTTTCATCAAGGACTATTTTCTTTAAGTTTCCTTTTACATTTACATTAAATACATAGATTGGAATATTTTCATCCATACAAAGACTTGTTGCGGTAGAATCCATTACATGTAATTTTTTATTTAATACTTCTATATAAGTTATTTCATCGAACTTTTTAGCATCTTCATATTTTTTTGGATCTTTGTCATAGACTCCATCAACTTTAGTTGCTTTTAATAAAACGTCTGCTTTTATTTCGGCTGCACGTAGAGCAGAAGCTGTATCAGTAGAGAAGAATGGACTTCCTGTTCCACATCCAAATACTACAACTCTTCCTTTTTCTAAATGTCTAATTGCTCGATCTTTTATATAAAACTCTGCAATTTGTCTCATTTCTACTCCAGTTTGAACTCTTACTGGTACATTTAATTGTTTAAATGCATCTCCTAAGGCTAGAGCATTCATTACTGTTCCCATCATACCTATATAGTCTGATGTAGCTCTATCCATATATTCATTGCTTTTTCCTCTCCAAAAGTTTCCTCCTCCAACTACTATTCCAATTTCTACGCCTAATTCTACGCATTCTTTAATTTCGTTAGCAAGCTCAAGGACTCTTTCAAAATCAATTCCTGTATTTTTATCTCCTGCAAGTACTTCACCGCTAAGCTTTAAAAGTATTCTTTTGTATTTCATGTTTACCTCCTTGTTATATAATATCATAGAATATCTATTGAATAAATTATTTTTATGTTAAAATAAGTTTAAATTTAGGAGGTAGTATTTTGGAAAATTACATTAAAGTAGGGCTTGGAATTATGATAAAAGATGGTAATAAGGTTTTACTTGGTCATAGAACAAAAGAAAGAAAAGATACTGGAGGAATATTTGAGCCAGATAGCTGGACTTTTCCTGGTGGGAAGCAAGAATTTGATGAGACTGTAATAGAGGGCGCTATACGTGAGGTAAAAGAGGAGACTAACTTGGATACTTCAGATATTAAAGTATTTAATGTATCTGATGATATTCAACCAAATAAACATTATGTGACTATACAATTAATTGCATCTAGTTATAGTGGTGAGTTAAGAGTTATGGAACCTTTGAAAGAAGATAAGTGGGGATGGTTTGATCTAGATAATCTACCTAATAATTTATATTCTCCTACTAAAAAGTTTATCGAGAAATATAAGTCGATGAATAATAAATAAAAATCTACGATTTCGTTGACATATAAACAAATTATATGCTATAATCTAACTGTTTGACGCCTCTAGTGCTGCAAACCGCATTGAAAAGGTAGAAACAAATTAACTTTTGTGCCTTAAGAGCGAGTCTTAAGTTTAATATAAAAGGAGGTAAATTATGAACGCTGTAATTAAAGTTGGTGGTAAACAATATTACGTAACTGAAGGATCAGAAATTTATGTTGAAAAATTAAATGCTGCTTCAGGTGATGTTGTTAAATTTGATCAAGTTTTAATGCTTGATAGTAAAGTAGGAAACCCTTATCTTACAAATGCTACTGTTGAAGGTGAAGTAATCAAAAACGGTAAGCAAAAGAAAATCAGAGTTTTCAAATATAAGAGTAAAGACAGATCAAATCGTAAAACTCAAGGACATAGACAACCTTACACTAAAATTAAAATTACTAAAATTAATGGTTAATAATCTATGATAAAAGTTTCGATTGAAAAAGAAAATGCTAAATTTAAGAAGATAACACTTCTTGGCCATGCTATGTATGATGAATATGGTAAAGATATAGTATGCAGTTCAGTTAGTAGTATAGTTACTACTACTGTAAATGGTATATTAGCATTAGATAAAGGTAGTCTAAGTTACTTAGTTAGTAAGAAAGGTATGTCAATTAGTATTAAAAATACTGATGAGGTTACTCAAATACTAATAGGAAACATGGTTAGTCTTTTAAAAGAGTTGGAAAAGAAATATCCAGCTAATATTGAAGTTAAGTAAGGAGGAGAATTATGGATTTTTTAAGATTAGATATACAATTATTTGCTCATCACAAAGGGCAAGGTTCAACATCTAATGGACGTGATTCTGCAGGACGTAGACTAGGAGCTAAAGCTAGTGATGGTGAATTCATAACAGCTGGTTCAATTATATATCGTCAACGTGGAACTAAAGTATTCCCAGGTACTAATGTACGTCGTGGTAATGATGATACTTTATATTCTACTATTGATGGAGTAGTAAAATTTGAACGTTTAGGAAGAGATAAAAAACAAGCATCAGTTTACGCTGTATCAGAATAAATATTCTAAGAGCCCAAGGCTCTTTTTTTGTGTTGATAAAAAGATAAAAAATATATATACTAATAATAGTATTATGCTAGGTGATAAAATGAAAAAGCTTTTTATACATAGATACTTATCTTTAATAGTTATTTTAATTACTTTAATGTTAACAGTAGGATATTCTGCTTTTAGTGTTAAAATGGATATTAATGATACTTCTTTAGAAGTTAGAGTTAAGCAAGATATAAGAGTAACAGGTGTTACTGTAAGTGATAGGTCTAATGCTGGTATATCAAATTATGAGGATTATAATAAGAATAGTATAAGTACTGGAATTAGTTTGCCAAATGAGAATTCTACAATTACATACAATGTTGAAATAACAAATATTGGTAGTGGAGCTATGGGAATAAATTCAATAGATGGTTTGCCAAGTAATTTAGAATATCAAGTTAGTGATTATGAAATGCAAAAGCCTTTATGTGATGTGAATAATAAGTGTACTTTAGGTATGGTTAAAAATATAAAGCTTACTATTAAATATAAGAATAATTCTTTTGATTCTGCTAATGTTAATTATAATTTAAATGTTAATTTTAATTTTGAAAGATTACATACAATTACTTATGAAGATAGTAGTGGTAATGTTTATCATGATTATGTTACTGATAATGCAAGATTTATATTAAATTATGATGAGCTAGGACTTGTTCCTCCAACTGAATTTAAAGTAACTATGGGTGGTGTAGTAATTGATGATTATGTTTCAATGGGACCTATTCTTATAATAATGAGTGTTACTGGTGATGTGGTTATAGAAGGAGTTTTCCCAGATTATTTGATGTCAGTTGCTAAGGTTAACAGTGCTGATGTAGCAGTATTAGGTAATAATAATTTGAAACACTTTCAAATAGAATCTATTGTTTTTTCTAATACAAAAGAAGTGCCTAGTAGTGCAATTGGATCATGGGATGTATCCGAAGCTAAGGATAATTCTATAATAGCCTATTATTTAGATAGTAATAGTAATGGTTTATATGAAATGGTAATTGGCCAAGATGGTGGAGTAAAAGCAAATCCTGATTCTAGTAATTTGTTTAGTTATTTTACTAATGTAACATCAATTAGTTTTGATAATTTTATTACTGAAGAAGTTACAAATATGAGCTTTTTATTTTCGAATTGTAATAATTTAGTTGATTTGAATTTAAATAATATTAATACTTCTAATGCTACAAATCTTGAAAATATGTTTTATAATTGTACTAATCTAATTAGTATAGATTTATCTTGTTTAATTACTGGAAAAGTTACTAATATGAGTTCTTTATTTTCGGGATGTAAAAATTTAGATGATTTTGATGTTTCAGCTCTTAATACTTCTAATGTTACTAGTATGACAGATATGTTTAGAAATTGTGAATCTATTAAAAGTTTAGATCTTACTTCATGGAATATTAATAATTTAGTAAGTATGGATTATATGTTTCAATCTTGTTATAATCTTGAAAGAGTTAATTTAAGTGGATTAAATGCTTCTAATGTTTTACAATTTGATTGTTTGTTTTTATATTGTGTAAATTTAACTGAAATAGATTTCACTAATTTTAAAACGAATAAAGTTACAAGTATGAGAGCTATGTTTCGTCAATGTGAAAAGCTTACAACTTTAGATCTTTCATCTTTTGATACTCGTAATGTTACAAGAATGAATGAAATGTTTATGTATTGTTACAATTTAGTAAGTCTAGATTTAAGGATGTTTGATACTACAAATGTTACTAATTTTGCTAGTATGTTTTCAGAATGTAGAAAAATTACTGAATTAAATATTTCTAATTTTAATACAAGAAAAGCAAAAGACATGTCTTCTATGTTTTCTAGAATGGATTCAGTAAAATATATTTATATTGATGGTGTTGATTTTATGCCACCAGGTGATACTAATTTTAGTGGTATGTTTCCAACTACTAATGGTAATTTACAACAAGTTCGTGTTTATAATATTTCTTATCTTGAACCATATTTTGCAGGAAGTTATGCTGAAGAGATGAGAAATGTGCCTTGGGAAGTGGCTCATTAGAGCTTCTTCTTTTATTTAAATTTGTAGACTTTATAAGGAAAATCTGTTATAATACTAGGTGCTTAAGGAGGGGATTAGTTATGTTTGTAGATGAGGTTGTAATAAAAGTTGAAGCTGGTAATGGTGGAGACGGTTGTACTGCTTTTAGACGTGAAAAATTTGTAGAAATGGGTGGACCTTACGGTGGTAATGGTGGACATGGAGCAGACATTATATTTAAAGTTGATGAAGGTTTACATACATTACTTGATTTAAGATATCAAAAAACTATTAAGGGGTCTAATGGAGAAAATGGAAGAGGAAAGAATCAACATGGTAAGGGAGCTAGTCCTTTAGTTGTTAGAGTTCCTCAAGGTACTGTTGTAACTGATTTAGAGACTGGATTTATCCTTGCGGACTTATCAAAAAAAGACCAAGAAGAGTTAATTGCTAAAGGTGGTCGTGGAGGAAGAGGTAATACTGCTTTTAAAACACAAACTAATACCGCTCCTGATTATTCTGAACGTGGTGAAGAAGGAGAACACAAGACTTTAAAAGTTGAAGTTAAAATGCTTGCAGATGTAGGATTAGTTGGACTTCCTAGTGTTGGAAAGAGTACTATTATTTCTTGTGTTTCGAAATCTAAACCTAAAATAGCTGCTTATCACTTTACAACGTTAAATCCTAATCTTGGTGTTGTTAAGTCTAGTAGTGGAACAAGCTTTGTTATGGCTGATCTTCCTGGACTTATTGAAGGCGCAAGCCAAGGCGAAGGACTAGGGGACAAATTCTTACGTCATATTGAAAGAACAAGAGTAATAGCTCATGTAATTGATATGAGTGGTAGTGAATTACGTGATCCATATGAAGATTATTTATTAATCAACAAGGAATTAAAAGATTTTAATGAAAAACTTATGGAAAAGCCAATGATTGTAATTGCTAACAAGATGGATATTGAAGGTGCTAAAGAAAACCTAGATGAATTTAAGAAAAAAGTAGGAGATATAAAAATATTTGAAGTAAGTGCTGCTACTAATGATGGACTTCAAAAGGTAGTAGATTATCTTGCAGAAGTACTTGACTCAATTCCTGTAAATCCTTTATATGATGATAGTCAAATTGAGTCTCATGTTTTATATAAATTTAAGAAGGAAGAGCCATTTACTATTTCAAGAGATGATGATGGTACTTGGGCTATTTCAGGGGACGAAGTAGAAAGAATATTTAAAATGACAAAATTTTCTTCAGAAGAAGCACAATATAGATTTGCTAAAAAGTTATCACGTATGGGTATTGATGATAAGTTAAGAGAATTAGGTGCTGAAGAAGGAGACGAAGTAAGAATACTTGATTTTTACTTTATGTTTAAAGATTAATTGAAAAAGTATTAATTACTAATACTTTTAAATATGCTTATTATAAGCTTCAAGATAAAGACTTTGATAGTAATTTATTAAATAAATTAAAGAATATATTGTTGGTGTTAAGAAAATAAAAAATCAGTTTTTGGAAGACTATATTGATAAAGCTATTTTAAATTTAAAGTAATCTATTATAAAAGGGGGGTTAAGTATGGAAAGAAGTGAAGCTAAAAATAAAATTTTGACTTATCTTAAGCAAAATATAAGTAATTATACTGAGAAAGAATTTACATGGATTCTTGAAAATTATGATTATGGTTTAAATGGTAATTTCGCGCCTGATATTTTAAGACAGATATATGATGAATTAGGAATTATTAAAGATGAAGATAATATGTATGCGGGATTTGTTGACATACTAGAAAATAAATTTGATATAGATAGTAATATTATTGAAGTTGGTAGTGGTGTTATACCTAGTATTGCGAAGCGTATAAGTTTAAAACAAAATAAAGGTACTATTACTGTATATGATCCTAGAGTAATACCTAATTATCATACTAATGAAAGACTTGTTTTAAAGAAAGAAAAATTTACTAATAAAACTAAAATAAATAAAGCTAATTTATTAATTGGTTTTATGCCTTGTACAGCAACAGAATTAATTATAGAGAAAGCAGTTAATAATAAAAAAGACTTCTTAATCGGTTTATGTGAAGGTGGATGTTCTGATTATGATGATTATTATGATGAGAATGCTTGGTTAGATTATATTTGTGATTATGCGGATAAAATGTTAAAGAAGAAAAAATTAGGAAAACTTGAAAAAACTGATTTAAAAATATATGGTGATCCATATCCAGTGATTTATAGTAAAAGAAGAAATTAAAGTTTCTTTTTTTTCTTTTTATGATATAATCATCTTAGAGTATAAAGAGGTGATTAATTTGAAGAATATCGAATTTTTAGTATCTAATGGGGTAGATATTGATTCTAGTTTAGAGCTTTTTGGAGATATTAAGACTTATAATGATACTTTAGGAGAATTTATAGTAAGTGCTAGAGAAAAGCTTAATAAACTTGCTAATTACAAAAGTAGTAAGGATATAGCTAATTATGCTATTTATGTTCATTCTTTGAAAAGTGATGCTAAATATTTTGGATTTAAAGATTTAGCGCAAATTGCTTTAGAACATGAAGAAAAGAGTAAAGCTGGAGACTTATTTTATGTAGAGGATAATTTTGCTGCTTTAGAAGATTTAGTTAATAAGTCAATTAATATAGCTAGTTCATATTTAAGTGGTGATGAAGCTAGTATTTTAGATGAGAAAAATAAGGTAGAAAATACTAATATTAGCTCTGGAGAAGTTTATACTACAAAAGCTATATTAGTTGTAGATGATTCTAATATAATTACTAATTTTGTTAAAAGAATATTTGATCAAAATTACAATGTAGGCATGGCTAAAAATGGTCAAGAGGCTATTGAAATTATTAATTCTAATAAAGATAATGAAAATATTAGTGCTATACTTCTTGATTTAAATATGCCTGGAGTAGATGGGTTTGCAGTACTTGATTTTATGGAGAAAAATAATTTATTAAATAAAATGCCAGTTTCTATAATTTCTGGTGATTCTTCAAAAGAAACTATTGATAAAGCTTTTAAATATCCTATTGTTGATATGCTTGGAAAACCATTTACCCAAGATGATGTAAAAAGAATAGTAGAAAAAACAATAATGTATAAAGATATTATATAAAATTAAAGTACATATAAATTTTATAATTTATAAGCTTTTTATACATTAAATTCATATGAAGTTTCATACTAAGTGGTGTAAAACGATAATTGAGGTGTAAAGAAAGATGGATAAATATAAAAGTAGATCTATTATGATAATAATATTATTAGTTGGTGTTATTAGCCTTTCAATTGGACTTGCAGTTTTTTCATCAACTTTAAATATTAAATCTGGTACAACTGTTAGTCCAGACCCTTCTAAATTTAAAATAGCTGCTTCTGCTTCTAAAGATAATACTACTTCTTTGCAAATTTCTCCTTCTGCTTATGTTTTACCTTCAGGGTTAATAAGTAACTCTTCTACTGCGACTATTACTAATTCAGGCAATATGGTAACTATTTCTAATGTTAAACCTTATTTTACTGCTCCTAGACAAATAATTGAGTATATATTTTATGTTCATAATATAGGAGAGTATCCAGCTTATTTAAAGAGTTATTCTCAGTTTCTTTTACCGAGATGTGTATCTCTTGAAGGAACAACAGATTCTTTAGTTCAACAAGCGTGTAATGATATTAATACTGGAATTTGTCTATTAGATTTTAATGGTAGATGTAATAATAGCCAATCTGACTTAGATAAAAACAATTATGTTATTCCGGTAGGTGGTAGTACAAAGATTTCTGTAAGATTAAATTATTCATTACATTCTAATAGGGATAATGTAGTTGCAGATGGACCTTTCACAGTAGAATTTGATAATATAAATATTGTATTTGGATCTCAACCTACAAGTTAAAAAATAAACAAACTAGCATCATTGCTAGTTTTTATTTGCTTCAATATGTAAAATGTATTATACTGATATTGTTAATTAAATTACTAGTTGTAGGAAGTGAAATATATGGATAGAAGTGCAATTGATTATTTGCTTTTTTTGGAGAAAAATGATAGTTTCTTTTATAAAAATTTTAAAGATTTTATTGTTTTTGCAAGTGAAGTAAATAAAAATTTACAAGATGAAGAGTATATAGATTTAAAAAATGCAAAAGACAATGATTATAAAGTATTATTAAAGGACAAGAGGACTTCTATTAATATAGTAAAAAATTTCTTTTATAAAGTTTCTCCGAGTATAATTAAGCAAATAGATTATGATGTTGCTAATGAAAATATACTATTTTTGCCTAAAAATCAATTTAAAGATATTAAAAGTAGAATTAATGTATTAGATAAAAGTTACAAAATAGAAATATCTGAATCTAACAAAATAGAAGAAAGCTTTTTACTTGTTAGGGAGTATACACATTTATTTGTTGGGAATATATTAGAGTTTACTGATATTGAAGAAGGACTTAAAAAGATTTATTTAGAATCGATCACTAGTTTATGTGAGTTTGCTCTTGCTAAACATTTAAGTTTTAATATGACTTTAGCTGCAGATTCAAGAATGTATATTTTTAAAAAGATTTATGATTCAATTTATAAGATGAATGATTCATATTTAACTTTAAGTTATTTAGGTTATTTGTTGGAAGGGAAGACTCATGAAGATATAGTTAAATATTTAGGTGATGAAAAAATAGTTAATTATTTGAATAAGATAATAATAGAAAAGAAACCATGTAATGACTATATAAATACTTTAAGTGTTGTCATGGCATTAAAGCTTACTAATAATACAGATAATATTTATAATCTTTTGAATAAATTTTATATAAAGGCTGCAGAAAAAGATGTTGAGTATTTAAAGGCTAATTTAATAGTTAATTTAGATCAAAAAGAGGCAGTCAATGAAATTACTCACTATATAAGAAATAATAAGTAAATATTGAATAAAATTAGATTTTGTGTTATCTTATATGAGAAATAAGGAGGTATTAGTATGAGTGGACATTCAAAATGGGCTACAATTCACAGAAAAAAAGGACTTTTGGATCAACAACGTGGTAAAGTTTTTCAAAAGTTAGCAAAAGAAATCATGGTTGCTGCAAAAGGTGGAAGTCCTGATCCACAACAAAATGCCGCACTAAGATTAGTTGTAGATAAAGCTAAGGCTCAAAATATGCCTAAAGATAATATTCAAAAGGCAATTGATAAAGCAGTAGGTGCAGGAGACTCTGCAAACTTTGAAAGTATTCGTTATGAAGGGTATGGACATGGTGGAGTTGCATTTATGGTTGATTGTTTAACAGATAACCGTAATAGAACAGCATCTCAAGTTAGAAGTTCATTTACAAAAGCTGGAGGGAACTTAGGAACAGATGGTTCAGTTAGTTATATGTTTGAACGTCGTGGGTCTATTGTTATTCCATCTGACTATGATGAAGATACAATGATGATGACTGCACTAGATGCAGGAGCACTTGACTTTGAACGTGTTGAAGATACTTATGTAATTACTACTGAACAAGGTTCATTTACTGCAGTTCGTGATGCTTTAGAAGACGCTGGAGTAAAGGAATTTATGGAATGTGAACTTACTTATGTTCCTAATATGGAAGTTACACTTGATGAAGAGGGCGCAGAAAAAGTTCATAATTTAGTAGATACATTAGAAGATTTAGATGATGTACAAGATGTATACTATAATTTAAAAGAGGATTAGTTCTTCTTTTTTTGTTTGTTTTATTAACCTTTATTGGTTATTGGATGTTTAACTATTGGATTTGCAACTTTTTCTAGTATTTTGAATATAAAATCTTAAACTACTATATCGAACTCAAATTTATGATTTTTATATACATAATGTTTTTAAATTAAATGCATATTGGAAGAGATTAGAAATTAAAAAGGCAGGAAGCGATGAAAAAGCAACTAGTCAGAGTCAGTGTATAAAGTGTATAGCTAGATAAGGGACAACAGATACCTTGGTTCAAGCAACTTGTAAATATATTAAGGTCATGATAGTTAAGGCTCCTCTTGAAGGGCATGGTGGTCTAAATTGTTCATTTAATGTTCCTCGCAATGAACTTATCGCCCCAACAATAAAATATATTTTTATGTAGAAATATATTTTTATTATAATGTATATGTTAAAAATTCTGTTATGGCGGATGGTCCGTTTGATGTTTAAATAGGAAATATAGAATTTGAGTTTTCTTCTCAACCATAAATTGAATTCTAAAAAGAATTCTTTTTTGTAGAAAAAATGTTCGATATACTTTGCTTATAGGACTAATTTAGTTTATAATAGATATGGAGTTGAGTAGAATGTATGATTATATAAAAGGAACAATTACAGGAATTAAGAATAATGCGATAGTACTAGACAATAATGGAATTGGTTATTTAGTATATGTAGCTAATCCTTTCTCTTTTGAGTTAGGAGAAGAGTATAAAGTTTATATTTATCAACAAATACAAGAAGATGGACATTTTCTTTATGGATTTAAACTTTTAGAAGAGAAAGATTTATTTTTAAAACTTATTAGTGTTAAAGGTGTTGGATGTAAAATGGCTCTTCCTTTCTTATCAACTGGTTCTATATCTGGAATTATGGATGCGATAGAAAGAGAAAATGTATTATATTTAAAAAAATTTCCTAAGATTGGAGAGAAAGTTGCAAGACAAATTATTCTTGATTTAAAGGGGAAACTTGAATTTATTGGAGTTGGAATTTCTGATGACCAAGTTAATACTGAACAAGAGTTAAAAGAAGTACTTGTTGGACTTGGATATAAAGAAAAGGAGATCGTTCCTGTACTTGCTAGAGTTGATACTTCTTTAAAAATAGAAGATCAAGTAAAAGATGCATTAAAGTTATTACTTAAATAGGAGGTCAGTATGAGAGATGAAAGTGTTATAAAAAATTATTCTTTATATGATGATCAAGAGATCGATAATACAATAAGACCTGAATCAATTGAAGAATATATTGGTCAAAGTGATGTTAAAGAAAATATTAAAGTATTTATTGAGGCTGCAAAGATGAGAAATGAAGCTTTGGATCATGTTTTATTATATGGACCTCCAGGACTTGGAAAAACAACTCTTTCTTTTATCATTGCGCATGAGATGGGAACAAATATTAAAACTGCTAGTGGACCAAGTATAGAAAAGAGTGGAGATTTAGCAGCAATATTATCTTCTCTAGAGCCGGGGGATGTATTGTTTATTGATGAGATTCATCGTATGCCAAGATATATTGAAGAGATTTTATATCCAGCTATGGAGGATTTTTCTTTAGATATAATTGTAGGTAGTGAAGGAAATAGTAGAAATATAAAAATAGATTTACCGCCTTTTACATTAGTAGGAGCTACTACTAGAGCAGGAGATTTATCATCTCCATTAAGAGATCGTTTTGGTATAGTATCTAAGCTTCAGTTTTATACTGTTGATGAACTTGAGACGATAATTAAGAGAACTGCAAGAGTTTTACAAGTAGAATGTGATGATGAAGCAGCGCATGAACTTGCTAAAAGAAGTAGAGGAACACCAAGAATTGCTAATAGACTATTTAAAAGAGTTCGTGATTTTGCACTTGTTAAAAATGATGGTGTAGTTGATTTAAATATTACACTTGAAGCATTAAAAAGATTAAAAGTTGATGATTTAGGTCTTGATAATACAGATCATGAATTATTACTTGCTATTATTAATAAATTTAATGGTGGCCCTGTTGGAATAGAAGCTATAGCGTCATCCATTGGTGAAGAGGTCACTACTATAGAAGATGTTTGTGAACCTTATTTGTTGCAAGAAGGATTAATAAAGAGAACAAGTAGAGGAAGAATTGTTACTGATAGGGCTTATGATATTTTAGGAATAGAGAGAAAAAAATAATGAGTAAGAATAAAAAAGTATTTGAGGCAGATACAGATTATAAAGAGTTTAAGAATATTATATTAAATAATACAGATACAACTTTGATGATAGATTGTGATATTTTAAAAGATGGTTTAAAAGTAATAAATAAGGCTGATGAAATGTTAAATAAAAAGATATTAGAATTTTCACATTATATAGATTTAAAATTAAGATCTTCAACTGATAATAGATTTAGAAAAATTCCAAACATTATTATGGGGAGCTTTTTAATTAATAAATATGATTTAGATTTATCATTAGAGGAGATGTCTATTCTTACAAATCATATTTTAGATAGGTCATATGACAATATTGATTTTGTAGTTAATTATTATAATAAAGATTTACTTGATGTTGTATCTTCTAAAACAACTGATTATCACTATCAAGAAGAATTAATGAATTTGGTTGATTTAAGAGAAGACAGTGATATTTTAAATTATATAAGGACTGGTAATTTAGAAGAACTTGTGGTAGAATCACATAAGTTGCAAAGAGATGTAGCAGATAATTTTAGATTATAGAGAAGGTGTAGTATGCAAGTTGAAGATTTTAATTATGATTTACCTGAGGAGTTAATTGCACAAACTCCTTTAGCTGTACGTGATTCTTCTAGATTATTAGTGCTTGATAAAAAAACAGGAGAAGTAAATCATAAAGTTTTTACTGATATAATTAATTATTTAAATCCTGGAGATGTATTAGTTTTGAATGATACTAAAGTTTTACCAGCAAGATTAATAGGTGTTAAGGAAGAAACTGGAGCTGTAATTGAAGTTTTACTTTTAAAAAATACTAAGGGTGATGAATGGGAATGTTTAGTTAAACCCGCTAGAAGAATAAAGGTTGGTACGATAGTTTCATTTGGAGATGGAGTATTAAAAGCAGAATGTATAGGTGAAGCGGATGAAGGTATTAGATATTTTAGATTTATTTATGATGGAATCTTTTTAGAGATACTTGAAAGTCTAGGAACTATGCCTCTTCCTCCATACATTCATGAAAAGTTGGAAGATCAATCTAGATATCAAACTGTATATGCAAAAGAAGTTGGTAGTGCAGCTGCTCCTACTGCAGGACTTCATTTTACTAAAGATTTACTAAAGAAGATTGAAGATAAAGGTATAAGAATAGAGTATGTTACTCTTCATGTTGGTCTTGGAACTTTTAGACCAGTTAGTGTTGAAAAAATTGAAGAGCATGAGATGCACTCTGAATATTATCAAATGAGTAGTGAAGTAGCAGAAGTTTTAAATGATGCTAAGAAAAATGGCAATAAGATTATTGCAGTTGGAACTACTTCTACTAGAACGCTTGAGACTATTGCTTCTAAATATGGAAAGTTTGTAGAATGTAGTGGATGGACTAATATATTTATTTATCCAGGTTATCAGTTTAAGGGAATTGATAACTTGATTACCAATTTTCATTTGCCAAAATCTACTTTAGTTATGTTAGTTTCAGCTTTAGCAGGAAGAGAAAATATCTTAAATGCTTATAATATAGCTGTTAAAGAAAAATATAGATTTTTCTCATTTGGAGATGCAATGCTAATAAAATAACATTGCATTTTTTTTATTTTTAAAGTTGTTTGTGAAACATTTATTTGTTATACTAAATTAAAATAGAGGTGATTTTGTGAATATAAATTATCGTAGAAAAAATAATAAGTTAGTTATTATAATAATACTAGTTGTTACAATTTTTGGAGTTTCTATAGGTCTGCAACATTTTCAGAAAACTTAAAAATTAATAGTTCTACTCAAATAAATCCGAGTCCAGATAACTTTCAGCTTAATATTACTAGTACTAAAGCTACAACACAAGCAATTCATATAGACCCAGAACTAGGTATAGATGAGCCTTCAGAAGGCGATAGAGTACCATCTCTTCCGAAGGCTGCACCAGCAATAATTAATAACACATTAAAAAATCCATATATAGAGAATATTAATGCACAATTTACTGAGCCAGGACAATTAGTAAAATTTAATTTTTATATCTTTAACCCTGGAAAATATACTGCTTTTGTTAAAGACTCTAAATTTATTAATAAAGTTAATACAGAGTATTATTGGAATGCTGATATAACTTGTAAGGCTAAAAATGGTGCAACTGAGGCTTTAGTGCAAGATGCGTGCTCTTGTATTTCAACGGGGGTCTATACAGTGGATGATGATGGTACATTTATTGATAAAGGAGTTGCAAAACAAACAATTCTCCCAAATGGATTTAGTAAAATGGTTATGATAGGTATTAGTTATGGTTATGGATGTCAAATGCTAGATGGGCCATTTGATGTAGAAATTAGTGATTCTATGGTTAATTTTTCAACTGCTGAATAATAAGAACAATAACTTTTTTTATAAAAAAAGTTATATCAATATGTGGTAAATTCTTCTATTTTTATAGAATGTAGTAAATAATTATACTTTTAGTGAAATTGATAAATTTATTATTAAAAGAGTATTGATAAATGTAATTTAATTAATTTATTCATTGAATTATATAAGATGTTATGTTAGTATAGAGGCAAAAACACTTTGAGAGGGAGAAAGTAAATGACAGTTATAATACCAGAACAAGTTAGTTCTTTAAGAAAACAAAAATTAGAATTAGAAAAGTTTTTAATTTCAAATGGATATTCCATTAAAAATGGAGATATTATTTTACCAGATAAAAACTATAGTAAAGACTATGATGAAATTGAACATGAAGTAAAAAATAGATTAGAAGAATATAAAGAGATAAGAAATTTATTAAATAATAGTACATTTTTAAAAAATAGGAGCTTAGATAAAGTAGAAGTAGGTACTAAATTTGAAGTTAGATTTTTTGATGATGAAGAAACAGAAAGTATGATTCTAGTTGACAAATTAAATGGAGTACCATCAACTTTAGGTTTTGTTAGTATAGAAAGTCCTTTAGGTAAGTCTATTGTTGGACATAAAGTAGGAGAAGAATTCTCTTATAAAATTGATGATAATGATAGAAGTGTCAAAATAGATTGTTCTTTAGTTTCTATAGAAAATAATAAAGATAATTATATTAATTTCTTAAGAGATGATGAAAATGTCTTTTTAGATGTCATTACAGAAAGTCAAAAACAATTATTAATTGAGGAAAAAGAAAGACTTAAGAATAAGAATGATGAGGCAGAAAGAGTAAGTTTTATTGATTCATTACTTGAAAAATCAACTACAGCAGATATGCCTACTGATTATGTTGGAATTGGCTCAAAATTTAAGATTAAGTTTTATAATAAGTTAGATAGCAATAATGAATATGAATTAATTAATAGAGCTGTTAGTGATGAGTTAAGTGATTCTTATATTGAAACTATAAGTTTAGTAGGTAGTCATATTGTTGGACTTAAAGATAATGATACTTTTATATTTGAAACTAAAGATGGAAAAGTAGAAGGAAAAATTTACGATTTAAAGAAGAAAAGATAAGAAGGAATATAATGAAGATAAAGTACAATTTAAAAAAGAAAGATGGTAAGGCAAGATATGGGGTTTTAGATACTAACTATGGTAGTTTTGAAACTCCTATGTTTATGCCAGTTGGTACTAAGGCAACAGTTAAATCATTAACTCCAGATGAGTTAAAAGATATGAAGTGTGGAATAGTACTTGCGAATACTTATCATTTATGGTTAAGACCTGGTCCTGAGATCATAAATAGATGTGGAGGACTACATAAATTTATGAATTATGATGGGCCAATACTTACTGATAGTGGTGGATTTCAAGTGTTTTCCCTTGCGAAAAATAAGGAAAAAGATATAACAGAAGAAGGAGTACATTTTAAGAGTCATATAGATGGAAAAGATTTATTTTTGACACCTGAGGAGTCTATTCATATTCAAAATTTACTTGATAGTGATATTGCGATGAGTTTTGATGAATGTCCTCCATTTCCAGTAACTTATGACTATATGAAAAAGTCAGTAGATAGAACGCTTAGATGGGCTGCTCGTGGTAAAGCAGTGCATAGTAACCCTAATCAATCCTTATTTGGAATTGTTCAAGGTGGAGAGTTTGAAGATTTAAGAGAATATAGTTGTAAAGAAACAGTTAAAATGGACTTTGATGGATATAGTATTGGTGGAACTTCTGTTGGGGAAGATAAAGATACTATGTATAAGATGATTGATTATGGTGTTAGATATTTACCTGAAGATAAAGTTAGATATTTAATGGGTGTTGGTGATCCTATAGATATACTTGAAGGTGTTGAAAGAGGAATTGATATATTTGATTGTGTTCTTCCAACACGCATTGCTCGTCATGGTCAAGCTTTTACTCGTACAGGTAAAATTAATTTTAATAATGCTAAATATAAAGAAGATTTAGGTCCAGTTGAGGAAGGATGCGACTGCTATACATGTCGTAATTATTCTAGAGCTTATATTCGCCATTTAATTACAACTGATGAAATGCTTGGTGGAAGACTTTTATCAATTCACAATATTAGATATTTAGTTAAGCTTGTAGAAGAAATTAGAGAAGCAATTAAAAATGATTCTTTTATAGAATATAAAGAAGAGTTTATAAAAAAATATGATAACAAAGAAAAGAAGCAATAATAATTGCTTCTTTATTCTTGGATAAAAAATACTGGCTTTGAATTATTATAATTTGAAGTTTTTTCTTGAATAGTTTGAGCATTTGATGTACTGTTTCTAGTTTCTGGAACTTCTGGAGATGTTATTTCATTTGCAATTCTTAACATTGATCTCATATTTGAAACCATTGGTTTTACCTGATAAACGATAGGGATTGCTTGATTTATTACACCTAGAGTTTTTTGTGTTCCGTCTAGTATACCACCCCAACTTATATTTTTTAAGCTAGCTAATAATCCAGGTTTTGCCATACTGGCCATATTTGTCATATATGGATTTGGGTACATAAAAACACCTCTTAATATAGTTTATGAAAAAATAATCAAAAAGTTAATTTAAATATTTAAAAAAATTTTTAACTATGCTACAATTAAATAGAATAATGAGGAGGTTAGTTGTATGGAAGTTGTTCTTATGCCGTTTATTTTTATTTACCATATAGTTAGCGGAATATTAAATTTACCTAAAAAATTATTTAGTAAGGCAGAAGATGTTGCTATAGGAGTTGAAGATAAAAGTCAATTAGTAAAAGAGACTATCTCTGAAAGTGTTGTACCTGTTCAACAAAGTTATGTACAAGATTTAAATGTTAATCCTAATCAAGTTCCGCTTCCTGATAATACATCTGTAAAACCTCAAAATACAGAAAATAAAGAAAGAGCAAGAAATCCTTTGGTAGGATTTAAATATACTATTATTAATGCGATGGGCAAGAAAGAAAATGGAACTTTAAATGCCGAGTCAATTGAAGATGCTCGTAGCTTTTTAATGCAACAAGAATATGAAATATTAAGTCTTTCTGAAAGATCAAAGATGGATATTGATATTAATATTGGTACTGGAATTAAGCCAGCAGATCTTTCTTTTTCACTTACACAATTGTCTACTTATATAAAAGCTGGTATTCCACTTGTAGATGCTGTTAAAATCTTGGCAAAGCAAACTACTAAAAAAGACTTAAAGAAAAACTTTAATCAAATTGTTTATGAATTACTTAAAGGGGAGAGTTTTTCGGAAGCATTAATAGCTCAAGGAAATGTTTTTCCCAAACTTTTAATAAACATGGTAAAGACTTCTGAAATGACTGGAGATTTAGCATCTATTCTAGATGATATGGCAGAGTATTATACAAGTATGGATAATACGAGAAAACAGATGAAGAGCGCTATGACTTACCCAGTTGTAGTATTAACTCTTGCTTTTGCTGTATTAATTTTTATGCTTACTTATTTGGTCCCTCAATTTTCTGCAATGTTTGAAGAAAATGGAGCTTCACTACCTGCACTTACTCAAACAATTTTAAATATATCTAATTTTATAAAGTCTAATTATATAATGCTTATTATTGGAGTGATTGTTGCGGTTGGAGCTTTCATATTTTTATTTAAAAAAGTACAAAGTTTTAGGACTACAGTTCAAACTATTATGATGCATTTACCTGTTTTTGGAAATATTATAATTTATAACGAGATTGCTAATTTTACAAAGACTTTTGCATCACTTCTTAATCATGGTGTTTTTATTACAGATAGTATGGAAATTTTATCTAAGATTACAAATAATGAAGTATATATAAGGATAATTAATAAGACTTTAGTTAATTTAGGTAAGGGTGACTCAATTTCTTCTGCATTTAGGGGAGAATGGGCTATACCTGTTGTTGCTTATGAAATGATTGTTACTGGAGAATCTACTGGGCAGTTAGGTGCTATGATGGAAAAAGTCGCAAGCCACTTTCAAAATTTACATAAGAATATAATTGATCAAATGAAAAGTTTAATTGAACCTTTATTAATCGTATTTTTGGCTGTTGTTGTAGGTGTTATTTTAATATCAATAGTTCAACCAATGTTTGCAATATATTCAACAGTGTCTTAGGAGTAGATTATGCAATTATTATTTATATGTTTTATTGGTATTGTGATAGGTTCAATATGTACAAAAGTGGGAATGCATTTTCCAATAGAAGAAAGTATTTTTGAAAAGTCTACTTGTAGCCATTGTGGTTATAAGCATTCATATATTGCATTTTTTAATTATTTTATTAATAGTGGTAGATGTAAAAACTGTGGAGCTAGACTTAGGTTTTTACCTGTATTAAATGAGGCATTTACTGGACTGTTCTTTGCACTTAGTTATTATATTTTTGGATTTAGTTATTCTTTCTTTATTGCAATTGGTATTATTTGTTTACTTATGATTATTTTAATAAGTGATTTAAATTATATGATAATACCTGATGAAGTTTTAGTTTTGTTCAGTGCTTATTTTATTTTAGTGTTATTTTTTAAGATTGGACTTATGTCTGTATTATTACAAATTGGTTATGGAATATTCTTATTTTTAGTAATGTATTTTATTATGATTTTAGGAGAGGTGATATTAAAAAAAGAAAGTTTAGGTGGAGGAGACGTTAAGATGATGTTTATTTTTGGACTTATCTTAGGACCATTATCAGGAGTTTTTTCTATATTTGTTGCAAGCTTTATTGCTCTTCCAGTATCTATTATTATAATGCTTAAGAGTGATAATAATGCAATTCCATTTGGGCCTTTTTTATTAATATCTTTAATGCTTTTCTTCTTTTTACAAATTGATACAGATTTTATAATTAATTTATTAAGATTTTAAGAAAGATTTGCTTTCTTTTTTTCTTTATTAGTTGTAGTATAAAAGCAGGAGTTGATGAGATGTGAAAAATCTAACTATTTTGCCAGCAGATACTTATACAGTTTTAAATAAAACTATAATCAGTGATAGTGATTTAAAAATAGTTAGTATGCTTTATCAACCAATTATAGGTTTTAGTGCAGTCTCTTTATATTTTACTTTAATTGATGATTTAGATAAGCTTCAACTTATGAGTGATGATTTGACTCATCATCATTTAATGGCGACAATGCAGCTTAGACTAGAGGATATTGTGATTGCTAGAGAAAAGCTAGAGGCTGTTGGACTTCTAAAGTCTTATTTAAAAAAAGGAAGTATCAATCAATATGTTTATTTAATTTATTCTCCAATGAATGCTAATGAGTTTTTTAATCACCCAATTTTAAATATTGTTTTATATAACAATTTAGGTAAAAAAGAATATGAAAAGTTACTTAATTTTTATAAAATACCAAAGGTTAATTTAAAAGATTTTGATGATGTAACGGCTTCTTTTGATGAAGTTTTTACATCTGTTAGAGGAAATGTTTTAGAGTTTGATAATGATATTACCAAAAGGGATACTAATAATATAGTTCTAAATAAAGGTATTGATTTTAATTTACTTATATCATCTATTCCTGAATCACAAATTAACGATAGATGTTTCAATGATGAAATAAAAGAATTAATAAATTCTCTTAGTTTTACATATAATTTGCAGACTACTGATATGCAAGGATTAGTAAGAGATGCTATTAATGAGAAAGGTTTGATTGATAAAAATAAATTAAGAAGAAGTTGTCGTGATTATTATCAATTTGATAATAATGGTAATTTGCCTACTTTAATATATAATAAACAACCTAATTATTTGAAGAAGCCAGATGGAGATAATTCTAAATGGGGAAGACTTGTCTATGCTTTTGAAAATTTAACGCCTTATCAATTTTTAAAACAAAAGTATAAAGGTGCTGAACCTACTCAAAGAGATAAGCGTCTAATTGAAAACTTGTTGGTAGAGCAAAAATTCAATCCAGGAGTAGTTAATGTTTTAATAGCTTATGTTTTAAAAATTAATGGGGAACAATTAAAGAAAAGCTATGTTGAAACACTAGCGGGACAATGGAAGAGGCTTAATATAGAAACAGTTGAAGAAGCTATGCGTATTACTGAAAAGGAACATAAGAAAACTAAGAAAATGATCGATGCTGATCATAAAAATTCAGGAAAAGGTAGAGTATCGTCTGTTTCTACAAAAAATACAAGTGATATTCCAGTTTGGTTTGATACAGATCCAAATAAGAGTGAACTTAGTGAAGAGGATGAGTTAGAGCTTAACAAGATACTTGAAGACCTTGTCTAATAGTGTAAAGTGTCTTGCTTCTCTAACTTGTCTTTTTTCTTTATCTATGATATTATTGTATGCGGTATAAGGGATTGATTAGATGAAGAAATATAAAAATGATGAATTTTTTAATATAATAGATAAAATAATTTCAAATGAAGAATTTAGTAAAACTAAAGAGATTGATCATCATGGTATAACAAGATATAATCATTGTTTAAGAGTTGCTTATTATTCTTTTTTAATTACTAAATTTTTGCATCTTGACTATAAAAAAGTTACTGAGGCAGCTTTACTTCATGATTTTTTTATTGATGAAGTAGAAGATAAGAATTTTTATGGTAGGCTTACAAAGCATTCTAAATATGCTCTTGTTAATGCAAGTAAATATTTTGATTTAAATGATATGCAAAAAGATATTATTCTAACTCATATGTTTCCAGTTACTTTTACTCCGCCTAAGTATATAGAAAGCTGGATAGTTGATTTAGTGGATGATATAGCAGCAATTTATGAAAAGTTTTATTCTGTTAGATTAGAAATGAGAGCGGCATTTACATTTTTGTTACTTTTATTTATAAATTATATTAGAGTTATTTAAGCAAGTACTTACTTGCTTTTTTGTTGTTTTATATAGTTTATTTTGCTATAATTTAAATATAATAGGAAGGTAAGTAGTATGGATAATTTTTTTAGAAAATTAGAGAAATATATAAATCGTAAAAATATTTCTTTATTAATCGTTTGTATAATAATGCTACTTAGCTTTGGTTATGCGGCATTTAATTCTAATCTTAATATATCAGGTTTCTCAGCTGATGTTAGAATAAGGGAAGATATAAGAATAACAGGAATTAGAACTAGTAGTTTTAATAATGCCTCATCTACTTATGAGGATTATAATAAGAAGAATATACAAGTTGGTGTAACTCTTCCAAGTTCTACATCTGAGGCAGTATACTCAGTAGATATAACTAATCTTGGTAATGTAGAGATGGGTATTCTTTCAATTAATAATTTACCAGATAATTTATTACTTGAAGTATTAGATTATGAAATGAATAAAGTTTTATGCCAAGATAATAAATGTAGTCTAGGAATGACTAAAACAATAAGAGTTAAAATTAAATATAAAAATGGAGGATTCTCTGCATCTTCAACAACTTATAATTTGAAATTAGATTTTGATTTTCAAAGGATGTATACAGTTACATATAATACTCAGGCCGGGGCTAATAAGACTGATAAAGCCATTAACAATGGAACATATAAATTAGATTATAATCAAGAGTCAGTAAAGCCTACTAGTATGGCAGTTAAGATGAATAATCAAGCAATAACTGATTATACTTATACTTATCAAGAAGGAATACTAACAATTCCAAATGTATCAGGAGATATTGTAATTACTAATAGTTATATTGATTATTTAAAAGTATCAGGAAACCCTGATTCAGAAGATGTACAATTCTTTAATCAAGGAATTAAAAGAAACGAAATAGAGTCAGTAACATTTAAAAATAGTAAGGCAGTATCAAGAGCCGTTGTGAAAAGCTTTGATATATCACAAGATAATACTGGCAACATTATGGCTTATTATATGGATGAAGATTCTAATGGGTTATATGAATTATATATAGGCCAAGATGGAGGAGTAAATGCAAATAAAGACTCAAGTTATCTTTTTAAATATATGACTAATCTTAAAAATATAGATTTCACATACTATAATACCGATGCCGTTACTAGTATGAATTCTTTATTTAATTATTGTAGTAGCCTAACTAGTCTTGATTTATCAAGATTCAATACTTCTAAAGTAACAGATATGGGATGGATGTTTAGTGTTACTAGTGCTTTAACAAATTTAGATTTATCAATGTTTGACACAAGAGAAGTTACTAACATGCGTTCTATGTTTCATACTAATAGCAGTTTGACTGAACTTGATTTAAGTAATTTCATAACTACTAAGCTTACAAATATGGATAGTATGTTTAGAGGATGTAGTAATTTGATTAGCTTAGATTTAAGTAGTTTTAATACTTCTAATGTAACAAATATGGAAAGCTTGCTTTATGAAGATATTAAATTAAATGATTTAAAATTTACACCAAATATATTTCTTACTAATAATGTAACTAGTATGGGATGGATGTTTTATAAATGTAATGCCTTAGGTAATATAGATACCTCAAAATTTGTTGCAACAGAAGCAGTACAACTTAAAAGTATGTTTGCACAATGTACTAGTATGACAACAATTGATTTAAGTAATTTTATGCAAACAAAAGCTGAAGATACATCATTTATGTTTAGTGGTTGTACAAATTTAAAAAATGTTAATATTAGTAATTTGGATGTAAGTTCTTCTACTTCTTTTAATCAAATGTTTAATAGCTGCTCAAGTCTTATTAGTGTAGATTTAAGTGGCTTTAACGCCAATTCAGTTACATCAACATATAGAATGTTTTATGGTTGTGAATCATTATCTAATATTAAATTTAATAATTTTGATGGAAGTAAGAATACAACTATGTATCAAATGTTTTACAATTGTGGCAATCTTACTAATTTAGATTTAAGTAGTTTTAATACAGCTAGTGTAAAAAATATGCAATCAGTTTTTTATTGTTGTTCTAAACTTTCTACAATAACTTTAAATCCTACAATATTTAAAACAGATAATGTAACAAATATGGGCTGGATGTTTTTTAGATGTAATGCATTAACTGCAGTTGATACGAGCAAATTCACTGCTACAAATGTAGAACAAATGAAAAGTATGTTTTGTGATTGTTCTGAACTTACAAGTTTAAATCTTAGTAATTTTACTTCTTCAAAAGTTACAAATAATGATTTTATGTTTAGTGGATGTAGTAAGCTTTCTAGCTTGATAATAAATAATTTTAATCCGAATTTATCTACATCGATGCAAGGGATGTTTGATGGTTGTTCTGAGTTGACTTCACTTGATATTTCTAAATTTAGTACAAGTAATGTTACAAATATGCAATCGATGTTTAGTGGTTGTCATAAAATTGTTACTATTACGTTCGATAAAAGTTTATTCTTAACAGATAAAGTAAAAAATCTGTCAGGTATGTATAATGAATGTTTCAAATTAATTTCTTTAGATTTAAGTAATTTTAATACTGCAAATGTTACTACTATGAGAATAATGTTTCAACAGTGTAATAATTTAAGTTCAATAAATATAAATCCTAATTTGTTTATTACAAGTGCAGTAACTGATTTTGTAGCAATGTTTAATCAATGTTCTGTGCTAACTAATGTTGATACAAGTAAGTTTGTTGCAACTAATGCTACAGATACTAAATGGATGTTTAGGTCATGTTCTAATATAACATCAATTAATTTAAGTAATTTTATAAGTTCTAAAACTACTGACACGTCATATATGTTTAGTGGATGTACTAGTTTAACTAATTTAGAGATCAGTAAACTAGATACTTCTAATGTAGTTAATATGTCTAATATGTTTAATGAATGTAATTCACTAGTTTCTTTGAACGTTATTAATTTTAATACCTCAAATGTTACTAATATGGAATTAATGTTTTATAATTGTAATAAACTTACAACTTTAACTTTTGATAAAACTAAGTTTTTAACTAATAATGTAACCACAATGGATAGAATGTTTTGTCAATGTAGCAGCTTAACTAGTCTTGATGTGAGCAATTTTAATACAGCTAATGTGACAATTATGCAGTCAATGTTTTTTGATTGTAATAAACTAACTGAAATAGATGTATCAAATTTCAATACAGAAAAAGTTACTAATATGTTTAAAATGTTTTTTCAATGTAAATCAGTTACAAATTTAAATTTAAGTAATTTTAATACTCCTGTATTAACAGCAATGGATCAAATGTTTAGAGATTGTAACGTATTAACTTCTTTAGATTTAAGAGGATTTAATACCAGTCAAATTACAAAGATGGATTATTTATTTTATAATTGTAAAAAATTAACAACAGTTCAAATTGATTCTAGTATATTTAAAACTGATAAAGTAACAAGTTTAGGTTGGATGTTTTATAATTGCAATTCTCTAACTTCTATTGATACTTCAAAATTTGTTGCTACAAATGCGACCCAATTAAAATGTATGTTTTATAATTGCAATGCTTTAACAAATTTAGACTTATCTATGTTTAGTAATACTCCTGCAACTAATACTAGTTGGATGTTTTATAATTGTTCTTCTTTAGTAACATTAAACATAAGTAATTTTAATCCTTCATCATCAACAACAATGGAGCGTATGTTTAATAAATGTAATAAATTAACAGCACTTAATGTGTCAAAATTTAATACTAGTAATGTTACTAACATGAATTGTATGTTTGATAGTTGTGGGAGTTTAACTACTTTAAATATAACTAATTTTAACACTTCTAATGTTACGAATATGGGGGCAATGTTTACGGCTTGTTATGGTTTATCATCATTAAATGTAAGTAATTTTAATACAAGTAAGGTTACAAATATGAGTTCAATGTTTGCTTCTTGTTTTGGTCTAACTTCGCTTGACTTAAGTAATTTTGATACATCTAGTCTAACTGATATGAGTTCTATGTTTTACTATTGTAACAAATTAACTACTTTAAATTTAAATAATTTTAATACGAGAAAGGTTACTAATATGTATGGATTATTTAATCAATGTTCAGGTTTAAAAACAATTTATATAGATGGAATAGATTTTATGCCACCTAGCACATGTAATTTTGATAGTATGTTTTTAAATACTACGAGTTTGCAAGGAATTTATGTTTATAATATTAGTTATTTAGAACCATATTTGTATAGTGATTATAGTGATCAGTTACAATCTTTACCATGGGAAGTGAGCCATTAGGCTCTTTTTCTTTTTGGGCTTTTTTTTATATAAGGTTTATGGTATAATTTAGCAAGAAAGAAGTGAGAAACATGAATAATAAAACATTTATATTTGGACATAAGAGACCTGATTCAGATAGTATCATGTCTGCAATTGGACTTTCTTATTTAAAAAATCAATTAGGAGAGGATACTGAACCTAGAGCACTTGGTAGTGTTAATAAGGAAACAGCATATGCGCTTGATTATTTTAAGTTGGATACACCAGAATATTTAAATGATGTTAAATTACAACTTAAAGATGTTAACTATCATAAAGAGTTTTTAATTAAAGAAAATGATAGTATTTATGATGGTTATCAATATATGTTGAAGGAAGGACTTACTGGTCTTCCTGTTGCAAAAGAAGATGGTGAGTTTACTGGACTTATTACTATTAAGGATCTTTCACGTGTTATTATTAATGAAAATATTGAGGATTTATATACTTCATATGATAATATTATGCATGTATTAAAAGGTGAAGAATTAGTAAGAGCTAATGATGAGATAGTAGGTAAGCTAATAGTTGCAGCATATCGTAGTACAACATTTATTAAAAATATTGATTTAGATAATAATACAGTTTTAATAGTAGGAGATCGTCATAGTATTATTGAGCATGCAGTTAATAAAAAAGTAAAATTATTAATTATATCAGGTGATTCTGAAATTAAAGAAGAACATTTAGAGATTGCTCGTAAAAATAATGTTAACGTTATTAGAACACCTTATGATTCATATCATATAGCTAAGTTAGTAGGTTTAACTAATTATATTAAAACAATGATTAGAAGTTATAATCCTACAAAGTTTGAAGATACAGAATTTGTATCAACTGTAATTGAAGTTAATAATAAGCTAAAACATACTAATTATCCAATTGTTGATAAGAATAACAAATGTTTAGGATTACTTAGAATAACAGACTTAAATGAAAAAAATCCTAAAAAAGCTATTTTAGTTGATCATAATGAAAAATTACAAAGTGCCGAAGGGTTAGATGAAGCTTTAATTTTAGAAATATTTGATCACCATAATTTAGGAAGTATTACTACATCAAATCCAATTAACTTTAGAAATATGGCAGTTGGTTCAACATGTACAATTGTTTATACATTATTTAAGGAGAAGAAAGTTAAAATTCCAAAGAAAATTGCAGGAGCATTACTTTCAGGAATTTTATCAGATACTTTAATTCTTAAAAGCCCAACTGCTACTAAGGTTGATGAAGAAGCAGTATTAGAACTTGCTAAGATAGCTGGAGTAGATTATAAAGAATATGGTATGAACATGTTAAAAGCTGGTACTTCAGTTGAAGGTATGACTAAGGAAGAAGTATTATATAACGACTTTAAATTATATACTGTAAATGATAAAAAGTTTGGTATAGGGCAATTCTTTACTATGAATTTTGATGAAATGAAAAAAGAGATGGATGAGTACGTAAGTGTATTAGATGAAATAGCATCTGCAAATGAATATAATTTAGTTGCTTTATATGTAACAGATATTATAGAAAATGGTAGTTATGTATTATATAACTCTAAGGGACAAGAAGCTATGGAACTAGCTTATGATAATAGAGAAGTAAGTGAAGGTATGTTTATTGAAGGATGTATGTCTCGCAAGAAAAATGTTGTTCCTATCATTATGCAGGTATTTGAAAACTAAAAGGAGTAAATATGAAAGATAAATTATTATTTATTATTAAGGGGTTCTTTTTTGGAGTTGCTAATATAATTCCTGGAGTTAGTGGTGGTACTATTGCTATTACTATGGGAATATATGAAGATATGTTAGCTAGTATTTCAGGATTTTTTAAAAATCCAATGAAAAGTATTAAGTATTTAATGCCACTAGGTATAGGAGCAGTTCTTGCTATATTACTTATGAGTAAAGTAATAAGCTTTTCTCTTGATAAGTATCCTGCTCCTACAACTTTGTTCTTTATTGGACTCATTTTAGGAGGTATTCCTCTTCTTGCTAAGAAGGTAAAGAATGAGCGTATTAAACCATTTAATATTTTACTTTTTTTAATAACTTTTGGAATTGTTATTGCTATGAATTTTATGAAGGCTGGTAGTACTAATATGGATTTATCTAATCCTACTTTTATTACAGCAATTTTACTTTTCTTAGTAGGTATGGTAGCTGCAGGTACTATGGTTATTCCTGGTATTAGTGGTTCTTTTGTACTAATGTTACTTGGGGCTTATGAACCAATTGTAAAAATAATAGGTGATATAACTAATTTTTCCAATTTAGGCCATAATTTGTTCATTTTAATTCCTTTTGGAATTGGTGTTGTACTTGGAGTAATTGTGATTGCTAAAATACTAGAATTTTTATTTAGTAAATATGAAGTTTCAACTTATTATGCTATTTTAGGGTTTATAGTATCTAGTATTATAGCTTTATTTACTATTGTTCTTGGAGTTAAAATTTCAACTATTGAATTAATTATTGGTGCTATTTTATGTCTTCTTGGCATATTAGTAGGTTATAAGTTAGGAGATGAATAGCATGAGTATAATTGAAACTATTATTTTAGGTATTGTACAAGGTATAGCTGAGTTTTTACCAATATCTTCATCAGGACATTTAATTATATTTAGAGATATTTTTGGAATTGGTGCTGGTATTTCTCATGATATGGAACTTGCTTTTGATATAGCACTTCATTTTGGAACATTACTTGCAATTGGCATATATTTCTTTAAAGATTTTATTTCTATGATTACTAAGGGTTTAACAAAAGGTGTTAAGGATAGTGAAGGAAAAATTCTTTGGTATTTAATTATAGCTACTATTCCTGCTGCTATTTTTGGACTTCTTTTTGAAGATGTTATTGAGAATGCAATTAGGGGGAATTATATAATTATTGCAGCTGCTTTAGCTTTTATGGGAATTGTAATTTATCTATGTGATAAATATTCTAAAAATGAAAAAACTGTAAAAGAGATGAGTTTAAAAGATGCTTTTTTAATTGGATGTAGCCAAGTATTTGCTTTAATTCCTGGGTTTTCTAGAAGTGGAACAACTATAGCTTGTGCAAGACAACTTGGAATTGAACGTGGAGAGGCTGCAAAGTTTTCCTTCTTTTTAAGTGCTCCAGTTGTGTGTGGAGCTGTCTTATTAAAAGTAATTAAAAAGAGTACATGGACAATAATTATGGCAAATATATCTACTTTTATTATTGGAATTCTTGTTTCATTTATTATTGGTCTTTTATGTATAAAATATTTATTGAAATATTTGGATAATCATAATTTTAAAGTATTTATGATTTATAGAGTATTAATGGCAATAGTAGTATTATTATTTGTTATGTTTGGAGTGTAATTATGGAACAAGCAAAATTAGGACTTATAGTAACTTTGGCACTTGGTATGTTTATACTTATTGGTGCCTTAATTGCTTTTATAATTAATAAAAAAGATAAGGTAGTAGATTTTTCGTTAGGTCTTGCTTTTGGTGTTATAGCGATGCTTATTGTTACAGATTTATTACCTGAAATATTTGAACATATAGAACTTAAGAATAGTTACTTATTTATAATTTTTACAATAGCAGGATATTTTATTTTAAAAATTCTTGATAAATTTATTCCTGATCATGAAGATGAACATATGAATAAAAAAGAATTAAATAACAATTTAATTCATATCGGTGTTATTACTTCACTTACTTTAGCGTTACACAATATTATTGAGGGAATGGCTGTTTATTCTACAATAATTACTAGTACTAATTTAGGAGTTGCAGTAACTCTTGGAGTTGGGTTTCATAATATTCCTCTTGGTATGGTAATTGCTGGAGCTTTTTATCAAAGTAATGAAAATATTTATAAAACTATTTTAAATATTATTTTAGTTTCTCTTTCAACTTTTGTTGGAGGATTAATAATGTTTTTCTTAAATGTTTCAACGATATCTTTTGTAGTTCTTGGAATATTACTTTCTCTTACTTTAGGAATGCTTTTATTTATTTTATTTGATGAATTGTTTCCAAGAATAAGAGAATCACATCATAAAAGAGTTACTTATACTGGTATGATTATAGGAATAATTATTCTTTTAATTGCATTATTTGTATAGAGAGAATAATAGAGGTGAAGTAGTATGAATAGTTTTTTATTTCTTTTTCTACTTTTTATTATTTATTCAATAGTAGGATATTTTGTAGAAATACTTGCTTGTAGTATATATAGTAAAAAGTTTATTTTTAGTCGAGGTTTTTTAATAGGACCTTACTTACCAATTTATGGAACAGGAGTAGTACTTATTACTATTTTCTTGAGTAAATATCGAGATGATTTATTGGCTCTTTTTATAATGAGTTGTGTATTTTGTACTATATTAGAATATATTACAAGTTATGTTATGGAAAAATTATTTAATCTACGTTGGTGGGACTATAGTGAGAAAAAGTTTCATATTAATGGAAGAGTTTGTTTATCTAATTCTATATTATTTGGTATTGGTGGTTTACTTATTGTAGAATTTTTTAATCCTTTGATAGTAAAATTTATAAATTATTTATCGCCATTTTGGTTTTATTTTATAAGTATTATTTTATTGTTTTTATTTATAGTGGACTTTTTAATGACAGTTGAGATAATGATTAAAGTTAAGGTTAATTTGTCAATGATTGAAGAGAAGGATGCTACTGAACAAATTAAAAAGGAAGTTAGAAAATCCTTAGCTAACTTTAATTTACTTACTGTTAGATTATTAAAATCATTTCCTAATATGGAAAAAATTAATGGTAGTGAATTCTCTAAATTAAAAAATACTATTAATAATATTAGAAAAGAAAAAGTTAATAAAAAGAAAAATAAGGAAGCTTAGTAAGAGTTTTCTTTTTTTATATAAACTTAGTTTATTGAAAAGTAATTAGTTTTACTTTTCTTTTTTTGTCTTAAAGCTTTTAGTTTTTTCAATTATTTTGCCTTTTGAAGATATATCAAAAGCTCTAGGACTTGACCTAGAAGAGTTAAAAAAGATTCAAGATAATCTATAAAAATATTTAATAAAAGAGACAAAATAAAAGCTATTTGTCTTTTTTTTTATGATATACTTTTTATAGTAGGTGATTATATGAATATTGATTTAAGAAGTAAAAAGATAATAGTTATATTATTATTGCTAGCTTTATTTTGCTTATCTATTGGATTTGCGATGTTTTCATCAACTTTAAATATAAAAAGTGAAGCAACTATTAGTCCAGATGCTAGTAATTTTAATGTTATTTTGTCTAGTTCTTCATCTGCAATTGAAAAAGAAGAGATTGTTCCTACCTCAGCAACTGAAGCGGTGGCGGCTAATTCAACAAATGCTATAATTAGTGAAGATGGAAAGTCTTTATCAAATATAAGTGTTGCGTTTACAGAGCCTGGACAGTCTGTCACTTATAAAATTTATGTGATAAATGATGGTAATTTGAAAGCTTGGTTAAAAAATTACGGTTTTTATAAAAAAACTAAAGAATTAAGAGTATGTACTCCAGGAGAAGGAGCAAATGAAGAGTTAACTAGTATTGCTTGTGAAGGTATCAAATACGTTGTGAATCCCCATCTTTCTAGACAAGTTCTTGGACAAGGAACTACTTTTCCATTGTCTGGATCTGGTGAAAATGTTATGGGTGTTGGTGGAGGCTCATATATAGATGATAATTCATATTATGAAATTTATATAACTGTTAAGTATGAAGAAAATGCTGCTAGAGTTGATGGACCATTTACCGTTCAATTTTCAGACTTGTTATTTATATTTAGATCTTCTGCAAATTAGGACAGTGCCTTGAGGTATTGTTTTCTTTTGTCTAAAAATATAAAAATACGTGCTAAAGATTAGTATTTGTGATACTATTAAGTTAGGAAGGTGGGGTAATGATGAGTTATCAGGTTTTATCTCCAAAAGGAAAGATTATAAGGACTGAACATAATTTTAAAATTGATGATAATAATAATTTGATTCAGGGTTTAATGACATGTTTAGATAAGCTTACTAAAATGAAAAATTCTGAAGAAATAGAAGATTATCTTTTATATGGAAGTAATGAATTAGACATTAAAGAAGAGATAGCTAGATTACTTTTAATTGCTACTACTATTCCTAAAAATGAATCTCCAACAATGGATATAAGTAATAAATTAATAGAGAATCATATAATTGATGTTAACTCTTTGTTCATTAAAGAATTTTTAGAGTTGGAAGCTAGAAATAAAACTAATTCCTTTATGAAAAGTGATTTCTACTATCAAATATCTAAAATGGTTGAAGAGATGGAAGAGAAAAGTTTAATTGAGAGTAATTTTTATCTTAATAATAGTATTATACTTATAAAAAGTATTAGAAATCTTTATATTTCATCCCTTGATGAGAATGTAGAGAGTGGCTTTTTAGATGCTAGATATAGGGAACCACTTATTGAACTTTTCCAACACAACTTAGATAATACACAAAAGAAAATGAAGAATGGAGTGTTAAACAATGTACAATTACAAACAAGATATCAATAAGAATATTTTTAGGGGTTATGATATTAGAGGAGTTTATCCTACTGAAATTGATCGTGATACTGCTTATACTATAGGTCGTGGATTTGGTAGTTATATTAAAACTATAGGTAAAACGACTTGTGTTATTGGCCATGATAATAGACTAAGTAGTGATGAACTTTATAAAGCATTACAAACAGGTATATTAGAGTCTGGTATAGATATAATATCACTTGGGCTTTGTACTACACCTATGTATTATTATGCTTGTATAAAGCTTGGAATATATAGTGGAGTAATGGTAACAGCAAGTCATAATCCAAAGGATGATAATGGATTTAAATTTGCATTCGATGAATCAGGAAACTGTAAAGGACAAGAAATTCAAGACTTTTTACAATATATTTTAGATGGAAACTTTACAAGTGGTAGTGGTAATATCAAAGAATATAATATTGAGCCTGATTATATGGAGTTATTTAGAACTAACTTTAATTTTGGTTCAAGACGAGTAAAAGTTGTTATCGATCCAGGAAATGGAACTACTAGTATAGTTGCTGAAAAGCTATATGAGATGTTTCCAATTGATTTAGTAACAATAAATTCAGAAAGTGATGGGACTTTCCCTAATCATCATCCAGATCCTTGTGTAGAAGCTAATCTTGATCAATTAAAAACAAAAGTTATTGAGGTAGGTGCTGATATTGGTCTTGCCTTTGATGGTGATGGAGATCGTATGGGACTTGTAACTGGTAATGGAACATTTATTCCAACTGATAAATATATGATAATTATTGTAAGGGATATTATAAATAAAGTGGCAAATAAGAAGTTTTTATATGATGTTAAATGTTCTAAATCTTTAAGTGATGAAATAGAAGCTTTAGGTGGAGAAGGAATTTGTTATAGAACTGGAAACTCTTATACAAAGGCAAAGGTTCGAGATGATGATTTACCTTTTGGAGGAGAGTTATCAGGGCATGTTTACTTTAGAGATAGATGGCCAGGTTTTGATTCAGGACTTTATGCAGGTCTTAGAATGTTAGAGGTATTATCTAATAGTGATAAAACGGTAGAAGAATTGTTAGATGGAATAAATGAATACTATTCAACTGAGGAATTAAAATTTAAGAGCCCTGATGATGTAAAATTTGGAATAGTAGATAAAATAGGTGAGTATGCAAATAGTATGAACTATAAATATTTAACAATAGATGGAATTAAGGTTTTATTTGATGATGGTTGGGCATTAGTCCGCGCAAGTAATACTGGACCAAATATAACTGCAAGATTTGAGGCATCTACTAAAGAAAGATTAGAAGAATTACAAAATGAATTTATAAGTAAAATTGAAGAATATAATAAATAAAGTAAAATATAGTAAAGGAATAAAGGTTTTATACTTTTATTTCTTTTTCGTATGTTATAATTTTTATTGATAAGATATAGAGTAGAAGAGATTTACTTTATGTATTTTTTTGCTTTTAAATCAGGAGGTAGTTGTATGGCAATTAGTGAAATAGAATTTCAAAAAGAAAAGAAAATACTTAATAAAGTACAGAAATTACTTGATAATACATTAGAAAATTTAGGAGAAGAAGTATCTAGTGATTATGAGAATTTGCAAGAATTTAAAAAAATGATGTGGGAAAATGCTTCTAGTTTTGATGATGGAGAAGCTCAACAAGTTATGACTGCGACTAGCCAAGAAGCAGAAAAGGTCTTAATGAGAAGACAATATTTTAATAGATTAATGCAAGTTAAAGACAAGCCTTATTTTGCTTCTATTGTATTTAAAGATGATGAGGGAAGTATCTTTAATATTTATATTTCACTTACTTATTTAAAAGATGATGATTTAAATAATATTTTATATGATTGGCGTAGCCCTATATGCAGTCTTTTTTATGATTATGAGACAGGACCTTGTTCTTATAGGGCACCTGGTGGAATATATCATGGGGAATTAAAGAGAAAAAGGCAATATAAAATAGAAAAAAGAAAATTGCTTGGAGTATTTGATAATTCTCTAAATATAAATGATGAAGTTTTACAGGAAGTATTAGCGACTGAATCTAGTGATAAAATGAAAAATGTTGTTAATACCATTCAACAAGAACAAAATCAAGTTATTAGAAACTTAGAGGACAATAATTTAATTGTACAGGGTATTGCAGGAAGTGGTAAGACAACGGTTGCATTACATAGAATAGCTTTTTTACTTTATCGTCTTCCTAATCTTAATAGTAATAATATTTTAATATTTTCTCCTAATGAAATTTTTACTGAGTATATATCTGATGTACTTCCATCTTTAGGAGAAGCCAATACATTACAAACTACTTTTAATGATTATATGGCATCTATGATTAATGAATATAAAGAAGTAGAGTCTTTTACGGATTTTATTTCACGTTATTATTCTTATCTTGAGTCAAATACAGAGCTTGTACTTTATAAGCAAAGTGATCAAATTATTGATGATTTGGACAATTATTTATCTGACTATATCAGTAATTGCCTATTTACTTCATCTTTTGTTGAAGGTGAAATAAATAAAGTTAAATGTGAAGATATTAATGAGATGCTTCATAATAAATATGATAGATTTCCATTATTTGAAAGAGTAGAGGAAATAGCTAAGAAATTATCTTCTAATTTTTATAAGGGTAGTGGTAAGAAAAATAAAACTTTTTATAAATTACTTCGTGAGCATGCAAACTTTGTAAAAGATTATAAAATGATCTATACTGAGTTTTGGAAGAGTGAATATACTAAAATTAAACTTAGTGATGAAGAGATTAAAACCTTTATAAATAAAGAAATAATTAACTATGAGGATGCTTTAATATTTACTTATATTAAAGGTACTTTAGAAGGGTTTAAATATGAAAATAGTATTAGGCAAGTTATAATTGACGAAGCTCAGGATTATAATAGATTACAATATATTATAATTAATAAGATATTTAGAAAAGCAGATTTTACTATTCTTGGGGATATTAATCAAAATATAAATCCATATTATTCTTATAAAAGCTTAGAGAGTTTAGCTTCACTATTTAGGGGAGATACAAAGTATATTGAACTTTTAAAAACCTATCGTTCTTCTCCTGAAATAATTGATTATACTAATAAGATATTAGGATTAAATCATGTTAATGCTATACGACGTGATAATCATAAGCCTGTTATTGTAAGACGAGGAAATAGCAAATTAAAAGAATCTTTAATTAGTGATATTAATTATTTACAACAAGAGTATAAAAGTACAGCAATTATTACTAAAGATTGCAAGGAAGCAGAAAAAATTTACGATTTAGTAAAAGATGAAGTAAATGTATCTTTAGTAGATGCTAATTCTGTTAAATTTAGTAAAGATTTAATAGTAATCCCTGCATATACGGCTAAAGGATTAGAGTTTGATAGTGTTATCATTTATAATGATCGTGAAAATTCCTATCGTAAAAATGAGAGAAATCTTTTATATGTTGCATGCACAAGATGTCAGCATGAATTAATTATTTATAATTAATAGGACTTGAGAAAATCCTCTTTTTTTGTTAAAATTTATATAGAATAGGAAGACGCTTTATGTATATAAATATTAGGAAGTTTATAACTAGTAAAAATTTATCTATTTTAATTGTGGTTATAGTTATAAGTTTATCATTATCTTATGCCGCTTTTAATAGTGTTTTAAATATTACTGGAACTGCTTTAAATGTTAGAATTAAGCAAGATATAAGAATTACTGGTATTAGAGTAGGGAGTGTTTTAAATAGTGGAATATCTAATTATGAGGATTTTAATAAAAACTCTGTTGATGTCGGTATAAGTCTTCCAAACAATAATTCAATAGTTAAATATGAAGTGGATATAACAAATCTCGGTAATGCTGAGATGGGAATTTATGAAGTGAAGGGCTTACCAAGTAATTTATATTATTCTTTTGAAGAATATGAAGAAAAATCAAAAATTTGTGTAAATGACAAGTGCAGTTTAGGTATTACTAAAAAAGTTGTTTTATTAATCGGTTATTTAGATAATGGGTATGATTCTTTATCAACTAATTATAATTTAAAATTAGATTTTGATTTTCAAGGATTTAGAACTGTAAAATATAATATTTCAAATGGAAGTACAAAAACTGATAGTGTTATGAATAAGAATCGTTATTCCTTAGATTTTAGTAAGGAGGGTGCAATTCCTAATAGTGTGTCTCTTACTATGGGAGGAGCTAGTTATAATGATCATATTTATTCTAATAGTAATGGATTATTGATTATAGCAAGTGTAACGGGAGATGTTGTTATAAATGCATCATATAAAGCTGATGTTTTAAGGGTGGCTTCTAGCGGTGGTTCAACATCTATGTTTTATAATACAACTATTGAGAAAAGATCAATTGAGTCATTGACTTTTAAAGATTCTAAAGAGGTTCCAACAGGTGTAGAGAGTTTTGATGTTTCAGCAGATGGAACAGGTAATATACTTTTGTATGCTTTAGATGAGGATGAAAATGGTCGTTATGAAGTGTATATAGGTCAAGATGGTGGAGTAAAAGCGAATCGTGATTCTAAATATATGTTTAATTATTTGATATATCTTACTAATATTGATTTAACACATCTTGATACTTCAAATTCTGTATCTTTCCGTTATATGTTTGATGGCTGTAAAAATTTACTAAGCGTTGATCTTAGTGGTTTAAATACTAGTAATGTAAATCATATGGGTAGTATGTTTAATGTTTGTAATAACATAACTTCTATTAATTTTGGAAATATTGATACTAGTAAGGTTACTTCTATGCAAAATATGTTTACTAGTTGTCTAGCTATTAACAATATTGATGTAAGTAATTTTGATACTTCTAATGTAACAGATATGAATGAAATGTTTTATAATTGTACTAATTTAAAAGAGTTAGATCTTTCTAATTTTAATAATGCTAAAGTTACTAATATGAGATATATGTTTTGTGAATGTCAAAACCTTGGAAATATCAATTTAAATGGTTTTATTGCTTCTAAGGTGACTACTATGTGGCGAATGTTTTTTAATTGTAAGAGTTTAGTTAATCTTGATTTGAGTTCATTTAATGCTTATTCTGTTACATCAACTAATGATATGTTCTATAATTGTTCTAAGTTGCAAATATTAAATTTGAATAATTTTAATTCAGTAAGTGTTACAAGTATGACTTCTATGTTTGATAATTGTAGTAGTTTAATTGAATTAAAATTAGATGGTTTTAAAACTGATAATTGTTCCAGTTTTAGATATATGTTTAATAAATGCAAGTCATTAGAAAATATTAATCTAAGTGGCTTTAATACTTCTGCTGCTAATGATTTCTATACTATGTTTGGTGAATGTTCAAAACTAGTTAATTTAGACCTTTCTAACTTTGTAACTTTGAGGGTTACTAATATGTCTGGAATGTTTTATATGTGTACTTCTATGAAGTCTTTAAATATATCTAATTTTGATACAAGTAAAGTAACTAATATGAGTTCAATGTTTAATAATAATGGATTAGAAAATATTAATCTTTCTCATTTTAATACCAGTAAGGTAACTGATATGTCTTCAATGTTCAATGCTAGTAGAGCTTTAACGATAAATGTTAGTAGTTTTGATACTTCAAGCGTTACAAATATGAATTATATGTTTAGTTATTGTAGTAATTTAACTAGTATTGATGTTACAAAATTTAATACTATTAATGTTACAAGTATGAAAAGTATGTTTGAAAAATGTGATACTTTGGTAGAAATAGATGTTAGTAGATTTAATACTATTAATGTTACAACTATGGAAAATATGTTTTCTTACTGTTACAGTCTTAAGAAAATATGGCTTGATAGTGCAAGTTTTGTGTTTACTAATGTAACTACAATTAGGAATATGTTTACTAATTGTACAAGCTCAGTAACTGTTTGGTTATATGATTTAGTTCAGTTACAGGGTCTTGCTAATGTCCCAGATTTTTCGCAATGTAAAGATTCATATGTTGAGTTTGACATTGGTGGAAGATGATTTGCATGAAATAGTGCAAATCTTTTTCTATTTGACTTTGATTTTTTGAAATTATATACTAAATCTAAGGTGGTATAATATGAAGAATAAATTTGATGCTTATAAAAAGCAGATTTTAAAAAATATGATTATATGTAATTTGTTTGGAAAAAAGAAACTTATTATGAAATATTATGAACAAATGACTGGAAGAACATATGATTTTGATAATCCTAAAACTTTTATTGAGAAATTAAATACTAGAAAGGCTTCTACTGATAAGTTGCTTACTAGATGCTGTGATAAAGTAGCAGTTAGGGAATATGTAAAAGAAAAAATAGGGGAAGAGTATTTAATACCTGAATATTTTGTTGCTGATAAGCTTACTAGTAAGTTATATGATGATATGCCTAATCAGTGTGTTTTAAAAACTGCATCAGGTTCTGGTACAATTGAAATTATATATGATAAAGAAAAATGTAACAAAGAAGAAATTATAAAGTTAATGAGAGAATATCAAAAAGTTAAGTTCCATTATGTATGGGGTGAAATGTTTTATAAACATGTTAAAAATAGGATAATATGTGAGAAGCTTTTGCTGACAGAAGAAGGTAAAGTTCCAGTTGATTATAAAATTCATTATTTTAGAAATGGTGGTAAGCCTAAATATTTTATTGAAATTGATTTTGATAGATTTGGAGATCATAGAAGAAATTATTATGATGAAAAATTTGAGTTGTTAGATCTTCAAGAACTTCATCCTAATTATGAAGGAAAAGTACAAAAACCTAAAAATTGGGATAAATTATTAGAAGTTGCAAAAAAATTAAGTGAAGACTTTGATTATGTTAGAGTTGATTTGTATAGTTTTGAAGAAAAAGTATATTTTGGAGAACTAACTTTTTGTCATAACGCAGCATTCAGTAAATTTAACCCAGAAAAGTGGAATGTTGAATTTGGAAAATATTTTAAATAAAAAACAAGCATTTAGTCTGCTTGTTTTTCTGTTTCAAAGTAGAAACTGGTTCCTTTATTTTCTTTTGTTGTTACCCCATAATTAAAATTATGCTTTTCTAAGATGTTTTTTACTATAGAAAGTCCCAGCCCTGTTCCAATTAAGTTTCTTTTATGTTTCTTTTTGTTTTTATAGTATTTATCCCAGATGTATGGAAGATCTTCTTTTTTTATACCTTTTCCTGTATCTTTGATTTCTACTCTTATAATATTATTTTTATCTAAAATAGTAATAAATATCTTATTGTCGTTTCCAGTATAATTAATGGCATTATTTATCAGATTATAAATAGCTTGTTCTATTTTTTGTTTATCAGCTTTAAGTATTATTTTTTTCTTATTATGCTTAAATATAAAGTTATAATTTTCTAATTCTTTTAAATAACTATAACTTTTTAAAATATTGTTAGTTAGTTCTACTAGATCGAAACTTTCGATATTTAATTCTTCGATATCAGACTGCATTTTAGAAAGAATCAAAATATCGTTTACTAAAGTAGTTAATCTATTTGTTTCATTAATAATAATTTTCATATCTTCCTTTTGCTTTTCCTTGTTGTCGCTATGTAAGTCAGTAGACATTTCTGCATAGGCTTTTATCATTGTGAGTGGTGTTTTTAAATCGTGAGATACATTAGCCATTAAGTCTCTTCTTAATTCATCGGTTTTTATAAGTTCATTTTTAGTATAATTTAAAGTCTTAGCAAGTTCATTTATTTCTAGAATGTCATTTTCTGCAAAGTCTATATTAAAGTTACCTTTAGCAAGATGTTTTGCTTCATTTGAAATGTTTTCAATGGGTTTAGATATATGAATGGATATAAAATAAGAAATAGTAAAGGCAAGTAGAATAGTTATGATTGTTATTACTAATAATTGATTTTTTAAAATTACTACGGTTGATTCGATTGGATCTAGGGATGTATTTACAAATGCAAAGGTTCCATTATTGAGTTTTAGGGCACTTACTAGTGAATTAGTATCATATTCTTGATTAATAATTTCGTAAGTTCCTTCACTTTTGCCACTGGTTATAAATAAAGCCTTATAGCTTTGACCTTGAAGGCAACCTTTTCCTCTAAAAGCAGATCTATATAGGGTAATACCACCACTATCTACTATTTCTACACAAACTTCTTTTTCTAGTGAATTTTTGTTAATAATTGATGCTAAATAATTAGAATTTTGATTATTTTTGATTTTTTTGGCCACTGTTTTAGTGTCTTGTATTTTAGTAATCTCATAATATTTATTAAAAAATATTACTTGAAAGAACCATAGAAATGATAGAATAAATAGCGAAAAAATAAGAAAGTATTTCCATATCTTTTGATTTAAACTATTCTTCTTCATTTTCAATAAATTTATATCCTATACTTCTTACTGTTATTATATGATTTCGATATTTTCCTAGATTATTTCTTAACATTTTTATATGAGTATCTATAGTTCTATCATCGCCAAAATATGAATAACCCCATAGTTTTGATAAAAGTTGTTCTCTTGAAACCGCAATATTTTTATTTTCTATCAAGTAACTTAGAATTTCAAATTCTTTTGGAGTTAAATTTATTAATTTATTATCGATTTTTAAAGTATGTTGTAAGAAATCTATTTCTAAAGTATTAAGCTTATAGATATCTTGGTGATTTGTTCTTTTACTTAGAGCTTTTATTCTGGCGATAAGTTCTTTAGGTGAAAAAGGTTTAGTAATGTAGTCATCTATTCCTAATTCAAATCCTTGTAGTTTATCGTATTCATCGCCTCTTGCAGATAAAATAATGGTTGGAATTCTTTTTTCTTTTGGAATGTTTTCTAGTAAAGCAAAGCCATCCATCTTTGGCATCATAATATCTAATACTAATATATCGAATTTCTCTTTTTCTAAAGCTTCTAGGGCACTTTTGCCATCTTCTTTTTCTTCTACTTCAAAGTTTTCTACTAGACAATATTCTTTAATAACATTTCTTATCTTTTCTTCGTCATCAACTATTAAAATTTTCATAATACTTCACCAATTTAATATTATACAAAAAATTTGAAAATTTTGTGAAAATTTATGCATTTACATATTTATCTAATATAAAGTAGTCATAAATTGTAACTGTTATTATATTTAGAGTACTAGAAATAACTAGACCCCATAGTCCAATTCTAAATAACGAAAAAATAAAAAGCGATGAGCATCTAATTATGGTTCCGATAAAGATAGCTTTCATATTAGCAGATGACTTACCAATGGCATCAAGTGATGCAGAAAGAGGGGATTGTATATATTGAATTAGAAAGATTGGAGCAAGTATTCTTAAATAATTGGCGCCTTCAGTTGTATTATAAATAAATTTAAGAAGAGTAGAAGGACAACTTATAAAGAAAAAAGTAGCGGAACATCCTATTATTAGAGAAAGAAAAATTGCTAGTTTTATTTTTGTTTTGACACTTTTTTTCTTCTTTAGAGCATAATCTTTTGAAATTGTTGGTAGTAGGGCTTGAGAAATTGCCATTGTAAAAAAGGATGGAGTCATAATAAGTGGTATGACATATCCAGTAATAATTCCGTAATTATAATTTATATATATAGAAGAATAGCCAATAAGTTTTAAAGTAAAGGTTAGAATAATTGGTTCTAAGAAAAAGCCTATATTTCCTATTAGCCTAGCACCTGTATTAGGTATACCTATGGATAAAGCTGATTTAACATAATCAAATTCTGGTATTAAATCTTTTTTTGTAATATTTAAGTTTTTAGGTAAAAATAACATCATAATAAAAATTGAAATTATCTCTGTTATTACATTTGATAGAATTAAAAAACAGATTATATAAGAATAACTTTTATTTGCAATAAGAGGAAGATATAGAGTAAAAAGAAGTAGTTTTATTATTGATTCAACTATATGGGCAAATGTACTTGGTATAACTTTATTTTTACCTAAGAAATAACTGCTAATTATAGAGCCAATACTAGTAAATGGTATTATAAAACCAATACATACTACTCCTAAATAAAGGTCTGTTGACTTAAGTAGTTTTTCAGAAAGAAACGGGGCAATTATAAAGATTCCAATCATCAAAAATATATTTATAAAGGCAACAAAAGGAAGAATTGAAAATACTAGCTTTTGATTATTTCTTTTTTCTTCCGCGACTAGTTTGGAAATAGCAGTAGGGATACCAAATTGGCTTAGACTTATAACAAGAGATAGTGTTGGCATAAGCATCATGTATAAACCTAGGACTTCTGTAGATATTTGTCTAGACATAATTATTTTTGTAACCATACTAAGTATTTTTGTTATAAATCCGCCTATAAGTAATATAAAAGTCGTTTTTATAAATTTATTTTTCATATTTAATACTATGAATTTAAAAAAAATATATGTACTTAATTAGAATTTATGGTATTATATTATTAAGTAAGATAAATGGCTGAACATTTATAATATTTGAGGTGGACAAAATGAACGATATAATAGATTTTTTAACATCAAAGGAGATTATTGTTGTCTACATAGTAGTAGCAGTAGCTTGCCTTTTATGTTTTGTTATATATTTAATAGATAAGAATTATGCAAAGAGAAAAAGAAGACAAAATACTAAAAAATTAAATAAATTAGTTGAAGATGTAAATATAAAATTAGAAGAAGAAAATAAGGATAAAGTAGTTACAAAAACTAAAGTAGAAGCATCAAGTGAACCTGTTATGATTGCTCCTTCAGTAGATGTTGTTAGTAATAAATCTAAAGTTTCTCAAGTAAAAGAAGCACCTAAAAAACAAAGTTTTAATAGTAGTGAGAAAAATGTTTCTAATACAGCTTTTGATAAAATGGAAAAAGAAATCCACAAAGTTAATGAAAAGATTGAGGAGCTTGTTTATACTGATATTGAACCAGATAGAGAGCAAGCTACTAGAGAGTTAATGCAACTAACTCTTGAACTTGAAAAAGCTGAATTAGAAAAGAAATCTACTATAAATATTGAAGAGTATGAAAGTGCTCAAGAAGAAAATGCAATTATAAGTTTAGAAGAATTGACTAAGAAAAGTAGTGAGATGTATCTTCAAAATGAGGTTACTCAATATGCTGATGAAGGTAATGAGCCTATTAGTCTTGAAGATTTAGAACTTAGGAAAAAACAAGCAATGAATACTGAAATAGTAGAAGATAAAAAGGAAGAAGTTAAAAGAGATAGTGAATATTATTCACAAATGATTTCTCCTGTATTTAATTATAATAATAAAAATGATATCGAAAATACTGCAGATTATGATAAGTTTGATGAAGAATTGCAAAAGACTCAAGAATTTTTGATATCCTTGAAAGATTTACAAAGTAAATTGAATTCTTAATAAAATGGATAATTATCAAATAGTGTATGTAGTTACAAAATAATTGATAATTATTTATAAATTGATAAAAAGAGCGTTCCTGCTCTTTTTTTTTGGAAAAATCCAATATTCTTCGAATTATATAAATAGAATGGTAAATAATCAAAGTAAATAGAAAACAATGTTAGTTATATAGATCAATATAGTATAATAACAAATTTAATGTTTAGAAGATAATGTAGACAGTAAAAAAATAAAGTATATAACAAAAAGTAGAATTATTTAAAACAGTCAAAATTTAGAAATATTTATGGTTTTTAATTATAAACAAAAATTGAAGATAGGAGTATTTTATGTTAGATATAAATTTTAACCAAATTATTGAAATAATTAAAAGAAGAAAAAATAATGCTTATAGAAAAGTAAATGAAGAATTAATTTTGCTTTATTTAGATGTTGGCAAATTTTTATATGAATTAATAGAAAATAGTAGTTATGGAGATAAAATAACTACAAAAGCAGCAAATTTTATGAAAACTAATTATCCTGAAGTAAAAGAGTTTACTAAAAGAAATGTTGAAAGAATGGTACAGTTTTATAAAACTTATAAAGATGACGAGATTGCGACGCCAATGGTGACGCAATTAAGTTGGACAAATAATTTATTAATTTTAAGTGGTTCAAAATCAATCCAAGAAAGGCATTTCTATCTACAATTATCTATTAAGGGAAATTATTCAAAAAGAGAATTGGATAGACAAATTTCATCTGCTTATTATGAACGATATTTATTATCAGAAGGTAATGCACTTCCAACTACAAATAAAACTATTGATGAAGAGGATTATCTAGATACAAGAATCTTAGATCTTTATAGTTTAGAATTTTTAGACCTACCAAATGAATATACTGAAAGCGATTTAAAAAATGCTATTGTAAAAAATCTAAAAGATTTTATTTTGGAAGTTGGAAAAGATTTTACTTTTATTGGTGATGAATATCGTGTTCAAATTGGTAATCATGATCTATTTATTGATTTATTATTTTTTAATCGTGAATTATCTTGTCTTGTTGCTTTTGAGTTAAAATTAGGTGAATTTAAAGCAGAATATTTGGGAAAGATGAATTTATATTTAGAAGCCCTTGATAGAGATGTTAAAAAGAAAAATGAGAATCCTAGTGTTGGGGTCATTTTATGCAGTTCTAAAGATAAAAATATAGTTGAATATTAACTTAGTAAAAATATGTCGCAAACATTAATTTCAGAATATAAATTAAAATTAATTGATAAAAACTTATTAGAAAATAAATTAAGTGAGATGAAGCAAATTTTTGAATTAAAAGAAAGATAAAGTAAATATGAATAGAAAATGCCTAGATTAAGAAATTATTAATAAGGACACTTAAGTAAAGCATATATTTGATTCGTTATTAATAAATTTAGAAAATATAAAATTAAATAAAACAAGTATATCAAGTTTTTTCTTTCTATAAAAGCATTATTGTGATATAATTCATAGGTACTTAGGGGATATTAGAAAGTAGTTGATATTAATGAGAAGTGTTGGAATACTAAGTTTAGGGTGTAAGGTAAATACTTATGAAAGTGAGTATGTAGCAAGTGCTTTAAAAGAAGCTGGGTATGTCATAAAAGATTTTAATGAAGTGTGTGATGTTTATATTATAAATACATGTACAGTTACAAATACAAGTGATATTAAGTCGCGTAAAATGATTAGATCAGCAATTAAAAGAAATCCTTTAGCTTGTGTTGTTGCGATGGGATGTTTTATACAAGCTAATAAGGATTTTAGTATTGAAGGTTTAGATATAGTTTTAGGTAATAAAGATAAAAGTAAAATAGTAAGTTTATTGGATGAATATTTTGAAAAGAAAGAAACTATTAATAGACTATATAATGATGATTTGACTAATTTTGAAGATATGTTTATAAATGAATTTCCTGGCAGAACTCGAGCTTTTGTAAAAATTCAAGATGGTTGTGAGAACTTTTGTAGCTATTGTATTATTCCTTTTGTTCGTGGTAAATGTCGTAGTAAAGAAATGTCAAAAGTAATTGAAGAAGTTAAATCTTTAGTAAGTAATGGATATAAAGAAGTCGTATTAACAGGAATTCACACTGGTAATTATGGAAGAGATTTGGAAGTGTCTTTTGCAGATCTATTAAAAGAATTAGTTACTATTAAGGGACTTGAAAGACTCAGAATTTCTTCTATAGAAGTTACTGAATTAAATGATGAAGTTTTAAATGTTTTAAAGAATTCAAAAGTGATAGTTGATCATTTACATATTCCTTTACAAGCAGGTTCAAATGAAATACTAAAGGCTATGAATAGAAAATATGAGTTAGATTACTTCTTTGATAAAATAAAAGAGATTAGAGACATACGCCCTAATATATCTATTAGTACAGATGTAATTGTTGGTTTTCCAGGTGAAGATGAGGAACTTTTCAAAAAGACTATGGAAACTTGTAGGAAGCTTGCTTTTACTAAGATACATGTATTTCCTTATAGTGAGAGACATGGTACTAAAGCTGCATTTTTTACTAACCAAGTTGATGTTGGAGTTAGAAAAAGAAGAGCTCGCGAGTTATTAGAAGTTTCTCATGAATTAGAAGAAGAATATATGAAGAAACATATAGGAAAAACTGTTGAAGTTTTAGTAGAAGAAGTAAAAGATGGAGTAAGTATAGGTCATACTGGTAATTATTTGCATGTTAAGATTTTAAAAGAACTTAAGCATAACGAATTATATAATGTAGTAATTAAGAGTTGTGAGTATCCATATTGTATTGCAGAATAAGGTATAAATTTTATTAGTTGTTGTAAAAACAAATGTTTGATATAATATTTTCTGTAAGTTATTGAAAGTGGAGGTATCATGGAAGAAGTTTATATAAAAGGTAAATATTCAAGATTAATTTTTCAAAATAGTAGTTCTGGTTATACGATAGGAGTTTTTAAAGTACATGATACAAATAGTGAAGCTTTAAGTGATTATATTGGAAGAAGCTTAACTTTTACTGGTTATTTTCATGAGTTAAATGAAAATGATTTATATATGCTTTATGGTAAGTTAGTTAGCCATGAAAAGTATGGAGAGCAATTTAGTGTTTCTAGATATGATAGATGTAGACCTGAGGAGAAAGATTCGATTGTTGAATTTCTAACTAGTGGGCTATTTAAAGGAATAGGAGAGAAAAAAGCTCAAGCTATTGTAGATGTTTTAGGAAGTGAAACATTGAAAATAATATTAGAAACTCCAGATAATTTGATTTTAATTCCAGGAATTACTAAAAAGAATGCTGATATGCTTCATGAAAAGCTAAAAGAATATGAAGCTAGTTATCAGAGCATTATTTATTTAACCGATTTAGGATTTACTACTAAGGAATCTATGATTATTTATAATCACTATAAAGGAAAGACTGAGACAGTAATAAAAAATGACATTTACAGTTTGGTGTTAGATATTGTAGATTTAAATTTTAAAAGAGTTGATTATATAGCTTTAAATATGGGAGTAGAAAAAGATCATTTAATTAGAATTCGATCAGCTATTTTATATATTATGGATGAAGTGAGTAATTTGTATGGTCATAGCTATTATTTTTATGATGAAATTTATAAACTTATTCATAGAGTAATAGGAATAAATATAAGTGAAGATAGTTTTATTGAAGCTCTTAATAGTTTAGAAAAAGATTTACTAATTGTTGTTAAAGAGGATAAATATTATTTAAAAGAAATGTATGAAGCGGAAATTTTAATAGTAAAAAGATTTAGACTACTTGCTAGCAATGATGATAATAGTTGTAAAAAAATAGATGATGCATTAAATGAATTAGAAGAATTTTTTAGAATTAAATATAATGATGAACAGCGATTGGCTATTAAAAATAGTTATTTAAAAGATTTTTTAATTATTACTGGAGGTCCTGGTACTGGTAAGACTACTATAATGAAGGGAATAACTGAACTTTATAGACAGCTTAATAAACTTTCTTACATGGATTTACAAGAGAAGGTTGCATTACTTGCTCCAACTGGTAGAGCAGCTAAGAGAATGGCAGACTCAACTGGTCTTCGTGCTAGTACAATCCATAGATTTTTAAAATGGAATAGAGAAACTAATAAATTTCAAGTAAATGAATATAACAAAAGTAAAGTAGAATTTGTTTTAATTGATGAAGCTAGTATGATAGATACTTATTTAATGGCTGCTTTATTAAAAGGAATTAGCGCAAACTGTAAGATTATAATAGTGGGGGATGATCATCAACTTCCATCAGTTGGACCTGGTAATTTATTGCATGATTTGATAGAGAGTTGCAAATTACCAGTTGTTAAGTTGAAAGAATTATATAGACAAGGGAAAGATTCAAATATAATAACTTTAGCTTATGATATTAGAAAAGAGTCTATTGATAGTAGTATATTTAATGTGGAAGATGATCTAACATTTATAGATTCAACTGCAGAAGAGGTTGTCTTTAACATTATGGATATATGTAGGACTTATAAGGATTATTCTTATAAAGATTTTCAAATTCTTGCACCTATGTATAAGACTATAGCAGGTATTGATGAGATAAATAAAAACTTACAAGATATTTTTAATCCTAAAGAAAAGTCTAAAAAAGAAATAAAAATTGGTGATGTTGTTTTTAGAGAAGGTGATAAAGTTATCCAGTTAACTAATATGCCTGATGATAATGTATATAATGGTGATATTGGTATCATTTCAAGAATTAGTTTATCTCCTAAAAAAGAAGTTGAAATCGAATTTGATAATAATATAGTTAGATATACGCCTAGTAATTTTAATAATTTTAGGCAAGCTTATGCTATTTCTATCCATAAAGCTCAAGGAAGCGAATTTGATATTGTAATTATGCCAGTTGTAAAGAATTATAATAAAATGCTTTATCAAAAGTTAGTTTATACTGGTGTAACAAGAAGTAAAAAGAAACTTTATATAATAGGTTCACTTGAGAGTATGAATTATGCAGCTTCTAATGTTAATACAGATATTAGAAGAACAACTGTAAAAGATTTTTTGATTAATGGTATAAAGTAGGAAATTTGGATTCATAATAATGGTAGAGGTGAATTAGATTGAAAAGAAATAAGAAAATTGAAATGGCTGCTTTAGCTGCTGTTGGTACTTGTGCTTTTTTAGGTTATAAATATATGAAAAAACATCCAGAAGTTAAAAGAAATATGATGAATTCAGCTAAAAGTGCAACAAAAAGAGTTTATGATAAGTTAAATGAAATGGATATGGACTAAATCAAAATGATTTAGTCTTTTATTATGTTACTTGCAATTTGTAAATTTTATATGTTATGATGAAGACGCTTAGATGATACTTAGTAATAGTGTCAAGTAGTTTGCAAAAACTAAAGCTTTTAGTTATAATAAATTGTAGTAATTATTAGGAGTGATAACAAAATGGCAGGGAAGTATGATGCATCATCAATTAAAATATTAGAGGGATTAGAGGCAGTAAGAAAAAGACCTGGAATGTATATTGGTTCAACAGATAAAAGAGGACTACATCATCTTATTTGGGAAATTGTTGATAATTCAGTTGATGAAGCCATTAATGGTTATGGTGATTATATAAAAATAATTCTTCATAAGGATAAGTCAGTTAGTGTTGAGGATCATGGTCGTGGTGTTCCGACTGGAATGCATGAATCTGGTAAAAGTGCAGCTGAGGTTATTTATACAGTTCTTCATGCTGGTGGTAAGTTTGAATCAGATGGTTATAAAGTATCTGGAGGACTTCATGGTGTTGGATCTTCAGTTGTTAATGCTTTATCTAAATGGATGGAAGTTACTATTAAGCGAGATAAAAAAGAATATTATATAAGATTTGAAGATGGAGGACATGTTGCTGTTCCATTAAAAGAAGTTGGAAGCGCTAGAACTACAGGAACTACAGTAAGATTTTTACCTGATGAAGAAATCTTTTCTTCTACAAATTTTTCTTATACTACAGTTTGTGAACGTATGCAAGAATCTGCATTTTTACTTAAAGGTATTACAATTGAAGTAGTGGATGAAGAAGATGAAAGAGAAGTAAAATATCATTATGAACGAGGAATAGAACAATTTGTTGAAGATTTAAATAAAGGAAAAACTACACTTCATAAAGTATTATCATTTGATGGAGTAAAAGATAATATTGAAGTAGATATTTCAATGCAATATACTGATTCTTATAATGAAAATATTGTTAGTTTCGTTAATAATGTAAAAACAATAGATGGTGGTTCGCATGAAGTTGGATTTAAAACAGCTTTAACAAAAGTATTTAATGACTACGCAAAAACTAATGGTTTCTTTAAATCTAATGAGAAAAATTTTGAAGGTAGTGATGTTCGAGAAGGATTGACTGCAATCGTTAGTTTAAAAATTCCTGAGGGAATATTGCAGTTTGAAGGTCAAACTAAAGGTAAACTTGGAACACCTCAAGCTAAGAGTGCAGTAGAAGCAATTGTTACAGAAAAAGTAAAAATATTTTTAGAAGAAAATCGTGCAATTGCGACTGATATAATTAATAAGTCTTTAAAAAGTAAAGTAGCAAGAGAAGCAGCAAGACGCGCAAGGGAAGAAGCTAGAAAAGGAACTAAGAAAAATCCAAAAGAAAGATCATTATCAGGAAAGCTTGCACCTGCTCAAAGTAAGGATAAAGCAAAAAAAGAGTTATTCTTAGTCGAAGGAGATTCAGCTGGTGGTTCTGCAAAACAAGGTAGAGATAGAAAATACCAAGCTATTCTTCCTTTAAGAGGTAAAGTATTAAATACAGAAAAAACAAAAGAAGATGATATCTTAAAAAACGAAGAAATTAATACAATGATTTATACAATTGGTGCGGGATATGGCTCTAATTTTGATATAAAAGATTGTGAATATTCGAAAGTTATAATCATGAGCGATGCAGATGAAGATGGTGGACATATTCAATGTTTATTACTTACTTTCTTCTATAGATATATGCGTCCTTTGATTGAAGATGGTAGACTTTTTGTTGCATTACCTCCACTTTTTAAAGTTCAATCTGGAAAGAATGTTGAATATGCTTATACAGTAGATGAAATGAAAGAAAAAACTAAAGGTAAAAAATGTGATATTCAAAGATATAAAGGACTTGGTGAAATGAATGCAGATCAATTATGTGAGACAACAATGAAGCCAGGTAGTCGTACTTTGATTCGTGTAAATATTGAAGATGCTCAACTTGCAGAAAAACGAGTTTCTATTTTGATGGGTGATGATGTTCCACCTAGAAAAGAATGGATAGAGGAAAATGTTGAATTTTCACTTGAAGATGATTATGAGATTTAGGAGGTAGATTAGATATGGCAAAGAAAAACGAAACAGAAGAAGTAATTGAAAAAATATTTGACTATACTCTTGAAGATATCATGGGTGAAAGATTTGGTAGTTATTCTAAGTATATTATTCAAGATCGTGCTATACCTGATGCTAGAGATGGTTTAAAGCCAGTGCAAAGAAGAATTCTATATTCAATGCACAAAGAGAAGAATACTTATGATAAGGGTTATAGAAAAAGTGCTAAGACTGTTGGAGACGTTATAGGTAATTACCATCCACATGGAGATACTTCAATATATGATGCGATGGTTAGAATGAGTCAACCTTGGAAGACTAGACTTCCATATATAGATATGCATGGTAATAATGGTTCTATTGATGGAGATAGTCCTGCGGCTTATCGTTATACAGAAGCAAGACTTTCAAAAATATCAAATGAAATGCTAAGAGATATTGATAAAGATACTGTTGAGTTTTCTCCAAACTTTGATGATACAACGATTGAACCAACGGTACTTCCTGCAAGATTTCCTGCACTTCTTGTATATGGAGCTCAAGGAATTTCTGCTGGATATGCAACAAATATTCCAACACATAATTTAAATGAAGTAGTTGATGCAACAATTTACCGTATTGATCATCCAGAATGTAGTTTAGATGATTTAATGAAGTTTGTAAAAGGGCCTGATTTTCCAACTGGTGGTACGATAGAAGGACTAGATGGTATACGTGATGCATATAAAACAGGAAGAGGTAGAATTGTAATAAAGAGTAAATATCACTTTGAAGAGAGTAAAAGTGCTATTTCTTTAATAATTACGGAAATACCATTTGAAAGTAATAAAGCATTAACTGTTAAAAAAATAGATGATATTAGAATTGATAAAAAAATAGATGGCATTATAGAAGTTAGAGATGAATCAGCTGCAGATGTTCGAATTGTTATAGATATAAAGAAAAATGCTAATAAAGAATTAATATTAAATTATTTACTTAAAAATACTGATATGCAAATTAGTTATAACTTTAATATGGTTGCGATTGTTAATAGAAGACCAAAGTTACTTGGACTTGTTCAAGCATTAGATGCTTTTATTGCTCATCAAAAAGAGGTTGTTAAAAGAAGAACCGAATTTGATTTGAAACATGCAAAAGCAAGATTTCATATTGTTGAAGGTTTAATTAAATGTATTTCTATTTTGGATGAAGTAATAGCAGTAATTCGTGCTTCTCAAAATAAAGCTAATGCTAAAGAAAATATCATGGAAAAATTTGGATTTAGCGAAGCACAAGCTGAAGCTATTGTTGTATTACAACTTTATAGATTAACTAATACCGATGTTGTAGCTCTTGAAAAAGAGTTAGCTGACCTACAAAAAATTATTGAAGGTTTATCAGCTATTCTTGCATCAGAGGCTGTATTAAAATCAGTAATGAAGAAAGATTTAAAAGATGTTAACCGTGAATATCCAACTGAGAGACTTACAGATATAAAAGAAGAAATTACAGAAATTAAGATTGATACTCAAGCAATGATTTCTAAAGAAGATGTTGTAGTAGTAGTAACAAAAGATGGATATTTAAAACGTACTTCGTTTAGATCTTTCCAAGCTTCTCAAATGGAAGATTTAACTTTAAAAGAAAATGATTATATTATTGGTTTATATGAAATGAATACTACGGACGTTTTATTAGTATTTACTAGTGGAGGAAATTATTTACATATTCCAGTTCATATGATTCCTGATTTAAAATGGAAAGATATGCCAAAGCATGTAAGTAATGTAATAGAAGTACCTGCTGGAGAAGTTATAGTTTCATCAATTCCAGCATATCAATTTGAGTCAGATAAGAATATTATTACTGTAACTAAGGGTGGTATAGTTAAACGTTCACCTTTAAAAGATTTTAAACTTCAAAGATTTTCTAAAGCATCTAGTTGTATGAAATTAAAAGATATGGATGTTTTACTTGATGCATTTGTAGAAGAAGATAAATATTTAATGATGATTGCAGACTCTGGTTATATGTTAACGTTTGATGTTTCTGAGATACCTCTTCAAGGAGTTAAGGCTAGTGGTGTTAAAGGTATGATGCTTAAGAATGATTCTATTGTTTCTAGTGGAACTTTTGATTATCGAAAACATGAGTTTATTAGTATCATTACAACGAAGACTGGAAAGAGAGTAAGACTTAATGAGTTTGAATTATCAACTAGAACAAGGCGAGGAATTCTTGCGGTTAGAGAAGTAAAATCTAATCCTTGTAAAATACTTAAAGCTTTTATAATAGATTCACGTAAATTTATTGGTATTAAAAATGGTGATATTAAAGTATTTAAGGCAACTGAACTTCCTATTGCAGATAGACATTCTACTGGTAGTCAAATATCTAAGAGTGATTTAGATGATGCCTTTGCAGTAAGTGAATTGACTTCTCCAAGTAGTCATGAAGAAAAAATAGAAATACTTGATACAGAGGAAGTTAAGGAAGAAGTCCCTGTAAAAGAGATTTCTAAAAAGGATAAGGTATCTTTATCAGAGATAGATGATAGATTAATGACGATAGATGATTTTCTAAAATAGTTATTGAAGATAAACTAATTAATAAGTTTATCTTTTTTAGTTTAATAGACAATTATTGTTAAATGTAATATACTGTTATTAGTTAAAATAGTAGAGGTGTTTAAATTGAAAAAGCAAATAGATAGAAAATTACTAGTAATAATAGTATTATTAATTGGAGTTGGAATGTTATCGGTAGGGCTTGCAGCATTTTCAAGTAATTTGAATATTAAGTCTAGTACAACAGTTTCTCCATCAAGTGAGAACTTTAAACTAGAGTTATCATGTTCTAAAGATGGGGCAGATGAATGTGAATTAGCTCCAACTTCTAATAATTCTGAATTAGTTGAGAAATCCTCAAAAGCTATAATTGAGAATAATGGTGATAGTTTAGTAATTAGAAATTTAAACTTTTATTTTACCGAACCTGGACAAGATTTAGCATATACTTTTTATGTAAGAAATATTGGTAATCTTGATGCCTATGTAGAACATTTTGGTCAAAGAAATATCGAAGGATACAATAGGGCTATTAGATGTACTGCTGGAGAAGGAACATCTCAAGCACTTGTTAATCAGCTTTGTGATGCTTCTTCAGAAAGTTTTAAATTATATTATAAAGCAATTCATTATGGAAGACATGGTAACGCTATTGATACAGCTTTTAGTGCTAGCAGATCGTTTGATCGTCCATTAGAAAAAGAAGGTAATGAAGTTCGATTAAATATTGTTTATGATACTAATGCCCCTAGAGTTGATGGACCAGTATCTATCGAGCTTGGAGAATTTTATATTAATTTTACATCTACTCCATACATCAAATAGTAAGAATAATACTTAAATGTATTGTTCTTTTCTTTTTTATTTAATCATATACTTTAGTGGTGATATTATGTCTAAAGAGAGTTTTAAAATATTTGCTAAATCTCATCCTGAACTTGTGTCTCGTGTAATGAGTAATGAAGTATCTTGGCAGAATTTATATGAGTTATATGATATATATGGAGATAATAGTGAAATATGGAGTAAATATATTTCTAATACAGTATCTAATGTTGCTAAGAGTGATCTTTCTTTTAAAGAGGTTTTTAATAGTATAAAAAATGTTGATATGAATTCATTACAAAAAGGAATTGAAAATCTTCAAAAGACTGTGGGACTTCTACAAGATATTGGAATAGGTGGTGGAGGAGCTAGTAGTGCCGTAGCACCTAAAGGGTATGAACCTAAGCCACTTTATAGACATCTAGAGGATTAGTTATGGATCTTTATACAATTAATTATATAAAAAATAATCCTATTGTTTATAGATATTTAAGAGAAGATTCTTCCTGGTATAAATATTTAAATAGAAGTAGTGAACCTTTGAAAGTTATTGAAGAACTTGCGAAAAAAAAGTATGGGTATACACCAGAAGCAAGGCTTAAAAAAATATCTGATAATATTGATTTGATTTCTTCATTTTTGGAAGTTTTAAAGTAATAGACTTTAATATTAATTTTTGATAAAATAAGCATATGGAAGAGTTAATAGAAAAAGTAGAAAATTTAAAGAATTTATTAGATAAAAGTGATGAAGTTATTAGAATTAGAGAGTTAAATAAGAAACTTGATGATGAAGAGTTTTTAAGGCTTATTGATGAATTTAAGGTTACAAAAAATATGGAAGTAAAGAATAAAATTTTATCTAATGAAGAATTTGTAGAATATAAAGAATTAGAAAATAAAATTAATTTATTAATCTTAAAGATTAATCAAGAATTAAAGAAAATTAGTAGTAAGGGTAAGTGTTTTAGATGAAAGTAATAAGTGGGATATATAAAGGAAGAAATATATTAGGCTATGATCTTGATGGTACTAGACCTACAATGGATAGAGTTAAGGAATCTTTATTTGCGATGATTCAAGACTATATTAAAGATGCAGTTATACTTGATTTATTTTCAGGTAGTGGGAATCTTGGAATAGAAGCTCTATCTAATGGAGCGAAAGAGGCTTATTTAGTTGATTATAATAGAAAAGCTTATAATACAATTAAAACTAACATTGATAATTTAGGAATAAATAATGCTAGTATTTTAAATATGGATTATAAAGAGGCTTTAACTAATTTAAATAAAACAGATAAAAAATTTGATGTAATATTTTTAGATCCACCATATAAGACAGATTATATTGAGAAGAGTATTACTTTAATTGATAAATATAAATTACTTACTTCTAATGGTATTATCGTTTGTGAAAATGAGAGTTTAGATCGTATTGTTTATCCTATAAATTTTAAGGCAATTAAAGATAAAAAATATGGCAATAAATGGGTAGTCATTCTAAAGCAGTTGTGATAAAATTGTTTTAGAATAGATGGTGATTTAATGAAAAGATTGAATAATAAGGGGTTTGCCTTTTCAACTATTTTATATGGATTAATGATTATGGGATTTATGGTTGTTATTCTTATTATGAGTACTATGCAAACTAATAGAATGACTAATAAAGCTTTTATAGAAAATATTGAAGGTGAATTAAATAGATATAGTTTTACAGATACTGAATTTGAACCAAATGATGATTATTCTGCTCAGGAGTTTATTGTACCTGAAGGACAAGGTGGTATATATAAGATAGAACTTTGGGGAGCAAAGGGAGATAAAGATGGAAATTATACTTCGGCTTTAGTTTCTTTACCAGAAAACTCGGCAATTTATTTTAAAATAGGAAGTAGTAAAGCAGATGCAAAAAGGGAAACGTTAGTGATGTATGAGTCAACTGATGAAAGTGGTACTTTTTTGAACACTAGAGTTGCTCCTGAGAGTCCTTTGGCATTGTCATTACCTGGTGAAGGGATAAAATATCAATTAAATTCTATTGAAGCTAATAATACTAATGGTAAAGCAATGATTCAAAAAATTGATATCCAACCTTTACTTAATATGTTGAGTAATTTGGAAGGTAGACCTAAAAAATTTTCTGATTTGGATGCTTATTCTTCAGGAGTCTATTTTGATTTTGACCAAGCAATGAATATTACGTATTATTTGAGCGTTGGTAAAAGTAATAAGGATGAGATCGGTAATGATAAGTACGATAACTATTTAACTAGATCAGGTGGAGAAGATGTTAAGCTAACTAAGCTTAATGCTATTCCAAGTCAAAAATGGTTATTTACTAAGAATTCTGATGGAAGAACTTATAGAATTGCTGCACAAGATTCCCAATATGTATTACAATTACATAATCATGAAACTTATGATGGATCTCCAGTAGTTGCTGGTAAGTTTGAAGGAGCTAGTAAGGATGACTCTAAATTTGACTGGGAAAAATGGATAATTGTTCGCGAATCTATGGGTTACTATAAAATATGTTCTTTTATGGATGAAAAGTTTTGTTTAACTCAGGAAAAATCAGGGGATGATCTTCGTCTTGTTGTTACTAATAAAAATGTTGCTAGTAACAAGGAACAGCAACAAATTTCATTTACTTTAGCAAGTTATTAAGTAGTAGTAAAATACTACTTTTTATATTTTGATTTTTTTAGCACATACTATTGACAAGTGCTAAGGAAAGTAATAGAATTAATTTAGCACTTAGAAAAATGAGTGCTAGGAGGTTGATGGCTGTGTTGAGTCAAAGACAAGAAAAGATTTTAAAGTTAATCGTAGAAAGATACATTAAAGAACCTATACCGGTTGGTTCTAAGGTATTATCTAAAATCCTAAATTGCTCCAGTGCGACAGTGCGTAATGAAATGGCGACTCTGGAAGATAATGGATTACTAGAAAAAACTCATACATCATCTGGTAGAGTTCCTAGTGAAGCTGGTTATCGTTATTATGTAGATAACTTAATGGAACTTAAAAAGATGAATGCAGAGGATATGTTAAAATTACAAATCGTCTTTAAAAATCAACAATTAGCTTTATCTGATGTTATCTCCAAGAGTTTGCAAATAATTTCAGATATGACAAACTATACAACTGTTGTGCTTGGGAATAGTTCTCATGAGAATCTTCTTAAACAAATAGAAGTAGTTCCGATTGATGAAGAAAGTATGGTAGTTTTAATAGTTACTGACAGAGGATATGTAGAACATAAGAATATTAAATTACAAGATGTTTCTACAGATGAAATTAAAAAGACTGTTGGATTAATCAACAACCTTATTTCAGGAACTCCAATTGATGAAGTTAGTAAAAAATTAGAGTTTGAAATAAAACCTATTATAGGAAATTATGTAAGACAACATGAACAACTTTATAATGTTTTTTATCATGTATTTAATGATTTTTCTTCTCATGATGTAAATGTTGTAGGAAGAACTAAGATGTTAGAACAGCCAGAGTTTTCTAATAATGTTGAAAAGATTAAAAACCTATTTAACAAATTAGAAAGTGAAGATACTTTTAGTAGTATTGAAGAAGATGACGACAATAATATCAAAGTTTTTATCGGAGAAGAAAGTAAAATTGATGATGATGTTACTGTTATAAAAACTAAATTTAGAAATGGTAATGAAGAAGGTACTATAGCAATAATTGGACCTAAGAGAATGGAATATGATCGAGTTGTTGGATTGTTAGAATACATGAGAGAAAATATTGAAAGGTAGGTATTCATGGATAAAGAAAAGCAAGAAGAACTTACTGAAGTTCTAGATGAAGTAGAAAATACTGAAGAAAAAAAGCCCTCAGGAAAAGATAAATGCCATTGTGATGGTAAAAAGAAAAAGGAACTAGAAAATAAAATTAAAGATTTGGAAGCAGAATTAAAGAATGCTAACGAAGAAAAAGAAAAACTAGTTGAAAAAGTTAAACTTGCTCAAGCTGAACTTATTAACTATAGATGTCGTAAAGATAAAGAAGTACAAGATAGTTTAAAATATTGTAATCAAAGTATTATTACTGATCTTGTTCCAGTAGTTGATAATTTTGAAAGAGCTATAAAATTAGATGATAATAATTTAACTGATGAATTGTCAAAATTCTTAGTTGGATTTAAAATGATATATTCTTCTTTAAGTGGAATTTTAAAAACTTATGGAGTAGAGGAAATATCAAGACAAGGTGAAATATTTGATCCAAATCTTGAACAGGCTCTTCTTACTGATAGAGTAGAAGAACTTGAAAATGAAGCAGTTATAGAAGTATTACAAAAAGGATATAAATTAAAAGACAGAGTAATAAGACCTGCTTCTGTTAAAATTAATCAAAAATAAATATAAAAGGAGATAATAGATATGAGTAAAATTATAGGTATAGATTTAGGTACAACAAATTCATGTGCTGCAGTACTAGAAGCTGGAGCACCAAAGGTAATCCCTAATCCAGAGGGTGGAAGAACAACTCCTTCAGTTGTTGCTTTTAAAAATGGAGAAAGAATTGTTGGAGAAAGTGCTAAGCGTCAAGCAATCACTAATCCAAACACTGTATCATCAATTAAGAGATTAATGGGTACAGATAAAAAAGTTGAACTTGATGGAAAGAAATATACACCAGAAGAAGTTTCAGCTATGATTTTAAGTTATATTAAAGACTATGCAGAAAGTTATTTAGGAGAAAAAGTTGAAAAAGCAGTTATTACTGTTCCTGCTTATTTTACTGATAGTCAAAGACAAGCAACAAAGAATGCTGGTAAAATCGCAGGTCTTGAAGTTGAAAGAATTATTAATGAACCAACAGCAGCAGCTTTATCATATGGTCTTGAAAAAGAAGATGGTCAAACTATCTTAGTTTATGACTTAGGTGGTGGAACTTTCGATGTTTCTATCCTAGAACTTGGTGATGGAGTATTTGAAGTTAAAGCTACAAACGGTAATAATAAATTAGGTGGAGATGATTTTGATGAAAGAATCATTGAATACTTAGTTAAAGAATTTAAAAAGGAAAATGGCATTGATTTAAGTAAAGATAAAATGGCTATGCAAAGATTAAAAGAAGTTGCAGAAAAAGCTAAGAAAGATTTATCTGGAGTAACTTCTACACAAATTAGTGCACCATTTATCACACAAGGAGAAGATGGAGGACCACTTCACTTAGATGTAACTTTATCTCGTGCTAAATTTGAAGATTTAATTTCTGATTTAGTTGAATCTACATTAGATCCAGTTAACAAAGCATTAAAAGATGCTAAGATGACTAAGAAAGATATTGATAAAGTAGTATTCGTTGGTGGATCTACTCGTATTCCAATGGTATATGATTTAATTACTAAGGAACTAGGAAAAGAACCATCTCGTGAGGTTAACCCTGATGAAGTAGTTGCTATGGGTGCTGCTATTCAAGGTGGAGTTTTAACAGGGGACGTTAATGATATAGTACTTCTTGATGTTACACCACTTTCACTTGGTCTTGAAACATTAGGTGGAGTTATGACTACATTAATTCCAAGAAATACTACAATTCCTGCATCTCGTACAGAAGTATTCTCTACTGCTGCAGATAACCAACCAGCTGTTGATATTCATATATTACAAGGTGAAAGACCAATGGCTGCTGATAATAAGACACTTGGAAACTTCCAATTAAATAATATCCCACCTGCACCAAGAGGAGTTCCAAAAATTGAAGTTACTTTTGATATTGATGCTAATGGTATTGTTAATGTAAAAGCAAAAGATTTAGGAACAAATAAAGAACAATCAATTACAATTACTTCAAGCACTAATTTAAGTGATGAAGAAATTGAAAAGATGCGTAAAGAAGCTGAAGAAAATAAAGAAGCAGATGAAAAACGTAAAGAAGAAGCTGAAGTTAAAAATGAAGCTGAACAATTAGTATTCCAAACTAAGAAAGCAATCAAAGATCTTGGCGATAAAGTTGATAAGAAAGATAAAGAAGAAGCAGAAGAATTAGTAGAAGAGCTTGAAAAAGCTATATCTAAAGATGATATAAAAGAGATTAAAGATAAAAAAGAAAAACTACAAGAAAAAGCTATGGCTTTATCTGCAAAAGTTTATGAAGAGGCTGCTAAAGCTAGTCAAAGTGAATCAACTGAAGAAGATTCATCTAAAAAAGATAGTAATGATGTAAAAGAAGCAGACATCGAAGAAGAGTAGAAGTTAAGTAGTCATTTTTGACTACTTAATTTCCGTATAATTTAAGGGAGTGATGAAATGGCTTCAAAAAGAGATTATTATGAAGTACTTGGGGTAGATAAAGGTGCCTCAGAACAAGAGATAAAAAGTGCTTTTAGAAAAAAAGCAAAGGAATTCCATCCCGATTTAAATAAAGATAATCCAGATGCTGCTGAAAAGTTTAAAGAAGCGCAAGAAGCTTATTCAGTTTTATCAGATGAGTCTAAAAGAAAAATGTATGATCAATATGGTCATGCAGGTGTAGGAGCTGGAGCACAAGGTGGTTTTGGTGGTGCTCAAGGATTTGACGCTAGTGACTTTGACTTTGGAGATATATTTGAATCTATTTTTGGTGGTGGCTTTAGTGGAGCTAGTGGTTTCTCTGGATTTGGTGGAGGAAGCTCTAAATCACGTGCAAGTCGTGGAAGTGATGTCCTAATGAGAATGGATGTTACATTTGAAGAAGCAATATATGGATGTGAAAAGAAATTTAATTTAGATGTTGTTGAGGAATGTGATGAGTGTCATGGTGTTGGAGGATTTGATTCTAAAAAATGTGATACTTGTCATGGAAGTGGAACTGTAACAACTCAACAACAAACTATCCTTGGATCTTTTATGTCTAAGACTACTTGTCCTGATTGTGGTGGACGTGGAAAAACTTTTAAAACTAAATGTAGTGAATGCGGTGGACAAGGAAAGGTTCGCAAGAATAAGCGTTTAACTATTAATATTCCTGCTGGAATCAATACTGGAGATCGTCAAAGAATTAGTGGCAAAGGTAATCCTGGATCTAATGGTGGAGAAAATGGAGATCTATATATTGAATTTGTAGTCTCTGAACATAAATATTTTATGAGAGATGACGATGATATCTATCTAGAAGTTCCTTTAACAGTTACTGAAGCTATATTTGGTTGTAAAAAAGAAATTCCTACTCTTTATGGAAATGTCAAAATAAATGTAGCAAGTGGTACTGACAGTGGAGATAAACAAAGAATTAGAGGAAAAGGAGTCGATAATGAATATCGTCGCCATAAAGGGGATATGTACATAGTATTTAAAGTATATACTCCTAAAAAGTTGTCTCGCGAACAGAAAAAATTAATTGAAAAATTAAATGAAACAGATTTAGGAACTAGTGAAATTAACGACTTTAATAAATTTGTTAAAAATAATTCTTAAGAGAAGTTAAATCTTCTCTTTTCTTTTTTTTATATTTCATGTATACTGATAATAGAGGTGAGTATAATGACTAAGGAAAAAGTTGCTAAAAAAGATTTAATTAATGATCAAAATAAAAGTTTAATAATGATATGTGTAATTATTATTGTAATTATTGCAGTAGTTACAGTATTTTTAGCAATCTCATCAAAAGGAAATGATAAAACATCTGGTTCAGGAATTTCTTCAGATGGTGTTGTTAATGATTTAGATGCTTTTAAGAAAAAGTAATTTATAAATATACGTTTAACTGACGTATTTTTTTTGGGCAAATATAGTTGATTTAGGAGGTTTATTATGGCTATAGGAACAAAAGGCGATCAATATACAAAGGAAATATTACAAAGGATTTTAGATGAAGGATGTATGGATGAAAATCCAAGACCAAAGTATTCTGATGGAACACCAGCTCATACAATTAGTGTTAATCATGGAATGTGTACTTATGATTTAACTAAAGGGGAAAGTCCTTTAATAACTTTAAGACCAATTGCGGTTAAAAAAAGTATTGGAGAACTTTTATGGATTTATAAAGATGAATCTAATAATTTGGAAAGATTAAAAGAGTATGGAGTTACTTGGTGGGATGAATGGGATATAGAAGATAGAACAATAGGAGCAGTTTATGGTGAAACTGTAAGAAGACATAGATTAGTAGAAGATTTGATAAAGGGATTAAGAGAAAATCCAGATGGTAGACGTCATATTATATCATTATGGCAAGTAGAAGATTTTAAAGATAAGCATGGACTAAAGCCTTGTGCATTTCTTACTATGTGGAATGTCAGACATGGTAAAAATGAAAAAGGTGAAAAAACTGATTATTTAGATATGTGTTTAGTTCAAAGATCAAGTGACTTTTTAACTGCTGGTTGTATCAACCAAGTTCAATATGTAATTTTTCAACATATGATAGCAAGACATTTAGGAATGACGCCAGGTAGATTTACATGGTTTTATAATAATATTCAGATATATGATAGACATATTGAACAAGCAAAAGAAATTATTAAAAGAGAGCCAATCGATTGTAATCCTCAAATTGTGATTAATCCTAAGAAAACTAATTTTTATTTTATGACTCCTGATGATATTGAAATAGTTGGATATCCTAAAGAAAAAATTAAAGAAAAGAATCCTCAAATGAAGTTTGATATAGGTATATAGAATGAAAAATGTTACATTAATAGCTGCAATTGGTAAAAATAATGAATTAGGTAAAAATAATAATTTGATTTGGAGAATTTCTGAGGATTTAAAATTTTTCAAAGAAAATACTATTGGTAAGCCTGTAGTGATGGGATTTAATACATTAAAATCCTTACCTAGAAGACTTAAAGACAGAGATTATATTGTTTTAACTAGTAAGAATATTGAACTTTATGATAATGATATAGTTGTACATTCAATGGATGAGTTATTAGAAACAATTAGTAAGATAGATAAAGAAGTAATGGTAATAGGTGGAGCTAGTCTTTATACGCAAATGATTGAATATGCAGATAAAATGCTACTTACAGAAATAGACGCGGAAGATAAAGAAGCAGATTGTTTCTTTCCTTCATTTATTCAAGATGAATGGGATAAGACTATAATATCTTCTAATGTTAGTGAAGATAATATAAAATATAAGCACTTGGTTTATAAAAGAAAATAAACACTTAAATTTTTAAGTGTTTTTTCTTTTTGATTAATTGAATATGTAAATTTGTTATGATAAAATTAAGTATAGAATAGGGGAGCACATATGAACTTTAAAAGATTAGTTAATAGTAAAAATCTGTCCATATTAATTGTTTTAATGGTCATGAGTTTATCTTTTGCTTATGCGTCTTTTAACAGTGTTTTAAATATAACTGGAACAGTGGCGATGTCCGTATAAAACAAGATATAAGAATAACTGGAATAAGAGTAAACGGAGTAACAAGTGGAGGTACATCGTTATCAGAGGACTTTAATAAAGCGAGTATAAAAACAGGAGTACTTTTACCTAATAGTGATTCAACTGTATCTTATTCAGTAGATATTACTAATACAGGAAATCAAGAAATGAAACTAGCATCGATTACAGGCCTTCCAGATAATCTAGAATATACAATTACAGACTACAACATAGGTGATAAGTTATGTCAAAATGATAAATGTTCTTTAGGTTTTACAAAAACAATAATTATAAATATAAAATATAAGGATGGAGCTATTACTTCAACATCTACTACCTATAACTTAAATTTAAATTTTGAGTTTAAAAAGTTTACTAATAGTTATTTAAATCATCAATATCCAAATTTTCCAAGCATTGTATCATTAATAGAACCTATTCAAGATGGTATTCCAACATAAAAGAACATGATATTATTCATGTCCTTTTTTGTTATTTTTCTAATACTTTTGTTTTTTCAGTATCTATACCAATGAATGGAATAGAGCTTCCTGTTGTGGATGGTAATTTTCTATTTTTTTGATGAGCCTAATAAACTAAAGTATGTAGAATTCTATCCGTATTTTTGAAATTAACTTTGGCAATTTCATTTAATTTTTCTTTACCATATTTTTCAACTACTTCTTCACCAATAGTATCTACATCTTTTCCTGCACCTTTTGGTAGTGGAATATGGATAGCATCACAGATCTTATCAAATTCTTTTAAAAATAAATATCTACTAATTATTGAGCCACATGCAACAGCAAGATTTTTATCTTCTGCTTTTGTCATAAAAGTAATTCCTTTTTGAATTTCATTTATGCCTCTTAGGTATTCATAATATCTTGCTTCTCTTGCAAATTCATCTACAATTATGTAATCAATGTTTGGTTTTTCTTCTTGTATTATTTGATATAAAACTTTATTGTGCATGATTGATTTTATTTTATTCATGTTTATATCATGATTGTATTTTTCATTATATTCTTTATTATTTAAAATTACGCTTCTATATTTTATCTTTTTAGCAATTTCAGGAGCAATTTTTAATATTTTACTGTCATCTATTTTTTTGGAATCGCCAACACCTAATTTTTCTAAAAATTCAATATCTTCTTTTTTTACATAGCACGCAGTTACAACAATTGGTCCGAAGTAATCTCCAGTTCCTACTTCATCGCTTCCTACAGAATTGCAGTTATAGTATATTGCATCTTTCTTTTTATTTTCTTCTTTTTTTTCTTTTGTATTTTCTAAGGCTACTCCCCACATAGCGGCGTCTACATCAGCTGATGTACCTTGAAACATACATTTTCCTGATTCATATAGAGTGATAACGGTATCTTCCTCTTGAGCTTGGAATACAACATAAGGAATAACTTTATCTCTTTTTTTATCCTTATAATATTCAATCATTTTTTCTTTGATTTCATCGTTTACTTTTATTACTACGTTCAAGTGTCTCACCTCTAAATAATTATAGCATATTTTTAGTATTTAGTTTATAATTTAGAGTAGGAGGTAGTACAAATGAATTTATTTGACGTAATAATTATACTTATTATTTTAATGTTTGGAGTTGCTGGATTTAAAAATGGAATTATTAAAGAATTAACTTCTTTAATAGGTATAATTGTTGTTTTTATCATTAGTTATAGTTTAAAAGGATTTATAGGAAATATTTTATGTAGTATTTTTCCATTTTTTAATTTTAGCGGAAGTATGAGTGGACTTATTTCATTAAATGTTATTATTTATCAAATGATTGGATTTTTTGTAATATTTAGTATTTTAATGACAATCTTTCATATAGTTTTCTTTGTATCAAAAGTATTACAAAAAATAATTGATTTTACACTTATTTTACTTTTACCATCTAAGCTTCTTGGAGCAGTAGTTGGATTAATTAAAGGAGTAGTAATTGTTTTTATTTTATTAGTTGTATTACAACTTCCATTAAAAAATATTGAAATTTTCGAAAGTAGTGAATTAAAAACAAAAATTATAAATACTCCGCCTTTATCTATGTTTACTAAGGATATTAAAGAGCCACTTGAAAATACATCGTTATTAATTAAAAAAATAGATGAAAAGAAAATATCCGTTAATGATGCGAACTTACAAATAGTTGATGATATGCTAAAATATAAGATTGTAAATGCTGATACAATAGATGGTCTAGTAAAAAGTGGTAAACTAAGTGACATCCATGGAATAAGCAAGATAATTAATAATTATAAATAGAGGTTTATATGGATTTGTTAGAGAAAGTTCGAAATTGTAATAATGATGAATTGGAAGGTATTATAAGGGATGCTATAAATGATAAAAATGAAAATAGTAATAAGATAGAAAAATTAGGATTTCTTAATAATAAAACTAATTATAAATTTTTTGGGTTTATTCCATTAGATACTCGAATTAAGTATTCTTCAATGGGTGTTGAAGATTATAGTATGAAGACTACTGATTTTTTATATGAGTTTGGAGACTTTATAAGAAAATATGATGTTAGTAATAAAGCTATGTTAATTCACAGTTTAGAGACTTTTATTAATAAGTATTTTGGTATAGTAAAATCTAGTAGGGATGAAAGAAGCAGTATTTTTAATGATATAGCTTGGAAAAGTACTAAAACTGATGATGAGTATTTTGAAGCTTTAGAAAATAACCAAATTGGAGATTTAAAGGGATGTGGAGTAGCACTTTGTACCGAAAGAAGTGCAGTAGCTCAACAAATACTTAGTTTATATGGAGTAGAATCATATTATTCTATAGGAAGTATTTTACAAAGTAATAATGATAATGATCATAGTCAAGCACATTGCTTTAATATAGTGAAAAGAAAAAATGATTATGCCATAGTTGATTATAGTATGCCAGTTACTTCTTATAAAAAAGGACATGTTTCAGCTTATTATCCTTTTGTAGGAACTTTAACGAATGAAGAATTTGAAGAGTTTATAAATCATCAAAGTGTTAAAACTTTCGATGAGTATAATTTTCTTGATGGGGAGAAAAATAAAATAGATAATAAAAAAAGATGTTATGTTGTAGGAACTTTTGATATTAAAAAAGATATTAATAAAGATTCTACTTTTAACAAGTAAATTAAAGGAGAAAAAGTATATGATATATTTAGAAAATGAAAATGATTTTGAAAAAATTGTAAGTGAAGGAGTAACGTTAGTTGATTTTTATGCTAACTGGTGTGGCCCTTGTAATATGTTAGGTCCAGTTCTTGAAGAAGTGACAAAAGAACATAATGAGGTGAAATTTTTAAAAGTTGATACAGATATGTTTATGGCTCTTGCACAAAGATTTGGGATTATGTCTATACCTTGCTTGAAACTATTTAGAGATGGTGTAGAAGTTAAAAGTAGTGTTGGATTTATGGATAAAAAAGAGATAGAAGATTTAATAAAATAAATCTTTTTTTCTTTTATTATGATATAATCATTTTAGGATAAAAATAGGGAGGCTACATAAATGAAATATGTTTATCTTTTTACTGAAGGTAATAAAAATATGCGTAATATTTTAGGTGGTAAAGGAGCTAATCTTGCGGAAATGACTTCTCTTGGTTTACCTGTACCTCGTGGTTTTACAGTAACTACTGAAGCTTGTAATAAGTATTATGCTGATAGTGAAAATTTAAGTGATGAAATAAAATTACAAATTATAGAAAAAATAAAAGAACTTGAAAATATAACTGGAAAGAAATTTGGTGATGAAAGTAATCCATTACTCGTTTCTGTTCGAAGTGGTGCACGTGCATCTATGCCAGGAATGATGGATACTATTCTTAATTTAGGAATGAATGATGTTGTGAGTGATTCTTTTGCTAAAGTTACTAATAATCCAAGATTTGTTTACGATTCATATCGAAGATTTATCCAAATGTTTGCGGATGTTGTTATGGGACTTCCTAAAGAATCTTTCGAGGGATTATTTGATAAGATTAAGGAACAAAAAGGTATTGTTAATGATACTGATTTAACTGCTGAAGATTTGAAGGAAATAGTAAAGATTTATAAAACTGAATATTATAAATTGTCTGGTAGGTACTTTCCACAAAATCCTGAGGAGCAATTAATTGAGGCTGTTAAAGCTGTTTTTAGAAGTTGGAATAATGATAGAGCTATTACATATAGAAGACTTAATGAAATTCCCAGTGAGTGGGGAACTGCTGTTAATGTCCAAGAAATGGTTTATGGTAATAAAGGAGAAAACTCTGGTACTGGAGTAGCCTTTACTAGAAACCCTGCAACAGGTGAGAATAAATTATATGGTGAATATCTTATGAATGCTCAAGGAGAAGATGTTGTTGCTGGTATTCGTACTCCGCAAAGTATAGAAACTTTAAAAGATGTTATGCCTGAATGTTATAAGGAATTTGAACGTATTTGTAAAATTTTGGAAGATCATTATCATGATATGCAAGATATGGAGTTTACTATTGAAGATGGAAAGCTTTTTATGTTACAAACAAGAAATGGAAAGCGTACTGCTCAAGCAGCTTTAAAAATTGCTGTTGATTTAGTTAATTCTGGAATGATTACAAAAGAAGAAGCCCTTATGCGAATAGATGCTAATGAGCTTGATCAATTATTGCATCCAAACTTTAACGAGGAAAGTTTGAAAAATGGAAAAGTAATTGCTAAAGGACTTGCTGCTAGTCCAGGAGCGGCAACAGGAAAACTTTATTTTTCAGCAGAAGATGTTGTTGCAGCACATGAGGCAGGAGAAGCTGATATCATACTTGCAAGATGTGAAACATCACCTGAGGATATTGAGGGAATGAACCTTGCAAGAGGAGTGCTTACTGTAAGAGGTGGGATGACTTCTCATGCAGCAGTAGTTGCAAGAGGAATGGGAACTTGTTGTGTATCTGGATGTGGTAGTATTGTTGTATCAGAAGAGGAAAAAACTTTAAAGACGGAGTCAGGAGAAGTTTATAACGAAGGAGACTTTATTAGTTTGGATGGTTCTACTGGTCTTGTTTATGGAGAAAAAATAGAAACGATTCCTCCAACTATTTCAGGAGATTTTGAAACTATTATGAATTGGGCAGATGAGGTAGCAGTACTTGGTGTTAAAACTAATGCTGATACGCCAAAAGATGCTAAGCAAGCAAGAGAGTTTGGTGCTAAGGGAATAGGCCTTTGCCGTACTGAGCACATGTTTTTTGAAGCAGATAGAATCTTTAATTTTAGACGAATGATTTCTGCAGATACTTTAGAAAAAAGAGAAGAAGCATTAGAGAAAATTCTTCCTTATCAAAGAAGTGATTTTGAAGGTTTATTTAGAGAAATGGCTGGTTATACTGTAACGATTAGGTATTTAGATCCGCCACTTCATGAGTTTTTACCTCATACTGATCAAGAAATTGATGAACTTGCGAAGTCTTTGGATATGGATTTTGTTAGTCTAAAGGATCGTGTTGAATCTTTAAAAGAATTTAATCCAATGATGGGTCACCGTGGTTGTAGACTTGCAATTACATATCCTGAGATTGCTAAAATGCAGACTAAGGCAGTAATTGAAGCAGCAATTAATGTTAAGAATGAGGGACTTGAAGTAATCCCTGAAATTATGATTCCTTTAACTGGAACTGTTAATGAATTTAAATTTGTTAAAGAGATAGTTGATGAAACTGCTACTGAAGTTATGGGAGAGAAAAACACTAAAGTAAATTATAAAGTAGGAACAATGATTGAGATTCCAAGAGCAACTATTATTGCTGATAAAATAGCAGAGTATGCTGAATTCTTTAGTTTTGGTACTAACGATTTAACGCAAATGACTTTTGGATTTTCAAGAGATGATGCATCTAAGTTCTTAAAAGATTATTATGATAAAGGAATTTTAGAAAGTGATCCTTTTGCTTCAATTGATCAAGAAGGAGTAGGAAAACTTGTTGAAAATGCTGTTAGATTAGGAAAAAGAACAAGAAGTGATATTCATTTGGGTATATGTGGTGAACATGGAGGAGATCCTAAGAGCATTGATTTTTGCCATAGAGCAGGGCTTACTTATGTTTCTTGTTCACCGTATAGAGTTCCTATTGCAAGACTTGCAGCTGCTAAAGCCGCAATTAGAAATAAAGTAGAGATTCTTTAATATTGAATAGTTTAGTTTAACTTATTATAATATAAATGTATTAATTAATTGCCAAGTGTTAATATGACAATTTAGGATGATAACGTATATTTATTTTAGGCAAGAAATAGATAAACATGATGCGGGTATACTTTTCGTAAGGAAAAGTATACCCTTTTTTTATTTTTTAGGAGGTATAAGAATGGATGAGATAGCAGTTAAAGAAAATGAAAAAATAGAAGATATGATATATGAGGTTAGAGGTAAACAAGTAATGCTTGATAGTGATTTAGCTAAACTTTATGGTTGTACAAATGGAACTAAAGATGTTAATAAAGCAGTTAATAGAAATATAGATCGATTTCCTGAAGATTTTTATTTTCAACTCACTAATGTAGAATACAACTCTTTAAGGTTCCAAATTGGAACCTTAAAGGGTACAAGAGGTCAACATAAAAAATATTTGCCTTATGTTTTTACAGAACAAGGTGTTGCGATGCTTGCGTCTGTTTTAAGAACAAATATAGCTTCAAAAATGAGTGTTGCTATTATGAGAGCATTTGTCACAATGCGTAAGTACATATCATCAAATTTAATAGAACAAAAATATATAAATAATATAGTTTTAGAACATGATAAAAGAATTAATTTATTAGAAAGTTCATTTCAAAAATTTGAAGAGAAAAGAAAGATAACAGAGATATACTTTGATGGGCAAATATTTGATGCATATTCTAAAATATTAAAGATATTTGAAGAAGCTAAGAAAGAGATTATTATAATAGATTCATATGCTAACTATATCTTATTAGATATTATAAAAAGAGTAAAAGCAAATGTAACAATTATAACTATAAAAGATAACCTATTATCTAAACAGGATATATCAAAATATAATAAACAATATCATAATCTAAAAGTAATTTATGATAACACTTTTCATGATAGATATTTTATACTTGATAGATCAATCATTTATCATTGCGGAGCAAGTATTAATAGAATTGGATATAAAACTTTTTCTATTACTTTAATTAGGGATGATGAAATTAAGAAAGCGTTATTAAGGAAAATTAATATGTTATAAAAATAGAAATATAAAATCTTTAAAAGTCATATTAAAAGTGATTTTTTTCTGTTATACTATAAAAGTAGAAAGGGTGATGTTTATGAAGTTTGTTTGTGTTGGACATTCTACATTTGATACAACTCTACCTTTAGATAGCTATCCTACTGAGAATATTAAATATAGAATAGATAAACATATTGAGTGTGGTGGTGGACCTGCTTCTAATGGTGCTTATTTACTTGCTAAATGGGGGATGGATACTTCGATTTGTTCTGCTATAGGAGACGACTATTACGCAGATAGGATAGAAGAAGATTTTAAGAAAATTGGTTGTGATACTACATATCTTGAAAGAATAAGCAACCATTATACTACTAGCAGTTATATCATGGCTAATATGTCTAATGGATCTAGAACAATTATATCTTCTAAAGATAGTGCTATTAGAAAACTATCTAAAAGTTTGGCTATTAAAGCTGATGTAATCTTAGTAGATGGAGAACATCCTGAATCTGCATATGAGATTCTTGAAAATAATAAAGAAGCAATTAGTATTATTGATGCTGGACGAGTAAATGAAGATACTAAAAAGCTTGGAAAGATGGTTAAATACTTAGTTTGTTCTAAAGATTTTGCTGAAGAATTTTCTTCACTGAAAATTTCTGCAGATAATAAAGAGGGTTTAATAGAGTGTCATAAAAAGCTATCTGAATATTTTAATAATACGGTTATAATTACTTTAGAAGATAAGGGAAGTTTTACATTTATAGATGGAAATTACGAAGTTATTCCTAGTATTAAAGTGATACCTGTTGATTCAACTGGTGCTGGGGACATATTTCATGGAGCATTTACATATTTTATAAGTAACAACTACTCATTAAGAGATTCTATTAGATATGCCTCTATTACTGGGGCCATTTCAGTTACACGAATTGGGTCTAGAAATTCTATTCCTGAATTAAGAGAAGTGCTTGAATATGATAACATTATATAGTAATTGTCCTACTATTGATTTACATGGAATTGATAGAGATTATGCAAGAATTTTAATAAATGATTTTATTAGAGATAATTATTCTATGAAGAATGAAACAGTAGTTATAATTCATGGTATAGGTAGTGGAATAATCAGAAAAGTTACCCAAGAAACATTAAAGAAAAATAAGATGGTAGATTCATATAAAATAGATAATTTTAATGCAGGTGAGACGATTGTACGACTAAAGAGAAGAGTTTGACATTCGTCTTTTCATATGGTAGAATATAGAACATATATGTGTCAAAGGGGGAAGTTACATGTACACTGAAGATTATGATCATAAAGGATTCCCATTTAGGGACTTTCTATTAAAACTAATTTTAATTATTATATTTGTATTTTTGTTAGTATGGTTATTACCTAAATTTATGGCTCCTACTACTATTGTTAAAGAAAATAATAATGCAAATTCTAACATTACAAAAATAAAAGGATTAGATGCTTTAACTTCACAAATTTATCAAGATAATATGATTAAAATGAAGAATGCTGCTATTTCTTATTATACTGATGAAAGATTACCAAAAGAAGTTGGAGAATCAAAGAAAATGACTTTAAGAGAAATGATTGGAGAAAAAATAATCCAACCATTAATCGATAAGAATAATAAAGCATGTGATGTTGAAAAAAGTTATGTTCAAATTACTAAAGCAGATGACGAATTTATTTTAAAAGTTAATTTAAAAGATAGTGAAACAGAGGATTATATCTTAGTACATTTAGGTTGCTATACATATTGTAAAGGTGCAATCTGTGAAAAGGAAAGAACTGAAGTTAATGTACCAATTAAAGGAGCAAAGACTAATCCTACTAAGATAGTTCCAATAAATCCATCTAGCAGTTCATCAAGTTCTAGTAGTTCAAGTAGTTCATCAAGTTCTAGTAGCTCATCAAGCTCATCTAGTTCTAGTTCATCATCTAGTGATGATAAGCCAAATAAGAATGCTTATATTTATGAGTATAAGAAAACTACAGGAGCAGAATTCTCTAAATGGACTTCATGGAGTAGCTGGACTGAGACAAGTTGTAATACAAAAGAAATTAATTGTAATGATAAGGATGTAACTTGCCTTAAAAAATTACAACGTTTTGATAGAAAAGAAAAGATAGGAACACATACTAAGAAATATACTAAAACAAGACAAATATTAAAACAAACAGGTTCTTATCAAGAAAAATCTTGTTCTAAATATAATTATGTAATAGTTAATAATACAACATATGCAACTACTACAACTACGACTTATACAACAATTAATACTGTTACTCATAATACACAAGCTTCAAGTGGTAATTGGAGATATGATGGAAGATATAAATTTGATAATCCTCCAAGAGATACTAATAATGTTCATTATGTATTTGCTGGAGCTGACTATAGTTATTGTGAAGAAATATGTACAACATTACCAAAATACTTCTATGATAAATATACATATGTTGGTGGAATGCATACAGTTTCTAACACAACTTCAACACCAGGAGGATCATCATCTAGTTCTTCAGAATCTTCATCATCTTCAAGTAGCGTAAGTGCTACATGTGGTGCTTATGTTACAAAAACTATACCAATTTATAGTACTATTACTGTAAATGAAATTGCGACACGTAACGAACCTTTATATGGAACAGTATGTTATCAAAGTACAAAAACAAGAACATTAAAACAAAATGGTTCTACTAAAGTAAAATGGTCAAAGTTTGATGATCAATCATTACTTTCAAATGGTTGGTATTATACAGGAAATAAGAAATTAGCTTAAGGGGGATAAATAAATGAAAAAAGTTGGAAAAATAGTATTTTATAAATTTTATGACGAAAAGAAAAATATAGTTGAAGCTTCTTATCTATTCTTTACTGATGGAACTGCTAGACTTGCTACTAAAGAAGAAGGTCTTTCGTTAGTTCCAGAAATTACTAAAGAAGAAGGAATACATACAGCTGATGCTTTAAGTGAATATATTAATAAAGATGATAGTAGAATTTATACTATGTCTGGTAATGAATTCGCTAAAAGATTTAATTCTTTCTTAATTAAGCCTAAAGAAGAAGCAAGACCAGTAGATTTTAAGTCAAGTTTTGCAAGTGATGCTAAATCAGTATTTGAAGAAGATGAAGATATTGATTTAGATTCTGATAATGAGGAATTTGAAGAAATAGAAGAAAAGAAACCAGGTAAGATAAAAACCTTTATTAAAAGATTTACAGATAGAATAAAAAAATCTAAGTTAGCTAAGAAAATTACTGTTACTGCTTTAGCAATTGCTATTTGTTTTGGACTTGCTACTAATGCAAGAAATACTAAGAAGGGACAAATGGTTAATAGTAATATAGATTACTCTCAAACAGTTACAGATGAAAATTTAACTAATGATGAAATTATTAGTGAATTTGAAATCCTTCTTGCTAGAACTACAGTAGCTAGTCAAAAAGATGCTATGACATTAATGAGTGATAATTTAGATTATTTTAATGGAACATTTGCAGACAAATTTGTAGAAGAGGGCAAAAATATTAGAGCTGCTCTTTCATGGGATGAAATGATGGCTTTACAACTTGCCTATAATGATTATTCTAAAGATGAAATTAAAGCAATTTTTAATGGATATGAACTAGATAGTAAAAAGTTTGATGGTTATTATAAAAATGCAAATTTACAATTAATGGGAGCTTATATATTAGAAACAAGAGATACGCAAGTTGATTCTTATAAATATATAAGAGATGTTGAAGGACAAGAATTTGTAAAAAAATATAATGAGATGTTCTTACAATGTAAAGAGGCTACTGGTAAAGAAAAAGTCGAACTTGTAAATAAATTTTATCAAGAAATTCATAAAGATTTTCCAATTAGTGATGATATAAGAGAAACTGGTATTTCTCATTCTGACCCTAGAGGAAGTATTAAACAATATAAAATAGCTATTACACCAATAGTTACTGCTGCAGAAATGATATTCCAAAACTTAGAAATTGATCATACTTTATCTGATAAAGCAATTGCATATTTTAATGATTTAGGATTCTGCAACTTGGCAGTTAATCAGTTTGAAAGAGCTAAAACTATTTTACTTGCAGCTAATACTGATACTACACAACCTTTATATGAAGAATTTAGAAATGCTAAAATCAAAGAATTAGAAGCTAAAGGTATATATATAACAGAAGATAAATCAAGAAATTTAAATGAATTAGATGCATTCAATTTAATAGTTAATAAACAAGTTGATATGACAAGTAGTAATTATTTTGAAGGCGCAACATCATCTAAAACAACAACATCTACATCAACTAGAACTGAGTCATCTACAAGTTATAGAACAGAAAGTAAAACAACAACAACTAATGATAGAAAAAAAGCTGTTGAAATGACTAGTGAAGAAGCAGTAAGAAATGCTGAAAAAGAAGTAGATAAGCAAGTTGAAAGAGAAAATGCTGCTAATAAGAAAAAAGCTGAAGAAGAAGCTGAAAAGAAACGCCAAGAATTACAAAAAGAAGCAGATGAACAAGCTAAGAAAAATGAAGAAGCAGTTAAAAAAGATGATAAGGATTTCCAAGATAAAATTAATCAAGCAAATGATAAGAAGAATAATGGCGGAACAGTTAATGAAAAAGATTTTGGAGATCATAATGTTAAATTTGATGATGACAAGAAAGATAATAATGGAAATCTAAATGATTCTATTAAAGATATTACAACAGATGGAAGTGGAGCTAATACTCCATTACCAGATCCTAATGAGACTGGAGCTAAATTTGATGCTAAGGCGCCTGCACATGTAGAGTCAGCACCTACACCAGCACCAACTCCAAGTACAAATAATAATTCATCATCAAGTTCTAATTCATCAGGAGAAGGATTCTATACTGAAGAAGTTACAACAAAGAGTGCTCCTGCACCTTTAGCTACACCAGCACCAGTTTCTACTCCTGCACCAACTACTGCTCCAAAACAATCAATTATTGAATATGAAAAGCCAGTTAAAACTAATGAACAAATAGTTGATGAATATATTCAAAGTTTAGAAAATGAATCTAATGAAAATAACATTTCTAAAGCTTATAAAAAATAAGAAAGTGTATTAATTACATTTTCTTTTTTTATTTAAAAAATTATATAAGAATTATTAATAAAAAATGTCATATACTAATAAATAAAAGCGAAAAAGTTTGACAATATAAGTCTTTTATGCTATAATATGAGTACTTTGAAGGTACAAAAGGGGTTCTTCTAAGTGTTCCAATTGGAGGGGTTGAATATATATGACAAATAATATGGTTAATACATTTATATTTGAATATTTAGATGAGAATGATTTTAGAAAAAAAGAAAGATCTGTAAGAAAGTATAATATGCTTGCTTATAAGAAATTAACATTTAATTATTATCCAGAACTTCGTAAAGGTGTATTTTTAGGAAAAGAAGTAGGAAAGGATGAAAAAAATCATACTGTTAGTTACGAATTAAAACTTCCTACTGATGACTTATTTGCTAAAGTTCATGGAGAAATAACTCTTCATTATACTGTTTATACCGAAAAGAATATTATTTTACTTACAAATATTACTCCTGAAGGTATATTAGATGAAGGGCATAGAGCTGAATTATCTACATATAAAGGTGTTATGATTTCTAAAACTAATCCAGAAAAAGATATGTTCAAAATTAATTTATTAAATCGTTTAGGAAAATAGAGAAAATTTCTCTATTTTTTTAATTTTTATCTTGCAAGCGCCTTTATTCTGTGCTATTATTAAGAAGTAAATGTTTTGGACCCTTAGCTCAGTTGGTTAGAGCACGCGGCTCATAACCGTGCGGTCATAGGTTCGAGTCCTATAGGGTCCACCATTTTTATGCGGGTATGGCGGAATTGGCAGACGCGCTAGACTTAGGATCTAGTGCCGCAAGGCTTGCAGGTTCAACTCCTGTTACCCGCACCATATAGATAGGAAACTCGAACTTTTCGAGTAAGTAATAAATTACTAGCTA
>CASTSB010000007.1 GCA_949451605.1 uncultured Bacilli bacterium
GACCTCAAGGTTTAGCTGGAGCTACTGGTGCAACAGGTGCCACTGGTCCTACTGGGCCTCAAGGTTTAACTGGAGATACTGGTGCAACAGGTGCCACTGGTCCTACTGGACCTCAAGGTTTAACTGGAGATACTGGCGCAACAGGTGCCACTGGTCCCACTGGGCCTCAAGGTTTAACTGGAGATACTGGTGCAACAGGTGCTACTGGTCCCGCTGGGCCTCAAGGTTTAACTGGAGATACTGGTGCTACTGGACCTGCTCCAACGCTTGCAATAGGAACTGTAACTACAGGTGCTCCTGGATCAAACGCAAGTGTTACTATAACTCCAGTTGTTTAATTTTTAGAAAGGAATGATAATATGAATCCATCAGGATATCAAATAGACTTTACTATCCCACAAGGACCTACTGGTGCTACTGGACCTGCAAATGGACTAAATGCTTATGGTGGAAAATATAATAATACTACCCAAACTTTAAATTTAAGTATTGGTACTCAAACACAAATTCCACTAGCAAACAATTTACCAGATAAAAATGTTACTTATACTCCTGCAAATAGTATTACTGTAGAGCAAGCTGGTACATATGAAATCAACTATTTTAGCAATGTATCTGCTGCGATTGGAACAACAGTTACTACAGCAGTAAGAGTTAATGGTACTAATGTACCATCAACAGTAACTTCTAGAGCTCTATCAGTGGGAGTAGGATCAATTTATAATGGAAGCACAATTGTAACATTAGCTGCTGGAGATGTGGTTGATATGGCTATATCAGCATTACTAGCAGTAGGAGTTACACTAGGTAGTGGAATAAATGCTTCTTTATCCGTAAAAAAACTAAATTAGAACATAATAAAAAAAGAATAATTCCTCATGAATTATTCTTTTTATTAATTTTACTTATTAGGATCAACTAATATTTTTACTGCAGAATCATTTCCAGAAGTTAATCTTTCATAAGACCTTTGTACTTCTTCAAGTCCAACAATATCATCTACAAATTTATTAACATCAATCTTTTTTGTTTCAATTAACTTTAAAGTAGTTTCAAATTCTTCTTTAGTATATCCAATTGAACCTTGAACAGTAACCTCATTCATTACTGCAACAACTGTTGGAATTGTAACTGTGCCTAAAGAAACTCCAGCTAAAACTACTCTTCCACCTGGGCGAACTGTCGCCAAAGCAGTAGTAACTGCAGGCGAATTACCACAACAATCAATTACTACATCAAACCCACCTTTTGTTTCAACTTTTAAAGTTTCAATCATTTTAGTATCTTTAGCATCATACCAAGAATCTGCAACTCCAAGCCTTACCGCTTTCAAACCTCTTTCCTTATTAGGCTCAGAAATAACTACTGAACTAGCACCTTCCATCTTTGCAAACATTGCAGTTACAAGCCCAATAATACCAGCACCTATAACTAAAACTCTTTCCCCTACTTTTATATTAGCAAGATGAACTGAATGCAAACCAACTGAAGCAGGCTCAACCATAGCAGCCTCTTCATCACTTACTGTATCAGGAACTTTTATAACCATATCAGATCTTACTTTTATCTTAGGAGCCAAACCACCTGGACAAGTAAGTGAAAGCCCAACAGCATTACTCCAAGTTTCTGGACAATATTGAGGATTACCTGTCAAACAAGCAGGACAATTACCACATGGAGAAATTGGAAGAGCAGTTACTCTATCTCCAGCTCTCAAATCACTTCTATTTCCCGGATCAGTTACAACACCACAAAATTCATGTCCCATTACTAATCCAGCAGGCTCACCAGCAACCCAATAATGTATATCAGAGCCACAAATACCTGTTTTTTTAACATCTATTAAAACACTTTCACCATCAGCTACCGGTTCTAATATGTCTTTAATTTCAAACTTTTTAACATCTTTTATCGCAACACATTTCATAAAAAAAATACCTCCTATTATTAATCTAATTATATCATAAAAATAATTAAATTAAAATTATTATCATATATTAAAAAGAAAGGGGTTTTAAATTGAAAGTATGTGTATACGCAATTACTAAAAATGAAGAAAAATTTGTTAATAGATGGTATGAGTCAATGAAAGAAGCAGACGAAATATATGTCTTAGACACAGGTTCTTCAGACAATACTGTAAGTTTATTAAAAGAACTAGGAGTAAATGTTACAGTTAAAGAAATAAATCCTTGGAGATTTGATGTTGCTAGAAATGAATCTCTAAATTTAGTTCCAGAAGATACTGATATTTGTGTTTGTACCGATCTAGATGAAGTTTTTGAATCTGGCTGGAGAAAAGAACTTGAGAAAAATTGGAAGTCAGATACTACAAGAGCAAGATATAACTATAATTGGAAATTAGATGAAAATAATAAACCATTAGTTAATTTTTATATTGAAAAAATTCATAAAAGACAAGGCTATACTTGGACGCATCCAGTTCATGAAGTTTTATCTTATAAAGATTTATATGAAAATAAAATAACTATAAATACTATAACTGTTAATCATTATCCAGATAATAAAAAGTCTAGGTCTTCATATCTTCCACTCTTAGAACTATCTGTACAAGAAGATCCAAATGATGATAGAAATATGCATTATTTAGGTCGAGAATATATGTTTTATGAAAAGTATGAAGACGCAATAAAAACTTTAAAAAAACACTTAAAATTAGAAAGAGCTACTTGGAAAGATGAACGAGCAGCTTCTATGAGATTTATTGGTAGATGCTATAGTAGATTAAAAGATTATGAAAATGCGTCTATTTGGTATGATAAAGCTATTGAAGAAGCACCTTACCTAAGAGATGGCTATGTTGAAAAGGCAATGCTCTATTATGAACAAAAAAATTATAAAAAAATAGAAGAATATTGTTTAAAAGCTTTAAAAGTACGAACACATACAAAATCTTACATTAACGAAACTTTTAGTTGGAATGAAACAATATATGATTTATTATCAATTGCAACATTTTATTTAGAAAAATATGATTATTCTCTTTTATTTGTAAATCTTGCACTTGAAATAAATCCTAAAAATGAAAGACTAATTAATAATAAAATTCTAATAGAAAAACGATTAAATAATTAATCGTTTTTTAATCTCCTAAATATAAATTAATTTTTCCTTCTTTGTAAGCATTATAAATTTTATTCCAAATTACACTTTCAATATACCTTGATTTCTTAGGATACATTAAATATCTAACAGTAAGCTCAGCATGTTTATCTACTATTTTTGTATAAATAATAGGATCATACTGATTAAAATATATACGATTAGTATTATTAAGCGCATTTATTTCAGCTTTCATTTTCTTTGGAATATTTTTAATAGTTTCGATTTCATTTACAATTTTATAAAGTTCTTGCTTATTAGTTACTAAGTCTCCTTCTAAATCTATTCTAACAGATATCTCATTCCATACAAATTTAAATCCTTTGGTAATATTTTTAACAGGTTTTGAAAAAACTAGTGAATTAGGAACCGTAACTACAACACCAGTAGATTGTCCATTTACTTCCTTATTAGATACTTCTAACACTTCAAAATCAAGCGTAGAAATATTCATAACATCACCTTTTAAATCATCTATTTGAATTCTATCTTCTACTTTAAAAGGCTTTTTCATTTTTATATAAAGTCCACAGAAAAAATTAAGTATTATTTCTCTTAAAGCAATGGTCATTGCTGCTGAAACAACACTAATTAAAGTCATTAAACTTTTAATATAGTCATCCCATACAAATAATAAACAAAAGACCTCTAAAACATTTAATAAAACTAAATATGTTTGAGTAATAAAAAATGCTTTTCTACCATCAGTTTTCTTTCCAATTATTTTTTGTCCATATTTACGAAGTAATAAAAAGAAAAAAATAACAATAGTAGTCGCAAGTATTAATTGAAAATAAGATTCATCAATTGTTGTAATTTTACTTAAATATTTACAAAAATCATTAAATAACTTCATACTAATTCCCCTCTTTAACGGTTACTTATCATAACATAATTATATGTATTAATCATTAATATGGAATAACAAAAGTCCCAACTATACATACACTTTACATATAAAATAACTATTCTTCATCTAATATTTTAACTAATTGTTTAAACAAAAATTCTTGAACTTTTTCATCATCTTCAGATTTAATTTTATCGGCTAACTCTTTTAGTTTATTCTTCTTTTTTGTATCTATATTTATATAATCAAGCTTATCTTCAAAAAAATCTATTCTCTCTCTAAGCGTTAATTCTTCTTCCTCATCTTTTGCAAGCATCATATGTAATATACCTGTTTTTTGTAATTGTTCTTCTGACATACTCATAAAATTACCTCTACTTTCTTACTTTAATTCTAATTGAATACTACCTTTATTACCTATACATTCTACTGTTGCGAAACTTCCATTTATAATAGTCATTTTTGGAAAAACGTGACCTATATCAGCTTCCATAATAATTGGCAAATTACCAAATATTTTTTCTAATGCATCTTTATAATTAAAGTCTTCATTAAATTGTTGTGGAAACATTATTCTTCCTAAAATTACTGCTTTAATATTTTTAAACCAACCAGCTAAATGCATTTGATATAAAGTCAAATATAAATCTTCACTGCTTAATGAAAAAACATCAAAATACCATATTATTCCATCGCTTGAATATTTATCAACAAATTTTGCCGTATAGTCATATGGAGTTCCAAGTAGATTTCTTAAAACATCTATACAACCTCCTATTATTCTTCCACTTACTTTAACATTTCCATTTATTGCTTGCCATTTAACTTTTTCAACAAGGTTTCTTTTTTTAGAATTGAAACTTTTATCTTTTTCGTAAAAAGAAAAACTATTTTGTCTTACTATATTTCCTTTTAAAATTTCTAAATTATTAAATTGACAATCATGTAATGGATTATCATCATAACTTGTTGAATTCAAACCATATAATGTAGCAATATCCAAAGCAGTTGTTATAAGATATAAAATTGAAGTAGGATCAGATGCTCCCTGAATAAATTTTGGATTTTTATTAATCAGCTCAAAATCAATATATGGTAAAACATCTAAACAAAAGTCTCCTCCAGTAGCACACATTATCATATCAACTTTTTCATCCACATAAAGTTTGTTAAATTCTTCTCCACGAATTTTAGATGTATTAGAAACATAACCACTATTTCTTACACTTTCACTTTCTAAAATGCTATAGCCTTGTGATTTTAAAGTTTCTATCGACTTTTCATAATCTTCAATTCTATTCCCAATTCCAGCAGATACTGCACTAACACCTATTGTAGAATTGTTTTTAAGAAACTGTGGATACCTCATCAGTTTCTACCTCCTCTATTTTGCTTTTATTACTAATATAATTAGAAATTATTTTACGAACAACGATCAAAATAATACCAACTATAATAGAAATAATTGAAAATACAATAAGGTTAGAAAGACTAATATCAACTGTAATATTTTCCTCAGCTAATAAAGATGTAATAACAGTATTAATTAAAATTGCTAGTATTAATAAAGTAACTCCACTAGTTACCATAGCTCTACCTAATATTGCAAACCAATTGTATAAAGACCATTGAATTAACATAATAAGTAATACATCTACTACCATTAAAACAATAATTAGAATTTTAAAATTAGTTGAAGTAATAAATCCATATAATTTGATTGCCGTTTTAGAATTTTCATCCATAGAAACACTAGATTCATTAAAAGTTTCGGCAATATCTTGTGTTAACTGTTTATACTCTTCACTATCTCTTAACTTTTCAAACTCACTCATATCAATAGAAGAACCCACTACTTCTTCTATAGCACTCTTATTAGAAATTATATGATCAAATAAATTATCAATTACTTTTGAATCAAATTCTTTTTCTTCATCAGTCATTGTTAACATTACTTCTTCAACAATTGAAGAAACTATTTCATTAACTTCTGGGTTATCAATAACTTTTTTAATTTCATCTTTTTTATCAGGTTCTATATTCATTTCAGATGTGAAATTTTCCACTAAACTTTCTTTCACAACATTAGAAATGATATTTTCTTGTAATATTTCCTTTAAAGAAAAACTAATTACTAGACATCCAAATAAATTAACTAAAATAAATCCTAAAATAAAAACTAAAAACTTCTTTAATATTTTCATAAACATCCTCCAATATTATTATATCATAATAAATATTTAATCAGAAAAAAAACATATCAAAATTAAAATGATATGTTTTAAGTTATCCCATTATTTCTCCACCATTAACATGGATTATTTGCCCTGTCATATAAGAAGAATCATCACTAGCTAGAAAAACATATGTAGGAGCAAGTTGATATGGCATAGCACCATGACCAACAGCAGCATTAGCACCTAGCGTTGGAATTTTATCAGCTACCCAACAATTAGGCTGTAGTGGAGTCCAAAAAACTCCTGGTGCAATAGCATTAACACGAATATTTTTTAAAGCCAAGCTTCTAGCCAAAGATCTAGTAAATCCAACAATTCCACCTTTTGTAGTTACATAGTCAATAAGTTGGGGCTCACCTTCAAAAGTAGTTATAGATGTTAAATTAATAATTGATGCCCCACTTTTTAGATAGGGTAAACATTCTTTAGTTAAATAAAACATACCATATAAATTAACCTTTAAAGTCCAATCGAATTGTTCATCACTAATTTCCTCTAAACTATCACTTTGATATTGAACACCTGCATTATTTACTAAAATATCAATTTTACCAAATCTTTTTATTGCTTCTTTTACTATTTTTTCACAAAAAGATTTATCACTAATATCACCTGATAAAATTAAACAACTTCTATTATAAGATTCAATTATTTGCTTTGTCTCATTAGCATCGATATGTTCATTATAATAAGGTATGACAATATCAGCGCCTTCCTTAGCAAAGGCTATAGCAGCTGCTCTACCAAGCCCAGAATCTCCTCCAGTAATAATAGCAACTTTGCCTTCTAACTTACCAGATGCTTTATAATTAGGATCATCAAATATAGGTCTAGGATTCATAATACATTCTACTCCGACTATTCCATCTTGTTTTTGAGGAGGTGCCATAGGAGTATAGCTAGAAATCTTCACACCATTTTTATTATCATAAATATAAGTATCTCTTCCAAAAGTATATTCATTTTTCATAAATTTCCTCCTTTATTATTCTATGTATATTTATTTTAGAAGTTAAAAAAAAGCTTAAAATCTTAAGCCTTTCTTTTATTTAATATATAATGAGTCATCTATTTCATCTGATAAAAACTTAAAGTCTTCATTTTTAGTAAATTCTAAGTTATCATTTGAAAAATATCCCATTATATAGTCTTTAGGAATTATACCTTCATAATAACTACCATCTACAAAACCATCAAAATTAGAAACTATATTAGTTTTCTTAATTTTAGGGGCACCAATTATAATCATTTCCGATGTATCTCTAACTCCTAAGTTCTTAGTTTCATCAATTAGAAATTCTTTAAACTGATTGTTGGTTAAAACCATATCTTCAGTTAATGGTAAGGCAGTTGTCTCTACTAAATTATTTGTATTTATTATATTATTGCCATCAACATATAAACCTTTTTGAGAAATAGACTCAGCTTTTCCACTGCCAGTTACATGATAAAAATAATCATTTTCCTTAAAATCTAAAGTTTTAATAAATTTATCTATTGTCATTCCACTCACCCATTCAATTATAACAAAAAAAAGAACACTAACATAGTGCTCTTTAATATTACATCAATGGGGCGTCATAAGAGAATCGAACTCTTGCATACTAGTGCCACAAACTAGCGTGTTAACCACTTCACCAATGGCGCCATTTCAATTGACTTCTTTATTTTATTACAAAATATAGAAAAATGCAAGAGTTTTCCATACAATTAATAAATTTTATTGACCATGAATAAAATTAAATATATAATTAAAAATTGAAGAGGTGTTTTATTTTATGAAGAATAACAAAAGTTATTTGACAGGAATTTTAGGTGGTTTAGTAGGAGGATTCATAGCTTCTGTTCCATGGATACTAATGTATGTTTATGGAAACATGATACTTTCACTTCTTGCAATAATTATTGCTATGGGTGCATTAAAAGGTTATCAACTATGTAAAGGTAAAGTAAATAAATCATTACCATTAATTATTACAATTATTTCTTTAATTTGTGTAACAGTATCAACTCTTGTAATTATCCCAGTTCTTTTAATAGAAAAACAAGGAGCTAATGTAAGTATTGATACATTAAAATTCTTATATTCTTATGGTGATTTTACAACAGCAATCATGAAAGATTATATTATTTCAGTATTATTTACATTCTTAGGAATTAGTGGCGTTATTTCAAATATTAAAAAACAACTAAATGATGGCGCAACAGAAAACATTAAAGCAAATTTAAAAGAAGAAAAAGTTGAAATTAAAACTGAAGAAAAAACTGAGGAAGCAAAAGAAGAAGTTAAAGAAGAAATAAAAGAAGAAAAGAAAAAAACTACAAAATCTACTAAATCTAAAAATTCAAAGAAAAAAGAAGAAAAGTAATAGAAAAAGGATTGATATATTTTCAATCTTTTTTTGTTTACTATTTTCTAGGCATATGACCATACCAATATATGACAAAGACATAGATTAAAGAGAAAGGAGATAATTATGAATTATAATTATTATAGAAATAGTTCTAATCTTTTTAATCCAGAAGAAGGATATAACTTAGGTAATATGTTTGCAGATCTTTATAAAGGCTACAAAAACTATAAACCTGCTAAATTAACTGGTAGAACACCAGAAGAAAAAAGTTTTCTAGAACTATCACGTATTGGTTTCGCAATGCACGAAATGAATTTATATTTAGATCTTCATCCTGAAGACAGAACAATTCAGCAATTATTTAACGACTACAGGAAAATGTTTCTTGAGTTAGAAGAAAAGTATGAACAAAATTATGGCCCTATAACTATCACTAGTGATACGTTAGAAAAAAGTCCATTTGCTTGGGTTAAAGACGAATGGCCTTGGGAAGGAGGACGCAATGTTTAGTTATCAAAAAAGACTTCAATATCCTGTAAATATTAAAAAGAAAGACTTAAGACTAGCTAAATACCTAGTAACACAATATGGTGGTGCAAATGGTGAGCTTGCAGCTGCATTAAGATACTTAAATCAAAGATTTACTATGCCTGATAATAAAGGGAAAGCTCTTTTAACAGATATTGGAACTGAAGAGTTAGCTCATATAGAAATGTTAGAAACAATGATATATCAATTAATGAAAGATGCAACTCTTGAAGAAATAAAAGAAGCAGGTCTTGATACTCACTATGCTGAACATGCTAAAGCCCTATTCCCAACTGATGCATCAGGAGTACCATTCACTACTACTTACTTTGCTACTACTGGTGATCCTCTAGCTGATTTATCTGAGGATATGGCAGCAGAACAAAAAGCTCGTGCTGTATATGAAAATTTAATTGATTTAACTGATGATCCAGATGTAATAGGACCTCTACTTTGGTTAAGACAAAGAGAAATAGTTCACTATGCAAGATTCAAAGAATTATTTGAATATTATGAAAAAAAACAAAATGATAATTCTAATAAACCAGGTAATGATATAATGTTTGCAAACAGCATGGAAAATAATCAACTACCAAATAATATGAAAAATAATCAAGCTTTTTCTAATCAACAACCATTTGATGCCGAATACTTAAATAATATCTTTAAAAATATTGATTTAAATAGAAATTACATTCGTGGTTTAGAACAAAAGAACTCTATATTTATATAGAGCTCTTTTTTTATATTATTTCATCATCAAAATATTCATCAAATTTTCCTGATTTTTTATTATTTTTTTTGATATTTTGATTATTTTTACTATTCTTTTTTGTTTTATTATTTTTATACTGATTATTATTTCGACTTTTATTATTTTTGTAATTTTTGTTCTTATTTTGATTTTTATTTCTATTTGTATTTTTATTATTAGGCTTTCTTATTTTGGAATCAGTTTCTATTTTTCTTAATACTTCTTCTTCATTTATATAGCTATTACTAAATAAATTTTTATAAATTTCAATTACTTTATTAGCAATTCCTTTGATTATTTTAATTAAGCCTCCAAACATTACATTTAATACTTCTCCATAACTAACATCAATATCTGATGTATTTTTATAGCTTAAGTTACCTTTTTTTCTCTGTTTTCTTATTTCCTTTTCTATTTGCTTTCTTATATTTTTTTTATTTATTGAAAACTTTATAAAGAATAAAATAATTAGTAATACTAAAATAGCTGTCAATATCATAGTTCTATAGTTGTAAAGTTCAAATTCAAAATTAATATATTGAGCACCAGCTTCAACTGTTATCCATTCTAATTTTTTATCATCTTCTTTAGAATAAGTAGCATTATTCTTTAATGCAGAATAAGGTAATTCAACATTAAATTTAAGATCTATTGGACTTGAAGAATATATATCATCTATTCCAGGATCACTGCCCCTTCTAGTTAATCTTAAAACCCTAGAAGTATTTGGAATAAAAGATTGTCTTTCTACTTCTCCTTTAGAAGGTGCTCTATTTACTGCTGAATTGGCATTTCCATTTTTTATATCTTCATCCTCATCTTTATTTGAGCTTGCACCTTTTTCACTCTGAATAGACTCTTCTAAATTGTCTTCAGATCCAGAAGAAGGACTCATAACAGGTTCAGTAGCAAATAATTCCCCGCCATTTCTTAAATCATTTAATCTTGTATCGGCCGCATCTAATTTAAATTTAGCCGTATACTTATTTTTAAGAAAACTTTTCTCCACTTTAAATAATTTAAAATTAAAATTTTCATCAAATATTTCTAACAAATTAATACGAACGTTTTCCTTAGTACTCAATGAATCAATATTTTTTATTTTATAGATAAGTTTATAGCCTTTATAATTATCTTTTTCATATTCACTAATTTTAAAGCCTTTCTTTTTTAACCTATCAATATCTTTTTTAGTAACATATTCTTTATCATTTAAATAACTTTGATCAACACCTACAAATAAAGTTAAATTAGCTGACTTATTTTTATTTATTTTTAAATCGCCTTCATACTTACCACAACCAGTTAAACATAATAGTATTAAAAATAAAATAATTAATTTACCCTTTTTTATAACTTTCATAGCTTCCTCCATTATATATTTACAATAAATTAATTATAACACAAAAGAAAAAAACTAGATATACTCTAGTCTCTTTCTTTTGCAAATAATTTTAATAAATCTAAGAACAAATTAATAAAATCTAAATATAACTGAAATGCCGCAATTATAGCCATATTATCATTTGTAGCTTCAGCTTCTATCATTCTTCTAACATTTTGCATATCATATGCAGTATATCCTAAGAATAAAACTATTGATACTATACACAAAGTCATATCTAAAGAATTATTCATTATAAACATATTTACTATTCCTAAAATTATTATAGCAAGTAATCCCATAAAAAGATAAACATGAAATTTGCTTAAATCAATCTTTGTAGATTTTCCAACAATAGCAAATATACCAAATAAAATTGCTGTAATTGCAAATACATATATTATAGAATCAAGTGCAAACATAAAAAATATTGCAGAAAATGTAAGTCCAGTTAAACAGCAATAACCAATATAAGTTATTTTCGCAGTCTGTGAACTCATCTTATAAATTCTAGCACTTAAAAATATACAAAGCACTAACTGTAATATAAAAATTATCCAATAACCATTATTTGAAAAAACCATTTTTAGTAGTGTTGGATTATATAGTACTATTGCTCCAGTTCCAAATGTTGCCAAAAGTCCAACAAATAACCATAAAAATACTTTAGAATAAAAATCGTTATTCATTATTTATCACTTTCCTTCTTTTCATTAATTATACTTTTTAAATAATACTTATCCCCATCTTTAGAATAAGTATAAATTTGACTAGTAGCAGAATCCATTAAAATATTTTCATTTTCCTTATCATAATCTGCAAATACTTCGTCATTTAAATTATATAACTTACCCTCTTTTTTATATGCAACTTTTATATTAACTATAAGTTCATTATTATTATATGTATATCCATATAATTTAGATATATATTCTTTGTCTCCACATGTACCTTTAGTTCTAGTAATTTTTTTACCATCAGATGAATAACTGTATCCATCATATTCATAATTAGAAAATTCTTCTGGTATAGCTTTTCCATCTTTAATTACATTTTTAGCTGCATTTTTAAAATCTTTTATACTAATTTCATCATCAAGTTCATCCTCATTATTAAGTTTTGAAAATACAACATATAAAATAGTATTATCTGATAATTTACTTTCATTAATATTACCAACATATGTACAGCTAGTATTCTTTACCGCTTTATATAATTCATCTACTGTATTATGTTTAACTACTACTTTCTTTTCAGTTTTAAAGAAAATGCTATGAATAAAAAATGCAAGTATAATTAAAACAAGTACAACTAAAGCTACTGCAATAATTAAATTCTTTCTATTTTTTAAATCTATTTTTTTCATTAATCTCTATCTCCTTATAAAAATATTCTATCACATTATAACTATAAAATAAATATGAAAAATAAGTTTACTATTTTGATATTTTCTCCAAATCACCTTTTAATATTATAGGATTAAAACCTCTAATTTCATCATAAAGCATACTACTTTTATCTAACTCATTAAAAATATATATTTCTTTTCCATGCATAAAAGCTTCATACATTTCTAAAAAAGTAGAAGCACCAATATAATTTTTGTAAATAGTCCCATTCTTTTCTTTATCAAAGTTTAATACTAAACAACAATCAACTTTATTTATCTTTTCTCTACTTTCTAAATACATTGATTTAAAAAAACTAATATATTCAAGTTCACTCATATTTTCATAAGATTCATTAGTAACATTATCCAAATAACAGTTTGGCATCACTAGTTCAAAATCTTTATTAAGAGCTTTATCAATATTTTCTATTTTAGAATAAAAACTACTACTACATATAATAAGTAACTTTTTCATAATAACCTCCTTCTCCAAATATAATATATAAGTTGAAAAAAGTAAATTAATATGCTATAATAAGCTCGCATTAAGGGGTGAAGTATATGGATGATTCAAGACAAAAAAACTTTTTCTTGATTGGCTTTTTATTTATAGTTATTATTTTTATTAATGTTTTTATAAAAAGCGTTGACTTATCAGCAAAACCTACTAAATCATCTTCATTAGAAACAAACAATAATTCTGTTATACCAAATAAAGAAATTGAAAATAGTAATAACAATGAAATTACTAATAACAAACCAGAAGATTCTTTCGAAGAAAAAAGCTATACTAATAATTCTAATTCAAAGTATTTTTATAGTAGTGATGACAAATATTATTTAATATTAACAGAAAATGAAAGATCATTTTCAAACGAAGAAATGGGAAAAACTGACAGTAGATATATTTTAAATATCGATGAATATTATTCTACTAACTCTTTTACGGGAAAATATAAAATTGAAAATGGAAAAATAACCCTATTTATTGAAGCAGGTTGCAAAAACGAAAAAGGCGAATTTAATTGTGTAATTCCAGATGGAATAAAAATTAATAAGATAGATAATATTAATACTATGACATTAGATTATAATGATTCAGAAATATATTTAGGTAATATAAAATTATCTCTTAAAAATTAAATATCTAAAATACCAAGTATTAAAATACCCATAAGTACTAAGAATATTGCAAAATATTCTTTTTTTGTTAAAATCTCTTTTAAAAATATTCTAGAAAGAATCATCGATAAAATACAATAAGATCCTACAATAGGAGCTGCAATTACACTAAAACCAGCCATCGCAAAAACATAAAAGAATTGTCCAAGAGTTTCAAATAAGGCTGCAAAAATTTTAGTTTTTTCCTTAAAAAGATTAAGTTTTTCTCCTTTTATATTCAAATAAATATATGTAATAAAACTATAAACTAAAAAAGTATATTCATAAGCAATCAAAGCTGTATCTTCGTTTATTATTTGTCCATAATCTAAATATATTGCATCTAAAAATGTCCCCATGCCATCAATAAGACAATATGTAAGTGGAAAAATAATTGTTAATTTCAAAATATTACCAAAAGTATTTCTTTTGTTAAATTCTTCTCTTGCTGTCTTACTATTATTAAGCTCAATTTTTGAAAGTATAAAAATACCAACAAAAATTAGAAAAAAAGCTATATAACAATAAACAGATAATTTCTCTTTAAAGAATATAAGTAAAAGTAAGGCTGTAATTACCCCACTAGTATTTTGTATAGGACTAGCAATTGAAAGCTCCAAGTACTTTAAGCCTTTATATCCAATTACCATGCTCGCTATATAACAAAGAGATACAGGTAAATATTTTAAAATATCGATAAATTCTATTTTCACACTATTAAGAAGCAAATAAAAAGTAGCATGAATACCCATTATAAGTCCAACTATCAATCCTGTTTTTAAATGATTATACTTATCGTTACTTTTATTTCCAATTTTATAAAATAAATCTGCAATACCCCAACTAATAAAAGTTAAAAAAGCACATAATAGCCACATAAACTTCACTCCTAAAAAACAACTAAATTATAACACAAACAAACAAAATAGAATAGTATTTCTACTATTCTACTGTTACAGATTTAGCCAAGTTTCTAGGTTTATCTATGTCACAACCTCTAAGTAGTGCTACATAATAACCAATATATTGTAATGTTGGAACTATAAGAATAGGTTGTAATAATTTACTTACCTTAGGAACAACAATCTTAAACTCTCCTTCTAAAATTGCTTCATCATTACTGACAGTAATTATTTTAGCTCCCCTACTTTTTACTTCAATTATATTTGAAATAGTTTTATCCTTAATATTCTCATCACTTATAACTGCAAAGACAGGAACATCCTTTTCTATTAATGAAATAGTACCATGTTTTAACTCACCTGCTTGATATGCCTCACTATGTGTATAAGCAACTTCTTTTAATTTCAAACTTCCTTCCAAACAAATTGCATAGTCAATTCCTCTACCTATAAAAAAGGCATCTTTACTATTAGCTATTTCATTAGCAATATTTTTTAATACTTCTTTCTTATTTAAAATATCTGTAAGAAGTCCAGGCAATCTTTTAGCATCATCTATAAAACTTTTATCTTTACCTCCTGAGGATCTATAAGCGAGTAATGAAAGTATAGCAACTTGCAATAAATAAGCTTTAGTTGTAGCAACTGCAATTTCAGGACCAGCTTCAATAAATAATTTAAAATCACATTCTCTAGCAATTGTCGATGTTTTTACATTAACTATTGCTAATGTATCAATACTATTTTCTTTTGCTTTACGCATAGCAGCAATTGTATCAGCAGTTTCTCCTGATTGAGAAATAAGTATAACTAGCGTTTTTCTATCATAAATTACTTTTTTATATCTATATTCACTAGCGCACTCAACATAGCACTTTAAATTAGCATACTCTTCAAATAATGTTTTACCAATCATTCCAGCATACATTGCAGACCCACAAGCAACAAAATGAATCTCTTCATATTTACTTAAATCTGGAATAATATCAATATCATCTAAATATGGAGCAAGTGTCTTCATAAGAACAGCAGGCTCTTCCATTATTTCTTTTTCCATATAATGATTATATCCACATTTATCACTATCATCTTGTGAAATATCAGTAACAATTATTTGTTTTTCAATAACTTTTCCTTCTTTTGTAACTATTACCTTATCTTTAGTAATTTCTGCAATCTCTCCTTCTTCAAGTAATATATATTTATTTGTATATTCTATTATTGCAGCAATGTCACTTGCTATAAAGTTTTCATTCTCTCCTATGCCAACAATTAAAGGAGAATCTTTCCTAACAGCGTATAATTTTTCATTATCATCAAACAAAATACCAAATGCATAAGATCCCTTTATTTCACTAATAGCTTTATTAATTGCACTTAAAGCATCACCTTTATAATACTTGTTAATTAATGCACAAGCTACTTCCGTATCTGTTTCACTTATAAAATTAACACTTGATAATTTTTCTTTTAACTCGCTTGCATTCTCAATTATTCCATTATGAACTAAAGTAACCATTCCCACTTTATGAGGATGCGCATTAACTTCATTTGCCCTACCATGAGTTGCCCATCTAGTATGAGCAATCCCAATATTACTCTCAATAATTTCTAGAATATTTACCTTTTCTTCTAAATCTTTTATTTTACCTTTACTTTTAATTATTTGAATATCGCTTCTATTTTTCAAAGCAATCCCACTAGAGTCATATCCCCTATACTCTAATCTTTTTAAACCGTTAATTAATATTTCTTTTGGATGTTTTTCACCAACATATCCAATTATTCCACACATATAATTTCCTCCACTATTAAAAATTAGTGAAGATATATGCTTTGTTATAATTTTAATTTTATTTTTTAACAATATATCTAACGAATCACTTAGTCCGTAGTAGTACCCGCCGAAAATTTCGATAACTACTAACCTCGTCAACTTTTAATAGTTCAGGCGCTCAAAAATTAGTCTACAACCTTTCTTGACTATCATTCTACTTATATTATATGCAGAAAAAAAAGCCTTTGACAAGAAAAGCAAACAAAAAACTGTCAAGCTTAACACAAGACAGCATTTGTATAACTAAATAAATATTCATTGATAATTTGCATATCATAAATATTATTTAAAAAGCAGTATCTAAGAATTAAGTCAAAATCATTAGTAGTGCTTAGACTATATCCAGCACTTTCTAATAACTCATTTGTATCATTTAAATCAAGCTTCAAAGATACACATAATTTTAGAATATTTTCCTTTTTTAAATTATAGCTTTCGCTACATCTAATCTTAGAAAATAACCTTCTATCGATACCAGCCCTATTGTAAACATCTGAATCTTTTTCTCCACTTCTATCTATAAAAGAAAAAAGTAAATCACGAAAATTCATAGTTTTACTTTGATTTAGATAATTTAACAATTGATGATTTTCATTCATATTAATACCTCCTAATAAATAATCTTATTAATAGTTAATATAAACTGCTTCAATATATAAATTTCCAAATCACTTAGATAATATCACTGATTGAAAAAAGTGTCAACAAAAAAAGAGAACTTTAAAAGCCCTCTCAATTATTTTTAATCAACTGTTCTGTATTCTAATGATACATCACCAAAAGCAACTGTAAAATCACCATCAGCGATATCACCACCTGTTACATATTCAATTGTAACTGCAACTGTATCAGCTGCAGCTTTAGCTAAACTATGACCAGTAATTCCAGATTTAGTACCTGTAACTGCTGCTTCACTTCCAACTTTTACAGATAATCTAATATCATCACAAGCTGCTTGTACTAAACTATCAGTAGTTCCAGTTTTAGCAGTACAGATTTTACTAGATGCTTGTCCACTAACATTAGCATAAGTAATGTTTTTTAAATAAGCAACATATTGTCCTGCATTATAAGCGTAGAAAGTATATACTGCTTTTTGTCCAGGTTCTGTAAATGTTGCTGACAAACCAGATATTGTTGGATTAGCTGAGTTATCTATAGTTGCATCAGTTGCTGTTAATGTTGTTGGAGTAAGTGTTGGTGTAACTGTTCCAGCAGTTACTGCACTATCAGATGTTGAAAAATCAACATTGAATGTAGAAGCATCTGGATTTACTGTAGCACTTGATCTAATACTTAAAGTATTTGAAAAAGCTGCATAACCAACAGTTAAACCTATAACACCTATTAATAATGCTGCAATAGCAACTAACTTAGTCTCTCTTTCTCTTTGCATTGTTTCACCTCCTTAAATAACAGCACATGACACCCACGTACTATCTATTCTTATATCCATTATATCACAGTAATTTTAATAGAAAAGAAAAATCGTAAAAAAAATGACAACTATTCATAGCTATCACTTAATCTTTCATATTGAGTTGTTTCTTTAGAACATTCTTTTACTTGTTCTTCAAAAATAATATCAAATTCAGGAATTGATTTTTTTATTACATCAGGATATATATTTTTACTATTTAAAATAGCATTTCTAAAATCAAGTACATTAACTTCTCTTCTATTATCAAATAAGGCATTTGAAAAAGCTTGTTGAACTATTGTTAAAGATACATCAGGATATCTAGATCCAATTTCATAAATTCTTTTATATTCACTAGTAATATCAGTAACAAATTCCATTATTTTCTTTTGAATATATGCCGTATATAACATCTTAGCTCCTGTTCTTTTTTCAATCTTTGGTAAAGTTCCAATTAAAATCTGAACATTTTCATCTCTTGTAGGTTCTTCTATCTCAACCTTTTGAAAACGTCTAACAAAAGCTTTATCTCTTAAAATATATCTTTCATATTCTTCAGTTGTAGTTGCTCCAATTACTTTAATATCTCCTCTATCAAGAGCTGGCTTAAACATATTAGCAAAATCAAGTGCTTCTCCTTTTGAACCCATTAAAGTATGTATTTCATCTATAAATAAAATCAATTTAGACTCATTTTTTAATTCATCAAGAAGGATTTGTACTTTTGCCTCCCCTGTTACTGGATCAACACCAAGAAGTGAAGAAGTATTAATTTTTACAACACTATAACCCTTTAATACATCTGGAACAAGTCCCATTTGAATACGATATGCAATTCCTTCAACTGTTGCAGTTTTACCTACACCAGGTTTACCAACAAGTACAGCAGACTTATCTGGAGTAAGTAAAATCAAAATCAATTGCTTAATTTGCTCATCTCTACCAATTGCTGGATTAGTTATATAATTCTTATCTTGAAAATTTTCTCCATAAGTTTTCAAAACATTCATTCTTTTACTTTTTATATCAATAGCTTCTTGCATATTATCACTCCATACAACTAATTATATCATACTTTTTAATTGTTTAACTGCCAAATATCTAGCACTAATCTTATTTTTTTCCTCACTACTAAGTTCTGCTAAAGTTCTTCCATCTAGTAGTTCAACTATAGGATCAAATCCAAAACCATTTTCTCCTCGAGGACTAAGTGTAATAGTACCATCTATTATTCCTTTTGATGATATAACTCTTTCTCCATCATAGTAAACTAGCTCACAAACTACTTGACATTTTCTATTAGAAATTCCATCTAACTTATCAATTATATATTTATTTCTATCTTCACTTGTTGCATCTTCTCCTAAAAATCTAGCTGTAGTTACACCGGGAAAACCATCCAAATAATCTATACATAATCCAGAATCATCCGCAATTACCTCTTCATGGCACAATTCATAGATTTCCTTTGCTTTCTTTAAAGCATTATCATAAAATGTTTCACCATCTTCTAAAACTTCAACATCAATAAAAACATCTTCTAAAGACTTAACATCATCGCCTAATATACTTCTAATCTCTTTTAACTTACCCTTGTTATTGCTTGCAAAAACCATATACTCCTCCTACATTGGATTCACATGAATCACGGTTAAATATACCTCATCTATATTTTTATCTATATCTTTTTCTAAACTATTAGCTATATTATGACTTTCAAATGTTGACATATTTCCATCTACAAAAATTGTAAAAGAAATCTGATACTGATACCCTACAGGAGTAGAATTAAAATGTGTTACTTTACAGACTTCACTATACTTACTAACAAGCTCTAATACTTTATCCTTAACATCATCACTAATTGCCTTATCCATTAAAACGTCATAACTTTCTATAAATATTTTTAACGAAGAATAAAAAATCCATAAAGCTATAAAAATTCCTACAATACTATCCACATACTTAATATTATAATAAGTTAAAATACAAGCTACTAAGTTCAAAAAAGTAAGTAAACAATCATTCCTATGATCAATACTATTAGTTTTAATTAAAATATTATTATATTTTTTATATAAATAATTGGTATAAACAAAAAGACAAAACTTTATTAATATAGTAATTATACATACTATAATTAAAAAATTAGAATAAATATAATTGCCACTATTAAAGATTGCTAAAACAGAGTCTTTAACTATTTTATAAGTCATTAAAAACATAACTATACTTATTAACATTGAATAAATATATTCTGCCTTTCCATGACCTAAATTATGATCGTTGTCAGCCGCCTGACTAGCAACTCTATTTCCTATAAAAGTCATAATTGATGAAAAGATATCACCTGCACTATTTATTGCATCCGCCATCATTGACTGACTATTTGTTAAAAATCCAATAATGCCCTTTATTACTAACAAAAACAAATTACCTATTATGCCTAATATACTAGCTATTTTTACTGCCCTAAATTTATTCATTTTTAATCACCTAACTTTTTTCCACTCTAATATTATAATATGAATATTAATATTAGAAAAGAAAAAAAAACTACAAGCACTACCACTTGTAATTTTAGAAACTAGCACCTAATTGACAAACATCTCTTGCTTGTAATCCTTTAGGAGTTGTAATAAGTTCAAATTCAACTAATTCATCACTTTTTAATGTTTTATAACCATCAATATTTATAGCAGAATAATGCACAAATATATCATCATATTCTTTATAACTTATAAATCCATAACCCTTCTCATTATTAAACCATTTTACTTTTCCAATCATTTTTTATAACCTCTCTTTCTTCTTATACAGAATTGATTGCTTTCTGTACAATAAAGATAGTAACATGTTTTAAATTAAAATTGTAAAAAGAGTGCTGAATGGTAGCTCTTTAGTGATTTTTGGTATTTTCCAAAACTTCATCTAATTTTAAAGTCACAGTTTGAATAAAAAAGTTGTCGATTATACTCGGTTTACAACCAAGTTTTTCGCTCTTACGAGTTATATCTTTTACAAGTGTTAAACCTACACCGTGTCCTCCACCTTTAGTTGTATATCCTAGCTTAAACAATTTATCAATATCTATATATCCATCAAAATTATTAGCAAACTCTCCATAGACAATATTATCTTCTATATAAATATTAATACTCGCAAGTTTTACATTCATTTCCTTTAAAGATTCTATCATATTATCTAAAACAACACCTAAAATAGTATTTAAATCATTATATAAACAAGAAGAAAGATTCAAAGATTTAGTATTTTCTATCTCACTACTTACATACACCTCTATAGATGCACCTAACTCATGCAATTCAATCAATTTATGATTCAAAAAATTTTTAATACCTGAAAATGGTATATAAGATAAATCACTAATCCAATAGTTTCTTATATCACTATTATGATTTTCTAATAACTCATCAATATATTTATTAATTTCTTTTTTCTTACTACCGCTTAACATGCTTTTAATAATTAAAAGTTGATTCTTATTTTCATGCACTTTTTTTCTATAATCAAAATTAATTTCATCACTGAGTCTAGAATACTCAAATACCTCAGCATAATACCTACTAATTGAATTTAATTTAGAATCTCTATCTAATAAATATAAAAAGCCAACCAACATAGATAAAAATAATATAGAATCAATTAGATTATAAATATTTAAATCATTTATTGGATATCTAAAAAATATAGCTAAAATAAAATTAATAATAAAGAAAGAAAGTATCTCAATATAAAAATGATTACATTTAAATGATTTTTCTATAAACTTTACAATAAACTTTTTCAAAATAAAAATTAAAATAAGACTTATCAATATAGAAAATAGATTAATAATAAATTTTAAAAAAGTATAATCAGTAAATAAAAATATTTTATACATATAACTATTAGAAACAAATAAAAAGGAGGCTTTAACTAAAACTCTAATTAAATTTATTACTAAAGAAAAAATAGTAATTGATATCATATCTTTATCAAAATACATTTTAATAAATATAATTGAAAGAAAAGTTAAAGCAAGAGAAAATAACATTTCATTAATATGAAAAATAATAAAATAATAAGCAATAAAAAATATTAAAAACAAAAATAACAAATTTTTATTAATTTTTTTCTTTTCACCCAAAATTAGTTGACTAGAAATAAAAGTATATAACATGAAAAGTAAAGCACTTAAAATTTTAAAAACTACTAACATTTTTGCAACTCATCTTTTCCATTAATTTTTTCTTATTACTTCTAGACAAAAGATTTGTTTCAGAATCTTTGAAAAATATTATTCCTCTATCATAATCAATTTTTAATATTTTATTTATGTTTACTATACAGCTTCTATGTGTTTTAAAAAAGCTAGTATTTTCAAGTTCTAAAGCAATAGAAGAAATTGTTTTTCTTACAACATACTCATCATTTTCACAAACAATAATACTATTATTATCATTCAAACTTTTTTCAAAATAAATTATTTCATCCAGTGGAATAGAATAATATTGTCCTTTGTAGCTAAACTTATAAAATGGCTTCCCACAAGTTATTTCTAAAGCAACTGATAAAGCATCAATTAAGCTTCCCATGACATTATCATTTTTAGTAATAAAATCTAACATTAATATCTTGCCAGTAAAACCTACTGTCTTAAACTCTTCATGAGATGTAACAATTATAATTGGACTAGTCCAATCTCCACCTTTTCTTATTTCTCTTGCTAGATCAAGACCATTCTTACCAGGTACTTCGATATCTAAAATATATATTTTATTACCTATAATATTTTTCAGTTTTTTATTACTATATTCATCATAATTATTTATTTTTAATACTTCATAATCAACCTTTGAATTTAACATTACTTTTGTAATAGCTTCTTGATAGCAATTTATAAATTCATTATCATCCTCATAAAGAATAAAATTCATATTTTTCCCTCACGTTCTGTTCTAATTATTAAATCTTAGTAAATACCCATCTGGATCTTGAATTAAAAATTCTTTATCATCATAAACTTTATCATTAACTCGATAAGAATGAGTTTCTAAAGTTTTGAACAACTTGATATCATCCTCTACAATTCTAGCATATACTTCCTCTATATTGTCAATACTCATGCTAATATTTATCCCTCTACCAAATGGATACTCTAAAGGAGCAACTTCCCAGTTACTATTAACTTCCTCTAACATTATTTGATTCCCATCCATTTCTACAAAACAAAATTTATTTTCTTCTCTCTCATACATAATTTTAAAACCTAAATCTAAATAAAATTTCTTACTAACATTAATATCTCTCACAGATAATTCAGGTATTAATTTATTAAATTGCATTTATACCACCTCGAGAAAAAATTATAGCACAAAAAAATAGATAATAAAAATTATCTACTTTTATCTTGTTTTACACTTTTCTTTAACTTTATATTTCAATCGACCTGGTAACTTTTTATAAATTCTTTCTAAATATGATTCTATATCCATATTTTCAACACTTAAATCAACTTTTTTATAAGTATCAAACCACATTGAAAATATCATTTCAATAGAATAATTTAAACTAGAAATATTATCCTCTTTTGGATTATAATCTACTCTTTTATAACCACATGTATCAACCGCAATTAACTTTTCACCATCAAATAAAACATTAAAAGGAAAATCATACATCAAAATTCCTTCATCAGATAAAGTAAGAACATCAGCTGCCATCTCATTATAAGCCTTTGCTAAGTTCTTAAAATTAATTGTATCAATTGTTGAAATATAAGTAGTATTATCAGGTCTAAATAAATCATTTTCCACTAAGATTGTCTTATATCCTCTAAGTTCATTATTTACTCCATAAAGTTCTTTTGGAAAAGCAAAAGAAGGTAAATCAATGTCTTCTGTAGTTATAATATTTTCTATTTCATAGCCTCTTCCAAAACTAACTCCAGGATCAATTTGCTTATAAGCATACCCATCCTTACCTCTAAGACATATTCCTTCACTACCTCTTCCCATTTCACTAATTGTATGACTTCTTATAAAATTAAACAATTGATCATCACAATCAAAATTCTTAATATGACTCAACTAAACCATCCCCCAATAGTTGTTTAATTATATCATATTTTTAATTAAAATTCAACTTTTCTTTCCCATGGAAGATCATCTTTACCAAAATGGCCATAATTACTAGTCAATCTATAAATAGGCTTTTTAAGTTCTAAATAATTAATAATTCCTAATGGAGTAAGATCAAAGCTTTTTCTTATTTTAGCAATTATCTCATCAGCTGATATAGTCTCTGTTCCAAAAGTATTAACAAAAATTGAAACAGGTTCACTAACACCTATTGCATAAGAAAGTTGTATTTCACATTTTCTTGCATATCCATTAGCAACAACATTCTTAGCAAGAAACCTCGCCATATAAGCAGCAGATCTATCTACCTTAGTCGCATCCTTTCCAGAAAATGCTCCTCCACCATGTCTTCCAGCACCACCATAAGTATCAACAATTATCTTTCTACCTGTAAGACCACTATCTCCCATTGGACCACCTATTACAAATCTACCCGTTGGATTAATCAAATACTTAGTATTAATTAATAGCTTTTTATCAATTACTTTTTCTATGACAAAATTAATAATGTCTTTTTCTATTTGTTCATTACTAACCTCTTCTAAATGTTGGCAAGATACTACAACCGTATCAACTCGTACTGGAATATCCCCATCATACTCAACGGTTACTTGAACTTTTCCATCAGGTCTTAAGTAATCTACTACTTTTTCTACCCTTACTTCTTCAAGTCTTCTAGCAAGGCTATGGGCAAGACTAATAGGAAGTGGCATTAGTTCGGGTGTTTCTAAACAAGCATATCCAAACATCATCCCCTGATCTCCTGCTCCATTAAAATCCACTCCACGTGAAATATCATCTGATTGCTTTGAAATATTAACTATTACTTTACAAGTTTTATAATCAATATCAGTTAATGCATTATCATAGCCAATATCTCTTAATACTTTCCTTACAATACTTTCAATATCAACTACCCCATTCGATGTAATTTCTCCAGTTACATAAACTTCACCTTTACTAATTAAACAATCACATGCAACTCTAGAATTTGGATCAATTTCTAAATACGCATCTAATACACTATCCGAAATTAAATCACAAACCTTGTCAGGATGTCCACAAGTAACACTCTCTGACGTAAATAAATACTTCATAAACTCCTCATCTTTCTATATGCTAACAAGAAAAAAAGCCCTTGCAAAGTACAAGGACTAATAATTAAGATAAAATTATCATCCAAAGTACTTAATACTTTGTCGGTCTTAGCACCTAAACTAATAGGTTGCTGTGGAGTCATAAAGCCGAATCTCTCGTCCACTCTTGATAACATATACGTTGATTATATTAATTATTTATTTAAATGTCAATGATAAATATCATCATTATAGCTAGGCCCACATAAAGGCAAATTAATCGATAAACTATTTCTAGAATGAGTATTTGATATTTCTAAATCACTCTTATTAAAATATTCATAACTATTATCTCCAGTATTATCCCAAGTTAAATCAACATTAAAATATTCATTATCTATTTTAACAATATTCCAAGCATGATTACCTGAAGATTCACCCACCACATAATAGCACGGAATATTTAGCCTCATTAAAATATATTGAAAAGCGCGTGAATAACCTGCACATACTGAAACCTTGTTAACTAAAGCACTATAGGCACTTTGATTTAAAGTCGCATTTTCATCATAAACTAATTTATTAACTAAATAATTATGAACATATTTTTCCTTTTCTAAATCACTTTTATATTTTGAAGCTTTTAAAATTATATCATCTACTGCTTTTTTAAAATTACGATTACTATTTTCTAAATTGTTTGCTAATTCATTAAATTTTAAAATTACTTGTACACAAATACCACTTATATTATATTTAAATGAATAATTATTATCTAAAAAGTAAAGTTCAGGGTGATCATAAACTACTGCTTCAATAACTTGAGACATTTCTTCACTATTTATTTTTATAATTGGAGAAAAAGTTTTTTTCAAATTAACTGCATTTGCATAAATTTGTTTATAAAGTTTTTGCTTTTCTAAGTCAAGCATTCCATAATATGGATAAAATTCAGTATCAAAATTATACTCTTCTCCTAAACTACCATTATCAAATAAATTGTCATTTTCACCTATTAAACTTCCAATTCCTTTAATATCGTAATTGCCACCACTTAAAGCGCTTACTAATAAAGTTCCATCATCTTTAACCTTTGTAAAAAAACTATTAGCATATAAAGAAATATTAGAAAAATTAAAATAAACAAAAAAAGCTATAAGAAAGAAAGCTACCAAGTTTACAATTTTTTTAAGTATTCTCAAATAGCATCCCTCCAATATAGCTTATTATAGTACTATAAATTTAATTACAATTGTCTATAATTTACAAATCTTTACAGTATTATTTTTAATCAGATTCTTCTAAATTATTCAACCAATCTTCAAATTCATAAGTACTAACTAATCTATTTTCATCAAATTTTAAGCTAATAGAGTTTTTAATTTTACATCCTGTAAGTTTTTCTATGTTTTCAAAAGTTCTTCCTAGCCACCCACCATTAGTCGCAACTGGAATAATTGTCTTATCCTTCAAAATATAAGTATGTAAAAATGTGTTTACTGGACTCGCAACACTATACCACCATACAGGAGTACACAAAATGATTTCATCATATAAATTTAAATCAATATTTATGTCTTCTATATCAGGTTGATAATCCATAGGGACTAACTTTTCTTCTGATTGAAGTACTAAATTATAATCTTCTGAATAAGCTTCCTTAGTTTTTATTTCTACACAATCATAATTGTATTTATCTTGAATTTCTTTAGCAATACCTCTTGTATTATTACTATAAGAATAGAAAACAATTAATCTTTTCATACAAACTCCTCCATATATCGATTATTATACCACGATTTTTAGCCGAAACATACATCTAATATCATCATTACCAAAAATCCTAGTGCTAAAAAGATTGGGGAATACTTATAATCATCTCTTCCTTCAGGAATTAATTCATCACAAACAACATATACCATAGCACCTGATGCAAAGCTTAATAAATATGGTAATATAGGAACTACTATCCCAGTTAGTAAAATAGTTAAAAATGCAAATATAGGCTCTACTATTCCTGATAAAGTACCGTAAATAAATGCCTTCAATTTACTACAACCACTACTTCTAAGTGGCATAGAAATTATTGCTCCCTCTGGAATATTTTGTATCGCAATACCTAACGAAAAAACAAAAGCAGAAGTAAGAGAAACTAAATCCTTCGTAGCCAAGAAGTATGCAAAACAAACACCTACGGCCATTCCCTCCGGAATATTATGTAAAGTAATTGCAAATATCATTTTTGATGTTTTCTTATTACTTTTTTCTAATTTCTCCGTAGCATAATTAATAAAAAACAAAAACAAAACACCAAGAAAAAAACCAAAAGCCGCTGGAAAGAAAGCAAATCTACCATATCCTTCTGACATATCAATTGCTGGTAAAAGAAGCGACCAAACTGATGCTGCAATCATTACACCAGCCGCAAAACTAAGAAGCATCTTTTCTTTACTTTTCTTAATGTTTCCTCTCATAAAGAAAACAAAGAAAGATCCAATCATTGTACCCAAAAAAGGTATCATAATACCAAGTAGTATATTCATATATTTCCTCCTTTAGTAATATATGAAAAAAAGTAGATTGCTCTACTTTTACTTTTCTTCTTTATTGAATCTCTTTTAATTTTGTATCTATTTTATTATTTATTTTTTCTAAAAATTCTTCAGTTAAACCTGCCAAAAAAGCATTAGGCAAATAGTTAACATCGTTATAACCTAAAACGTCATCATAAGTCGCAAGATATTCATCACTTCTAAGAAAATTCAAATAATCTTCATACTCAAGTAGTTGCATTAATTCACTCAATTTTTCATCAATTAAATCAATCATCTCTAGTTGTTTATCATTTAAAACTCTATCTTCCATAATATATCTCTTCCTTAAAACTACATTACTACTTAAATTTTATCATAAATATTTAATAAAACAAGAAATTAATCAAGTCTTGGAGTCAAAATTTCATAACCATCTTTAGTTACTAACACGGTATGTTCATAATGTGCTGCTGGACTACCATCATCAGTCTTAACTGTCCAACCATCTTCTAATTGATAAATATATCTTTTTCCAAATGTAAGCATTGGCTCAATACAAATAACCATACCTTCTTTAAGTCTTGGACCCACTCCAGGAATTCCATAATTTGGAACCTCAGGATCCTCATGCATATCTCTTCCAATACCATGCCCACATAATTCTCTAACTACTCCTAAATTATGACTTTCTGCATATTTTTGCACAGCATTTGAAATATCACCTATTCTATTACCAACTTTTACCTCTTTTAATCCTTCATATAATGCTTTTTCAGTATGTTCCATTAAATATTTTTTATCATTATCAACTTCTCCAACAACATAAGTCCAAGCAGCATCTCCTTGATAACCTTTATATCCAATAACCATATCAATAGTTATAATATCTCCATTTTTAAGTTTATAATTATCTGGTATACCATGAACAACTGTATCATTAACACTAGTACAAAGTGTTGCAGGATAACCTTCATAACCTTTACAAGTTGGAACTCCACCATGTTTTACAATAAACTCTTCGGCTAGTCTATCAAGTTCCTTTGTAGTAATACCTTCTTTTATAAAAGACTTTAAATATTTATGAGTTTTAGAAACTAACATTCCAGCTTCTCTCATTAAAGCAATTTCTCTTTCACTTTTTATAGTTATCATTTATTAACTCCACCTCAATCGCTAATTATATCATAAAAATAATTTTTATTCACTATTTCTTTCTAAGATCTATAAATAGTGCTAACATAGGAAAAATCTCTAGTCTTCCAAAAAGCATTCCAACACTCAATAAAACTTTAGATAAATCACTAAATAAACTAAAATTAGAAATTTCAAAACATAGTCCTACATTCGCAAATGTTGTAAAAACAGCATTTATTGTAGTCTCTAAAGAAAAACCATCAAAACTTACAATAAACATAATAAAAACTATTAATATTATATATAAAATTAAAAACTTATTATTATTTCTAACTGTATCTTCTGGAACTTTTTTTCCTTCAAACTTAATAGTATCTACACTATTTGGATAAATAATTTTAATAAATCCCCTTTTAATACTCTTATATGCAATTATAAGTCGAGAAATCTTAAATCCTCCACAAGTACTACCAGCACATGCACTAATAAGCATAAGCATTAGTAATATAATCCTAGAACTAGTTGGATAAATATTAATATCTCCTATTGAAAAACCAGTACTAGACATAATACTACTAACATGGAAAAAAGCTTCTAATAAACCATCAAAAGCAGATAAAAATAAATTATAAGTATTAAAAAACACTATAATAATAGAAGTGATAAATAAGAAAAAATATACTCTTAACTCTTCACTTTTTAAAATATGTTTACCATTCTTCATCATTATAAGAAAATAAATATTAAAATTAACTCCGAATAAAAACATAAATATTCCTATTACAATTTTATTAAATAATGAATATGTAGCAATCGATGAGTTAAGTAAAGAAAAACCACCTGTACCTGCAGTACTAAAGGATATAAGTAAACTATCAAAAACAGAACAACCACCAATTAAAAGTAAAATAAATTCAATAAATGTCAAAGCTAAATAAATAAAATATAAATAAAATAATGTTTTTTTAATACTGGGTACAAGTTTTCCCACACTAGGTCCGGGCATTTCTGCTTTTAATAAATGCATAGACTTGTCTTTAGAAGATAAAGGTATAATAGCCATTACAAAAGCTAGAACCCCCATACCACCAATAAAATGAGTAAAACTTCTCCAAAACAAAATACTTTTAGAAAGTTTTTCTACATCATTAAATATAGTTGCTCCTGTTGTCGTAAAACCTGAAACAGTTTCAAAAAAAGCATCAACTGGATCACATAAACCACTAATTATAAAAGGTAAAGAACCAATAAGACTTATAATTATCCAAGATAAAGAAACAATTAAAAGTCCATCCTTTGCAAACAAAGAGCCATCATTTACTTTAATTCTATTAAGTATAAGTCCCAATAAGAGAGATACTAATTGTGGAATTAAAAAAGGTATCACAGAATTTTTATAAATCAAAGCTATTAATATAGGAAAAACAAAAAGGCTAGAAAACCCAATTAATACTTTACCAATAAACTTATAAACAATTTTCTTTCTCATAACTTACTCCAAAATATCATTTATATCTTTTAACTTTTTATTTTTATTAATAACAACTATTTCATCTTTATCTTGAATAACATCATTACCAGTTGGAAATATTATATTTTTCTCTCTTCTTATTACTCCTATTAAAATACCTTTCTTTAACTTTAAATCTTTAATTTTAACATTAATTGCTTTAAAATCATTTAACACGCTAAACTCTGTCATCTCAAAAACATTATCATATTTATAAACCGCAAGGCAACTACTTCCCCCACGATTTTGTAAAGCTCTAACATATCTAACAACTTGATTAGCTGCAACTTTATGAGGAGCCACAACTGCATCAATATTTGATTTTTCAATCAACCCATTTAACTTAATATGATTAACTTTAGTAATAATTTTAGGAACCTTTTGCAATGATGCAAACATTGAATATACTATATTTTCTTCATCAATGCTAGTTAAAGAAACAAATGCATCACACTCATCAATTCCTGCCTCATACAATACTTTTTCACTAGAAGCATCGCCATTAATAATCAAAGCTTTAGGTAATAAACTACTAAGTTCATTACATCGTTCCTTACCCATTTCAATAATTCTAACCGCCATTCCCAAATCAATTAATATCTTTGATAAATAAACACAAACACTAGAACCTCCAATAATAAGAACCTTTTTAGTCTTTTCACTAATTAAGCCTAATACTTTTAAAAAAGCATTAATATCTTTTCTAGTACCAGAAATATAAATCTTATCCCCAATTAACAATTTTGTAGAGCCATCAGGAATTATAGTATCCCCAACCCTTTCAATAGCAAAAACTTTTATATTAGCTCCAAACTTTTTAGAAATTGAGTCTACTGAAACTTTATCAAGTTTAGATTTCTCTTTGATTTTAAGAGCAATTACTTCGATTCTTCCTTTTAAAAAAGTGGTAGCATCTATTGCACTTGGAATATTTAAAGTTCTAGCAATAGATGATGCCATCATCATTTCAGGATTAATAACCATTGAAAGACCTAAATCTTCTTTTAACAAATTAATAGAATTAGAATATTCAAGGGTTCTTATCCTTGCTATTGTATGCTTTGCTCCAAGTTTTTTACCTATTAAAGAACACATCAGATTTTGTTCATCTTTATTCATAACACTTATTAAGATATCTGCGTTAACAACATTAGCATCAATCAAAATATTAGAGTCAAGTCCATTACCTTCAACATAATTAACATCTAAATTATTTATAATATCCTCTTTAGCACTAAAAGAATTATCCACTAAAGTCACTTCATGATCTTCATCTACTAATTGCTTTGCTAAATATGCACCAAGCTTTCCTACTCCAACAATTATTATTTTCATATCTCAATCACCATAAAGTATATTATAACAAAACAAACAAAAATATTAAATAAAAATAAAAGAAGAGTTTCCCCTTCTATATTTCTCTTGTATATTTACACTCAGGATAATTACTACAACCTAAGAAATCTCCATATTTTCCATTCCTTTTTACTAATTTACTACCACATTTAGGGCACTTATTATCAATAACTCTTTTCTTATTATCAACTTTTTTATCTGCTAAAGGAATATTCTTTTCTTTTATAATATTTGCTTCTTTAATTTTATTAGCCATTTCACTTAGTCCATATTTTAAGACTTCTTTATGATAATTTTTAATACAATCATCTAAAATTTCTAACTTAGTAGTTTTATCCTTTATCTCAGTACAAATGACTGCATCATTTGAAAAACAAATAATAGGTATAAAAAATCTTTGATCAATTTCTAAAAGTTCAGATAACATTCTGATACTACTATGATTTTTATGAGTAGGATTCTTAAAATATTTTTTCTTAGTTCCATTTAGTTCAATCCACTCATCACTTCTATCATCACCATAAACTTTGCCACTAACATCAACAAATTCAATTACAAATATTCCAAATTTCGATATAACTAAATTATCAATTATATATACTTTTCTAGCAGACTTTATAGTCACATCATTAAGAAGAATATAATTGTCTTTTGGTAGTTTCCTTAAAACTTTTTTAATTGATGCTTCACCAAAAAGATGTTTTATCTCCCTAGAAAAAATTATTATCAGAATGATCCCAACCAACAATATCCAAAATAATATATTATTAATAATATAAGTTCCAATAATCTCTCTCATAAACTTCACCTATAATATCAATTATAACTTATTTTAAAAACTTAGAAAATAAATAACTATAATTTTCTATAAAACTTATAATAATATTATTAATTAATAAATCAACTTCATCTGTACTAAAAATATTAAATGATGAATTATCATCTTTTGCTTCTTCATAAAACATTTTTAAATCTTTTAAAAGTAAAGGAAAATTTTTAATATCAATTTCCTCTATCTTATTAACAAATAAAGATGAATTAAAAAAAGACAAAATATCTTGATAATTAAAATTAAAGCTATATTTATCAATTAAATATTTATTTAGAGCAGAATAATCATGATATATTCCTTTAGGATTTTTTTTACTCCAAAAATTTTCTACAGTTATTATTTCATTAGTTTTTATTATCTTAATAAAACAATTATTTTCTTTTTTAGAAGTTTCTTTATATTCTTTATCTAAAAAAATTATAATTTTTGGAAGGAATACAGAAAAGTAATAAAAATCAGTATATAAATGAAAAAAATAACCAAAGACTGTTAAATCTTCAATTAGTTTTCCATAAGTTTTTAAAAATAAATCTAAATCAGGATACTCCAAAATATCTTGTTCATTATTTCTAAAATGAGTAACTCGCTTTTCTTTTTGAATAAGCTTTCTGATTTCTTGATCACTTAAGTTGTCAGCGTAAACATTTTGTTTAATATCTGGAAGCAAATTAGCAATAAAAAATTTTTTTGAATCTTCATCACTAAATTTTAGTTTTTTACAAAGCTCTCTTCCTACTATACTATGAATAATAAAAGAAGGCATTAGATAACAAACTTATTAGCGACTGCTCCCACTAATACTCCAAATAAAGATATAAACATGTACCAAACTGCATGAATTAATGCACTACTATTATAATAAAGAAAAACCGAAGGTATAAATACTAATAAAACAAATATTGGATATAAATATTTTAATCTAGTCTCAGAAAGCAAAGTAATAGAACATGATAAAATAAATGTTATCGCAAACATAAATAATACCATTCCAATTACATCAAAAGATCTTAATAATAAAGGTATAAGATAAAAAAGTACTACTTGACATAATAAAATAATAATTTCTTTTAAATATTTTTTCATAATTTAATCTCTCCCATTAATTCTTATCTTTAAAGTCCCACCATTTTAATTTTTCTCTCTCTGGACTTTCACTTTCAGCATATTTAACAGCCATTCTAAATACATATAATTGACATCTATCCTCTTGATAACCTTTATACTTACAATCTTCTAAATATAATTCTTCTGGATCTTTACCTTTTAAATCTTCAACACATCTTATTCCAATATTAATTAAATCTTCTCTAGTATTTTTCCCCACATATGGAATTTTTATTAAATTAGTTTTATCCATGTTACACCTCACCATTATTATAACACGAAAAAAGCAAATTACTTAATTTGCTTCCTTTTCTTTATTTTCTAAAAATCTTTCAAATGCTCTTAAACCATAAACTGGATCATAATAATTATAATGCTCATTTAAATGAGCTAACGCAATTTTAGCAGTAACGATTAAATTATCATTAGTAACATTTGTTTTAGGATCTACTGTACCATGCTCTAACTCAATATTTATACCATCTAAAAACTCTTCAACTGTATATTTATCAAAAGTTACTCCAAGAACAGATGCAGCATATAATGCATCATGAATATTAAACATATTTTACTCACCAATAAATTATATGTTTAAATACTTAACTTTATTAATTAGTTCATATAAGGATCAAAATCTTTAAGTTTGACTCCACCTAAGTAACCATTTTCATATTTAAAACTAAATAACATACCATCTTCATCATAAGATAAATCTTTTATTTTATTTGTATTCAAATATTCATTTAATAAATCTCTCATACAATTAATTTGTTCTTTTTCATTTAATTCTTTAAATTCTTTCGAATTAGTGCATTCTTTAATACCTTGATTTACATCATTTTTATTATTTTGATAGGCAATATTACAATATTTCAAAGAAATACCTTTATTTGTATAAAAATAATTAAAATATATAAAACAAGCAATAATTAAAGAAGAAACTATTATAATTAAAATATTCTTTTTCATCACTAACTTCTTGCTGCTCCATCTACAGATAAAACGACACCTGTTATATAACTTGCCATATCACTTGCTAAAAATAAGAAAGCATTAGCTATATCTCTAGGTTCTCCTATTCTACCAAGTGGAATAGTTTTTATCAAAGGTTCAATCATCTCTTTAGGAAGATTAGCAACCATATCTGTATTAGTAATACCAGGAGCTACCGCGTTAACTCTAATATTAAATGGAGCAAGCTCTCTCGCTAATGACTTAGTAAGACCATTAACCGCAAACTTACTAGCAGGATATCCAACTCCACTAGGTTGTCCATAAATACTAACCATTGAACTAGTATTTAAAACCACTCCTCCACCATTTTTCTTCATATAAGGAACTACTGCTTTTGTCATATTAAAAACAGCATTTACATTTAAATCAATAATTTTTGAAAAATCATCACTACTAGTATCCTCAATTTTCTTATTGGCAGAAATTCCAGCATTATTTACTAAAATATCGATATGACCATATTTATCGTATATTTCTTTAATAACTTTTTCTATTTCACTAATACTATTTAAATTAGGAAAATAACCTTCTACTTTCATTCCTTCTTCTTTTAAAGATTCAACAGCACTTTTAACAGTTTCTTCTCTTGAACCGAATAAAATAACTTCTGCTTTATTTTCTTTAAATAATTTAACAGTCTCAAGACCAATTCCTCTAGTTCCTCCAGTAATAATCACAACTTTTTCCTCTAACATATTTATCTACCTCCTTTATTATCATATAACAATGTCCATATATGTCAATATAAATAGTAAATTTAAAATATATGATATAATTTACTTATAAGGTACAGGTGAAATAAATGAGTAATTATATAAACTATTATTTTGATGAAGAAGGTAAATTTGCTGCCAAAATACATAATAACGGTAAATATCGAATTGTTAAAAATGAAAAGAATTTATTAAAATTATTAGAAATATCTCGGAAATACGGTTATAAAATAAATAAAGAAGGAAAAATTTCTAAAAAAGCTAAAGAAATAACTAAAGAATATGATAAATATCAAAAAAGAAAAAAAAGACTTCAGATTTTAGGACATATTGCCGAAAATATGATTTTAAGTAGAAAAAATAAAGCTCTTGGAAAAACAGTTTTAATAGCTAGTATTTTAACAACAATCGCAATATCAGGAGCATCAAAAAAAGGTGCTGAAGCACACGACGAAGTTCCAACAACTTCATATCAAGCAGTTCAAACAGTTGAAGAAAATTTTGCCTCAAGTATTGATATGCTAGATAGTTATGAATTTAACCAAATAGATGAAACAACTGAAAATAAAAATGAGCTTGATTTAATGCTTCAAGATGAATCTTTTCATTTTTCTTATGAAGATAGAACAAGTAAAGAAGCTTTGACAAATGCCAAAAGATATGAAGACTTATTTGAAAAATATGCTAATCGTTATGGATTAGATAAAAACTTACTTATTGCTTTAGCTTCTCAAGAAAGTTCAGGAGAACACTATAAAAACTTAGAAAGAGGTCCAGCAGCAGGCATAATGCAAATAGAAAAGAAAATTCATATAGGTACTACCGTATCTGCTTATAACTTTGAAACTAAAGAAATTGAAAAAATAAAAGTAACAGAAGATAATTTAAAAGATATTGAATCAAATATTCAAATTGGTTCAATGATTTTAAGAGGTTATATAGAAAACAATAATTATAATATTCCTCTTGCTTTACAAACATATAACTTTGGACCTGGAAATATGCAAAAAGTACTAAATACTTGCAGTAGCTTAGAAAATGAAAATATAAAAGATATGAGAAATAATCCAACCAATAATGCATGGCTTAAATATCGTGCTCATTTAAATATAGGAGATGCAAAATACGTAGAACATGTCTTTAGCTTTTTAGAAAACAATTCAAATCTAACAGTTAAAACTAGAGACAATAAAAATATTTCAGTTAATATTACAAATGATTTAGTAAATACAAAATAAAAAGGCATATAGCCTTTTTTTTATGCCTCTTCTGGTTCAACATATGCAACATCTACTCTACAGCTAGATACAAATGTAATATTATTTCTTGCTGGATTATTAACAACCAACATTCCTGGTTGATTTTCTATAATATCTCCCTGTGTAGTTATTTGAGTATTAGTTACAATATTGACCCCAGTAGTACCTACAGGCAAAATATCACGCATAACTGCATCACAATCAGAACAACAACCTGTCAAAGCGGGATCTGGAGCTGGTAAATATGTTATGTTATCATTATAAGTCGCTCCATTTATAGTAATAGTATCGATACTACAAATAGAAATATATTGTCTAAAAGTACCAACAGACTGAATTAACTCAAATACACCTGATTCTCCATTTGGACCTAATCTTATCCCACCTGAAGTACCAATTACAGCATCACCACTATCCAAAGAAATAAATAATTGATTATTTGGATATAATGTTATTATTTGTTCAATAAAATTTCTCATTTGTCTCACACAAAAACAGCAAAAATCATCTCACTATTACCATTAAATCCACGTGGAATAACAAAATCTAACACATGATTTGGACCACCACTAACATCAATAACCGATGCAGGTGTTCCAGGCTCTCATGTTGTTACAGTTCCTATAGAAATAGTATCAGATATCCCAGCAGGGACAGTTGGACCAATTTCACCTTGAATACCTTGTGGACCGGTTGGGCCTGTAGCTCCCAAACAATAAACATATTTTACTACTTTATTTTTATCTTCTAAATTATCTTGTCTACAATTAAAATTACAATTCATAATATACTCCTTTCATAATAAAATATGCTTTTTATCACTAAGAAACTATTATGAATGCTTTAAAAACAAAAAAATGGAGCCTTTCGGCTCCTTCAGGGGGTTCGGTTGAATATATCTCACATATATACCGTGAGAAATATCTACGTGATATTTATACCATCACGCATCTTAATCATATAAGAAAAAACTGTAAATGTCAATTAATTAAAATAAATTTATTTTGCTTTACACTATCCTTCTGTAATAGATGCAATTAACTTCTTTTTTAAAATATCATTATCAGTTTCCTCATTTAATAAATATTCTTCAGAATCTGTCTTTGCTTGTAAAAGTATTTTATAATCAGATTTAATATCTGCAATTTTAAAACTCATATCTCCACTTTGCTTTGTTCCAAATAAGTCTCCATGACCACGAAGTTTAAAATCCTCTTCACTTATTACAAAACCATCATCAACTGTTTCCATTATTTTAAGTCTAGCTGCATCACTATCACTAATCAAAATACATTGAGATTTAGAAGTACCCCTTCCAACACGTCCTCTTAATTGATGTAGAGTTGAAAGACCAAAACGATCAGCATCAAAAATAACTATTGTAGTTGCATTAGGAACATCAACACCTACTTCTACAACTGTTGTTGAAATAAGAATTTGTACTTCATTATTCTTAAATTGTTCCATAATATTGTCTTTAGCGCCACTTGCCATTTTACCATGAACAATATCTATCTTATAATGCTCTCCAAACGCAAGCCTCATCTGATCTTTTAGTTTACATACAGTAGTTAAATCAGAATTTTCACTATCCTCAATTAAAGGAGCAATAACATACACCTGATGCTTTTCCTTTAATTCTTTATACATCATTTCAAGAACATCTTTTATTTCACTATTTTTTTTGACAAAAGTATCAATTTTTTGTCTTCCCTTTGGTCTTTCTTTTATTATTGATACATCCATATCTCCATAAATAGTTAAAGCATAAGTTCTAGGAATAGGAGTAGCACTCATATATAAAACATCAGGTTTAATACCTTTATTTTGTAAATTAGCTCTTTGATGTACTCCAAATCTATGTTGCTCATCAGTAATAACTAATCCTAAATTACTATACTCAACTTCATCTTGAATTAAAGCATGAGTACCAACTACCATACTAATAGTTCCATTCTTTAATCCCTTATATATTTCTTGCTTTTCCTTTTTAGTAGTTGATCCAGTAAGAAGCGCAATACCTATATTCTCACCTTCTAGAAAGTTTACTAAATTATTATAATGCTGAGTAGCTAAAATCTCTGTAGGAGCCATTAAAGCACTTTGATAACCACTATAATGATTCGCAAGCATTCCAATAAAAGAAACTATAGTTTTACCACTACCAACATCTCCTTGTAATAATCTATTCATTCGATAAGGAGAATTTAAGTCCTTTACCATTTCATCAATTGCTTTTAATTGATCATTAGTCAAAGTAAAAGGAATTTTCTTAATAAATTTATTAAGTAAATCTTTATCTATATTTCTAGAAAGTCCAGTTCTTTCTTTTTTATTTTGATACTTCAAATAATTTATTTTAAACATAAACTCAAAAAACTCTTCATATTTAAGTCTTATTTTAACCTCTTTAAGTTTCTCAGCTGTACTTGGATTATGAATAATATTTAAAGCAGTTTTTTTATTTAAAAAGTGATACTTATCAATATAATACTCTGGAATATAATCAAATACATCTTTTCCATATACTAGTAATGCCATATTAATATAAGAAGACATATTCTTATTAGTAAGTCCACTAGTACAATGATATACAGGCTCAATCTTTACTTTATTAGTTAGAGCACCCATTTTAATATCACTAGCAGTTATAATATTTTTAGTCTTATCTAATTTCCCAATTACAGTAATAGAAGTGCCTACTAATAACTGACTCTTAAGAAAGGCTCTATTAAAAATAGAAACTCCTACCACTCCAGAAGGAGTAACTAATCTAAAGTTCATCTTATTTAGACCAGCTTTAAATCTCATAAGCATAGGAACACTTTCTACTTTTCCATCTATAACAATTCTCTCCCCATCTTCCACTAAAGATAAATTATTTCTTTCTAAAATATCATATCTAAAAGGATAATGAGTAAGTAAATCTTCAACAGTATTTATATTTATTTTATTTAATAAAGAAAGAGACTTGGGTCCAATACCTTTTACGGACTTTAACTCAGTCATTGTATCACTTCCTTCCTGACATATTATAACATATTTTTACAATTTCTTCCAAAGAAAATAATCTAAATTATTTTTTTCATTTTTTTTGGTTTTTTTGTTGACAAATCAGTAACTTTAGATTAGTATAAGAACTACCAATTCGGTATTAGGCGAATTGGTCGCTAGTATCACACTAGCCAACCCCTTTTTATTCTTTTTGGAGGTCGTCTCTCAGGGGGTACGACCTCTTAGATTAAAAGTTAAAAGAGATACATTATGCCTTGTATCTCTTTTTTAATATAAAAAATGTTAGAGAATTTTCTCTAGCATTTTTCTTTTATTTAATCCCAACTAAAGATTCATAATACTTATATCTTTCTTCAGCATTTTTTTGATTATCTTCTAAAATATCTTTAGACTTTTTATTTAATTTAGATAAAGACTTATACCTATCTTCTCCTAAAATAAATTCTTTATATTTACTAAAGTCAGCCTTACTATCAAGCTTAAATTCAGAATTTACTGGATTATAATGGAATAGTGGAAAATACCCAGATAAAGTTGCATTCTTCTCCTCTTGAATACTACTCTTCATCCCTTTAATTATACCTTGTGCAATACATGGAGCATAAGCAATTATAATTGATGGTCCATCATATGCTTCTGCTTCTTTTAGCACTTTAACGGCCTGTTGTGGATTAGCACCTATTGATATGGTACCTACATAAACATGAGGATAAGTAAGCGCAATCTTTGCTAAATCCTTTTTTGCAGTATTCTTTCCAACTGATGCAAATTTAGCAACAGCTCCAAGTCTTGTAGATTTAGAAGATTGACCGCCTGTATTAGAATAAACTTCTGTATCAAGTACTAAGATATTAACGTTTTCATGATTTGATAAAACATGATCTATTCCATTGTAACCAATATCATAAGCCCATCCGTCTCCACCTATTAACCAAACTGATTTAGGCATTATAAAATCTTTAAGTTTTAATAACTCTTCTATTCTAGTCTCATCAATTACACTCATAAGTTCTTTTGCAGTATCATCATTAATTTCATTTGCATAAGCTTTATAAATTGGTACTTCACTTTTCTTTACTAACTTTATATTATTATTAATTAAAGTTACAATTCTATTTTTCATAGCAAGATCAGCTATTTTCATTCCATATCCAAATTCAGCATTATCTTCAAATAAAGAATTACTCCAAGGCACACTATAAGCAAGAGATGGCATACTAGCACTATAAATAGATGAACAACCAGTCGCATTCGCAACTACCATCTTCTCACCAAATAACTGAGAAACTAATTTAATATAAGCAGTTTCTCCACATCCTGCACAAGCTCCAGGAAATTCAAATTTAGGAGTTTTAAACTGACTACCTTTAACTGTATTAGTAGGCATAACATCTTTTTTCTCACTAACCTCTGTAAATAGATATTTATAATCCTCATCTTGTTTTGAAGCCTTAAGCTCCTCTTTCATTTTCATAACAAGAGCCTTAGCTCCCTTTTTACCAGGACAAACATCTACACACAACGAACAACCAGTACAATCAGGTAAACTAGCTCCTATACTAAACTTATAATTTTGATCTTTTATATTAGCATCTATTAAATTCTTTCCTAATGAATCTGGTGCATCAATTACTTCCTTTTCATTAAGTAAAAATGGTCTAATTACGCCATGAGGACATACTAAAGAACACAAATTGCAAGAAATACAATTTTCACTACAATAACTAGGAGCAGTATCACTACTATCTCTCTTATCTAACTTAGTAGTACCACCATCATATGCACCATCTGGATTCTTAATAAAAGTACTAACTGGAAGACTATCACCTTCCATTGCGTCAATAACTTGGAATAAATTTTTCTTAACACCAAGCTCCTCATCAAAATCAACATAAGGCAATTTCACTTGTATTAAACCATAAAGTGACATATCAATAGCTTTAATATTTTTATTTACAATATCTCCGCCTTTATTAGCAAATTTAACATTTAGATTCTCTTTAATTTTCGCAACTGCAAAACTAAAATCAATAATTTTGCCCATTTTAAATATTAAAGTTTCCATAATAGTACTTATCTTTCCACTTAATCCAACTTCATTTGCAATTTTAGAGGCATCAATAATATACATTTTAATATTTCTTGTTTGTAGTATTTTCTTATCATGGGAAGTCATAATGCTCAATATCTCATCACTTGATTTATTAGTATTTACTATAAATATTCCATTATTCTTAATTTTTTCTAGCATTCTTAGTTTTTTTAGATATGAGTCTTTTGTACATACAACAAGACCAGCTCTTTCAACATAATAAGTAGATCTAACAGGCTTCTTACTAAACCTTAAATTAGAAATAGTAACTCCACCACTTTTTTTAGAATCATATTGATAATAACCTTGAACATAAGCATTAGTATATGTACCTGTAATTTTCATTAAGTCCTTACAAGCAGATACCATACCATCACTACCATAACCATATACTAAAAATTCTATATTATTGTTTGGCAAAATAAATTTTTCATCATAAGGAACAGATAAATTAGTAACATCATCTTTAATTCCCAAAGTAAAGTTATTATGTACATCACGTGTATCCAAGAAATCAAATAATCCCTTAATCATAGCAGGAGTAGTATTTTTACTAGAAAGACCAAATCTTCCTCCATATACTGCTACCTTAGCATCTATTTCTTTTATAGTTTTTACAACATCTAAGTATAAAGGTTCACCATTACCACCAGCTTCTTTAGTTCTATCTAAAACAGCTATTTTCTTAACAGTCTTTGGTAAAGCTTTTAAAAAGTATTTTGTACTAAAAGGTCTATATAAATGAACTTCAATAAGTCCTATATTTTCATTTTTATTTTCTACTAAATAATCAATTGTTTCTTTAACTGTTTCACAAACAGATCCCATCGCAACAATTATTTTAGTTGCAGTTGGACTACCATAATAATTAAATGGCTTATAATCAGATCCTGTGATTTTATTAACTTCTTCCATATAAGAATTAACAATATCAGGAACTTCGTCATAATATTTGTTTCTAATTTCTGTTGACTGAAAATAAATATCTTCATTTTGAGCAGTACCACGAGTCATTGGTCTATTATTATTCATAGCTCGAGTTCTAAATTCATCAAGTGCTTTTTTATCGATTAATTTTTTTAATTTATCCGTATCAATTAACTCAACTTTTTGTATTTCATGACTTGTTCTAAAACCATCAAAAATATTCATAAAAGGTATACTTGATTTAATAGTTGATAAGTGAGCTACTCCTGTCAAATCCATTACTTGTTGAACTGATGAAGATGCAAGCATTGCAAATCCCGTACTTCTTGCTGCATATATATCTTGATGATCTCCAAATATTGATAATGCATGAGTAGCTAAACTTCTTGCCGCAACATTAATAACACATGGAAGTAACTCACCAGCAATCTTATACATATTAGGAATCATAAGTAATAACCCTTGACTAGCTGTATAAGTAGTTGTAAGGCAACCAAGTTGTAATGAACCATGAATCATACCTGCTGCTCCTGCTTCACTTTCCATTTCAACTACTTTTACAGGAGTATCAAAATAGTTGAGTTTTCCTTCATTACTCCACTTATCAGTAAGTTCCGCCATAGGAGATGCTGGAGTTATAGGATAAATTCCCGCTACCTCAGTAAAATTATAAGATACATAAGCTGCTGCTTCATTACCATCCATTATTTTCTTCATAAATTCACACCTTTCACTACTTTTAATTATATAACAAAAACAAAAAAAAAAGAAGCCATTGCTATACTAAACGTATATTAAAGCTTCATTTAATTATTTCATATTACACCCTGAACATGCTTTATTGTTCTTATTAGTAACAATAAAGGCATTAGAAACTGTTCTTCCACCATATTCTCCACCAGCACTAGGTCTATTAAACAATTTACCATTAACAGACATTGTAGAAGATGCACCACCATCTAAATTAGCAGCCGTATAAGCACCATACCTTAATAGAATTTCTATAACATCATTCATTGTGGCACCAAGACTATATCCAGGAAGACGACCTTCTATTATTAAAAATAGAACAATTCCATCTTGTCTTTGAGCTATAACTGTACGAGGAGCTGTTCCCCATCCACCATCACCATGGATTTTAGAGACCTTACCATTAACAATTAAGTTAGGACCGAATTCAACAGCATTCATCATACCTTTCTTGATGGCATCTTCTGGTTTATCAGGAGTAAGCAACAGCTTATGATCTTTAGTAAAACCAACTAAAGTACCAGATCCACCAGGATGATTCCAAACAAGTTCACCATCTTTAATGATAGCACCTAGTGGAACAGACCCATTACCCCAACCATCTAGGTCTTCGAATCCTCCACCATTAATACCAACATATCCACCGTATTTTTTACACATACTACTAACACTATAACCAGCTTTTCCTAATTTCCAAGAAACTGCTAAATCAACATCACTTGGATCATAGATTACAGTCAAATAACCTTTATATTTTCCTTCATCTAATTTAATAATCTTATAAAGATCATTTCCTTCATCTCTTGTATATAAATCTTTCTCATACTTACTAGAATAATGACTTTTCTCTTTAGTATTACCTATTACAATATCATCTAAATTAACACTATCTGTATTTTGCTCTATATAGTTTTGACTCATTATTTTATTAATTGTATCTTCATTATATAAAGTATATGCAAAATACTTATGATTCATTGTTGTCATCGCAGTAGGAATCCAAAAAGTCTTAAATTTATCAGTATTAATAATAACTAAAACAATAATTACAAAAATATCTAATAAAACAGTGAATATTGTGAATTTATGAATATAAAACTTTTTCTTTTCTTTTTTACTTTTAGATTTTTTTTCTGATTTTGCTTTTTTACTTTTAGTTTCCAATAATTTATCTTCACTTTTTTCTCTTGCCATATCCTACCTCACTATATATGGACTATCAACTGTACCATTTCCTTCTTTAATATCAATTGTCTCTGCATTCAAACTTATTACAGGAATAATACCCCTCGCATCATCAATTGTAGTTTCTTCTAGCATTCCATAATTATGATAAACATAAACCATTTTACCAACACTGGATGTAGTATTTGACAAATAATAATTATCTAATCCTAAATTATGATAATCAAATAAGTTTAACATTCCTACTTTACTAGTTACAAAAGATGAATAAATATTTGTAAAGCTAAGAGATGTATCATTACTAACTTCACCTGTATAAACATTAAAATCTAACAATTTATCTTTATAAGCCAAACTATTCAATAAATTTTTATTTAATTTAAACGCAATATTATATCTATTAGTTGGATCAAAAAGACTAGTTTTTTTACTATAAAATTCAGTAGATGTAAAATTAGTATATGCTAGTTTTACTATACCATCTTTATGAGCAAAAACTTTCCATATATCACCAGAAATATTTACATAACTATCAACTAAATTAACACTATTATCTTGTTTTATTACATAAGGATTATCCTTGGTTCCATCCCCACCACTAATTTGTAAATCCTTCTTAAAAGTAAATACACTTCTTACACCATATGACTGATATAAAGAACCAGTAAGCAGTGAACCATCTTCACTTACATAATAATTATTCTGACTTTTATCTATTCCATTAATCCAAAAATATTTATTAATGTTCAAATAACTATTCTTTCCATTAGCCAAAGAATAATCTTTAATACTTAAAGTTGTAATATAATCTTTATAACTATCCTTTCCTTTTGATACTTTTCCCTCATCAAAAGTATCAATAGAATAATGAGTTTTAACTAAAAAGTCATTTGGATAAGGAATAGTATCATAATAAATACCAGACTGTTCTATCTTTTCATCTTTTGTTAACCAAGTTCTTATATTAGAAGTTAAATAACTAGACTCATCTCCATACATAAACTCAGATACAATATCATCACTAACTACTTTAGTTGTTCCATCATTATTAACACGAATTATTCTAAAAATACGATTTCCAAATTTAACATAATTATTTGAAACATTTCCCTTAAAGTAATATCCATCTACATCTTGATGAAGACCTTCACCATCTGTTACAGGTTTAACTAAAGTAACACTTCCATTTAATGTATGAACAGCTTCCGCAAGTCTCATATTTTGTTTACTATAATAATAAAAGCTTCTTCCACCATAATAAAGACCAATCCCTATAATTAAAATAATGCTTATAATATTAAAAGCTAATTCCTTCTTATTATAAGGAACTAACTTATCTTTGTTCTTTAATTTATATAAAATATTTACCTTATTATTCTTTTTTAGTTTTTTCATACTACAACTCCACTCTAAATAAAATTATAACAAATACCGAATTTTCATTCAAGAAAAAAAGTAGTTTAATTAAATTAAACTACTTATTAAGATACTTTATTAAATCTATTTATATAGTCATTTTTCTTGATTTTATAAAAATTTTAACAAATACAAAAATACACGTCTATTATCATATTTTACAAAATTTACATAGAACAAATTATTCAACCACTTTTGTTTGAGAATCATCATAAGAATTATTATAATTTGCTTTATCCCCAGTATTATTATAGTTTCTAGCATAATTCCAACAAGAAGCTATTGAATAGTTTTGATCAAGCATTCCCATTACTGCATTAATAATAAATGGTAAAAAGAAAAACATAATAAAAGCCATAAGCCAGTTTTTAAAACCAGTTTTTAATTTTTTATTTTCTGGATCAACTAATAGCTTAGTTAATAATTTTACAAGTGCAATAATAGCAATTATAGGAACTATTATTTGCATAATTGTCATTACCTTTTGAATAATACTTAATATATTAGCAAGAGCATAATCATTACACAATTCAACTATACCTAAAAACATATAATCACCTCAATAAATTTCAATGTAGTTATCATAACATAACTTTATAAATTAATCTATAAATTATTTAACTATCCAAAATGTAGACATATCTCTAAGGCCATTTTTCCCTCCAGCAACTGGAGTGTTTATTATCTCATTATTTATAACTAGCTCAGAAGAACTTCCTCCATCTAAATTAGCTGCATTAACGGCTCCATAATTTTCCATAACATCACATAAGTCTGACATATCAGCACCTATACTATTAGCAAGTCTTCCATTAATTACTAAAAACAAAACAATGCCATCTACTCTTTGACCAATAGCAGTTCTAGGAGCAATTCCCCAACCGCCATTTCCAGATACAAAACTACGCTTACCATTAATAATTAAATAAGGTCCAAATTCAACCGCATCACGAACACCTTTATTTAAAGCTTCATTTGCACTCATTTTTCCAAGAATCAATTTATTTTCATTTGTAAAGCCAATTATTCCACCACCTACATTGGCAGGAACATAACTACTAACAAGCTTACCATTTTTTATAACAGTTCCATGAGGAAGTGCTCCATTACTGTTCCAATCAGGATCATAGAATCCACCTGCATTCATCGCAATAATCGCTTTTTCTCTTTTAGAAACAGTTAAAATGCTTTCTCCTCTAACTCCTAAATAGTTAGTAGTTGCGATGCTTATTCTAGATGGATCATAAATCGCAACCAAAAATCCTTTATAAGAAGTTCCATTAATTGGAATTACTTTATATAAATCATTTTCCTCATCTTTAGTCAAAACTTCTTTATCATATTTATTTTTATAAATGCTAGAAGTATATTTTTTAAATTTAATTACACTTGTATCTGTCATCTCATCAATTTCAAAAACCTTATTTCTAGAAAGAACTTTTTGAATATATTCATCACTATAAAGCCAAGTTGCCAAATATCTATGATTCATTGTTGTCATAGCACTAGTTATCCAAAAATCTTTAAAGCTTTCAATTGGTCCATAAAAAAGAAAAAGAAAACTAAATATTAATAGACAAAATATACTACAAATAGATACAATTATCTTTTTTTTCAAACTCCACTTCTTACTTTTCATCTTTTTCTTCACGGCCATCAAATACCTTATCACCATTAAAATCTATAAATTTCTTAGAAGTTTTGTAAGAGGATACTAAATTAGGATTTCCTAAAGAAGTTGCATATTTATTGTAATCATCCATAGACTTATTATAAAAATTAATATCAGTCACAAAACAATTAACTACTTGTTCATAAATAGTTTTATAATTACTACATTTTGAATTAATAGAACTATCAGGATAATAAGCATCATCACAAAGTTTATCTAAATTAATTCTTTTCTTATTTATCTGATCTACTAAAGCTTCATAATTAGAAAGTCTAGTTTTAACAATTTTGTCTTCACTAAAAACAGTATCATAAAAGAAACTACTTAAGACTTCTCCATATAATAAATCTCTTTGTTCTTCAAAAATACTTACTTCTGTACTAAAATCTTCAAAAACTGAAGAAACATCTTCCATTCTGGAACGAACATTTTCTTGATCGTTTCTAAGACCAATTACAAAAGATGATACACATCCAGAAAATATCATTACTAAACTTACTCCAATTAAAACTAACGCTACACTTCGTATCTTTTCCATACTACTATCACCCTATAATAAATTATAACAAAAAGAAAAAGACTTTGTACACAATTTAACAAAATCTTTTTAATTTATTTTCTAAAAATTACAAATTTATTACATAAATAGCTAATTACAAAAATTAATAAGACTGATATTAATAAAGAATCTGCATTAGATAAAATCACAATAATCATAAAATTAATAAATATATATAATATAAATTCAAATACTGTTAATAAACCCTTACTTTTATTATTAAATACTAAAAACTTATTTATAAGATAATGAACAACTAACATTCCAAATAACATTGAGTAATAAATTGGCTTATTTAAAAATATATGTTCTCTTAAAATATTAGCCACCAAATATAAAATAATAAAAAATAAAGCATACTTAATTAATTCTAAAGATTTATTAAACCAAGAAACATGATTATCTTTTTCTATATAATCACTTATTAATTTAATCATATTATTTGTATTACTCTTATATTTTTTAGGTTTAAAATTCTTAGCTTTTTCCAAAACTTTTGATAACTTTGAAAAATCACTTAATTCTAAAATATATCCTTGCTTAGAAAATTCTGAAACAAGCTCAATTTGATGATCATTAGTATGTTCTTCATATTGCTTTAACCTTGCGGCAGCTATAACTGTTTTTCCCTTCTTTATAGCCGATAAAATAGAACCAGCACCCCCATGAGTAATTATCAAATCAGCTTCATCCATTAATTTGTCAAATTCATCCATAGGAATTAAATCAAATATTTCCATATTTTTAGAAGAATATTTAGTAAGTCCAGCTTGTACTACTACTCTATCTTTAATATTTCCTTTTGATATTTCCTTATCTATAGCTTTTAAAAGTCTTTCAAATGATTTATCTTGTGTTCCAAGTGTTACAAATATCATTAGAAAATCCACCCCCCATAAACACTAGATGGATATAACTCTTTTAAGCTTTCCCATTGAATAATAAACTTATCACTTATAGGATATAATAGTTTTCCTGTAACTGTTTTTGAATTTATATTCGCAAAAGTTTCTATATATATAATACGTGTTCCAAAAATCTTTCCAAAACAACATATAGGACCTGCAGTATGAACACCTGTTGTCACAATATAGTCTGGATGAATTTTAAAATACAAATATATACTTTTTAAAATATTATAAAAAAGTTTAAAAGGATAAGTAATCATATGATCTTTAGTACCATATACTAAGTAATCTATTTTCTTACCATATGATTTTTTTAAAGCCAAATTAGATTTAGTTTTTTCAGTAATTAAATGATAATCATATAAAGAAAACATACTTTCAAGTTGCATTAATTCCTTTAAATGACCACCAGTACTTGCTACAAACAATACTTTCTTTTTCATCTTACTTCTCCTCTTTTAAAATATCATACCATAACTTTATAACTTCGCTTCCAGTATACTTTTTGACACTCGTATAAGCTTCTTGACCTAATTTATCCCTTTTATCTTTATTATTAATTAAATAAGATACCCTTTCTACATATGAAGAATAATCCCTATTATCTACTAAATAACCATTAACACCATCTTCAATCAACTCTCTAGCTCCTTCAGCAGATGAAAAAGCAATACAAGGGACACCATGCGACATAGCTTCTATCAAAACAATTCCAAAAGATTCAGTATAAGAAGTCATTAAATAAATAGAAGATTCATGCAATAGATTATCAATATAATCTTTATCTCTAAACCCATGTAACCTAACTTTATCACTTAAATTATTAGAGTCAATAAATTCTTGTAATTCAGTCCTTAATGGACCATCACCTATAATATCAAGACACCAATCTTCATGTTTTATTGTTAATTTCTTATATATTTCTAATAAATCATAAAATCCTTTTTCTTCTGAAAGTCTTCCTACGCTAATTAGTCTTTTCTTATTTAAATGAGATAAGTATTTAGGAAGTTTATCGATAATATTTGGAATATATACACATCTACATTTAGAACCATCTAAACTAGCTTTATAAAAATCTTTTAATTCATTAGAAACAAGTACTAAGAAGTCTAACCTTTTTGCATACTTAATAATTTTATTTGCATATTTCAAATTACCATGATAATGATTATGTTCCCAGCCAATTTTTAAAACAGAATCTTTTCCATATTTACCTAACCAATTATCAAATATATCTCGTGTTGAAATAATAATTTCACTATCAGTGTTTTTTATATAATCAACCATTGTTTGTTTTCTAAGCTTGAGAATTTTAAAACTTTTAAAGCCTTCTTTTAAGATATTACCGACTTTTTTCTTCTTAACTGCATCTTTAAAATCATCCTTATTTGGTACAACATCATTAGTTAAATATTTTACTTTGATTTTCTTATCTAGATTAAAGGCTGGCTTATCATATAGACAATAAGTACATGCTATTTCAACTTCATACTTCTGACATAACAAATTAGCAAGCGCAATAATTGACTTTTCTATTCCGCCATAACCTAAATGTAAAGATAAAATTGATACCTTTTTCATCATCATCACCTAAAACTATTATAACATATAATGCTAGGCAAAAAAAAAGCATTTTCATGCTTTTATATTATTGATTATTTCCTGGTTGTACAGGTTGTACTACTGGTGTTACAGCTGGTTGTACACTAGGAGTAACAGGAGTAACTGCTGGAGTTACCACTGGTGCTACTTCTACTGGAGCTTGTGTAACTGGAGTTACTTGTGGAATACTTTGTGTATTTTCTAATGGATCAGCACCACCATAAATTTGATGTGAAGCATTAGGATTTACATCAACTGGAGGAACAACTGGACTTACACCACCATAAATTGTAGTTGATGCACTTTGAACTGGTGTTACAGCAGGAGTAACTTCTGGAGTTACAACTGGAGCAACTTCTACTGGAGTTGGCATAACAGGAGTTACAACCTCAGGTGTAACAACTGGTGCCTCAACTGGTTGAACGTTTTCCTCAACTATTGGTTTAATATCTAATGGTGGAGGTGTCATAGGTTGAACATCTACTTGTGGAGCCCCAACTTCAGCTGGAGCAACAACTGGCGCATCAAAATCACTTGGAGTTGGTGCAGGTATAACTGGAACTGCAGGTGCCATATCAGTATTAGCAGTAGCAGCCATTACTTGTGCAGGATCTACTACTTGAGTAGCAGCATCTACACTATTTGTCATAACCTCAGGTTGAATAGCAGGATTAACATTTAAATTAGTATCCATTGCTACACCAAGTTGTGCAACACTATTATCAACAACATTTTGTTGAGGCATTGCAACAGCATCATTAGTAACTACTGCATCAGTTGCTTGAGGTGCTACTGGGCTAGCAGCACTATTATCCATAGGATTTTTTTCTTTCTTAGCTTTTTTATTAGTTACTATTAAAATAATTAACGCAATTATTAGTAATATAACACCACCAGTAATAAACATTCCAGGTAATGTTAAAAACCATCCAAAATCAAAACTCATCATTATAATCAGACTCCTTTTATTCTCTATAATCTATATTCATAATAACAAAAAAATGTTTAGATTGCAAACATTTTATTTATATTTTACTCTATATTGTAAATAGTGTCCAATAGCCTTTTTTTGGAGGCTTTATTTCAAATTCTAAAGTCTCATGATTAATTGGATGTTCAAAGGACAAGCGATAAGCAAATAAAGCAATTTGTGTATTATCTAACACTTTACCATATCTTTGATCACCACAAAGAGCATGATTTCGACTAGCAAATTGTACTCTAATCTGATGATGCCTTCCTGTTTTTAAATTAATTCTAACCAAACTTTTATCTTCTTTTTTATTATATTCTAGTACTTCATACTCAAGTAAAGAATCTTTACCTTCGCAAGATATAACACTATTGCCATCTGGAAGCTTTAAAATCTTATCCGAAAGAGTTCCTTGTTCTTTATCCATTTTCCCATTGATAACAGCTAAATAAGTTTTTTGAATTTTCCTAGACTGAACCTGTTTAGTGAGTCTTGCAGCAGCCTTACTACTTCTTGCAAAAACCATAACTCCCCCAACAACTCTATCAAGTCTATGAATAAGTCCTATATATACATTACCTGGTTTATTATATTTTATCTTTACATAATTTTTAACCATATTAAGTAAATCTAAATCTCCTGTTGCATCACCTTGGCTAAGAACATTTATTGGTTTTTCTACAACTATAACATGATTATCTTCATATAAAACATTTAATTTATTCATTGCTTTCCCATCTTCCATAAATACCACAAGGTAATACTAAATCACTATCTTTAATTGGTATCCCAACTTCTCCACATGATAATTTTCCAACATATTTAGAGTTAACAGTTAAATTCAAAATATTTTTTAAAACATGAGAAGAAAGACCTGTTGTATAAGAATTAATTAAAAAGAATAAAGGATTATCAGATAATATTTGAGAGCAAATTGAAACTAAATAATTCAAATTTTTTTCAATGTCCCAAACTTCACCATTTGCACCTCTTCCATAACTAGGTGGATCCATAATAATAGCATCATATTTATTACCACGTCTAATTTCTCTTTGCACAAATTTTACAACATCATCAACAATATATCTTATTTTATCTCCTTGATAACCACTATCGTTAACATTTTCTTTACACCAGTCCACCATACCACGAGAAGAATCTACATGAGTAACACTTGCTCCTGCAGACAAACACACAACAGTAGCACCACCAGTATAAGCAAATAAGTTTAATACTTTAATACTTCTTTTACTATTCTTTATTTTATTAATCATAAAATCCCAATTTACAGCCTGTTCAGGAAAAAGACCAGTATGTTTAAATCCCATTTGCTTTATATTAAAAGTCAAATTATCATACTTTATTTTCCAAGATGCAGGTGTTGATTTAATATTCTCCCAAGCTCCTCCACCTTTATTACTTCTGTGATATACAGCATTTACTTTATCTTTATATTTATCAAGTAAATTACCATTATCCCAAACAATTTGAGGATCTGGTCTAAGTAAATAAATATCTCCCCATCTTTCAAACTTTTCACCACATGATGCATCTATAAGTTCATAATCTTTCCATTTATCTGCTAATAACATAACTTCACTCCTATATTTTATTTTTCTTTTTTGTTTTACCTATTTCTTTATTAATAACTTTAATTGATAGCAAAGAATATTCTTTAAGTTGAGAAAGCAATTGATTACTAGACTTTAAATCTAGTACTTTAGACATTTTATTAATATGATAAGTTATTTCTTCTTCACCTACATTATTATTAAAAGATTTCTTTACTAATTCATAATTTTCATAAACAATATCAAAAACTCTATCTATTTCTTGTTCACTACAATTCTTACAAAGATCGAGTATTTTTAATTGATATGCTATAAAACTATTTCTAACTAATAAATCACTTCTTTGATATTTAGATTCAAAAGTCTCATTACCATTTAATTCTTTATCAAAAAGAAAAATTTCAAAGTCATCAACTATTTCTCCAAAAATCTCGAATTTATTACCTAATACATATGAACTTAATAACGATTCATTTATTTTATTTCTATCATCAACATAAGTAAAATTTACATTATATAACTTTTCTCTAGATGAATTAATACTTAATTCTTTATAGTTTGAATAAATCTTTTCGTACATTTTTCTATAATTCAACTCGTTCTCTCTAGATGCACTTTCTCTTCTTCTAAAAGTTTTTTTCCAATAATCACACATTTCAAAATCAAAAGCAGTAGGAAAAATCAAAAGCATTAGAGCTTTTTTTTGTTTATCATATTTATTTTTTGCATCTCTTGTAGCTGCATTCAACTCAACTTGATCATTATTCAAATCTAGTAATTTAAAATAAGCCTTTGAAAACTCTTCTAGCTTAACAAAATTATCTCTGCCAATTACCTCATCTATCAAATTCATATATAGCATAAAGCTCACCTCTTTTAGCAGTTGTATTATATCATTAAATAAGTAAAAGAAAAAGCATTTAAGTAAAGAGCCTGTTTTTTTATCTTAAACTTCTGCAATTATATTAAAAAGGTGAAGCTGTGTATTTCACATTTTCACCTATAAATTTAAAAATATTATCAATTATTAACAGTAAATATTTTTGAATAAGTACTAAGAAGAGAAGAACCATTATATGCTAATATTCTTTTATAACTATCGGTTAATCCTCTATCTATATCCATTTTATACTTACAGCTTACATCTGCATATTTATAACACTCTTCACTATTTTCAATTAACATTCTAAAAAAAGTAGTTTCAGTTTTAATAAAAGTTGTACTACTTGATCCATTATAATTAAAATCAACTATTCGTCCACCATAATCCTCACTACTATATATTTTAATAACACTATCTAAATTATAATTTTGATTATTTTTACTTATATTAAATTGATAAACATTACCATCAGTTTTTAATACATAATATATTCCACTCTTAGAATTAACACAAATTGCTTTTAAAATAGAGCTCTCACCTAGTAAAATTTTATACAAATTATATTCATCATCAGTCTGAGGAACTTCTGCATATAAAGGTATTCCTTCAGAAGCATTTAAATAATAAAACTTATTATCAACACCCTTCACAATATTTGCTCCATAAACTGCAGACACTTTAACAGGAATGTCAGCTTTTCTACAGTTCATATTATTAGAATAAAGTTTACTAAGACTTGTCTCAAATAAATTACCATTTTCTGTTATTAAATATGTTCCAGCATAAAATTTAACAGGATCTAAAACTTGATCTTTAGAAAATAGCGTATCACACTTAAACTTACTACTTGCTAAAGTAAAACCACTATGCCTAATACTCCTTGTAGTAGATGCATATTTATAACTACATCCACAACAAATTAAAACAAATAAAAAAAGTACTATATATTTTATTTTTTTCATAAAACCACCTATATTATAAATAAAATATATCATACTTTAATTAAATTTTAAAGAAGTTCTTCAAGGTATTATAAATCTCTAATACCTCTAAATTATCTTCACCAACATATTTACTAAGTACTGATTCAATACTTCCTGTTGAATTTTTTTACCCAATTGCTTCTTCAAATCTTTTGTAACTATTTCAATACTTTCTATATCACTAATAAATTTACTTGATTCAATCTGCATAATTCCTAAACATCTTTTCTTAGAATCAATCTTAAATAAAATATTATCTAATTTTCTTTGAAAAGAATTTCTTTTACTATTGTGATAAATCATTAAGGAATAAACTGCAAGTTCTAGCCTCATATCACTTATATTGATATCATCTAAGTAGATTTTTCTAAGCTTAGTATACATAGTAATTATGTTATCTCTTCCTAAATATTTAGAAGTATTATAACTCTTTTTCAAAACATCATTTTCTACTATAAACTTATACATAAATACAATTAATAACGTCCATATAATAAGTCGCAAATCCTCGCCACTTAAAAAGACTTCTTCTACTCTATTAATATAAAGATTATTTATAAAATAAGAAATAAATATTAAGAAAAGATAATAAAGTGTATTTTTATCATTCTTATTAAAAAAATCAACCTCTTGAATATAAGTACTAAAAATAAAATCAAATATAAATAAAAATATATTTATTATAAAAATATTAGAAACAACCTCATTAATCCCATAACTAGAAAAAATAGAAGCATAAATTATCAATAAAAAAATAGAAAATATCCCATTATATAATCTACTTATTTTATACTTGTTTCTTAAAAGAAATAATATAAAAAATGAAAGAAAACCTAAAAAGATATAAGTAATAAAACATAATAGATTCATATAATCACCTCTAAATGTCTTTTATTATAATCGTTTTAGTAATTTTTAACAATCATTATTTAAAAATTATCTTTTGTATCTAATTGTTGTAATTTATTTTTTACTAAAAATACAACTTCCATAGAAGCATTTATTTTATTTAATACAATAAGTAAATCTTGAAGTTTTACCCTATCACTAACATTATCTAAAACATCATTTGCTTCATTATAAAGATTAAAACCATCTACATTATTTACTGAAATAAAATTCTCTATATAATTTTTTATATCTTGTAAGATAAATTCTTTTAAAGGATATTCATCCATTAAACACATGCCATAATATCCACCAACCAAATATCTAAATTGATCTTTTAAAGTATTCATAAATTATCACCTACCACTATAATATAAAATAAATCTTTATAATAAACAAGGATATGTTATTTACTAACATATCCTCTAATTTTTACAAGTCTTTCAATCCTATCTAATTCAAATACATTTTTATTATCATAATTATTAGGAATTTTTTGCATAAAACTAATCAATAATTTTAATTGTTTTTTACCATAAGAATCGTCTTTTTTTATACTTTTAAAATTATTATTTTTATCTATTAATATTTTATATTTCATTATTTTAAAAACACCATCAAAGAATTCTTCATCATTATATAGTATGACATAACAAAGTATTTTCAAAAAGAAATATATTGGCATTTCATATAATCTATTTCTTAAATTGTCATATAATCCTACCTTATCTAGATCGTAATCATAAATTTCTTTAAATGTCGGATGTTTTACTTGTTCTTCCAAATTATCATTATCAGAAATATTAACAATATTAACTAAAGTATAAACATATTTATATTTTTCCAGCCACTTTTTATTAATCTTCGTTGTTTTTAAAGAATCATTCTTTACTCTTAATAAATTAACAATAAGTTCAATTAATTCCTTTTCTCTATCTTTTCTAGAATTATTTTCTTTAATTACAATTCGATTACTTTCAACATCTATTACTTCTTCACCTATAACTTCTAGTTCTTCTTCATATGCAACTTCTTCCTGAGACTTTTTCATTTTTTCAATATCTTCCATTGGAATTGAAACAGTAAGACCAGTTGACTTTTCTTCTCCCTTTTTTTTAGGACTACTAAAAACATCTTCTGGTAAGACATCATAATGCCTTATGTTATTATTATCAATAACTTCTTCATCTAATAAATACTTTTTTATAAATTTATCAAAATTAATTAACAATAAAAATATAATAACAATAAATATTGCGGCGATAAGTTTAAATAAAAAACTAGGAGAAAAAATAAATATAACCTTTCCAATTACTGATTCCAATTTTACAGCATCATCTTGTGTATTATTCGCATCACCTTGAGTAATAATTTCATTACCCTTTTTACTTATAAGTCTGTGAGTAACAACTTCTCCTCTTTTATCTACAAAAGAAACAACCTCATTCTCATTAACATCCTTTGTAACTTTTACAATAATAAAATCATTAACTTCAATTGTTCCTGTCATACTTGCAGTTTTAACTTTAAAAAAGCTATATCCAAAAACATTAGTATATTTATTACCAAGTATTTGAGTTGATACAAATGTATATAAAGTTAATGAAACAATAACTGTAAGTAAACTATAACCAATAACTTTTAAAATCTTCTTAATCATACTAATACCTCTATTTATCCTATATCAAATTATATCATAATTTCCATTTAGGTGGGTATATATATTCAATAGTTTTATTTTTTGAAACATATTTTTTCTTAATCTTAGTTCTATTAGATTTCAGATTTGGAATTTTTTCTCGACAATATTTATCTAATTCACAAAATATATTTTGACAATCAATTAGCTGTAATTTTCGATTTGGTAGACCAAAAAACTTAAGATTTAATCTTTCAAATTCACTATCTTGATGTTTATACATATACATTATAATTTCTTCATAAGAATAATTACCTCTACTTATAAAACACTTATCTATTCCCCTTTTTGATCCAGGACCAACAACACAAAATTCATCTTCAGAGAAATTAACCACTTCACTATAGTTAATATCAGTAATTAATTGATAAGCCATAAAGTCTCCAATTAAGGGATAAGACTTTATTATATTAAAAGCTTCTTTCATACTTTTACTATTAACAATAGAATAATCAATATTATCTTCTATAAACATTTTATAAAGTAGTGCCAAATGATTATCATGCTTTCTATCATAACCAAATGCCTTGGTTGCACAAGAAATATAAGCATCATTATAAATTTTAATATTATGAGTAATCGCATTATTTAATAATTTAGAACATTTTCTAAAGTCAAAACTTTCTAATGTAATATCTCCAAATTCTAAGGTAATTAATTCCCAAGTAGATTCTTTATTAAATAACTTAAAAAGTATAATTCTAAAAATCATATCGCGATCACTATATTTTCTTCCATTATAAATAACATTTCTCAAAAGATATTGACTTACTCTATCATTAACTCTATAAGAATTGCAAAATTTATAGTTTTGCAATATTTCGTCTTTAGTCCAAGGAGCAGGTAATCCACTCTTCTTCTTATTAAATATATTTTGTCTTTCACACGCAAAATACCAATATAAATCGTAAATATTTTCTCTTTTTATTAATTCTTTCTTCATAATTATTCTCCTTTAAAAAAATTATTTTCAAAAATCTAATAAAAAGTCAAACATTTTTATAAAAATAAACAAAAAGAAAAAGGATAATAAATTATCCTATCTTCCTTGAGCTTTTGAAACTTCTGATGATAAGTCATAAAAACTTCCATCTTTTTTAGCAGCTATAGTAGTTACTCCACCGCCACCCATAGATGTTGACATATTAGCAGTATAAAGTTTTATTACATCATTTACTCCTGCCGCAGTAGCTGAAACTGTAAAATCAGAGTTATTACTATAATTCATTACAAAATATAAATTTCCTTTAGTATCTGTTTTTCTAACAAACATAGGTGTAAATTGAACTGTTCCATCACTCATTATATAAAATAATGTTATACCCATAGCATCTTGTCCGATACCACCAACAAAAGTATCTTTAATTTCTTTATTAAATCCAGTTATTTGATAAGTTTTAACTTCTGGAGCATAAGCAGATGCTGTAGATAAAGGACCAAACTTATTCCAATCTATTGTTAATGTAATACTTTTTTTATCAGTATTTATTTGCATTGCTAATCCATAGTTACCAGGAATATCAGATGGATCTGAGTAATTTGCACTACTATTTAAACATTTAGTAAGATCAAGTGGTTTAACTACATCATCTTGAACATTACTGTTTCCTACTTTATCATCACTACTATTTTTATCTTTTTCCTTTTCTTTTTCTGATTCTTCATTTGGATTTTTTAAATTACTATCTCCAAATATTATCCCTTTGTCATAACAAATATAACCGGCCATCGCAATAATTATAATTACTAAAATAGTTACTAATATTGCCATTCCTTTATTCTTTTTCTTTCCACTATTATCTTGAAAATTAAAATTATCTTCCATAAAACACACTCTCCTATCATCATAATAATAACCTATTTAATAAGAAATTTAAAGATTATTGGAAAACTTCTTAATATTGACAGTAAAGCTATTTTTTCTTTTTAAAAAAGCCGAATGGATCATCAAAGCCATCAAATACTCCAAAAAAGTCAGCTATTTCAAATTCATCTTCTAAACCAACTTCAGTATTTTTAATATTTGTTCTTTGTTTAATAAAAGGCTTAAACGCAGCTTCCTTCTTACCAGTATAAAGACTATATTTTACAAGTGTAAACATACTATTAGCTTTTTCTTCAAAATTATCATAATCATCAAAAATACTACTTTTAATCTTTTCAATAATATATGGTTTATCCTCACTCGCAATCATACCAGGTTCTTTTTGACGTAGTTTTATTTCTGATAGCTTTTTATCAGTTTTCATTTTTGTATTATCATTAAAATATTCATAAACAATATTACCTACTAAAATATTGTAGACAGTATTTTTAATTTCTTTATCCATTCCATATTTCAATTCAACAAAAGCATCATACTTATAATTGCTTTTCTTTGCTTTTTCAATTTCATCTTTATAAAAGTTTTTTAATACATATATTTCCATAGATGATAAAAACAAACTTTTGCTTTCTAACTTTTTAATTTCATCATCAAGGAATTGTTGATTATTATTACACATCTTAATTAACATTTCATATTCTAAATAAATATTTTGATTATCATTTTGTTTAGTTTTTATAATATCATTATAATAATTTTTATTTCCAAATCTTACTAATTCTTCTAAAACATAAATTTCATATAGATTAAGACTAGTAGGATTATTTATATAATTATCTTCTTTTTGTTTTCTATACTCTTCATCATTCTTATATTTTTGCCATATTTCAAATATTTTTAATTGTTCTTCATCTGCCATAATTATCTCCTATCTAACTAATACAATTATAACACAAAAAAAGTTATCATTCAGATAACTAATTATTATAATAATTTAAATAGTTTGCCACTTCTTCTAATAAAATAAAAACTTTTACTCAATTTATTAGTAAATTTTTTTTGTTCTTATTGTGGATAATGCGAATAATATAATAGGAACATTTAATAAGTTGGGTGGAGCCTATCTTCTATGAAGGGAGGCGATAATATGAACAAGAAGGATTTTCTAATTCTATCTTTAGTAATAATTATTTTCCTTTTATTATTTTTACTATTTATAGTTTTAATATAAAAGAAATCCACCTAACTCAGCAATGATTTAGGTGGATACCAACATAATTGGGCAACACTCAACATGCGATTATTGAATGTTCCTTTTTATTTTATGCAAGTTTCCTTGACAAATACATAATAACATATAAGTATAATAATATCAAGTTAGCATATTTGCTTAAATATTTTAATTTAATTAATTCTCTTTTCGATTATATACTATATAATTCGTAATATATTTATAGGAACATTTAATAAGTTGGGTGGAGCCTATCTTCTATGAAGGGAGGCGATAATATGAACAAGAAGGATTTTCTAATTCTATCTTTAGTAATAATTATTTTCCTTTTATTATTTTTACTATTTATAGTTTTAATATAAAAGAAAACCACCTAACTCAGTTATGATTTAGGTGGAACCAAAATTTTGGCAACACTCAACATACGACTATTGAATGTTCCATTTTTTATTTTATGCAAGTTTCCTTGACATATTTAAAATATCATATAATTCTATTTTTTACAAGAAAAGAAAAACTAAAATATATTTATAAAATAATTAGTTTTATCTATAACTTGCAACAGTACACTTTCCACTTTCGTTATTAAAAGTTGCACCTAATCTTTGACCTGATTTATCTACCCAAGTATAAGAAAGAGAACCTTTTGATATAGTTGTTAATGTTCCTTCTCCACCAACTTTTTCAACTAACTCTTCATAAGTAAATGAACCATTATTTAAATCGTTTCTTAAATCAGTTGATGAAGGTAATTTTATTTTATCATCTTTTATACTTTCCTTATCAATTGTTGCCTGGATAGTAATATCATCATTTCCATAAGTTTTAAAACTTATCCAATTTTTAGAATCGAATTTCCATATTGGATCACTTCCAATCATAGCATCTGTAGTAGTTTCAAATCCTATGATATTATTAATATCTTCTATAGTATTTGTTGCTTCAATTTGTTTCATACATTCTACTATAGAACAATTTGCTTTTACTTCCTCTTCTTTTGATTTTTCTTCCACTTTTTTCTCAGTACATCCAGTAATAAAACTTAATATTCCTACAAATAAAATAATATTTAATAATATTTTCTTTACTTTCATTTTTTACTCCTTCTTTCTCCTAAATTATATCAAAAAAAATTTAATTATAAATAAAAACTCAAATTATCATTAAAAGAATAACTCGAGTTTATTATCAAAATGGTGCCGAAAATAGGACTTGAACCCACAACCTACTGATTACAAGTCAGTTGCTCTACCAATTGAGCTATTTCGGCAATTGTTGGTGCATGTGAAGGGACTTGAACCCATACATAGTTACCTACTGCAGATTTTGAGTCTGCCGCGTCTACCATTCCGCCACACATGCAACTACAACAAAAATTATATTATAAATAATAAAAGTTGTAAATACTTATTTTATACAGTCTCCTTATACTTTGATGTATAAAGATCCGTTTCTTCATCTTCAACCTCTTCACTTTCTTTATCAATATATTGTTCAATACTAGGTAAATCTTCTATAGTCGATAACCCAAAATAATCTAAAAATTCAGACGTTGTTTCATAAAGTATTGGCCTTCCTGGTAAATCACTTCTACCAGACTCTTTAATAAAACCTTTAGCCACTAATTTTCTAACAATAGATACACTGCTTACTCCTCTTAAAGCATCAATTTGTAGTCTAGTAATAGGTGCATTGTAAGCAATAATTGCTAAAGTTTCAAGAGCAGCTTGACTTAAAACATTAGTTTCAGGATTCTCAATAAGTTTTTGAAAATATTCACGATGTTCACTTTTAGTAGTCAGCTTAAATCTGTTGCCTAAAAAATCTATTCTTATTCCTCTTTCATCATTTTCATAATCATGTTTAAGCTCTGTTAAAGTTTCCTTTGCTTCTTCTTCATTTATTCCAATAACTTCTTCGATTTGATCTAATGTTAACCCATCCTCACCAACAACAAATAAAAGGCCTTCAAGTACTGCTTTACTCTTCACCTGTTACCACCTCACAAATAATATCTTCAAATTCCTTGTCTTGTTTTATTACCAGTTCCTTAGATTTAGCCATTTCAAGTACAGCAAGAAAAGTCGCAACAATATATTCTTTAGTAAATACTGGAAATAATTCAAAAAAAGAAATCTTCTTTTTACTACGTAATACATTTTTAATTTCATGTCTTCTTGAAGATACACTTATTTCATTAACTGTAACTTTTGTATTAACTGGGCGACTTTCTTTCTTCCTTAATAAATAATTTTTTAAAGCATTAACTAAATCATCTATCTCATATTCACATTGTACTATTACTTCTCCATTACTATATTTAGAATAATCTTCTGGAATCTTAGTAAATACTTGATGTCTTATTTCTTCTTTTTCTTGTAAAACTTTAGTTATTTCTTTATACGCTTGATATTCCAACAATCTTTTTACTAAATCATCTCTTGGATCCTCTTCTTCTTCATTATTAATCTCTTCGCTTTTTTGATTAGGAAGTAACAATTTAGATTTAATCTCTATTAGTTCAGAAGCTAAAACTAAATACTCGGAAGCTATTTCCAAATTCATTTTTTCTTGAGAATCCAAGTAAGACATATACTGTTCAGTGATTTTTTCTATCTCAATATCCATAATATCCATCTTAGATTCTTTAATCAAATGAAGTAATAAATCTAATGGACCTTCAAATTCATTTATTTTAAATTCAACACTCATCAAATCACTCCGAACTCTAATAATTATTATAACACAACGAAATAATGATTTTAAAGCAAATTATGATATAATAACATTAGTTATATAAAAAGGAGTAAATATGAAACAATTTAATATGATAGACGAAGCCTTTATTTGTGAAAATTGTAATGCTAAAGTAGAACCATTAAAATATAGTGCTAGAGACCATTGTCCTCATTGCCTTTGCTCAAAACACGTCGATATAAATCCAGGCGATAGAGCAAATAATTGTAAAGGAATATTAGATCCCATAGGAATAGAAAAATTTAAAGATACTTATAAAATTATTTATAAATGTAGAAATTGTAAACAGGAACATAAAAACATCATCGCAAAAGATGATGATATGGATATGATCATAAAAATATCTAAAATAAACTAAAAAAAGAATCACTAATGATTCTTTTTTTACTAATGTTTAGGTTTAAAAAATAACGTTAAAATGCATGAGAATAATATTGCAGCAGTAATACCTGATGCTGTTAAATCAAACATTCCCATGAAAACTCCCATAAAACCATATAGATCTGTTTTTGCAAGAGCCCCATGTATTAGAGAATGTCCAAAACTAGTGATTGGAAGTAAAGCTCCTCCACCAACCATTTCAATTATCTTATCATAAATACTAAAAGTATCTAAAGCCGCACCAATAACAACAAGTAAAGAAGTAATATGTCCTGGAGTCCAATCTGTTAAATCTAAAACTACTTGCGCTATTAAACAAACTGCACCACAAAATAAAAATGAATTAATAAGTAACATTTACACTACCTCCAAACTGATTGCATGAGCTATAGAATAAATATCTTCTCCTTGATGTACAGTTGTTGGAGAAAAAAGTGCTCCTGTTGCAACAAGTAATACCTTTTTTAATTTCTTTTTCTTTAACTCATCATAAATATAACCAAAATTTACTAAAGCACTACAAACTGGACCAGAGCCACCAGCATGAACCTCTTTTTGTGTTTCTAAATCATATAACATAGTTCCACAATCATTATAATTATCTAATATATAACCAGATTCTCTCATATATTCTGTTAATATTTCTTTACCAAAGCAACCTAAATCTCCAGTTAAAATCAAATCATAATAATCAGGATTTCTACCAGTTTCTTCAAAATGAGATTTTAATGTTTCATAAGCTGCAGGAGCCATTACTCTTCCCATATCATTAACATCATTTTGTTGATAATCAACAATTTTACCAAGAGTTGCTGATTCAACTTTTACTTTTGACTTTTCATTAGATAAAAGACATGCTGCAGCACCACTTGCAGTAAATGTTGCACTATCAACCTTAGGTGTTCCATATTCCACTGGATTTCTAAATTGCTTTTCGCTTGCACTATTATGACTTGATACTTCAACTATTGCATTTTCAACCATATTTCCTTCTATAAAGTTAGATGCAACAATCATTCCAAGCACACTACTACTACAAGCACCATAAACACCAATAAAGCTTTTACCAACACCACATGTTCCATATGTAGAAGCAGCTATTTGATTTAACAAATCTCCACCTACTACTAAATCTATTTCTTCTTTGATCAAGCCAGATTTTCTAAGTAATAAAACCATAGCATCTTTAACATATCTTATTTCTGCTTTCTCAAAAGATTTTTCTTCACCATATAAGTCATCATATGTCTTATCGAAATATTTTTTTAATGGCCCTTCTTTTTCTATAGGACCACATACTGTAGAAGTTTCATTTAAATAAACATTCTTATAATTAAAAGTCATAATTAACCCCCTATCATAAATCTAATCATTCCAAATAACCAAGCAGATAGCACTCCATACACAATAACAGTACCAGCCAATTTGAAAGCATTTGCACCAACTCCATATATTAATCCTTCTTTTCGATAATCCATAAATGCACTAGTCATAGAATGAGCAAATCCCGTAATTGGAACTATTAGCCCACATCTACAAATAGAAACTAATTTGTCAAAAAATCCTAAAGCAGTAAATAAACTAGCAACAAATATAAACAATATAATCATATAAGTAGAAGCCACTTGACGGGACAAATCAAAAACTTTTATTAAAAGTTCGATTACTCCTTCCCCTAGCATTCCAACTAATCCACCAATTATAAATGCTATAGTTGCATTTCGTAATATGTGTTTATCAGCTTTATGTTTGTCTGCAATTTTTTCATATTTTGTATTTTTCATTATTTATCACCATTATTAATATGCACAAAAAAACTTAAGAATATTCTTAAGTTTATAATCTTTGTTTTAATTTTTGTAAAATTTTAGTTTCTTTCCTTGATATTTGAACCTGACTCATACCAGTTTCACGGCTTACTTCTGTTTGAGTTAAATTATTAAAATATCTTTGTAGTATTAGTTCTCTCTCTTCAGGATTTAGTCTTTTTAGTTCGTCCTTCAAATCAATTTCTAAATCTACATTACTATTTTCACTACTTATTATATTATATAAATCATTACTATCTTCATCATAAGAGTAATCAAGGCTTTGTACTTCTTGTGTCGCAAGAAGAACTTCATTAATTTTTTCTTCTTCAATATCTAAAAATAATGAAAGTTCTAAACTTGTAGGTTCTCTTCCTAATTTTTGTGTCATGACATCAACTGCTTTATTTATACTTCTATTTAACTTCACCATCTCTTTACTTAACTTTACTGTCTTACTCTCTCTAATAAACTTCGTAATTTCTCCTAAAACATAATAATAAGCATAAGTAGAAAATTTAACATCTAAACTCTTGTCAAACTTTTTTTGAGCTTCAACTAAACCAAGCATTCCAACTTGATATAAGTCATCTTTATCAAAATTTTTTCCATATTTATGGACAATACTAAATACTAAATTTTCATACTCTAATAAAGCTTCTACTTGACTTCCCTCCTTATCTACTACAATTAAAAATATAAAACTAATAATCTATATATTCAATCACTTCGACAAAAGAAGAAAAAAGCTAACACCTTAGTTAGCTTTCTTTATTAATTTATTTAAATCCCCTTTACTATAATATAATACAGGCTTATTTAAAAGTAAGGCATGATCAATTTGTTTTTTAGTACTACTTCCAATATAGCCATCAACATCTACCACAAATACTATATCACTTCTATTAATTTTTAAAATTGCTTCCTGATCAAGGATTTTCTTTACTTCTTCTCCACATTTAGGATTTATCCCCGACTGATTATAAACAAGAGGAGAAAAGACTAAATAACCATTTACAGAAAGTTCAATTTCTAATTCTTTAAATATTTCTTCAAATCTAGTACTTCCTATTAAATTAATAACTGAAAACATAAATCTCTCCTATTGCGTATTTGTAGATGAATTATTAACTCCATCATTTGACGTACTATTATCATTAACTTTATCAGAAGTTGAATCCTTACTTTCTTCACTACTCTTTATATACTTTTTAGAAATAACTATAACAGGTCTTATTGGATTAGCTTTTGAAGAGTCTCCTAAGCAAAACTTTGCCTCTTTATCATCTTTTTTAGCACAAATCATAACTGGATTACTGCTAACTTCAACTCTATAAACTGTATCAGTAATAGTATCACTAGCATAAATAAACTCTGGAATATTAAACTTCTTAATTTCTGTGTCAGGTTCAAATTCAGAAGATTTAGCTGAAGAAATATTAGCAAGATCCAAATAAGCAAGCATTCTAGTTTCTTGTATTTCACTAAAATCAGCTTTTAAATCAGCAACAAGTTTTGACTTATAAGTTTCCTTTAAGAAACTATTAACATTCCCGTATAAAACATTACTAGTGTTTACATCTTTATCACTTAAAATAGTAACATATTCACTAGTATCTTTAGACTCATATAAAACATGCCAAGTAGAATCATCTTTTAAAGTAATAATATCTCCCAATTTATACTTTTCATATTTTACTTTTTCAACAGGCATTTCTTCTTGGACAGGAGTATTTTTTTTCTTTCCACCATTAACTAACATATTACTTATAAAGAATACAACTATAAAAGTAATAAATGCTACTATCCCAACAATTATCCAAGTTTTAATATTATCAGATATGTCTCCATTATTATTTTTAAATGAGAAACCACCTGAAGATTCATCTTCAAATTCTTCATCAAACTCATCATAATTTTCATTTTCTTCAAACTCGTTCATCTTCATCACTCCACTCTATAATTAAATATTATCATGAAATATAAATAAAAGAAAGATACTTTTATATCCTTCTTTTTATCTTTCTAAAAGACTTAAACTAACTTTATTTTTTTCTAATGAAATATCATCAACATAACAATCTACAATATCACCAACACTGAATAAATCTGATGGATGTTTAATAAATTCCTTTGATAATTTAGAAATATGTGCTAAGCCATCATCATGTAAACCAATATCAATAAATAACCCAAAATCTACAACATTTCTTACTGTACCTTGTAGCTTCATTCCAACAGATAAATCTTTAATATCTAAAATATCACTCTTTAAGATTGGTTGTGGATATTCATCTCTTGGATCCAAATTAGGTTTCTTCAAAGATGCTATTACATCTTCTAATGTATAAATATCTGTTTTTAATTTATCTTTATACTCTTCAATATTTAATTTATCTAATTTCTCAATTAAATCTTGGCTTCCAATTTCTTCGATTGAAGAATTAAGTAATTCAAGTAGTTTAAGTGCAATATCATAGCTTTCTGGATGAATAGCTGTAGAATCTAATACATTATCTCCATCAGTAATACGTAAAAAACCAATTGCTTGTTCATATGCTTTATCTGATAAAAGCTTTTTCTTTTTAATTTCATCACGTGATTTGATTTTACCAACACTCTCACGATATTCAATAATCTTTTCTATAGCTTTTTTAGTTATACCAGATACATATTTTAAAAGTGAAGTAGATGCAGTATTAATATTTACTCCAACACTATTTACACACTTTTCTACAACAAAGTCCAAAGAAGTTGATAATTTTTTTTCAGAAACATCATGTTGATACAATCCAACTCCTATTCCTTCTGGTGGAATCTTTACAAGCTCAGCTAAGGGATCTTGAAGTCTTCTACCAATACTTACTGCACTTCTTTTTTCAACAGCAAGATCAGGAAATTCTTCTATGGCAAGAGGTGACGCACTATAAATTGAAGCACCTGCTTCACTAACAATTACATACTTACAATCAAGTTTATAATCTTTAATCATTTCTGAGCAAAACTTTTCTGATTCACGAGAAGCTGTACCATTACCAATTGCAATTACAGAAACATTATATTTTTTAATTAATTGAACTACTACTTCTTTACTTAACCTAATTCTCTCTTCAGTATTTCCATTTAGAAAGGGTTTTATAACAGTAGAATCTAAATACTTACCATTAGTATCTACTACTGCTAACTTACATCCATTTACGTATCCTGGATCAAAGGCAAGTACTACTTTTTCCTTCATAGGAGGAGTTAATAACAAAGCTTCTAAGTTTTTACCAAAATTATTAATTGCTGCTTCTTCCCCAACTTCAGTTAAATCACTTCTAATTTCTCTCTCAATTGATGGCGCAATTAATCTCTTATAAGAGTCATCTATTGCCTCTTTAATATACGAAGTAACAAAACTTTTATCATTCTTAATAATCTTTTTCTCTAAAAAAGAAAGTACTTCATCTTTATTAATATCAATGGAAACAGTTAATATTTTTTCATTTTCCCCTCTATTAAGTGCAAGAACTCTATGTGGCTTAATCCATTTTACTGGCTCACTATATTCATAATACATTTCATAAGTTTTATTTTCATCTTCGGCATTCTTTTTTAATTTCGAAGTAATAACTCCATTTTTATAGAAGAAATTTCTTATACTTTTTCTATAAGATGCATTATCACTAATCCATTCTGCAATTATATATTTAGCTCCTTCAATACATTTATTAATATCCAAATCTTCTTTTACAAATTTAGAAGACATATCTTCTATACTTCCATTAAGTGGAAAAGACATCATCATCTTTGCTAAAGGCTCAAGTCCAAGTGCAATTGCCTCAGTTGCCTTAGTTTTCTTCTTCTCCTTATATGGTCTATATAAATCTTCAACTTCTACTAATTTAGTACATTTCAAAATACTTTCTCTTAATTCATCATTCATCATACCTTTTTCTTCGATTAGACGAATAACATCTTCTTTTCTCTTTAATAAATTAGCTTGGTACTCATAAACTTCACTAATTTTGCGAATAGTTTCTTCATCTAAAGCACCAGTAGCTTCTTTTCTATATCTTGCTATAAAAGGTATAGTATTACCTTCACTAAGCATTTCCAAAACAACATTTACTTGCTTTTCAGTTATATTTAAATCATTTGCTATTTCTTTAATAATTATATCGTTCATACATCCTCCATAATATCCATAAATATTTTATCATAATAACACAAAAAGTAAAAAGATACTTTACTTCTCTTTACAAAAGAAAAAGATTTCAAAAGAAACCCTTTATTTAATTAGCACTAGATGAAAAATTTAAATAAATATCACCAAACTCCACTGTAAATGGACCATCAGCAGGAGTTATGGCTCTATCACTATATTTTATAGTTAAATAGATAACCGAACTTCTAGACATAGAATCAGTAGTATCCAAATAATTATTACCAGAATTAGTATAATTTGGATCTTTTGCACTATCAGGAACAGTCATCATAGAACCACCATATTGAAAACTCATACTAATATTTCTACATGTAGATTCTACTAATGATTCTGTTGCTCCTTCTAATGCCGTACACTTTTTCGTATAAGCCGTTCCGGGTACATTTTTAAATCCAACACCTCTATAATATGCTTTGTAATTTCCTGTATTAAATGCATAAAAAGCATAGACAACTTGTTGACCTGGTTCTGTAAAAGACGCACTAAGATTAGAAATTGTAGGACTATCTCCTGAATTATCAATAACTGCTTTCGAAGAATTTTCAGCAACTATTGGAGTTTCTGAAACTGGTTCTACTAAACCTTCATCTAAAGATAATCTTGATTTTGAAAGCTTAACACTAAAGTTATTTTTACTCGGACTAACAGTAGTAGTACTTCTAATTATTAAAGAACTAGAAAACGCCGCAAAGGCAATCGAAAAAGAAAAAACACCAACGATTAAAACTATTAATGTAATATTTTTATCATATCTTCTTGTTTTCATAACTAAACCTATCTTATATCTAAAATTATATCATAAAAAGAAAAAGAAATACTACTTATTAGCATTTCTTGAACAAGTATAACCTGATGCATTCATACTCTTTTCAATATCATCTATATTTTGATTATATTCATAATCAGGTAACTTCTCTTTATACTTACTATAAATAGGCTCTATTCTTTCAACATCCATAGTTGAATAATCTAGAGTATGAGTCTTATTTAAAGAACCATTATATAAATCACATGACATAGAAGCTCCTGCATCCAAAGTCTCAAGTTCTAAAGATAAAGCTTTACAATTGTTGTATCCTGCTTCCAATCTTGCTCCATCTATTGCTCTATCACCTTGAGTAGTATCTGCAAAATTAATTGATTTTAATTCTTTATTTTTAAAATGAAATTCATAAGAATAAATATAATTAAAATCTGCATCATTTGATTCTAAACTACATTCTAAAACCCCAGTAGTAATTTCCTCTTTTTTAGGAATTGGTTCTAACTCTACATTCTTAGCACTATCTAATAACTTTGTTATTTCTGGCAAAAATACAATTATGAGAATTAATCCACCAAATAAGAAAATCATTAAAGTAGTTTTTACTTTTCCTGGACCTTTATAATCAATATTTACTTCTTTCATTTTTCTATTTTCTAAAATAGCTGCTTCATCTTTTTTATAATTAATAATATTACTTGCAACTAAACTAGATTCAGACTCTTGTTTTTTCTCTTCAACTTTTGGCTTATCATCAAGTATCTCATATTCAACACCAATTGGTTTTAATATTCTATCATCCTTATTAGGAACATTATTAATAGATTCACTATTTCCATCTCCTGCAGTTGGTGGTGCAACTACAGGAGATGCAACTGTTGGAGGTGCAACGCTAGGAACCTCTACAACAGGAGGAGCAACTTCAGGAGTAGTACTCACTACACTATTATCAGGAATAGCTTCCACTGGCAAAGATGGATTATCATTACTTGGTATATCCTGTATAAATTTATTTTCATCAACATTAGGCATTTGATTATTATCATTATTATTCACACTTATCAACTCCCTATTATAACTAATTATAGCATATTTATCTTAAAGTGTTTATCTTTTCTTGAAAGTCATCTGAAGAAATAATATAGCTTCCACTAACAACGATATCTGCTTTAGAACACATTTTAACTGTTTCATTATTTACTCCACCATCAATATTAATAACAGCATCTATCTTATATTCATCTAGTAATGTCCTAACTTCTTCTAACCTATTTTCTGACTCTTCTATAAATGATTGTCCTCCTGCACCAGGTTCAACACTCATTACAAGTATCATATCAAGATATGGCAAATAAGGAACTAAAGAAGAAATAGGAGTATCAGGCTTTATCGCAAGACCAGCTTTAATAGAATAACTTTTAATTAAATTTAAACACTTTTCAATATCTTGGTCTACTTCAATATGAAAAGTTATATATTCAGTATTAAGTTCTGCATACAATGGAATATATTTTAAAGGATCACTTACCATTAAATGAACATCAAGTCTTTTTGAAGTATACTTATAAATATTCTTCATTTCCCTAAAAGGCATAGTTTTGTTCTTTACAAACTTACCATCCATAATATCTAAATGAATATAATCAACATCTGTTTCATTTAGCTTTATAAGATCATTAGGTATATTCTTACTACTTAAAAATGATGCACTAACCTTCACTATTTAACATCTCCTTTAATAAAACTTAGATAATTTTCATATCTACTCTTCATTATATTATTCTCTAAAACTGCTCTTTTTACCAAACATTCACTCTCATTAGTATGATTACAATCACTAAAAGGACAAGGATAATTTTTAAACTCTATAAAAGCATTTCTTATTTCTTCTTTACTATTTAAATAAAAATCTAAAGCAGAAAAACCTGGAGTATCAACTACTTTACCATCTAAAAAATCAAACAACTCAACCACTCTAGTAGTATGTCTTCCTCTTCCAAGTGCAATTGATACTTCACCTGTTTCTAAATTCCATGAAGAATTTAACTTATTAAGAAGCGATGATTTACCTGATCCAGTTTGTCCTGTAAAAACACAAGTATTATTAGAGATTAATTCTTTTATTCTATCAGTTTCTCTATTAGAAATCACAATATACCCAATTTTTCTATAATAATCTAAAATACCTTTTATTTCTTCTAGATATTCATTACTCACTAAATCTTCTTTAGTTATTACTATTATTGGTTTTACATTATGAATTTCCATGAGTACTAATAATTTATCTAAAAGATTTAATGAAAAATCAGGATTAACTAAACTAGTAACAATAAAAGCTAAATCAATATTACTAACTTTTGGTCTTTGAAACTCATTCTTACGTGGTAATACTTTTTCAATTAATAATTTTTCTTTATTAAAAAGAACATAATCCCCTACAAGCGGAGTAATATGTTCTTTTCTAAATATACCACGGCATTTACAAGGATAAGTTTCATTATTATATTTTACTATATGTAAATCACTTGAAATTTTAATTATTTGTCCTTGCATAAATCCCCCTATGTTTAATTATTGTGTAGTATTTGTATTATTATTTTCTGGTTTAGTCGTTGTATTACCAGGATCTTTATCTTTATCTGTAGTACTATCACCATCTGGTTTAGTAGGCTTTTCTTCTACCTTCTTAGGTGCAATAGCAACTGTTACTGTAAGAGTTGACCCTTTAATAATTGGTGTTCCTTTAGCACGAGATTGTCCAATAATTTTATTAACTTCATATTTATTAGTTTCTTGTTCTATAACTTTAATTGTTAAATCATGCTTTAGACAAAATGCTTCAGCATCCTCCAAATTCCATCCTTCTGCTTGCATATCAGGGAAAGAATCAACAATATTTGGTATATATAAGATTAATGAATCTCCTGATTTTACTTCACTTCCAGCAGCAAGTGATTGACCTATAATTTCTTGATCATCATATTCTTTAGAATCATCAGTAACATCTTTTTTCTCAACTGTAACTTTAAGTCCATATTGTGTACTTAGAATAGTTTTAATTTCTATATAATTTTGGCCTGTATAATCTTCAAGTTCAAAAGTTTCTTCACCCTTAGATTTATAAATAGTAACTACTGCTCCGTATTTAGCTTTCTTTCCAGCTTTTGGATTTGTTCTTACGACTCTGTTTTTATCTATTTCATCACTAGCAACACTCTCTATCTTACTAGCAACCTTGAAGCCTTTCTTTTCAAGTAATGATTGACACTTACTAACTTTTAAATTCTTACAATCTGGAACAGTTTCCTCTTTACTTGAAAATTTAGGTAAGACAAAAATTATAAAAATTAAAGAAATAATAAATATTGCAGCAACTATAGATAACACAATTATAATTATTTTATTTCTTTTATCATTTTTCTTTTCTTTTTTATCCTCATCAAGAAAATCTTCTTCAGTATTTTCTATTTCAGGAGTATCTTGTACTTTTAATATATCTTCTTTTTGAACTTTCTTTTTATCTTCATGCTCAGGATACTTATATTTATAAGGTTCTTCATCCATACGATCGTCATCTAAAGCAGTTAATAAATCATCATGCATGCTTTTAACATCATCATATCTATTTTTAGGATTCTTTGCAGTTGATTTAATTATTATATTTTCAATGCTTTGTGGTAAAGCAGAATTAGAATCTCTAAGGCTTGGAAGTGGATCTTTCATATGCTTTAAAGCAATCTCCACTGCATTATCTCCTCTAAATGGTAATGTTCCACTAAGAAGTTCATAAAAGATAATACCCATCGAATAAATATCACTTTTTATTGTTGAACCTTTACCTAAAGCTTGTTCTGGTGGTAAATAATGAACTGATCCCATAACAGAATTAGTTTGAGTTAACTGAGTAGAATTAAGAGCCATCGCAATACCAAAATCAGTAATTTTTATTTGACCATCATCTTTAATCATAATATTTTGAGGTTTTAAATCTCTATGAATGATATAAGAGTCATGCGCATGAGCCATACCTTCTGTAATTTGAAGCATAATATCAATTGCTTCTGATAAAGTTAAATTACCACGTTTTTTTAACAATTGCTTTAGTGTTTTACCTTCAATATATTCCATAACAATGTAATAAAGTCCATCATCTTCTCCAACATCATACATTTCTACAATATTTGGATGTGCTAAAGATGAAGCAGACAAAGCTTCTCTTTGAAATCTTCTAACAAATTTTTCATCATTAGATAAATCTCCTCTTAGTACTTTAATAGCTACATTTCTATCTAGAATAGTATCATATCCTAAATAAACATTAGCCATTCCACCTTCACCAATTGAACGAATTATTTCATAACGCTCATTTATTTTTTGCCCCTTTGTAATCATTTACCTTCACCTTCTTCAAAACGAACTAGATAAGCAACAGATATATTATCTGTACCACCTCTGTTATTTGCTTTCTGAACTAATTTAACAACCTTATCCTCTGGAGTACCATCAGATATTAATACTTTCTCAATTTGATCCTTATCAAGCATATTACTTAATCCATCACTACATAAAAGTATTTGTGAAATATCCATATCACAATCAAAAATATCAACATCTATTTCTAAAGAAGCTCCAAGCGCTTTCATTAATACATTTTTCTTAGGATGAACACTTGCTTCTTCTTTAGTTAATTCACCAGCACTAACTAATAAATTAACTAAAGTATGATCATAAGTCACTTTATGTAAAATATTATCTTTTAAAACAAATCCACTTGAATCTCCAACATTACCAAATAATAAATAATCACTAGTTAAAATTGCCATTACTAAAGTTGTTCCCATTCCTTTACTTTCTGGATGGCTTTTTTCATGTTGAAATATCAATTTATTAGTTTCATCTACAGTATCTCTAATCCAATTTACTGCATCAACTTTACTCATACTGGCAAATGTTTCTTTAAAATGTCTACTTACATAGCCTATTGCAATAGAACTTGCAACTTCTCCAGCAGAATGGCCACCCATTCCATCAGCAATTGCTAATAAATAACTACCTTCTTCGTTTTTTACAATAACTACACTGTCCTCGTTATGATCACGTACTTTTCCGGCATCAGTTAAATAAAAAGATTTCATACATCCTCCTTCTTGCTTCTAAGTTGTCCACAGGCAGCACTAATATTACCACCAAATTCTCTTCTTATTGTTACACATACTTTATTCTTCTTAAGTATATCATAAAACTTCATAATTTGAACAGTATTTGTCCTTTGAAAATCAATATTATTAGTTTCATTATAAGGAATTAAATTAATATAGCAATTAAGCCCTTTAACAAGCTTAGCAAGTTCCTCTGCACATTCTAAAGAATCATTAACTCCTTTAAGTAAAATATACTCAAAAGTAAGACGTCTATTAGTCTTTTTATAATATTCTTTTAAAGCTGGGATTAGAACCTCTAAAGAATAAGCTTTATTAATAGGCATTATTTTATTTCTTAATTCATTATTGGGAGCATGCAAACTAATTGCTAAATTAACTTGTAAAGGAAACTTTGAAAACTCTTTTATCTTAGGAACTATACCACATGTTGATACAGTAATATGTCTTGCTCCTATCGCTAATCCAAAAGGATTATTTATGATACTAAAGAACTTCATAACATTATCATAATTGTCAAAAGGCTCCCCTATTCCCATTACAACAACATGACTAATTCTTTCTCCAAACTCTTTTTCAATCATTAGAATCTGTAAAACCATTTCATAAGCTTCTAAATTTCTTACTTTTTTTCTTCTTCCAGACTCACAAAAGTGGCATCCCATATTGCATCCAACTTGACTAGAAACACAAACACTATTACCAAAATCATGCTTCATAAGTACTGCCTCTATATGTTCATTATCACTAAGTTCAAATAAATATTTTCTAACATCTACATCTTTTTGTACTTCTACTATCTTTAATCTATTAATTGACAATTCACTACTAACTTTAGAAAGTACTTCTTTACTTAAATTTGTTACTTCACTAAAACTTTCTATTCTTTTATTATATAACCAATCAAATAATTGTTTTGCATGAAACTTCTTAGATCCGATACTTAAAAAATAATTTTCTAAATCATCTAAGTTATAACCATAAATATTCAAGAATACCACCTCTATCTACAATAAATATTATAATTTATTTAAACTTAAAAGTAAAATTTAATTAATAACAAAAATAAATAGCACAAAAAAGTGCTATTTATCTTAAACAACTGCAATGTTTATATTACTGTTCTTACTAGTAGCTTCATCAAATCTTGCTCTTATCCAAGACTGTACAGTAGAATTTTTAACATAAACTGTTGTGATCGTATATGAATAATTAAGCATTTCAGTCATAGTAGTTACTTTACTTACATCAAACTTTCTAATATCTAAAGTAACAACTTTAATATAATAAAACATATAAGACATATTGGTTACTTTACTCGTATCAAAATTACTTATACTTAAACTAGTCAAAGCTGAACACCAATAAAACATATATGATGTATTAGTAATATTGTTAGTTGAAAAACTACTTAAGTTGATACTAGTTATTACTTCGCAACGATAAAACATATAAGATGTGTTAGTTGCACTTGTACATGTAAATCTACTAGTATCAACAGAAGTTAATACTCTACAATTAGTAAACATATAACTCATATCAGTTACTTTATTAGTTAAAAATGTACTAGAATTAAGTTTTATTGTTGCTAATTTTAAGCACTCAGCAAACATACTTTTCATTAGTGTTACATTACTAGTATTGAATCCACTTAAATCCAAACTAGTAAGACTTTCACAAGTATAAAACATCCATCCCATATCTGTAACTTTATTTGTTAAAAATTTACTAGGATTTAAATTTATAGATGTTAATTTTTTACAATTTTGAAACATTACTCTCATAGAAGTAACGTTAGAAGTATTAAAATTACTTAAATCTATTGATACTAACTCATTACAATTATTAAACATTCCATTCATAGCAGTTACTTTACTTGTTATAAATAAAGACGGAGTTATTTTAATAGTTGTAATCTTGTTACATCCCTCAAACATTCCAAGCATAGTTGTTACATTACTAGTATTAAATTTACTTAGATCTAATGTAGTTAAAGAATTACAATTATTAAACATATTATACATAGTCGTTGATAAATTTGGATTAAAATTAGCAATACTAAGCGTTCCTAGGCTTGTACAATTATTAAACATATAAGAAGTATCTGTTACTTTACTTGTACTAAAATTATTTAGATTTAAACTAGTTAAACTACTACACCCACTAAACATACTTTTCATTTGTACTACATTAGTACATACAAAGCCACTAGTATCAACACTAGTTAATGCACTACATTGATAAAACATCCATCCCATATCAGTAACATTTGAAGTCCTAAAAAGACTCGATGTCACGCTAATTGTTTTTATTTTTGTACAACCATAGAATATAGAACGCATATTAGTCACATTATTTGTATTAAATTTTCTTAGATCTAAATTAGTAATATTACTACAATTACGGAACATGTACGAAGCTTCGGTAACTTTACTACCTATTAAATTACTTAAATCCAAAGTTGGTAAAAGACTACAATTATTAAATACACCATACATATCTGTAACTTTATCACAAATAAATTTTGAAGTATCAAAATTAGTTAATGCTGTACAATCATATAAAAAGCATCTTAATGTTGTAACATTATTTGTTATAAAAGTAGTAGAATTAAAAGTTAAGTTAGATAATTTACTACAGCTACAAAACATATAACTCATATCGGTAACATTACTAGTGTTAAATTTCGAAATATCTAAAGCAGTTAGATTACTACAATTTTGAAACATTTGTAACATAGTTGTAGATAATGATGGATTAAAATTGCTAATATTTAATGAAGTCATACTATTACAATTGTAAAACATGTATGAAGTATCCGTTGTTTTAGAATTTCCAAAAGAGCTCAAATTAATTGATGATATACTATTACATTCATTAAACATACTCTTCATATTTTCTACATTAGTAGCAACAAATTTACTAGTATCAACACTTGTTAACTTTTTACACTGTGAAAACATCCATTGCATGTTTGTTACTTTTTCTGTTGAAAAAAGGGTTGAATTTATATTAATTGTTGTAAGTTCAAAGCACTGATTAAATAATTGTTGCATAGTCAAGACATTTCGTGTATTACAATAACTTAAGTCAATAGTAGTTAAAGCGCGACAAAAATTAAACATAAAAGACATATCTATTACATTATTAGTTAAAAAAGTACTAGGTGTCAAATTAATAGTAATCAATTTTTCGCATGATTCAAACATTGATTTCATTGTAGTAACATTAGATGTGTTAAATTTACTAATGTCTAAATTTGTCAAGTTTTTACATTCATAAAACATGCTTGACATTGTTGTAGATGAAGAAGGGTTAAAGTTACTTATATTTAGTGATATTAAACTATTACATTTATAAAACATATTAGAAGTATCACTTACTTTACTTGTTGTAAAATGAACTAAATTAATATTTGTTAAATTTGTACACTCGTAAAACATTGCACTCATATTTTCTACATTTGTTGCTACAAAACTACTTGTATCAATATTATTAAGAGAAGAACATCCACTAAACATTTGAATCATGTTAGTTGCATTAGAAGTATTAAATTTTGAAAGATCGACATAAGTAAGTTTAGGACAATTATTAAACATATATCCCATATCAATAGCTTTACTTGTATTAAATTTATTACCTAAATTTAAATTTACTAAATTATCACAAGATTGAAAAATACTATTCATCATTTCAACATTGCTAGTATCAAAGCTAGTTAAGTCCAATGAAGTTATTGAATCACAATCATTAAACATCCATGCCATCGTGGTTACTTTACTTGTATTAAATTTACTTACATCAACTGAAGTTAACTTATAACACTCATAAAATAATGAACGCATATTAGTTACATTACTTGTATCCCATTTACTAACATCCAAGACAGTAACATTATTACAGCCCCTAAACATTCTATACATTGTAGTACAACTAGCTGTATCAAAATTACTAACATCTAAGCTAGTTAAATTAGAGCACTCATAAAACATGTGCTCCATATTTTCTACTTTACTAGTATTAAAATGTGCTAGAGATAAACCAGTTGATGCCTTACAATTATAAAACATATTTCCCATATCTGTAACATTTGAAGTATTAAATCTTCCTATTACTGTATTAAGGTTAGATAAATTAATACAATTATAAAACATACAATTCATAGAAGTAACATTTGAAGTATCAAAACTTGTTATATTAAGGTTACTCAATTTATTACAATTATAAAACATCGCAATCATTAAAGTAACTTTTGAAGTATCAAAATTACTTAAACTTAAAGTTGTTAAAGCTTCACATCCCCAAAACATTGTACGCATATTCACAACATTAGATGTATCAAACATACTTAAATCTAAGCTATTTAAAATGCTACATCCACTAAACATATAAGATATATCTGTTACCTTAGAAGTGTTAAAGTTTGACAAATCAATACTAGTTAAGCTACTACAATAATTAAATAAAGAATTCATATTTGTAACTGCATCTGTATTAAAATATGTTAAATCTATTGATTTAAGATTAGTCATATATTTAAATAGAAAACTAGAATCTGGATTTGCTTTTACTCCTCCATCTTGGCCAATATACAATTCATATAACCCGTTAGAGTCTTCATCCATATAATATGCCATTATGTTTCCAGTATTATCTTGAGATATATCAAAACTCTCAACTACTGATATGGGCACCGCTTTACTATTTTTAAACGTAATTGACTCTATCTCATTTCTTTTAATTCCTTGATTAAAAAATTGTGTTTCTTCAGATTCAGGATTTCCTGATACTCGTAAATAATCAATATAACTGTTAGTAATTACTATATCACCTGATACATCAGGAATAGTTAATACTCCATTCTCATAAGTATACGTATAATTTGTTATTGCTTGATCATTCATCTTTACTGCCATACTAGTTGGCTTTTGTGTCTCATTATTAAAATCTAACTTATATGTACCATTATTTATAGCCTTATCCGTTTTATTAGAACCCTCTTTAGTGTTATAAGTAACTGTATACATTCTTTGAAAGTCAAAATCTAACTTTAAATTATATGATGTATTACTACTATTAAAGCCATTTTCTTTATACTTTATCTTAACTCTAATAGTCTTAGTCATTCCTAAAGTACATTTAATATCCTGACATAATGCCTTATTCATTTCGTAATCAAGTACTTCAAGTGATAAATTATCAGGCAAATTATTAATTGAAAGAATACCCATCTCTACATTACCAAGATTAGTTATATCTACTGAGTATACTGCCTCAGATGTAGCACTTGGTAAAGTAACTCCTACTTGAATGTTTGTCTTATTATAATCCTCATAACTAGAAGAAGCATTATTAAAACTACTAGTTCTAATTCCGGTTATTCTTATATCTTCTCTTATTCTAACATCAGTTGAGAAACCTGATACATTGAGATTCGAGTTAAACGCTGCATAACCAAAGCTAAGTAACATTATTATACAAACTATTAACAAAGAAATATTTTTTTTATTAAAATATTTTTCTAATTTTCTAAAGAAATTATCCATACTACTTACCTTCCTATACTATTTAATTATATCAACTTATTTAAAAGAAAGATATAAAAAAGAAAACTATTTCTAGTTTTCTTTATCAATTTCTAACTCTTCAATTTTATCTTCTTTTTTAGCATTTTCTTTAGCTGCTTGTTTTTGTGCTTCTTCCTCTTTGAAACTTGCTTCATTTACTGTCATTAAGTAGATAATTCCTTCTTTTTCTACATGGAACGTACATTTTCTTTTCTTTCTATAATTGAAGTAAA
>CASTSB010000008.1 GCA_949451605.1 uncultured Bacilli bacterium
TTACCTCCAAATAATCTTGTTAAAATATATTAAAGAAAAATCTTTAATATATTATTTTATTATTTATCAACAGATCTATATTCTAATGATACATCACCAAAAGCAACATCGAAGTTACCATCAGATCTATCTCCATCAGCAGCATATTCAATAGTGATTTCTACTACATCAGCAGCATTAGTAGCTAAACTATGGCTAGTAATATTAGAAGTTGTTCCTGTAACTGCAGCTTCGCTACCTACTTTAACAGATAAAGTAATGTCATCACATGCAGCTTGAACTAAAGCATCTGTAACACCTTCAGCAGCTGTACATACTCTAGCAGCATCTTTACCAGCAACGTTAGCATAAGTAATATTTTTTAAGTATGCAACATATTGACCAGCATTATAAGCATAGAATGAGTAAACAACTTTTTGTCCTGGAGCTGTAAAATTAGCTTTTAAACCTGAAACTGTTGGGTTAGTTGTATTATCAATAGTACCATTACCAAAAGTTACTGTGTTAGGTGTAGCAACACCTGTGATTGGATCTGTTTCAACTGCTGTATCAGATGTTGAAAAGTCAACATTGAAAGTAGTTTCATCAGGGTTAACTGTTGCAGATGAACTAATATTTAATGTATTAGAGAATGCAGCAAAACCTACAGATAAACCAATTACACCAACTAATAAAGCAACGATTGCTATTACTTTAGTACTTCTTTCTCTTTCCATTTTTTCACCTCCTATCCACTTCTTAGTAGCACATGATAACCTCATATACTATCTATATCCATTATAGTAAAACAAAAATAAAATAGCAACTACTTTCGACAAAAATAAAAAGAATTATTTCTAATTCTTTTATTTTATCTAAAATACTAAGGATTTAATCTATTAGGTCCTCTAAATAAGAATTGTGTTTCTTTTACACTAGGTATTCCAAGAAGTAACATAGTAAGACGATCCACTCCAATCGCAAACCCACCATGTGGAGGACAACCATATTTGAAGAATCCTAAATAGAACTTAACGTCATCTCCAAGTCCTTTACTCTTAGCATTCTTGCATATTTCCTCATATCTGTGTTCTCTTTGAGCTCCAGATGTAATCTCAACACCTCTCCAAATTAAATCGTAACCTTGAAGTTTTCCATCTTTATCTCTCATATGATAAAAAGCTCGCTTCTCTGCTGGATAATCAGTTACAAACATAAATTCATGGTTAAACTTTTCTTGTGCAAGCTTAAAACATAATCTTTCGGCTTCAGTAGTTAAATCTGTCTTTTCACTTTCTTCTACTTTATATCCATATCTTTCCTCTAATTCCTTATAAACATCTTGAAGTCTCATAGTTGGGAAAGGTAATGTTGGCACAACAACTGGTTGACCAAATACTTCTTCTATTTTATCACCAAGTTCTTCTTTTAACTTTCCTAAAGCATAACTCAACATCTCTGCTTCTAAGTTCATAACATCTTCGTAACCATTTATATAACTAAATTCTACATCAAAACTTGTAAATTCAGTTGCATGTCTTGAAGTATTAGAATTCTCTGCTCTAAAACAAGGTGCAACTTCGAAGACATTACCCATTCCAGAAGCTATTGCCATTTGTTTATAAAACTGTGGTGATTGAGCAAGATATGCAGATCTGTCAAAATACTTAACCTCAAACACTTCAGCACCAGACTCACTAGCAGCCCCTAAAAGCTTAGGAGTATGAATCTCCGTAAAATCATTATTATATAAATACTCTCTCATATATCTAATTAAAGTACTTTGAACTTTAAACATAAAATTATTTTTTTCATTACGAAGATCAATAAAACGATAATCAAGTCTAGTATCTATATTAACGTTTTCTAAATCTTTAAAATTAAATGGTAATTCATCTAGACTTTCGCTTGTAACTTCTATATTAGTTGGAATAATTTCCATTCCATTTAATTTAACTTTTTCATTCTTAACTACTTTTCCTGTTATTTTTACTGTACTTTCAACTGGCAAGCTATTTATAATTTCTACCATCTTACTATTTTCTGAAGCACTCTTTTCAATAGTAACTTGAACCTTTCCAGTTGCATCTCTTAGTATAACAAATTGTACCCATTGTAAGTTTCTTATATTATCAACAAATCCACTTACAGTAATTTCTTTTTCAAAATAATCATTTAAATTTTCTATATTTATTTTATTCATAAAAATCCTCCTTATCATTCATGATGATGTCCACAACTGCAATGTTCATGCTCACATTCATCATGGCAACAATCGCCACCACAATTACACTCTAAATCAGAGCATGTACAATCATCATATTCATCACTAGCATTTAGCTTCTCATCTAAATAATATATTAAAGCATCTAAACTAATTGTTTCTTCTTCCTTAGTTCTATTATTTTTAATCTTTATCTCATTATTGTTTAAATCCTCACTATTTAAAACTGCAATATATTTTGCATTTAGTCTATCTGCTTGTTTAAATTGAGCTTTTAATCCTCTTCCTACATATTCTGTATCTACAATAAAACCTGCCATACGCAATTCTTGAGAAAGATATGCCGCATATTTCTTTTCATCTTCATTAACATACATTAAAAATAAATCAATATCCAAAACTAAAGGCATTTTAACCTTTTCAAGCTCAAGTGCTTTAACAAGTCTACCTATTCCTGATGCAAAACCTATACATGGAGTATCTGGACCATCCAATTGACCAACAAGTCCATTATATCTACCTCCACCACCAAGTACATTATTAGAACCAAAGCCTTCAACTTTAGCCTCAATTTCAAAAACAGTATGGTTATAATAGTCAAGCCCTCGAACAATATTAGGATTAACTTCGTAATTGACACCTAATATATCCAAATACTCTTTAACAGAATCAAATCTTTCCTTACTTTCGTCATTTAAATAATCTATAGTTTTTGGAGCGTTTTTAAGTAATTCATGTTCACTATCTACTTTACAATCTAATATTCTTAATGGATTTTTTTCCAATCTACTTTGACAATCTTCACAAAGTTCTCCAATTCTTGGTTTAAAATAATTTATCAAAGCTTCTCTATAATTATTTCTAGATTCTGCATCTCCTAAAGAGTTAATATTAACTTTAATCTCCTTAAGTCCTAACATTTTATAAATGTTAACTGCTAAAGAAATAACTTCAGCATCACTAAGTGGATCATCACTACCTAAAACTTCCATTCCGAATTGAGTAAGTTCTCTGTCTCTTCCAGATTGAGGTCTTTCATATCTATACATTGTACCATTATAATAAACCTTTACTGGCTGAGTGGGATCACCATACATCTTATCCTCAATATAGCTTCTAACAACTCCTGCAGTACCTTCTGGTCTCAAAGTTATTTTTCTACCACCTCTATCTTCAAAGTCATAAGTCTCTTTAGTTACTATATCAGTACTTTCTCCAATTCCTCTATGGAATAGTTCAGTAGCTTCAAATAATGGAGTTCTAATATAATTATAGTTATATTTCTCCATAGTCGCATCAATTACAGCTTCAACATATTTCCATACTTTTGCTTCATAACCTTTAATATCATTACAGCCCTTTTGTTTTTGTATCATTTTATTCCTCCTAAAAATAAAAAGATGGCTACCCAAAGGACGATAAATAATCGTGGTGCCACCTTATTTTTTACTTAATTTACTGTTAACGAAGTAACCCGCTTCCATTTATTGGATGTCTTCAAACTAATACTATGAATATTTTCACCAACCATATTCTCTCTAAAATAATAAGTAGCCATACTCTTTCCAAAGAAGTTACCCATATTGTATATTACTTTAAAAAAAAAGTAAATAAAAAAGAAGCATTTTCTTAAATTGCTTCTTTAACTTTACTAATTCCTCTTTTTAAGTCACCTTTATAAAAATGGTAAGTTGTTCTTAGTAATAAATAAACAGGAAGTGCAATAACTATTCCTACTAAACCAAACAAAGTACCACCAACAGAAACTACCATAATCGTAATTAATGGATTAATGTCATTAGTTTTTCCATAAACATGTGGTGAAATAACATATCCATCAAGCTGAGGAAATATTAAACAAATTACAATAGTTGCAATTGTAAGAGGTGTCGAAATAACAGTTGCAGTAAGAATTGCAATTATATTTGTTAAAACTCCTCCAAAATATGGAATAATAGTTGTAAGACACGCTAGTATACCAAGTATCAACCAGTTAGGATGACCTACTATAAAAAACAAAAGACTATATTCAAATAATTGAATTATCATAAATATAATTAGACCTTTTAACCAATTAAAGATTTCAATATCTAAACACTCTATATATTCGAAAGTTCTCTTGTTATATTTGCTTGTTACAATTCTTACCCATTTTCTGATTTTAGACATATCTGCCAAGAAATAAATAAAGGCAACAAACCCTACAATAAACTTACTAAAAAAACCAAACGATCTATTTATTACATCAAATGTAGAAGCTGTTAAAAAGTTTCCTAAATCAGAAAGAATATTATTTAAATAATCTTCAATTTTAATTTCAAAAGAACCTAAATTTATATCAAACTTATATCCAATATTATCAATAAATTTTAATATCATATCAACAAATGAAGAAAATTGTTCATATATTAATGGAAATGTTATAAAACAAACTGCCGCTACTATTAAAACCAAGCAAACTACTACAAGCGTAACTGCAAAGTTTTTACTAGCTCCCTTTTCACGCAAAAAGTTAACTATAGGAGTTAGTGCATAAGCAAAAGCAAATCCAACTATAAAAGGTGCCATAACTGATAAGAACTTAGAAAAAAATCCCATCCATAAACCAATATTTGAAACACCTATATAAAGAAATAACATAAGCGCAGCCAAATTAATTATTGTATAATTTAATTTCTTAGTCATAAAATCACCTTTCTAACCAAATAGTAGTAGGACCTATATTAGTAAGATTAATCTCCATATCAGCACCAAACTCACCAGTAGATACTTCTACATATTTACTTAATTCATTATTAAATTCCTCATACAATTTAATTGCTTGATCATTTTTCATAGCTTTTATATAACTAGGTCGATTACCACCCGTAGCATCTGCATACAAAGTAAATTGGGAAATAGATAACACACGTCCACCATAATCCAAAATACTTAAATTCATAACATCATTACTATCAGGAAATATTCTTAAGTTAGCAATTTTCTTAGCAAGATATTTAATATTTTCGGTTGAGTCACCTTCAGTAAATCCAACAAAAACAACCAATCCACTGTCAATACTTCCTACTGTCTTAGAAGAAACTTTACAAGAAGCTTTTCCACTTCTTTGAACTAAAACTCTCATTTAAAAGCCCTCTCTATTTTATCTACATAAGTTAGTCTTTCAATACCTAACATTATTTTATTTAATTGCTCAAGACCGGTAACATAACAAGTCACTTCATAAATTACTTTATCTGTTTCGCTTAATGTCTTAATACCATCAACACTTACATTAAATAAAGAAATAGATTGCATCAAATCAAGCATATGATTTTCAATATTATTAGTATGGATAAGTAAAGAAGTTAAATACCTTTTATTTACATTGCTATTCCAATTAACTTCTAATGTTCTATCTTCTAACATTGATAAGTTATGACAATTCATTCTATGAACCGTTATACCATTTCCTTTAGTAATATATCCAACTATAGAATCTCCAAATATTGGATTACAGCAATTAGCCAAATTTACTTTTATTTTATCTATTCCACTTACTATTATATCTGCATCAACATTTTTAGGTTGAACTTTTACAATTTTTGGAGCAGGTACTTCTTCTACCTTATCGATAATATTAATTACACCACTTACAGTAGCTTTACCATTTCCAACTGCTAAATAAATTTCTTCTAAAGTTTCGACTTTTATCGCATCACATATTTTTTTTATATTAATATCACTAAAGAATTCTTGAAAAGTAAGTTTTCTTTTTCTTAATTCTTTTTCTAAATTATACTTACCTCTTTCAATATATATTTCACGATCATTTTTAGTAAAGAAACTTCTAATCTTATTTTTTGTTTGCGTAGATTTAACCATATTTATCCACTCTTTAGAAGGAGTAGAACTTTTATTAGTATTAATTTTTACAATATCATTATCTTTTAATTCATAGTTAAGTGGAACAATATTATTATTAACAATTGCTCCAACAGTTGTCTCACCAACTTTAGTATGAATTTTATAAGCAAAATCAAGAGGTGTAGCTCCTCTAGGTAATTCAATAACATCACCTTTTGGAGTAAATACATAAATATTATTATTTAATACTTCGTCCCTAACACTATTTACAAATTCTTCACTATTCATATGTTCATGACTTAAATCGATTATTGACTTAAAAAATTGTAATTTTTGTTCAGTAGTTGAAGTCAAATTTGCATTAGAATTAGATCCTTTGTTTTCTTTATATGACCAATGTGCAGCAATTCCATTTTCTGCAACCTCATCCATCTCATGAGTACGTATTTGAATTTCAAATAAGTTTCCATCAATTCCAAATACTGTTGTATGTAGTGATTGATACATATTTGGTTTAGGCATTGCTACATAGTCTTTAAATCTACGTGGCAATGGTCTAAACTTAGAATGAATTATACCTAAAGCTAAATAACATTCTTGCTCTGTCTGCACAAGTATTCTAAGTGCAAGTAAATCATAAATATCACTAAACTTTTTGCCTTTATCAAGTTTCGTATAAATACTATAAATACATTTAGCACGTCCCTTAATCTCGTGAGGAATATGATGTTCCGTTAAAAGATCTGATACTTCTTGTTGCATATCATAAACATATTTATCTCGATCAAGTTTTGTCTTATTTAATTTTTCAGCAATATCATAAAATACTTCTGGTTTTAAATATCTAAGTGATAAATCTTCAAGCTCACTTTTTATTTTATGTATTCCTAAATGATGAGCAATAGGAGCCAATATTTCAAGTGCTTCTTTTGCTTTTATTTTTTGTCTATCCTCAGGAATTGCCCAAAGTGTACGCATATTATGAAGACGATCAGCAAGCTTTATTATAATCACTCTTACATCTTCACTCATACCAACAATAATTTTTTTATAATAATCAATCAAATACTCATTTTCAGTTGAAAAATGAATCTTACTAAGTTTTGTTACACCTTGAACTAATTTAGTAATTGTTGGTCCAAATTCTTCTTCCATCTCTTCTTTTGTACAATCACAATCTTCTAAAACATCATGCATAAAACCTGCAGAAATAGTTTCATAATCTGCATAAATAGTAGTAAGAATCATCGCAACATTCATTGGGTGATATATATAAGGCTCCCCACTTTTTCTATATTGCCCCTCATGCTTTTCTTTAGCAAAATTATAAGCCTTTTCAATTACTACAAGCTGAGATTCATCTTCTATATAATTCTTAGCACTTGCAATTATCTCTTCAAGGCTAATATCTTCTCTAGACTTTGACAAGGAATCATCTCCTTCCTTAACAATTAATCCCCTTTATTTTCTTTTCTTCTATTTCATCTTTATATACACGTTTTTTCTTTTCTGGTTTACCTAAATTTTTAGATTCAAAAATTAAGAATACTAATGTCGCAATAAAAATAGATGAATAAGTTCCTGCAACTATTCCAAATAACATTGCCATATTAAATGTAAGTATTTCTTTACTTCCAAGGAATATTAACGCAACTACTGGTAAAAGAGTTGTTACAGTTGTATAAATAGTTCTACTAAATGTTTCTCGAACACTAATATTTACAATTTCTTCTAATCTTTCTTTAGTAATTTTTTTACTATTTTCATTATTTATATTTTCACGAATTCTATCAAAAGACACAATTGTATCATTAATTGAATAACCAATAATTGCAAGCAATGCTGCAATAAACATAGAAGATACTTCTAATCTTAATAAAGCAAATAAACTACAAATTATTAAAACGTCATGGCAAAGAGCAATAACTCCACCTATAGCATAACTTAGCTTAAATCTTAGAGAAACATAAACAATGATACCAATTAGTGCAATAAGAACTGAAAATAATGCATTCTTAATTAATTCTTTTGCAACTATATTACTTACAACACCAATATTAACTTTTGCATCATACTTATCCTCAAAATAATTATTTAATTCCTTAACTTTAGATCCACTTAATGCCTTATCTATTCTTATATTCGTTTCTGTATCATTTATATTAATAGAATAAGCTTTTAAATCATTTTCTGACAAATCACTAGTAAGTTCTTTTTTAGTTAGTTTTTCATCACTTACAATAGTAATATTTGTTCCAGCCTTATAATCAATTCCTAAATTAAATCCATTCATTGAAAAACTTACAATACCAATTAATATAATTACAACTGATAAGCCAACACATAATATTTTATGTTTAAAGAAATTAACATTTTTAAATGGTACTTTTTTAATTTCTTCATTTTTACTAACACTTGCAATATCATCTTTTTTAACAGCTATAAATAAATTTGTTTTTCCTTCAAAATATTCAGTTTTAACAAATAATCCTAATAACCATCTAGTAAGTAATACCATAGTTAACATTGTAACAATTACTGTAATAATCAACATTGTAGCAAAACCTTTAATGCTAGATTCACCTAACATAAACATTATAACTGCTACTATTAAAGTAGTAATATTAGAATCCACTATTGCACTAAAACTTGACTTAGTTCCTTCTTTAAATGCAAATGATAGACTTCTTCCTTTGTATAATTCTTCTTTTATTCTAGAGAAAGTTATAACATTTGAATCAACTGCCATACCAATTCCTAGAACTAATGCTGCAATACCAGGAAGAGTTAAAGTTCCACCAACAATCCAAAATACTAAGAATACTAAGAAAGTATATAAAATCATTGCAACTGATGAAATAAATCCAGCAAAATGATATACAAATAATAATATTAAAATTATTCCAACAACACCAATAATACCAGCTATTAATGTTTTCTCAAGAGTTTCATCTCCAAAACTAGCTCCAACTGTGTTAGAAGATATTTCAGTAAGTTTAGAAGGTAAACTTCCAGAATTAATTAAATCAACTAAATTCTGAACTTCCTCTTGAGTAAAATTACCTTGAATTATAACATCGCTTGCAAAAGCTTGAGAAACTGATGCAGCACTTAGACAGTTAGACTCACTTGAACCACATAAATTTTTCTCTTTTTTAAATGAATTTTTCATTCCATTATAATCAAGCCATATAACAATTAAATTTTCTCCATCTTTTTTTGAGCTAATTTTACTTGTTACTTCTTGAAATTTATCTTTATCTTTTACACTAAGAGCAACCGCAGGGTTACCTGAAGAGTCTTGTGAAACCTTAGCCGCAACTCCAGAACTTAAAACATCACTAGTCATAAGTAAATTATCATCTACATCTCGAAAAGTTAAAGTCGCAACTGTTGATAATTGACTACGCGCAACATCAGGATTTGTAACTCCCGCAAGTTGTACTCTAATTCTATTATCATTTTCTAAAATGATTAAAGGTTCATTTACCCCTAATGAATCTATTCTTTTTGATAATGTCTTATATGTAGCAGTTAGTTTAGATTGATTCATTTTAGAACCATCAATAGATTCTGCTTTATATAAAATTTCAAAACCACCTTGTAAATCAAGTCCAAATTTTAGACTAGAAAATAAAGGTATAAATAAAAAACAAATTAATACAACTAATAAAGTTAATATTAAAGAAGTAATAATCGTTTTTTTCTTTCCATTTTTCTTTTTCATGCACTTCACCTCTAAATTAATATAATCAAAAACAATCTCTCCAAAGTCAAGCGATGTAACTCTTTTCCTTTAAAAGACATTATTTCGAATAATTTTATTATATCTAAAAAGATTTAAATTTAAAAGATATTTAACAAATTTATACTAAAAAAAGGACCTTTTAGTCCTTATCATCAATCTTTGCTCTTGGAAAAGAATTGTAATATACCTCTTTTAATCTATCAGTCGTAACATGCGTATAAATTTGAGTTGCTTTAATGCTTTCGTGACCTAGTAATTTTTGAACTGTAGTAAGTTCACATCCTTCATTAAGCAAATGCGTTGCAAAAGAATGTCTTAACATATGGGGAGAAATATTTTTATTAAGAGAAGTTTTTTCAATTATCTTATCAAGAATGAACCTTACACCTCTTTCTGTTAACTCTCCTCCATTATTATTTAAAAACAAATATTCACTACTCTTTTTATTTAATTCTAAATATCCATCTTTTAAATATTGTTCTAATATTTCACTACAATAATCCCCGTAAGTTACAATTCTCTCTTTATTACCCTTACCTAAAATTAATATAGTTCTACTACTTAAATCAATATCTTTAACTTTTATTTTTACAAGCTCTCCTACTCGAACTCCAGTAGCATATAAAGCTTCAAGTAACAATCTATCTCTTTGACCAAGAGGAGTACTTAAGTCTGGTACTTCAAATAATTCCTCAAGTTCATTATATTCAAAATATCTAGGTAACTTTTTAGCCTTCTTTAATCCATTAACTAAAGAAAAAGGATTCGATGAAATTTTTTTCTTTCCAGCTAAAAATTTATAAAAACCTCTTAAACTAGAAAGCTTACGATCAATAGAAGAATTAGAATCTTTTCTTTTATCTTTCAAATACATTAAATAAAATCTTATTTCATCATAAGTAACATCTAAAAAATCAATTCCTTCACTACTAATAAAATCTAAAAATTCAAAAATATCTCTACCATAATTATCAACAGTATATTCTGAATAATTCTTTTCATATTTCAAATAATCTAAATAACTATTTGTAAGTTCATTTTTTTTGATAAGTCTTCACATCCCAAGAACTGCAAGATTTGGTTTTTAATTTATTATAAGTTGTACAAAATAGATAAGCTTTATTCACAGTACTTTCACTTTTTAAGTAATTTCTAATTTCTTTTAAATCAGCATTTATATCTTCTTCTAAAACCGAATATTCTCCATAACCTAAATTATTATTTTTTAACTTTTCATTATGAAAATTATAAAGATATGTTGCGTATAATAACCTTTTATTCAATCCACTAACAAGAGTCTTTTCTTCTTCTTTTGTAAAACTAACATTTAACTTATAAGGATTAATAATTGTCTTACCTTCTATGTTTTCAAAAATAGAAAGCTCTATTTTCTTTAAAGTTTTTAAAACATAGTTTTTCTTGTCTTCTAAACCAAGATCTTCTACATTAGATGCATCTTTGTTATCAAACAAAGAGACCTGTCCTTTAACATAATTCTTATCACAGACTTTTAATAAATCATTTTTAATTAAAGATCTCTGATTATTTAGTTCATTAAAATACTTAACATGTTCACTGATACTTTTCAAATTATCATATCTATTTAGCAAATCAATTATACTTCTAGATATTCCATAATTATCCATCATCCAAGCATTTTTATATTTTAAATTATATGGTACAGTATTACTATTTTTAATAGTATAGCAAAGCTCTACTACTTTTCTAGGTAAAGCACTAAGTCCCGTAGAAATAACTTTATTAAAATCATTTTTATCATAATAAACTTTTGTAATAAATTTATCAAAAAGTCTAATATTTTTAGGATTATCTTTTAGTTTATTATTTAAACTACTATAACTTATTTGTCTAAAGTCATTTATTCTTTCTTCTTTCGCATTAAAAATAACTTCTTGAACTCGTAATTTTTCCTCATTATCCTTTTTATATTTGCTAACTATAAAGAAGTCATATTTTCCATATTCTATTTGACCTTTTTCAAAAAGTCTTGCAGTCATTTCATCACTATCTTTAAACCTAGTAGTCACAAGGTCAATAGCTTCTAAGCTATTTGCTCTTTTTAGAATATCGTTACCATTTTTTAAGTACCATTTACTTTTAAGCTCAATAATTTTAAAACTATTAGTATCAACTTTTCTTGCAATTAAATAATAATTACTCATACCAAACCACCTATTGCATATTATACCACAAATTCATTCAAAAATCAAAAAAGGAGCTACTGCTCCTAATTATTCTTTAGTATAATCACATTCCATACACTTAATAGTTCCGTCCTTCTTTTCCACTAAAAGTTTAGAACAATTTGGACAAACTTCACCTGTTGGTTTATCCCAAGTAGCTACCTTACATTTTGGATAATTGTCACAACCATAAAATACTTTTCCCTTTCTTGTAGGTTTTTCAACAATTTTTCCACCACATTCTGGACAATCAGCTATAAAAACAACTTCCTTTTCTTCTTTTTTTATAAATTTACATGTTGGATAATTACTACATGCAGTAAACTCACCATATTTACCTTTTCGAACAACAAGAGGACTACCACATTCTGGACAAGACTCACCTGTCTCAACAGGAGCTTTTTTCTCCATATCAGCAAATGCATCTTTTACACGTGGTTCAAATAATTTATAAAACTCTTCTAATACACTATTCCATACTAAGTTTCCTTCAGCAATCTTATCAAGTTCATCTTCCATATCTCTAGTATATTCTACATTTATTAAATCACTAAAAAATTCTTGTAGCTTATTAGTAGTCTCTACACCTATTTCTGTTGGTTTAAATTTTTTATCTTCCATAACTACATAGCCACGTTCACGAATAGTATCAATTGTTTTAGCATAAGTAGAAGGTCTTCCTATACCAAGTTCTTCCATTTCTTTTATCAACTTAGCTTCACTATATCTAGCTGGTGGTTTAGTATAATGTTGCTCAGGAACAACTGCACATGACAATGCTTCTTCTTTTTCACCAACTTTAGGTAATATTTTATCTTCACTAGATTCAAAATCAGAATACACTTTTAAATATCCATCAAATAATAACTCTTGTCCTGTTGCTTTAAATTTATAATCATTATTATCTAATATAATAGTAGTTTGATTAACTAAAGCATCTGCCATTAAAGAAGCAATAGTTCTTTTAAAAATCATATTATATAATTTATATTCGTCAGAAGATAAGAATTTTTTTATCTTTTCAGGCTCCCTAAGTACACTAGTTGGTCTAATACCTTCATGAGCATCTTGAACATTTTCTGTTTTTTTACTTGTTTTAACACTACCTAAATATTCTTTTCCAAATTCTTCTTCAATATATTTCATTGCAGGATTTACAAAATCACTAGATAAACGAACTGAGTCTGTTCTCATATAAGTAATTAAACCTACGGTTTCTTTTTCAAGATCAATACCTTCATAAAGCTTTTGCGCAATAGACATAGTTTTCTTAGCAGAAAAACCAAGCTTAGTAGAAGCTTCTTGTTGCAAAGTTGATGTTATAAAAGGTAACTTACTCTTACGAGATTTTTCTTTTGCAGAAACACTTTCTACGATATATTTTTTATCTAAAGCATCTAAAACTTTATTTACTTCGTCCTCGTTATGTAATTCTATATCATCATTCTTATATTTAAATAAAACAGCTTCATATTGAGGAAATTGTGCAGTAATAGTCCAGTATTCTTCAGGAACAAATTTATTTATTTCATCTTCACGATCAACAATTAACTTTAAAGCTACGCTTTGTACACGACCTGCACTCTTAGCACCTATTTTACTTTGTAAAAGCTTAGATAATCTAAACCCTATAATTCTATCAAGAATTCTTCTAGTTTCTTGAGACTTAACTAAATTATCATCAATAACAGTAGGATGACTGATAGAATCAATTACTTTGTCATGTGTAATCTCATTAAATAAAACTCTTTTATAATTTTTATCTTTGATACCTAAAGCATCCTTTAAATGCCAAGCAATAGCTTCTCCTTCACGGTCAGGATCGCTTGCAAGATAGACAAGTTCGCTATCTTTTACATCTTTTTTTAATTCCTTAATTATTTTACTTTTGCCCTTTATTGGAACATAGTTTGGAGTAAAACCATTCTCAATATCTACACCTAATCCATAAGTACCAGTAGTTGCTAAATCTCTAATATGCCCTTTAGAAGAAACTACTTTATAGTCTTTTCCTAAATACTTTTCAATCGTTTTACTCTTACTTGGACTCTCCACTATAACTAAATATTTCTGCATTAAATCAATCCCTTTCATCAAAAAATACTTATACTAATAAATTTGAAGTTTGTCAACTCTCTATAATATAATACGTAACTTATTTGACATTCATAAATTATTTTAAATTATTTTTTTTAATATAATTAGAAACTGGTCCATAGCTTCTTCTATGCTCATCAATTATACCATATTCATCAATGGCTTCTAAATGCTTTTTTGTTGGATATCCTTTATTATTTTTAAAATCATACATAGGATATTTCAAATCCAAATCATAAAGCATCCTGTCTCTTGTCACTTTAGCTATTACAGATGCAGCACTTATTGTAATACTTTTTAAGTCCCCTTTTATTATAGAAGTAGTAGGAATATCTAATTCAAGTGGCATTGCATCTATTAATATGTGTTCTGGTTTAATAGTTAAATTATTTATAGCTTCCCTCATCGCTAACTTAGTAGCTTCATAAATATTAACTTCATCAATCTTTTTCTCATCTATTATACCAATACCATATGATATAGCTTGTCTTTTTATTTCTTCAAAAAAATAATCACGTTTTTTCTCACTAAGTTTCTTTGAATCAGTTAGACCATCTAAAATAAATTTTTCCGGTAAAATAACACATGCCGCAACAACTGGACCTACTAATGGACCTCTACCAACTTCATCAACACCAGCTATTAAAGTTATTCCCTTATCTCTTAATTCTCTCTCATATATATAATTATCTATTTCTGTTTTATTCATATAATCATCACCTAATCAAAAACATTATATCTTAAAATTTAAAAAAACAAAAAGACTAAGCTTTTCATTTTAATCTATCAAATGTTACATTACCAATATAACCATTTTTTAAATCTTTAACAATTATATTAGATACTTTTTCATAATCTGCTACTCCACCTTTAGATAAAGCTCCTCGCTTTGCAGCAATAATGTCATATGCCTCTATAAAATCTTCATCTAATTCTTTAATACCATATCTTTCCTTCAAATTATTTGGATATAACTCATATAATTTTCTTAAAATAAAGCAAGCAATGTCATCAATATTTAATATCTCTTCTTTTATTGAAGAAAAACTTGCTAAAATATGAGCAGTTTCTTGATTCTCAAACTTTGGCCACAAAATACCAGGAGAATCCAAAAGTTCTAAATCTTTATTAATTCTTATCCAGCTAAGACTTTTAGTAAAACCTGGAGTATTTCCTACACCAGCACTTTTTCTTCCAACAAGTCTATTTATAAGTGTTGACTTTCCAGCATTAGGTACTCCAACTATTAAAACTCTACCATTTCTTGCTTTTAATCCTTTTGACTCTCTTCTTTCATTTTCTTCTTTCATTATTTGAGATGTTACATCTAGTATTTTCTTAACATTATTACCATTTAATAAATCAACTGGCACTACCTTATACCCTAGCTCTTCATAATATTTAATTATTTTATCCGTCTCAACTTTATCACATAAATCATATTTTGTCATAACCATTATTCTTGGCTTATCTTTAATTAAATCATCAATATCAGCTATTTTTGATGATAAAGGCATACGAGCATCAACCACTTCGTAAACTATATCTATTAAATTTAATTGCTCAGCAATCTGCCTTTTAGTCTTGGCCATATGGCCTGGGTACCAATTGATGTTACTTTGGGTTAACTTTTTTTCGTTCATTATTAATCACCTGCTTCTTCTAATAATAAATCAAAATCAGATTTATATAATTTGTCTTGTTTTATTCTATATTTTTCAAATTCAGTTAATGCTTTATCACAAGCAATTTCATGTGATATTTTGCCAGCATCTTTTAATATATCTCTATTATCTAGTAATAAATACTTATCTAACAGATTGCTCCAATCATTCATTGTCATTGGAATATTTCTTTTTGCTCTTGATTCTGCTAAGTCTAAAAACGATGAAACAATTAATTCTAAACCTTCTATCTCTACTTTTGATAAATAATTTTTAGCAATTACTACATCTGTTTCTAAAATTTTACCATTTGGATAATTTTTCCAAGATGTAAGTCCCATATATTCTTTTTCAGAATCAACTCTATTATATATGGTTTCAGCAGCTGTATTATTAGAAACTGCAAAGTGCATTTTGTTTTGTACTTGCTTAAAAAAATTAATTGTAATTGGTGATTTTCTATCATAATCTATACTTGTAGCATAAATATCCGTAATTTTTTGATAAAATCTTCTTTCTGATAGCCTTATTTCTCTAATTTCAGCAAGTAAAGATTCAAAATAATCTTCACCAAAGAAAATACCATTTTCCATTCTCTTTTTATCAATTATATAACCTTTTTTTGCAAATTCCTTTAAAACATTTATACTCCATCTTCTAAATTGAATTGCCTTCTCAGAATTTACTCTAAATCCAATAGAAATAACTGCATCAAGATTATAATAATTAGTATTATATTTTTTATTATCACTAGCAGTTGTCAAATATTTTTTGACAACTGAATTTTCATCCAATTCCAGTGTATTAAATACATTTTTCAAATGATAACTAACATCTTGTTTACTAGTATCAAATAAGTCAGATATCGCTTTTTGAGTTAACCACAAATCTCCATTTTCAAATCTTACTTCAATACCTTTTTCTCCTTTTTGTCTTTCAAAAATTAAAAATTCAGCACTACTGCTTCTAACCATTAAATCTTTTGTCAATTTTATCATTTCCTTCCTTTGAATTTTTTGTAAATAATAAAATATATTTTTATTTAATATTATTTAGAATCATTTCTCTACTAATAGTATATCATAGATTCATCACTGGTTAGAAATTTAGTAATCTATTAAAACTTATCCTTATGTCTAATTATTATATATTTTCTAAATGCTTCCATATTCTTTTGTATTGTTCCAATTGCTCTTCTTTTCTAATCTGTGCAGCTGGATGATAAAGAGGAATTACAATAAAATTATTAAGGTGAATTTCAGGAGACCTTTTAATTGTTTCCTTTAATGTATTACTAATACCAAATCCATATATCTTTGATAAAGATATTAATGGATATAATCCCAATGTTAAAACAACTCTTGGCTTAACAATTTCAATCTGTCTTTCAAGATATCTACTACAATTTATAGTAGAATTTTTTAAATCTATATTATTTCCTCTATAATTGTTCCCTTGTCTAGCGCACATGATAGCATTAGTTATAAAGCAATCATTTAAATTGTATTTATTTTTAGATGACTCTATAATAAATTTTTCTAGCATTTTTTTAGTAAGGCTTTTTTCTGATTCTATTAATTCTTTCCAATTAAGTTTGTCTTTTTCTAATGATCCATTAATTTTTTTCATCTCAATATAAGGTCCCCAATCCTGACCAATTATCATTATATTTGAATCTAATCTATTAAACCAGTCTGTCCAAATAGATGGAATATTAGTACAAAAATTATAATCTTTATAAATATTAATTAAAGATTTACTTGCACATGGAAAATTCAAACATAAAGAACAATTACTCATATCTTGAATTAATTTTTCAAATCTTTTACTACTATTCATACAATTTACTCTCTCCAATATACAAACTTCATTTTTTAGTGAAAAAGTTTATAAACTACAAGTTCAACATATAATACATTTATTTTATTGTCAACCTATCTATTTTAAAGTAAAAATTAATATTAATAAAAAAAGTACTTATAAGTACTTTCTTTATATTTGATTTCAAAATTATCTCCCAAAGAAATCCTTTAATTTCTTATCTAAAACTTTTTGCTTATTAGACTTTTTATCATCTAACTCTAAAGTTCTTGCAGTATCACCTTTAGGAGTATACTCATCTACATCTACAGGTAAAACAGCACTTTGTAATTGACGATCCTGCATAGTACTTACTTTACTATCAGTAGATACATCATCTTGAAGTACTCTTCTAATAGTAATATTGGTAGTCTCACTTAAATCTATTACATTAGTACCTCTATTATCAATCACTAAAACGGAAGGTTTTGTAGGAAATTCTTTAGACTTACCAACAACAATAGCCTCTTGACCATTAGAAAGTAATACCTTAACGCCATGTGGATAAATTGTAAAATGATCGATAAACATTTTATAAGTATCTTTATCTATCTTTCCATTATGCGCAAGTTGAGACATATATGATATAACATTTTCAAAAGGTGATAACAAATCATTCCCCATAGCATGTTCAAGTAATGTATCATATACATCACATAAAGATATTATACTCGCAGCTTTAACATCTGGCTTTACGCTAATTCTGCTATTAAAATCTTCATAATTACAATATAATATAGTTCTTCTTACCTCATCTGGAAGCTTATCTTTAAATGCAACATATGAATAAACACTATGTAGATTATCATCATAACTACCACCTATTGACTTAGGATTTATAGTAGTCCCTTTAAGAGTACTAGCATTAAATGGTAGTGCACGTAATCCATTAGGATCATTTTTATATCTTTTACCAAAGTCATGTAATAATGCAGAAAGACAAATAGAATTTAATGGTATCTGCATATCTTTAGGTTTATCTTTATTATAAATACTAGCTAATGCAACTGCCATTCTAGTAACTCTAAAATAATGACTACCAGGCTTATTATGATACATGATTTTTATAACATCATCTGGTAAGTCTGAAATTGTTTTTAAATCTTCACAAATATTAAAAATACTTAAATCAATTGAAGATAAAGCACGATCTAAATCTGCTCCTTCAGCTTTAAAAACATCATTAATAAAATCTATGGCTTTAGATTGAAGATTTTCCATTTGAACATTCTTAGGTTCCTCCATATCTTCATTTACTTCTATAGTAAACTTATAATCAGAACCAGCAAACCATTGTCTCAATCTATCTAAATGTTTTTCATTTAGGACTACACCTTTTGCAATTAAAGTTTGTCCATCTCTTGCTTTAATGTCATCTGCAAGAGAACTCCCAATTTGAAGTTCATATATTGATACCTTCTTTTTCATCAAACCTTCCTCCCTATATATTATTCTAACCTATTTCTTAGATAATTTCCTAGCTTTTTTTAACTCTTTAATAAACGGCTTTAAAACAGTACTATTATTACCACTTATATTGATTGGTAAATTATTATTTTCTATTTCCTTTTTTTCGATTTTTTCAATAATATTTTTGGCCTTTTTACTTTTAATCTTTTCATCAATAGTAAAATATTCTACATATAATTCATCAATAAATTTATTAGTAGATATTTCATCATTATAATCTAAAGAAAGCAAACTACATAAACTAAATCTAAAAGTAGAAAGGTACCCACTTTTAAGACTACTTATAGTATGAGATTGCCTAATATGCCAATTAATTCTACTATAAATTGACTCTTTAACTGCTATCCCAACGTAAATATAATAATAGTCTTTTCCATCTATAATTTTAGAACATAAAAAAGGTAAAATATCATCTAAATACTTTTTATTAATAAAAGATGAGTTTAAAAGTAACTCTAAAGATTTTTTAGATGCCCACCACTTATAATAGCCTGGCTTATCATTAGGAACATTTTTTCTTGTTTCTAAATCTCTAAAAGTTTTTGCTAAAAGTAAAGTCCCATTATCAGAATTTTCATTAACTAGATTTTTCTTATTATTTTGAACTTTAGAAAATTCTATCACATTACTATTCATATCTACTCTCACTTTTTAAATTTAGTTTTTACATTTATTTTTCTAGTTTCAAGTTCTTTATCTAAAAGATTGCCAATAAATTCTACATTCTTTGACGAAAAAGGATTTTCAAGATGATATTTACTAATCAAGTCATTTAAAGGATAATAAGATGCAACACTTCCTATTTCTTTGAAAAACTCTAAATTAAGAGATGAATTATTCCAAATAGAAAAAGCCCCAAAATAAGATAAAGCATAATCTATATAATATAAAGGATTCATAAAAATATGTGATTGCCTATAAAAATATCCTCCATTATCTAGATTCTGATGTCCTGAATTACTAACTTCTAAATGATATTTAGAGACTAATTCAAGCCAAATCTTAGAAGGATCATCCTTTTTTAAATTATTACATTTATATACTTTTTCTTGAAATTCATCAACTAGACAAATATATGGAAGAGTTGAAACCATATCTTTTATTTTTAAAAAACAATATTTTTGATAATCTTCATCATTAAATATATTATCTACATGATCCATCATTATTAATTCCATAGCATAAGAAAACATTTCAGCAATATCAAAAGTTGGATACTTTAAAAGTGGAGAAACTATATAATTTTTATCCATTTTACTTGCACAATATTTTTGAAAAGCATGACCAACTTCATGAGTAGTAACTTCTACATCATAAGAAGTACCTTTCAAGTTTCCAGTTATAGTTGGCATACAAGTATCTGTTAAATAATTCGTAATACCAATATTAAGTTTATTATCATTAGGTATTAGATCAATATAGTTATTTTTAAGCATAATGCAATACAAATTATATAAATCTTTATCTACACTCATAAATGATTCTTCTAAATTAGTTAGTAATTGCTGATCATTATATAATGGCTTAGGCATTTCATTAAAATAAATAGTATCAAAATATTCTAAATGATTAATAGATAATTCGTCCTTCTTCCACTCATTAATTTTATCTATTATTGGAGAAAAATATTCTAAAATATTTTCTCTAAAATCTCTAATATCAGAATAATCATAACCAAATCTTCTAAGAGAGTATAAGCTATATTCAGAATAATCACTAAAACCTAGTTTACGTGCTAATTCGCCTCTTACATTGACCATGTCATAAAATATTTCATCATATTGATCTTTTTTTGATAAATAAAAGTCATTAACCGCATCATGAGCATTTTTTCTTATTTCACGATTATTAGAACTAAAAAATGAAGTTACAAAAGATAGAGGTCTTTCCTCATTATTAAAACTAATTAAACTCCTATTTAATTCTCTGTACTTTGCTTTTAATTGATTTTCTTTTTGTTGTAGAGAAATAATTGAATCATCAGAAATTCTTAGCTTGTATTTAATAGTATTAAAAAAATTATCTGGTATTACTTTCTTCAGTTTCTCTTGAAAAGGAGAATTTAAAGCCAATTTATAAAAAGGAATAAACAAAAGATCATACCTAGGTTTAAATTCATCCCAATATTCAAGTTCTTCTTTAAAAAATTGATCTTTAGAATTTCTCATATTTCTAATATCAGCATAATCAGCTAATTCTTCAATGTGAGACTGATAAGAAATTATTTCTCTAAAAATTTCTAAATATGATGAAAAATTATTTTCATTACTTAATCTATCTATTAAGCTATTTATCTTTTCTTTAATCTCTTCAAAATCAGTTCGTTCATAATTTATATCATTAAAATTAATCATTTGTTTCTCCTAGTTCTTCTTTTCAAATAAAGTTCTATCTACACCACATTTAGGACACTTGAAATCCTCTGGCAGTTCTTCTCCATAATAGATATAACCACAAACAGTGCATACCCAAGCAGTTTTTCCTAATGAAGTTTTAACCTTCAACAATTCATCTTTATTTTCTTGATAATATTGATATGTCATTGGCTTAGAATCAGAAAAAACATCAGCTTCAATTAATTTACCAATAAAAACTGTATGTGTATCATTTTCAATTGAGTCAACTATTTCACAAATCATATACCCAAGTGAATCGTTGATTATTCTTATTTCTTCTACAATAGAAGTATCAACATTTTCAAATTTATTAATATCTCTCATTGAATTCATTCCAAATGTCTTAATAAGATTACCATCAACATTTTCTCCTATTACAGATAATGCAAACTTATCGCTTTTCTTTAACAATTCATTAGTATAATTATTCTTCATTACTGCAACCGAAATAAGTGGTTCATCACTTGAGCTTATCTGCGAAACCGCATCAACTATACATCCTCCATCATATGTTGTCAAAACATACATACCTTGGCTTATTTTTCTTGTTATTTTTTTATTTTTCATATTACTACCTCTTATCTCCAAGTCTATTAAATGGAAAAATAGTCAAATTTGTTTTACCCTTTATTTTATCCTTAGTAATAGCTCCTAATACTCTACTATCTGTAGAATTAACTCTATTATCTCCTAAAACAAAGTATCCATCTTTTGAAACATTTGCTTTAAAATCTATAGTTTTCTCATGACTAAAATTTTCCTTTATTTTTTTATCATTAACATATAAATTATTATCTTTATATTCTATTTTCTCTCCTGGCAAACCTATAACTCTTTTAATTATATATTCATTATCCAGTTTAATGACTATAATATCAAACCTTTTTATATCGTTAAAACGATAATAATATTCATTTAATATCATTATATCTTTATCCTCTAATGTTGGATGCATAGACTCACCACTAACTCTAATTGGAGAAAAAATATATATTTTAATAAATAGCACTATTAAAATAATAATTATATAAATTAAATTTTCTTTTATCACACTAACTACTTTTTCCATTCAAATCACCCAATCTAATTATAACAAAAAAATAGAGCCTTGGCTCTATTTTATTATTTTTGTCCTCTTTCTTTAATACGGTAACTACCAACCATACCTCTAAGGAATGTAAGCTTAGCACGTCTAACTTTACCTTTACGTACAACTACTATTCCAGCAACTTTTGGTGAGTTTACTGGGAAAGTTCTTTCAACTCCTACACCACTAGATATTTTACGAACTGTAAAAGTTTCAGATACGCTTCCTCCACGTTTAGCAACTACTACACCTTCGAAAGCTTGGATACGTTCTCTCTTACCTTCAATAATCTTAACATCTACTCTTACTGTATCTCCAACACGGAACTCAGGAATGTTAGGATTAATTTGTTTTGCATTAATTTTGTCAATAATGTTCATTAAAAATTCTCCTCTCAATATATATTCTACCAACGATCATAATTAAATTATTTTTGAGTAATCAGCGGATCATCTCACTTGACAAAGTAGATTATAGCATAACACCTATTAAAAATCAACACATTTACAAAGAAAAAAATACTACTTCTGTAGTATTTTCTAGCTTTTATTGCTTCTTAACTTAGCATTTTCATCAGCCATAACATAAGTAGCTGTTAAATTAAGCCTAAATTCTGAGTCACCTTTAGAAGGTAAATCTTCAACTTCAATATCAGTTCTATATTTTACATATATTTTTAAAGTATCTTTTCCTTCAGTCTTTTCAAGTAAATCATACTGTTTTAACTCAGTACCATCATTATAAGTAACAGTAGCAGTAATAAACTTCTTTTGTTCATCAGTTAACCCTGTTATTTCATAGTTATTAAGCATAACATCCATTGTACCTTTATTTACAATATCTGCATAAAAATAATATTCATCGCCTGGTTTATTTAAAGTAACTTGATAATCAATAGATAATTTATCCTCTGAGATATTAGCAGGAATATCAATAGTTGCACCTTTGTGTGTATCAACTATATTTTCAAAATGCAAATCCCATACATTTCTTTTAACAATAGAAACACCATTAATATCTAGATTAGTTGAAAGATAGGCATATCCAACACTAAGAAATAACACTAATATGATTACTACAATATACTTATTTTTCTTTTTCATAACTTTTCTCCTAAATATTATTTTCCTTCATCTTTCATACTATACAAATAAATAGTCTTATCATCTTCTAAATAAAATTTACTTTTAATATTATTTATTCTTTCATAAACAATAGGCTTTTCTAACGAATTTCTAGCATCCATTAATTCTTGGAAACTTTCAAGCTCTACAACCTTATATCCATCAGGTATTACATATCTACTAATTGTATTTACTATAATATCATCATGCTCTTTTAAAATAGCTTTTAACTTAGTATTATATTCATTATCAGAATTTAATCCCATTTTAATAAAGTTAACAAGATAGATAAATAATAATACATCCATAATCATTGACACAACAGCAATAAATAAATATACTGGATCAACAACTTTTTCTTCTTTATTAGAAATAACTAATTGATTTTGATTATCTAAATTACTAGTCTTAATCATAAAAGCTTCTTCTGTAAGCGGTATAGTAATATAAGAAATTTTTCTAGAAACATCATTTTCTTCTAAATATAGAGCTACTTCTAATTCACCACTAGAAACAAGACCTATCTTACTATTATAATCTTTAACTATATTACTATAATTTATAAAATCAACATCTACATCTACTGAAAAAGACGCAACTTCACTATTTGATTCTAAAGAAGTACTATGAACTAAAACATCCTCTTTTGTATATCTAACACGAGTTGAATCAGCTTTATCAAATATTTTTAACTTACCTATAACATAATAGTTAGCCTTATAGCTATTCTTCTTACTAAACAAAGCTTCATAGTCAAATGTAGCTTGAATATTTTCAGTAATACTCGAAATATATTCCAAATCACGTTCTAAGCATGTTCCTTTATAAATACCATTTTCACTAGTACATACAGAATAATCATTAGAAGTATACTCAGAATAAGTAATTCCTCCACCCAATTCATAATCTATCGCTTTAAAAATAAAAACAATACACAAAACTAAGAATAATAAAAACATTAATACTAATGTACAAACTCTAGAAGTAAAACCATAATGAGCTCTATTCATATTGTTTGTTTTAGGAACCACCCTATCATGTTTTTTTTCTTCTTTAATAGGCTCTTCATTATCTAATTGTTCATAAGCTTTTATAATTTCTTCCTTATTTAAAACATCAGTTTTTTGAATATTATACTTTTCAGTTAAATATGCTCTGTCTACTCGTTTGCCCTCTCTTTTACTAATTGAAGAGCTTGGAGACTTTTCTTCTTTTTTAACAACAGTTTTTTTAACTACTTTTTTAGGAGTCTCACTTTTTTTAGTAGTCGTTTTCTTTACCGTAGACTTCTTTGTAGTAGTTTTTTTAACTGTTTTAGTTGCTTCTTTTTCTTCACTCTTTTTTGCTTTCCATTTTGGATCACTATTTACTTTACTTTTAGCTCTAGTTGAACTTGTTGCCTTTTTCTTAGTCTTTGTAGTATCTTTCATACTAACTAATCACCACCATAATATATTTATTTCCTACCCCTACTCTTATAAATAAAGTATAACACAAATCTAGAAAAAAAAGAAAGAAAAATACTATTTTCCTTTCCCATTTTTATAACTAATTATGTTTTCATTTAAAATGATTAGTCTTTTTTCAGCTTCTTTTTTTAAAGTAGTCAATTCATGTGACATTTTTTCAATTTCTTTTTGTTTTAAATAATGTCTATATTTATTTTTAATTTCTAATCTAAATCTTTCAATTTGATTTAGAGCTTCACGATAATCACTGCCACTATCATCATCACTTATTATTAATTCTGTAAGTAAGTTAAGAAGTTTCTTATATCTTCTTTCTACTTTTTCACTTACTATTTTATATGCCAAAGATTTATCAATAATTTTCAAATCGTTAATTAATTGATTATTAATATTAAATCCCTTTTTAGTAAACATAGTAAAGCCTTCTAAATTAAATAATTCTAAACCATTAACTTTATTTTTTTTAAACTTAACATTCTTAAAACTTACAGAATACATTTTCATCACCTACTCTTTATCTAATAAATCAGGTCTTCTCTCCAATGTCTTTTTAAGACTCTCTTGATATCTATATTCAGCTATTTTTTTATGATCCCCAGAAAGTAACACTTCTGGCACTTCCATTCCTTCATATACTCTAGGTTTAGTATATGTTGGATAATCAAGTAATTTTCCACTAAAAGAATCATTTAAATGAGACTCTTCAGTAATAACACCTGGTAGTAATCTAGTAACAGAATCAACTATAACCATAGCAGCCATTTCCCCACCAGTTAATACGTAATCACCAATACTAAGTTCCATATCACAAATACTTCTAATTCTTTCATCAAACCCTTCATAATGTCCACAAATTAATATAATATGCTCTTTATGACTAAGTTCATAAGCCCTAGATTGTTTATAAACTTCTCCATCAGGAGTTAATAAAATAACTAAAGAATTATCTTTTCTTAGTGACTTAACACAATCAAATATAGGTTGTGGAGTAAGTACCATTCCAGCACCTCCGCCATAAGGAGTATCATCAACCTTATTATGAGGATCATTGGTAAAATCTCTAAAATTAACAATATTAATATCAACTTTTCCAAGCTCTTTAGCTCTTTTTATAATAGATTCATTAAATACATTGTTAAACATCTCAGGAAACAATGAAAGTATATCAATCCTCATATATAAACCTCTTCTCTACATTCTATTTTATTTTTTATTAAACAATACTTTTATTTTATTATTTTTCTTTATCTTATCATGTTCTTTTATGCATGTTACTATCTTTTCACTTAATGATGGCTGATCTTTTGTTATAAATACCATATTCTTAATCATTTTCTTAGCACTATATCCATCTCTAACCATTCCACCGAAAGCTTCATCTATAAAACTTATAGGATAACCATAACCACCATCAAAATTAATAATTAATTTTTCCTTATTTAGTAAACAATAATCATATTTAACTTTCAAAATAGTTTCTCTAAATTCTTCTCCAGAATAAGGTCCCTGTTTAATATACCTACCTCCTGGAGTATCAGTAAATTCTTTTACAATATTTATTTCCATAATATTCTCCTATTTAAACTCTTCAATATCTACAACTATTTCTTTTCTATTTTTATTAACCCCTACAAGCATAGGTGAATTAAAAGGTATTAAATATTCCTTATCAAACATTACTCTTATAATTTTATTTGAAGGAGAAGCCAAGAAAACTTCAACTACTTTTCCAATCTCATTATTAGTAGAAATCACTATATATTCCAATAAATCTCTATCTAAAACTTCTTTATCATTTAAAGATAAATCTTCTTTTTTAAAATAGACTTTAGACTTTAGTAGATGCAAAACATCATTGATATTATTATAGTCATTTAAAGTAACCATGTCAAAATTCTTATGTCTACGATAACTCATTATTTTATATTCTTTATCATCTATATATAACTTATTTCCAACTTTAAAAACTTTATCTTTAAATTGAAAGTCACTAATAATTTTAAGTTCTCCTTTTATACCATGTGTTGAAACAATCCTACCTACAAATAACATACTATCTCCCCATCTCATATAAAAGAATAGAAGTTGCGATTGCGACATTTAAACTTTCAACATTACTATTCATTTTTATATACAAATTTTTATCGGCCAAAGCTTTAATTTCTTCTCTAACTCCATTACCTTCATTTCCCATTATTAAGGCAAAGCTTTTTTTAGCATTACCTTCTAAACTACGAGCATCTATTCCATTATTAACATCAGTTGCATAAATCTCTATTCCAAGATTTTTGATATTATCTATTGCTAAAGCCATATCCATAGTAATTATATTGGTATGAAACATCATTCCTTGAGTAGCTCTAATTACTTTAGGGTTATATAAATCAACTGTATTTTCACTAAGAATTATTGTATCTATATTAAACGCAACTGCACTACGTATTATGGTTCCTAAATTACCAGGATCCTGTAATTCATCTAAAAGAAGAATTTTATTGCCAACAATCTGATTACTGCTTTTTTTCTTACAAACACCTATTATATTAGTTGGTGTCTCAACTGAAGAAATTGCATTAATTATTTTAGAACTAACATAAGTTATTGGCATCTCTATAGAAAAATCATTATTTTCTTCTAAAATCACTTCTTCTAAAACTCCACTTTTAAAAGCTTCCATAACAAGATGGTCACCCTCAACTAAATAAAGTGATGTAATATCTCTATACTTTTTCTTATTAAGTCTTATTAAATTTTTAACTTTTTCATTTTCCAAACTAGTTATGACCATTAAAATTCTTTCATCTCCTTACGATACTTCTTAAAATTAGGCATATTCTCTTCAACGACACTCCAAAACTCTCTAGAATGATCGCCATGTACTAAATGAGTAAGCTCATGAATAATTACATAATCTAAATAACCTATATCTCTTTTAATAAGTTCTAAATTTAAAGTAATTATATGTGTCTTTATATTACAAACTCCCCACCTAGAAGTCATCTTCCTAATTCTTAACTTTGGATGAGGGATGTTACGAGTATAATTATTATAATTTAACTCAAGACGCTCTAAAAATAATTTGTTGGCTTCTTTCTTATAAAATTTATAAATATCATAATCTTTACCCATATATACAGAATCACCATCTAAATATAACTTATCTTCTTCTATATATTTAATATCATACTTTTTTCCAAGAAAATAAAAACCATCATTATTTTCCTTTTTCTTTTTTTGAATTATTATCATATTTTCTATTTTAGAATAATTAGCTTCAATTAACTTAACTATTGACCTGTTAGAAGTTAACTTTCCAGTAGATACATGTATTTTTAAATCTTTTTTAACTCTAATATAAGTATTTTTTTGACCTAAAGTTCTTTCTATTATTACTGGATAATTTTCTCCATCAAGTAAAAAATTCATGTGTATCACCAATCTTATTTTATAATAAAAAACAAAAAAAAGAAAGGATTTAACCTTTCTTAATTAAAATCATAATAAGCAATTATTTTATCAAAGCTTATAGCTTCTCCATCAATAGCTCCTGTATAATTAGCACTTATCTCTTCAGCAGTTAACGCTCTATCAAAAATTAAGGCATCATCCACAGTAATTGCTGAAGGATTTTGAAATGGAAGTTCATTATCCCAAATATTAGGATTACCACCAATATATATAGGAAGAGAACTAACCGCAACATTACCAGTAACAGGCAACTCAAAATCAGTTGTACTACCAGCTCTACTTATTGCATTTCCATTTGCATAAATCTTAATCTTAGATCCATCATAAGTAAGAATAATAGTATAATAATCACTAGTATTTACTATGAAGTCTGATGCAAAAAACTTATAAGATCCTTCTGTCATAATTGAAGCATTTATCTTTCCCTCAGAAGTCAAATAAAGTCCTAATCCAGCAACTTCCCAGTTCCCAAAAAATTCTTGATCTCTCTCAGACCTTATTTTATCAAATCTAGTTCTAATAACTAAGCTCACACCACTTCCAAAATCATGATTATCAAGACCTAAATCTATAATTTGATTTTCTCCATTTAAAGTAATTGTTCCACCATCATTTTTTACTGCACCATAACTCATAACAGCATCATTACCTTTTCCAGATAAATCTTTTATAACTCTAGACTTAACAGCATTATTTCTAATTAAATCAGCATCTTTAGCTTGTGAATATTCAACTCTTAAAGATAAATTCACCTCACTATCACTACTAGGTAAATCTTCCATTTGAATATCTCTTTTAAACTTAACAGTTACTTTAAACGAATCTCTACTGTGTTTTGGTAAAAAATTCTTTTCAGTAATAGGAGTACTATCACTATAAGTAATAATATAATCAGTTATTTTATTTTGTTCCTCTGTAAGTTCACTATTGTTTATTAAACTAATCATCGCATCTATTGTTCCATCATTTACAACATCAACATCAAAAGAATACTCATCTCCTGGATCTTCAAGCGCTATTTTATAGTTTAATGTAGTAGTATTTTTATTGCTCGCAACAGGAGCTTCTACTTGAAACTTTTCACCTTTTAAAACTCTTATATTATCAAAATATATTTTCCAGCTTACACGGCTAACATTAGCAAATCCCCCAATTTCCAAAGTAGTCGCAATTAAAGCATAACCAACACTTATGAACATTACTAAAGCTAAAAGTATAATGACATATTTATTATTTTTCTTTTTCATAATATTTCCTCCCTAGTCCTATTCAAAATTATAATAAGCCAACATATTAGTAGTATCCACTGGATTAACTGTAGACTTATAATTATCATTAATTTCTTCTGCAGTTAATGCTCTATTAAATATTAACACATCTGAAACAGTTATAGCTGAAGGCTGAGTAATAATACCATCAGGTTCTGGATTAGCTCCAACATAGATTGGAAGAGAACTACTTAAAACTGCATCCGTATTATCCATTTCTGTAGTTGATGTTTCTGTTGAAGTTTGAGCAGCACCATTAACATAAAGTTTTACTTTTGCCCCATCATAAGTTAATACAAGAGTATACCATGTATTTTCACTTCTAACAGGGGTAGTCATAAACCTTGTATAATTATTAGCTCTAGAAAAAACAGATGCCCTAAAAGTATTGTTTTCTTGTAAATCTATTCCCATTCCTGCTTGTTGCCAATTTCCCATTAAATAACTAATTCTAGAACCTTGATTAATTTTTGTTCTAAGTACATAACTTAAAGTATTTCCAAAATCATAATTATCAAATCCACAATTCATGTAATCATTTACACCATCAAGTGTAATCGTATTATCATTATTCTTTTTACCACCAATTAAAATTGCATCATTTCCGTTTTCTGATAAATCTTTTATTACTAAAGATTTATTTTTTCTATTATCAGAGTCTTTTGCTTGAGTATATTCAAGTCCAAGTTCAAAATTGATTGATGCCTCAGTCGTTGGCAAATCCTCTACATTAATGTCTTTTCTATAACTAACTGTTACTGTAAATGAGTCACTCATTTTACTACCTAAAAAATTCTTCTCTTGAAGCAAACTTCCATCAGCATATGTAATTGTAAAATCCGCAAATTTTTTCAGATCATCAGTTAACTCCGTTTTGTTAATTAAACTAATCATTGCATCCATTGTTCCATCATTTACAACATCTACATTAAATTGATAAACATCTCCTGGCTTAGTAAAATTAACTGAATATTCTAAAGACGTAGTTTTATTTCCGTTTATCGTTGGAGCTGTAGTCGCAAGACTTTCTCCTTTAGTAACTTTCAAATCATAAAAATAGATAGACCAAACACTCCTATTTAAATGTCCAAGCCCTGTAATATTTAAACTACTTGAAAGATAGGCGTAACCAATACTTACACATAAAACTAATCCTAAAACTACTAAATATTTTGTTCTAGACTTTTTTCTTCTCATACCAATTCTCCTTTAGTATAATCCCTACTATAATTCATTATATAAAAAAAATGCTTTTATTTCAATTAGTATTTTAGGAAATATTTGTATAAATTTTATTATATTAACCAAAATAAATTAAAGGAGGATTTTATGGACGTTGATATAAGAGAACATATTATAAATAACTTTAAAGGAGACAACTATGAAACTTTACGTAGAGCGATTACAGAATCTGTAAAAGAAAAAGATGAAATAACACTACCAGGACTAGGAGTATTTTTTGAACTAATTTGGGAAAATGCAACTGAAGAGTTAAAAGATCAACTAATAATGATAATAAAAAGAAGAGTTGAAAAAGGACCAGTTATTGATTAATAACTAGTCCTTTTTCTATTTATCTCTTAAAATTGCATTAAATTCCTTACATACTTTTTCATTAATATTATTAAATATTTGCATTACTTCTTCTTCAGTTAATGTTCTATTATTATCCATAAATACTAAATTAAATGCTAATGATTTTTTATCATTACTTACATTTTCACCAGTATATACATCAAATACTTTAACATCACTTAAAAGTCTTCCCCCTGCTTTTTTAATTAAATCAAGAACACTTCCTGCAGTAACATCTTTATCTAATATAAAAGCAATGTCTTTTTCAATAGTCGGATACTTTGGAGCCTCCTTATACTTTAATGGCTTAATTTTACTCATTAAAGCCTGTAAAGAAAGTTCAAAAACATATACTTCATCTTTTACAATTTTTGGATGTACTCTACCAATAATACCAATTACTTTTCTATCAAGTAAAATATCAGCACTTATACCAGGATGTAAGTCTTTAGAATGACTAATAGAAAAACTATATCTATTTTTAAATCCCATATAATCTAAAATATTTTCAACAATTCCTTTTACTAAATAGAAATCTACTTTTTTATCTAAATCCCATCCATTGGATAAATAACTTCCTGATAATAACCCACAAACTTTACTCTCCTCATTATAAGATTTATCATATGTTTTAGCTATTTCATATAACATAACATCTTTTACTTTACGTTTTTTATTATAGTCATAAACATTTAGTAATGAAGGAATTAAAGTTGTTCTAACTATACTTTTATCAACACTCATCGGATTTGGCAAGACAACCTTTTCTTTTCCTTCATAATCAAACAATTCTGCCATTGAAGGAGAAACCAAAGTATAAGTTTTAGCTTCATTTAATCCTAAACTTCTTAATCTTTTTGAAACTAGCTTACGATATTTAACGTCCCCTACATACTCACCTTGTCTAATAGAAACTTTTGGAAGTGTAGAAACTAAATTTTGATAACCATAAAGTCTACCAATCTCTTCAGCAATATCATTAACATTTGGATCTACATCAAGTCTTCTTTTTGGTATAACCACTTTAAACATACCGTTATTTAATTCATATTCAAAGTCAAGTCTTCCAAGTTCAATCTTCATATCTTCTTCTGTTATTTTAATTCCAAGAATTTTATTAATATCTTCAGCGCTAAATTCTACAAATTTTTCAGTCTTTGGAATCACATCATACTTAACAACTCCAGATAAAATTTCAGCATCAGCATATTTTTCTAATAAATGGCAAGCACGATTTAAAGCTTTCTCTGTATATTCATAACTCAAACCCTTACCATATCTAATAGATGCTTCACTTCTTAAATCTAAGTTTGCTGCAGTATATCTAATACTAACAGGATCAAATATTGCAGCTTCAATTAAAATATCAGTCGTATTACTATCAACTTCAGTATTTTCTCCACCCATTACTCCTGCAATACAAACAGCTTTTTCTCCATCAGTAATAACAATATCATTACTGTTTAATACACGACTCTTTCCATCAAGTGTAACTACTTCTTCATTATCCTTAGCATCTCTTACTAAAATTCTATCTCCTAGCTTTTTCTTATCAAAGAAATGTAGTGGCTGACCATACTCTAACATTACATAATTAGAAATATCTACAACATTATTAATAGGTCTCATACCAGCAGCACTAAGACGTCTTTTTATAAATTCTGGGCTTTCCTTAATCTTTACACCTCTTACCAGTTTAGCACTATAATAAGGACATTTCTTAGACTCAACATCTAAAGAAAAATGTTTTTCAATTGAATCACTAACTTCCTTATAATCACAATTTGGAAGAGTAACGCTTCTATTTAAAATAGCGCCAATCTCATAAGCAAATCCGATATGATAATAACAATCATTATTTCTATGTTTATGAATATCTAACTCATATAAAGTATCGTCAAGTCCTAAATATTTTAGAGGATCTGCACCAACAGGAGCATCTTTATCTAACTCTTCAATTCCCCTATTATATGCTTCTTCAGTTTTTTCTTCTAATCCTAATTCATACAAAGCACATATCATTCCATTAGATTCTTCTCCTCTAATTTTACTTGCTTTAATTACAAAGTCACCGGGTAAAACAGCACCTGGCAATGAAACAATAACTTTTAAACCTTTTCTAACATTAGGAGCACCACAAACAATTTGAGTTACCTTATCTCCAATATTAACTTGACATACATGCAAATGATCACTATCAGGATGATCAACACATTCAACAACTTCACCAATTACTAAATTATCAATATGATTAGTTATAACCTTCTCAACATTAATACCAGACTTAGTAATTTTAACAGCTAATTCTTTTAAATCTTGATCAGAAATATCAATATAATCTTTAACCCATTCTAAACTAATCATTCCACTCCATCTCCTTCCTATCAAATGCTTTTGCTTCTCTTAAATCTGTATTATAAATAGCACGACAATCATCTATTCCATACTTAAGCATAGTAAGTCTATCTGCACCAAATCCAAACGCAAATCCACTCCACTTTTCTGGATCATAGCCACTCATACGAAGAACATTAGGGTGAACAACACCAGCACCAACCACTGTAATCCAACCAGTATTTTTACAAATATGACATCCTTCTCCATGGCAATTAAAACAGCTAATATCTCCTTCAACTGAAGGCTCAGTAAATTGATAATAACTTGGATGGAAACGAGTTTCAGTTTCAGGTCCAAATAATCTTTTAGCAAGTACATCAATAGTTCCCTTTAAATCAGATAAAGAAATATCTTTATCAACTAAAAGACCTTCTATTTGCATAAATTGATGTGAATGAGTTGCATCATCATCATCTCTTCTATATGTCTTACCTGGACAAATTACTCTAATTGGAACTTCTCCCTTTCCCTTTAACATAGTTCTAACTTGAACTGGTGAAGTTTGACTTCTAAGTAATATTTCTTCTCCTTCAATATAGAATGTATCTTGAGCATCTCTTGCTGGATGACCTTTTGGAATATTAAGCATTTCAAAATTATATTTATCAAGTTCAATCTCAGGACCATCCACAACATCATATCCCATAGACATAAAAATTTCTTCAACATCTTCTACTAACTTTTCAAGCATATTAGGTGCACCACTTTGAACATGGGTAGCAGGTAAAGAAATATCAATAGCTTCTTTTGCTAGTTTCTCATTTAGTTTAGCAGTTTCATATTCATTCTTTTTATTTTCATAAAAATCATTAAAAGTATTTCTTAATTCATTTACTTTTTGACCAAATTCTTTTTTCTTATCATTTTCAATATTTTTAATTTCACTATTTAGTTCTGTAATTAAACCCTTTTTACTTAAATACTTAATCTTTAATTCATTTAAATCTTCTAGTGAATTAACTTTTTTCAAGTCTTTTTCTAAGTCTTCTTTAACACTTTCTATACTCATATTTTCCTCCTTAAATTACATGGATTAAAAAAAGAACTATAAACTTAAGGACGACTTTATCGCGGTACCACCTTAATTCATAGTTCTCTACTATACACTCTAATCTTTTAACGCAAGAAATACGCTTACTATTAATAAGAACTCCTAAGACGAATTCGTAAACTATCTTTACTTGTTCACACCTAATCACAAGTTCTCTTAAAAAGAATCATTTACTACTACTTCTTAATCCATGTCGATATCAATTATTATAACACAAAATTATTTAATTAAAATAATTTTTACTATAAATTTTTATTTTTTCTTTAGAATTTTCTAACTTTTCAATATCATCTTCTAATATATTCTCCGAATATTTAAATAAATCGTGATTTTGAAGATCATTTATAAGTTTATTCCCAAAATTATCTAATAAATAACCATAATTATCTGCTTCTTCTCTTTGTCTTACAAAATTTAATACATTATATCTATTTAAATTTGCACTAGCAGTATTTGAGCCATTCAAAGCTATAATATGGTTTATTTTTGTTTGATTATAAGTTGAACATAAATATAAAATACTACTTAATAAATACTCAGCTTCAAATTCTATTCTTTTACCTATTGCCATATAACCTGCTAAATACCCAAAAGTTTTTTTAAAATCAGTATTATTAATTACATCTAACTCTTCTAATAAATTAAAACGATGAAACTTAATTAATGCATTATATTCTTTATCGCTTAACTCTTCATTATTCTTTAACTTTCTTGTCAAATCTGAAACATTATATGCTGCCATATTATCTCCTATATTGAAGGCTTAAAGTTTTAATCTTTTCTTGAGATTCATCAAGAGCAATCATCTCTTCCAAACATACTGGTGCACGGAAAGTCTTTAATCCCTTATTTAATTTTTTAGTAAATTCACCTTCAAATTTATCAAGCAAGTTATCATAATTTTGAAGTTCTTTTACTTGTCCTAAAAAAGTAACCATATTAGTTTTAGTTCTATTAAATGTTACTATATCTGCTCCATTTAATACTTCATTATAATTATCCTTTAAATTATTTAATGTTGAACCATAATAAGTTGCTATATCAGGTAAAAACTTCGTCTTTTTACCACCTAATTTACCTAATAAAGTTAATACTTTTAATTTAGCAAAAGTAATAAAATAATTTGAATTATTTATATTATCTAAGTCTTCCTTCATAATATTTCTTCGATAGTTAATAATTCTTAGATATTCTAAATCATCTAAACTTTCTCCAGCTATTAATTTCTCTTCTAAATCTTTTATAATTTGATATTGATTCACTTTTATCTTCTCCCCTTAAAAAGTAGCATAATTATACCATTTTTTCATTATTTTGTCAATTTACGACCTAAGATAAAAGAACTACTATACAGTTAGTAGTTCTTGTTCTTTTTCTTTTAATTTAGCCTCTATCTTTTTATTTGCATCATTAATCATATCTTGGATATCTTTTTCCATTCCTTTTTCTACATCTTCAGGAAGTTCAGCTGCTTTAACATCTTCTAAACCATCATGTCTAATATTTCTTACAGTTACTTTAGATTCTTCTGATAAAGCCTTTACTTGTTTTACAAGTTCTCTTCTTCTTTCTTCAGTAAGTTCAGGAATAACTATACGAATAGTTTCTCCATCATTACCAGGTGTATATCCTAAATTAGATGCAAGAATTGCCTTTTCAATTGCACTAAGACAACTTTTATCAAAAGGCTTAATTAATAATTGTCTTGCTTCAGGTACAGATATAGTAGCTAATTGTTTTAATGGAGTCATACTACCATAGTAATCAACTACGATTCCATCTAAACTTGACGGATTAGCACGACCAGCACGAACAGTTGCAAATCTTTTGTCTAATGTTTCTAATGCTTTTTCCAATTTATCTGTAATATCCAGTTTAATCATTTCAGTGTCCATTAAATTCATCTCTCCTTAAAATAATTATATTATATTTTATAACATTTTAAAAGTAAAATAAAACTAAATTGCTAAGATAAAAATAATAACTGCTATTATTAAAGTCCCTATCACAATACATAAACTATTTTCTACAACATCGTTATAAATATCTGTATCTAAATAATCAATTACAAATTTTTTAATTTTAGAAACAAATGATAAATCAACTTTTTTATTCAAATCCTTTGCCCCATAAACCATAGTTTTATTTTCATAATCAGGCATTAAATTATCCAATAAATTAATATCAGTTAAAGTAGGCTCCTCTTGGATTACTTTTCTTGTCTTCACTTCTTTTTTAGTAAAAAGCTTTTTAGTCTTTTCTAAGAATTCTTCATTTGCTAACATATCAATTTGCTTATTTAACTTTTCAATTGATGATACTTTTACATTTTCCATAATCTTAATCCCCCTCTTATTGGTGCATATTATATCAAAAAAAAGGAAAAAATGCAAAAAAAAGAGCATACAACCACTGTATACTCTGTAAAGTAAAATTATGAATTTTGAATTTGACTCATTACTTCACTTGCAAAATCTTCTTGTTTCTTTTCAATTCCTTCACCAACAGCAAATCTAATCATAGAAACGATTTCTCCACCATTGTTTTTAACATAATCTTTAACTGTTACACCTGAATCTTTAATAAAAGCTTGTTCTTCAAGACAAATTTCTTTATAGAATTTATTAAGTCTACCAGTTACCATTTTTTCAGCTATCTCTTCTGGTTTTCCTTCTCCCATAACTTGTTCTTTAATAACTTTTGCTTCTCTATCAACTACTTCTTGTGGAACTTGTTCTCTCTTTAATGCAGTTGGATTCATAGCAGCAGTTTGCATTGCAACATCTTTTGCTACTTCTTCGCTTACTCCATTTGCAACAATGATAGCACCAATAGTACCACCCATATGTTTATAAGTTCCAAATACTTCATTATCATTCTTTGTAACTTTTTCAAAACGTCTAAAACTAATTTTTTCTCCTATTTTAGCAACTAATGCAATTAGCTTATCATTAATAGTTTCTTCTCCATCTTTAATTGCTAATGCTTCTTCTAAAGTAGTAGCATCACTTTCTAATACTTTATCAGTTAAATAATCTACAAAAGTTGTAAAATCACTATTTTTAGCAACGAAATCAGTTTCTGAGTTAACTTCTATAATAATAGCAGTATTTCCTGAAACTTTAATTTGGCAAATTCCTTCAGCAGCAATTCTAGATTCTTTCTTTGCAGCTTTAGCAATACCTTTTTCTCTTAACCAATCGATTGATTTATCAATATCACCATCGCAAGCTTCTAATGCTTTTTTACAATCCATCATACCTGCGCCAGTTCTTTCTCTTAATTCTTTAACATCTGTAATTTTATACATAATATAACCTCCTCAAATTATTTTTCAAAAATATTATAACTTATTTACTAATCATATTAAAAGTAAAAAATAAAATAAATAAGCAAAAAGAGAATGGCTACCCATCCTCCTTCCTAAAAATCACTATTATTTAGTTAAAGCTTCAATAATTTCAGCTTTTTTCATTCCTGATACACTAACATTGTTTTTAGCAGCAACTTCTTTTAATTCAGCAACTGTCATTTTAGAATAATCTACTGTAACAGTTTCTTCTTTAGCTGGAGCTTCTACTTCAACTTTAACTTCTTCTTTTTCTTCTTGTTTAGAAACTTTTTTAGGAGCTTCTTCTTTCTTATCTTCTTCTTTAACATAATCAATTACTTCATTACCATTAACTTCAGCAATTGCATTAGTTAAAGCACCAATTAATAACTTAACAGAACGAACTGCATCATCATTTCCTGGAATAACATAATCAACCATATCTGGGTCACAGTTTGTATCTACAACACCAAATACTGGAATACCTAAAATACGAGCTTCTTTAATTGCGATTTCTTCTTTACGAGGATCAACAATAACCATAGCTTGAGGAAGTCTCTTCATTTCACGAATTCCTCTTAAGTTTTTATTTAATTTTTCATATTCTTTTTTAATTTGAATAACTTCTTTTTTAGGTAGAGCTTCAAAAGTTCCATCTTTTTCCATGTTTTCAATTTCTTCCATTCTTCTAATTCTTGAACGGATAGTTTTGAAGTTAGTTAAAGTACCACCTAACCATCTTTCATTTACGAAATACATGTTAGTTCTAGTAGCACATTCTTCAGCAGCTTCTTGAGCTTGTTTCTTAGTTCCAACAAATAAAACTTTTCCACCAGCTTCAGCAATTTCCTTCATAGCAGCATAAGCTTCTTCAATTTTTTTAACTGATTTTTGTAAATCGATAATATAAATATCATCACGTGTAGTATAGATGTACTCCTTCATTTTTGGATTCCATCTTCTTTTTTGATGTCCGAATTGAACACCAGCTTCTAATAAATAATTCATTGATATAACTGTCATATAATTCTCCTTCGTTTTCTCTTCTATTAGTTTCTAAAATTCATCACCAATTAAGGCACTAGATAAATCAATTCACTAATATGTTTATTTTGTTAAAGCTTCAATAATTTCAGCTTTTTTCATTCCTGTTACGTTAACTTTTTCTTTAGCAGCAACTTCTTTTAATTCAGCAACTGTCATTTTAGAATAATCAACTTTTTCTGTCTTTTCTTCTTTAGCTTCTACTTTTTTAGTAGCTGTTTTAGTAGTCTTTTCTTCTTTTACAGTTTTCTTAGTAGCTGTAGCACCAATTGTTACTTCTTTACCAGAAACTTCAGTAGCTCTTGTAATTTTACCAGCCTTTCCATCTTTAGCAACTTTTACTAATTCACTAAATGTTTTTGGATCATTAATAGCAATTTCAGATAACATTTTACGGTTAACTTCAACACCTGCTTTATTTAATCCTTCAATAAATCTAGAATAACTGATTTCATTTTGACGACAAGCAGCATTGATTCTTGTAATCCATAACTTTCTGAAATCTCTTTTCTTTTGTTTTCTATCTCTGAATGCATATTGACCTGAATGCATTAATTGTTCTTTAGCTGATTTATATAATCTATGTTTACTACCAAAATAACCTTTAGCAGCTTTTAATACTTTTTTATGACGAGCTTTTGTAACTGCTCCATTTTTAACTCTTGCCATGTATAATTCCTCCTTCTCTTAGACTGATTAAATAAGGTTCTTTAATCTGTTATGATCTGCCTTACTTAAGTTAGATCCCTTTCTACCTTTTCTGTTAAAACTTTGTGACTTAGAACCAGTATTGTGACGTGTTCCAGGTTTTCCAATTTTAATATCGTTTTTACGTTTATTTGCTACTTTAGCAAAACCTTTATGTGTTTTAATTTTTGGCATATTTAATTCCTCCTACTATTATTTGTCTTTCTTTGGTACTAACAACATAGTCATTGTTTTACCTTCTAATTTAGGTCGTTGCTCTATATCCGCATAATCTGTTACTCGAGATGCAAAACGTTCAAGAACTTCCTTACCTAATTCTGTATGAGCCATTTGGCGACCCTTAAAACGAATTGAAAGTTTAATTCTATCACCTTTTTGTAAATACTTTGTAGCATTTCTAAGTTTAGTTTCAAAGTCCCCTACATCAATAACTGGGGATAATCTAAATTCTTTTAACTCAGACATATTTGCCTTTTGTTTCTTTAATGCTTCCTTTTCCTTTTTTTGTTTTTCATAACGGAATTTATTATAATCCATTACTTTACAAACTGGTGGATTTGCATTTGGACTAATAAGTACTAGGTCCAAAGAAGCATAAGTTGCAAGTGTTAAAGCATCTTGTAAAGGTTTAACACCTACTTGTTCTCCATTAGGTCCTATTACTAACACCTCACGAGCCTTGATTTGATCGTTAATCAACAAGCCATTCTTATTGTTTGCTATAACTAACACCTCCATAAAATAAGAAAAGCGGATATAAAATTATACCCACTTTTGCAATCAAAAAACCATTAGAAAAATTTTCATTATTGGCATTTGACCTAGGACTATTCGTCCTCAGGTGGATATAAATCTCTTTCCTTTTTTTCTCGACTAGTAATATTATATGCATCTAGTCTTTATTTGTCAACACTTTTTTCTTTTTTTATAAACCAAGAGTAAATGGATTATCTATTGTTCCATCACCACTTAATATTTTTACAGATTTTTTAATATTTACAACTGGTCTTACACCATAATTTTTCGATACGCCTGTAGTTGAATCAATGGCTCCACTTCCAAGAACGCTCCAAACTCTAGCTGTTATATCACTTGGGTGAAAATATGAAGCAGTCATTGTTACAAAGGACGAATCATTATTATAATTTAAATAATACAAAGGATTAACATTATTAGAAAGACCACCTGACAATAAAACTTCATCAGCAGTAATTGTACCAATAGCATATGTAAGCTTAGAATTTCCTATTGTATCAGAAACACTAAACTTATCACTAAGATTACTACATGTTAAAGTTGGTTGGTTTAAGAAGCTTAATCTATTAAAAGATTTATATATTGTATTTTCTAAAGAATAACCATTACCAGTTTGTAAACTTCTATCATTACAAAAAATATTATCTGCTAAATAATTTTCTATTAAATTACCACTCTCATCATTTTTACCTAAAATATTATTCTGATACCATAAATCTATCGAAGATTTAATAGTTGAATTACTAGTATTAGCAACTATTTCATCATAAGATTTAGGATGCATGGTCTGATAAGTTACTTTAGCAGAAGTAGGACTTTCATAAGCTTCTAAATTCATAGCAACACGGCTTTTGGCATTAATATCAGTACTAAAAAGTGTATAACTATAACCATCATTTAAAAGCTTTTCATGATCTCTTTCCCAATTAGCCAATAAACATTGATGATTTAAATCAAATTCTCCAGTTGCAAAAGAAAAACCTAAACTGCCTTTAGAAAAACAATATTCAGCATCTTTATCTATTCCACTAAAAATCGCTTCTTGAGAAGTATTTGGCACATCAGAGACACTTTCATTAATCATATATCCAACATATGTAGGATTCCAAGCAGATTCATTAAAACTGCTAGTTATTGGATCAACTCCTAAACTACCTTCTTTGCCATAATAGATAAGTCTTACACTACCATCACCATTTTGTCTAATTATTTTCCAGTACATATCATTAAATAACACTAAATTATTCTTAACATTTCCTCTATAGTAATATGATTTACCTAAATCATCATCCATGGCATATAATCCATAATCTGATTCAAAAGTTTTCCAAACATCATATGTATGAATATTGTATTTTAAAAGAGACACTTCATCTTCTTCAATTACTCTATAAATAGTACTACAAGTAGTTTTATCTGATAAACATGTAAAATTACCAAAATGATTATCACCAGATACCCAGCTCTTAACATTATTTATAGTATAATTACCAGTATCAACATTAAAATTATAGTATGTTCCAAATTTATATGAAGTATCTAAAGTAATAATATCAGTAACATTTTCTTTTATCAACTCTTTATACTTAACAATAGGAGCAGTTTTAGAAAAATCAGGGCTTCCTTTAGAATTAATATACATCTTTGCATTATTAACACTATCAGAATAGTTTTCCATAACAAGCATACAATCACTTAACGTTTCAAAGCCATTATTTAAACAATAATTATTTTCAGGAACTATAATACTTCCATCTATCTCTTTAGATGCATGAAATTTAGCAAAAGTTGAAGGAGTAAAACCATACAAAAGTAACAAAAAAATTATTATCATTATAATATTCTTAATCTTCATAGCTCTCCTCCAATCTCATAAATTTAACTTTACTATTATTCTTTAGCACTTTGATTTGATTCTAATCTTACAGTATAATTAACTGTTGTCTTCTTAGTACCATCAGTCCTAACATATATTTTATATTTATTTGAATCTTTTTCTGAATTTAAATGGCCATTAGGGATAATTAAAGAAGAAGTTGGTTCTTCTATTTTATTTCCTTTATTATCAGCATAAGTAAAAAGACCATTTGAACCTTCTTTATTATCTATATGTAGCTCATAGTCAAATGCTGTAGCACTAAGCAAAGTAACATTACCATTAACCCTAAAATTTTTAACAATTACATAAAAATAAGGGATATTATTTTCAACATAATTTTCATTTGTATCTATTTCTATATCAGAAATCATTTCTCCTGCAACGGTTGTTACAGAAACATTAACAATTCCTTTATAAAAGGCATATGTACCAGGAACTATAACTAAAATAAGCAAAAATAAAGCAATTAATAACACTCTTTTCTTTCCTTTATTACTAAGTTTATTCCATCTATCCTTCATTATTATCACTTCCAATTGCCGTAGTCTCTTGTCTAGCTTCAGTTAAAAGACTTAAAATAATTTCTTTATTAGCCCAAGAATTTTCATCATCATCAGTATAATTCCACTTCCAATAAATCCTTTTTATTAAAGATTTATTAATATTATCAAGAGTAACTTTTCCTGAATAGCCATTAAAAGGAATTTGATAATTACTATCTTCATAAAATTTTAAATTAGCAGGCACTACTGTACTTTTACTATTAATACTAATATCATATAAAGCAGAAACCTTAGTATTTGATAAATCTATATCAAATTGAATAATCCCACATGTTCCTGGAACAACTTTAGTTAAAGAATAATTATTATCAGTAATAGTGTCTGCAAGATCAATATCATATTTAGAAGTTTTATTTCCTACCTTAAAGGACCAAGTCGCAACATTAAGTTTTTCTTTTGGCTTTGAAGCAGTCTTATAGCTAGCAAACGAAAAAGGCACAACTAAAACAACACATATTAAAATTAATAATATAGATTGTAAAAACAACTTAGTTTTTAGATAATGATTTTTATTTATCTTTTTAGAAACTTTATTAGTAGTTGTACATTCTTCTTTATGCCAACCATCAATATCTAAAACTTCTATATATTGTTGTCCTTTCTTCATTTTAGCACATCCTTTATTTTTCCTCTTCTTCCTCCATTTGTTCACTATATCCAACTATTCTAAGATCTAAGCTATAATAAACATTCTGACTATTAATACCAATTTCTGTATCATTTGACCCATCAAACCATTTCCATTCTATTATATAATCATCTAAGTTTGTACTTTCTAGATTTCCTTCTTCTAATAGAAGTTCATTAATTCTTTTCCAATTTTTATTAACATATTTCTCGTTTTTTCTAATTCTATATAAAATATTGATATTTTCTTGATTACTTTCTGTAAAACTTAATTTATAGTAAAAAGTATAATCTGTTTTATTTTGGATTTGAAAGTGATATGCATTATAAACACCAGGATATAAAATATTCTTTCCCCCACGTTTAGGATTTTTAAAAATATTAAGTGTATTTTCACTATCCCAAATCTTATCAGAATCTACTTGTAGAAAACCAACATGTCCATCTGTAGAGACAACAGGTTCTATATAAACATCAAAAGGTTCAATGTACTCTTCTTCTTTATTTTCATCATTTTTATTATCATTATTAGAACCATTATTACCTGTAAAAAAGTTTTTAATATTTTGAATTATATTAGATGACTGATTATCATTTTTATTATCTTTTTTATCATCTTTAGATGTATCAACAATATAAATATTAGTCTTCCCATCTTTTATTATCCTACTATCAGCACTAAAACCTATAAAGTAATCAAACAAAATTAAAAAAGTAATTACTATTAATATGATAATCACTAAAAATAATGCAATAAGACCATTCTTCTTCATAATAATTCCCCACTTTAATTTTCTAAAAGTCCAACGAACTTTCATTAGACTTTTAGGAAGCTAAAGCCTCCTATTATTCAGTAACTTGAGATACAGTAACTGTAATTGGAATTTCAATTGATTCTAATGTTGATCCAATTTCAGTATCTGACTCATTATTTTCTTCACTATTTACCCATTCAATTTCAACAGGTACACTTACAACTTTATTTGCACTTTCTGCATTAACATCAATTACATCTGAATATCCATCAATTACAGATCCAGTAGATAAATCTACTGCTTCTCCACCTATTCTTACAACAAGTTGTGGATATTTACCAAAAGTTGTAGCTAAAGCTGTAGTATCAATTGAAATAGCATAGTTTAATGTTACATCAGTTTGAGTAACATCTAATTCTATCTCAGTTGATCCTTTTACTCCTGGTGCAATATGATTTTCTAAAACTGCTCCACTTGCATTCTTATATTCCCAAGTAAAATCATCTATAGTAAATTCTTTAGTTTGAGTTACTTCTTCCTTATTTACAAGAATATGCCATCTAGCAATTTGTGCTGAAGATTTTCCATTAGCTTCTGTTAAATATCTAGAGTAAGTTACTGCAACTATTCCAGAAGTAACTGCAACTAATAAGAAAATTCCAAGTAATAATACATTTTTCTTTTTCATTTAGTTCACCTCCTTTATTAATTTATATCTATATTCACATCACCAAATGGAATATCAAATAATCTCTAGCTCTTCTTCTTTGTTTTTCTCTTTTTTTAATTCTGCAATAAACAAAGTAGAAAGAAAAATTATTAAAGTAACTAAAACAATAACTACTTTTCCTGTCATAGTATTTAAAAACGAAAAGATAAATCCTAAAGACTTAATTCTGTGAACCATAACACCTTCAATAGATTTTCCTGGAACTAAATCCAAATCTTTAGAATCATTATTGTCTCCCTTAGTTTCAAAATAATATTTTTCATCTCTAATTATCAAACCTGTAACCCTATGAGTTATTATCTTATTTTTTTCTCCTCGATAAGAAAGTATGTCACCAACTAGAATATCTGAGCTTTTTACATCTTTAATAATTAAAAGATCTCCTGTTTTAATAGTATCGTTCATTGAATCAGATAGTTCAATTAATAATTTATAGCCAAATAAACTTGGTAATTTATCACTATTCTTAGCTTTTACTAATAAATATATATTTGAAACTATTATTAAGACACCTATTAATATTAAAGCATTGGTAATGAATGATGCAAATTTATTCTTACTTTTCTTTTTCAAGCAATCACTACCCTCTAGAGTAAACTTTCCTACTCTATAAAAAATTATATCATAAATTGTCGAATTTTCAATTAAAAATAGTTAGCAAAACAAAAATTTACAAACAAAAAAAAATGTAGATCGCTTTTTTTGTGTCTACATTTACTATATTAGTTTAATTCACTTCTTATAAATTAATCTTTTCATCAATATAATTTGCTACTTCTGAAACTTTAATTATAATTTGTTCCATAGTATCTCTATCTCTTAATGTAACTACTCCATTGTTAATAGTTTCATCATCAATAGTAATTACAAAAGGTGTACCAATTGCATCACATCTTCTATATCTCTTACCAATTGATCCAGCATCATCATAACTAGTCATGAATTTATTAGAAAGTTCTTTGTAAACTTCTTCTGCTTTTTCACTATGATATTTTTTAGCAAGTGGAAGTACTGCAACTTTATATGGTGCAAGAGAAGGATGTAATTTTAACACTTCACGCTCTTCTCCATTTTCTAAAGTTTCAAGATTATAAGCATCACATACAACTGCTAAAAATAATCTATCTACTCCTACAGATGGTTCAATAACATATGGTAAATATTTTTCGTTAGTTTCTGGATCCAAATACTTCATATCCACTTTAGAATGTGCCTCATGTACTCCTAAATCATAATCAGTACGATCAGCAATTCCCCATAATTCTCCCCATCCCATAGGATAGTTATATTCGATATCAGTAGTTGCTTTACTATAGAATACTAACTCATGTTTTTCATGATCTCTATATCTTAAATTTTCATCTTTTAATCCAATAGACTTTAAGAAATTTAAACAATTCTTCTTATAGTATTCAAACCATTCTAAATCAGTACCTGGTTTACAGAAAAATTCATATTCCATTTGCTCAAATTCACGGGTTCTAAATATAAAGTTTCCTGGTGTAATTTCATTTCTAAACGCTTTACCAATTTGACCTATACCAAAAGGTACTTTAGCTCTTTGACTTCTTTGAACATTATTAAAATTAACAAATATACCTTGTGCTGTTTCTCCTCGTAAATAAACTTTACTAGATGAATCTTGAGTAACACCCATACTTGTTTCAAATAGTAAATTGAATTGACGAATTGAAGTAAAGTCACATTTTCCACATTCTGGACATAGAACATTATTTTCTTTAATAAATGATTCTAATTTCTCATTACTCCATCCATCACCAGTTTCTTCTCCATTTGTAAATTCTTCTATAAGTTTATCAGCTCTATGTCTTGTCTTACAAGCTTTACAATCAATTAAAGGATCTGAAAAACTTGCCACATGTCCAGAAGCAACCCATACGTTTGGATTCATCAAAATAGCTGCATCTAAACCATAACTATTTTTCTCTTCTTGAATAAATTTTTTCCACCATGCCTTTTTTAAATTTTCCTTTAACTCCTTACCAAGTGGACCATAATCCCAAGTATTCGCAAGACCTCCATAAATTTCACTTCCTTGAAATATATAACCATATTGCTTGCAGTAGTTAACTACCTTTTCCATTGTGATTTTATCCATTTTATCTTCCTCCTTTATTGAATGTGTTCCCTATAACAAAAAAACTTCTAGAATAATGTAAGGACGAGTTGTTACCCGCGGTTCCACCTTACTTATTCTAGAAGAATCTGCTTTCATCTTATACTGCTCGGGATTTTCCACATCCGTCATCACACTTATAACATATAATATACTAATTAATTAATTAGGTGTCAAGTAAAAATTATCCAATTCTTGAAACACGTCTTTTACGTGCATTAAATAATTTTAAATTTACTCTACATAAATTATGCTTTTTTATTTTTTTCATTCTATGATAATCTAATATTTCTTTTAGAGAAGTCATAATACTTATTAATGTATAAATAATAAATAATATAAAAACAAATTTAATATTACCTTTAATAAGTAAAAACAATATTGTATAAATAAATAACCCTATAATTGATAAACCAAGTATTATATAGTCAAGCATCACAAGTTCTCTCATTTGTTTTCTATATTTCATAAATTTAACCCCCTGAAACTTCAAAAGCCAATAAGCTCTAAAAGTGTCTAAATTATATCATAAAATATTAAAAAATGCAAATATAAATGAAAAAAGATATGACATCCATATCCTTACTCTTTATTAGATAGCTTATTTATTTGTTTTATAAAACTTTTACTTTTTAAATATAATCCAGTATGCTCATAATACTCATCTAGAAATACATTTATTTCTGAAACAATTTTTCTATCAATATTTAATTTTGTAATATTCTTTATCTCTACATAACTATACATCCTAATTGTTTTAATAACCTCTTCACTAGTTAATTTCTGATTAGTATAACAGTCACTACAAACAAAACCATATTCACTGCTTGATAAAGATATAATATTTTTAGTGCTACCACATAAACTACAAGAATCTAAATTAGGTTTAACACCCAAAAAATCCAGCAATTTAAGTTCCAAGATATTAGTTAAAATAAGTGGGTCTAAACCATCTTCAATTTTTAGTAATGTATCTTTTAAATAATCAAAAATTAAAGGGTCTGAATTTTGCCTTTCAACCTGCATTACTAAATCCATTAAAAATGAAGAATAACTTATTTTTTCAAGATCCATTAATGTATTAGTAAAAGAGTTAATTAAATCTACACTAATTAATGTTGATAACCCACTCTCTTTATAATAAATATTGAAAGTACCATAAATTAATTTTCTACTAACACCCCTAAGTTTACTCTTTATATTGCGTGCACCCTTTGACATTACACCAATAAGCCCATATTCTTTAGTTAAAACATTTAATATTTTACTAGACTCAGAATAATTAACTTCACTTAGAATAATTCCCTCTATACTTTCAATCTTCAATAAATATCACTCTACTTCTTTTTTAATTCTTGTAATAAATTATAATATTTGATATCTCCGGTTTTCTTAAATAAATTCCATAATATCTTTTCTTGCTTATTCATAAAAATCACCTCTACCTATATAGTGGTGATTTATTAATTATTTATTCATTTTTTTATTCATCTTCGTCTTTTAGTCCCAACTCTATAAAATATTTTTCTTCATCTCGCCAATTTTTAAGAGTTTTAACATAAGTTTCTAAAAAAACTTTTTTTTCTAAAAATTCTTCCATATCTTTACGAGCTAATGTTCCTATTTCTTTCAGCATTGAACCATTCTTACCAATAATTATTTTCTTTACATTGTCTCTATCAACCACAACCAAAACTTGAATATGAACACTATTTTTATTTTCTTCAAAATTTTCAACATAACAAGTAACAGTATGTGGAATCTCATCATGAGTAAGTTCAAGAATTTTTTCTCTTACAAACTCAGCCATTATAAATCTAGTAGAAACATTAGTAAGATCTTCAGAAGAATAAATTTGTTCTGAATCAGGAAGATTTTTCTTTATACAAGTAAGTAAATCTCCAACATTATCACTTTTTTTAGCACTAATTGGAATAATTTCTGCAAAATCATATAATTCCTTAACTTTATTTATTTCTTCTAATAATTTGGTTTTATCTTTTACTTGATCGATTTTATTCAAAAGTAAAAATATTGGAACTCCTTTATCTTTAATTCTATCAAGAACAAACTGATCTCCTCTTCCAAAACCAGTTGATACATCAATTAAAAATAAAATAACGTCTACTCCTTCAGTATTATTATAAGCTTTCTTATTCATTAAATTTCCAAGCTTATGAGTTGGTTTATGAATACCAGGTGTATCTACAAATATAATTTGTGAATCATTATCATTATAAATTCCTTGAATAATATTTCTAGTTGTTCCACTAACATTGGATGTGATAGCAAGTTTCATTCCTAGTATATTATTAAGTAAAGTACTTTTACCAACATTAGGTCTTCCAACTAAACTAACAAATCCACATTTCATTTTAAATCATCTCCAGAAAATGGATAAGGACAAAGCTCAGATACAGTATGCACTTCAACTCGACCTACTGTATCATAACAATAAATATTACAATTCTTATCAAAAAACTCAGAAATTAATTGACGACATACAAAACAAGGCATGCCAATTCTTCCAGAAGAAACCATAACATGGATTTCCTTAAAATCTCCTTTTTTTACTCCTGAAGTAATTGCATTAAATATTGCTGCGCGTTCTGCACAAGTACCAGCTCTAGTACTTGCATCTTCTACATTAACTCCAAAAAACTCTTGTCCATCTTTTGTTACTACACAAGCAGAAACTGGAAAATTAGAAATTGGCACATAACTATTTTTATGAAGTTCTAATAATTTATCTTTCATAATAAACCTCCAATAAATGAAATAATTTTAGGAACAAATATAATTAATCCAACAATTGACGAAATAATTGCCATCATAAGAACACCAGCTGCTGCTGTATCTTTAGCACTTTTAGCCAAAGGATGTATATCAGGAGAAGCTAAATCAACTACATTTTCAATAGAAGTATTAAAAAACTCTGCCATTAATACAAGACCAATTAGTACTAAGCATACTAACCACTCAACATAGCTTATTTTAAAAACAAAACCAAAAATAATTACTAAAAAAGCAACTATTGTATGAATTTTTAAATTTTGTTCTCCCTTATAAGATTGAAGTATTCCATAAAAGGCATATTTAAAACTATTGGTTAATCTTTTCTTATCTAATTTCAAATTAGTTTTCCCTTTTAATGCCATATAAATCAAGTACCTCCTCTTGTTTTTTAAACATGACTTCTTCATCTTCCTTATTCATATGATCATATCCAAGTAAATGATAAAAACCATGAACAGCTAAGAAAGAAAGTTCTCGAAGTAATGAATGATTAAATTCCTTGGCTTGACTCTTAGCTTTATCAATAGATATATAAATATCACCTAAAACTCTAATCCCATCAGGAAGCACCATTGTATCATCATCCTCTAATGCAAATGTTATTACATCAGTTTCTCTATCAATTCCTCTATAAGTTTTATTAAGTTCATGTATAAACTCATTATCAACAATAATTAAATTAAAATTAATAGCTTCAAGCTTTTCTTTATCAATTGCACTATATAATACTTTTAAAACTGTATCCAACTCTTTAATTTCTTCGTTAGTTTGATTAAACACTTCAATATTACTACTATTCATATACTCTCCTATATCAGCGTTATTATAAACATTAAAATAATTACAGCTAAAACATTTAAAAACAACTCACTTTTTAATGCTTCTGGTAACTTATTCCAAATACGTTTAATAACATAATAAATTAAATAACCTAAAAATCCTCCTAAAACATTAAGAATAATATCATCTATATCAAATACTCTACCAATTATTAATTGAACTGTTTCAATAGCACATGATGTAAGCAAAGTTAAAAATAAAGTAAGATATGGCTTTTCGTTTTTCAAATAAAGACTTGTAAATAAACCATAAGGTAAAAACAAAAACATATTTCCAATAACATTCTTAATGAATAATCGACTGCCCATATTATACCTCAATATTTCCCTAAATGGAATAAAATTATTCGTAGACCATGAGACATCATCTTGAAATGTAACTATTTGGAATAAACATAAAATATAAATAATAAAAGTAAACATTAATAATTCTTTATAAAAAACAAACTTTTCCTTATTTTTTATAATATAACTAAGTCTAACTGAGATAAGTACAACACTACATATCACAAGAATTGGCCAAGTAAGATCAATTACAGCTTGTATAGTATCATTAAACGTTTTTAACAAAGTATCACTCCTCTTCTTGCATATATTTATTAAGATCATCTATAGATATTTCTTCTATTTTAGTTATATCCTCTCTTACCTTAAAGAATACTCCTATTATTATTCTACTATCTTTCACCTCTTTTTTCAAAATTTTTTTATGTAATATTTTATCATCCTTACCTAGTTTATTAATAAGTTTAGCCTCTGCTACTTCTATTGCATAAGAATCAACATTTTCTAAAGTAAAATTTTTATCTATTACTTTAGTTTCCATATAAGTCGTATAATAAAATCTTATTGGAAGTATTTTACTATTCAAGATATTTATATCCTTACTTTTATATGTTTTATAACTACTTTTACTCTTAAAATTAAAAAACTCAACTCCTAAGCTTTTACTACTTCTACCTGTAACATTTTCTTCGTGATAATGCTTAGGTAAATCAACATATACTTGATACCAAACTTCTCCAAATACTCTTCCCTTAGCACATCTAGTACTAACAATTTCTTCCTTATTAAAAATATTACCACTAATTAACACATCACCTTTTTTTACACTTCTATTAATAGCAGTCATAACCTCACCACTAGTTGCTTCAATTTGTGTAACAAAGGCATCCTTTTTAGCAACAATATTAGTTGGAGTACATTTATCTTCATCTTTATTTTTAACACGTTCTACAACATTAATTATATACTTCGTCCCAACTTCTTCAATTTCAAGCCACTCTATAGTATCTTTTTCTTCAGCTAAAATTTCTTTAATTATTTGATTTTTTCGATTATATCCTACTTTAAATTGATACTTATAAACACCTCTAACTTTCAAATCTTCTAGTATTTGTTTAGTTAATGTTTTACTACTTGTAATAATTTCTATATCAAAAATCATACAAGAAGTTAAAAAAATTAAAATACAGCATATAAAAAAACAAATAATAAAAGATAAATAATTATTAAATATATTTTTTAGATGAGAAACACCATAAATTCTTAGAACAGTTATTTTGTAGCTTGTTTTAATCTTTTTTATTTTTTTATAATCTTCTAAATCAACTACAATTATAAAATAATCTTGATATTTAGCAAGTTCCAAAATTTTAATACCTTTACTAATTAAAAGATGAATAAAGTAATCAATATTTTTCCCACTTATCTTTAATTTGTACTTAGATATCATTAACTTCTACCCCGTTAACTTCTCCATATATTAAAACTTCATCATCTAATAATTTGTTAAGTACAAAATTATTTCCTTTAAAAATAATTCTTTTATTATTTAAAATAATACTTACTCTATCAGTTTCTAAAGACAATATTTTAGTATAATTAATAATATGAAGTCTATCTGAATATACAGTAAATCTAAATTCTAAATCATCAAAATAATTTCTTACTTTATCTCTCATTATCTTCACCTAAAAAAGTATATGAAATAAATCAAAAAAAAAGAAATACATATAAGTATTTCTCTATTTAGCACTTTTTACTTTATATATAAATATTGTAGAATTAGCGTTATCTGAAGCAAAACCAATATAATTTTTAGATAGTTTAACAAGTTTTTTACTCTTTAATAAATAATCATCGATTGTTTTAGCATAATTATTTAAAACTTTAATACCTTGTTTATTTAAAGCTTCCATTCCTAAATTTAAAGTTTTGGCTCCATCCATAAAGGCATCAGTTCCTTTATCTAATTGATTAGCTCCTTCAAATAACTGTGAAGAACCTTCTACTAACTTACAAGTACCACTTTTAAGAGTAGTAAATCCTAAAGATAGTTCACTACTTCCATCAATTGCACTCTTAAGACCATATTCTAAATCTTTTAGCTTGGATGTATAAGTAATTAAGTTAGAAAAACTTTTAATAGCAGGATAATTAGATGAAGCAAGTTCTACAAGATCTGTTTTTTCTTCATAAAAACGTTTAGCTTTAATTAACTCAAGTTTTTCACTTTCTCCTAAAGATAGATTATTAATATTATCCTCATTCAAGTCCTTCAATCCATAAGAAAAATATATGTTTTTTATATTATAAAGATTTTCATCAGTTACTTTTAAAGTATTTAAATTGTTAATTGTCTCATCCGTAATACCCATGTCTATTATCATTTTATTAAGACTAGAAACTTGCTCATACATATAAACAAGACCTTGGTTTAAGTTAAAAGTTCCTTTATCTAACATTTCAATACCCTTTTTTAAATTATTTAATTCTTTATTAAGCTCATATGCTCCTTGTTTTACCTTATTAGTACCATTTTTTAATTCGCCTAAAGAACTAACTAAAGTATTAGAACCTAATTCTAATTTATCCATATTTTTAGAAATAGTATTTATTGAATTAACCAATGTATTTAATTGATTAATTTTATTTACATCAACTTTTTCTAATAATTTAGGTGTCGCAACAAAATATATATTATTTAAACTAAAAGAATTTGTTGAATAATTAATACTAATCTCATTAAGTTTTTCCAATTCAGCAATTTTTAAATCATTATATAAACCAGGAGAAGCCAAGGCAACAACCATACTATTATTGCCAGTATCTACTACACTACCATTACTTACTTCAATATTATAATTATTCTTATTTGAAATAGAAGTACCTAAAGTAACAACAAATGGCGTATGTAAATTATAATCTGAATTAAATTCATTATTTTCTAAGTTTATTTTTATATCTATTTTTCCTGATTTACCTAGCATTTTCTTAGGAGTCATTTCTTTTCCATTTAAATAATATTTAATATTTATCTTTATAGGATTTTCCATCTCAGTCTTTCCTTGATAATATATATCTCTTCCTTTACTATACCAAGTAAGCTTATTACCTTCTAAATTAAATTTTTCATTTCCGTTTAAATTCATAATACTTTTTAAAACTGTTTCGTCTTCAATTTCTTTTTGCTCAAAGTTAAGCAAATGATTATTTACAACTACTTTATTAGTAGTCCCATTATGATTCAAACTAGATATTATAGTTTCTTTCTTTTCAAACGCAAAAGTAGTTATTGGCTGTAATAAAATTGAAGAAACTAGAACACAAATAATAATTTTATTAATATTTTTCATAGACTAAACCTCCTTATTTATTTTTGTAGTCTTTAAAATAAATTTATCAAAAATCATAAGTAATGTAGGTAAAATAAATATAACCACTAACATACTTATAATTGAACCTCTAGCAAGTAATTTACAAATTGCTCCAATCATATCTATTTTAGTAAAAACTGCTACTCCAAATGTTGCAGCAAAAAAACATAAAGCAGACGTAATAATTGATGGTATAGTTACATTAAGTGTATTTTCCATTGCCTTTTTCTTATCATAATTTATTCTTTCATCTAAATATTTAGTAGACATTAATATCGCATAATCTATTGTTGCTCCCAATTGAATTGTTCCAACTACAATTGATGCTATAAATGGCAAAGCTTCTCCCATATAATAAGCAAATGCCATGTTCGTAAATATTGCAAATTCAATAGCTAAAATTAAAATTATTGGTAAAGCAAAAGACTTTAATACAAATAACATGATTATAAAAATAACTATAATTGAGGTATAATTAACCATTTGAAAATCATGATCTGCGATTGTTACTAAATCCTTCATAAGTGGACCTTCCCCCGCAACTATTGCATTGTTGTCATATTTTTTTAATATTTTATTTACTTTACTTATTTGATTATTTAATTTGTCACTTGCAATTGAATATTTAGAATTAATAATCATTAACTGATATTTACTATTATCTAGTGTATCAATTAAATCTTCTGGTAATAATTCAAGTACTTCACTATCAACTAAAGCATTAACTGGTAATACCATCTCAATTCCATCTATATTCTCTATTTCATTAACAAGTTCTTCTAATTCATATTTCTTAATATTGTTATCAAGTAATGCAATCTCAGGAAAAACAATATTATATTTTTCAGCTAACTTAGAGTTAGATACTTGAAAAGCCAAATCCTTAGGAAGTGATTCATCAAGCTTATAATAAACTTGATAATTACTATTACCAATAAGAGCTGGAACTAATAGAATAATAAATAAAATGGCTATTAACTTATATCTTTTAATAGAAAAACTACTAAGTTTATTAAAATTAGGAAGTAATTGCTTATGTCTAGTCTTTTGTATTAGTTTATCAAAAGTAAGTAATAACGCTGGGAACAATGTCAATACACAAATTACTCCAAATAAAACTCCTTTAGCCATTACAATACCTATATCAGTTCCAAGAGTTAGATCCATAGTACATAAAGCTAAGAATCCCGCAAAAGTTGTTAAAGAAGAACCCAACACAGATTTAAACGTTTCCAAAATAGCAAATTTCATAGCTTGTTTATTATTTTTAAATGTATTACTTTCTTTAGCTTGCTCATATTTATGATATAAAAATATTGAAAAATCTGTTGTAACGCCAAGTTGTAAAACGGCAGTTATTGCTTTTGTAATATAACTAATTTGTCCAAGAAATATATTAGTACCTAAATTATAAAGAATTGCTATTCCAATATTTGAAAGCAATAATACTGGAACTATATAAGAGTCAGTCGCAACTATTAAAACAATTAAACATAAAATAACCGCAATTATTATATAAGAAACCATTTCTGAATCAGATAACTCCATAGTATCTACTACCATAGAAGTCATACTACTAACATTTTTAGCATCTCCCACTACTCTTCTAAGTTCTTTTATGGCATTAATTGTAGAATCTTCAGAAGTAGAGCCTGTAAAAGTAACCATAATTACAGTTTCATTATCTTTATATAATTTATCTGCTATTTCATCAGGTAACATTTCACTTGGAATAGTAGTACCAATCACATCTACTAAACTGACTACTTTATCAACACTTTCTATTTTTCTAATTTTGTCTTCTAACTTTAATATATTTTTAGCGGACTCATTCTCGATCATTACAAACGCATAAGAACCAATATGAAAATCATCTTTTAAAATATTTTGCCCTTTAATAGTTTCAACTTCTTCTGGCAAATATATTAAAATATCATAATTAACCCTAGTATTAAGAGAGCCTATTATCGCAGGTACAAGTAATATTAAAGATATAAATACAATTAATAAATGATTTTTAACAATAAAATCTGAAATTTTTTTCATTTTTTACCTCCTCGTTAAAACATTTTATTCATATCTATAATAAAGTTCATTAACATAAAATTTTTTTTGTACGATATCCAACATATTTATATAAGCTGTTGGATAATTATGCATACACTAGTTGTTTATATTTACTTTTGTAGATAAACTTATATAATAATTATTAGGTGATAAAATGGAAAAGAGAGAAGATTTAAGAATTATAAAAACAAAAAAGAACCTTTATGAAGGTTTACTTATTTTATTAAAAGATCAATCTTTTGAAAATGTAAAAGTTTCTGATATTTGTAAAATATCTTTAGTAAATCGTTCAACATTTTATGATCACTTTCAAGATAAATATGAATTACTAAATTCACTTATAAAAGATTTAGAAATAGAATTTACTTCAAAATTAAATAGTGAAAAAACTTATTCTTCTCAAAAAGAGTATTATTTAAATTTAGTAAAAATACTCTTCGAACATTTAAATGAAAATATAGATATTTATTCTAAAATATTAAAAAACAATAATAACAGTATTGCTTTTGATATTTTTAAAGATTCTATAGAACGAGATGTCAAAAAGCATATTAATGAACTCTATAATGGTAAATCAACAGTTCCAGTAGAAATTATTACTAACTTTTATGTCACTGCTGTTATAAGTGTTTGTAGTGAATATCTAAAAGACCATTCTAAATATAATGAAAAAGAATTTTTAACTTATTTAGATAAATTAATAGTTAACATTATATAAAAAAATTGGGAATTATCCCAATTTTTTTCTTTATTGTAATTTTTCTTTTATTATTGAACTAACTTCTTTCATATCAGCTTTGCCTTTTAATCTAGCTTGAGCCTCTTTCATTACTTTTCCCATATCCTTTTGACTTTCAGGCTTTATAGTTTCAAATATTTCATTAATTACTGATATAACTTCTTCATGAGATAATTGTTCAGGTAAATAAGTCATTAATATATCTATCTCATTTTGAGTTTTCTCTATTAAATCTTCTCTTCCACCTTTTTCAAATTCAGCTATAGAATCTTTTCTCATTTTAATTTGTTTATTAACAACGTCTAATAATAAATCATCATTTTCTTCACGTTTATTATCTATTCTTTCTTGAGTCATACTTGCTTTAATCATACGAATTACAGTAAGTCTTTCTTTTTCTCTATTTTTCATAGCTTCAATCATATCTTTTTGTAATTTTTCTACCATATTTCTCATCTCCTAGCTCATATTATACAATAAAAAGAAAAAAAATAATAGAGATATTAATAATCTCTATTATTAGCACGATTTCTTTTTTGAGAATTTTTGATACCCTCTTTTTTAGCAGCTCTTCTTTTAACTCCTGGTTTATCATAAGCTTCTCTTTTTTTCCATTCTGAAGGGACACCGTCTCTTGCTACTTTTTGTTTGAACTTTCTTAGAGCTTGATCTAAATTTCCTCTAACAGTTACTTTAGTTGCCATCATTATCCCTCCCTTCGCTTCAACTACCAAGAATTATAACAGACAATTTCTCATTTTTCAACATTTTTCTTTGTTTTTTTAAGAAAAATAAAGAAATAAAAGTATTTTTCTTAAAAATATTCCAAAATAAATTCCATTTTCATATATAAATTTTAAAGCATAAGCAATTATAGGGAGTAAAGCAATAACTATTAAACAAGTAATTAATCTATTGAACATAGATTACCTTCACTTATTCTTCTTATAGCAGACCCAACACTATGTCCAGCATCAAATAATACTTTTATTATATTAGTAAATGCATTAACAAAACTAGATGTAAGAGTTGTGCCTGCTCCTCCCTTAATATTACTAAGTTCTAAATTACTAATCTTTTTCATGATCTACATTTATCTGGATTTGTAAACCCTTCTATAACTCCTGAAATAAATACTATTAAAGCAGTTATACCAAGTGCAATCCAGCCATTAAAAGTAAATCCACCTTTAATATTACTAAGCTCTGTACTATTTAGTTTCTTCATCCATACCTTCCTTCCATATTACATTAAATATTTCAATTAATTTAATTTTTTCTTGAAAAATAGAAATTTTAATAAAATCTTTATCCTTGATATTATTTACTCCTTTATATTTTATTATTAATTCATGATATTCTTTACCTTTTCTTTTCAATATACCTTTATTTACTTCTTTTATTTGATAAGAATATTTTTTATCCTTAATATAAAAAGTGCTATTAGCTATAAATAATTTCAACTCATTAGAACTAACAACAAATTGTACCAAATTATTTTTAATAGAAATACCATTTAAAACAATATATTTGCTTATTTTGATATTAAATAATAAATAAACAAAAACACTCTCAATTATAAATACAAATACTATAAAAACTCTTATAAAATAAAAAATTTCATATTTTTTCTTACTCATACACATTTGCCTCTTTAAGGTTTAAAATTCTATTAAAATACTTTTTCCCATTTTGTCTATGACTTATTACAATAACAATCTTATCTTTTAAATATATAAACATATCCTTAAGTATTTTATTAGTTAATTCAATATCTATTTGACCAAACGCTTCATCAAATATATAAATATTACTTTTTCTTACTAAACTCCTCGCAAGAATTATTCTTTGTTTTTCTCCACTACTTAAGAAAAAGCCATTCTCTTCAATATTTTTTTTATAATTATTTAACTCATTTCCAAAAATTAAATTTACTCTAGTAATTTTTATAATTTCCATGAATCTCTCATCACTAATTTCTTGATATAAACAAATATTATTATATATAGTATCTGTATATAAGAATTCATTAGAGCTAACATATGTAATATACCTTCTTAAATTCTCTAAATGATAATGATTTATATCTATATTATCAATTTTAATCATACCAAAAGGAACTTCCACATATCTAAGTAACATCTTTACTAATGTACTTTTACCACTCCCACTACTACCAAAAAGTAAAACTTTATCACACCTATCAATAGTAAAAGAAACTCTATTAAAAATAATTTTATTATTAATTGAATAGTTCAAATTATTAAAACAAATTTTTCCATTCAAATTAAAAGGTAAAAAATAGTAGCTCTTAGAAAAGTCTTCACCTAAAATCATATATAACTCTTCTATCCTATCTAAAGACACTAAATAGCTAGGAATCTCTTCTATAACTCCAGTAACTCCTTTAAAAACATTTAGAAAGTATTGAAAAAAAGTTTGAAAAATAATTAGATTTTCAATAGTAAGTTTATCTTTTATAACTAAATAACCTCCACAGCAACATATTAATACTAAAAGAATATTATATATAAATTTAGAAAAACTAATATTGTTTTCTAAAAAACAACTATATCTATAATTATTATCGATTAAATACTTATATTTTAATAAAAATTTATCACTAAATCTTTTTTCTAGATGGCATCCCTTAGTAGTATCTGCACAAGATAAGGCCTCAGTTATAGTCATTTGTATATAGTCCTCCAGACTTTTAATATTCTTATATAATATTTTTCTCTTATTAAATTTCAAATATTGAAAAGTACTTGTAAAAAGTATATAAATAAAAATATAAAAAGATAATTCTTTACTTATAACTACTAAAATAATAAGAAAAATAATTAATGAGATTACATCAATAATAAAAGAAGACATAACTCTAAAGATGAAATTTTTAATAGTATTTAAATCATTAAATCTTGAAAGTATTTCTCCAGTTGATCTATTATTATAATAAAAATACGGAAGTAAGAGTAATCTTTTATAAGTATTAAAAGTTAATTCAAAATCAAATATAGACATAATCTTAAATAATAATCTCTTTTGTAAATTACCAATAATTAATATTAGAATAATAATATATATTAAACAAATAAATAAAAGATAAATATTATTAGTTATTCCATAATTTATTGAAAAAGAAACAATATATTTAAAGTTAAAAGCAAAGATAATTTCTAAAATTAAAAGATTGAGGGTAAGTATGAATAAAAAGATATAATTGGATAAATTGGTTTTCAAATTTTCATTTAACTTTTTTACTAAAAATCTTTCTTTTTTTAATATTGGCAATTTTTTTCTTGGCTTTAAAAATATATAATTATTTGATGACATTAGTCTAAATTCAGAATGAGTTAGAAGTCTTTTCCCTTTTCCAGGATCCATAACTACAATTTTATCTTTTAGGATTTTATAAATAACCACAAAATGCTGGTAATTATGCTTTATGTTCACATGAGCAATACAGGGTAAGTTATTCTCTTCTATTTTATTCAAGTCGCCCATTACTCCATAAGCGTCCATTCCAACTATTTTAGCAGCTTCTATCAGATTATAAGCAGTAACTCCATCTCTACTAGTATTTGTTAATTTTCTTAAATATTCCTTAGACACATCTCCACCATAAAATCTAATAATACTAAGTAAAGAACAAATACCACAGTCCATCATTCCATCTTGTAAAACAACTTTTAACTTAATTTTCTCTCACCTCCTATTTATATATTTCGAAGTAAAAATAAAAATCATAAAAAAAAGTTATTTTTTTAATAAAAACAAAAAAACTAGCTATTTCTAACTAGTTTCTTATTACTAAAATGGTGTCCGCGAGGCGACTCGAACGCCTGACCGATCGCTTAGAAGGCGATTGCTCTATCCAGCTGAGCTACGCAGACATAATCAACTGACAAGTACGATTATATAATAAAAGCACTTGAATTTCAAGTACTTTTTTCATTTTTTATATATCATTCTTAGAAATTTGATCGATATTTTTACCATCTACTTCTAACATTATCATATCAACATCATAATTATCAAAAACAGAATATGAAATACAATACAATACTTCTTCTAAAACTTCATCATTATTATCAAACAAAAAATTATTAAAATTTAATATTAAAGTATCATTATCTTCTCTTGACTCAATTAATTCTACATTACTATTAACATAACTTACTAAATCGCTTGATGTATTACTCACAAGTTCATCAACTATTATATTAATCTTTTCTCTTGAGTCATTTAAATATTTTGTAACTGGCACATAATATACCTCTTTATTATCTTCTAAAAGATAATATACAACTACCTTTGATATTTCATCTCTACTAGTTATAGAAGTTTCTTTATTAATATCCATTTTTTTATCCATTATATATGGATAACCCTCAATAGATTTACCATCTACTAAAATACTTACTCCCTTTACTTCCCCAAGCTCAATAATACTATAAACTATAGCTGTAACAGTAAGATCTAAATTTTTACTTTCTTCGATTTCTCTTGAAAAATTGACAGTTACATAAAATTCATCATAATAAACATCAAGTATTTTAGTCGCCTTTGGAATTAAACCTTTCAAATTAGATGAATACTTACTATTACTATTAATCATTAAATAACTTAAAACTTTTTTTACTTTATCTTCCATTTTTTCACTATCTATAAATATTTTCTTTTTTGCTAAATATCCATCTCTACTAAGTAAATACACGCTATGATTAGTAAGTCCAGTAACATCTTCCACTTCTAAATTAACTTTTAAAGAATTATTTTTATAAATATTAGGAATTGTTGAGACAACAAGTACAATAAATAAACAAAGAGTAGTAGTAAATATTTTTCTAACAGCTTTACTTTTAATCATTAATATCACCTACAAAATAATATGAAAAAAACGCACAATTTAGTACGCTTTATAAAGATAATTCCTGCAATTTTATTAATTCAACTAACGCACCCGATCTACTACTTGAACCTAACTTTTGAATAACATTAGAAATGTGATTTCTAACAGTCTTTTCACTTATACCAAGGGTAAAGGCAATATCACGAGTTGTATAATCATCGATTAATAATTCAAAAATTCTCTTCTCTCTATTAGTCAAAATTGAAGTAGACATCTTAATCACCTACAATATCTTATGTAAGTTTTCTGAAAATGTCCTAACTCTTTTGAAATTTAACTGTTATGTATTTCTTACTATCAAATTGTTCTTGTAAAAGTCGCATAACCTTATTAGCTAAAGCTGAATCATGTTCAGTTGAGATACATACTGTATTAATATTTGTATTATCCATCTTTACAAAACAATCTAGTTTTAAGTTATCCTTAAGTTTTAACTCTAAATCTTGTTCTTTAGCTTGTACCTCATTTAAATATTTTAATTTTTCATAGGCATTATTTTTCTCCTCAGCCGATTTTGATGAAGTCATTTGCTCCTGTAGAACAGTCATTTCTTCTTGTCTTTCTTCTTGCAAATTAACTCTTAACGCAACTAATGAAGAAGCTTCTTCTATAGTCTCTACTACTTCAGGTTCTTTTTTAGGATCTGTATTTATTGTTTTCAATAAATCATTAGGCATTGTTATATAATAAGCACATAATACAACAATAATACTAAATAATGTAAAATACCATAAATTTTTCTTTTTTATCATAGACTTCCTCTTCCTCTCTATAGTTCAATATATGAAAAAAAAAGAAGAATATGAAAATATTCTTACTTAATTATTTTATTAACTGCACTCATAAGACCTAATTTACCATAATTATATGTAAGTCCACCTTGCATATAAGCAATATATGGGCTTCTAATTGGACCATCACAAGAAAGCTCAATTGAAGATCCTTGAGTAAATGCTCCTGCTGCCATAATAACCTTATCAGTGTAACCTGGCATATCAGATGCCTCAACTAGTGCATTAGAATCAATTGGCGATGCTTCCTGAATTCCTCTAGTAAATTCTACTAATAAATTAGGATCTCTAAATATAATGTTTTGCACAATATCAGCTCTTTCATCATTATATCTAGGCTCTACATCATATCCTAAACTCTCTAGAACTTTACTAGTAAGAACCGCAGTTTTTAAAGCACTGCTTACAACACTAGGAGCCATAAATAGACCTTGTAGAATTTGTTTATTAATTCCAAGACTTGGTCCAACTTCTCTACCTTCTCCTGGAAGAGTAAGTCTCTCAGCACAAAGTTCTACTAAATCATGACGACCAGCAATATAAGCTCCATTAGGAGCAATTCCACCACCTAAATTTTTAATTAAAGATCCTACCATTACATCTGCACCTATAGATACTGGCTCAACACGATTTACAAATTCACAATAACAATTATCTACCATTATTATAATATTACTATCAATACTCTTTATAAAGTTAATAACTTTTTCAACTTTTTCTATTGTAAGACTCTTTCTAGTTGAATATCCTTTGCTTCTCTGAATTTCAATTACTTTAACTTTATTCTTTGTAATAAATTCTTTAATAGCTTCATAATCAAAATCATCATTTACTAGATCTATTTGATCATACTTAACTCCAAAACTCTGTAAAGAAGAATTATTTGGAACTATTCCAATTACTTCATCTAAAGTATCATATGGTTTACCACAAATACTTAAAAGCAAATCGCCTGGTCTTAATAGTCCAAATAAACAAACAGTTAGAGCATGACTACCAGAGATAAATTGACTTCTAACTAATGCATCTTCACAACTGAAAATATCAGCAAATATTTTTTCAATAGTATCCCTTCCAAAATCATTATAACCATAACCAGTAGTTGAATTAAAACAAGCTTCACTTACACCAAATTTATGAAAACTACTAAGAACTCTCAAACTATTATAATCACAAAGCTCATCAATTTTTGAAAACTCTTCTTTTAAAGAATCGCTACATTTATTAACTAAATCTACTACCTCTTTTTTTATTCCTAATTCCTCATACATATTAATCACCTAACTTTCTTCTTTACATTTGATAACATTATAGTATCTTTTCCTAAAATAATATTATTAATTAACTTATCATTTTCATAATAACTATGATAATCCTCAACAGTTGAATCCTCTAAACTTTTTACTTCTAAAAAGCATTTATTTAATTTTTTCCTATTTTTATCAAACCATTCTTTTTGAAAAAGAGTAAGCTCTTCACCTAAATAAATAAGTTTATCATCATTTTCAACAAGCAATATAGAATAATTTAATCCAGCCAAATATAATGCTAATAAATCAATTGAAGCACTATTATAAGTTGGAAAAGTCATGTTCTCTGTCTCCAAAAATTTTCTTAATGAACCTTCAAAATTTTTAATTCTTCTTTTTAATTTTGTTACAGTACCTTCTGGAGATATTACAAAAGTTGTACTACTCATTAAATTTTCCTCCATCTACTCTAATAATTGAATCATTTATATAACTTGCTTTTGTACTAGCCAAAAAAACTACAACTTTAGCAATTTCTTCTGCTTCTGCAAATCTACCAAGCAATATTTTCTTATTATATTCTTCAACCTGCTCTAAAGTCAAATCTTTATTCATACTAGTATTAACCCATCCAGGACAAACACAATTAACATTAATATATGGGGCAAACTCTCTAGCAAGATTATGAGTAAGAGAAATAACACCAGCTTTAGAAGCGTCATAATCACATGATTCTGGATAATATGTGTCAATAGCATTAGTAGAAGCAATATTAATTATCTTTCCAGATTTAGCATCAAGCATCAAACGACCAACGTACTTACTACATAAATATGTGCCAATCAAATTAACATCTAGTATTCGCTTAAAATCCTTAACGGACTTATCCATTAATAAACTATCACGACAAATGCTTGCATTATTTACTAAAATATCAATTCCACCAAAAGCATCACAAACATCATTGACCATTTTTTCAACTTCTTCTTCATTAGAGATATCACATTTTACAATCATAACTGAAACATTATATTTTTCAGAAATTTCTTTTTGAACCTTCTTCGCTTCTTCTTCATGATGACAATAATTAATAATTACATCAAGTCCATTTTTAGCAAACTCCAAAGCAATGCTTTTTCCTATTCCCCTATTACTTCCTGTAATTAGTGCAACTTTTCCCATAAACTTCACCTACTACTTATTTATTATAAAACTCCAAAAAACTTTTAAGTTCATCCATATTACTTATTTCCAACATATTAGAAATCATTTTTCCTTTTTTAAAATATATAACACCTGGCGCGACATCGTTATTAAAAACAATATTATACTTTTTAAAGAAATTCTTAGTTGTATCTTTAGAAGTAACCATTGTCTCATATTCTATATTTGCATCATCCAATATTTTTTTTACATCAGCACATTTACTGCAGTCATAGGACTCTAAATATATAAAAAATGTTTCATCTTTTCTAATTTTACTATTAATACTTCCTCCAAAAGAAAATCTATTATATACAACCATCAAACATAAAACACCAACTATTGCTGCGCATAATAAACCAATTAAGAATTTGTCTCTTAATTTAATATACTCCTTATCTTTATTCCCCTTCATCTAATCATTCCCTTCTAAAAGATTATACCAAATTTACAAGCTAAAAAAAAGTATATAGAAATTATATTCTATATACTTACTTTTCTAATCTGAAAACTTTGTATTTATGTATTCCTAAATCTTCAGTATCTTCTTTTTTAGGCTCATCTAAAGTTAGACTGTTACACAATCCATCTTCTACTTCTTTCTTATTTACTCTACTGTCATCAGTTGCCCCATTAATTATAACTTTATCATCTTCATCTCTTATTTGAAAATTCATAATACCGTTTTTCTTACAAGTTACAATTTTATAACCTTCACATTCTTTATAAAGTACATTTTCTTCACGCCTTACATACAAATGAATATGTTTTTTTATAATTTCCTCATTTTCACTTTGTTTTGATTTATAACAATTTATAATAGTACTCGTTAATATAACTCCAGTAACAATAGTCGCACCACAAATAATACCTATTGTAGTATTAGAAGAAAATTCACTTCTATTTTTTTTCATATTATTCCCCCTAAAAATATAACTTTATAATACTATTTAAAAGCTAATAAATCAATAATAAGAAACTTATTTTTTTAATTTAAATACTTTATACTCTTGATCATTTCTTCTCTCAAATTCTGGTTTTTCTATTGATTCTTCTGTTAAACTACTACAAAATTCCTCAATAATAGTATCTAATCTCTAACAATCTGATGCTGCTTTAATTAAAGTATTATCATTATACTATATTCAATAACGATAATATCTCCTAAATAATTTATATCATTTTATATCCTTCACACTCTTTATAAAGAATTTTCTTCTCATCTCTAGATACATATAAATGATCATGATGATAATATCTACTTTATTCATTAATCTATTATTACGTACAACACCTTTTTCTGTTTTACCAGAAATGACTCCCTCTGGCGTTTTTCTATTTAATATAAACATTCTTATCCACTCCACATATTTCTAAAAATTTATGCTTACATTATATTCATAAGAATATTAAAAGTAAAGAAAAAAGAGTGCTTACACTCTTTCAACTTTTATAACTACTTTTTCATCATTAAGTTCTTCTGTTGGCTCATCATTTATTTCTATTAATTCATCACCTAAAACTTCTCCCATAACATAATCCTTATACTCTTCAATCATCTTTTTAACATTATCTGTTCCATTATAAGATAATTTGATATGATCAGTTATTTGGAAATCAGAATCTTTACGAAGTGCCTGAACCTTACGAACAAATTCACGAGCAAGTCCCTCTAAGATTAATTCTTCTGTTAAAGTTGTTTCAAGTACAACACAAGTTTTACTATTTGAGCTTGATGCAAATCCAGGTTTTTGAATAGTTGTAATTATTACATTTTCTTCTGTTAAAGTAAAATATTCACCATCAAGATTTACAGCTAATCCACCATTGTTAATTTTATCAACATCACTACTATTAAGTTTTGAAATAACTTCTTGTAAGATTTTTATTTTTGAACCCAAAGTCTTACCTAATACTTTAAAGTTAGGTTTAACAGCAAATTCTAAATATTCACTCATATCTTCTCTAAATTCAATATTTTTAACATTTAATTCTTCCATAACTACGCTAATTAAGTCACCTAAAATGGCTTTATCTTTAGCAGGTAAAATTAAATTACTAATAGGTTGACGTACTTTTATATTAACTTCTTCTCTTGCGAATCTACCAAGTGAACAAACATCTCTTACTAAATCCATTCTCTCCTCAACTGCTAAATCAATAAGTTTTTCGCAACATACTGGATAATCTGCTAAATGAACTGATTCATTACCAGTTAACTTTTGATAGATTTCTTCAGTTAAAAATGGAGTAATTGGAGCACATAATCTACATAAAGTATCTAATACTTCATAAGTTGTTAAATAAACTGCTTTTTTACTATCTGTTAATTCTGAATCCCAAAATCTACGTCTATTACTTCTTATATACCAATTTGATAAATCATCATTTAAGAATGGAACAATTAATTTAGTTGCTTTATTTAAATCATATTCTTCCATAGCATTAGTAACATCCTTAACTAATTTATTAAGCTTTGAAAGTAACCATCTATCAATTAATTCACGTTTTTCTACTGGAATGTTATATTCTCTTGGATCGATATGATCAGCATTAGCATACATTTCAAAGAAAGAATAAGCATTTTTAAAAGTAGAAATATATTTTGAATAAACTTCTTTTACACCATTTTCATCAAATCTAAGTGGAGTCCAAACAGGAGAAGTATATAACATATAAAATCTAATTGTATCAGCTCCATACTGAGTCATTATTTCAATAGGATTAATAATATTACCAACAGATTTACTCATTTTCTTTCCATGAGCATCAAGCATCATATCATTAACTACAACATTTTTAAAACTAGATTTTCCACTAATTAATGTAGATAAAACTAAAAGTACATAAAACCATCCACGAGTTTGATCTACACCTTCAGCAATAAAATCTGCTGGAAATTGTTGTTCAAATAATTCTTTATTCTCAAATGGATAATGATATTGACCATAAGGCATAGCACCAGAATCAAACCAAACATCCATAACATCAAGTACACGACTCATACTTTTACCACATTTTGGACACTTAATATGAATATTATCAACATAAGGTCTATGAAGCTCTAATGTCTCAATATCGACTTCTTCTATAGCCTTTTCTTTTAATTCTTGACAAGAACCAATTGACTCAAAATGACCACAATCACAAGTCCAAATAGGAAGTGGACATCCCCAATATCTATTTCTAGAAATACCCCAATCTATCATATTTTCAAGCCAGTTATTAAAACGTTTTTCTCCTACATAATCAGGATACCAATTAATCTTTTTATTTTCTTCAATTATTTGTTCCTTACAAGCAGTATTTCTAACATACCATGCTGGCTTAGCATAATAAACTAAAGGCTGTTTACATCTCCAACAATGTGGATAATCATGTGTCATTTTTATCTTCTTAAATAACTTGTCTTCTCCTTTTAAATATTTAATAATATCTATTTCAAGTTCTGAATCTGTTACAAGACGACCAATCCAAGGACCTTCAGTATAACATCCATCTTTTCCAACAGGATTAATAAATGAAATTCCATTTTCCTGTGCTACTCTATTATCATCAACACCATATGCAGGAGCAATATGAACAATACCTGTACCATCTGATGCTGTTACATAATTATCTGCAAGAATTTCAAAAGCTTTTCCCTTTACTTTAACAAATGGCATTAATTGCTCATACTTTTTACCTTTTAAATCAGTACCTTTATAAGACTCTATTACTTCATATTCTTCTCCTAAAACAGTATCAGCAAGATCCTTAGCAACAATAAAGTTATATCCCTTACTACTTGCTTTAATATATTCAAGTTCAGGATTAACACATAAAGCTACATTAGCCATTAAAGTCCAAGGAGTTGTTGTCCAAACAAGTACATAAGTATCTTCATTGACTAATTTAAAAGGGACAATAACAGTATTTACAGAAACTTCTTTATATCCTTGTGATACTTCATGAGATGCAAGTTCTGTTCCACATCTTGGACAATAAGGTAAAACTTTATTACCATGGTAAATTAAACCTTTTTTATTTAATTCATTAACAATCCACCACTCAGATTCAATAAACTCATTACTGCAAGTTACATAAGGGTTATCACAATCTATAAATTGTCCCATCATATCAGTAACTTTTTTAACTTCATCTATATTAGTAGCAGTCTCGTTCTTACATTCTGAACAAAACTTTTCAATACCTAATTTTTCAATATCAGTTTTTGATTTAAATCCTAATTTTTTCTCAACATTAACCTCAATTGGCAAACCATGAGTATCTAGTCCTATCTTTCTTAAAACATGATACCCTTGCATTACCTTAAATTTACAAAAAGAATCTTTTATAGTTTTAGCAAATACATGATGAATTCCAGGTTTAGCATTAGCATATATTGGACCATCATAAAATACATAATTTTTTCCATCTTTTCTTGATTCAGTAGATTTTTCTAAAATATTAATCTTTTTCCATTTTTCAACAAATGAAGATTCAACTTCATTGATTTTTCTATTATCTAATTTTTCAAACTTCATAATACTCCTCCTAACCTAAAATTACATAACTATAATAAATTAAAAACAACAATAAAAATATAATTCCATGAGTTTTTGTAATCTTATATTTTTTAAATGAAAATATAAATAAAAGTAAAGCTGATGCAATCATAACTACTAAATCAATATAACTAAATGTAATAGTACCAATTCCACCAAACATTACAACTGGAAGTCCAATAACCATACCAATATTAAATATATTACTTCCTACAACATTACCAATAGCAATATCATATTCACCCTTACGTGTTGCAGTAACACTAGTAACAAGTTCTGGTAAACTAGTACCAAGAGCAATTATAGTTAAACTTATTAACCTTTCACTAATACCAATAGCTTTTGCAAGAACTGTAGCAGAGTCAACTACCATATTACTTCCAAGAACTATTCCTAAAATTCCAAGACCAGTAAACAAAAATGCTTTTGGAGTAGACATTTCTGTTATTTCACCATCATCATCAATTTTATTTCTTGTCATACTTATTAAATAGTAAATAAATACTAAGAAGAAAAGTATAAGTACAATTCCATCGCCTCTAGTAAATGCATTAGAAACACTTCTATCAAATAAACTATCAGATAATAATACTGCAAATAAAGTAGTTATTAAAATTGTAATTGGTAACTCTTTTTTTACTGTATTATTCTTTACATTAAGACTATGGAATAAAGCAGAAACACCAAGTATTAATAAAATATTTAATATATTACTTCCTATAACATTTCCTAAAACTATATCTCCACTTCCAGAAAGTAAAGATTTAACACTTACTGCAAATTCTGGTGCACTAGTACCAAAAGCTACTATTGTAAGACCAATTAACATCTTAGAAACTTTAAAGTTCGATGCAACACTACTTGCACCATCTACAAAAATATCTGCTCCTTTAATCAATACAACGAACCCTGCAATTAATATTAAAATATTTAAAATCATATTCCCTCCTATTTCTAATAATATGAATAAAATAAAAAAACTACTCATCCAATAAGGACGAATAGTTCGTGGTACCACCTTAATTTGTAAGTAAACTTACCTCAAGTACTATAACGCGTAACCGTATTTATCTTATCCATAAATCGCAACTTGAAAGTGATCTAAATATTTCTTCCTAACTTGTTTTCACCAACCACAAGCTCTCTATTATTCCAAAATATTTCGTCTTTCGCACTTGCTTTACAAGGACTAATGTATCATAAAATATTAAAAATTTCAATTATAATTTAAAAAAAGATACTTTAGAAAAAGTTATCCTCCTCTTCTTCAGCATCTTTTTTACTTCTACTATTTGATTTTTGTGGAGTAGCATCATCAGATATCTTTCCTTCAACACTTACGTTGTTAGGAGTACATAAGAAAATTCCTCCACCTAATTTTTGCAAATCACCATCAATTGCAAAAATTGTTCCATATAAGAAATCAACTATTCTTTTTGCAGTATCTGGAGTTACTCTTTTTAAATTAACAACTACTGCCTTTCTATTTTTTAAGTGAGTTGCAATTTGTTGACTTTCTGAAAAAGCGCGAGGTTCAAGAAGAATCATATTAGAACCAGCTATACCATTTTGATTATGATATTCTTCTTTTGAAGTAGTATAATATTGTTCATCATTACTTACTTCTTCTGCTCCATTTTCATCACTCTCTACACCAAAGAATCCTTTAATTTTATCCATCTTCATAATAATTCCTCCATCATTTATAAATAACTATTGTATACTAAATTAATTCTAACATATTTTTTCTAATTGATAAAGTATAATTTTTTATCCCGTAGTTCCAGCATTAGAAACAGGAACCGCTTGCACTACTGGTGTTGTCTGTACAGCAACAGCATTTGGTACTGCCTGAGGAGACATCATTTGTTGAGTTGGTGCAGTTTGCTGAACAGGTGCTTGATTACTAACTTGAGAAACACTTGCTATATTAGATGCAACATTCATTCCAGGTAAATAGGGAGATGTTGTAACACTATTTAAATTATTAACGTTAGATCCTGGAACAACATCATTAATAACTCCTTCTTTTTCCTCTGGAATAACATTGTACCATACATTAGTTAAATCAACATTATTAGAAAGAGGCCTTGGACTTGGAATACTAATATACATAGGAATAGGCACTTTAAATGCATTACCAAAGGCAATACAATTACCTGGTTTTAAGTTTTTAAGCTGTAAAACAACTTCACTCGAAACATTTGGAACCATTTCTTTAATATAATTTAAATCTTTTGGGTGAAGTGTTCTAAGTACTAAGAAATTAGCACATTGGGAAATACAAGTATCAGAAAGCTCACTAGGTCTTTGTGTGATTAATGCTAAAAACATTCCATACTTTCTTCCCTCTTTGGCAATACGTTCAAATATATTGTAACCAAGTATTTCCACATCAGAATCATGTTGAACATATCTATGAGCTTCCTCAATTATAATATGATAAGCACGACATCCACGAGGTCTTGTAGTACTTGCTTTTAAAAATAACATTCTTGATAAAATTTTAGTAATTATTTTAGCAATTCTATCATCTATATAATTTATATTAAAGTTTATAATTTGGCATTTGCCACCAGTCACTTTACTAGTTACTAAATCTTCAATATATTCATCTCTTGTAACATATCTAGGATATGAAAAATACTCTTTATTCTCTCCAGTACATAAACTATGTAAACGAACACTAAGTACATTGGCATAATCAAATACTTTTTCACTTTTTAATATACCTTCACTAATAAGAGCAAAATCCATCGCAAGCTCTAAATCATTTAAAGTATAGTAAGGATTTAATTCATCAACTGGTATTTCTTGCTCTTCATCAACAATATAACCACGAATAAATTCAACTACAAGTTCCATTTCTTGCATTTTTCCAGTTTTATCTACAAATAAGCATTGTTTTAATGTTCTAACATATCCAGGTTGGACTATTTGACTTTGTAAATTTAAATCAACAGTATTAAATTTAGTCAAAACTGCAATAACTTGATCTCTTATCTTAGTAGAATCATTACCACTAAGTAAAATATCTTGTACAGCTCTAGCTATAATATCATTTTTACGCTTTACAACATTTGGAGAATCCCCTGTCAAAATAGGAACCAATTTCAATGTCTTCTCAATAATTGGTAATTGAGATGGAGATGTAACATCTAAAAGCAATGCTATATCATCAACATCAAGTAACCAAATAGGAATTCTTAAAATATCATTACTAGCAACTTGCGTATTAGTAGTATAAGCTTTATAGTTTATCTTATTATTATTATCGTGCAATTCGGAAAATGCATTTGTATATTCTCCATATGCATCGAAAAAGAACAAACTTGAATTTATAGGAGGTGTGGGACTACTAGTAAATAATTTTTGCAAAATAGATGCAACAGTACAACTTTTACCTGCTCCGCTATTTCCCAATATAGAAAAATGATTACTAAAGAAATCATTTATATCAACATTAATTTTATATCCTTCATATACATTACTAGTACCAAAGTTAGTAGTTCCAAACTTTGTTTCTCTATCACCTAAAAATAATTTTAATTCATCAGTTTTAACAATTCTTGGCTTTGACTTAAAAGAAGGTTTAGTACTAGAACCAGGTGTAAAAACACCATCATTTATTTCTCCAACAATATTTACCATCATTGTAGTTTGATTACAATTTACAATTTGTCCTACTACACTTCTTTTACTACCTTCATCAAAAACAACATGCAAGTTAACTAAACTAGGTTGACTAGTAATATCAATTGCAAGCTTAATTGATACAGTATTATCTATAATTTCAACAATTCTTCCTAACACAAAAGCCACCTCTATTCTAAAAATTAGTATATCATAAAATAATTTCAAGTACTAGACATAAAAAAAGAAAAAGAGTATTTTATATACTCTTAATTTCCTAAAGTTATTTCAAATGGGGAATCTGTTGTTCCCTCACCACTTACTATTTTTGTATTTGCTTTTAAATTTATAACTGGTCTAGTATTTGAAGAAGAAGGTGCAGATATTGTACTTATATATAAAGAGTTATATACATAATAAAGATAATCTCCATATATACCTGTATATGCAGGTGTTATAGTAGAAAATGAATTATTTCCCCAATATAGATAATATTTGTCATTTTTATAATCAGAATCTGATTTTCCGCCAGCTAGTCTTACTTCATCCGCTGTAATTAAACCAATAGGATATTTAAGTTTACCATTACCAATAATTTCGGACATAGTGAATCTATCATCTTTTCTTTCACATATAAGTATATTAGTTTTATTACTTTTATTATAAGAACCATAATTTGATTGTCCAATTATTGAGAAATAACCAGTGCCACTAGTTAATTTTCTATTATTACAGTAAATACTATCTTGTAAATATTGTGATAAAGCATTGCCTGCAGCATCTTTTGTATCTTTTATATTATTTTCATACCATGTTTCTAAGCTAGTCAAAACTTTAGATTTTGTCACATTTTTTACAGCATTTTCGTAAGATTTGGGTTGGTAAGCCATTTCTTTATAGTAAATATAATGTCTTTTAGTTTTTTCATCATAAGAATAATCAGCTATTTCGTTTAGTTTAGAACAAGTTGCAGTTAAAGAAGTACTAAGGCAACTATAATAAGGCTCTTCACTGTTTAATATAGTTTCGTGTAGATCTTTCCATTTCCCTACAAGATAATCTTCTTCATCTGTTGTATTAAGACTAAATAAAGTAGTTTCTTTATTGTAATTATATTGTTTTGAAAAAACATAATTATAGGTAGAAGTATCTGAATAATACGTTGATCGATTACTTGTTATTTTCATCAACTCAGTGTCTTCTTTTTGATCGTTGTACATAAGTCCTACATAAGTTGGATTCATATATTTAGAATTAAATACAGAAGACAAAGGAACTTTTGGTGTGGTAGGACTCTCACCATAATAAATCATTCGTAATGATCCATCTCCATTTATTCTAATTATTTTCCAATAGTAATTTCCAAATTTTACTATGTTTCCTTCTACTGCTCCTCTATAGTAGTAACTTGTTCCTAAATCATCTGGAACTGCATACATACCATTAGATTTTCCTTCATATCCTACGGTTTTTTTACTAACATTATATTTTAAAATATTATACTTATCTGATACAGTTGTATAAAAATCATATTTTTTTGTAGTTCTTTCATTAAATTCAACAGAAATTATTTTATATAAACTAGAGCATGTTGATTGATTGGAATTATTACAAATATAATAATCTTTATTTTTATAATCAAGTTCTTCAAAATCATATATATTTTTAATATTTTGTAAATTGAAATACCCCGTCTTTTGATTTATTGTATAACTATCTCCAACTCTATAATATGATGAAGTATACAAGGAGTCACTATTATTATATGTTGATTTTGATGTTGTTAGTGTTATTGATGTTGATTTTGAGTCTTCTCTATCTGAAAATAATATTTGTGGGCTTATATCATTGATAGTATGCTCTTCTTTTGATTCAATAGAAAGTTTTGCCTGTTCTATATTAGAGTTTCTTGTTTCTTGACCTAAAAGACAATC
>CASTSB010000009.1 GCA_949451605.1 uncultured Bacilli bacterium
GGATTCGAACCATCGAACTCACAGAGAACAGATTTACAGTCTGTCGCGTTTAGCCTCTTCGCTACCTCTCCGACTAGAATGTCGTAATCATAATAAATGGTGCCGAAACCAGGACTTGAACCCGGAACCTACTGATTACAAGTCAGTTGCTCTACCAATTGAGCTATTTCGGCATCTATGGTGGGCGATATAGGACTCGAACCTATGACCCCCTGCTTGTAAGGCAGGTGCTCTAACCAACTGAGCTAATCGCCCAAAAATTTATCAGTTGACGTATTTAAATATACCAATATTATCAATGTTTGTCAACAATTTTTAGCTTTTTTTTTAGTTTTTTAAATTAATTTCGTTTATTTTATCAGAAATCCAGTTTGGAAGTCTATTATTCAAGGTAGAAAACCCATTTTTAGTTTCGATAATTTTTTCCTTTTTAGGTTTTATATCTTCAAAATCTTTTATGCTTAATTTTAACTGATTTTTAGTTTTATCTATTTCTAAAATTTTAACTTCTATTGAATCACCTATTTTTGCAAAATCACTAACTTTTTTTACAAAACTATGTGATAATTCAGAAATATGTATTAATCCATTATACTTATTAACATTAACAAAAATACCATAATCTTCAATTCCAGTAACTATACCATTAACTATGTCTCCAACTTCTAGTTTTTCCATAACTGCACCTCTATTGCTAATTATAGCATTATTTCTAGTTTCTAACAAGCCATATTGTTTCTTCATATATTATGTGTTACAATTGTAGCGGTGATTAAAATGGAAACTAATGACTCAGATATAAAATTAAAAATAATTTCAGTAATCGATAAAATAAGACCATTTATTATTAACGATGGTGGTAATCTAGAACTAGTTGATTATAAAGATAATATTGTTTATGTACGACTTTCAGGAGCATGTAAAGATTGCGCGATGATAGACATTACATTAAAAGATGGTATAGAAGAATTAATCATTAGTGAAGTACCTGAAGTTAAAGAAGTAATTAATATCGATTAGCTAATTATAATAATTATTATTAATCCATTCTATATTATTTATACTTGAGAAATAATAGATAAATAACTTTTTAAGAAACAATTCGTAAGAATTGATTTTTTTTGCCATTTTTTTAATTTCCTCATTGATATTTCTTTTATTATTTAAATATTCTTCTAATAAATCAAAATAATATGTTGGAAATAAAAGTCTACTATATATCAGTATGTGGTCATAGTCTTTATTATTAAGTTTTTTTAAAAAAGTAAAAATTTCTTCTTCAGATTTATTTTCTTTAAAAAAATTATATTTAATATATTCAGCTATTTCTCTTTCTTTGCAATCAATAATAGCATTATTTGGCAATCTGAAATTTTTTTTATCAATTCTTTTTCTGCATAAATATCCTTTATCAACTTTTATCTTATCTCTATTATATATCAAAAAATCTATAGCTGTTTCTCCTAATCCAATGTAATAGTCTTTTGTTTCACGAATTATTCCCTCTTCGCTTTTATCTATAAATTCATCAATCTTATCCACTTTTTGTTGCCAAAGATCAATCCAGTCTATATAATCATTTTTTTCTACTTCAATCTTTTTCTTATTAATAATTTCTGACTCAAGTATGTTATAATTGTTATCTATCTTATATAAAATATAAAAATCATTTTTGTATCTTGTTATATAATTTTTATCTTTATTTTTAATTGACTTATAGAAACTATTATCTTCATTAGTATATTTAATTATACTATTTATATCAGAATTTATTTTATAAAACATATAAAGTTTTCTGTCTTCTTTTATATAGATAGCATTTTCTGTCTTTGTAATAACAGGATTCATAAAACCATAATTGAACATTAATAAACTTTTCATATTAAATTATATTCAATCAAGTAAAAAAAAGAAGTTTATTACTTCTTTTTAATATTATTATCTTTAATATTTGAACTGCTATTCATAGCTTGAAGCATAGAATTTATAGCTTGATCCCATTCTTTTGCTTCTTCTAAAGTTTGTTTTTCTTTTTCTGCATTTATTGTACATTTTTGTTCTAGGTCATCACCATAAGCTTGAAGTTTTCTAGCAGTTTCTTCAAATTCTTGTTCTTTTGCTTTTTTTTGTTTTTCGGCTTGCTCTGCTCTTTCTTGTGTTCTTTTTTCTTCTTCTTGTAATAATCTAACTCTTTCCATCATTGCTTTTAAATCTTTTGGCGATTTTGTAACACTTATTGCTTTGTCTATATCTCTAGCTGTAGCTTCTGAATAATCAAAACTAATATTCTCGCTTGTCTCTTCTTTAATTTCTTCTTGTTTATTTTCTTCAAATTCTTTTTCTAACATTAAAGCTTCTTCTTCACTTAGATTGTTTTTATTTTCAATTATTTCATTTTCAGTTTTTTCAAGTTCATTTCTAATTCTTTCAGCAGTTTCAATATCATTTATTTTTGTATCTTTTAATTCGTCCATTAATGAATCATATTTTTTAATGTCATCTTTTGTCTTTTCGTAATAGTTAATTTTACGTTCCTCTGCAATTATTGGCATTTCTCGTTCTATTTCTTCAGACTCAATTTCTACATTATTTTCTTCTGATGTAACTGGTATACTATCAATTTTGGGTGAATTTCCAAAAACATCACTATTTAAATCAACTTCTGATAATTTTTTTTCTATAACAGATACAGGAGAAAATGCAGGAAATTCCATAGGTTTTATATTTTTTATTGGAGAAATTGCACTCTCATCAGATAAAGAATAGTTGCTATCTTCCATTTCCTTTTCATCAAAAACTTTATCTACACTTTGTTTTGTTTCTGCTACATTAATGTCATTTTCTAAAGAGATATTATTTAAGCTTTGATTAATAACAGCAGTTATTTCTTCTTCATTAACATTAGTCTCAATATTTTTTAAATTATCTTGCAACTTAATAGTTTCTTCATCAATTACTCTTTTTGTGTCATTAATTTCTTTTTTTTCTGTTCCATTTAGCATATTTTCTTTTATTTCTTCTGGAATACTATAAATGTCTCTTCCTGTTTTTCTTACATATTTCATCATTTCTTCTTTAAGTTTTATTGCACGAGTATTAATGTAGTTTCGTTTTTCGATTTTGCCTCTGCCTAGGATTATAAGTTTCTCTTCAATTTTTGCAACTTTTTCAGTTCTTGATTTCATAATTCTGTCTGCTATAGTTTTTCCATCAATAGTTGTTTCCATTTCAAACTTATTAAATTTAGAATTCATAGCATCATTAGTTGCTTTTTCTAATTTTTTCTCTAATCTCTTTTGTAAAAAGTTTTTAAATCTATTAGTGAAATTTAAAAAAGAAACATTTTTAAATTTTATTTTTCTTTCGGCTGCATGTCTTTTAGAGACTTTATAGTCAAAATCTTTTAATTCAAAATTATTCATATTGTATAAACCCTCCTTCAAGACTTTATTCTGGTTTTGATAATTCACGTAATACGTCTTTTACTCTATTCCATTCTTCTTCATCTTCAATACCTAATAAATTTGGTTCTCCAGATGAACGATCAACATGAGATACATATACTGTTATATTGTCATTTTCATCTCTTTCATTTTTTGTGTAAATAACATATTCTTTTTTTGTATCTTTAAATTCAAATGCAAGAATTACTTCTACTTCTTCAACTGAACCGTCTTCTGTAACTATTGACATCATTTTCTTTTCTACTTCTTGGTTTTCCATAAATGAAATCCTCCCTCTATTATTCATATAATATAATTTTATCATATTTTCAAGGAAATACAAGCACTTTTATTTCATTTTTTTTAGTAAAAAAGTTTTTGCACCATAGCTGCAATAGTTTTCTATATAAGTATCTAATGAATCTATTTTGTTTATATCAGTTGCTTTTGCATTATTATTATCATAGTAGCCTTTTAATCTAACTTTTTCATAGGCATAATCGCCAAATATATAATCAAAATCTTCAAAATATTCCGTAACTTTTTCTTTTATTTCTTCATAGTTAAAACAATCTTTGTCATTTTTTATAAGCTCATAATTATTGCCTATTAGTTCTATTTTTTGCATACTTCCACCTCAACCACATTATATCATATAAGATTTATACTAATTATACTCTTTTTTTATAAGAATGACATCTTCACCTATTTTAGCAATTTCATTCCAGTAAACTTTTGTATCAACATCCTTATTTAAATTGAAAATGCTTTTTGAAGATTCAATAATTAAGGAATCAATTTGTCCTTTTTCATTAATAACTGCATCTATTATTGAGCCTATATTTTTACCATTTGACATACTAATAATTTTTTTAGTTTGAAGTTCTGATAATCTCATAAATACCTCTTTTCTCTTTATTTTAATTATATTATTTTTTCGAGAATATATGATTAGGTATTTATTTTAAAGTCTTCTTTAATTGTTTAATAGCTCCTTTTTCTAATCTAGAGACTTGGGCTTGAGAAATATCTAATTCTTTTGCAATTTCCATTTGTGTTTTACCGATAACATATCTCTGATTTAAAATATAATTTTCTCTTTTATCTAAATCGTCGATTGCTTTTTCTAATGCAAGTCTTGAGGATAATTCTTTTGAGTTTGATTTTTTATCTTCAATTTGATCATATAATAAAATTGTATCTCCTCCGTCATTGTAAATTGGCTCAAAAATACTTATTGGTTCTTTTAAAGAATCAAGGGCACTAACTATTTCAAAAGGTGTTGCATCTAATTCTTTTGCTATAGCTTCTATTTCTAAATCTTTTCCGGTTTTATTGTAAAAATCTTCTTTTAATCTAATGCTTTTATAAGCTAGGTCTTTTAATGATCTGCTTACTCTTATACTGTTATTATCTCTTATGTATCTTTTAATTTCTCCCATTATCATAGGTACTGCATATGTAGAAAATTTCACATCATAAGCTAATTCAAAATTATCAATTGCTTTTAATAAACCTATGCAGCCTATTTGAAATAAATCATCCAAATTTTCGTTTCTATTGTTTAATCGTCTTAAAATAGATAATACCAGTTTTAAATTACCATTTACTAAAAGTTCTCGTGCAAATTCATCTCCTTCTTTCATTTTTCTAAATAGTTTATTCATTTCTTCATTTGATAGTACTTCGATATCATTTGTATTAATTCCTGTTATTTCAACTTTATACTTTGCCATATTTTCCCTCCAAGAAAATTATGGTTTATTTTTATTTATTTAAACAAAAAAAGATATTTAACTATAAAAATATCTTTTTTATTCAACTCTTAAAGCTTCAACTGGATCTTTTTTGCTTGCCAATTTAGATGGAATAAATCCTGCAAATACTGTAAGTAAAATACTTATTATTATAAGTACAATTGCTCCTCCTAATGGTAATACTGATATGTTACTAATATTAAGTAAATGTTTAACAATTATATTAATTGGAATATTTAATAGAAGGGTTACCAAAATTCCCATTATACCTGAGGCTGCTCCTTCAATTAAGGTTTCTGCATTGAATACTCTACTAATATCTTTCTTTGAGGCACCAACTGCTCTTAATATTCCAATTTCTTTTGTTCTCTCTATAACTGAGATATAAGTAATAATTGCAATCATAATAGAAGAGACAATTAATGAGATAGCAACGAAAGCAATCAATACGCTACTTATGACATTTACTATTGTAGAAACTGAACTCATCATAACTCCAACAACATCAGTATATTTTATTTTTTCCTCTTCTTTTTTATCTTTGTTATAGTCTGTTATTATTCTTTCTATTTCTTCTTTTGAATCAAAATCTTTTGGATATATTGAAATGGTATCAGGATCATCTATATTTGAAATTCCTAATTTAGAGAGATTATCTGAATATGTTGATTGCATATTTTCTGTATATGATGACATAATATTTGCTAACTCTTCTTGAGAAATACTTTGAAAATATTGTAACTGATCTTGTGTTAAAGATGAATAGTCAAATGTTTTATTTGTTGAAAATTCTTCTCCTGTAAATATATTTATATCTTTGTTTTTTAATTGATCTTTAACTATTTCTTTTTCATTATTTAAATTAATAATATATTCTGTTAAATCATGAGTATATCCAACTAATCCTCCTTGAGATGAACCTAGTACTGACTCTTCATTTGGTTTTATGATACCTACTATCCTTAACTCTTCACCATTTTTAATTAAATTTTTCATGTATTCGTCTTCGTTAGACTTATCAATCCACAAATTATTATTTTTTTGATAAAAATCTGAGCTTAATACTAGTTTAAATTTTAAACCAAGTAAATCTTTTTTGTTATAGGCTGTTTCTTCAAATTTTACTTTTTCTCCAGATGTCATTTTTTTAAACTGTTCTTTTAAATTTTCCTTTGAAAGGATACCCAAACTATAAAGAGTATAATCAGTTATTTGATTGTTTTTATCAACGATTAAAACTAATTCATTATATTTTTTTGGCCACTTTCCTTCAACTAGTTTATACTGTTGCTTATTTAGTTTTTCATTATCAAGTAATTCTGTAAATACATTATAGTTAGCCATAGCTTCAGAGTATGCATTAGACATTCCTGAAGTGGACATTCCTAAAGAATCAAAAACTGTTGTTGGATTAACTTGATTAATTTCATTGTCATCATCTTTGTAAATATTCATTGGAATGTTATAGCCATATTTAATATCAGTTGTATATTTTTTTATTTCTTTGTTTTTATCTAAATAATTTTTAAAAGATTTTAAATCATTTTTCTCTACTTTTTCTGTTATTGTTGTTAACATGTCTCCAATTATATTGACAGAGTGAATTTTATCATCATTATAGTTTTTTTCTTTTTTTGAGCCCATTAAGCTTTGAATTATTGTAGACATATCAATAGATTCTTTTTGAATACTTAAAGGATAAGAACTTAATGTCTCTTCTTCTGTCTTTGCAATATAATTTTGGATTCCATTCGATAATGACAATATTAGGGCTATACCTATTATTCCGATTGATCCCGCAAAAGCAGTTAAAATAGTTCTACCTTTTTTAGTCATCAAATTATTTAAACTTAATGAAAAAGCTGTTTTAAAAGACATTTTGCTTTTCTTAGTTTTATTTGATGATTTTTCTGCTTTTTCTATACCATCGAAAGGATTAGTATCACTTTTAACTTCGCCATCTAATAGTTTTATAATACGAGTTGAGTATTGTTCTGCTAAATCTGGATTATGGGTTACCATAATTACTAACTTATCATTAGCTATTTCTTTTAATAAATCCATGACTTGTATACTTGTTTCAGAATCTAATGCTCCAGTCGGTTCATCTGCGAGCAAAATATCAGGATCGTTTATTAAAGCCCTAGCAATGGCTACTCTTTGCATTTGTCCACCTGACATTTGATTAGGCTTTTTATTCATTTGTTTTTCTAGGCCTACTTTTTTTAGGACTTGCTTTGCTTTTTTTCTTCTTTCGATTTTTCCGACACCTGAAAGGGTTAAGGCTAGCTCAACATTTTGAAGAGCAGTTTGATGAGATATTAAATTGTAGCTTTGAAATACAAAACCTACTCTATGGTTTCTGTAGGTATCCCAGTCTCGGTCAGAAAATTTCTTTGTAGAAATGTTATTAATAATTAGGTCACCACTAGAATATTTATCTAATCCACCTATTATATTTAGCATTGTTGTTTTTCCACTACCACTTTGACCTAGAATCGAAACAAATTCATTTTCTCGAAATTTTAAGCTGATTTTATTTAATGCTTTTTGGTTACTATCTGCGACTTGATAGCTTTTTGTTATGTTTTTTAATTCTAGCATAATATTCCTCCTGATATTTATTATCTTTCTAAATAGTCAGCACCCTTATGTGGTTCTTCTCTTAAAAGATCATTATAATCTTGCTGACGTAAAACTTCATATATGGCTATAGCTACACTGTTGGAAATGTTTAGTGCTCTTACATTATCTGTCATAGGAATTCTCATACAATTTTCTAAATCATTTTTTAATATTTCTTTAGGAATTCCTGTTGATTCTTTACCAAATATTAAATATATATCTTGATTTTTTTTATTTGAAAAATCAAAAGTTGTATGGGGCTTTCTACCATATCTTGTAAAGTAGAAATATTGTCCATGGTTTTTGCTTTTAAAATCTTCCCAATTTTCATATAATTCATAATCTAATTTATCAATATAATTTACACCACTTCTTTTTAAATGAGCGTCATCTAGCACAAATCCTAAGGGTTTAATTAAATGTAATTTTGTATTAGTTGCAACACATGTCCTCATTATATTACCTGTGTTTTGTGGAATTTCTGGTTCGTATAATACTATATTATTCATGCTTTTTCCTCCAATTAAAGAAAGAGTTAATCTTAAATATGATTTAACTCTAAGTACTGTTTTGTTTTTGTAATTGTTAACTTTTCTTGTTCGGAACCTTGAAGAATACTTTTTATTTTTCCTTCTTCAAAAGTTACAAGAGCTGGATAATTTGATGTTAATTTTATTTTGTAAGGATATTTATCGTTAAATTCTTTTATAAAAGAGGTTTGATCAATATCACTTAAATTCATATAAACTATTGAATCTGTTAATGATTTATCTTGGACTACTTTTTTTAACCCTTTTTCGTAATTTCTACAAATGTTAGCACTTGATGTACACATATATATTGTAATAGTAGGATTTTCTAGAATGTAATGTTCTAATTCGTTATTTGTAATCTCAGAAAGAGTACCTCTTATAATTGGTGTTTGTTTTTCATATTCATCATAAACTTTATACCAGTTGCAAAGGTATAACGTAGCTCCTATTCCAAAAATAAAGATTACTACCAAGATTGCATAATTTTTTAATAATTTTTTATTAATCATCAAATCACTCCTATCTATTTAATATTATCACATTTTAGTTATATTTAACACTATTAATTTAGGAATTCATTTACTAGTCTTTTAACTGTTTCAGCATTTTCATCATAAAAGTCTAGTCTTATACTTGCATATTTTTTTAATAATTTAACCTCATCTAAAGTAATATTTTCATGATTTAAAACGTGAGTATTTATTCCATCATAATATACTGGAAACAATCTATTCTTATTGTCTCTTAATTTATATTCATATACTTTAGTAGATATGTTTAATATATTTCCTTTTATTACCATATTATCAACTTTACCATAGGCTAATATTTCTATATTCGGATAGGCATTGAATGTCTTTACATAAGTATTTATGAAATTTATGATTTCCTCACTTGTAAGTTCTACCGAAAGATTTATTGGTTGAAGACCTAACTTATAAATATAATATGCAGTATAAACATTAGTAACATTCAATCCATAATCGCCAACTATATTTTCTTTTTGCTTAAAATCAAAATATTCAGAAACTATCGCTTTAGAATCATATCCATTTAAAGGATCTCTAGAATTTCTTGGTGGAACATAATACATTCTCTCATTCATTTTATACTCTTTATAAAGCTCAGAGTCTCGAATATAAATTCTTTTTAATTTAAATCTATTACACATTTCTAATTGTTCTCTTGTGTATACACTTGCAGTTAGGCATGGCTCTAATCTAGTCACTGGAGTAATTAGTTTAACATCGCTAGTTTTAAATTCTACTTTCTTATTCATTCTAGTTTGTACTAATTGTTCTGTTAAATTTCTTCTTAATTCATTTATTTCTTTTATTTGAATAAAAACATCTGGATCAGATTCAACAATTGTTGTTTTACTCATGAATGGAGTTTCTCCTAACTTTTCAACTTGTTCTCTAATTCTTTGTTTTGATAGAGGAGCAGTTTGTGAAACTTCTACTACTTTGCCAGAAACTTTAAAAGCATTAACTCCATCAGACATAGTGATCTCTAAAGGTTCGCCAATTTTGGCTTTTACTTGAATAGTTACTGGTATTCTTCTGATAGGTAATTTTTTAAGACTTGTCATTAGTTGATAGTCTTGGGTTTTACATACTATATCGTTAGTAGTTAATTCAACTTTGTTATCTACATAGCAGATACTTCCTTTTTTTTGTGAAGAAACAAGCTTTCCAGTGTAGTCATATAAATAATTTACGATAAAGCCTTTTCCACTATTTAAAAATCTTATACCATCTTGTTGATTTAAATCTTCTTTTAGTTCAATTTTTATTTTTTGGCTGTCTACATCTAGAACTTTTCCTATTTCGAGACCTATATGATTTGGAGAATCAATATTTAAAATATCTTCTTCTTTGGCATCAAATAAGTATCCCTCTGTAAAACCTCTGTTAAAAATAGTTTTTAAATTTTTATTCATTGCATCAATATCAACGCTAGAGCAATAACTATCAATTAGGGCTCTATAAAATCTTGTGACAAAGCCTACGTATTCCGGGCTTTTCATTCTACCTTCTATTTTAAAACTTGTTATATTGCTATCCAATAGTTCCTTGAATCTAGTAGAGGTGTTTAATTCTTTAGTACTAAGTAAATATTTATTAGTTACTAGTGTACGTGTTCCTTTTTCTAAATTATAAGGAAGTCTGCAGCAACCAGCACACTCTCCTCTGTTACCACTTCTATTTCCTAACATGCTACTCATTAGGCAGCAACCAGAATAACTCATGCATAAAGCACCATGGATAAAAACCTCTTTTTCAATAGGTGTTTTTATACTATTTATCTCTTGTAAAGACATTTCTCTTGAAAAAACAACTCTTTTTACTCCTAATGAATAAAATAACTCTGCAGTTTTTTCAGATGATGTATTTGCTTGTGTTGATGCGTGTACTTCTAATTCGGGATATTTTTCTCGTACCAAACATAGCATACCAAAATCCTGTATCAATACAGCATCTACTCCTGATTTGTATAAAAACTCTATTTGCCCTAAAAACTGAGGTACTTCATTATCTTTAACTAAAGTATTCATTGTTACATATAATTTAGCACCATAAAGATGACAAAGTTTTATTGCAGTAATAATTTCTTCATTATCAAAGTTTTTGGCAAATTTCCTTGCTCCAAAGTTTTTACAACCAACATAAACAGCGTCTGCACCATTAGCAATAGCTTGGTTTAGGCTTTCCATATCTCCTGCTGGTACTAAAAGTTCATGTTTTGTCATTTTATTCACCCCATTTTTTATGATAATTATATTATAAAACAATGACAAAAAAAAAGAAAGAGTGGATCTTTCTTCTTACATATAATTCTCTGCTTTAATTTCAAAGAAAGCTTGAGGATGTGCACATACTGGACATACAGCTGGAGCAGATTTTCCTACTACAATGTGGCCACAGTTACGACATTTCCAAATTCTATCTCCATCTTTTGAGAATACTAAACCTTCCTCAATATTTTCAATTAGTTTACGATATCTTTCTTCATGTTCTTTTTCTATTTTTCCTACTTCTTCGAATAAATAAGCTAATCTATTAAAACCTTCTTCTTTAGCAGTTTTTGCAAATTCATCGTACATATCAGTCCATTCAAAATTTTCACCATCTGCTGCAGAATTTAAATTTTCTAAAGTACTAGGAATTTCTCCACCATTTAGTTCTTTGAACCATAATTTTGCATGTTCTTTTTCATTTGCTGCAGTTTCTTCAAATATAGCAGCTATTTGTTCGTATCCATCTTTTCTGGCTTTACTAGCAAAGTATGTATATTTATTTCTAGCTTGAGATTCTCCTGCAAATGCTGTCATTAAATTTTGTTCTGTTTTTGATCCTTTTAATTCCATAATTACTACCTCTTTTCTATAATTCTAGGATTACTTCCCAGTAATTATTATACTTTTTTATAAATTTTTTTTCAATATTTTTCACTCTATTATATTTAATACATATATTATTATAGGTGAATATTATGAAAATGAAGCATCCCTTTTTTTGTAAATGTAATTCATGTAAAATGAGAAGAAGAAGTAGTGTATTTTATCTTGCTAGTATTTTGGTTACTATTATTGTTGTTTTCTATCAACTTTTATTACTTGTTTTTATTACAACTAGATTAAATGCAATAATTTTATTGTTCGAATTCTTTATAGTCGGTTTTCTCATTTTCTTTGTATTGTTTTGATGTAAAAGAAATTGTTTTATCTATATAATCTACTATTTTTCTAGCATTAATTGTATTAGTAAAATTACTTTTATTAAAGATTACTATTTGAGGAATATTTATTAGAGAAAAAAATAAGTATTTTTCTTCGATTGTATAATTATATCTTTTTAAATATACATCAAATAAAACTTCCATATTTACTTTATCATAATCACTTCTATAAAAATTTATCAGATCATAAATAGGAAGATCTTTTCTAGCGTTATTCCAGCTTATTAAGTATTTATTTTCTCCTTCTATAATATGGTCAAGACTCAAAGAGCCGTGGATAAGAGCTTCTCGTTCATTTGTAATCTTTTCTGCTTCTTGATAATATTTTTCTATAAATTCTCTTGAAGTATTTAGCATGTAATAAATTTTTGAAATATTTTTCATTAGCAACAATTCGGCTGGAGACATATAGAGATGTTCTTCAATTTCATCTTGTAATTTAGAATAATAAGTAAAAGTTTCATTTAATCTGTCTATTGTTTTTTCATAGCGATCTTTAATTGTATCTATTTGTACTTTTTTGAAAGTTGTTGTTTTACTATGCAAAAGACTGGATAGATAAATTAAATCAAGAGCTCTATCATTATCAGTTGTATTTAATTCTTCTATATATGGATAAATCTCTTCTTTTGTATTTAGCTCAATAGGCTCAATAAAGTTGTGAAAGTCTCTATTTTTGAGAAATTCTAAAGTATTTTCTAAATTGGTTTTTTTTCGTTTTACTAGATATTTTTGGTTATCATTTTCAACAATCTTGGCATTGTGTAAAAATTTAATTTGTGTCATTTTGGTAAGGGATAATTAATTTAGATCCTTTAGTAATTGTTGATAAGTCATTATAACTTTCTAAGGCTTCTTTAGATATTTTATATTTTTCCATTATTTTTTCAATTGTTTCTTCCTCTCTTACTATATAGACAGAATAAGTTTGAAATGTCTCTTCACTATCTTTTAGTGATGTAAATAAGGAACCTACTTCAATGTTTTCTTCTTTTTCTTCTACTGATTCTATTTTTAAATTTTCTTCTTTTTCCATTATTTCTTCTTCCTTTTCTCTTTGTTCTATGTCTTTTGGTTTTTGCTCTTCTTTCAAATTATTTTGTTCTTCAGATATATTTTTATTTTCTTTATTTGAATCTAATTTTTTTTCATTTTCATTTTTCTCAATCTTCTCTTCTATTTTTTTGGCAATTTCTTCTGATTCATATGAAGAGTCACCATCACATTCTCTTAATTCTGTTTCATTAGATATCTCATCTATTTGCCTTTCATGATTATCTAAGATTATATTTTCATCATCGCTATCATCCACATCAACGATTTCAATTCCTTCTACTAAAATGTCAATGTGACAAATAATTGTTTCATCATTTTCTATTTCATAAAAGAAATCATCAATATCTATTCTTGAAGAATCAAGATCTATTTTTTCTGTTAGAAGTATTTCTGTAGGTAATTCAAAATTAAAATCTTCTTCTAATCTAGTTGCCTCTGTTCTTTTATATGTTCCTTTTACTATTAATAAACCATCAATGTTTGAGGAATCTTTAAATTTAAGTTGTTGATCTAGGGAAATTGAGGTTACCTCGGCAATCATTGATGGAAATTCTAATTTTTTTTCAAATGTTATTATTTTTTTCATAGTTATCCTCCTAAAAGAGTTTATGAAAAAAGAAGACCAATTATTCTATTAATTGATCTTCTTTTATTTTTTAAATAGTTCATTAAATATTTCTAAATAGTTCTTAACAAAAATAAATTCTATTTCATTTTTAATTTCTTCTGGTATAAGCTCTAAGTCTTTTTTGTTTTCAATAGGCATTATTATTTTTCTAACACCTGTTCTATGAGCACCAATTACCTTTTCTTTTACTCCACCGATTGGTAAGACTCTACCTCTTAGAGTTATTTCTCCAGTCATAGCTACTTTACTGCTTATATGTTTTTTTGTTAGTAAACTAATAAGTGCTGAAGTTATTGTAATTCCTGCTGATGGGCCATCTTTATTAACTGCTCCTTCAGGTACATGAATATGAATATCATGCTCATCTAATAATGACTTGTCAATTTTAAACACTTCTAAATTAGCTTTTATATAACTTAAAGCAATTTTACATGATTCTTTCATTACATCTCCTAAAGAACCTGTTAATATTAATTCACCATTTCCTTTGTAATAGTTAGCTTCTATTTGGATTACGTCGCCACCAAAAGCTGTATAAGCCATTCCATTAACAACGCCATATTCATCATTTTCTACGGCTTCGCTATAAAGATATTTGGGAGCCCCTAAAAGTTTTTCTACTTCTTCTTTAGTTATATTAAAAAATGCTTGTTCTCCATCTAGTAAAAATTGCTTTACAATTTTTCTTAGTATGGTTGCAATGGTTCTTTCTAATTCACGTACTCCAGCCTCTTTGGTATAACTACGAATTATGAATAGAATGGTATCTTCATCTATTTGAACTTGTAATGGTGTTAAGCCATGCTCTTCTAATTCTTTTGGAATTAAATGTTTTTTAGCTATATCTAATTTTTCATATTCAGTATAACTTGAAAGATCGATTATTTCTAGTCTGTCCCTTAACTCGTATGGAATTTGATCAATATAGTTTGCAGTTGCGATAAATAATACCTTAGATAAATCAAATTCTTCTTCTATGTAATGATCGGAGAATTTATTATTTTGTTCTGGGTCTAAAACTTCTAACAGACTACTTGCGGGATCTCCTTTTATATCTTTTGTCATTTTATCTATTTCATCAATGATAAAAACAGGATTAGTGGAACCAGATTTTCTAATTCCTTGAATTATTCTTCCAGGATTTGCTCCTACATAAGTTCTTCTATGACCAATTATTTCTGCTTCATCATTTATACCACCAACACTTATTTTGGCTACTTTTCTATTTAAACTTCTTGCTATGCTTAGAGCTAAAGAAGTTTTTCCTACACCTGGTGGACCTACTAAACAGATTATTGGGCTTCTTAGATTATTAGTATTTTGTTTTACAGCAAGATATTCTATAATACGTTCTTTGACTTCTTCTAAAGCATAGTGAGAAGAATCAAGAATAGTTTTAACTTCTTTTAAAGAAGTGGTATCCTTAGTGTAATTGTTCCAAGGTAAATTTATCATCCAATCTAAATAATCTCTAACAATTCCAATTTCTGGAGAATTACTGTTCATTGCCTCGTATCTAGAAATTTCTCTTTCAATTCTTTCTTTTACTTTAGCTGGGCATTTTAATTTTGATGATTTTTTTCGTAGTTTTACTACTTCATCATCTTTACTATTAGCTTCCCCTAACTCTTGTTGCATTAATTTGATTTTTTCATGTAAGAAGAATTCTTTTTGACTTTCTGATAATTCTTTTTCAACTTCTCTTTCAATTTTTTGTTCCAATTCAATGAGTTTAATATCTTCGTTCATGTCTTCTATTATTTTTTTTGCTCTTTCAATTGGATCAATTGTTACTATATATTTTTTCTTTTTAGAATAGTCTAGGTTTAAATAGCAACTAATTAAATCACATAAATCGTTCAAGCTGTCCACTTTATTTAATTGAGACATTATTGCATTTCCAACATAAGGAGCTTTATTTATATACTTTTCTAATGACTTAAGTAGAATATTAAAATAGTCTTTTTCTTTTTTATTTTCTTTTATTTCAATATCCTTATAACTTGCTTTAAAAAAGTTTTCTTCTTGTTGATAATTACAGATTTCAACTCTTTTTATACCTTCCATAACAAGTCGTGTCTTACCATTTGGTACTGCCATTTTTAGTTTTAATCTTCCAAGAACACCATATTTTGGAAGAGAAGTAATATCAATAGAGGTATTTTCATCTAATGGATTTACAATAAGCATAAGATTGTCTTCAATACTATCGACTATGTTAATCATTTGCTTGTCGTAAGTATTATCATATTCTATTCTTACTTCATTATTTGGAAATATGACCATGTCGTTAATTATAAGTACTAATAATTTTTTTAAATCCAAACAAGTCACCTCCAAATTTTATAACTGTTTTCTATTATAGCTGATTTTCTGTTTTTTTCAAGAAATTTAACCTTTTTATTAAAAAACTTTTGCTAAATTTTTAGCAAAAGTTTAAAGGAACATATAATTATTTTATATTTTGTAATAATGTATCTCTTGAAATAGTTATAACTGGATTAATATATAATTTATTATTAATTGGTTTACCTTCTAATTTAGAATTATTATTTGCTTTTATAACTGCATAAGCATTACTACTATTACTTTTTTTATCAAGTGCAGTAGACATGGTCCAAAATCCTTCATTATTATTTAAATTAGCAGTTAACCAAGTTGGAAGTTTTTCATTAGTCATTAATTTTGCTAACTCTTCATAAGTAATAAGCCTTGCCCTAGCCTTATTAGGTATTGTCGTAGTTTTAGCAACATCAGAGTCTATTAAAGCTTCTGTAATTGTTACTTGTCCATCTAATATATTAATTGTTGAATAGCCTCCAGGATTTTTTGTAAAGGCATCATAGCTTTTTGTTGGATCATATTCTTCTTCATAATAATTAATTTTTTGTAAGCCATAATCACTATATAAATAGAAAGGTATAAAATCAATTTTATCCCAATTAGAAGTTAAATTATTAAGTATTTCAAAAGCTTTTGTAGGTCCTTCCATATTGGATGTTAGAGAAAATACGCTTAATTCTTTTAAATTAGAAGTTGATATTAAAGTAACCATTGAATCATTATCTTCAATAACGTAGAAATCATTAGTGGTTGTATTATTTACTGCTAAATTTACTTTTACACCTTTTTTTACTTGATCAATACTACATTTTTCTTTTTTTATATTACATGCTTCTATTTTCTTGTTAGTTTTATTATTTTTTTCATTATCTTTTGGTAATATATTTAAAACAATAATAGAAGAAAGTGCAATGATTAAAAATATTATTACTGGAATAAAAATTATAATTAACTTTTGTTTTTTCATTTTATCTTTTCTCCTCTATTAATAATAGTTTGCGTCCATACAGGCATTAGCTGCACATAATACTCCACCACTACAGAAAGGAGTTTTACATGTACCACCAAATCTGTCCCAATATTTTCTAGTTGAAGGATCAAATTCATTCCATGGAATATTAGTTTTTCCGTCCCTATCACACCATGAATCACAAGGGCATGTTCTTAGCGTTTCCCCGCATTTTGCTTGAGTTATATCATCTTTTATATTACAAATAGCTCCCTTTTTACCCCATCCATTTCCATGAGGTACAGTACAAGGTCTGCCAGCTACTTCTCTATAACCACGACAATCTATGTGTGTTGTACTTGTACAATTCGTATATACTTTATAAGTTGTGTGAGCAGTTCCAATATTTCCTTGCTCATCTTTGGCAAAAGCATAGAAGTTATAAACCAAACCTGTTCCAATCATTTCTACATCACCATCAGTGGTATTGTATGTATAAGTTTTAGTTTTATTTGGGTTTTTTGACCACCTACAACTTTTAATATCATTTCTATTTAAAATGCATATTTCTGTAATATTACTAAAATCATCTACAGCAACGGCTTTAAGATTGGCAACTGCTGTATTATGATTGCTTTTTTGTGATGTAGCTGTTAATGAAACTCTTGGTGGAGTATCATCTTTTGTTACCTCGTATTCTACTTTTGAAGAAGCTCCTATATTGCCAGCAACATCTCTAGCAAAAGCATAAAGAATATATTTTGTTCCTTTACCTACATTATTTTCATTTCCATAACTTGTCTTATACTGAACTGATTCTTTAAGATCAACATTAATCCAATTACATTTTTTTGAATCATTAGTTGCACTAATACAAACTTCTTTAACTTTATATTGATCATATGCATCAACTATAACATTGGCAGATCCAGTGTTAGTTTTGTTATTAGGGTCTTTAGTTGTCATTTTTAAATTAACTGTTGGTTTAGTATTATCGAATGTAAATGTTTTTTCTAAAGTGCTTTTTTCTTTGTCAACAGTAAAATTTCCTAATTTGTTTTTAACATTATAAGAAGTTATTTTTAGAGTAAATGCTCCAGTTTTTCCACTTGGACTATTAATCGTTTTTGAAGTTAAAACTTTTTTATTATTAACCTCTTTCCATGATAATGATTCTGTTGTATTAAACCACTCATAGGTTAATTCTTGTCTTCCTGAAAAGCCTTGTGCATCCTGAAGTTCAATTTGGGCAGTATGTGTTTTTTTTACTTGATCACTACCCGTAACCTTTATAACTATATTACTAGAAGACGCATCATTATCACATGATGCATCATTGTCTATTTCTTTAGTATTTTCATATAAAACCTTACCATCAGCTTTATCTTCTTTACAAATAACTGATGAATAGTATTCATACTTTTGTCCATTTTTTCTTACTCTAACAAGTGTTTTACTATTTTCACATGTTACATCTTTTATTTCGATATCTTCTATTAACCCACTTTCAAAGAATTTTTCTCCACTTTTAAAGACTAAGTCTACACATCCATTCTCTTGATTTCCAAATAAATCTTTAGAATATGAATCAACAAAAAGTTTTGCCGCACTTTCTAAAGAATTTTTATACATATCATATTTGCCATTATTATAACTTGTTTTTAAAGTTCTTATTGTTGGTAAAGCAACTAATGTTACGATACCAAGTATTGTGATGGTAGTTAACATTTCTACTAATGTAAATCCTTTTCTATTTTTATATATCATATATACTCACCTACTATATACATAGTTTATCATATTTATTAATTTAGAGATATAAAAAAATCAAAAAAAATAACAGTCACATAATTTGTAACTGTTACTTATTTTATTATTTGTTTAATTCTTTTAGTTTTTCAACTGTTCTACGCATTTCTAAATCGTATTTAATCATTTCTATTCCACCAAATTCTTTTAAGAAATCTTCTTTATCCATGTTGTATTTTTTAGCTAATTCTTCACTTTCTTTATTTGCTTCTTCATCTGTAATTACGATTTCTTCTAAGTTAGCTATTTCTTCTAGCATTAATCTATATAGAACATTTGAATAAGCTTCTTTTTCCATTTGATTTCTTAAATCTTTTTCAGTACTCTTTGTAAATTGGTAATATAAGTCAAGAGAAATTCCTTGCATTTTCATTTGTTCTTCAAATCTACCAAGTAAACGAGTTACCTCTTCATCTACCATTTCTTCTGGAATATCTACTTCAACATTCTTTGAAACTTCTTCTAGAATTTTGTCAATATATTTGTTTTCAGCATCCATTTCTTTTTGAGCTTTAATTGAATTTTTAATTTCTTCTTTTAAAGTCGCTTCAGAATTTACGCCTTCCATTCCAAGATCTTCAAAGAATTCTTCATCAAGTTCTCTTGTAACTTTTTCTTTAATTTCGTTAACTTTAACTTTAAATACTACTTTAGCACCTTTTAAATCTTCTACTCCGTAATCTTCTGGGAAACTTAAATTAAGATCTTTTTCTTCATTTACTTTCATTCCGATTACTTGTTCTTCAAATCCTGGAATAAATGTGTTTGATCCGATTTCTAAAGAATAATTTTCACCTTTTCCACCATCGAATGCTACACCATCTTTAAATCCTTCAAAATCAATAACAGCGATGTTACCATTTTCAACAGCACCATTTTCTTTAGTAGTTAATTCAGTATATCTTTCTAATAGATGTCCTAATTCATGATTTACTTCTTCATCTGTTACTTCTACAGTTTCAGGTTTAATATTTAATCCTTTATATTTCTTTACTTTTAACTCAGGTTTAGTAATTATTTTAAATACAAATTCAACACCTTCTGCAGCTAAGCTTTTTAAATCTACTGATGGTTGAACTACTGGAATTAACTTTGATTCTTCCATAGCTTTGATATAAGCTTCTTGTAACACTGCATCAGCTGCATCAATAAATAAAGATTCCTTTCCAAAATGTTTTTCATAAATATCTCTTGGTACTTTTCCAGTACGGAAGCCATCTACTTTAGCAGTCTTTTGTTGCTTAGTAAAAGCTTTATCAATTGCTTTTTCCCAAGCTTCTCCTTCTATTTTAATAACAACTTCATGTACGTTGTTTTTTGTATTTTTTTCTTCTTTTGTTTCAGTAATTTCTTTTTCTACTTTTTTTGCCATTATATTTCCCTCCAACGTCTAATATTATACAGTATAAACTACTTATTTACAACATTATTTTTTTAATATAAAAAGATAGAATAATTAACAATTCTATCTAATTAATAAATTGAATGTTTAGGTATGCTACATTCGTAAAGCACTAATATTTAGATGGATGTCCTCCAAATTTTTTAACTTCATTTGATGCATTTTCTCCATGCTGTCCCATTACTCCTGTTTTACTGTTGTACCAAGTATGAACCCCATCATAAGTTTTAGAATTTTCTTGAACTTTGCTTCCGTTTTCTCCATAATTTTGCCAATTATATCCTGTTTCATCACAATGTTTATTTGACATATTGTTTACCTCCTTTAATGTGATTATAATTTTAAGAAAATAATAAGTCAAATAAGTTCTTATTGTACACAATTTTAAATAAATGGTATTATATAATTAAGAGGTGATAACTTTGTATAAGAAAGAAAACATAAATAAAATGCTATTTACAGAACTAGTTATTTCTTTAGATAATAAAGAAGATAGTAAAGATTTTAAAAATGAAATATATAGAAGATTATCTTTTTGTGGTTTTGAGAATATTATGATAAATAATTTAATTGAATACGAAGAAGCTATATTAGAATCTACAAATAAAAAATATAATAATCTTTTGGTTAATAAAAAGTGGTGGTTAGAATCTAATAACAATTTATTAGAAAAACCTATTGAATATTATGCCTTATATTATAATGGTGAAATAACTAAGTATGCTTTTACTAATAGTGAATTAGTTTCTATTTATGATGAAGCAGATTTTTTAATAAATTATGGTATTGATGCATATCCAGATTTTAAAGATGAAGTTTTGGCTTTATACGATAAAAACAGTATAACAAATTTAAAAAGCGAATTTATTCATAGAATAGCATACATATATAAGCGCGAATTAAATAAGGAATACAATGACGAAATATATTCAAAAGCAATCAAATTTTTTATTAATGAGTCTCAGATATTATTTATAAACAAATATAATTATGCAGAAGAAAGCTTAAAATGGGAACCATATACTGATGAATTCTATAAGTTTTTTTAACTAATAAAGATAGAACTTTAAAAAGTTCTATCTTTTATTTTAGTCTCTAATTTTAATATGAGCTTCTCTTAATTGTTGCTCACTTACTTCTCCAGGGCACCCCATCATTGCATCGCTTCCTGCTGCTGTTAGTGGGAAAGCAATTGTTTCACGAATTGAGTCTTCATCAAGTAGAAGCATTAACATTCTATCAATTCCAGGAGCCATTCCTGCGTGAGGTGGTGCTCCATATTTGAAAGCTTCATATAGGGCTTTAAATCTATACTCTAATTCAGATTCATCATAACCAGCTATTTCAAAGGCTTTTTTCATGATATCAATATCATGGTTTCTTACTGCTCCACTTGACATTTCAATACCATTACATACAAAGTCAAATTGATAAGCTAAAATATCTTCTGGCGATTTGCTTGTTAGAGAATCCATTCCACCTTGTGGCATACTAAATGGGTTGTGAGTAAAGATATATTTATCCTCTTCTTCACTCCATTCATACATTGGAAAATCTTTAACAATACAGAATTTAAACTCATCTTTGTCAATAAGCTCTAATTTTCTACCAAGTTCATCTCTAATTTGACCTGCTAATTTTGAAGCATTTTTTCTATCGGCTATAAAGAAAATAACACTGTTTGGTTTTAATTTAGCTGTACTTATTAAGTCTTCTCTTTCATCTTCTGATAAGAATTTATCAATTGGACCTACAAACTCCATATCCTCTGTAACTTTAAAGTAACCAATTCCAGCACTCATACCTATACTTTTAGCATAGTCACCTAATTCATTAAACCAAGAGTTAGATTTATCTGCAATATCTTCTACAATAATTGCTTTTACTGTTACTCCTCTAAATGGACGGAATGTTGTATTTTCAAAGACATCTGTTATATCTATTATTTCTAAAGGGTTTCTAAGATCAGGTTTGTCTGTACCATATTTTTCCATAGACTCTTTGAATGTTAATCTTGTAAAAGGCTCATCACTTATTTTTTTACCTTTTCCAAACTCTTTAAATGTTTTTCTAAAAATATCTTCTCCTACTTTTAATATATCCTCTTCTTCTGCAAAAGCCATTTCAAAATCTAATTGGTAAAATTCCCCATAAACTCTGTCACTTCTTGCATCTTCATCTCTAAAACATGGGGCAATTTGAAAGTATTTATCAAAGCCACCACACATTAGTAATTGCTTGAATTGTTGAGGAGCTTGTGGAAGAGCATAGAATTTTCCATGAAACTTACGTGATGGAACAATAAAGTCTCTTGCTCCTTCTGGTGATGATGCTGTAAGAATTGGTGTCTGGATTTCTAAGAAGTCGCTCTCTTGCATAGTTTTTCTTAAAAAATCTATTACTTTTGTTCTAAAAATTATATTTTCTTTTACTTTTGGATTACGTAAATCTAAATAACGATATTTAAGTCTAGTATCTTCATTAGATTCTTTTGATGTCATTACTTCGAATGGTAAAACATTTTTAGCTTTTCCTAATACTTCTAAGTCGCTTACTAATAATTCAATAGTTCCTGTTTGTATTCTATCGTTATAGTCTTCTTCTTGTCTTTTACGTATTTTTCCTTCTACTTTTATACTTGATTCTCTAGTTATACCATCAAAGATACTATCGTCGTTACTGACTACTTGAATTGTCCCAGTTGAATCTCTTAAATCCATGAATATTACTCCACCATGATCTCTAATGTTTTCAACAAAACCAGCAACTTTTACAATTTCTTCAACAGTATCTTCTGTTAAATCTTTACAATAATGTGTTCTATATTTGCTCATTTTCTTTTCTCCTCTCTAAGCATTTTATTATTATATCTTTAGACTTATTTGGATTTGCTTGTCTATTTGTTTTTTTCATAGTTTGACCTATAAAGAAGTTGATTGCTCCCATATTTGTTTCTTCTACATATTGCCTTACTATTTCTTTATTTTCTTCCATTAATCCTTCTATTAGTGTTAATAATTCGTCTTCGTCATCTATTTGATGAAGATTTTGTTTTTCGATAAGTTCTAATGGATTTTCCTTTTTTTCAATTGATTCATATATTATCTTTTTAGCATGATCCAAACTAATTTTTTTATTATGAACTAGTTCTATCACACCACTTAATGTTTTAGGAGTTATAGGAAAATCTTCTAAAGAAATTTCTAATTTGTTTAATGTTCCTAAAACAGTTGTGGTAACAAAGTTTACTGATAAATCAATATCACTACCAAAGCTTAATACCTCTTCAAAATAGTCTGAAATAGTTCTTTCTTTTGATAAAACTTTAGCATCATAGTCACTTAATTTGTACTTTTCAGTATATTTTATATAGCGTTCTAATTTTAATTCAGGTAGCTTACTTTTAAGTTCATAGATTAAATCATCTGAAATAGGAGTTGATGGTATATTAGGCTCAATAAAATATTTGTAGTCTAGCGCATCTACTTTTTCTCTCATGGAATAAGTTTTTCCATCTTCTCCAATTCTTCTTGTTTCTTGAACAACTTTTTCTCCTTTTAATAATAGATCACTTTGACGTTTTATTTCATATTCAATTGCGGCGCGAATACTTGGAGTTGCGTTTATATTTTTCATTTCAACTTTAGTACCTAACTCTGTTGAGTCTTCCCTCATAAGAGAGATATTTACATCACATCTCATTTGACCAAAGTTTGATTTTGCCTCACTCACTCCTAAGAATAAAAATACATCTCTTAAATCTTCAAAGAATGTTACTGCTTCATCTGCAGAAGAAAGACAAGGTTCAGTAACTATTTCGATTAAAGGTACCCCACTTCGGTTATAGTCTATTAGTGAATATTTAGGAAAGTGTTCAAGAGAAGCTGTATCTTCTTCTAAATGCAAATCATGTATATCTACTCTTTTTATTTTTCCATCTACCATTATATCTAAGTAACCATTTATTCCCATTGGTTTAGTGTTTTGGGTAATTTGATATCCTTTTGGTAAATCTGGATAAAAATAGTTTTTTCTATCAAATATTACTTCATCGGGAGTTTTACAATGAAGTGCTAGAGCAGTTTTGAGTGCTTTTCTTACAGCTTCTTTATTTGCTACTGGTAAAATTCCAGGTAAACCTAAGTCTACAGTTGAGACATGTTCGTTTGGATAGTCTGTAAATTTATTTGGAGCTGCAGAAAAGTTTTTTGTATTAGTTGTTAATTCACAATGTACTTCTAATCCAATAACTACTTTAAACATCTATATCACCTACCTTGCTATATTGATTTTTACAACCTGTTACTTTTTCTATTTGATGGGCTATATTTAAAACTAAATCATCTTCTTTTACTCTTCCAGTTATATTAACTCCTATTGGCATACCCTCTACAAAGCCATATGGAATAGTAATTGATGGGAAACCTCCAAAGTTTCCGATTGCTAAATGGTTTTCTAATATTAAATATCTTGACGATAGTTTTTCTAGCTTTTCACTACTACTATCAAATTTTTCTGCTATTCCGCCAGAAGCAGGTAAAATCATTCCATCATATTCTTTAAAAAGAGAAGTAATTTTATCAACAATTATTCTTCTAACTCTTCCTGCATTTAAGAAAAGTTTATCTTGGTTTTCTTTTTGAAGAATATAACTTCCTAAAATGAATCTTCTTTTAATAAGCTCTGAGAATCCTTTAGTTCTGGAATCAAACATTATTTCTTCTACACTAGTTCCTTCACCTCTTGGTCCAAATTGGATACCAGTAAGGTTAGCATTATTTGATGTAGCTTCTGCACAACTAATGCACATATATGTTGGATAAATAGCTTCTAAAAGTTTTTTATCAATTGATACTTCTTCTACTTCAAAGCCTAGGTTTTTACATTTTTCTATAAGCTCATAAAATTTATCTAAAACTTCTTCTAATACTTTATCGTTACAATCTTTATATAATTCCTTATCACAAATTTCTTTTATATAAAATAGTCTCTTACCCTTAATATCATTTTCTAAGGTATCAGTATATTTTTTATTATCATCTTTTATAGTAACCATATCTAATCGGTCATAGCCTTTTAAGACGTCTGTTACAATTGATGCATCTTTTACACATCTTGAAAATATTGCGACATGGTCTAGACTTGATGCAAAAGCAAACATTCCATATCTTGATATTCTTCCATAGGTTGGTTTAAAACCTACTACTCCACCTAAAGCTGCAGGTTTTCTTACAGAGTCTCCTGTATCAGATCCGATAGAAAATGGTACTATTCCTAGGGCAACACTTGATGCTGAACCTGCACTTGATCCACCTATCATTCTTGTTTTATCCCATGGATTCTTTACAATTCCAGTATGAGCTGTTGTTCCTGTTCCTCCCATTGCTAGTTCATCTAAAACAGTTTTTCCTATTAAAGTTGCACCTGCATTTTTCAATTTTTTATATACAGTTGAATCAAATACTGGAACATAGTCTTTTAAGATATTTGAAGATCCAGTTGTTAAAATACCACTTGTTGAAAAGTTATCTTTTAAGGCGTAAGGTATTCCAGATAAAATGCTATCTCTTTCTTTATACTTTGGCTTATCTATAATTGTAACAAAAGAGTTATAATCTTCTTGAAAATAATGAGCTAAAGTATTAGCATGTGAAAATAATTCTTCTTTTGTTATTATCTTTTCATCTAATTCTTTTCTTAATTCTAAAATTGTTTTTCCTCTATACATTTTATTCACCACTTTCCACAACTCTTGGCACTTTAACTTGATCAGATACTTGATGTTTAGTATTTTCTAGTACTTCGCCTACTGTTAAGTAGTCTCCTACTTCATCTTCTCTTAGTGTTACATCAGTATTTTTAAAGGGAAAAGACATTGGTTCAACTTTTTCTATACCTTCTATTTTTTCAATTAATTCCATTTGCTTTAAGATTACTTCAAATTCTTCTTGTAAAGTAGTATATTCTTCTTCATCCATGTCAAACATTAAAAGGTGAGCATACTTTTTTAATTTTTCTTTTTCGATCATAAGATTTCCTCCTTTTTTATATAAACAAAAACACTAGTCATCATCCACAAAGGGACGAAAACTAGTGTTCCGCGGTACCACCCTAATTACTATAAATTAATTATAGCCACCTCTTAGTTCTAACAAACCAAAGCGTTTATAACGGTACGCATCCGACTTATTCTACTTTATTCTTTAAGTACTCAGAAGTGTTATTCAAAATAAGACATTGCTAGATTCCACCAAACTCTAGCTCTCTATAAATGGAGCTTATTTCTACTTGTCTTCCTCATTGATTTCTAATTAATTGTACATAATTATTTTATGTTTGTCAAATTTTAATATACTATTTATTTTTAACTAAAGTTTTTTTACTTTTATTTTTATTACTAATATTTACAGAACTACTCATATCATACACACGTCTTGCCCATGATAAAAATTCTTTCGAGTGAGTTCCAATTGCACAGCCATCACTATCAATTATTTTATTTAAATCTGCTTCAATTAACTGTTGTAGATTAGTAATCCCATTATAATCAAGTATTGCTTTTTCATATGAAGGAATAACCTCAAATTTATTAAAATCAAATTTACTATTTAATATTTTAGCTTCTTTTTCTTTTAATTTATTATTTATTAAAGCTTTTAATACTAAATCATCACGAGATGTTTTAGATAAGCTTTCTTTTAAATTAATTAGTTCATTTTTAGTTAAACTATCTAGATCAAAATTTCTTTTAATTGTCATAGCCTTTTCCCCCTTAACTGGTGCATATTATAGCATATTTACCAATTTTTGTCAATTTGTGTACTAAGTAGAGGCTTTTTATGATAAAATATCTGCAGGAAGTGATTTTATGAAGAAAACAATTTTAACTGGTCTTAGACCTACTGGTAACCTACATTTAGGTCATTATTTTGGAGCTGGGAAAAATTGGGTTAAGCTTCAAGATGACTATAATTTTTATTTAGAAATAGCTGATGTTCAAGCACTTACTGATAACTTTAATAATCCTGAAAAAGTAAGAGTAAATGTTTTTGAAATTACAAAAGATTTACTTGCGATTGGTCTAGACCCTAAGAAAGTACATTTTTTTATTCAGTCTAAAATACCAGAAGTAGCAGAACTAACTGTTTTCTATTCTAATCTTGTTACTGTTTCTAGACTTGAGAGAAATCCAACAGTAAAAAATGAAATAGCTCAAAAGAAGGAACTTTTTGGTAATAATGGTGAAAGTATTACTTATGGATTTTTAGGATATCCAGTTAGCCAAGCTGCAGATATTACTGCCTTTGATGGAGAGCTAGTTCCTGTTGGAGATGATCAATTACCTTTACTTGAACAATGTCGTGAAATAGTTAGAAAGTTCAATTCAATTTATGGAGAAGTTTTAAAAGAACCTGAACAATATCTAAGCAATGTTAGTCGTGTTAGAGGACTTGATGGTAATGAAAAGATGGGAAAAAGTTTAGGAAATGCTATTTATCTAATTGATGATGAAGAAACAATAAAAAATAAAGTTATGAATGCTGTAACTGATCCAAACAAAATAAAGAAAGATGACCCTGCTGATCCTGAAGTTTGTATGGTTTACTACTATCATAAACTAGTAAATAATAATCAAGAAAATTTAAATACAGTATGTAATGAGTGTAAAGCTGGAGCGCGTGGCTGTGTACAATGTAAAAAAGAGTTAATTGAAAAAATGAATGAGTTCTTAAAGCCAATTCAAGAAAAAAGAAAATATTATGATGAAAATCCTGAAGAAGTTGTTAAAATACTTGAAGATGGAACAAATACAGCTAGAGAAAAAGCTAAAGAACAAATGGCAAAGGTTCGAAAAGCAATGAAAATAGACTACTAAATGTAGCCTATTTTTTTACATAAAATCAACTGTAGAATCGCGTCCTTCAGAAGCATCTGGTACTCCAGCAAATTGTTCTAACTGATATAAATCTTTAATATATACATTTGTTGAGCTGCTGCAATTAATAAACATATTTTTAACTGTTGTAACATTAGTAAAAACAAAATGTTCTCCCGAAATATCAATAGTATTTAGATTAATACATTTATAAAACATATTGGACATATTTGTCACGTTAGTTGTATTGAAGTGACTTACATCTAACTCTAAAAATCCTTCACATCCCTCAAACATTGATTGCATAGTTGTAACATTACTTGTATCAAAGCTTGAAATATTTAGATTATTTAAACTTTTAGAATGAGCAAACATTGATTTCATATTAGTAACGCTTGTTGTTACAAAATTGCTTAAATCTAGATTTTGAAGACTATGACAAGATCCAAACATCGTATCCATTTTTGTTACCTTGCTAGTGTCAAAGCTGGAAAGATTTAACGAAGTTAATTTTTGACAATTGCTAAACATAAAATTCATATTGGTTACTTTGCTTGTATTAAAATTTGACAAATCTAAGATGGTTAATTTTGGGCACATATAAAACATACTATTCATATCAGTAACATTTGAAGTATCAAAGTTAGTTACATTTAAAGAAGTGATTGAAGTGTTATTACCAAACATCCAACTCGTATTGGTTACTTTGGCAGTATTAAAATTTGATATATTATATCCAGTTATTTTCCTACAATTATTAAACATTGAATCCATTCTAGTAACATTTTCTGTGTTAAATGTATTTATAATATCTAAATTTTCTAAAACATAGCAATGCTCGAACATACTTGTCATATTAGTTACTTTGTCAGTTTTAAAGTTATTGGAGAATGTAATTTCTGTTAGCTTATTGCAATTTTTAAATAAAGATGACATACTAGTAACATTTATTGTATTTAATGAACTGATATTAACAGAGGTTAAACTGTTACAATTGTCAAACATACTTGAAATATTTCTAACATTAGGAGTATTAAAATTACTTAAATCTAAGCTGGTTAATTTTTCACAATTAGCAAACATACCTTGCATAAATTCTGCTCTAGATGTAGTAAACGTTTCTTTATTAAATTTAATTTCAGTCAAACTCGAACAAAATCCAAACATATGGTCAAATCTTTCAACACGTGAAGTTATAAAACTTGAAAGATCTAGTGAAGTTAATGAAGAACACCTGAAAAAAATAGTATTCATATTGTCTACTTTTCTTGTATCTATATTACGTAAATTAAGGTTAGTTAATTTTTCACAACTCCAAAACATTTGTGACATACCAAGAGCTTTACTAGTATTAAAATTTGTCAAATCAATTGAAGTAACATTATATAAATTCTGAAATAAGTTTCTACAATCACTATTAGATATTACTCCACCATTCTGACCTATATATACTTCATATAATCCATTGGAATCAATATCTTCAGCATATAGTTTTATATTATTGGAATTATCATGTGATACATCAAAGCATTTTGTTCCATTGAAATCTACAGCAGTATTTGGAATTGAATCATCTGTTTTGAAACTAATAGATTCAATATCATTTTTTATTATATTTGTTTCTAAAAATCCTGAAGTTGAATCTGAATTAATGGCTAGTTTTAAATAACTATTTTCATATTTTTTTAATTCAAAATTTAAGTTTAGATTATATGTTGAGGACGTTGAAGAAAATCCGCCCTCTTTATATTTTATAGTTAAAATAATTGTTTTTGTAAAGCCTAGGGAACATTTATTATTTTGACACAACTTATCTCCTATGTTGTAGTCAGTAGTTGTATATTCTAGATTATCCGGAAGACCTGTAATTGATGCTAGTTTCATTTCTTGGTTTCCGGTATTTGTTATATCAACCCCATAAGATACAGTTGATCCACTATTAGGTAAAAGTGTTCCTACTTTTATACTTGCTTTATTATAGTCTTCTGATAATGATGTACCACTATTAGTTACTCCATTTACTCTTAGTCCTGTTATTCTTATATCTTGTTTAATTCTTATATCAGAAACTATACCTGTAATATTTAAGACACTATTAAAAGATGCATAAGCTAAAGATAAACCTATGACCATGGCTACAATTAGTATAGATAAGTTTTTACTATTAACAAATCTTTTAAAACTCATTTACTATCTTCCTATTCTAAGTTAATTTTAACAAAAAAAGAGGTTACTTTCAATCCTCTTCCTTAGTTTCTATTTCTAATATTTCATTATCTTCTAGTTTAGATACATCTGCTTTATTAATAGTTTCAAATCGTTTAGCTATTTTATCAGTAGTAATATAAACGCTTTCTACATCTTTATTGACTGTTTGAATACTACGAGCTAGTTTATCCCATCTTTCTTTATATCTTGCGAATTCTAAACCTAGTTTATTTAATTCTTCATGAATAATTGATGCATATTTATCTCTTTCTAAGTTCTTAATAATCATCTCTATTACAGTTAGAGTAGAAATAAGTGTAGTTGGAGATGTAATCCATACTCTTTTCTTATATGCATAATTAATTATGTCTTGGTGATAGGCATTAACTTCAGCAAATATTGCTTCTGCTGGTAAAAATAAAATTGCTTGATCAGTTGTTTCTCCAGGAATAATGTATTTAGAACTAATCGCATCAATATGCTTTTTCATATCTTGTTTAAACATTTTTTCATAGCTATCTCGCATCTCTTGAGAATTGTTTTTATCAACCATCATTTGATAATGCTCTAATGGAAACTTAGAATCAATTGCGATAGTTCCTAATGGTTCTGGAGCAAAAACAACTGAGTCTGCAATAACTCCTGATGAAAGTGTATATTGAAGTCTATAAATTCTATCATTTTTTTCTCCAAAGACACTTGATAATATATGTTTTAAATTTACTTCTCCAAATATTCCTCTAGTTTTCTTATCTGTTAAAATACTTTGAAGACTTACTATGTCTGTAGATAAATTTTCAATCTTTTTTTGTGCTTCATCTATTTTTGATAAACGTTCAATTACACTCATAAAAGTTTTATTAGTTTTCTCAAAATTTTGATCAAGACGTTCTGTAACTTTTTCGTTAATTGCTAATAATCTTCTTTCAACTTGTTCATTTAAAAGATTAAAATCTTTATTAATATCTCTTGTTAAATCACTTTTGAACTCTGATAAGTCTTTAGTAATAGAAACTTCAAACTTACCTAAACGTTCTGTAATGTTACTTTCATTTATATTTTTTGAAATTGAAACAATTAATAGTATTATAACTATTATTAATAAAGCAATAATTATATAATCCATATTTTACTTCCTATTCTATATTCATTTTTTTGCCAACTATTTTAGATAAAATATAAGCTAATATTAAGGCAATTATTATGTAAAGAATTGTTTTTATATCAGTCATACTTTCTAAAAAGCTTTTGCCAATATAACCCCAAAATATAATCATAAATAATTTACCAATCATTAATGATACGAAAAATTTTTCTTTTGCAACGCCTGCAATTCCTGAAATAAAATTAATAAAAAATGAAGGCATAAAAGGTAATGTAATTAAAAGCACTAGTTGAGAAATACTAATTTTTTTAAACCTTTTAATTGACTTTTCAACTTTTTCTTTCATTTTTTCATTTAAGTATTTATATATTATTTTATTTGATAAAAAATAAAAAAATAAATAACATAAGTAACAGCCAACGCATGTTCCAATCCAAGAAATAAGTGTTCCAGAAAATAAGCCAAATGTATTAACGTTTAATGCAACAAAAACACTTAATGGCAATGCTGGAATAATGGCTTCTAAAAGCACTAGACTAAATCCACCAATTAAACCTAATTTTGATAAGTAATAAGTACAGATATCTACTAAATAAGTAACTACCTCCATTATATCACCTTCTTGATTAATTATATTACAGATTCAATTTCTTAACAAGCAATTGTAAGAACTTATGTATGAATTTTATTATCATTTTACTTATAGTTTTACCTTATGTAACTCTAAAATAAAATAATCACCTAACACAACATTGCATTGTGATTAGGTGACCAAACCATTGGCAACACTCAACAGTAGCATATATTGAATGTTCCTTTTTTATTATATGAAGTTTCCTTCATCTATTTACATGTTATCACAATTGTTTCATTTTATCAACTTTATCTACTACTTATATAATTATTATAGCCACCTTGAATATTTACAGTATGGTATCCTCTATTATTTAAGATATTTACTATCTGATTACTAGTATGTCCAGATTGACAATAGATATAATAAACTTCTTTATAGTTTAAGAAATTTTCTGGCGCTTGCATTAAATAGTTAGCTGGAATATTTTTAGCATTTACTATGTGATCTTTATTATATGAATATTCATCTCTTGTATCTATAATATTTAATGTATTATACTTATTTTTTTCTTTAAACTCTTCAATACTTATACTCATTTATTCACCCCATTAGTAATTTATGCAAAAAAAAGAATCTATCTTATGATAGATTCCTATCTAATTATATATGGATCTTCTTCTGTTCCAGTTCCTTTACTAATTAAGGTATTAGCATCCATAGTAATAACTGGTCTTATTCTTAGATATTCACTAGTAATACTAGCTTTTACTACTCCTCCTACAACTCTATAGGCTGTAGAATCATTTTCTGAATTTGAAGTACCTAGCCAATAAGAGTTACCGTCTGCTAAATAGTTATAATTTTGACATGCAGCTGAAGATGGAGTATTGCATGAAGGATCAATACTCGCATTCATATAATCACTAACTGTAAGTAGACCTATATTACTTGAAATAGTTTCGCTACACTCAATAGAATTATCATGAATTGTATCATTTGGTTTCATTTTACCAACGCACATATCAAATTTAGTAAGATGTGCTTTATCCTTTTGACTAAGCATATAATATTCATCATCTTTTTCGGTAGTTTTATAAATTTGATCTAATTGTTCTTTTATTCTACTAGATGAGTAATTGTTAACTCCTGATGTATAACCTAAGGTGTTATTATATCTATCATCAAATGGATAATTAGATCCTTTTGTTTTATTTAATATAAGTGTAATTGTTTTATCTCCATTTACTTTAACAATTCTCCAAGTTTCTCCATCTAACTTAATATAATTGTTTACATTCTCTCCTCTAAACACATAGGAGTCATTTAATAAATATAGACCATAACCACTACCCACTAAATTTTCATCACTTGCAATAACAGATGATAAAAGTTTAGTAGAATATTTATCACCACAAGATAAGAATGGTGTGTATATATATTCATTGCCTACTTTTTTAACTTGTACTTTTCCTGTACATGATGTATTCTCTCCTAAGTATTCTGGAAGAGTTTTCATCTTTTCTGCAGCTATTAAATTAGCTACTTCAATTTCTACTACTTGAGTCTCATCTATTGGTAGTGAAGATTTATTATCTTGGAAGTAACTTTTGGCTGCATCAGACATTATTTGTTCAACTTGTTCGTATGATTTTGCACCGCCATTTACTTTAGATACTAGGAATAATACTATTAATAATAATGCCATACCTACAGCAATAACTATCATTAATTTTATTAGTTTCTTTTTTACATCATCATCTTTTTTATTGTTACTTGAATTTTCATTTTCATTATTATTAGAATTAAAGTCTAAATTTTCATCTTCGTACTCGTCAATGCCACCAATTTCATCATCTTCTTTAGATATATCTGTTTTAATTCCATTAACTTTTTGTGTTACATCATAATCCATAGGTTATTTCCTCCTTTTTAATTATCGAAGAAGTCATCAAAGAAATCATCATCGTCTAATTCATCGTTTAAATTAATGTTTGTTTTATTATAGTCTGACATTTCAGGAATTGCTTCAATCTTTGGTTCTGGATTTATAGTTTTTATATTTGAATTAAGCGAGGCATTTTCTTGCTTTTTCTGTTCTTCAGCTTCTTTTTCTTTTCTTTCCTCTTCTTCAAGTTCAGCAATCTTAGCATCAATTTTTTTAACTAATTCATCAACATCAAAACCTAAATCGTCATCTTCTTCATCTTTTGAAGATTCTTGAACAGGATTATTAAATTCCTTGTTAGCTTCATTTGATGTTCTAGCAAAATTTCCATATCCTTTATGTGATAAGAAATCATTAAAATCTTCATCTGGGACTTTATTAAATGGAACTACTCTTGGTGCTGACTCTTCTTCATTTAATGCTACAGTTTTTGTACTTTCTTCTTCATCTACAGCATTCATCATTTCTAGAAGCTTTCTTTTCTTTTCACCTTTTACAAATTCTTTTATATCAAAAGTATGAACTTCTCTTTTTGGACGTGTAGGATATTTAGAAGGTGGATATTTCTTTCCCCAATCTAATTTGAAATATGGAGTAAACTTAGTTTTAAAAGGTAATTTTCTCATTCTCATTATAATAACTTCAAATTGTTTCATTCTTTGTAGATCAGAAACAGTTACTAAAGGAGTTGAAGCTGTCTTATCATCCTTTTTAGATTTTACCTCTCCACACATTTTAGAAATTTCTTCTAAAGCTTTTAATTCAGTAGTAATTAAATAAATTGTATTACCACAGTTACCTCTGATTGTCTCTGCTTCTTCTTTTCCATATACTGCATCAAGTTGAGCAAAGTTTTGAATAATCATAGTAAATCTTATTCTTCTTGAACGTGCTGCAGTTATCATAGTTGTAACGTCTTTTAAAGGTGGCATATTAGCAAACTCATCTAGTAAGAAATTTGTTCTAACTGGTAGTTTTCCACCATGCTTTTGCGCTGTTGCAATTAAAGTTTCATAAACTTGTTTTAAGAAAATTGTAACTAACGAATGGTAAGTTTTCTTTTCATCTTGAATTATTATAAAAACAGCTGTTGGTCTTTCTCCAATAGATGAAAGATCAATATCACTATGAGATAACATCTCACTTAAATTATCACGAGATGAAAATAATTTAACTTTTTGTTTAAATACAGATAAAATACTTCCTTTTGTTTCAGATGGAGCCATAATTGTACTTGATGCATTGATTGATGCAGCACTTGATGGATCTTTAGCTGCAAAGTATTCTTTGATATAAGTTGAACCACCAAATTTATCTTCACCTACTGTTGTAGCAAGGGAAATACTATTAATATTTATTTCTTCTTCTTTAGCATCTTCAAACAATCCTAAGGCAACTCCAGAGAAGTAATCAGCAGAAGTTTTTTCCCAAAATGGATCTTGATTTTTATTAGATTCATCATACAAAATATTTAAAGCTAAGTCATCTAATAACTCTATTGCTTTATCTTGATTTCCACTTTTGTACATTTGATAAGGTAAGGTCATTGGATTCCATGCATTACCATTTTGTGGATCACGGAAATTTAAAATTAGAATTTGGTAACCTTTAGCACGAAGCATGTTACCAGTCTTTTCATAAATTTCACCCTTAGGGTCTGTTATAATCATTGATTCTCTTGCTTTTGCTAAAGAGTGAACTTGAGGTAGGATTACAGTTTGAGTTTTACCTGAACCAGTTGCTCCTATTACTAAAGAATGGAATTCAGAGTTATCAACCCACATTTCCTTATCATTTAAAATTAATGGAATACCTGCGGCTTTAGATCTTGGATCAGTTATTTTAACTTGTTCTAATTCTGGCTTTATTTCTTTTTCTTTAGCCCATCTTGAATAACCTTTATCTTTCTTTTCTGTTGTTATTCCAAAGCCTTTTTCTCTTTCAAAAAAGTATGAGCCAACACTTACGAAAAGTCCTCCTAAGCAGAAAAAATAAAGTAATAGTGTATCAAATAGATATTCACTACTAAATGCAGGAAATGGATTAAGTCCAGATAGTGTTCCAGTTTGAGCAAATGTTGATAAATTAACAATTGCAATTGCAACGATATAAAGTAGAAAAACGGCAAATATTATAAATATTGTCAAATCATCTTTATCTACGCGAAATTTAAATTTCATTTTACTACTTCCTTTCTGTCAATATTATAACTTATTATTATTGAACTGTCATTATTTATTGGTTTGAAATTAGTATTTTAAAGTCATTATCAATAAATTTATATAAAATATTGATTGGTTGTTCCGTTGAATATTTTGCACATGTTAAAAGTATTTCATAATCACCATCATCATCAACATCTATTATAGAATTAATGTAAGGTTTGGTTCCGTTTGTACCTTCATATTTTTCTATTGATTTATACAAATTGTATATCTTATTATTTTTTACAACAAATACAAAAGAGAAAACTTGGCTTGGTTCAAAGTCGATTGGAAAAACATTACTTACTATATAAATGTCTTCTACTTGTCCATCATTATCTAAGTCAACTTCTGTATGAGTATTAACTGTAAGTTCTGTAGAAGAAGTTATATCATTTTTATTAAAGACATCTTCTACATAATTGTAATTTTCTATATCTTTTACTTCGAAGCTTTTTGTTTTTATATCATAATTTGAGTTTATACCAAGAAAGTTTTCAGTATAGTTTTGAGCTACTTTATTATCATCAAATAAGTACCATTTATCATCATGCCATACTAAATAATCATCTTTATATTCGTTATCTAAAAAAACTTTGAATTTTTTCCAATTATATTTTTCTATACTTGACTCTAATTTTAGATTAACCCATCTATTATTGGAATATTCCCAAGTAGTACCATCGCCTACTAGAATAGTAGCTTCTTTTTTTCTGTTTTCAATAGAGTCTTTTCCGATTAACGTATACATTAGTACAAAAAATACTACTAAAATTATGAGTAAAACAATATATCTTTTATTATTTTTCATTTAATCACCTATTTAATTTGCTTTGAAATATGCATAAGTACTTGTATTAACCCAGTTATATCTAGACCACATATCAGTTGATGAACTACCTGGATCCATCATTGTTACATTTTGTCCAGAAGTACCTGCTACTGCTACCCAGTGCTGACCTGTTCTTCCTTTAACTTCAGCTACTACATAGTAACCTTGACTTAATAAATTATTAAGAGTATTTATTTTTTGTTCTCTTGAGTAGCCTGATACTCCAATTTTATTTACATATCTAAAGTTTGGAGCTACTGTACTTACAGATCCCCATACGAAGTTTGCACCAATAAAGCCTCCATGTTTATTTAAGTATTCTACAAATGTTCCAGGATTAAATTCTCCTTGGATATTAGTTTGAACTCCACTACGAGCTATTTGCATAGCAATTGATGTAGCAAGACATCCAGCTGACTTAATTGTATGACTACTTCTACCTAATGGTACACTTATCCATGGACCTTCATATTGTTTCCATGATGCAAAGTCTCCTGTAACAGCTGAGGAACAGTTCTCATTTGAAGTATTACAGCTCATTGACTCGATATCACTTGCTCCTAGATTTCTTGTAGAGTTATATACTTGTAATAAAATTTGTTTATAATTGTAACCTTCATTAGCTAATTTTGTAAAAATATTTTGTTCTGTTGATGTATATCCTGAATATATTACGTATCCTTGGGAATTTACTAGGACTTGTCCCATTGTTTCATTTGCTATACTTCTAAGTCTTGAGTCTGTTGCAAGTGGGGGCTTTTGATATCCTGTATAAGATAGTCCACTATGGACTTGTCCCCATTGTCCATCATTAGATGAACATCCTTTGTCAGGATCACAGTATACTTGGTCTTGGGTACTTGCTGCTGCTTGTAAAACCCAGGTACCATTTTCTTCTTTTAGAGTTCGCCATCCTCCCATATCAGTAGAACGAGCTAAGATATAGCTTCTTGCTGCTACCATTTGGGCTTTAATTGCTTCCTCAGGAGCTCCAGAACCTATTTCTGCATATGCTACTCCTAAGATATATTTTTCAAAGTCTACTAATTCTTCACCTTCTAATGGTTGTCCAAATGTTCCACCGTAGTTGTGACCATTGCCAGAACCAGTTTGCATAAGTCTAACTTTCAAATTATTTATATTTAGTTCTTTGGTAATATTTCCTTTTCCATATATATAGAAACCTTTAATATTGTAAGAGCAACTTCCTATAGCTGAACATGAAGATGTAGGTCTATAGCCTATTAAATCATAATATCTATTGATATAATCATAAATTTCTTCAATCATATATTTTCTTTCTTCTTCAGAAGAGTTTTTTACATATTTAGGGAAGATACTATTTATTAAATTATTTTGGTAATAATCAGCATTATAACTTGTTGAATCTTTTTCAAACATTGCATCAGCTATTTCTCTAATATTACCTTTATTCATACTATTATAAGTAATTTTTTCATTATGTTCATGAATTATATGATAAGTAGCAACAACTAGTAATGCATCAACATTTTTTCCATCTTTTAAGAAGTCTTCTTTTACTTCATTAATTCGCTTATAAAATTCTGCTGACTCTTTACTTGATGCTTCAAAGTAGACACCACCAGTTTCTCCACCACTTACTTGACTTGCTCCAAAGGCATCTTCAAAGTCAGATGTTGATCCTGTAAGAGCAGCAAATACTGCTAGAAGTATTAATAAGATTAATATAATTGGTCCTCCAGCCATAAGGGCTATTTTTACTGGCATACTAATTTTTATTGTTCCGTCTAGAAGTTTTCCATCTTGTTTTTCTTCATTATTTTGATCTTGATTCTCGTCTTTTTCTTTGTCTTTCTTTTTCTTACCACCAAGCATACCATCCATTACACCATCAGATAATGAAGAAGAGGAATCTCCTCCTATATTAGAAGAGCTTCCTCCTGCATTTGTGGCACCTTGTGCTGCACCTGCTCCTGCAGAAGCACCAGTAGAAGTTGCGCCTGCGCCAGTTCCAGCACCTGCTCCTCCACCCATTCCGCCTGCTATATCTATAGCTTTATCGGCTGTATCAACTAGTCCTGAATCATCAAGCTTTTTAGCAGCTTTTCCCATTCCTGGAATTTTATTTAAGGCTTCTCCACCTTTATTTAGAATTTCATCTCCTGCTTTAGTTTGAGCGGCAAGGTCAACTGCCTTTCCTCCTACAGGTCCACCAAAGTAAGTAGCGGCACCTTTAGCTGCAGTTTTGGCAACTTTTTTTGAAGATTCTTGCTCTTCAGCTTTTTTATCTTGATGCATTTCAGCAACAGTCTTATTGTATTCTTCTTTATTAGATTCACTATTTTGTCTATTGCTTTTGTATGATGCCACTTTTCTCACCTACTTCTTTTTATTAGAATCCTCCACCAGATCCGAAAGAATCTAATTCTTCTTTTGTTACTGCAACATTTATACGCATACGTCTATTACCACAGACGAATAATGCTTCTCCTTGTGAGTAACGTTTTATACTTTCTTTTTCGCTTTCATTTAAATCTATTAAAAGTGCTAAATCTTCTGTTGCTTGTTTTCTAAGTCCCATAATTAAATAATATGAAGCATTATCAAAGATTGCTTTTCCTTGAGTAATAACTTGTGGATTAGAAAAATCACTTGGTTGTTGAGTAATAATAATTGTTCCTGTGTTATATTTACGAGCACGTCTTTGTACTTGAGCTAAGAAGTCTGCTCCTTGTACATTATTATCTCCTAATAATACATGTGCTTCATCTACCATAAGTACTGTATCAACACTAGAGTCTAGACATAATCCCCAAGCATATTTTAAAACATTGAAGAATAATGCATTTCTAACTGTAGAGTCACTATTCATTAACTCTTTAATGTTAAATACCATAAAGTCACTGTCTTTTCTAAGTGTTGTGTGACCATCAAAATAGAATTTTAATTCTTTAGTAATTGGTCTTACTTTTAATTCAAGACGTTCTAGAATATCACGTTCCTGTGTTCTATCTGTTATTGACATTAATCTTCCTCGTATAGTAGCGTAAACATCACTAAATGTTGGATAGTCGTTTGATGTAAAGTTTACAAAGTTAGATGTATAGTCAATACCAAATCTTTTATATGTATCTTGAACTATTTCACTAAACATATTTAAAACGTCTTCTTCAATAGATGGATCATAATATTTCATAAATCCTCTTAAGAATTGAAGAGTTCTTGTGATTACTGAATGTCCAAGCCCTTGAGCTATTTCTTCTTCATCAGCATCGATTACTATTTCAAGTGGGTTAATAAGTCCAAATTCTCCACCTTTACCAATATCTACTGTATCTCCTCCAAAAGCATTAGTAATTTCTCTAAATTCATCTTCTGGATCGATAATAACAATTTGGCAGCCATTTCTAATGTGTGTTCTAAGCATTAATTTAGCAGCTGTTGATTTTCCTGAACCTGATGTACCAAGAATAATCATATTGGCATTATTTCTATTATTTTCTTTTTGTACTTTATATAAGAATTGATTAAATAAAATAACTCCTCCTGAAAAATCAACTCCAAGTAATGTCGATAATCCTGGATCTTTAATACTATCAAAAATAAAAGGATACATTGCAGCTATTGTTACTGAAGGAATTGGAGTTCCTATTCTTTGTTCTACATCTTGAGGTGGGAAAATAGGTAAAATAGATTTTAATACCTTTTCTTGTTCAAAACGTAAAGAGATAGCACGTAATTCCATAGCATCTAAATAGTTTTTAACGTTTACTTTTTTTAATTCTAATTCTTCTTTAGTATCTGCTGTTATCATAATGTGCATTTGGAAATCAAAAATTCTAGCCTGACTACCTGCAAGCATAGAAGTAAAATATTCCAAACTTTCAGCATCTTGTCTAATTCTTTCTTTTAGAGTTTGATCTCTTTCATTACGATATTTTTCTTTTAAATCGGCAACTTGCTTATTTAACATTTTTGACATTTCTTGGAATGGTACTGGTATATGTTTTACTACTACTTTAATTCCAGACATGTTTGTTAAGGATGCTAAATATCCTGGCATTATATATTTTGGATAAGAAACAACCGTCATAATTGTTGCATATTTATCACTTATAAAGAAATCACTTGGTGAAAAGTGTAATCCTTTAGGTGCCAATTGGCTTCTAATACCTATACTCATCCTGCCATCACCGTCCCAAACTCAGTTGATGCTCCTCCATTTAAGAAGTTTTCCATTACAACTCGTAAGTCACCATTAGTAACTTGTGATGCATTTAATCCACATTGGGCAAGTGCATTTATCATGAATCTTACTCTTTTTTGTAATAAGTCAGGATCTTTTGCTTTAAATAAGAAGAAGTATTCTGTATCAACTATATTATTATTAATAAAACTTTGTCCTTTATTTATATCTTGCATGATAAGTTTTCTAATAGCAGGAGATGGTGTGTCATTGAATAGTAATTGAAGTTGTGACATATAAACTGATATATCTACTGGTCTATCTGCTACTACTAACCAAAATTCAAAGTCTATTTGATTATAAAAATTCTTTAGACTTATTAATATATTATCTTGTAGTGAAGGGTCCAAGATAAAGATGTTTCTTGGAGCTATCTTCACACCTGTTACTTTTTCATTACTTGTTGTAATGATCATTCCATTTTGTATTCCTTTTAGTGGTAACCAATCTTCTGTAAATCCACTACCTATTTTTTTTGCCAACTTTATAACACCATCCTCTCCAACGGTAAGTTTGCCTGCTAGTAACAAACTCATATAATTCGATTATTATATTTAACATATTATGGTAATAAGGTACAGGCATTACTAAGAATGCACATACTATTGCCGGAGAAAGTATCAGTATTGTTACAAATGTTGATGACAAAGGCATAAACGCTAGTAACGTTACTGAGATTAAAACACCAGTAGAAAACAATATTAGGTCAAATGGTCTAAAGATTCCTAGAATCAATTTACCATTTTTTGTATTAGCTGGTATTAAATAATTATTCATCTATATCACACGCCCTTTCATTTATTACTAAGGTCTAGGACCTGGAGGTGGTCCTGGAGGTGGTCCTCCACCTGGTCTTCCTCCATTGTTCATTGGTCCCATATTTGTTGTTGCTCCTGGTGGAGTAAAGTCTGGTAAGTTAGTAGATCCAAGTGAGTTTTGAGGTGTTGTAGAAGATGTTGCTTCATATGTTTGCCCATTTCTTCTTTGACTTCCATCTCTCATACTTTGTCTGTTTGGTATTACAGCTCTATTTTCTCTATTCTCACTAAATTTCGCTTCATCAGTACGAGATGCCAAATATTTTTTTTGCATTCCCTTCATGTCTTCTAAATCCTTAGTAGCTCCTTCAAATTTATCCTTAGCCTCAAGCTCTCTAACATACATACCCTTTCGTAATGTATCCCATGAATCTTGTGTTAAATTTCCATTTGAATCTCTAGATAATGCTCCAAGTCCAAGTTCATTTGCTATATTATCTTGTTCTGTAGCACTCATATGTCCATCCATAAATCTGTTATAGTTATCCTGCCAGAAATCCTTGTCTTGTTCTAAACCAGGAAGACTTTCTTTTAAACCTTTTACTCTAGCATTATCAATTCCCATAGCTTCAAGATGTTTTCTTCCACGTGTCATCATTCTACCTGTTGCATTATTGTCGCCAGTTACTGCTTTTGCTACTTGATCTCTACCAAAATTATAAGCAGTTCCAGGATTCATTCCAGGTTTTCCTGAAATATATGCATCATTATTAGCTTTAATTGAGTCATACATACTTTCTCTAACTTCTCTAGCATTACCACCTTGATAAACAGCTCCTGCACCAGCAAGTATTGCTCCAAGTCCAACATTAGATAATGAATTTTTTAAGCCTAAAGCATCTTTAATAAACTTTGGCGCTTGCTTTGCAAATATGAAAAGTCCAATACAAATTATTACAAATGTTATAAATCCTGTAATACCTGAACCTGTATTTATTATTAAGCCATGAGCCATAATATCTTGTATTAAGAAAATAACGAAGTAAACGATTGCTAAACGAAGAAATAAATCAAGATAAGTAGAAGTTAACATTTGTATCCAATTAGCAAAAGCGCCTTTTTTCTCTTGATTAGGATCAAGATAAGCAATGATTGGAATTGGTGCAATTAGTCTTAATATTGATAATTTTATAGCACGGATTGCTACATCTGCACAGAAACCTATTAATATAATTGTAAATACTGCAGCAGTTATTGCTCCAATAAGTGGAATGTAGGCAAAGACATATTTCTCATCTCCCCATCCACCACATTTTTGATTTACTAAATCAAAGAATACCGTTCCAGCATCTGTTGTAGAATTATAAGTATTAATTATATCCTGTTTATCCCCACACATATAATCATTACTACCAGAAGACTTCATATTAATTCTTACAAATCCTTTTAATAGAGTTGCAGTAAAGTTTTTTCCACTTTCTTTTAAATCATTAACACTTGTAGAAGATTCTGTTCCAAGAACTAATTTTCCAATAGTATTTTCACTTAAAAGTCTATACTGTAAGGAATATAGCGTTCCAAAAAGTAATCCATTATTATTAATTTGAACTTCATACTCAGTTCTTGCATTAGGAATATTTACTGGTACTAAAAGTGTAAGCATAGCAAGACACATTACTACTCTTGTAATTATGCTCGAAAAGCCATTGTTTTTATCACTGATTTTATCAGGATTAACAATAGCTTGAAGTACAGATATGCTTAATTTAAACACCATGAATACACCGATTATTAATTGCATTCTAGAAAAGAAAGCATTTATCGTTTCATTTGAAAATAATTGTGCGTTAGATACACTGAAGAATATTTCATATATCCAACCTAGTAATAAGAAGAAAGCCCAATCAATAAAAGCAAATATGGATCTAATAATATCCATTATTGTGCCTGCTTTTCCATTTTGGCTCATATTACTCACCTCTTTTTTATCTATTTATTATTGTAGTCCGCATAAAGGATCTGACATAAATCCGAATATTTCTAATAAAAGTTCTACTAATTCTGGAATAAAGAATAATAGAAGAGCTAGAACTAATCTTGTCATTAACTTTTTATAAGCTTTTTGCATTGATTCATCATCACTAGCAAGTAAGGCTTTAATAAAATCAATAGAGCTCATAACTAAAACAATCATTGGTCCAAGTATTTTTAGATAATCTAATAATTTTTTTAGTAACCATGCTGGAGAATTAGGATTTGCAGGATTTCCTAATATAGAATTACAATCGTCATCTGCTCCAAAAGACGCATTATAGTTTAATGCTTTTTCTCCTTGACCATCATTTTTACTTAAATCATTTTTACAATACTTTTTATTACTTGTTAAATAATATTTATAATTTCCTTTTTCATAAGAAACACATCTATATATATTAATTAAATTATCACTATTAGTAAATGATTTTTTTATTAAATTTTCTTCTATTGATATGTCTGAATTTTTATCTAATTTAATATTCTCATTTATATTTATAAATTTATTACCATCTATTGACCATTCATATGTATTGTCACTAAGTTTTCTAACAGCTGGAATAAAATAACTTTTATCTTTATATTTTCCAATACTAGTAGTAATTTTTGTATCAACTACATTTAATTTGTTATTATAAGAATTTAACTTAGTGCAAGTACCATTACATAGTTCATGATCAATGCTTCCAACAAATACTGTTGTAAACATTTCATTTTCTTCTATTGTAAGTGTTGGACAAACTACTTTATTATTAGAAGTTTTTGAAGATGAAATAAATTTAGATTTAAAATCTTCACTATTATACCATTCTTTATTATTAAATTTCTTACCATTTGTGAATGGTAATCTAACATCTTTCTTAGTTAAATTATAAATTAATTCAATATCATTATAGTTATATTTACACTCTACTAAATCATTATTTTTTTCTAAAGCAAATGTATCAATTGGATTAAATAAAATAATTGTTAGTAATAAAATTATAGTTGTTATTAATTTGTTTTTCATAAAAGACCACTCCAGATACATTATAACATATTAAGTATATCAGAGGAAAAAAAAAATAGCAATTGATTTGCTATTTAATTTAATTATTATTTTGCTTTTTCCCAGCAAGTACTCCATCCAGTTGTATTTCCATCTTCTGCACCTTTTGCAACGATGTCCATAACTAATGAAACGATTGTTACTACAAAGAATATTAATGCAGCATAGATACATCTTTTAATAAGTCTACTTTGTGCAGCTTTAATTTCTTTATCATCACTTGCAATAACTGCTTTTCCTAAATCAATAATTCCAAAGATTAGTAATACAATTGGGATAATAATTTGTACGATTGGGTATACTCCTTGTCTTAGTACTCTAACTATAGGAAGTAAGCCACCGCATCCATCATTGATATTTCCAATTTGAATTAAATTTGACATAAACTTCTCTCCTTCGTTAATAATATAGTATCTTATATAATTTTATTTGTCAATGAATTACTTTCTAAATAAGCCAAAAATTCTATTTCCATTATTTGAAGATTGTCCATCTTTTAATAATCTTAATTTTTTAGCAAAATCTAGAATAACTTCATTTCTTTTACGATCATTTAAGGGTGGCATGTTATATAAGATATTTAAATTTGACTCATATTCGAATTCTGATACTTCTTTTTGAGTTAATAAGCTTTTATTTAATATTACTTTTTTATCTTTTAAAGTGCTTATTATAACTTTATTTCTTCTCATTAAATTATTTAACTTTATAACACTTGGCTCTATCAAATAGATTATTGTTGTACAAAGATTTTGTACCTTACAATCATTTAAATCTATAAGTATAATATCTTTTGAGTTAAGTCTTGATATTAACTCTTTTACTTCATTTGAAGTAGTTGAAATCATACTTTTATCCCCAAACGATAAAAAATCTGTTTTATCAATTTCTAATGCAACTACTTTATCTTTATATAAATATGTTAATTCTTTTTTTAACATATAGATAAGACTAGTTGCTCCAGCGTTTAAAGTTATATTTTGAAAACCTACTATTATTTGCTCATTTTCTATTTTACTAACATTTCCTACATCAATAGATGGTGATATAGCTTCTTCAGGAGAAATATTATTCTTTCTCATTTCTGTTTCAGCCATTTGTTTAATATTTTCTACATCCTTTAATGTATTGGATTTGGTAAGTAAATATTTAACTCCTTCTACATTAGTTGTAAAGTTATAGATTCCAACATTAATTAAACGAGATAAAAATCCAGATGTACATAGATTACTTCCTTCTTTAAAATAAAAGATAATCTTATCTGGATTTATTTTATCAGCTATTGTCTTGTATGTAAGAGGTACATCATAATCTCTTAGAGCTGTAACATCAATAATCATTTTATTAAAGAAGAAGTTTTGAAACATTGTAACTATTTCAGTAGCATCATATGTTCCACTAATACTTTTAATAATGTCTATATCTAAATTTTGCAAATCATTTTGCTGTTGGTTTAAGATAAGCACATTCATTTTTTATCAACCCCTTAATAAAAATCTTGTTACCTCTCAATTATAGTTTTTGTATCTCCTGTTACTCTAAATACATTTAAATTAGGCATTATATTTTTAATAATAGGTATATCTATAGTTATTTGTGTAGCAATCTTGTAATAAACTTTGTCTTTCATATCTTTAGTGTCAGTTGTTTCTTTATCTCTAGAAGCTACTTTTTTATAACAATATCCTAATCCATTTGGGCAAGTATATCCTTCATCTTCCATTTTTGGAGGATTACTTCTATCATATCCTATTTGTAACATATAATCTTGTATTATAGAATTAACTTCACTATTTGTAATACCTTCATATTGTTCAATAGTTGAAATAATTTTATTTTTAACTCTAAAGGCTTTAGTATAATTTACGTTAAATGCCATATAGCCTGATACTATTACTAAGAATACTACAACAATAACGATATTAACTAAGCCTCCCATGGCATCACGCATTACTTATCACCCTATTTATCTAATAATATATTGAACAGTACCACCAACACGGTTTCCATCACTCTTATCATCTGAGATGTTTCCCCATTGACTAGTGATAGATTCTTGAATATTTGGCCACATTAACCAGAAGAAACCGATAATGGCAGCGATTGCTATCATTGTAATAACTGTTAATTGTAATTCACCTGTTGCTGCTTTCATTATTATCACATCCTTTCCTTATGCTAATTTAATTATAGCAAAATAGTTTTTTTTTTACAATATTTTTATACACTAAACATCATCATCATAGAGATTAAAATTATAAGCATAACTCCAATACCTGTGCAAACTAACATAACCATAGTTTGTTGTTCCATATGATTTAGTCTTTCTTTATATTTTGTTTCTCTTGCTTTATTTTGAAGAGAAGATACGGTTCTTGAAAACATCATAAGTCTTTCTTGTTTTCTTTCTTGAGAACCAATTCCTAAACGATATAATAGACGCATCATTCTCATAGAATCTCTTACGGGATAAGTGTTAGCAAATTCCATATAAGGATCTACTGAGGAATCTCCAGCATTAATTCTATCTATCATTTTTCTTAGTCCTGGTTTAAAAATATCTGGTGCATCTTCAATCGATTTACCAATTGCTACTGGAACAGTATAATGCTGAATTAATATTTCTAAACTTTTTAAGTAATATGGAAGCATTATATCAATTTCTTGTAAATGCCTTTTATAATATCCTTTTAATTGAGTATAAGGCATTTTAAACATTAAAAACGCAACGAATGCTGATAATACTAAATTTAAAAAGAATTGTGAATTTATGAAATCTAATGAACTTCCTCCACTCATAGTTAGAGCTAAAATCATAAAGAATGCAATGATTGCATATGTAACTCTTTTCATATAAAGTTGGTCTGCATCTGCTTCTTCTCCATAACGAGCGTAAACTAAGAATGTATAGTCTTCTTCTCTTATTGCCTCTAAATATTTTTCATTATCTGCAAAGAATTTATTTTTATCTATAGTGTTATTATAGATTAAAATAAATAATATTATTGCACCTACTAAAATTATCTCCATTATTCAGCACCTACATTCTCATTATAATATTTTTCTCCTTTAATAAGGAAATATGTATTTACAACTATAACTCCATGTAAGAGGATTTGTATGAAGAACTTATCTAGCAAAATTAAATATGTTTCTCTTCCTAATAAGTATTGTACTAACATGACCATCAGATAAAGCATAATACCAAATTGTAAAAATTGTTTATGGAATGTTTGACGCTCAATTCTATCTCTATATACACTTTCAATTAGCATATCTATATCTGATTGCATATTATCAAGTGAATCAGCAGTGTTTTGAGCACCTTCTTTTGTAATTTGTAAGAACAATTGATGCATGTTCTTTACTATATAGTATGGATATAAATTTGACATATATTCTAAAGACTCATCGATTGTTCCGTTTTTATAAGCTAAATCAATCATATGATTAACATCACTTAATACTGGATCTTCTAAGACTCCTGATGATCTTACACCTTCTAAGGCTTTTACAAATGATTGTGTAGTTGCAAATTCCATAATAGTATTTGAAGTATAAACTTGAATTTGTTCAAATAAGAATTCACTATATACTCTATTACATCTTAAATATGCAAGGTATGGAACAAACATAACAGATACTATCATATAAATAATAGTTACAATCAAATTGTAAAAATAAAGGTATGATACAACTCCTGCAAAACCTGCAATTAATGCAACTTGCATTGTATATTGTTTTACTGTATATTCTTGCCCTAATTCTTTTGTTTTTTCTCTTACGGTTTTAAAAGAGTAAGGAGCAAATTTATTGTACATATCTTGTACTTGTGTTGTAACATATTTTCCTACGTTTTCACCTTTATAGTTTCTATAAAGGTAGATTGCTAGTACGAATACTACAATCGTAAATAATTCTTCAATAAACATAGAATCTACTCCTTTTCTAATTTGTTTGAATATTTATATTAGGGACTTGAACTGGCGATGGTTGTTGAACAGTTTGAACTGGTTGAGGAACTGGTCTTACAACAGGTTGTGGTTGTTGAGTTGAGGCTGGCATTGCAGGTCTAACTGATTGTTGAACTGCTGGTCTTGAGGCTTGTTGTACTTGTCTATTTACAGTTCCTTGTTGTACTGTTTGACTTTGACTTGTCATATTTTGATAATCCTTTTTAGCCTGTTCCATATTATTTTCTTTGTATGACATTTCTTTTGGAAGGCTTTTTATAACATTTCCTAAGTTAATATTTTGATTTTCTAAGTATTCAATTAAATGATCACTAGGCCTTACCATTTCTTCTTTTCCCATTTGTTTTCTATAAATTGTATGGGCAACTGGTTCATTATTGTCGTCTACATAGAATTCTGTTACTTCATCAACTTCACGATGAAACTTTCCATATTCTTTACTGTAATATGCTTTTATATGAATTCCTAATTGGACATATCTATAAATTGTATTTAAGAATTGATTAACATCTAAATCTGTTTCCATCAAACTGTATAAACGATAAGGTATTGCGGATGCTTTATCAGCATGGATTGTTGATAAGATGTTGTGTCCTGATGAAATAGAGTTACGTACAGCAGAAACTGCTTCTGCACTACGAACTTCTGATAGTAGAATCCATTTTGGATTTTGACGCATACAAGTAACAAGTACATCTGTATAACTTGCGACATTGTTTGTCTTCATAGCAACGATATCTCTTTGTGGAAATATCTTATCCAAGTGCAATTCTAGTGTATCTTCAATAGTTATTATTTTTTCGTTATTTTTGGTATGTGATGCTAGATATTTAACAAACTCAGTTTTACCTGAACCAGTTTCTCCGGCAACCATTATATTGCAGTGACCTTCAACGCATTTAATTAGAAAGTCATGTATATTTTCGGTAAAATAATCTTCTTTTAATAGTTTGTCTTTTTCTAGTCTTATCTTAGCTGGAGTTTTACGTATAACTAATGCTATACCGTTTGTTGCGATTGATTGATGAACAAAGTTCATACGTAACTCAGCTGATTCTGCATCTAGAAAAGGTTTAGCATTATTAAATGTTGTTCCCATAACGTTTGAGCATTGAAATGCTAATTTTTCTACGAACTCTGTAGTTAGTCCTTCTATTTCTACTCTCATTGAACCTTGTGTTAAGGAACGAATCCAAATTTGACCACCATTGTCATATGAAATATCTGTTATATCATCATCATCTAACAATTGTCTAAAAGGTCCAAAATCAAGTTTATCAAAAATACTTTCATTCATTTTTTATCACCCCTTAATTTTCAGTCCAGATTGTTACTCTATTTATCCACTCTTTTAATGCTTCACTTGTTGCTTCTAGTTCTCCTGGTTCTGCCTTCATACTTTCATTTGTTGGTACTGGTATTAATTTTGAATCATATGTCCTTAAGTATTCTGCTTTTTTTAGTAATATGTAATATTCTTCTGGAAGAGCAAAGATTACCATGGCTGGAGTTCTTGTCTCATCTGGGTTTTCAAATACTGGAAGCCCATCTTGATCTCTTACAGCAATTACTTTTACATTTGAAAGCAACTTTCCAAGCATGACTTTATCATCTCTTGATGGGGCTTGGTCTCCTTCAAGAAGTGTTTCAACCTTTAAATAAATATCGATATAGTTTCCTGGATAAATTGAATTTCCATATGATGATTCTGTTGTTACTGGAAGATTATATAAAACATAACCTGACGGATAATCTAAAATAACATTAGCAGGTAAATCATCTTTTTCTACTACAGTTCTTTTGTAAAATAAGCTTCCTTCTGGGATAGTAGTATCTGCATTTGAATATTTATCAATGACACTAGCTCTATCATATAATACATCACCTTCTAGCATTGAAGGAGGTACTTCAGTTATTCCTACCATATCTTCAGTTATTTGAATTCCTGAGACAATTTGAGTTTTTGCATATGGAACTTTAACAGGTTTAATTGATGCATTTATTCTCATTCGATAACAAAATAGTAATATTCCTAAAGATAATATTACTCCTAAAATAGTAACTGTATTTTTATTTACAATTATTTTCTTGAATCCAGCTATTAAATTACCCATTTTATTCTTCCCCTCTTTTTTAGTTACACTGTCTATTATACCTATACTAATTTTAACACATTTGAGTGAAAAGTCAATTCGTGCTTCATAAAAATAATCAAATTTTGAGAATAAAAAAGAAGACTTTCTTGAAGTCTTCTTTCCTATGTTTCTGTCCAGATTGTTACTTTATTTATCCAGTCCTTTAATGTGTTACTT
>CASTSB010000010.1 GCA_949451605.1 uncultured Bacilli bacterium
AACTAATAATAAAACAACTAAATATTTTTTCTTTTTCATATAAACACTATCCTTTGCATTCTACTCTAATATTAATTTTATCAGATTATAAGAAAAAAGAAAATATAGAAATCTATATTCTCTTAATTTCCTAAAGTTATTTCAAAAGGTGAATCAATAGTTCCCTCTCCACTTACTATTTTTGTGTTAGCTTTTAAGTTGATTACTGGACGGATACCTCTTGAATTTGAAATTTGGGTACTTGTAATATAACCATTACTATAATGATAATTATGACTAGTTCCAGAGGTACTATTATAGTTAGGAGTCATAGTCCAATAAGAACCGGAATCTGAATATAAATAAAATAAGTTATTTGCGTTTGAGGAATCATTTATGCCTCCTGCAAAAGAAAGCTCATCTGCAGTAAGGGTAGCTATTTTGTAATCTAAGGCTCCATTTCCATTAACAGTATCGGCTTCAGTAAATCTATCATTTTGATTAGTACATGTAAGTTGTGGTGTACGACTTCCAATTCTTCTGTTTGCATCATAATAAATTGTACCACTGAAAGGATTAAAGCCATTTCCAGAATTCAATCTTCTATCATTACAAAATATGCCATCTGCTAAATAATCAGATAATAAATTATTTGAAGAGTCTCTTTGATCTTTTATGTTAGTTTCATACCATTCATCTATTCTTTGTAATAATATAGATTTATATTTGTTTTGTACTGCTTCTTCATAAGAAGATGAAGCTGTCATTATTCTTTTATAAAAATAATTATGTTGATCATATTTTTCGTTATACGAATATCTAGTTAACTGCATAAGAATTCTGCATTGTGCAGTTGCAGAAGTATTCATACATGTGTATATATACCCTTCATTTAAGATTTGTTCATGATCTTTTTCCCAAATACCTGTCATAAAATTTCCATCTTCAATATTTAGAGAAAACTTCTTTGTTGCAGGATCGTAAGTATAACCTCTTGAAAAATAATAATTATAAGTGCTTCCACTACCAAAGGCACTATTAGTTTCTCCTCTTTCTAATGGAGTTTCATCAAAATCATCATTATATTTTAATCCAACATATGTTGGGTCATAATTTTGAATATTGAAATTAGTGGTTGTAATGCTTTCATATTTACTAGGAGAAGTACCATAATAAATCATTCTGATTGTTCCGTCTCCATTTATTCTCATTATTTTCCAGTAGTAATTTCCAAATTTTACAATATTTCCTTCTACTGCTCCTCTATAGTAATAACTTGTTCCTAAATCATCTTCAGTTGCATAAATACCTGTTTCTTTTGAATCATACCCGATTGATTTTTTATTAATAGTATATTTTAATAAACTATATTTTTGGGATATTGTTGTATAGAAACTATACTCTTTTCTTGTTTCTTCTATAAAATCTGCGGAAATTATTTTATAAAGAGATGTACATACAGAATTATTAGAATTATTACATACATAATAATTATTATTTTGGTAATCTAGTTCTTCAAAATCATAAGTGTTTTTTATATTTTTAAGATTGAAATAACCTGTTTTTGGGTCAATTGTATATCCGTCCCCTACTTTATAGTAAGAAGATGAATATCTTGTTCCATCACTATTAAAATTTGATATTGAGGTTGTTAAGGCTATAGTTGTTGATTTTGCATCTTCTTTGTCACCAAATTCTATTTGTGGACTCATTTTTGAAAAACTTGGTTGTTCTTTTGATTCTATTTTTGTTTTAGCTTGAACTATATTAGAGTCTCTTGCTTCTTGTCCTAAAAGACAGTCGCCTAGTGTAGTAAGATTATTTTTCTTACACCAATCTCCATTTCTGATTGTTGATGTTTTAGCTTGAACTGCTGACTTATTCCCTGCGACATCTTCCGTATAGAATGTTATAAAGTAGTCGTCATTATCAAGTCCTGTAAATGTATAATTTGGATAGATACTTGGTATATATGTTTCTCCTGAATCTTTTGAGTAATAATACATATAAATTCCTGACTGTTTATCTTCGGCATCTACTTCTACTGTGATAGAATTGGTTTCTTTTGTTAGATTAACATTTTTGATTATTGGATCTTCTCCATCTACTAGATAGCTTTCTGTTGTACATGTTGTTTTGGTATTATCATTGGTATCAGTTGCTTTTACACATAGTCTTTGTTCAGTATCTGACTCTGGAAATGTAAAGTAAAATGAAGTGTTTTGTAACTCTTCAGGAGTTTGGTCAGGCTCGCACTCATTATCTGGTGTTGTGATACAATACTTGGCTTCTTTTATTTTTGATTCATCTACTATTTTTACTAATAGTCTTATATCTTTACTCCACTCATCATTTCCAGAGTTATCATTTACTTTAATAAATTTAATTCTTGGTGGAGTTACATCAGCGATATGTTCTCTTTCTCTAGCATTTTCATCTGCTTGGTCAAAGTTGACTTCTAAAGATAAGTTAAAGTCACTCTTAGTTGAAGGTAAATCAGATACTTCTATATCTTCTCTAAACTTAACTCTTACTTTTAAAGTATCAAAGGAGTTTTCTTTTAATATGTCATATTTATTAACTTCTACTCCATCATTATAAGTTAGAGTTGTAGAGATAAGTTTTTCTTGTTCTGTTGTAAGACCTGAAAACAAATAGTTATTTAACATAACATCAATAGTTCCATCATTTACAACATCCACATAAAAGTAATACTCATCTCCTGGGTTATTTAGAGTTACTTCAAAGTTTACTGATAACCTGTCACGACTAATTGAGGCTGGAATATCAATAACAGCTTTTTCATAATCATCTACTATATTTTCAAAGTGAAGATCCCAAACACTTCTTTTCATAATAGAAATACCATTGATTTCTAAGTTAGTAGATAAAAAGGCATAACCAATCCCTATAAATAATACTACTAATAATAAACTAAATTTTTTCAATCTATTTTTCTTCATATTTTATCTCCATTTAAAGTACTTTTAATATTTCAACTTTTCCTTTTTCATTTAAAGGTAAGATATAATTACTATCTAACTTTCTTTTTACTTCTTTAGCAACACCTAAAGATCCATCCAATAATGCTACATTAGGCACTTCTTCTAAAATCTCTTTTTTTATGTGTGGATAATGAGTACAACCTAAAACTATTGAATCAATATTTTTATCTTTATAATCTTTAAATATTTCTTTTAATAGTGTTTTAATCTCTTTTTTATCTTTTCTTTCGATAGCATTCGCAAGACCAAAACAAGGCACTAAATAAATTTTTTGATCTGTTCTAATATTATCTTTTACTAATTCATTAGTTCTTTCGCTTTCTATAGTTGCGGGAGTAGCCATTACAAGAGTATTTTTGAAATTATTGTCGCAAGCTACTTTAATAGCTGGAACAGTTCCTATGAATATTAAATCTTGATATTTTTCTTTTAACTTTTTCATACATCTTGTAGTTGCGGTATTACATGCGATTACTATTATCTTGCAACCTCTTTTTTTAAATTGTTCAACTATATTACTCGTAATATTTAAAAGCTCTTCATCAGTTTTTTCTCCATATGGATTATTTTTACTATCTCCATAATAAATATAATTATAGTTAGGAAGAAGCTTTACTATTTCATCTAAAACAGTTAATCCCCCTATTCCTGAATCAAATACACCTATCATGTTATTCCTCCTACTTTAATCAGTATACCACAAAAAAAGAATTATTTATGTAATTCTTTTACTTTATTATTGTTTTTTTCTTCTAGTAGTTTCATTATTTTTTCTTTACTATTATTGATTGGCTTGATGGATTCATGTTTATGAAGAGTTGAGATAATACCTGCTAGACGTTTTGAACAATCAACGGTATGGAACCATTCTTTTTCTTGATATTCTTTTGGTATATAAGTTAAGTTGGTTGTATAAAGTTTATCAAAAAGACCTGCTTTATAAGCTTTATCAAACTCCTCTATTCCTTCAGTAAATAAGGAGAATGTTGCGATAAAAGTTACTTCATTAGCACCTTGTTCTTTTAGTTTTTTTCCAACATCTAGCATTGATGAACCCGAAGCTATCATATCATCTACTACTAAAATATTCTTTCCCTCAATTGAAGAACCAAGATACATATGCTCTACTATTGGATTTTTTCCATTTACTACTTTTGATAAATCTCTTCTTTTGTAAAATAGTCCTACATCCACACCTAACATTTCAGCATAATATCTAGCTCTATCCATAGCACCTGCATCTGGTGAGATGACTAATAAATCATCAGTATTTTCATTATTTATATAATCTTCCAATATAGTATTTGTAGGATAAAAATTTTCAAAAGGTAAATTTGGAATAGCATTGCAAACATTTGGATCATGACAATCCATGGTAACTATATGATTAACCCCAAGACGTTCTAACTCTTGAAGTGCTAGAGCACAATCAAGACTTTCTTTTCCTTTTTTTCTATGTTGTCTAGATTGATATAATAGTGGCATAACAATAGTTATTTTATCTGCTTGCCCCGATATAGCTGAAATCACTCTTTTAATATCTTGGAAATGATCATCAGGACTCATTCTATGATCTAGGCCATGCATTTTGTAAGTTATTCCATAATTGCCTACATCTGATAATATAAATATATCCCTTCCTCTAACTGTTCCTGTTATATTGACTTTTCCTTCTCCATTACTAAACCTGCTAGCTTTAAAGTCAATTAGGCAGTCATCTACTCCTAGATGATTTACAATCTTTTCTCCTACCTCTTTAAAGTTATCTAATACGATTAATTTTAAGTCACTCATTTTTACTCCTCCTATTTTTAGCAACCAAAAAGAAGTCAAACCTTTAGTCTAACTCCTTTATTTTTTTCTTATTATTTGATTTTATATGAGTTCCGATTATATCTGAAACTTCTAAAATAGTAACAAATGCACTCTCATCCATCTCTTCAATAATTCTATTTAGCTCAAAAATTTCTATTCTTGTTAGAACACAATATAGGACTTCTTTTTCTCCGCTAATTAGACCTTTCCCCTTGATACTAGTTGTTGTGCGACCAAGTCTTATATATATTTCATCAGATAAACTTGTGCCCTTATCTGTTACTATTAATGCTGCTTTTGCTTGTTCTAAGCCTTCTGAAACAAAGTCAATAACTTTGAAAGTTATTATGTATGTTAAAAGAGAATACATTGCTCTATCTAACCCAAAGATTAAACCTGCAATTGTATAAATAATAATATTAAAAATAAAAACTATTTCTCCTACCGATAAAGAACTTTTTTTGCTAATAACAATAGCGACACTTTCTGTACCATCAATACATCCACCAAAATGGATAACAAGTCCTACTCCAAAACCTAAAATTACTCCACCAAAAACAGTAGCTAGTAAGATTTCTTCAGTCATTGGATTTAATCTATTAAAAATTGATAGGAAAAGAGAAAACACTATCATTGAATAGACAGTTCTAAATAGAAAGTTTTTACCTAAATTTTTAAATCCTATATAAATAAATGGTATATTTAAAATCAGAACTAATAAACTTAATTGAATTTTTGTTAATTTAGAGATAATCATTCCAACACCTGTAATGCCACCATCTAAAATAGTATTAGGAATTAGAAAAGTTTCTAAAGCAAAAGCTGAGATTATGCATCCTATCGTTAAAACTAAGTATGATAAAAATTTCTTTGTTTTCTTATTTTTTACTTTAGTCATTAGCTAACCTCCTCGTTATATTTCCTTTATTATTATACATGATATTATTCTTTATGACAAATGAAAAGAGCCTAAAAATATTTAGACTCTTTAGATATTATAAATGAAACTCCTTTCTTTTCATTTTTTATAGTAATGTCATATTTCATAACTTTTAGTGTTTTCTTTACAATTGATAGACCTAGGCCAAATTCACCTTTAATTCCTTTACGGAACGGAGTAAAAATTCCATCAAGGAGCTTTTCATCTATATTATCACCATCATTATAGAGTATCAATTTATTTTGTTTTGCGGTTATTTTAATTGTTTTTTTTGCATAACGCATGAAGTTTGCGAGTAGGTTATCTAATATTGTTTCCCAGTGATCGGTTGTACCCACGTACTTGGATTTTTTATCTATGTCTACTATGAAGTTTATATTTTTGTTATGGAATTTAAATTTTTCTACTTCGTTATTAATAATTTTTCCCATATCAACTGGTACTAAACAAATATCGGAATCTTTTAAATAATCAAGTTTGTTTAAATAAAGAAGTGAGTGTACTTTAGTTTCTAATTTTGCTGTTTGTTCTTTAATTACAGAGAGAGCAGTTTTTTCATCCTCTATTTCATCTTCAACAGCTTCAATATATGATTTTATAACGGTGAGAGGTGTTTTAAAATCATGTGAAATATTTTGATACATTTGATTTCGATACTCTTCTTGGTTAATTAGTGAAAGGCGCATATCTTCTATTGCTAAGGACAGACTTCTAATTTCATCATCTGTTACGAAGGTTATATTATGATTGAAATCGGCATTATCTATATTATCTATTTTATTTTTTAATTTCTCTATCTTCCTTACTACTAAGGAGGACCAAAGAACTAATAATAAACCTATAACTAGAAAGGTAATTAAAACTATTGGGAATATTACTGTAAGTATGGCAGTTTTTGTTTTGTTTATATAGAAATCATTTGTGATTGCAACTTTAATTGCTTTATCATATTTTAAAGTATAGTAATAATAAGTTTTATAGTTGTATACAAATTTTCCATAGTCGTTTGTTATGTAACTGGTTAGTTTTTTGGGGTCTTTTATTTTTATTATACTTTCTAAATTATCACTATAAGCTATGTTATCACCTAATACATAAAGATATGCAATTTCTGAATTTAAAAGTCTTTTATCTATGTCGGTTTCTACATACTTTAGTGGTTCACTTAAATAACTATAGACATTTGCTTCTGCAACAGGCAAAAGCATTTTAGGTAAGATAATACATAAAGAGATAAAAAGTAATACGAATGCTATTCCTACAAGTTTAAGTAGTTGAGAGCTTAATGTAGTTTTTTTATTTAAATTCATGATAATCTATATCCAAATCCATAAATAGAATTTAAATTTAGTTTTGGCATTTTTTTTCGTATTCTTCTCACAAGATCATCTACCACCCTATCTGAGCCAAAATAATCATCTCCCCAAACGGATTGTAGGATTTCTTCTCTTTTAAAGCATTTATCTTTATTTTCTAAAAAAAGTAAGAGTAAGTCAAATTCCAAGGTTGTAATCTTTAATTCTTTATTATTATCATATACTTTTCTTTTTTCTATATCTATTATGTAATTTTCATATTCTATTTTATTAGTTAATTTATCTTTATAAACTCTTTTGATAATATTATTTACTCGTAATACTAATTCTTTAGAAGAATATGGCTTTGTAATATAGTCATCACTTCCAAGTTCAAGTCCTAAAATTTTATCTAGGTCTTGATCTCTTGCAGATGTAAATATAACTGGTACTTCTTCATCTGTTTTTCTGATTTCTTTAATGATGTCATATCCAGATATATCGTCTCCTAACATTATATCTAATATCCATATATCTACTTTATTTCCAATATAGTTAATTGCATCTTGTCCTTTAGTAAAACAAATAATATTATATCCTGCTTTTTCTAGGTAAGTTTTTATCAAATTAGATAAATCAATTTCATCTTCTACAAAACATATTGTGTACATAAATATCACCTATCAATAGTATAACATTTATTTTTCTTTCAAACTACTTATAGGCATCCCTCCTTTTAAATTTATTGATTTATTATAAATTTTTAATTATTTAGAGTTCGTCATTTTTTATTCATTTATCTCCTCCTTACATCTCCATATTAAAATAAAAGTATAGATAAAATATCGTAAAAGTATGGGAAATTATGGGAAAAAGAAAAAGAGCTAGATTATTTGCCTAATCTTAACTCTTTTGTCTTTAAGTTAATACCTCTATTATTTTGTGGCTTTTCACTAATTAAAAATTCTTTTAAGTGTTTTTTGTATGGAGAATTCATTAATTTATTCATTGCTCTTTTTTCAATTTGTCTAATTCTTTCTCTTGATACATTAAAGCGGTCTCCTACTTTTTCTAGAGTTTCTGTCTCATTATTATAAAAGCCAAATCTTCTTTTTATAACTTCAATTTCCTTTGGTTTTAAATTACATTTTTTAAATAGTTCATCAATTTGCTCTGATAATGTATTTTGAAAAGCTATTTCCTCTGGATTTCCTTCAGCTGACTCTAAGAATGCTCCTAGTTCAGTATCTCTATCATTTCCATTGTCACCAATTTTAGTATTTAAGGATGTTACATGTTGGTTATATAATTCTAACTCATCAATTTCTTCAGAAGAAAGATTTGTTTCTTTTGAAAGTTCTTCTTTCGATGCATCTCTTTTTAAATATAATTCAAGATTTTTCTTTTCTTTATTATATTTTTTTAATTTTTCTACAACATGAACTGGTAGCCTAATTAGTCTGGAAGTATCAGCTAGTGCTCTAGTAATAGATTGTCTTATCCACCATGTTGCATAAGTTGAAAATTTATAACCAAGAGTTGGATCATATTTTTCACAACACTTAATAAGTCCTAAGTTACCTTCTTGGATTAAATCTAAGAATTGTAGACCGTTACCTACATGCCTTTTTGCTATACTTACTACTAATCTAAGATTTGATTCAATTATTTTGTTTTTAGCTTCTATGTCTCCTGCTTTCATTTTAGTTGCAAGTTCTAATTCTTCTTCTCTTGATAATAAAGGCATTCTAATGTCTTGTAAATACATTCTTACATAATCTTCTCCTAAAGGAGTTTCAGTATTTTCATCGTCTGTATCTCTTTTTATATGCTCTTTCATACAATAACTGTCAATTAAAGAATTTATAGAAACATTATCTAGAATAAACTCATCTTTTTTTATTTGATTAAAGTTTTCTTTTACTACTTCTCTAGTTAATTTTTGTATTTTAGCATTATTTAAAAGATCTAAATAAATATTTGGCTCTGGATATATTTTTATATTCTTGAAAAATTTATCCAACTTGTCTAATTCTTTTAAAGCACTTTTATTATTTATATCTAAATTAGTATCAATATAATTATTTATTATTGTTAATGATGTTTTTTCATTTTTAAATTGATCCTTAAGAAACCTATTCATATTATTTTCAAATTTTCTTTTAAAAATACTATTAATTTTATTTTCAGCCAAATCAATTTTATCTTCAAACACCTGGTTTATTGAATCTCTAACAACTTCTTTAAATTTTGTAGATTCTATTTCACTAAAGGAATATTCTTTCCTTAGTTTTTCGATACTGGGAGTTAATTCTTCTAATATTTTTTCTTGATTTAAAGCATAATCATTTGTTTGTCTAACCATTATATCCACCCTTTCTGTCTTTGACAGCCCCTCTTGTTTGTCGTTTCGATATTATACCACAAAAACAAAAAAAGTACAAATATAAATGTACCTTTTATTGTTTTTCTAATTCATTTAAAACTTGTTTAAAGTTTTTTCCTTCTATAAGTTTTATTTTTAAATTTTTGTTCTTTATTATTTTTTTGGCATCTTGATAGTTAGAACCAGTTGGGGCTATAAAGATATCTGCCTTTCCTTTTGCTGCTCCTAATATTTTATACTCTATCCCACCAATTTCTCCAATATTACCAGATTCATCTATTGTACCTGTTCCTGCAATTTTTAAGCCTTTAGTTATATCTTTTTTTACTAATTGATTATAAATAGAAAGTGAAGTCATCAAACCGCCACTTGGCCCTGATTCATCTGAATGGAATTTTATTTTAGTTACAGGGTTTGTTTTATATTCCCTTAAAGTACTAAAGTAAATTCCAACTAATAAGTTCCCTTTTTTATCTTCATATACTTCTGCGTCTATTTCTTTTTCTTTATTATTTCTTTTAACTTTAAATTTTATAATATCTCCTTTTTGCTTTGTTGAAATATATTGGCGATATTCATTAGAAGATAATTGTTGATTATCAAGAGAAAGTATTTCATCTCCTACTTTTAGTTTAGAATCTTCTTTATTTACTGCAACAATATAAATATGTTCTGATGATAGTTCTATTTCTTTTCCGGCAGCTTGATATGCAACATTTAATGCTGAAGAAGATGCTACTTTCAAATTAAGTTCATTTCTAAAGTTAATGTCATCCTTATTTTCATAATCAGTGTATTTATAATCATTTATACTTGCTTTTTCCCAACTTGGAATAATATAACTTAAAACATATGTAAGAAGAGTTCCATCTGCTTCAGTAACATAGCTTATATTTAAACTTCCTTTTGCTTTATAGGCATTTTCAACTTCTACTCTACTTGCAATATCGCTTATTCCTCCACCTACAATTACATAATAATTTACAGGCATGAAGCATACTATAGCAATAAAGAATAAAATAATTATAAATTTAAAATCGTATTTATAAAGTTCTATAAAACTTTGTTTTAATTCTTCAAATACCCTTTTCAATTTTATCACCCATTTAAATTATAACAAAATATAAGGAGATTTATGAAAAAAAGAATAATTTTATTTTTATTAATAATATTACTTTTATTTATTTACTTAAATTCTAATTTCTTAGTAAAAAATATTTTAGATTATACAGAAACTTTTATAAAAAACTTATTTCCCTATACATTTATTGTATTTACATTGAGCAGTCTATTAGTTGATTATGATTTACTTAGCATTTTAGAGCCAAAATACTACATAACTATTATGAGTCTAATCAGTGGATTTCCAAGTGGAGCAAAATATACTGCTGAATTATTAGAAAAAAACTTTATTGATAAAGATACATCTAATTATTTAATAACTTATACCCACTATCCAAATCCTCTTTTTATACTTGGAGCTGTTTCATCAATTATTACAAAAAATCTCGCAATAAAACTTCTTTTCTCTATATATTTAGCAAGCTTTATTACAAGTAGATTTTTTAAAGTAAAATCATCAAAAAAAATAACTTCAAGTAATTATAATAATGTAAATTTTACTAAATCTTTATCAAGCTCTATAAACGGGGCGTTTAAAACACTAATTTTAATTTATGGTACTAGTATTTTTTCAATTATTATTGCTTTAATAATTACTCATAGTTTTAATTTGAATGGTATTTGTTATTCTTTAATTAATGGGATTTTTGATCTTACAAAAGGTATTTTTTCTACCGTCATAATAAATAATAAAAGAATAAGAGCTATTCTTATTCTTGTTTTCATTAATCTAGCAAGTATCAGTATTCATATGCAGGTTAAAAGTATTCTAGATAATACTGAAATTAAATATTCCAACTTTTTAAAAGGAAGAATAATTTCTACATTACTTGCGGTTATTATTTTTATAATTATTACTGGTAATTAATTGGACATACTATGTTTATTCCATATTTAGTTGATAGTCTTTGATGTTGAAATCCTAAGAACAAACTAAATACATTATTCTCAGTTTTAACAATAACATTTGTAAGTCTAAGATCTTTTACCATTTTTCCTGCTTTATTATATGAAAATCCAAAGTCTGGAATTGGATATTCTACATTATTATATTTTACACTAAAATAATCATCATAATTTCTTGATGGAGCTGTTTCCAAGACATCATCTGTAAGTCGTCTTTTAATTTCTAAATATTTTTGATCACCATTTTTTAAGGTAAATCTAATTTTAAACTCATCTGTATTACTGGTAAGATTCTCTTCTTTTGAAACATTAAGCAAGCCTTTTTTTATTAAATCATCTTGGATTTCTTTTGTAAGTAAATTTTTATAAGTATTTAATTCTAGTTTGTATGACTCAATTTCTCTTCTAGTTGCGTAATTTGATACTGTTGTATAAATAGTGGAAGAAATAACTGCAACAATAACGAAGCTTACTAGTATTTCTACTGTAGTCATTCCTTTTTTATTTAATCTTTTCATTATTTCTTCACCTCGATTGTGGCGTATGAATTGTAATCTTCTTCATCAACTATATAGGAATTTGCATCTCCCTCTACATCTGGCGTGTCAAATCTATGTCTATAATATTCGATTATAATTCTGTATTTTGCTTGGTTTAAAGAAAGGGCCTTTTCATATGTTGGAAGATAGTGAACATATTCTTGTAAAGCAGATGAAAATTTATTATTTCTATTTTCCTTTACTATACTTTTAAAATCTGTTAAATTGTATGCTGTTATAAATATATGTGGCTGTGGGCTATCTCCACCTAATGAACATTTTTCGATTTTGTTTTTTGTATCAACTTTGTCGCAATTTACTTCTAAGCTTACTAATAGTTGTCTACACATTTTTTGCTTTTCCAAATCGTTTATATCTCCACATTTAAATTCAACATACTTATTAGAATCTATGGTATCTTTATCTAATTTATAAGAATTATGTTGAATAAATCTTTTTATCCAGTATGTCCCATACTTCGAATCAATATCGTCATAATCTTCACGACGTGTATATTCACCCATTAAAGGATAGAAATGTTTAAATATTATAGCAAATATTGCGGCTACTGCGACTGCTACAATCATTGTCTCTACAAGGACAAATCCTTTGTTATTAAGGCTTTTAATTTTTTTCATTTTTTATTGTACACCATCCTTGATATTATTCTAAAATTATTATATAATAAATTAGAGTAAAATTCCATAGAAAGTAAACAAAAGGGGTTGAAACAATGGAACAAGTTGATAGTAAGGCTAAAGATAATTTTAAAGTATCTTTTGATTTTGTAAAAACTCCAATCACTCAGATTGCAGATTATGTTATTATAGCTGCATCTAAGCATAATGCTTCAGATATTCATTTTGATCCGCGTGAAAATGGTATGGTAATTCGCTTCCGTATGGATGGTGATTTACAAGATTATACATTTATTCCAAAAGCTTATGAAAGAAATTTAACTACTCGTTTAAAACTTTTGGCTAACATGAATATTACTGAATCTCGTCTTCCACAAGATGGTGCAATTAAAGGAATGTTTGGAGATACATATTTGGATATGCGTGTATCTTGTCTTCCTTTAAACGAAGGTGAAAAAATCGTTATTCGTATTTTGGATTATACAAGAAGTTTACAAGGAATTGATAGTTTAGGATTTCACCCAAAAAATCTTGTTAAATTAGAGAGAATGATGGAAGCTCCTAATGGTATCATTTTAGTTACTGGTGCTACTGGTTCTGGTAAATCTACTACTACATATTCAATATTACAGGGACTTAACAAACCAGAGACAAATATAATTACTGTTGAAGACCCAATAGAAATGAATATTCAAGGTATAAATCAAGTACAAGTTAATGCTGAAATTGGAATGACTTTTGCGGCTGCTCTTCGTTCTATTTTACGTCAAGACCCTAACGTTATTCTTATCGGAGAAATTCGTGACTCTGAAACTGCTCAGATTGCTGTTCGTTCTGCCATTACTGGACACTTAGTTTTATCTACTATCCACACCAATAACTCTTTATCTACTATTGAACGTTTAATGGATATGGATGTTGAGAGATATTTATTGTCTACTGCTCTTACAGGAATCATTTCTCAAAGACTTGCTAAACAGTTATGTCCTAAATGTAGATTTCAACGTAAGACTACTCCTTATGAGAAAAAGATTTTTAGAAATTTTATGAAGTTGGATGTTAATACAATTTGGGAAGCTGACGAGGACGGATGCGAAAATTGTCGTAAAGGTTTTAAAGGTCGTATTGCTATTCAGGAAGTACTTGAACTTGATGATGAGATAAGAGCTGCTCTTACAATAGAAGATCTTACAAAAGATGAATTAAGAGACATGGTTTATACAGATAAAACAATAACTCTTTTACAAGATGCTTTAATAAAATGTTTGGAAGGTTTTACAAACTTTGAAGAAGTTTATAGAGTTATTGAAATGGAAAATGATGACGGTGATGATTATAAGTCTGAATTAACTGCTGCTATTAGAGAAGCAAGACAAGCACTTAATTTGGATCCTACTCCTCCTGGAACTACTATTAATACTTCTAATGTTACTATTAAGGTTGATCAAGCTTTACCAAATGTAGTTGATAATCTTCAAGGTGATTCTGTGGAAGATGGTACTGAACGTGATGATGGTGTTGATACTGATATCCCAGTACTAGAAGAAATTCCAAGACTTAGTGATGAAGTTGAAGTACTTGATGAAGATAATGAAGATAATATTTTAGAAGAACAAGAAAAAATCATCCAAGAAGAAAATGAAAAATATGAAAAGGAACAACAAAATGATGATGTAGTTAGCATTAGTTTGAATGAAGATGTACATGAGCATAATGATGACATTGCTTCAGGAGTAATTGAAATTCCAAAATTTTAAAATATTAAAGTAGAGATTAATTCTCTACTTTTTTTGGTTCAAAAAAAATTAGTCTACATATTTGAGACTAATTCTACTATTTCATTATTTATATCTTCAACTGTTCTAATTTTACCATCTGGTGCACATTCAACTCTAGACCAGTTGTATAATTCGGATAATTCAATATACGCTTCTTCTGCTTGGCGTAAGTGTTCAGGTGACTTTTCATGTTCATCAAGATAAGTTCTATTCTTTTTTAAATCTAAAGATACTTCATATGGCATATGTAAAAAAATTGTTTTATCTGGTTTAGGTAATTGTAAAAGCCAATACTCTAATTTATCAATCCATTGATACATATTGAATCTTTCATCTTTATTATGAATTTTACTTCCTTGATGAGCCAAGTTAGAGGTAGTATATCTGTCAAGTATTACATAATAATCTTCTTCTAAATACTTTTCAATTTTTTGCATATTATATTTTCTATCTGCAGCATAGTATAAGCATACTACATGAGGATCAACATTTACTGCTCCCTCTTTAAAGAAACTTTCTCCTATCTCTGGTTTTCCAAGATAAGCTCCTCCTACAATCTTGCCTGTTGGAGTATCATACATTGGAAATCCAAATCTTTTACATTTCTTTCCTAAATCATTTAACTTCTTTTCTAATAATTTTGATTGTGTTTCTTTACCAGAACAATCTGTTCCTTCTATTACAATTATTTTACCAGCCATATATACTCTCTCCTATCTTATTTAAGAATATACTATAAGAAATATTACTTTTCCTTATAATATAATATCAAAGAATAAACCTATTGACAAGTTTTATTACACAATAAAAGTGCCTCTTAATTAGACACTAATATTGTTATTTTCATCAAAAGGTACTAAAAGGCATTTACGTGATGCCAAATAATCACACATATGAACAAAATTTTGATATTTAGTCTTAGGTTTTTCTAATACTTCATTTCCACTATAGTCAGTAGTCCAAGGACCCATATGTGTTTTTATACAATCTCCTAAAAATAATATTTCGTCAACACTTATGTTTTCTAAATCTTCTTGATGTTCTTTAATATATTCAGCCATTAAAATTGGATGGTCAAATCTTGTATATTTTTCTTTATCTTTTCCTAATTTTAGTCCATCATGAATAAGTAAAGCCATCAACATCAAATCTTTTTCATCGCTTGTATATTTGTCCCCTATACAAGGATCTGACAATAATTCATAGCCAATTCTCATAGCTGCTTTACTATGTCTTAATAGTCCACCTTCTCCTTGCGCATATTCAGGATGATACTTACCAGTTGATGCAGCTGCTACTTCAAAAAAGTAATCAGGAAGAAATCCAATCATTTTTAGACAAGCATTTCTTATTCTTTCACTTTTAAATAATTCCATTTCGTTTTTTAATACTTCTTCTCTATTCATTTGTTACTTCTCCCTCTAGAAATCGTATGATTATACTATTACTAATATACCATAGGTCTTCTTTTATTGAAAGATGATTATCTTTTTCTATTAGTAAATTATTTTTAACTAAATCTGTATAATCATAATAGTCTTTTAAATTTTTTTTATAGATTTTAGAAAACTTTTCTAAATCAATGCCTTCTTTAGTACGTAAATTTAAAATGATGTCATAATAAATCTTATCTTTTGGACTTAAATATTCAATACTATCTTTATTTATATAATCGCCTGATAAGTATTTTGACAAAGATTTAGTTTTTGTATATCTTATATTCCCTTCATACCCAGATGAACCTAATCCAAAACCATAGTACTCTTCATTATGCCAATATTTTAGATTGTGATTTGATCTATAAGATTTGTGTTTTGCAAAATTACTGATTTCGTAATGATCCCAATTCTCTAATTTACTACAAATAAGCTCATACATTTTTGCGTCCAGTTCTTCATCTATGTACTTAATATTATTAATTTTCAATTTAGTATGATCTTCTAAAATTAATGAGTAAGTTGAGATATGATTAATATTAAGGCTTAAAATAAAATCTAAATCATCTTCAAGTATTTTTAATGTTTCGTTAGGTATAGCATACATTAAATCGATATTAACATTATTTATGCCTATTTGATTGCAATAATTAATTAATTTAGTGATATTTTCTTTATTGGCATCTCGCTCTAGGATTTTAAGAATATCTCCATTAATAGATTCTAATCCAAAGCTTATTCTATTTATGCCTGCTTTTTTAAATAGATTAATTTTTTCTATTGTAGTATTTTCAAAATTGCATTCAATAGTAAATTCTTTTAGAATTGATAGATCTAATTTTTTATTAATAATCTCAAAAAGCTTTTCTAATTGTTTTATATTTAAGGAACTTGGTGTTCCTCCCCCTATATATAATGTATCGATTGGTAATTTACTATAGCTATCTTCTATTTCTCTTTCTAATTCTTTAAGATAAGCATCAACTTGTTTTTCATTATAAAAGTTTTTACAGAAATCGCAATATGAGCAAATGCTTTCACAGAAAGGTATATGTATATAACATCCAATACTTTTCATTACTTTTTATCTCCAGTTGAAAGAATAGATAAGAATGCTTCTTGGGGAACTTCTACACTTCCAATTTGTTTCATTCTTTTCTTTCCTGCTTTTTGCTTTTCTAATAATTTTCTTTTTCTAGTTACGTCCCCACCATAGCACTTTGCTAAAACATCTTTTCTCATTGCTCGAATTGTTTCTCTTGCAATAACATGCATACCGATAGCTGCCTGAACTGGAACTTCAAACATCTGTCTTGGAATTATTTCTTTTAATTTTTCAACTACGGCTCTTCCTCTATTATAGGCAAAGTCTTTATGGACAATGATACTTAATGCATCTACTACTTCGCCATTTAATAAGATATCCATTTTTACTAGGTTACTTTCTTTATAACCTATAAGCTCATAGTCAAATGAGGCGTATCCTTTAGTATAACTTTTTAGTTTATCAAAGAAATCATATACTATTTCAGATAAAGGAATTTCGTAGTTAATTGTTACTCTTTCTTTATCTAGATAATCTATATTTATAAAATTACCTCTTTTTTCTTGGCATAGTTCCATCAAAGGTCCTATATAGTCTGATGGAGTAAAGATGCTACATTTTACATATGGCTCTAATGTTTTAGAAATAACCTCTCTTCTAGGCATTTTTGCGGGACTATCTACTAAAACTTTTGATTCATCTGTTTGAATTACTTCGTATACTACCGATGGACTAGTAGCGATTAAATCAATATGAAATTCTCTTTCAATTCTTTCTTCAATTATTTCCATATGCAATAGACCTAAGAATCCACATCTAAATCCAAAACCTAATGCTTTTGATGTTTCAGGTTCAAATGTTAATGCTGCATCATTTAATTTTAATTTTTCTAAAGCTTCTCTTAAGTCTTCAAATTTGTTTGATTCTATTGGATAAATTCCACAGTATACCATTGGCTTCATAGGCTTATATCCCGGAAGACGTGATGGTGCTTTATTGTTTTCAAGTGTTATAGTGTCTCCTACTTCTACGTCGCTAATACTCTTAATTGATGCGAATAAATACCCTACTTCTCCGGCTTTTAGAGATTTAACAGCTACTTCTTTTGGAGTGTTAATTGATAGACCTACCACGTCATAAACGGCACCTGTTTCCATCATTTTTATGACGTCTCCTACTTTGACTTCGCCTTCTACTACTCTAATGCTTGTTATTACTCCTCTATATGAATCAAATAAGCTATCAAAAATCAAGGCTTGTAAAGGTTTATCTTTTTCTCCTTTTGGAGCAGGAATTACTTCTATTATTTTAGTTAAAAGTTCATCAATTCCTACTCCTGTTTTAGCAGATGTTAAAACAACTTCATCTTTGTCAAACCCTATATTTTCTAATTCTTCTAATACCTTATCAACATCAGCACTTGGCAAATCTATTTTGTTAATTACAGGTATTACCTTTAAATTATTATCTAAGGCAAGATATAAGTTTGCTAGAGTTTGTGCTTCGATTCCTTGAGCTGCATCTACTACTAAAAGAGCACCTTCACAGGCTGCAAGGCTTCGTGATACTTCATAAGAAAAGTCTACATGTCCTGGTGTATCTATTAAGTGCAGGTAATATTCTTCGCTATTGTACTTATATTTTAGTTGAACAGCATTTAGCTTTATTGTAATTCCTCTTTCTCTTTCAATATCCATAGAGTCTAAAGTCTGTTCTTTTAATTCTCTTTTATCTAATGCACCAGTTTTTTCTAATATTCTATCTGCTAGAGTACTTTTTCCATGATCTATATGAGCGATAATACAAAAATTTCTGATATTTTCTTGTTTCATTATAGGAGCACCTCCGTCTTAAAGATTATATCAAAAAAAGATAAATATTTCTACTTATCTTTTACTTGTTTTATTCCGTTTTAATATTTCAAAAATTGATTAATAAGAAATGAAGCATATAACTTTACTTAAGTGTCCCTTAAATAGAACTCTCTTTCATCATTGGTTTTAGCATTACTTAATATTAATAAACTACTCGACCAACTCAATTGTGTCAATAGTGTTGACACTTTTAAATTATCTTTGTATTTTTTATAAAATTGTAATATTCTATGAAGATTTCTTTTATTAAATCCACGAATAGAATACTAATTTTCTTTCATAAAATTAGCAACTTTATCAATAACTTTGTCACTGTAATTTCCTTTTTGAATAATTTCATATAAAAATTTGCTAACATCTAAATAAAGTAAAATTAATACTTCATTTACTTTGATTATTTACTGTTCTATTTATATAATTCGAAAGATATTAGATTTTTCTAAAAAAAAGAACAAAAATGCTCTTTTTTTCACACAAATAATTTAGACAAAGAAAAAGATGTTAAAAGTAACATCTTATTTCCTTTTTTTAGGCTTCATTATAATACTTGCATAATTTTCTTTATCTATCTTGTTAAAAATATTCATTAGATCCTCATAATTTAAATTTCTAATTCTATTAACTCTATCGTCAATAACTTCTTTGTAATAAAGCAAATCATTGAATGCTGTCCTAACCATTCCTGATACATCATCTGAAATTCTTACTTCATTAGCAATTGATACTTTTTTCATACGCTCAAAAGTTTCTTTATCTAATGAATCTTTATTTATTTCTTTTTTTATTTCTTTAATTAATTCTTCAGGATTATTAGAATCTGCCATTAAGAAAAATATTTTAAATTCTCCAGCATCTTCTCCATCTATATATAAGTTATTTAATAGATTTTTTTCAATAGCATTTTCTTTAAACGTTGAACTTCCTCCAAACAAGATCTTAGTAATCATTGAAAAATATAAGTCTAAGTCAACTTTGTCATATTCTTCAAAGTCCTTCAGATGCTGTTTTAGCCCAAAAGCGACTTTTGGTATTTCTATATTACCTGTTATTTCATCTTTCTTTAGTCTTACTTGTTTCTTCTCTACTATCTCTTTTATTTTAGGTGTTTTTACATTTTCTTTTAATTCTAATTCTTCTGAGATTATCTTTGAAGCTTCTTTGACATTAAAATTTCCTACTATAATAATAAACATATTATTTGGTGTATAGAAATTATTATAGCAATTATATAAATCTTCTTTAGTTATTTTATTTATTTCTTTTATAGAGCCACCAATATCAATTCTTCTTGGAAGAGCAGAAAATAAGTTTTCTCTTAATCTCATTTCCAATTTGAAGTCTGGTACATCATCATACATTTTTATTTCTTCAGCAATTATTCCTTTTTCTTTTTCAACGTTTTCATCAGTATAATAAGGTGAATTAACAAAATTTATTAAGTATCTTAAATTTTCATTAAAATTTTTAGTGCCATAGCAAATATATTGCGTATTGTCAAAGGATGTTGATGCATTTGATCCTGTTCCTGTTTGAGAGAAAAATGTAAAAGGATCAACTCCATCTTCTTGTTCAAACATTTTGTGTTCAAGAAAATGGGCTATACCATCTGGATATTTTTTTTCTTTTTTAGCATCTTTTGATGCAAAAGAAGTAATATCAGAACCAAATCTAGTTGCATAAGTAATAAAATAATTTTTCTTATTTTCCATAGGTATCATAACAACTTCTAAACCATTTTCTAGTTTTTCATAATAATAGCTTAAATCAAGATTTTTAAATTCCTTCTTTTTCATTTTGTTCCCCCTCAAGACTAAAGATTGTATCTATTTTTATTTTTTTTGCAACTTTTACTAACTCATTCTTAGTTACTGAATTTGTCTTTTGTCTTCTTGTTTCTAAATCATCACTTTTTAAGAATTCAATTGATGCGTAAATATCAATTATAGAATTAGGATCTTCTTCAGCTTCATCAAAAGATGTCTCAAAATACTGTTTTGCAATCTCTATTTCTTTTTCTTTAATTTTTCCTTTTTTCATATCGGAGATATTTTTTTCAATTAGTTCATGAGTTTTTTTAAAGTTTTCTTTATCAATTCCTGTTTGAACAATTAGAACGTTATCTAATCTATTAGGATATGCAAATATTGAGTAACATAAAGAATGTTTTTCTCTTACTTCTTTAAATAATTTTGAATCAGTTCCTCCTCCTAATATTACACTATATAGAGGTAGAACATAAGTCCTTTCATGATAATTTAGACCATTACATGTACAAACTATATTTACCTTTGTTTGTTTCGCATTAAATGATTCTTTTACGAAAAGTTTTTTAGATCTAGTTTTCTTTTCTGTTAGTTGATAAATTGGTTTTTCTTTTTTTAGAATTCTTAATTTAAAATGTGATTTAATTTTTTGTAATACTTCTGCTTCATTAATATCTCCAAGTACAAAGATATCGACTAAATCCTTATTTATCATTTCTTTATAATATGAATATAAATCTTTGCCAGTTATACTTTCTAAATCTTCTAAATAACCTGACATTCTGTAAGAAATTGGACTCTTATTATCGTATTCTTCTAAACACCTTATTAAACTATAACCTGAGGAGTCTTCTTTAATTGATAAGAGATTAGATCTAGCTTTTGTCTTAGCAATTTCTACATTACTTTCTTTAAAAGCATCATTTTCTATATCTGGATTAAAAAGTATTTCACATAAAAAATCTATTGCATTATTTAAATTGTTTTTTTCTGTATATTTATCATTTAAAGAGCTTAAAGTAAAGGTTGTATTGATATAATTACCAACTCTTCCATTATTAGATCCGATACCTACTGAATATAGATCTTGTGCTTTAATAGTTAATTTTCTTTTTGAATCATAATTTTTTGTTGAAAAAACCATTAAAGAAGTTAATAAATTTCTAATAGTTATTTCTTCTTTCTTTATTTTCCTTCTAAAAATAACTTTAACTGTTACAGTTTTAAATTTATTAGTTTTTATTAAATGAATATTATACGAACCCAAGTCTTTTTTTGTGTATTCCATTAAATCACCCCACTACGTTTAGTATATCACTTATTTTGTATTTTATAAGTAAACTTAATTCGATTATACTATAAAAATTAAAAAGAAGAAATTACCCTTCAGTAACTTCTTCCAAATCTTCTGCTTCTGGAGCTAGTGAAACTAAAACTTTTCTTGGCTTTGCATTTCCTGTTGGAGGACCAATTATTCCGTTTTCTTCTAATTGATCTATTAAACCAGCAGCTTTATTGTAACCAATTTTGAATTTTCTTTGTAATCTTGATGCACTTGCTTGTTGTTCTCTAATTACAAGTTCTACTACCTGATCATATAAATCTGCAGCAGGATCTACTGCTTCTTCTGAATCTTGTTGTGCAGATTCGGATTCTTTTTCTGATTTTTCAAGATTTAAGAATTCTTCATCAAATAAATCTCCTTCTTGTTGTTCTGAAGTAAATTTAATTAATCTTCCTATTTCTTCATCAGTAATATAAGAGCCTTGTGTACGGATTGGAGAATTCTGTCCAATAGGCAAATATAACATATCTCCTTTTCCTAATAATTTTTCTGCTCCTGTTTGATCAAGAATAGTACGAGAATCTATTCCAGATCCTACAGCAAATGAAATACGTGATGGAATATTTGCTTTAATAAGCCCTGTAATAACTTCTGTTGATGGTCTTTGAGTAGCAACTATCAAGTGAATTCCTGCTGCACGAGCTTTTTGAGTAACTCTTAAAATTGAATCTTCTACTTCTTTTGCAGCTACCATCATAAGGTCAGACAACTCATCTATAACAATAACTAAATAAGGCATTTTCTCTAATGCTAGGTTATTTGGATTTTTATTATTTTTTTCTACATAATCATTATAACCTTCAATATTTTTAGTACCTGATTGTGAGAACATTCTATAACGTTTTTCCATTTCAGCAACACTTTTTTGTAGGGCAATTGATGCTTGACGAGGATCAGTTACAACAGGGCACATTAAGTGAGGAATTCCATTATAAACTGATAACTCAACTACTTTTGGATCTACCATAATAAGTTTAACTTCTGTAGGTTTTGCACGCATAAGTATAGAACATAGAATACCATTTACACATACTGATTTACCAGAACCAGTAGTACCTGCTATAAGTAAATGGGGCATCTTATTGATAGGACAATTCTGAATTTCTCCCATAATAGTTTTTCCAAGTGGAACTAAAAGTCTATTAGGAGAATTTTGAATTTCAGGACTTGCCATAATTTCGTAGAAGGAAACTGGATTAGACTTCTCATTAGCAAATTCTATACCAACTGTTTTTTTACCTGGAATTGGGGCTTCTATTCTTACATCTTTTTTAGCAAGTGCTAGAGCTATTTCTTTAGTAATTGATGTTATTTTATTTACCCTAGTACCAGATGCTACTTCTAATTCATACTGTGATACAGCTGGTCCTATATGAACTTCTACAACTTTAGCTCTTACTCCAAAGTCTTTTAAAACTTGTTCTAATGCTTTAATATTATCCGTAACTTGTGCATTATCACTTGAATTATCAACTTTTTTTGGTTTATTTAATAAATCAAGACTAGGTAATTTGTAATTATCATTAAATTCCTTTTTCTCTTTAGGTTCTTCTTTTATTTCTTCTCCAGGTGTTTCAACTACTGGCTTTTTCTTTAAATCATTAATATTAGTAATTTTTATTTGATTTAGTTCAACATTATTACTATCATGAATAATTGGTTCTCTGTCACTAAGAGATTTTTCATTACTTTGATCGTCTTTGTCAATTTTTTGCTCATCTTTTGCTTTTTGAGATTTCTTAATTACTAATTTTTCTTTTATAAAATCTATAATAGAGAAACCAGTAAACATGCAAATTCCTGTAATCATTAAAACCCATGATACAATTTGCATACCAGTATATGAGAATAACTTAGCAAATATTATTGCAAATACGCCACCTATTATTCCTCCACCTACTCCTAACCAATCTCCTAAAGTTCCTTTTGCCATAATCTCATTAAAGGCAAGAACTAATTGATTTATTGTATCTTGAAATGTAGCCATCATATTTGAATTATTGATTAAAACAAATTTTTCGTGCATTAAAATTAAAAAGCCAATAACAGATAAGTAAATACCCATCATTTTAGTTGAAAAAAAGTCAGGCCAATCTCTTTTAAATATCAAATAAAAACCAATTATAAAAAATACTACTAATAAAGGTATATATAAAGATCCTACTAAAAACATACTGAAAGATGTTATTATTTTTCCCACTGGTCCGTATTTACCTAAACCTAAAATAGAAGCTAATATAAGGATTACTCCATATATTTGAATAATTAAATCAGTATCTTGTTGCTTTGTAACTTTTTTCTTTTTTCTTTTTGCCATAAACTTACTCCAATTCTTTTCTAGTTTTAATCTTTCTAAATTAATTATACTACAATAAAATTTCTTTTCAAATACATTTAACTTTTTAAATTTAAAAAGAACTATATATTAATATATAATTCTTAATTATAAGTACTTGTTATTCCAAAATAACTTTCCATAGTAATCCAATTCCCCTTGTTATATAATTTTATAGCTAAATCTTCACCGACATATCTAAAATGCCATGGTTCATACTTATACCCTGTTTCATTTGTTTTGTCTTTTGGATATCTTAAAATAAAACCATATTTATAACAATTAGAAGAGAGCCATTTTGCTTCTTTAGTATCAGCAAACGAATCATCAACAGTATTAAAATCTATTGCAAAACCTGATTGATGTTCAGAGTGACCTGGTCTTGCTGAATAAGTATCTGCTTCTTCTTTTCCATCATTTTTTACATAATTATTATATAATGTATTTTGCCTTGTATAAGATCTAAAGCCACTGGAGATAAAAAGATTTAGCCCTTCTTTTTCAGCTGCTGATTTCATTTTATTAAATTTATTTTTTGTATCTGACTTTAAACCATCTCCATAGTCTTTAGGTAAAGAATAAGTCTTATTTACAACCAAGTAGCCACCTATGAGGGTTACTCCTTCTTTATTTACAATTTCATAACCTTTTGAGGTAGTATTTATTTTATTTTTTCTTTCTTTAGATTCAACTTTTTTCTTTTCTTTTACTTTGAGTAAAAATTCTTCTTTTACAGTATTATTACTAGAATCTTTAGCTATATAATATAATTTATATTCACCAGCTTTATTAAAGTCGTATGTGCCTTCTATTTCGGGTTTTATTACTTCTTTTGAATTATCTTTTACAACAACATCCTTTAATAAATCTATTTTTGTTCCTTCCTCAGTTTCTAATTCTTTTTTAAATTCTAATGTGGGTTTTTCATTATCAATTACTGAAACTATGAATCTATATTTTTTCTTATTATTAAAATAATTCTTTACTTCAATAAACAATTCTTGTTTACCAAGCTTTTTGTATTTATTTTTTCTTTCTTAGATATTACTTTTCCATTTTTTATTTTTTTAATTATATCTAAATTATATTTTTCTTCATAGAGTACTAATTCTATTTTCTTATCATAAGTAAAAACAAGTTTTTTTGATTTAACAAAGATAACAGAAAACAATAGAATTATCAAGATAATAAAGAAAACAATTATATAGACAACTGCTTTTTTCTTTAGCTTTAATCTTCTTTTATACTTCTTTTCATTGTTCATTATCTTTTTACCTCTATGATATAAGTATAACACTATTTTGTTTTTTATTCAAAATAGTTGAATTGATGACAACAAAAAAAGAGCATCTTATTATGCTCTTGAAACATATTTACCATCAGCAGTTGAGATGATGATTGTTTCCCCTTCTTCGATAAATAATGGAACACGTACGTTTAGTCCAGTTTCACATTCTGCATCTTTTAAGGCATTGTTTGTAGTATTTCCTTTTACAGCAGGTTCTGTATGAGTGATTACTAATTCTACTTTATCAGGTAAATCTACACCTAATACTTCCCCTTCATAAGAAGTGATATAAACTTCTAGATTCTCTTTTAAGAATTTTACTCCATCACCAATTTGAGAAGCTTGTAATTCTAATTGTTCATAGCTTTCCATATTCATGAAATAGTAAACATCACTCATTGTATATAGATATTGCATTAATTGTTTTTCAATTCTTGCAGTTGCTACTTTTACACCAGCATTAAATGTTTGTTCAAAAATAGCTCCTGTTCTTAAATTTTTAAGTTTTGCTTTAACAATAGCTGCACCTTTACCTGGTTTTACATGTTGAGTTTCTAATACAACATAAATTGCACCATCGTATTCAATAGTAATTCCATTCTTTAAATCGTTTGTACTAATCATAATTTCACTCCTTTAGTAAACTAAAAAATAAGTGGTTAGCTTATTTTTACTTCTTCTCCTTATGTACTGTGTGTTTTCTACATCTAGGACAATATCTATTTAATTCAAGACGTTCTGTAGTGTTTCTAACGTTTCTTTCATCTCTATAATTTTCTTCTTTACATTCACTACAAACTAGAGTTTTCATTTGTCTATTTCCTACTTTAGCCATAATATTCCTCCTTACATCTAATGGTATTATACCAAACTTTTTATAAATTGCAAAAGAATTTTCTTTCTTTACATAAGAATTAGCCCATTACAGCTAAAACCTCCATTATTTTAGCATATTTTTTTATTAATTGCAATATTTATTCTTTTTTTGACTTTACTCTTTTTAAAAGAGTAATAATTCCTGAAATCCAAAAAATTAGTGAGAAATAGAATAATATATATCCTCCATTTTTCCATAAATAAATGGACATTATATCAAAGCATATAAGAAAAATAAACCATACTGCATATAAACTACCTGTATGAATATTGTCATTATAATGTTCAAATTTATTTATAAGTTCAATTTTTTGCCTGATTTGTTCATTATCTTTTATTTTTCCTTTTTTTATATCATGCATAGTTTTTATTTTTATAATTGTAGAAACTACTTGTGTTAATCCAATTATAGTCATACTTAAGCCAAGTAAAGAGAATGGAAAAAGCATGATTTCTTTTTCTTTAAATAATGCATAAGTACATGCTAATAAAATAGGGATACCAAATAATGACATTGCTAATCCCTTTATTATAATTCCCATATTTAATAGCAGAACTTCAATTTTACTTAAATCTATTTCAATATTTGGATTCTCTTTATCTTCATTAAAATTTTGAAAATTAGATAAAACTCTTCCACAATATTCACAACTTTTATTTTCTTTACTATTATCATAGTTACATCCTGGACAAACCATTTAATCACATCACTTCTATCTTATCATGTTATATATTGTACCATACAACTAAAACCAAAAAAAGCACATTTGTGCTTTTATACTCCATACATATCGTAATATTTATTCATTACTGCTTTAGTTATTCTTAAAGTGACTAAACTTGCGTAATCTACACCAGAGTTTGGATGTGATGAGTTTGGAGAAGTTACTACAATACTAATTTTAGGATTGTTAGCAGGAGCATATCCTACAAATGAGGAAGTAATAGTTTCTGTATCTATAATGTCATCTCCATTTGTATCAATAAAACTTTGAGAAGTTCCTGTCTTTCCTGCTGCGTTTAATTTATCTTCAATGTAACCTCTTCCATAACCATCGTAATTATGTACTACAGCATAAAATCCCTCTTTTACTCTAGCCATATACTCATCTTTTGTATCTATTTTATTTAAAATATTAGGTTCAAATGTTTTAATAACTTCTCCTAATTCATTATTTGAAGTTGACTTTCTAACTTCCTTTAGTAAATGGGTTTGTAATCTATTTCCATTATTGGCAATTGTTGAAATATACTGTGAAAGTTGGATTGGAGTATACGTTTCATATTGTCCCATAACATAATCTAACAAATTACCAGCTGCTACATCTTTTTTTGCTCCATATCCTGAACTTTCTACTGGTAAATCTATACCTGTTTTTACACCTAATCCAAATGAATGATACATCTTTCTATAAGTATCAAAAGCGCTTTGATTAAAATTCATTTTCATGTCTCTTGAGTATCTTTGACCATTAACTCTTATTGCTGTTTTAAATTGATATACGTTACTAGATTTTGAAAGAGCAGTAATATCATTTATAAGTCCAAGAGTATGAGATGAGCATTTTTCTGCTACTCCTGCAACTTTAATGCATTCATCTACAATTTGTTCACCAATTCTTATAACTCCAGTGTTATAGCCTACTAACATAGATGCACCTTTTACAACTGATCCTGGAGTTATAGGAGATGTTAAAATGCTTCTAACGTTATCAACCACTTCTCCATTTATTAGTTTTTTAGAAGCCATTACAACTATTTCACCAGTATTAGGATCTTGCAAGATAACACTGGAATGATCATAAAACTCTGTGTTGGCTTCTGTTTTAGCCCTTCTCATCTGTTCTTCAATAATTCTTTCTACTTCTTGTTGTAAATTAATATCAATGCTTAATACTATATCATTTCCTCTTGTACCTTCTTTAATAAGCTTTGTTTCTGTTGATGAAACTACTTCATAAAGTGATTTTTCTCCTCTTAAATACTCTTCATATTGTTTTTCTAAATAACTTAAACCTACTCTATCATTTAAAGAGTAACCTTTACTTAAATAGTAATCTTTCTCTTCTGCTGGGATTCCCTGATTGGTTGTTGATACTTTACCTAAAATTGATTTAAGGGTGTCTCCATATGGATAGGTTCTTTCCCAGCTAGTACTCGAATTAAAACCTTTTAATTTTTCATTATTTTCACTTATGTAGGCATATTCTTGATCTGTTACATTAGTTTTTATAGTTTTTTCAGAATAAGTATACCCTTTATTCATTAAGTAATATAAATAGGCTGCTTTTTTATCTTTTTCTTCGAACTTAGATAAATTTTCATCAGTAATTCTTTCTATTTTTAATTCAAACAAATCTTTATTGGATAACTTTTTTTGTTTGTATCTTTCATATTCTTTTTCGGTTATTAATTTTTTACATTCTTCATAATTAACGACAAGATAAAATTCTTTCATAGCTCTTTTTGTTAGTTTATTTATATCTAAATTTAGATGTTCTGAAACAGTATAGGCTAAATCTATCATTTCTTTTGTAGATGTTCCTTTTTTCTTAATATAAGTAATTGTTTTTACTGCTATATTATCTACAATTATATTATGATTTCTATCTAATATTCTACCACGAGGACTGCTTTCACCTTCTACAGTGGAATAAGTAAGTTTATCTAAAGAAGCTATATATTTTTCTTTTTCATTTATCATTACATTTGATAATTTAAATGAAAGAATTAAAAATAATAAAATTGTTATTACTGTAAAAACTATAAATCTATGTTGAACAATTAAATCATAGTTTATTCTTTTTAAGCTTTGTCTATATTTTTTAGTTTTTCTCTTCACTTGCTAGCCCTCCATATTTATTAGTTTATCACATAATTTAAAAACTATTTCATAAATTTTAAAGAGGTGATATTTTGTATAAACAATTGGTTCTAAAATATATAAATATGTTAAGTCCTGAACATATAAAAACATATGCTAGTAATAATAATATTTATGTAACAGACGAAGAAGTACAGATTATTTATAATTTTATTAAAAATAATTACAGAGAACTTTTGGAAAGTGAAAGTGCTTTACTAAAATTAAAACCTTATATAAGAGATGATTTATATATAACAATTTATAGGCTATATAAAGAAAATAAGGCAAAGTATTTATAAACTTTGTCTTATTTTGTTAATTAATTCTGAATCAAAAACTTTATTTCTTATCATTTCAATTTCATATTTATATGGAGCATATTCTTTATCTACATATGGAGTTTCTAAAATCTTAGGTACATTTTCTAGTCTTTCATTATAAATAACCCCAATTAAGGTTTCAAAACCGATATGACCAAAACCTATATTTTCATGCCTATCTTTATGAGAAGATGGCTCATTTTTACTATCGTTTACATGTACACAGCCAATTTTTTCAATACCAATTATTTTATCGAAATTATCTAAAAAAGTATTAAAATCTTTTATATTATAGCCAGCATCACTTAAGTGACAAGTATCTAAGCAAACACCCAAATTATCACTGTATTTACAATTTTTAATAATCTTTTCTATTTCTTCTAATCTAGAACCTACTTCTGAACCTTTACCAGCCATAGTTTCTAGTAATATTATTATATTTGTCTTAGTGTTTTCTAAGATAATATCTAGTCCTTTTATAATATTTTCTATTCCGTTATCAATACCTTCTCCTACGTGACTACCTGGATGAAGAACCATATATTTAACTCCTAATTCTTCACATCTATGAATTTCTTCTTGAAGAAATCTAGTCGAGAAATTAAATTTTTCTTTATCACTATTCGCAAGATTAATTATATAAGGAGCATGAACTACTACTTTACTATAATCAATATCACTATCTTTCATTATACTCATAGCTTCTAGTGTTAACCCATCTTCAATACCGCTTCTTTGGGTATTTTGAGGAGCACCTGTATAAAACATAAAAGTATTAGCTCCATAACTTAATGCTTCTTTAACACTACCTACTAATTGAGTATCTTTTTTAAATCCAACATGACTACCTATATACAACATAATTGTTACCTCCATAGGTAGTATAACAAAAATAAAGGAAAAGAAAAAGAGACTTTATTATAAAGTCTCTACTATTGTTAAATTATTTCAAAGTGCATAATGTCATTCCGCTAGATACTGTAACTGAACCAGGTTTACTTGCAAGTTTTGGAGATACTTTTGATCTAGTTATAGAATCTTCAGCTACTGCTCCATAAATGTTAGAAGAATTATAACCACCTGTTTGTACGTTTAATAGACCGTGATTATTCTTATCCCATAATGCTGCATAATATGAAGTTTTCATTTGAGAACCAGAGCTTGTTTTTTTCCATACAATGTACCCGTAAACATCACCATTTCCCCAAGCAGATTTTCCACCTTTTTCCATTAAGTCTATAGTTTGTTGTTTATATGTTCCTCCACCAAACTCACTTCCTGTAGATATTGGAAAATAATAAGTTCCTTCTCCTAATGCTGAAGCGTCTGTTCCTCCACATGCAATATTATCAGCTAAAACTTCATTTCTAACTTGGTTTAAATATGATTTAGCTGTATTCATAAATGTATCTCTTCTTGAATTTTCAATAACTCTTGATACTGATGGAATAGCTACCATCATTAAAATTCCCATGATTGTAATAACTGCAAGCAATTCGATTAATGTAAATCCTGCTTGATTTAATTTTCTTTTCATTTTATTTTTCACTCTCTTTCTTCTATTATTATTACATTTTAAATATAGCACATGCTTTTTTAGTTTTCAATATCTAAATTAATTATTTACATTTTAGTTGTAAATTTATGAAACATAACGATCAGTGATGTTGTTTATTGCTCCACCCTTTGTAGTAACTGTCATAGTAGTACTATTTACTTTAGATAGTTGGCTTAAACTATTATAATTTATAATACTACTTGAATTAATCCCTTTTACTGGCTGTGCTTTAATCCCTCTATAAGAATATATATCATTTCCAGCAGAATCTTTCTTACCTGACGGATACTTTTCTATCAATTGAACATAATATTCATATTTTCCACCATTATTTTTAATAACTACAAATGAATACATAGTGTCTTCCCCATGCATATACTCGCCTTTTTTGCTTTGATATGGAGAGTTTTTAAACTCACTAGTTCCTAGATAATCCATGCTCATTACTATACTTTTTGTATTAGCTGGCCTTTTAACATTACTATCACTTCTTAGTCTGTACTCAGCAAGAGTTGCTAGTTTTTTAGCATCCTCAATATAGGTATTGTTTCTTGAGCTTTCTACTATACCTATAATATTTGGAGCTGCTATGGCTGTTAATAAGCCTAATATTACTAATGATGCAAGTAATTCTACTAATGTAAATCCTTTTTTATTTTTTTTCATATTTTCACCTTACCTTTAATCTAATTATAGACAAAGTTGGATTTTTTTTAAAGAGTTAGTGTAATATTTTTTTTAAATTTTCAAATTCTAGTTTACTACTTTCATTTATTACTCCTTCCGTAAATAAATTATCATATCTAAAAAGGCTGAATCCTTCATAGTGTTTTAAATTTCTAGAAAGCATTATTTCTCTTTTTATAATATCATTATTTTTGATCCACTCTTCGCTTCCACTTTTAGCGTATTTATCTACGTTACCACTTTTATAGAGAGCTAAAGCAATCATTAGTTTTATACTATTATTTTTTATTGCATTATCCCACTCTTTAATTGTTTGATAAAAAGGCATTTTCTCATTAAAGAATCCATAATAAATTTGTGGCATAATATAATCAATATATTCATCACTGTTTAGCCAAGTATAAATATCTGCATATATCGATTCATAATTATTATTAATATTTCCATCTGGACTAATTCCAAATTCTACTTTATATTTCTCACATATTTCATGTGTTCTTTTTACCATTTTATTTACAATCATCAAATGATAATCTTTTAAATTTATATAAGGATTTGTCTTTATATATTCATTGTAATCATTAATATCAATTTGATCGTCAGGATAAAAATAATCATCAAATAATATACCATCTACTTCATAGTTTTTTACTATCTCTTCTACTCCATTAACTATTAGATCTTCTACTTCTTTCTTACTAGGATTATAATAAATTCCATTATTAATATAAATAGTATCTGTATCTAAATATTTATAGGCTGGATTTTTATCAGATATTGATTCTACATTTGTATTAGTTCTTACTCTATATGGATTTATCCAAGCATACAGTTTTATATTATTACTATGAGATTCTTTTATAAAATAATCAAGTACATCAAAATATTCTTCTCCTTCTACTCCAGTTAGAACACTACTCCAGGGAAATATATTAGAATCATATATTGCATCTGATGCACTTCTTACTTGGAGTATTATTAAATTAAATTTATTTTTTTTTACATTCTCAATCATTTTATTTATATTTGCTTTTGATTTTTCTTGATCCTTACTTAAATATCTTTGTTCTTCAATGTAGCTTATAAATATGCCTCTTAATTCTTCTTTTTCTGCTTTTACTTCATTATTTTTAGGAAAAAGTACAAATAAAAATAAGATACAAATAATTAGTATAATTTTTTTCATAATTATCACCTATTTATATCTTATTACTTAGTTTTGTCTTAATTTGTCAGGAAATATTTTCTTTTTTAATAATAAATAAATTTTTATTTTTATAGAAAGCGTAGAAGATATCTTCAACACTAGCATGTTCTAGCCTGATTTGTTCTTCTAGCCATTGTGTAGTTTTATTTATTGCGACTAACGTATCATCTTGAACTTTTCCATCAACTATAACAGGAAGTGGATATAGCCTATTTTGATCATCTGCCTTTTTAAATATAGACAATTTACCACTAGTTTCTAGAATTGCATAATCTACTTCTTCAATTGATTTTACACTTTGAGCTCTTAATTGTACTAATAAGTCGTCAATATTATATCTTTGACGTTCCATTTCATCAAAATTTATTTTTCCTTTACTTATAATTACTGAAGATGATCCGTCTATAATTTCTTTAGCTTTAGAACTTTTTAATTGTAGTCTACTAGAAATTATTTGTATAAATACTAAGACTGCGATAGGAATAATAGATCTAAAAATTGATTCTTTAAAGTTTTCAATAGCAATAGAAGCAATTTGAGCTATAAAGATTGACACAATTAAATCCATGATTGATAATTCACCAACTTCTCTTTTACCCATTAATCTATATAAAACAGCAATTAAGATATAAAAGAAAAAGCTTCTTCCAAAAATTATTAAATATTCCATAATATCACCTAAATATATTATGTGTATATTTTTTTATTTTAATCATAAATTTTAATAGAGGTGGATTATGAAAGCAATTAAAAGGTATCTAATAGCCCTAGGTGGTATATTTCTTTCCTTAATTATTATGTGTTTATTTTTAACTACACTTTATTATTTTGATTTAATTTCTACTAAAACTTTTAGTATTCTAAAAATGATAAGCTTAATTATTATAATTTTAGTTAATAGCTTTATTCTTGGTAAGAGTTCAGTAAAAAAAGGATATCTTGATGGTTTAAAACTTGGAGGAATAGTTTCATTAATCTTTTTATTAATATCATTAATATCTAAGAATTTTGATATAAAAATCTTTATTTATCTAATTATAATTCTTATTAGCTCTTCTTTAGGTAGTATGATTGGAATTAATACTAAAGGTGTGGATACAAATAGTAAATAATTTTGATAACTTTAGGTTATCTTTTTGTTTTCTTTTTCTAGTTCTTTTAAGCTTTTTTTGGAGTTGGAAATTCTTTTGGCATTGTGCCACTAACTCTTTGATTATATTTCTTATGATAATTAAAAAATCAATTATTCATTTTCTATCTGATTATTTGGATTCATATACTTATAATTTAATATGTTTTCTTTAGAGATAGCTGACATTTTTGTCTCTTGTTCATAAGATAGCCTTGCATCATTTGCAACTTTACCACCACGTTTAGCAACACTTATATTTTCGCTTAAACCTTGTGGGTGTTCGTTAGATGCAATATCACGTGCAGCAATTTCACCAATATTAGTTAAGGCAATTTCAATATCTGTCATATTGTCCCTTAAAGACTCTTTTCTAATTCCTTTATATACTTTATATTGACTTGCGGTCATACCAGATCATTCTTTATATATTTCATTCGTAAGTGTTGCATATTCATATTCTTTTGAAATACCTCCCTCTTTCCAAACGTCAGTAAGCTTATTTCGAGTTAGTATTCCTTTCAATCTTGATTCAATCCAACTATCGCTATAGCCTCTTTTCCTATAATAGTTGATTGCTCTTTTGATGGCAATCTCTGGATCAAATACTTCATCAATTCTTTCACTACCTAAATTTGCTAACCACATTTTAAATGGTTCAGCTTTAGGTGAAGGGACAGATTCTATAAGTCTTAATATTCCCTTTGTATTCAAAGTATCAGTAGAATAACTTTTTCCATCTTTTTTAGATTTCATTTTCAGTTGTACACATTTTGTGGACAACTCACTTTGTTCTTCTTCCGTCATTCTTTTTTTTAACATATTCCAATAATTTCTTGGATTATTACTATCAGTTAAAGCTGATATTACATCAACAACTGAAAAATAGTAATCTTCCTTTTCGCTATCCCAAATACTTCTAATTTCTTTTTCTTCAAATAATCCAACAATTGTTTTTAATTTGTTTTTCAAATATAATACCTCCATTTTATATTTTTATATGTAATTCAAATTGTTTTGATTATATATATTTTTAACTTAATATTACCCTGCAAATTCAATATATAATACTTTTGTTTTTATTGTCAATATACCTATTTTGAAGCTAAAATTTCTTCTAAAACAAAAAAAAGACGACTTATATATAAGTAAGTAGTCTTATTTAGTAATATTTAATTCTTCTTTTATAGCTTTTATTTCTTGTTTTACTTTAAATCTTTTAAAATGAAATCTTTTAGGAAGAAAATCTAGTAAAATCTCTCGACTTTTTAATTCTCTTTGATAATATTCAGTAAAAAGTTCACCTTTTTTTATTAAGAATATTGGTCCAAAGAAATATTGTCTTTTTGTATAACTTTTCTTTCCTTTTTTAAACTTAATAATTTGATATATGAATTTCTTTTCTCTTACAAAAACTTCGTCTTCTATCATAAAACCATTTTTACATATAAATCGCTTGACATCTTCTTGATAGTTATTTGGACTAAGTATTAGAGTTTCTATTTTTTTTAGCTTTTTCATATTATTTTTGAAAATGCCAATCATATTTCTTCCACCCATACCAGAAATAATAACTGTATCAATATCATTTGTAAAAGTATCTAATCCACTGCCTAATCTAACTTCGATTTGTCCTTCTAATTTTTCTTTTTTAATATTGTATCTTGCGTGTTCTAGGGGACCCTCTGCAATATCAGATGCGATTGCTTTAATGTTTCTTTTTGATTCTACTAAGTAGATATCTAGAAGTGCATGATCACAACCAACATCTAAACATACAGTGTTATCATCTACTAAGTCTCCTAGAGCTTTTAATCTTGTATTAATTTTCATTAGTCTGTTAAGAAATCTTTTAGTTTTCTAGAACGAGATGGATGTCTTAATTTACGAAGTGCTTTTGCTTCAATTTGTCTAATTCTTTCACGTGTTACCCCAAAGATTTGCCCAACTTCTTCAAGTGTTCTACATTGACCATCATCTAGTCCAAATCTTAGACGTAGTACCTTTTCTTCTCTTTCTGTTAAAGTTCCCAAAACTCCATTTAATTCTTCTTTTAACATTTCTACTGTAGCATATTCTTCTGGTCCCATTGTTCTTTCATCTTTAATGAAATCTCCTAAATGGGAATCATCTTCTTCTCCAATTGGGGTTTCTAGTGAAACTGGATCTTGAGAAATTTTATAAACTTCACGAACTTTTTCTACTGTTATTCCAAGTTTCTTTGCTATTTCTTCATCTGTTGGTTCACGATTTAATTCTTGTGTCAATTGTCTTTGAACTCTTGCAAGTTTATTAATAGTTTCTACCATATGAACAGGAACACGAATAGTTCTAGCTTGATCTGCTATTGATCTTGTAATAGCTTGTCTTATCCACCATGTTGCATAAGTTGAAAATTTATAACCTTTACTAGGATCAAATTTATCAACTGCTTTCATAAGACCAATATTTCCTTCTTGAATTAAATCAAGGAAAAGCATTCCACGTCCAGCATAACGTTTAGCAATTGAAACAACTAAACGTAGATTTGATTCCGCAAGCATTCTTTTAGCTTCTTCATCGTTTTGTTCAGCACGTTTTGCATATTCAAATTCTTCATCTGATGTAAGTAAGTTTATACGTCCTATTTCTTTTAAATACATTCTAACTGGATCATTAATTTTAACATCTTTTGATAATGTTAATTCTTCTACATCACTATCTGTAGTTATTTCTTCAGCTGATGCATCATCTGTTCCATCTTCTGTAACAATTTCTATATTTGCTTCCATTAAAGTATTGTATAGATCATCTAATGAATCACTATCCATCTCCAAGCCTTTTAATTCATCAACTAATTGTTCATATGTTACAAATCCTTGTTTCTTTCCTAGTGCAAGTAATTTGTTTTTTCTTTCATCTAAAGTTTTTATTTCTCCAACCATATCTATTCTCCTATTCTAAGCTTTCTAATTTTTTCGACAATTTTAGCTTGCTCTAAGGGATCGACTTCTTTCTTCATTAAATTGGTAAGTCTTTTAATTTCTTCTTTCTTACCATACTCTCTTATTACTTTGAAATATAAGAATAGGTCATCTCTTGTAGTTTTTTCTATATAGTCGCCTGCTAAAATTTCATTATATAAATTTAGAATGTTTTCTTTATCTTGAATATAAGTATAAAAATCTGCTACATTTACTTCTCCATATTTATTATAATAATAGATTATTTCACTAGATAAAGCTCTCATGGCCTCAGTTTCAAATACTAAGTGTTCTTTTTCAACTTGTGTGATTGCAAAGTCATTATAGAACATAAAATATATTACTTGTTCCATCGCTTTTATATACTTATCTTTACGTGGACTCTTTTTATTAGGTATAACTGGTTGTGCTTTTTTTATTTCTTCTTTTTTACCTCTAAAGTCTTTATAACGCATTTCCAGTGTATTATAACCTATATCAAACTCTTTTGCAAGTCTTTTAAGGATTACTTCTACTCTGATTGGATCTTCTATTTTTGCAGTTTCTTCCAATACTTTATTTATATAAATAGAAGTTTCTTCATCACTTCTAAAATTAACATTTTCCTTTAACTTATTTATCTTAAAATCACTGAAGTTGATAGCATTTTCAATTAAATTTATAAATCTTTCTTTACCGTTTTTGATAATAAAACTGTCAGGATCTTCAGGAGATGGTAGAGGTATTACTTTAGGCTCTATCCCTATTTCTTGAAGTGTCTTCCCAATACTTAGAGTTGCATTAACTCCAGGATTATCCCCATCAAGACATAATATTATATTTTGTGACAATCTTTTTAATAAATTAATTTGTTCTTTTGTAAGAGCAGTTCCCATTAGTGCTACTGTATTTCTAATACCAATAGTACTGGCTCTTATAACATCCATAAAGCCTTCCATAATAATAACAGAATTTTTTACTCTGCATTCTTCTTTTGCTATATGGTAATGGTAAAGCATCTCACCTTTTTTAAATATTTCAGTTTCTTTTGTATTTAGATATTTATTTTGACCATTATCCTTATAGATTCGTCCACTAAATGCTACTGCTTTTCCATAAGAATCGTAAAGAGGAAACATTATTCTATCATTGTATATATCATGATTATCATTAGATAGGCCTATTTTATTAAGTAGAGAAATATCATAATCTTTATTTGTTAATAGCTTAGTTAAATCATCTCTACTTTCTAAAGATAATCCTATTTCAAATTCTTTTATAATATCATCATTGATTCCTCTACTTTTTAAATATTCTTTAGCTGTCTTTCCAGCGCTACTCGATAAGTTATTTTGAAAGTATTTAACTGAAAGATTATAAGTTTCATATAATTTATCATATTTAGTGGTTTTTTTAAATATTTGAATTGATGATGTATTGATACCTGCCCTATCTCCAAGCATTTTTAGAGCGGTTTTAAAGTCTACATGATCGTAATTCATTATAAACGTAAAAACATTTCCTGTTGCGTGGCAAGAAAAACAAGTATAAATTTGTTTATCTCTTGAAACACACATAGAGGGATTGGAATCATCATGGAATGGACAAACTCCAAAAAGATTCTTTCCTCTTGCAACTAAGGAAATGCGTTCTCCGATGATGTCTACTATATCTATTTTGCTACGAATTTGATTAGCCAAATCGTTATTCATAAGACACCACCTCACTACTAAAACAATGTATATTATATCATAAATTTAATTAATTATCTACCTATATTAATGATTTTCTAGTAAATACATTTATATCTTTATCAATATATATATCTAATGTTCCTTTATTAACTATTTTTATAAAGCCAAGTCCAGTAACAACTAAATCTTCATCATATTTTACATTATATGTAGTTTTATTTAAATCTTTTAAATCATTATTATTCATAAGATTTAATAATCTTTTTACTTTTAAGTCATTAGAAATATAGACTGTGAAACTATTTTTTTCTCCTTCTACATAGTCAATTCTCATAAAGTTTTCTATAATAATTGATTGATTTTTTCTTAATTGGTAAGTTCTTGGTTTAATTTCTTTTTTAGGAGATATTTTCTTAACCATTGCATCGTCAATATGATTTAAGATAGATCCTGGATCTACTAGACCTGGAGTGTCTATTATTGTTAAGTGTTCATTTACTTCAATATTGACTGTATTTAAAGTAGTTGAAGGAAGCGGTGAAGTTGTAAGTTCTTGTACATTATCTGAATAATTTTTAATAAGTTTATTAATTAAAGTGGATTTTCCTGCATTTGTATGACCTACTAAATAAACATTTTTACTAGTTTGGTAATATTTAATTCTCTTTAATAAATAATCTATATTATAGTTTTTACTACAACTTATTACAATAATTTCTTCTACTTTCAAATTCATTGCTTCTAAATATTTTATTAACTTTTTTTCTTTTACAGATTTAGGTAATGCATCTTTTTTGTTTAATACAAGTATCATTTTATTAGGTAATATATTTCTTATCTTTTGAAAATCTTCTTCTAAATTAATTAAATCGGTAATATATAAAACTAAATCTTTAGTTTTACCTACACTTTTTAATATATCAATATATTCATCATTTGATTTTGTGACTACTTGATATTCTCCATAGTTTTTCATTCTGAAACATCTTTGACAAATGTCATTTTCTAAGCTTGTTATGTATCCTTCTTGTAAAATGTTCTGATCTTGAAGAATAACACCGCAGCCCTTACACCTTTTTTCTTCTTTTATCGCTATTTTTGACTCATCACTTGTACTACTCATAATATTTACCTCTTTCGAATATTCCCTTTTCTTTATACCTTTTTACAATTCTTGCTTCTATTTTTCTATTTAAACTTGTTATTTTTAAATCTTTTTCTCCTAATGGATCTACTAAAATTGTCTTTATATTAAATCTTCTGCCAGCTAAAATATCAGTAACTATTTGATCACCAATTATTACCATGGAATTTTTGTCATATTTCTTCTTATTTTTTATTTTTCTTATTCCCCTAGTTGATGGCTTTAATCCCCAAGAAACACCATCTATTTCCAAGTCTTCTAAATATGGTTTAATTCGTTTAGTTGTATTGTTACTACAAATATAAACATCAAAAGAACTTTTTAAGTTCTTTAATAAGTCTTTTGTCTTTTTAGGACAGCTTTCTTCACTTGTAAGTCCTAAAGTATTATCAAGATCGAAAATTATGCATTTTATTCCTTCTTGTTTTAATAAAGAATAATTTATTGAATAAATATCCTTATAATACCTAGTAGGTTTAAAATATCCCATAATATCACCTGCTAATAATTATAAACTATTTATAATTAATTATCAATTTTTTTATTTTTTATGAATTCTCTAAGCATTTTAGTCAAGGCTCTTTTTTCAATTCTTGAAACATAACTTCTACTGATACCAAGACGCTTTGCTATTACTTTTTGAGTTTCTTCTTGATTATCATCTAGCCCAAATCTTCTTTTAATTATATTTTTTTCTCTTGGGGTTAAAATATTCATATATTTCTTTACTAGTTCTATGTTATCTTTTAAATCAATTTTATCTATAAAATCATTATTATCTGTTTTTAAAACATCTATTATTGCAATCTCATTTCCATCTTTATCAAATCCAACATAATCATTTAGAGATACATCTTTAGTATATTTATTATTTGATCTAAAATACATTAGGATTTCATTTTCTATACATCTTGCACAATAAGTTGTTATTTTGACACCTTTTTCTTTTGAGTATGAATCTACGCCTTTTATAAGCCCTATTGTTCCTATGCTTATCAAGTCATCATTGTCTGTATAAGTTCTGTCAAATTTTTTTACTATGTGGGCAACTAATCTTAAATTATGTTCTATTAATTTATTTCTTGCCTCTTCATTATTTTCACTTAATAAATTTATATATTTTTCTTCTTCCTCGCTTGAGAGTGGTTCTAGAAATACATCATTTGAATATGAACCAGTCAAACAAAATAAATTTTTAAATATATCTAACAAATTAAAAAACATATAACCTCCTAATGAAGTATATGTCTTTTTTAGCCTTTATTTTACTTTTTATATTAATAAGTAATATTGAAAAATTGATTATAACTACAATAATAAATCTTGATATAACTAATTTGGATTTGTAGAAAAAGTAAATTCAACGTCACCAAACTCTACATCAAATGGACCATCTGCATATACTCCATTATTTGTATAAGAAATCTCTACTCCTAAATATAAATATGAGTCTTTAGCTATTAATTTATTCGTCGAATTATTTGTAGATCCGTGTAAGCCTGTACTATCAGAATATTGAAAATCTATAATAATATTTTTGCATGTTTCTTGTACTAGAGAGTCTGTTGTTCCTTCTTTGGCAGTACATTTTACTTTTGATGATGTTGACTGAATATTGTTAACTATTCCTTTTTTCCAATATACATCAAGCATACCTTTATTATGAACATAAAAATTGTATCTAGCACTTCTCCCTGCTCCTATAAAATTAACCTTAATGCCAGAAATTGTATATCCATTACCACTTTTTGTAATAATGGCATCAGTTGCCGTAAGAGGCTTTTGTTGAGAATTTCCTAAGTACCAATATGTAGGGCTAATCGAATTAACTGGTGTAGGATCACTAGAAGAGGTAGAAATAATTAAATTCATATTATCTTCATTTCCTTCTACTGTTAAGCCAGATCTAATATTAAGTGAACTAGAAAAAGTTGCAAGACCTATTGAAACTGTCGCTACTCCTAAAACTAAAATAAGTATAATAATTATTCTTTTATCTTTCATATAATCACCAATTCTTTTATCTATCTATTAAAGTATAACATATTTATTTAATAAATGGATATATTTTCATTATTAATCAATTGGAATATGGAATATCTTGTGCTTTAATAAATTTAGGAATACTTAATTGCTAGATTAAGTATTCCTATTTAAAAAATTCAAAATTAATTAACTTTTTCTAAAAAAACTTGTATGAATTAATCATACAAGTTTTTTAATGTATTATTTTTTTCTTAACGCTATTAAATGTTGAAAGTAAAAACTTTTTATTTAGTAATATGCAATATGTAACTACTACTATTAAATTGATTATATCCAATATGATATTTCTTTGATAATATAAGATAATTGCGAAAGTATATATTAAAAGAGTTTTTAATATAAGCCCATCATCATATTTAATCGTCATATATTTTTTTAAATCAATATGGCGATGAATCATCATTATAAAGTAACTTATTGCGGTTGAAATACTTGCGGCATATAAACCAATATATTTTATTAATAGTAGGTTTATTACGATATTTATTATTGCACCTATAACAGATGTAGTTGCAACTTCTTTGGTCATTTTTCTTGCGATATAAATAGCACTATAAAGGCAAATAACTACATTGAAAATTGCTCCTAAAACTAATATTGGTATGTAATAAAATGCTTCATCATATTTAATATTAATTAAAATAGGAAACACTATAGGAAGACATGCAATCATTCCTACTCCTAATGCGGTAAATAATTTTACTACAGTATTGCAAATATCAGAGAAGAATTCATCTCGATCATCTTCGTTTATATGAAGAGCAGCTGACTCACTCCATGATAAGTTAAACACTCCTAAAAGTGAAGACAAGATGACTGGAAATTTATTACTTACTGCATATAAACCATTAGCGGCACTTCCTAAAATAGTAGAAATTATGGTTCTATCAGATGCATTTATAATCCACCATGAAATTCCGTTTGGTATTAAAGGAATAGAATATTTATTCATTTCTTTAACTAATTTTTTATCAAATGATCTTAGATTAATATATTTATATAATTTAAGTCTTAAGAATAAATAAAGAGAACAAATACCATTCGCAAGAGCCATTGAAAAAATCATACCATCTGCGCCTCTTTTTAAAAATACAATTAAAACTATGTTACTAAGAATAGTTGTTAGCCCTGTTAAAATACAACTTATTGAATAGTCAATAGTTTTTCCTAAACCACGAGCCACTTGTAAGAAGTTTCCTGAAATTGTACAAACAAATATATCAAATAATATAAGCCATCTGTATTCAATTTTAAAGAAACTAGTTAAGATTAGATAAATGATTGTAAATATAAATAGACCAGTATTAAGAATTATAAAGTTATTGCTTATTAATTTTTTAGTATCACTTTTCTTATCTCTGGAATCTACAAGATATCTAAATATACTCATTTCGAGTTCAAGTGTAATTATTGGTACTAAAAGAGTTATATATGTAGTTATTAAATCCACTATTCCATACTCTGATGTTTTTAAATAACCTGTATATAAAGGTAATAGAAAAAAGGAAATTAATTGAGTACATACTTTACCTATAAAAATGATAATAGTATTCTTTGCTAATTGTTTCTTTTTATTCATATAGTTTTCTCCTTAAGAGTTTTTTGTCAATTATAAAATAGAATAGAGTTCCAATAGATGAGCCTATTGTATCTATAATAACATCTAAAATTCTTGCACTTCTTCCAACACTAAATAACTGGTGTATTTCATCACTTGATGCGTAAATTATACATAAAATAATACTTAATAAAATAGCCTTTCGATCAATTAGAGTATATTCAGAAACTAAACTAGTAATAAGAAAACCTAATATTAAATATTCACTTAAGTGGGCTATTTTTCTTACAGGATAAACCACACTGTTTATTATTTTTTCTTTATCTTTTTCTTTTAATTCTTTTTTATTAAATATTTGATAAATATTAATTATAATTGAGTCACTTTTTTTAGTAGATGCTTCTCCTGTATCCGATGAAAAAGCAAATATTACACCCATCCAAATAATAATTAAAAATATTTTAATTATTTTCTTTAACATATTATCACCTTAATTAAATATACCATAAAGCTACTATTTTTTAAACTTAATATATTTTTTATTTTCATCTACAACCTCAATTAAATGATTTAAAAAGTTTTCTGTTTTATCATTATTATTATAGATATCATTTTCATTATTTAAATTCTTATTTGCCTCATTAATTTTTCCTAATGACACAAGTATTTTATATAAATCTTTATCTCCTTTTAATGAATATCTTGACTTTGATACTATTTTTCTTACAAAATCATCTCTTAAAGAATCTTTTGACATATGCTTTAATGTATTATCCTCATCATAATTTAAAGATGTACCAAAATAATCTGCGGCTTTCTTTATATCCTCTTGATTTTTAAAAGTGTATTGGTTATTTACTAATTTATCATTATTAGTTATATAACTTGAAATGTTTTCAGTCGTAGAAATCGAACATGCATTATCTAATAAGTTAAAAGCTTGTTCAATGTAATAATTATTTTCAGGTATAGTTTTTATAGTTTTAATACTATTGATAGTTTGAATGCAATAATTAACATCTTCTAGCCAATTTTTATGAAGATAATTGCTTAGTTCATTATAAATAAAAAGTCTATGCTCTTCTTCTTTTAATGTTGGATCTAGTCTAATATAATATTTATCACGTATTATTTTTTTATCTCTTGATAATTTTGGTAGAATTGATAAAGATTTTAATTCTTTAATTTTTAAAAGAACTTCTTTTAAATCTTTTATATAGTCAAGTTGTTTTAGAGAGTGAATGTATTCTTCTAAATATGTAGTAAATCTATTTATTTTTATTAAATCTCTTCTTATTTCAAAACAATCGCATTCATTCTCAACATTATTAAAATAGTCTTGGCAACTATTTTCATATAAGTTTTCAAGTATAAGAAAAATGTCATCACTTGTTTCTCTAAATTCTTTATGATACATTCTATCCCTCCTTTGTTTGGTTTTTTATTATAGCATTCTCTTGTATTTTAGAAAAGAAAAGAAACAATTTTTTATTGTTCCTTTACACTTTTATTTATCTTTTAAAGCCCTTTCTGCAATAGCAGTATAAGCTTCTTCAATGTCACTAAAATAGATGGTTTCTTTTTTTAGCTTTTCATATGTTTCTGATCCTTTACCAAGTATTAGAACCATATCTTTTTCTTTCGCCATATTAATTGCTTTTTTTATGGCTTCTCTTCTATCTATTACTATTTCGTAATTATTGTGCGTTTCTTTTAATTCTTTTATTATATCTTCACAAATGTCACTTGGTTCTTCACTTCTTGGATCTTCATAAGTAAAGATTGCATAACTTGCGTTTTCAACTACTACATTACCAACTTTTGGTCTTTTTAAATAGTCTCTTTCTCCTGCTTGACCAATTACTACAATAGATTTGTTAATATCTAGAGTATGTACAAAGTTTAATAATCTTGTAATACCATTTGGAGTATGTGCGTAGTCAACCATTACATAATAAGGAGCATTAGTATTTAGCATCTCTAATCTTCCACTTATTTTTATATTTTTTATATTATTTAATAAATCTTCAAGTTTAAACCCTAGTGCTAAACAACCTAATAGTCCACATGCTAAATTATAAACGTTAAAATCTCCAAGTAATGGACTATCTATACTAAATTCTTCATTTTTATATTTAAATACAATATTAGTATGTGTTGGGTGGACTGAATACTCTTTAATTTGTAAATCATTATCTTCAGCTTTTCCATAAGTTAATATATTAGATACACAAGCGTCTTTTACTAAATCATAGTATTTATCGTCTTTATTTAATATTGAATAGCCTTCTTTTTTAGTTTGTTTGAATAATTGTAGTTTACACTCAATGTAGTTTTCAAAAGAGCCATGAATATTTAAATGTTCAGAAGTAATATTAGTGTATAAAGAAATATCAAAAGTATTTGCTTGTAACCTTCCTCTAAAAAAGGCTTCGCTTGATGCTTCCATCGCTGTGTAATTACATCCGTAATCAACAAATTCTTTTAAGTATGCAAAAAGTTTATCAGCATCTGGTGTTGTATTTGGATTATCTCCTGTAAAGCTACCACAACTTCTTCCGTTTGTTCCAATATAACCACAGATATCTTTTCCAATTAGAGTTTGAACAATAGTAGCAGTTGATGTTTTTCCATCTGTTCCTGTTACCCCTATCATTGTCATTTTTTGATCTGGGTAATCATAAAATCTTTGGCAAAGAAAAGGAAGTTCTTTATTAGTATCTGCAACTTTGATTGTAGGAACTCCTTTATCTGGGATATCCTTACTCACAACTAAGGCACTAGCACCATTTTTTATAGCATCATCTATAAAGTCATGTCTATCGGCAGTTACTCCTTTAGTACAAATAAATAAGTCTCCTGGCTCTACTTCTTTTGAATTGATTTTTATAGCTTTTATTTCTGTTGTATCTCCTATTTCTTTATATAACTCATTTAACTTTTTCATAATAATCACCTATTTCTTATTATACAGTAAATAAAATTACTTTTAGAGTAATTTCCTTGATATAGACACTTTTTTACGTTAAAATTATTATGGGTGACGAAATTAATGAAAACAATTATAGTAGGAGCAGGAAGTGACCTTGGAGTTCATATAGATGGTGCACAACTTGGACCTGTTCAATTATTAAATGATTTAAGTGGTTTTTATAAAGGTGAAGCCATTTCCTTAAAAAGGGATGAAAATATAATAAAAAGTAGAAATTTATCTGATCGTAGAAAAAATGAATATGAGATTGAAAAGTTTAATACTACTTTATATAATGCAATTTTAGAAAAGCAAAAGCAAAATTACTTTCCTATTTTAGTAGGTGGTGATCATTCAGTTGCGGTTTCTTCTGCACTTGCTAGTTGCAAAAAATATACTGATGTAGGTATTATTTGGATTGATGCTCACACTGATTATAATACGTTTGAAACAACTGTTACTGGTAATATTCATGGGCTACCTCTTGCTGCAATTACAGGATATAAATGTCAAGAATTAAGATACTTTCATGATGGAAATATTATTCAACCTGCAAGATGTGTTGTAGTCGGAGCTAGAAGTATTGATGAATGGGAAAAGGATAATGTTAAGTATTCTGGTATTACAGTCTTTACAACTGAAGATATCAAAGAGCGTGGAGTTAATGCTGTTATGGAAGAAGCTTTTCAAATAGCATCTAAAAGAACTAAAGGAGTTCATATTAGCTATGACTTAGATGTTATTGATCCTGAGCTTGCTCCTGGAGTGTCTGTACCAGAACTTAATGGAATTTCTGAAGATGAGGCAATGACTATAAATGAGCAAATCGTAAAACATATTGATCAAGTTGTATCTTTTGATTTAGTAGAATTTAATCCTTTAAGAGATATTAATAGAAAGACCGAGCAAATTGCGGTTAATATATTAGCCCAAATAATTAAAGCAGTTAATGATAAAAAGGAAATGAATACATCTCAATATTAAAAAGTCGAGAAATAACTTCTCGGCTTCTTTTATTCTGTAAAAATATTCATCTTATCTGTTGCGACTACTATGGAAATATTAGATGTTAAAATTTCATATGCTAATTGTTGAACCATCTCACCAGTTGCTTCATTTATACGATTGTAGACAATAAAGGCATCGTCAGTTGACTCATATTCAAATACATAACCTTCCATTTTATAATCTTTTTCTAGTATTTTTTCGAACTTTTCTCTATGTTCATCAATTGTTAGTTTTTTCTTTTCTTCTATTTTCTTATCCTCTTTTTTTGATTTTGGTTGATTATTAGTAAATAGTATTGCTACTACGCTTCCTACTATAACTAAAGCTATTACAATGATTATTGTTTTTTTATTTTTCATAAATCCTCCTTACTAATTTTCTTGTGATCCTGAACTAATGGAAGCAGATGTTATATTTTCTGTAATTCTTGTTTTTCTATTTATTTTATATGTTTGAGTCATACCATTTATTTCTACTTCAAAAACAAAGTTTTCTCCATCTTCTCCTATATACTTTAAACTATTATCTTCTTGTAGTGAGTAAATCTCTCTAATTAACTTTTCGGCTGTTTCTTGTGTTAGTTCTTCTTTTGGCTTTTCAGGTTCTTCTTGCACATCTGGCTCTTTATTATTTTTGGGTTCTTCTTTTTTACCGATAATTGCGATATTTAAAATTATTACTATCATTAAAATAGTAATTAAAAGTGAAATAAATGTAATAAATATGTTCCTTTTTTTCATAATATTTCCTCTTATTTACTTAATCTTTTATTTAATTATAACAATAATTATAAAAAAAATAAATATCGGATTAATGATATTTATTTTTTGTATTTATCCTAAAGTTATTTCAAATGGGGAATCTGGAGTACCATTACCACTTACTATCTTTGTATTAGCTTTTAAATTAATTACTGGTCTTATCATTGAACTATTATGTACATATGTGTTGCTAAGGCTTCCATCACTAGCAATAATATATATCCCTGCCCCATTACTGTAGCTATAATTTTGTGGACTCATTGTGTAGAAAGAACGAGTTCCATATGATAAATAGAAGAGTTTATTAGTATAATTACCTATATAAGTACCTGCTAATAGTGCTTCATCGGATGTTATAAGTCCAATTGGGTTTGACAAAGCTCCATTTCCATTGGATTTTGACACAGTAAATTTATCATTATCTAGTGTGCAAATTAAACTAGGGCTTTTCGTATTGACTCTTGAATAACTTTTATAATAGGTAGTTTTATTAAATGCATCAAAACCGTCTCCAGTATGCAACTCACGGTCATTGCAAAATATGTTGTCGGCAAGGTATGTAGAAAGTAAATTGCCATTACTATCTTGTTGATCCTTTATATTACCTTCATACCAAGTATTTAACTCTTTTAAGGCATTTGATTCATCAATATTTTTTATAGCATTTTCGTATGAAGTAGATACATAGTTCATGTATACATATTTTTTTGAGTGAATTAGATTAGTTTCAGTTGGAGCTGTATAGCCAGTGATTTTTTGTATTCTTTGACATGTAGAACTGATATTAGATGAATCACATGTATATAAGTACCTTTCATTTAATACTTGATCATGGATATCAGCCCAGGCACCATTAATTATATTACCTTCTGTCTGATCTAGGCTAAATAAACCTGTCTCTTGATTATAATTATAGTTCTTTGAATAATATACTTTGCTATAACTTGCTAAAGAATTATATCCTGTTGACTTTTCTGTACTTTCTTGAATTTCAGTGTTAAAACCTGATTTATTGTTTTTAATTCCAACGTAAGTTGGGTCATATGCTAAAGTATTAAATACTTTACTTCCTCCATAATATGTTACTTGATCAATAGTAGATCCATAATGAATCATTCTTATAGTTCCGTCACCATTTATTCTTATTACTTTCCAATAAGCATTTCCAAATTTTACAATATTTCCTGATACAACACCTCTATAGTAATAACTTGTTCCTTGATTGTCTTCAGCGGCATGTATTCCCGAATCATCTGATATGTAGCCAACTACTTTAGGATCTAAATCATACTTTAAGAAGGAATATTTATTCTTTATTGAAGTAATGTTCTCAGAATTAGTACTTTCTGAGGATAATCTATTTCCCGATACAATCTTATATAATTTTTTGCAAGAACTACTTCCATAACTATTAGCACAAATATAATAAGTATTATTTTCAAAATCAAATGTATTCTCTCTTGCGTAAGTATAACTTCCACCTGTTATAGAGAAATACCCTGTATCTTTATTAAATGTATATCCAGTCCCCATATAAGTATAAGAAGATGAGTACAAAGAGCCTGTATTTTTATAATACGATGATGTATCAGTTATTTCTACCATACTTGCCTTGGCTGATTCTGTCTCTTCATAAGAAGTTGCTGGACTAGCATTATTTATTACAACTGGTGCTTTATTATTAATTTTAACTTTAGCTTGTGATAGGTTTGCAGTTCTTGCTTCACTTGTAAGTAAACAATCTCCTAGCTTTGTTATTCCATTATTCTTACACCAATTATTAGTTCTTATTATGTCTGTTTTGGCATCTACTGCTGATGTGT
>CASTSB010000011.1 GCA_949451605.1 uncultured Bacilli bacterium
AATAAACTAAAATATTTAAACATTTTCTTTTGACTCATACTATCACCTATTCTAGATAAAATTATAACAAATAAACTAAAAAGAAAAAAGAGGATAACCTCTCATTTACTAAATCCTTTCGAATCTTTAAAAAGTACAAAAATATAAGAACCTATTAAGAAAATTTCTGATATAACTCCAGCATAACTCAAACAACTTAAATCATAAACAAACCAAAGCGTTTCTGAAATCATCGCACCTATTACTGCAGTTTTCTTACTAATAGCTAAACCGTATCCATCTATTACAGATGAAACAATTGGAAGTAATGAAATAACACCATCAAACATAAATACAGCATATATAAGATAAATTGGAATAGTACCTATAAAAATATACCTATCTAAATCCGTCCTATAATAGCTATAGTCTCTAATAAGTTCAAAAATAATAACAAACAATGAAGAATAAGCACCTAAAAAATAATAATGTAAAGCATAAAAGATACCTGATATTACTTGCATTAATAATACGCCATCAATATCTTCCTTAAAATAACTGATAAACAATAAAACAAATGCAATTAATCCAAGCAGTTGTATAAACAACATATTAAACATAAAGCACCTCTGATTCCAAAATAATTATTTTTATTTGGTATTTGGTAATTAACATATAGGTACTAATTTCCTCACCTACTATAATCAGTATAACTTTTAAAAATAGAAAATTCAAGAGTAGCATCTTAACCTTTAACTTTATTAAATCTTACGGAGCTGTTGAAAAAGTAAATTCTATATCTCCTATTTCTATATCAAAAGGACCATCTGCCAAAGTTGCTTCAAAATCAGAATATGTAATACTAACCCCAAGCTTAATATAATCCTGTTTTCTTATTAATAAAGTACCTGCAGTATTACTAATAGAAGATGATCCCTTGTAACTTGAACTAGATGAATCTGCCCACAGAAAATTAATAATTATTTTCTTGCACGCCTCTTGAACTAAAGCATCAGTTGTTCCTTCTCTAGGAGTACATCTTTTATTCATATTAGTACCATCAATATTTTTTACTATTCCTTGATTTAAATAAATATCAAATTGTCCTTCATTTTTAACACTAAAATATAGAATTCCTCTCTGTTCGGGAATAGATATATTTACTTTGGCTCCATCAATAATAATATTATTACCACTTTGAACTAAATTTCCAATTTGACATGAAGAACCACCACCGACCGTAGAACAATATCTATCAAAAACAGAAAGATTTAAAGACTGTGAACTAGGGCTAACGGTAGTACTTGATTTAATATTTAGTATAGAAGAAAATAATCCAAATCCTATTGAAAGAGAACCAATTATTAATACTAATATAAAAATAATTATTAATTTCTATTGCCTCATATTTTTCATTTTTACCACTCCATTATATTCCTATTATATATACAAGGCTTAAAGAACAAAAGAATAAAATAAATTTAAAATTAAATTAATTTTATTCGCTTTGGTCGTCTCCTTCCAAACTTCCTGCTTCTAAGATAAAGTATCCTTTATTCTCCACAGGCTTAAATTCCGACAGTCGCTGCCGTACTCTCTCTTATTTCTCTTATTTTTATCTTTTATATTAATTGCCATAGTGCAATTTAAAACCTTCAAACATTATATTTATACTCGCATTTATATCTCTATCATGACTTGTACCACAATTTTTACATTCCCAATTTCTTATATTTAAATCTTTTGTTATATCTGTTTTTTCTCCACATACTGAACATGTTTTACTACTTGGATAGTATGTATCCACTTGATAGTAATATTTGCCATTTATCTTACATTTCCACTTTAATACTTCACATATTTTATTAAATGATGCATCTCTTATTAATTTGGTAATATTATGTTTATTATCCATGTTAAGTACTTTTAGATTTTCTGATACTATTATGTCGTTTTCTTTTATTAGATTATTAACTACATTTATAATATTATGTTTTCTTGAATTTTTAATCTTACTGTAGATTCTTCCTAACTTTTCTTTTGTTTTTTGATAGTTCTTACTTCCTTTTATTTGTCTTGATAATTTTCTTTGTAATCTTTTTAATCTTTTTTCATGTTTATTAATTTCTTTTGGATTAGAATACTTTTCACCATTTGAAGTGATTACTAGATCTTTTATTCCTAAGTCTATTCCAACTATTTTATTTGGAGTAATTTTATCCTTTATAAGTTCTTTTTCTTCTACTATTACACTCACATAGTATTTTCCTGTTGTTTCTTTAACTACTGTTGCATTAATTATTTTTCCATTTATTTCATTTTTATTTCTATACCCTCTTATATCTATTAATCCAACTTTTGGTAATTTTATTTTCCTATTTTTTAGGTCTAAACCTATATTTGAATACTCACATCCTTTATAAGAACTTCTTATACAATTTGTTCTATATGATTGCCTTGAATATTTATTCTTAAAGGATGGATAATTACTTCTTTTTTGAAAAAAATTTTTATAAGCATCTTCTAAATTAAAAATAGCACATCTTAAACTACAACTATCTACTTCTTTTAACCACGGATATTTTGAATACATTTCTTTTAATTCATTACACATATCAAAAGCTTTAATAAAACCATTATTCTTACAATAATCTAAAAAGTAGTTATAAATAAATCTATAACAACCAAAAGTTTTATTAATTAAAAGCTTTTGATTTTCATTAGGATATAATCTGAACTTATAAGCTTTATACATAATATTACCACCACAAGTTCAATATATAATACATTTGTTCTATTGTCAATGCACCTAATTTGAAGAGAAAATTTCTTATTAAAAACGCACTTTCCTTATAAATAAAAAAAGACATTTATAATGTCTATTTTCCTTCATATAATCCATGAATTTTTTGCATGTCTATATCACTAATATCTTCTACTTTCCAAGTCTTATCTTCTTTAGTTAATTTAAAGGTTATTGTATAATTAGTTGTTGCTTTTACTTCCTTTAAATTTTTAATTTTATAATCAATAAAACTAGAAATATTATCAACTGCATCTTCAATCATTTCTGATCCTTCTTCAATTAAACCTTCATTATCTTTATCGTTATCTTTATCATCATTTTTCTTTTCTTTATCTTTAAATTCATCTTTATGATTATTATAGTATGATTTAGAGCTTGTTATATTTGAAGCGTAATCCAAAACTTCAATTTCTACCTCAACTTCTGCTTCATCACCCATTACATTTTCATTAACAACTTTATAAGATAAATTCTTATACTGATTAATCATTAACTCTTTATAATCTTTTTTTTGTTCATCACTCATACTTGCATCATTTGAAATAACACTATCAAGTTGAGTTAATATTTCACTATCCAAATTTTGGTATTTACTTAAATATTTCTCTACTGCTCCCGTTGGAGTCCCCATAGAAGTTGAACAACCAGTCATTAATAATAAAGAAAGACAAAAAATTGCAAATATTTTTTTCATATAAAAATCCTCCCATTAATATAATGGAAAGATTTTAGCGTTTTATACAGTTTTTTTTATAAATATTGCTCCACTCGCATTATCTTTACCACGAGTAGGAATATAGAAAGGTTCAGAAAAGTTTCTTTTTAGACGTAAGGGGATTCTAAGATCTTGTTCTACATAAACTGCATCTTGTATTATCCTATCAAGAATCTCACTCTTTTTATACTTTTCTATTATCTCCTTTATCCTAACATCTGTAAGTAAATCAGTAACCCCATCTGTAAGAAGAAGTAATGACTCATAACTATTATTATCTATTGTTAAAACTTTTGAATGACATAGTTCACTATTTAAACCTATACAAGCACTTATATAATTACTTGTGGTAAAATATCGTAGATCTTCTTTGTTAACTTCCCCACATTTATAATAAAGCCATACTTGTGAATCATCTTCTGTTACTTGTGTTAATTTATGATCTTTATAAATATAACACCTAGAGTCTCCAACATTTAAAACTATGGTTTCTAAATTATTAATAACAGCAACTGTTAAAGTAGTACCCATTTTATCTTGGCCATACTTAACAATTAACTCCTCACTAAGCCTTGCTACAACTTGCTTTAAAACATTAGTTACTTTCATAGAATCATTAAGAAGCTCTGTACGAGTTCCTACAAACCAATCACACAAATTCTTTATTACATAGTTAGAAGCAACATCTCCTAAGTCTTTTCCACCCATACCATCAGCTATTGCCAGTAATTTTATATTTTTATCATTAGGATGAGAAAGAGCACAGCAAGCATCTTCATTTTTTTCTCTAATTAATCCAATATCAGTTTTCTTTTGTAAAATACAATTATCACTCATAAAGAAATTTCCCCAGTCTTTGATATTATACCATATAATATTTTAATTAATCAAAGCATGAATAAAACTTTACATAAAATAGTCATTAAAAGTTAATAATATCAAAATTAAATATTCTTAGTAATTAACACTTTTTGACAAAATACTATTATTTTAGTAAAATAACAAAATTAAATGAAGGGAAAAAAGTATATATGAATAAAAAAGGAAAATTAGTTATCTGCATAACAGCAATATCATTAATATACACATATAATAAATTAACTTTAAATAAAAATATATCTAAAAATATTACTAATCAAACTTTGCAAGAAATACAAGAAGAAATAATAAATGAAACGCCAAAGAATATTTATGTTTCATTAAAAAAAGATGAAAATAATGATTTTAAAGAAACAGGCATTGTAATACAAGAATACAATTCTAAAATTCCAAAAAATACTGAACAAGAAATATACTATTATATTGGTAGCACAAATGAAAATAATTTCTTTGTATGGAAAAAATTTAATAAAAATCAAAACATAAATGAAATTAAATTTAAAAACTATATTTTAACCAACACTATTCCTAAAGATACAGAAAATACAAAATATGAACTATTATATATTGGAAATAATCAACAAGATCAAGATTCTAAAAAAATTAAATTAAAAAAATAATACCTCACTATCTATTAAATAGTGAGGTTTTCTTTAGCCAACTTTATTACTAAAATTCACAATTTCCAGGAGTTCTAGGATAAGGAATAACATCTCTTATATTATCAATTCCTGTTAGATAAATAAGTAGTCTTTCAAATCCCATACCAAATCCTGAATGAACACATCCACCAAATTTACGTAAATTGATATACCAATCAAGTGTATCTTTTTCCATTCCAAGTTCATCCATTCTAGCAACCAACTTTTCATAATCTTCTTCTCTTTGAGAACCACCCATTATTTCCCCAGCTCCAGGTACTTCCAAATCAACAGCTGCAACAGTTTCACCATCTGGGTTTTGTTTCATATAAAATGCTTTTATATCTTTAGGCCAATCTGTAATAAATACTGGACCATCAAAATACTCAGTTATATATTTTTCATGTTCTTTAGCAATATCTTCACCCTGCTTTGGCTCAAACTCAAATTTAATATTTGCTTTTTGTAAAATATCAATACATTCTTTATGAGTAATTCTATTAAATTTAGAACTTACTAATTTTGTTAGTTTCTCTATTAATCCATTTTCAACAAACTTATCTAAAAATTCCATCTCATCCTTACAATTATCTAAGACATAATGAACAACATTTTTTAGCATATCTTCCATAATTTCCATATCACCTTTTAAATCACAAAAAGCAATCTCAGGCTCAACCATCCAAAATTCATTAGCATGTACACGCGTATTTGAATTTTCTGCTCTGAAAGTAGGACCAAAAGTATATGTTTTTCCATAGGCAAGAGCAAAACTCTCAGCTTCTAATTGTCCTGAAACAGTAAGTGAAGCAGGACATGCGAACATATCTTTTTCATAATCAACTGCTCCATCTTTTTTTGGAACATTTTCTAAATCAAAGCATGTAACATGGAACATCTCACCTGCTCCTTCGCAATCACTTGCTGTTATTAATGGAGCATGAAAATAAACATAACCTCTTTCTTGAAAATATTTATGAATTGCAAAAGATGCAACACTTCTTACTCTAAAAACAGCTTGGAACAAATTAGTTCTTGGTCTTAAATATGCTTGCTCTCTTAAAAATTCTCTAGAATGTTTTTTAGGCTGAATAGGATAATCCTCTGGACAATCCCCTAAAAGTGTTATAGAAGTTGCAGATACCTCAAAATCTTGCTTGGGATTAACCGATTTAACTACATTTCCAATAACTTCAATTGCACAACCTACATGCATTTTTTGAACATCTGAAAAGTTATTTAATTTTTCATCATAAACTACTTGTACATGTTTAAAACAAGTACCATCAGAAAAATCAATAAATCCAAATTCTTTTTGTTTTCTATGATTTCTAATCCATCCTTTTATTACTATCTCTTTATTCATTAACTCATCTTTATTTTCAAATAATTCTTTATTAGTCATAATATCCTCCTATATAATTTTTCTAAATTCTTGTGGGTTAGCAGTCTCAAACAAAATATCTTTCTTTATTACAGGATAATACATTTTTAATCTATTAGCATGCAAATAAAGACGTGATTCATTGTCTTTGATATTACTATATTTTTTATCTCCAACAATAGGATTACCTAAAGTATTAAAAAGAACACGTATTTGATTTTTACGACCTGTTTCAATATTGATTGATACCAAAGAATATTTATCACTTTCTTTTATAACTTTATAATTAGTAATAGCTTCCTTAGCATCTTCCTTTTTACTTACATAAACTAGATTTGTTTTAGTTTCACTTAATCTTTGAATTACTCTATCTTCTTTTTTCTTCAACTTTCCATGAACAACTGCAACATATTCACGTAAAGAAACAAAAGTATTCCAATTTTCCTGAAGTTGATTTTTAGTTTTTTCATCTTTTGCTAAAACAACAACTCCACTAGTATCTTTATCTAATCTATGAACTATAAATATACGAGCATTTCTATCTTTACTAATTAAATATTCTCTTACTATATGATATAAAGTTCTATCATGCTCCTTACTAGTTGCAATAGTAAGCAAACCACTAGGCTTATTAACAACAATTATATGATCATCTTCAAATAAAATTTCAAATGGTAAAGTCTTTTTATTTTTGCTATCAGTATCAATCATAATAGTCATACCTTTTAAAACTTTATAATCATATTGAGTAGTTCTATTATTATTGACATAGATAGCCCCATGAGTCAAATACTGTTTTACACGTTTTTTTGGCATATCTAAATTATCATATAAATAATCCAGTAACTGCCCTTCTTTATTAACTACCAATTTCATAAAAATCTCCTTTAAACAAAGCTATTATAACGCATAAATAAAAAAAAAGAAAGAAACTAACAATATAAGCTTCTTATTCTTTTATTAGATATTTATAAATTATTTTTTCTACAGCTTTTTCATCATTACTGCAAGTTACTTCTTTTGTCACTTTTTTTAATTTAGAACTAGCATTTTTCATACCAATTGAATGACCAACTTTTTTTAATAAATCAATATTATCATCTGAAAAACTAATCATTATAACATCATCTAAACAAGATTTTTTAATATCACAAATCTTTTCGACAGCTTGAACTCTTCCACACTCATTCATAATTAGTTCAACAAAATAATCATCATTTTTCTTAATATAATATTTTAGATTAATTTTTAATTCTAAGATTTTAAAAATAATTTCGTCAATTTCTTTTTTACTCTTCGCATGAATTTCAATTTTATAAATACTATCTTTATGAAAGTCACTAAAGACTTTAAAATCACCAATTTTTCTTGCATTAGGCTTATCTATTACCTTTTTAGTACAATTACAGAAATCTAAGGTATAAAAACAAATGTTATACAAATCAAAATTCTTCTTTATTTTTTTAATAAGAGATATAGGAATATTTTTTTTAAAGAGTGCTCTATTTTTTTTAGCATCATGAATATATGCTCCATCTAAAAATATAATATAATCAACAAATGGAAAATCTTTATTATATTCTATCATAGTTCTAAAGCTTAAATCAGTCATAATTCCAAACGAAATATTATTGTTTCGAACTTTATCAATCGCAAGCATTGTTGATAGAGGTATAGCTTCTTCTGTATCTATTAATGCATTTTCAAAATCACTTATTAAAATTTTAAACATTTAGCCTTCCCTCCGTAACAAATATTAATCATTAATAAAAGCTCAGCTAGTCCTAAAATTGCTCCAGCTAAAACATCACTAGCAAAATGAACTCCTACATATATTCTACTAATAGAAACTAAAAATATCAAACAACTTAATAAAAATATTAAAATTATTTTTAAATATTTATTTTTTATATTCGTATAAATTAAATAAATTAGAAAGCCATAAATAGTTACAGATATCATAGTATGTCCACTAGGAAATGAATAACCGCCCTGCTTTATTAACTTTAAAACTAAAGGTCGTTCTCTAGATACAATATATTTTATAAGAGTATTAGATGCTACTGACAGAACAGCTAGAATATCACATACAAAGGCATTCTTCTTGGATAAGAAAATATTAAGTATAATAAGTAGAATAATTATTGTTAAGGTATTACCAGCTTTCGTAACTAAAACAAAAAAACTATCAACAAAATTATTACTAAAACTCTTTAGAAAACTATAAATACTATTATCAAAAATAATAGTATTATTAGTAATTACTAGTCCAGTAATCAATATAAATAAAATAATTAGTATTGTAACAAATTTATAAACATTCTTCATGATCAATACCTTCTGACCTTTTCTCCTTAGTCTTACCTCTACTTCTATTTAAAGATTCTTTAGGTACTTGTAATTTTTCCCTACAGTCACATATTGCTTCACAACAATCAACAACAGCTGAAGAACGTCCTAAATTTCTAGATGAAATACCTCTGCTCTGAGCAATTGCAACATCCATACGATCATTTAAATAAGACATTAAGGTTGTTCCTTTATAAGGAATACTATGTAACAATTCACCTGTTAAATCAGGCGCCTTTAATATACAAGCTGGTGCCACATCACTCCCAATCGCATCAACTAAAATATCAGATATTTTATATTGTACTAATTGAGGAGTAGAAAGATTTCTGCCACTTGTAAAACCTGGTAAATTATGTTCAAGCATTCTTTGTGAAACAGCCTCAGCTAAACCATCTCGCATAGCTTTAGAAAATCTACAATTTTCAGTACTCATTCCTTCTATTAAATCTCTAGTTATTAAATATGATATATCAGTAAAATCTGCAGTTACAGATAATTCTGACAAATCAACTCCATTAATAATCCTTTTCATATCATCTGTTATAGATACTTCACTACCTATAAAATTTTCAAGTCCTCTTGAATAACTTCCTAATACTTCTTCTTTTCTAAAAATCAAAAAACCACCCTTCCTAAATAACTATTTTTTCACGCACTTCCTTTTTATAAACTTCAACTCCTGGCTGATTAAAAGGATCAACTCCAAATAAGAAGCCACTAAATGCAGCACTTAACATAAAAAAGTACATTACTTCACCTAAATACTTTTCTGAAAGTTCAGGTAATGTTATCATAATACTAGAAACTTCTCCTTTTTTATGAGCTATGCGTACAGAATCTAAAACAACATTGTTTATGTTATGTAAATCATGATCTTTAAATTTAACTTGACTAGAATTCTCAATTTTAATAAATGTTTCAAATAAAATCTTATTTCCTTCTTGAACCATTTGTCCTAAAGAATGTAAATCTCTTGTATGAACCGTAGAAGTTGGTAACAATCCCACTCCATTCTTACCCTCTGTTTCTCCAAATAATTGTTTTAACCATTCAGAAAAATAATTAAGTTTTTCTTCATAAACTACAAAATTCTCTACAACTTTACCTTGATCAAACATACTTTTACGACAAACCGCATACAAAAAAGCTTTATCCAAATATTTATAGCCATCATAATATCCCCTAACAAATTCCTCTATATCAATATTAAAAGCTAAAGGAAATAAATGAGCAGGCGTCATAATTGAATACCTTCCTCCAATATTATCAGGAATTATAAAAGACTTATAACCTTCTTCTTTTACCTCTTGTCTTAATGCTCCATGTTCTTTATCAGTAGTAATAACTATTCTCTTTCTTAATTCTTCCTTAGAATACTTTTTCTCCATCAACTCTTTAATTAATTTATAAGTAATTGTAGTTTCCATTGTAGTTCCACTCTTACTTATTACATTAATTGAAAAGTCAACAGTCTCCAAGTAACATAATAATTCTTCCATATAAACGCTCGATAAAGTAGTACCAGCATATATAACTTTAAAATTATTATCTTTAAAATAAGGAGCTAATGCTTTCTCAATACAATAACTTCCTAGAAAAGAGCCTCCTATACCAATTACTACCATACAAGAAGAATGTGTCTTTATCTCTTTAGAAGTTTTTATAACATCATTAATAATATCTTGATCGATTGGACTAGTCCAGCCATTCATATAACTATTATTAAACTTACATAAGACTTCAGCCTTTTTGTCAAGCAATTCTTTATTGAAATTACACATACTAGTAAAATCAAATTTAATCATAAAATAAACAACCTCCTAAATTCTTGTCATTATTATAACATAAGAAAAATACTAAGTAAAATTTGACTGTAAAGTAAAAGACAATAATTGCTTATTGTCTGGTTATTAAACATTATTAATTAGCTTGTTCATATTGTACTTGGAAAGCTAGATTTAAATTTGCATCTTCTGTTAACAAATCATCAGCACTAATATCTTTTTTTAACTCTACACGAACTTTTAAAGTTTTTGTACTATCAGCTTGAAGAGTATTTCCAACAGCTAAAGCAGTTCCATCAGAATAAGTTACTTTATAATTAAGAATATCTTCATAACCTTCTGCTCCAGTAATTGAAAATGATTTTAATTTAGCATTAATTGTTCCGCCATTTTTAATTACTGGACTAAATTCATAAAACTCACCTGGTTTATCTAAATTTAATGTAAAAGTAATTAATTTATCATTTCCATTAGAAATTGTAGCTGGATTAACAGGAGTTACAGAACCACTTGTTGCAGTACCAGCACTACTAAAGTAAACATCCCAGCTATTACTTTTAATTTTTGCAGTACCAACTATATCAAGAGATCCTGACAAGTAAGCAAATCCAACACTTATAAATACAATTAAAAGCAATAATAGACCTACTAATCTATTTCTACTACCATTCTTATTTTTATCTTTCTTCATAAATCCTCCATTTAAATATCCCTATTCTTCTTTAGAATAGCACAAATAGTTTTAAAATAAAAGCATTTTATCTAAAAAAGAAAGCATACTTTACAGCATGCTTAACTTTTAATATTAACAACTATCTGATGCTCTATACCATCATTTTTTAAGTCAATCATATAATCAGATACTAATCGATTATCAAGATACATTTCTTCTTTTATATTTTTATTAATTCTTATATTGTAAAAAGTATCCATATACCTATATGTTATTTCGCAATGTTCCCAAGCAATAGGTATATGTGGATTAACTTTTAGTTTATCGCCATTCTTTTGTATTCCTAATATTTCTTCAACTCCAACTCTATAAAACCAACCTGCTGAACCAGTATACCAAGTCCAACCGCCTCTTCCTTCTCTACCTTTTGCAGAATAAATATCTGCAGCAATAACATAAGGTTCAGTTTTATAACTATCTACACCATCTTTGTTTAAACTTCGATTTATAGGGTTAATCATTTGATAATAACGATAAGCTCTATCTTGATATCCACACTTTATTAAAGCCATCAAATACCATGCAACAGAATGAGTATATTGGCCTCCATTTTCTCTAATACCTCTAGGATAATTCATAATATAACCAGGATTATTTAAAGATGAGTGAAAAGCAGGAGTTAAAAGCTTAACTATTTTGGCATTGTTATCAACAAGATGCTCCTCAACAGATTCAATTACCTGCTGAACTCTACTCTTAGGTGCAACACCACTTAAAATTGAAAAACTTTGACTTATTAAATCTATCTTACACTCAGAATTCTCTAAGCTTCCTAATTTATCTCCATTATCGAAGAAGGCTCTTAAATAATGACTTCCATCCCAAGTTTTACTATTTAAATCTTCTTTTAATCTTTCATTAAATATAATATAATCATCAAGACTAAATTTTTGATCATAATTTTTCATAAACTTTATGAAGTTATCAATAATTTGATATAAGAAGAATCCAAGCCATACACTCTCTCCTCTTCCCTTAATACCAACCTTATTCATACCATCATTCCAATCTCCACCACCCATTAAAGGAATATGGTGTCGACCTAAACTATTCATAGAAAGTCTCAAAGATTTAATTAAATGTTCAAGAAGTGAATTAGTAAAGTCAGTATATGAGAAAACCATACCTTTTTCACTTTCATATTCGCTTAAGCTATCTCCAATAACATATGGTACCTGCTCATCCAAAATACTATAATCTTTAGTAACTTCTAAATAATGTAAAGTTGCATAGACGAGCCATAAATAGTCATCTTTAAACTTACTACGAAGTCCAAAATGATTTTTCTCATGCCACCAATGGAATACATCACCTTCTACAAATTGATGTGAAGCATTAATTAAGATTTGACGCCTAGCTGCTTCAGGCTTAATCATACAAACATTCATTGAATCTTGCAATTGATCTCTAAAACCAAATGCACCACTTACTTGATAAAATCCACTTTTAGCTAAAATTCTAGAAGACAATGTCTGATATAAATACCATCCATTCATCATATAATTGAAACTATCATCAGGAGACTTAACTTGAACAGTACTAAGAGTCTTATTCCAATTATCTCTAACTAATTTAAGTTCCTTTTTAACAGTATTTACATCACTATACTTTTGAACTAACTTTAGATTTTCTTCATCACTCATACCACACCCTAAAGAAAATACTATAGTTTTTGTTTCTTTACTATCTAAACTAATTCTAGAAGCTATCGATTTTACTAGCATATTATTTATTTCTGCACTATCAATATGAAGTGATGATGACATAAATACATTAACATCACTAAAATTAATACTATATACATTACGCATCTTCAAATAATTATCATTTCCATAAAATTCAGTTAATATATGTCTTGAAGTCTTTTCCTCAAAATTACCAAAAGTAGGATTAATGAAAAATTCCAAATCATAATTGACTTTTTTATTTTCTTTATTAGTAAGTTTCATCATATATAATTTGACATTATCTTCTTTTGCTACAAATTCAGTAATCTCAGTTTTTCTTTCCTCTGTTTCACTCTCCAAAATAGAATAACCGAATCCATGTATACATTTCATTGGATCAAATATCTTTCCATTAAATTTAAATCCTTCTGATTTATCATTGCAAACAATATCATTAGTCCAAGAAGTAAGCTTAAATTCTCCAGAATTAAAAGCATATGTAAATCCACAGCCATTATTAGTAATAATTGTACCAAAATTATTATTAGCAATAATATTACTCCAAGGAGTTGGTGTATCACGATTATAAATTACATATTCTCTTCCATCATCCTTAAACCCACCATAATTATTATCAAATACTAATTTTTCTTTATTAGGTAATCTTAAATTTGTCTCTAATTTCACTGTACTATAATCACTAACAAAGTTGCTACTTTGTAATTCATCAACAGCTTCTTTTAAAGATTGATGATCACGAATAATAAATGTAATTCTTGGTACTACTCTTAATAAACCATATTCATCATCATTAATTTCATTTATATCAATAACATTAATAGATCCAGGAGTATGATAAAAACTATTAAGTGTATACATTCTATATAATTCTTCATCGATTTCTTTTCTTATAATTTTGCTATATTGTTCACTTTCTTTATTAATAATTACAATATCTACAAATATAGAATGATTCTTATAATATTCAAAAGCTTTTAATATTTCATAAATAAAAGGCATATCACTTATATCAGAAATCTCAACTAATACTATTGGCCTATCACCACTTATTCCAAATTTCCATAAGCCAGATTGACCTAAAGCATTTCGTCTTAAAAGTTCCATTCTCTCATCTGTTGCTATAATACGAGTAGTCTGATAAATATAATTAAGCATAATGTTATAAACTCTCATATCTTCGCCATTAATACCCATATCTTTTATATTAGTTATGTTCATTAAAGTAGCAAGTTTAAAGGCATTATCAATAGCTTTCTCATTATCATAGCTTTTTACTATATTCAAAATTTGTTCTTTACTTCTTCCAAATCCAACAATCAAATAAACTTCTTCACTATCTCCAGGCTGTATCTCAATACTATTTCTCATACTTATAATAGGTTCTAAATTATCTCCTGAATAATTAGATAATTTTTTAAATAAAGCGCAAGGATTAGTAGCATTATTGTTTCTTCCTATAAATTCAGTTCGCTCAGTTTCATAAGAATAATTATCATTTGCATTAGGAACAAATAATTTATGAATCATATAACTACTTAATTTTGTATCACCACGTGATTTTCTTCTAGCAATTAAAGCATCAGTTGACTTGTCATACTCAGTAGATATAAACATGCTGTTAAACACCCTATGACTAACATCATCCATATTATCAGAAAGAATTGGTTCAGTATAACTAGTAAGCTCTAAATTTTTAATCTCGTTACTTTCATTTTTAAATGTAACTTTTCTAATTTCTGCATTTAATCCTTTACAAACAATTACTTCTGTTTTAGTAACTACTTCTCCATCACGCCTTGAATATTTAATTCTATCGCTAGCAAATACCACTTCATACTTGTCAGGCTTTTCATTAATTGGCGCATAAGTATTACTCCAAACTCTATTACTATCTTTATCTCTTATATACAAGAAAACTCCATAGTCTTGTTCAGTAACTTTTCGATACCTATTTAATTGCAAAGTCCTATATCTAGAAAAACTATTTCCTCTATCATTCATCAAAAGACAATATTTCTTATTGGATAAGACAGATACTTCTGGTAAATGAGAAATATAATTAAATGATCTTATATCATTTTCAATACTCTCTTTGTTATAATTATATTTCTTGTACTTTGCCATTTTCATGTCAATACTTGTTTTAACTTGAACTTTTTCTTTAAGTAAAATATCAAAGGTTTTTATAAATACATTTTGATGAAAATAATTTTTTATACAATCAGATTTTAGATAATTAGTTATTCCTGCTAAAATCATTCCTTCATGATGAGCAAAAAAAGCCTCTACTACTCCCTTATTATCATAATCATAAGATTCATAAAAACCATATTTTCCATACATATCTAGTTTCTTAAATTTTTCCATATTTTCATATATTTCTTGCGGAAATAACTCTAATGCCATAATTGATGCATATGGAGAAAGAACTATTCTATTTTCTTTATCTTCTTTTGCTTTCAAATATGGAGTTGAAAAAGCTTTATATTTATAATTTAAAGCATTATCTAATTCATTATAAGCAGATTCACTAATTCCCCAAGGTAAATGTCTAGAAACACTATCTATATAATCCTTTTGACAAAACTTTGCAAAATGATATGATTCATCTAATAATGTATTAGGATAATTTTTCATAAAAAGTAATGGCATATAGTATTCAAATGAAGTTCCAGACCAAGAAATAAGTCCCTTACGACCTTTATAAGTAGTAAGCGATTTATCTAAACAAAACCAATGCTTTGAAGGTATATCTCCTAAACATATCGCTAAATAACTTAATAATCTAGATTCACTCGCAAACTTATTATAATTATATATTGATAATTTTCCTTCTTGTTCATCATAACCAATACTAAAAACATCCTTCTTTGTATAAAGTTTTTTAAAATTAGAATTATTGATTAATTTATCACATAATCTAATAAGTTTATCTTCTTCAAATTGTACTAAAAACTCACGTGTCACAATTAAGCTAGCTACAAAATTACCAGAATCCACTGATGAAACAAATCTTGGTGCCATTACCTTCATACTTTTTATGTCATACCAATTATATAAATGACCATGCCATTTTTCTAATTCGTCTACACTTTTCAAAACCTTATCAATTAAGTAAATAGCTTCTTTTAAATCAATAAAGTTCAACTCATAAGCAGCTATTATACTTGTTAAAGAATATCCTATAGCAGTAGGAGAAGTCCTCATATCTAATTTCTGTTCTCTATTTTCTTGATAATTATCAGGAATTAAAAAATTATTTTGATTATTCAAATTTTCACTAAAATAATTCCATGTTTTATATGCCACTTCTCTAATATAATCTAATTTTTTATCACTTAGAATAATCTTATTATGATTTATATCTCGACTCACAAAAAATACTATAAAAGGAGCAATTAAGAAAAGCACACTAATAATTAAAGATATATTATTATCCAAAACTATTCCAATAATTACAAAAAGTAATGCTGTTATTAAATTAGGTAAAAAATTCTTTAAATACACTACTAAACTATTACCAGTTGTTTTTTCTGCCTCTTCTGCAGTTATCCAATTTAGTAAATTCTTATGACTAACAAATAATCTATAGATAGTTCTAAAAAAAGCATCCATATAAAGTTTTGTATAATAAGGAATAGTACAGAAAACAATAAAACAGCGCGAAATAAGACTTTTTCCTCCAAAAAATAAATTTTTGTAATAAACATTAGTATTACTATTATGTTTAACAGTAATCTTGCTTTCTAAATAAAAGATTATAGGAATAGCAATTTCCAAAACTACAAAGAAAATCCAAAATAAAGGAGAAACAATAGATGATATAATTGATAATAAAATAATAAGTAATAAAGTCGGATATAAAAACATTCTCACAATATTATCAAAAATTTTAAACTTTCCTAATAAATTAATTGGATTCTTTACTTTTTTTGAAGATTTATTTGGAATTTTATGAAAAAGCCAATTAATTATTTGAACATCTCCTCTAGCCCATCTATGATGTCTTGTTGTATCAATCAAAAATTTAGAAGGAAAATCATCTATTAATTCAATATCTGAAACATACCCACATCTTAAATAATTGCCCTCTAATAAATCATGAGAAAGAATCAAATTATCAGGAAATGCATTTGATAAAACTTTATCGAATATCTCTAAATCGTATATTCCTTTTCCTACAAAACTACCTTCACAAAATAAGTCTTGATAAACATTAGGAACTACTGCAGAATATGTATCAAAACCTCCAATACCTGCAAATATTTGGCTATATAAACTTTTATTAGTAGCCTCTATATCAACACTAACTCTAGGTTGCATTAGTCCATATCCACTTACAACTTTAGTACAAGAATCATTTAAAACAGGCCTATTCAAAGGATGAGACATACATCCTACTAAATTAAGAGCAGAATTTAAAACCAGTTTAGTATCACTATCTAATGTTATAACATATTTAATCTCTAAATCATGCCCATGAAGTGTATTAACATTAAAATATTTTTTTTCTGTCGACAAATCCATTTTTTTTAATAGAATTTGATTAAATTGTATAATTGCTCCTCTTTTTCTTTCATATCCTAAAAAAGAATTTTCGCTTTTATTCCAAACTCTTTTACGATAAATAAAATAGAATAAATCTTTCTTATATTTATTATTTAACTTTTCAACATATTCTTGACCATATTTTGAAATTTCATCATCAAAATCACATATTTCAGTATTTGAACCTTTAACATCTCCAAGCAAAGTAAAATACAAGTTATTTGTTTTATTAATAATATAGAAAGTTTCTAAAGTATCAAACATCTCTTTTATTTTTTCTTTAGATGAAATAATAGTTGGTATAACTACCATAGTACTATCTTCTTTTGGTATTCCCTTGGAATAATCCAATTTAGGTAAAATCTTAGTTGACACAAGTTTTATTATTATTTGATTTAAAATTTGTATAAATAATTGACTCACTGGGATTAAAAGTATTATAAAGCCTAATATTCTCCATTTTATAAAATATTTTGATAAAAAATAAGATAATAATACTGTAACTAAAACTATAAAGAAAATATATAAAAAAACATAAATATCCTTTTTACTATTTTTAAATAATAAACAACCTATATGTTCCTCAGAACTTTCTAAATTATTATTTAATTTTTCTAAAAGTTCCAACTCAGAACAATGATTCTTTTTAGAAAGTTTTAATAATCTCTGTCTATATAATTCACGTGAAGACGCATCCATTTTCTCATAAATTTCATCCTGCATTAATTTTTTTTCGGTTTTGCTAATTTTTTCAAATAAGTCTTCTCTACTGATATCAAAAAATTCTTTTAAATCACCAAATATATTTGCTACTAAAATATCATTTTCAATCTTTTTTTGATACTCTTCATTAATTAATTCTTTCAAACTAATTTGTTTTTGTTCCAATAAATCAGTCAACTCTTTAAAAGCTTTATTACTTTTTGATCCTAATTCTTTAAGTTCTCTATTAAGTTCAAAAATATAATTATAATTTTTTTCAATGACTAAATCTTTCTTTATAAAACTATTAAGTTTAAGTTCTTTTCCTTCTAATTCTTTAACAATAAATGATATTGACTCTTTATTTATAAGTTTCTTATGCTCTTCTTTACAAATTTGATTAAGTCTATCTATATATATAAATATTAAAATATCTCTAATACATTCTATTTCAACATAAGATAAAAAGCCTTTATCTTTTTGATATTTTTTTAATTCATCAGAAAGAATTTTCAAACTAACATTATAATTATTTCTAATTACAATATCTCTTATGCAAAAGTATATTTTATTTATTTCTTTTGATCTTTTTTTGATACTTTTTTTATTCTGAATATAATTAGTTTTATGTTCAACAACTAAATAAAAGTTATCAATTAACCACTCATTTGTAATTCCAACGTATTCCTTTTTCTTCGTTTTAGAAACCAAAAAATTATAGTATTCTTTTATATCATTAAAGTCATTTATAAATTTCTTTGAAAAATCAGTCATCTTATCTACACTCCTATTCAAAGTATATCATAAATTAACTATTTCTAACAAAAAAAATAACTAAGCATTATAGCTTAATTATTTTTTTATATAACAACATCCAGTAACATTCCTTGATCTAACTTGTTTATTACATGCTTCATTAACTATTTCTTTTAGAAGTTCATGATTGCTATTAGAAACAATAATAGAATTAATTGATTTATTATTAATGTTATAAGTTACTCCATCAGTAAATAATAACAATTTATCGTAGGAATTATTATCTATTTTTATAGTATTTCTATTATTTAAAATATTCTTAATATCACCAAAATATTTCGTAATATAAGAACCTTTTTGATATTGACTTGCTTCCTCAAAAGTAAAAATATTTTTAAGATAATTATCCCATACATTAGTATTATCTATAGTTATAGGATCTAAACTTTCATTTTTAACTTTATAAACTCTTGTATTACCAAAATTTTCTATATAAGTATTTTCTTTTCCGATGAGAGCTATAGAAAAAGAAGACTCTTTCAAATTTTTATTTTTTTGAGTTTCTTTAAATAAAGAATACTCTAATGAATCAATTTCATTTTCTAATGCATTTACTAGCTTTTCTTCATTATTTAAAGTATCAATATCTAATTCATTAAACCATTTTTGAAGCATCATTAATGACAATTTATTTATTTTTTTATTCAATTTGTTTTCTAGAACAAAATCAAAAACACATAAAAGCTTTATATCAGGAATATAAGAATTTGAAATAGCTAAATAATTTTCATTGCTATTTTTTTGGTTATTTAAAGTTATTCCTTCAATAATTGAACTCTCATTATTTTCAATTTTAAAAGTAGAATTCTCATTTATATAAATTTCATTATAATCTTCAACTTTTTTAATTAACTCAATATCATAATAAAATTGATCTCCTAAATCATTAAAATAACAATCGATATCTTCGTTTTTTATCTTAGGCATTTCTTCATCAATATATTTATAAATTTTATTTCTAGCATAAGCAATATCTTTCAATTTAATATCTTTTAACTCAAATTTATAATAAAACTTACTAGAAATTTCTCCATTTTTAGAATAATAATTTTTTTCAACTTTCTGCTTCTTTTTATCCACATATGCTTCATAATCTATATTACCTTTAGAATCAACAGAAATATATCTATAATTTTGAAAATCCTCATTGGATAAATCTTCATACAATCCATTTCTTCCTAAAACAAATTTATCATTAGAAATCGAAAAAGAAATATTATCATTTAAATTAGGAAACAAAGTTGTTCTAAGCATAGAATCATTAGTATTTAATCTATCATATTTTTTCATTGAAACTTGAAATAAAGTATTATTATTACTTATAAAATTAAATTTATTATCTCTATATTCTAAAGTTATATTTGATAAATTGGCATTTTTGTTTCTAAGGTCCTTACAAAACCATTTTATTGCTCCTCTACTAATACTTAATTCAAACCTTCTACTCACTTCAGCTAATAAATATTCTATTCCAAGATCTTCATTATCATTATAAATCTTAACAATGCTTTCTAAATTCACACTATATCCCCCCAATAGTTTTGCATATTATATCATAAAAAACTAAAAAAAACAACTATAACTAGTTGTCTATAATCAAAAATGGCGGAGTAGGAGAGATTTGAACTCTCGCGCCAGTTGCCCGACCTACACCCTTAGCAGGGGCGCCTCTTCAGCCTCTTGAGTACTACTCCATTCCTCTATCGCATCCGCAAATACAATATTACAGGATTTTATTTTAAATGTCAATAATAATCATAAAAAATAAAAACCGTTCAAATGAACGGTAATAATCGAAATGGTGACGAGTACGGAATTCGAATCCGTGAATGCTGCCGTGAAAGGGCAGTGTGTTAAGCCACTTCACCAACTCGCCAAATGGCGCCCCAACTAGGACTTGAACCTAGGACCCCTTGATTAACAGTCAAGTGCTCTAACCAACTGAGCTATTGAGGCATTACTAATGGTGGTCCTGATAGGACTTGAACCTATGACCCCACGCTTATCAAGCGTGTGCTCTAACCAACTGAGCTACAGGTCCATAAATCAGTACTTTTTCATTTTACTACATTATATGAGATAATGCAAGAGAAAATTAATTTTTTATTAACTTTTATTTCAAGTTGCAAATATAGAATACTATAATTAATTATTTAAAGTCAAGCTATTTTTTATTTTTTTTAAACATTTCTACCCTTTTAATTCAAATAAATATAATTTAATTAAATATAAATAAAAAAAAGACTTGTAAAATTAATTTTTTTGATATAAAATAAATATGCAATTCAAATAAATGGACTGTTAGCTCAGTTGGTAGAGCAACTGACTCTTAATCAGTGGGTCTAGGGTTCGAATCCCTAACAGTCCACCATTATATTAGAATATTACTTACGATTTTCATATCGTAAGTTTTTTTATTTAATAAAAAAAGGAAAACTAATTTACTTTAGCTTTCCTTTCATCCCTTTAACCCCATTTGAAGCAAAACCTTTTAATATATTACTTTCAAATGATCGTGTTTTACTAACTCTTTTCTTATAATCTTTAATACCAATTTGAATCATATTATCAAGTAAATCAGCAAAATCCATATCTTTTGCATCCCATAAATAAAATGCTAAGCTTCCTGGAATTGAATTTATTTCATTAATATATACTTTATTAGTTTTTTCATCAATCAAGAAATCAATTCTTGAGTTTCCAGAACATCCTAAGGCTTTAAAAGCAGATGTTGCTATATCTTCTACTTGTGTTCTCAATTTATCGGAAAGATCTGCAGGCAACTTACGATTAGTAGAAGCCATTCCTTTAGAGCCAACTTTCTTAGAACATTTTGCTCCCTTTATTTTACCCTTTCCATCACCAATATATTTATCAGTAAATGTTAAGAACTTATTAGCAGATAAAACCTCTTCTATTTCACTTACTCTTTGATGCTCATAATTTCCCATAACTGCAATATTTACTTCTTTCAAATTTTCAACTACTTCTTCAATAATAATCTTAGAATCATATTGAATTGCATCATCTATTCCTTCAATCAATTTTTCTTCATTTTCACATACACTAATACCCACTGAGGAACCAGTACAAGCAGGCTTAACTATTAAAGGATACTTTAATTTAGAAGCCTTTTTAAGAATAGACTCTTGGTCATTCTTGTAATCAGAATCATAAAACCAAATATATTTAGTCATAGGAAGTGAAGCTGAAGACCAAACATCTTTCATATAGGCCTTATCTTGACCAACAACAGATGCATAAACATTACTTCCTACAAAAGGAATTCCTATACTTTGCAAATATCCTTGTAATACACCATCTTCAACATTAGTACCATGGACAATTGGAAAAGCAATATCTATTTCCTTAACAATTGACTTAAATAAACCTTTTTTCTTTTGTAAAACATAACTTCCATCTTTATAATATAAAACTATATTTTTACAATATTTTTTTATTAGACCAAAATCTTGATAAACTTCAATATCTTTTAACATTTCTCCAGTATACCACTCTCTATTTTTAGTAATATAAATTGGAATAACTTCGTATTTTTCCAAGTCCATTTTATTCATAGCTTGAATGGCTGAAATAATACTTACTTCATGTTCAACACTCTCTCCACCAAATATTACTCCTACTTTAATTTTCATACACACATCTCCTATTCATTATAAGTATCAGGTAAATCATTTTCAAACAATGCATAAACTTCTTGTCTTTTAACTAAAGACGATACAAAAGGATAAGCATCTCTAACATCATTTAATACTACTATTTTATCTTTGTCAAATCCTTTGTCTAATAATCCATCATAGATTGGCTTAGTTTTTTTTGCACCAATTAAAACTGCATAATCTGCAACTTCAGCAATTTGTCTACCAAATTCTTTATTGTATTCATCTTCTTTTTCACCAAGTTCTATCATTCCAGGAGTTACTACAACTTTAACTCCAGGCATCATCCCTAAAACTTGGCATGCGTTTTTAGCACCAACTGGATTAGAATTATAAGCGTCATCTATTTGATAGAAATTGCCTAGTTTTTTCAATTCCAATCGATGTTCAACAGGACGCACACCACTAACTGCATGAATCAAATCCTCTATATCTATTCCAAATTCAATTCCACAAGCAATACCAGCAAGAATATTATAAACATTATGATTACCTAAAAGTTTAGTAGTAAAAGTATAAGAATCATTACCTCCTTTAAAAACAACATCAAAAGTAGTTCCCTTATTAGAACACTTAATATTAGTTGCTCTAACATCTGCTTCTTGATTATCAATTCCTATCCAAATTGTTTTAACTTTATTTTTTAGATTATAATTTACTTGTTTTGGATCATCCCCATTTAAGACTGCAAATCCATCACTAGGTAAAGATTCAATAAGCTCAAACTTACCTTGTATAATATTTTCTTCACTTCCAAAACTTTCCAAATGAGCAGTTCCAATAGTAGTTAAAATACCATATTTGGGATGAACTAAATTACAAAGTCCTCTAATCTCACCCTTAACATACGCTCCCATCTCTGCAATAAATATATCAGTAAATTTATCCATATGGTTATTAACTGTCATAATTAAACCATTATAAGTATTCAAATTTCTAGGTGTAGGTAAAGCGTTATATTTAACATTCAAAATGTCACTTAAAATATTTTTACTACTTGTTTTTCCATAACTTCCAGTAATACCAATTATTTTTAAATTTTGCATTGATTTCAACTTTGATTGAGCCATTCTTTTAAAATGATAATAAACACATCTTTCATAAGGATAGTTAATAATATTTGCAACAAATACAACAAAAGGGTTTAACCAAAGTAATACACTTATAACTATTAAATAAAAATTATTACCTAAAATAATCATAATAATAGGAACTAAATATATTACAGAAGTTGTAAAGATCAATCTTTTCACTCTAGAAGTAACTACTAAAGGTTTTTTATTTTGATCATTTAACATCCTTGCTTTTAAATTACTTGCAAGTAGTAAATAAATTATAAAAATTACAAATAAGCTTCCACAAGCAGCTACAGTATTAAAAGAAGGATATATTGCACTTTCTTTATCTATTCTAATTAACAATGTTGTTATAATTGATAAAAATATAACTACTAAATCAAGAGATAAAAATTGACTTGAGTTTCGAAATGTCCACTTCAAATACCTATTATTTTCATTATATAAGTTTTGTTGCAGCATATGTAAATTTCTTTTACTTCTATAAAAAGAAAGGAAAAAGAAACTAATTGAAACTAATAATAAAACTAAATACATCATAAAATCCTCCTAAAAAAACTTATCTAATATATTAACTACATTTTGCAAATTTTCAATATAAGCATAGTGAGTTCCTGGCAAAACAATCAAAGCTGCATCATACATTATTTTTTCTAAGTCTTTTGCCAAATCAAGCGGTGCTTCTTGATCTTTGTCACCCCAAATTAATAATGTTGGCTCCTCTATTTGCTTAGCATAATTAGATAAATCTTCATTTACAACATTAACAAGAGTCTGTCTCATAATAGGACTAGCTGCTTTATAATCACGAGATCCTATATATTTTTTCATATATTCCCCAAATTTATCCATTAAAGGTAATTTTTTAATTAATTTAAGGATTTTAACAGATAAAGGCAACTCCTCTTCTACTCTAATACAAGGTGCTCCAAATAATACAATTTTGTCAACAGCATGATTCGATGCATACCTTATAGCAAGACGTCCTCCAAATGAATGTCCTATAATTATTGGTTTCTTTATATCTAACTCTTTTATAAAATCTTCTAACATATCTGAGTAATTTGTCATATTCCAAGCTTCTTTTGGTTCTGAACTCTTTCCAAAACCAGGCAAATCTAGAATTGTTATTCTATATTTATCTTGGAAATAATCTCCAAGCATTTTCATCATTTCAATATTTTGACCCCAACCATGAAGAAGTAAAATATCTTTACCCTTACCATATTGTATGTAATTAATATTTATTTCTTTAACTTTTAATTTCATGTAATCACCTACAAAGAAAGTATAACATGTTTTTTATTATCTAACTATTAAAACTAGAGTAAAAAATTTATAAATAAATGAATAACTTACTCATTGTTTGTAAAATAATGTAAAAAAGTAATAACTAGAGCTATTACTTTTATTTTTTTATTTATGCATGTCAAACATTAATCCTTTATAATATTTCCAAGCAAGAACTTTAAATGCTGTTTTATTAATTAATTCTTCACTAATATCTCCATCATTAATTGCAGTCTTTATTTCATTAAAACTTTCTTCATAATCAGTTGTGATAATTAAATCATTTCCTGCAAGTAATGCTTTAACCTTAGGATCATTAATATTTTTCAAAGCATTCATACCTAAATCATCAGTTATTGAAACTCCTGTAAATTTTAAATTATTTCTTAATAAATTGTGTACACTAGGAGATAAAGATGCTGGATTATTTGAATCTATAGAAGTAACTACATTATGACTAACAAGAACCGCTTCCGCACCTGCATCAATTCCAGATTGAAAAGGAGGAAGATCATATTTTTGAATATCTTCTAATGTTCTATCATCAATAGCTTCGTCTTTATGTGTATCATCATTACTTCCATAACCAGGAAAATGCTTTAATGTATAACTTACTTTTGTACCTTTACTTGCTTCTACTACAGTTTTAGCATATTCAGAGGTAATTTTAGTATCTTCACCAATTGTTCTAGGATAAATATAATCACTAGAGTTTGTAGAAACATCAATAACAGGAGCTAAATTTAAATTTAATCCTAGCTTATTTAAAATATTGCTTTTATCAACTGTATCTTTTCTAATAAGATTAAAGCCCCCACTAGTATATAATTCTCTAGAAGATTTAAATGGCTCTGACACCAATTTAGGATTACTGCTTACTCTAACAACCTTTCCACCTTCTTCATCTACAGCAGTAAGTAAAGGTATTTTTGCTGTTTTTTGTAAAACATCAATCATATTAATAACTTCTTTTTCGTTTTTATCCTTAAAATCTTTTTCATAGAATACATATCCACCAAATTGATATTTTTTTAATAATTCTTTTGCATTTGTATTTGGAAAGCGAACTAATAAAAGTTGCGCTATTTTTTCATCAAGAGACATTTTCTTTAATTTATTATTTGCTAATATATAGTATTTACTAAATATACCATTATCTAACCAATCTGTAGGAATACCATTCTCATCCTTCATAACCTGGGAAGTTTTTAAATCTACTATTTGCCCAGATTGTTTCTCAACATTTTTATCTAAAAGACCAGTATATTGAATAATTATATTTGAGCCTACCAAGGCATCATCATAATCCTCTAAAGAATTAAATGTATAAATAATATTTTCTTCATCTCTAACAGTCAATCTTTTCCCATTTTTAGAAATCAACGTTGCAGTCATTTTATTTATATCATTTTTGTTATTATCTTTAGAAAAATAGATTGCTGTAAGACTACATAATACTACAACTACAAAAGTAGCTAAATAAATTATCATTTTTTTATTCATTTTTTCCACCCACCTAATTAATTGTATTTAATTAAATTAGGAATATGAAAACATTTAAAAAGATAAATTGATTAATTTATCTTTTTTTATTGCGAATAGAAATATTCTTCTTAATTTTTTTAAATATTTTTTCATAAGCATTAGAATAAATGAACTTATCTATAACACCATTTGTATAATTTTTACTTAAAGTTTGACTAACTAATTTTTTTAAATCTCTATAATCATAAATAGCTACCTCACCATACTCTTTATCAGCTTCTTTGCAAAAATTCATATCATCAGTAGCAAGCATAATATTATCTTCACCTATAATTTTCTTAATATGTTCAATATGTTTTAAATACATATTCTCTTTTAAATAAAAGCTTGCATTTTTACGTTCATTCTCAGAAACCACAAAGTTTCTATTAGAAAATACACCAACTAAACCACCTATCTCACTAAGCATTTCTAATTGCTCATCAGTTAGATTTCTTGATACACCACATAATGATCTACTATTAGAATGACTCGCAAAAGTTATTACATCTATTCCCTCATTTTTCTTTTCTTTTACTAATTGTATCATATCAGTAAAGGTCTCCTTATTAGCATGACTGAAATCTACACACATTCCTAAATCTATTGCTTTTGAAAGTAATTCTTTCCCTTCTTTTGTAAGACCTTGATTACTCCTATTTCCAGATGCGTATTTACTTTTAGTATTCCAAGCAATAATTAAAGAATTAAGTCCCTCACTATAAAGTTGTTCTAATTCACTACACCCTCTAATATAATCTGCACCTTCGATACTATATAAAATTTCAGTATTTGGTAAAAATTTATCAAGTATTTCTTTTGCTTTAACAAACATTTCTAAAACAGAAATTTCTTCCCTATAATAATTAGGATGAAGTTCATTTTGCATTTCTTCTATACTCATAAAGTAAAGATTAGCAATCACCCCTGTCACGTTATCTTTATTAAAATATTTAGATATTTCTTTTAAATAAGAATAATCATTTTTTAAATATGCAACATATGCAATAGAAAGTAAATCATAATGAGTATCTATCATTTTATCACCATATCCTTATCTAGGAAAATATTTATATTCTCCTGTCTCAACATTTATTAAACAACATAATTTTTTTAAATCTTTTTCTACTAAAAAACCATCAAAATTTGTAGTACATTTATTTTCATTTTTAATCCAAGAAATATCTCCTTTTAAAATTTGAACTTTCCAATATGTATTATCATCTATTTTTTTAATATCAATATCCCATTTATCAAAACTTAAATATGAAATGTCCCTTTTATCATTTCTGCAAAAATCACTTTTCAAATTTTGATTTCTATTAGCTATCTTAAATGCTTCACTTCTTAGAATAGGATAATTATATTTTTCATCTAATTGCCTTTTATCATATTCAAAATCTTCTAATAAATCATCTAAAACGTTTAAGTCTTTTTTTCTAAAAAACATAATATTAATCTCCTACAATTATAATAGCATAATTTATGATTATTTTTTTAAAATTATTAAATTAGATAAATGATTAATTTTATTTAACTAAAAAAATATTTTTCTAAAACAAAAATAAAAAATTATCAATAAATTAAATCTAAATTAATTAAAACTCTCATTTGAAAGAAAATAATTACCATGATAAGATCTTCCGTAATAATTAATTTATTAAATTTTTTTTATATAGAAGGAGAAAATTAATATGAATAATGGTTATAAAAATGAACTTGAATTTGTAGAATTATTTAATAATAAATATATTTCTGATTTAGACAATAATTCTAAACTTTTTTTGGAAGATTTATTTGAAACAAAAATAGATAATAATGAAATAATAAAATCCTGGAAAAATAGAATGAATCAAAAAACAGACATTTTTATAAAATATAAAAATTATATAAAAAATATAAGTTTGAAATGTGGAAATAGCAACTCTGTTCATTGTGAACAAATTCAAGAATTTAAAAGATACTTAGAAAAATTAAATATTCCTTACAAAACTATAGATAAATATGTTAGTTATCATTATGGTTACAAAAGAGATAACAACGGAAATTTAATCTTTTCAGAAATACTTAGTGCAGAGGAATACAAAAAAATACATCAAGAAGAAATTGACATTTTTAATCATGAAATAAATAAAACTAGAATTATTATTGATATGATAGATAGATTTTTAATTAGAGGAAGAAATTCAGATTATGATATTGACGCACTGGTAAGTGGGACGATAGAGAATTATGTGTGGATAAAAAAATATGATTTATATGATCTGATTTTATCTAAAAAATGTCTAGAATTTACTTCTCCACATGCCGCTTGCCTAACTATTGGACCAAAAAAAAGAAATCTAGATGGTAATTCAAAAAATTTTAAAGATAGATATTTAGTTGTTATAAGATGGAATAATATTAAAGATGAAATCATATCTTTTAAAAATGCTAAATAGTAAGATTCATGGGGGGTTCGTCCAATCATAAAAAAAGCTAAGTATTGCTACTTAACTAAATATTAATATGGAGCGAACGAGGGGAATCGAACCCCCATCACAGCCTTGGCAAGGCCATATTCGAACCATTGAACCACGTTCGCACAAAAAAATTGGAGGGGCCTAACGGATTTGAACCGATGATCAGGGTGTTGCAGACCCACGCCTTACCACTTGGCTAAAGCCCCATCGCTAGATAAGATTATAACAAATGATTATTTAAATTTCAACATCTTTGTTATATTTTATGCAAAAAAAAAAGCCATTATGACTTTTTATAGAAATTACATATATTTTTATAATTATATTTAAATTCATTATTTCTAACTATTGGAATTAATCCTGTATTATTACTATAAAAATACATTGTATCATTACTTATTAGAAGAATATCATCATCACGTATCAAGTAATCAGAAACACTATCTAGTTTAAACAGTTTAACTGGTATTTCTAAATGACTTTTATCAACTTTATAAAATGTATTAACCTGATCCTTAAAATAATAATAATTATCACTTTCAAAAATATTTACATTACCAAATTTTTTTTCCAAAGAATCAACTTTTATAGATTTATCAAAATAATACTTTTTCTTAAAATATTCTTTAGAGGAGATATTTTTTAAATTACCGTCTTCTAATATTAAATAGCCATCATCCTTGTTACCACAGACTTCTGCTTTATCCTTATAAGGATTTAAAACATATTGTTTTTTTGAAGCTAAATCTGTGAGATAAAGATTATTTTTATAACTACCATTAATATACATATTATCATCTAATGATTCAGGAAAAGACATTACATTTTTACCAAAATCCTCAACATTTATATAAGTTATTTCATTAAGTTTTCCAATCTTTTTATCAAAATCAAAAACATAATAATATTTACCAGACAAATAAGAATTAGTATTTTCATATAAATCACTGTTAAAATAGTTTTTTTCCACTATTTTATCTTTTCTCATAAAAAACAAACCATTATAATTCCAAGCCATAAATGTATAATTATCCACTAAATTATTCTTATATACATTAAATATAGAAGTATTAGTCATCTTATTATCACTTGTTACTTTATTGTTTTTCCAATCTAATCTAGTAGCACCCAATCTTTCTAAAGATTCGACAAACTCTTTAACTTCAATTTTATTATTTGCCAAATAGCTATACTCTACAACATCTTTTTTATAATTACAAACAATTCCACCTACTTTATCACCTTTATATATAGGTGCGATGCACTTCAAATCATCATATGGGTTATAAAATTTTATATCTTTCAATATTTTCTTTTGCTTATTATAATCTTCATTAAAATTAAAAATATATTTGTCATTTCTATTATCAGTAACATAAAAATAATAGTTATCTTGTCCATTTACTCTTCTATATTTTTCATCTATCACAAAAGAATTATTTGTTGCTTTTATAGAATAATTAATTTCATGTGAATTAATAAAGAAATTTACTACAACTTGATAAGCTAAAGCAAATATCCCTAATGCAATAATTATAGGAAATAATTTTTTCACTTTACCACCTTACTTCTATTTAAAGTATAACAAAAAAAAAGACCTAATAAAAGTCTATTTTTCATGAGAATCAAAAGAAGGATATAATTTTTTTGCTTCCATCATATATGCTGAAATATTAGTTTCAATTTCTGATAAAGCACCTTTAGAAATATTTGATAAAGTGATAAATTCCTTAATTGTATCAATATGAATTTTTCCCCAAATAATTCCACTTTTAACTTTTAAGTCATTAAACATATCTGGTGTAATTGAATCAAGAAAATATCCAATAACTACCCTTTTTCTTCCAATTAAAATTCTTTTATTAGTAAGACAAACAACTGCAGTACTTACAATATCAAAAGGATTATCATTTTTTTGTGCAACAAATGTATAAAGCGGTTCTTCTCCAGGATTTAAATGTCTTTCAACAATAGAGGCATTTTTTCTAATTCTCCACCCAATACTTGTTGGATACTTTTCCATAAATTTTAATGCTTGATTACAAACTTTTCCCATATTTTATTACACCTAACCTTCTATAAATCCATTTTTAACAAAAAACTTAAAATAACCAGTAGAATCAGTTAATTCAGATAAACTATCCTTTATTTTTCCATTTGAAACAACCATTATTAGAGGAGTAGAAAATGAGTTTAACTGATCATTAGAACTCATAAATTTTTCTTCACTTTCTTCAGTAAATTCATCAGTCGAAATATAGTTAATTTCAATATCTTGTATAAACATAATATTTTGCACAATTGGTTCAGCTATTTGGCAATAATTGCAACTACTACTTCCAACAAATATAAGTACATCTTTATTGCCATTATATAAATTCAAATAATCATCTACACTTATTTTATTAAATTCTTTTTTACTACTTTCTGATACAGCCTTTGCTTCACTTCGAGCTTTCGCTAACAAATCATCAGCTTCAGCAATATTATTTTTTTCTCTTCCTACTAAAAATATAACAAAGAAAAATAGTACAAGTCCAATTACTATAGATACAGTAGTTTTATTTTTCATGTTAATACACCTCAAAAAAATTATATCATATTATATGCTTGATTAAAATAAAAAGAAAAGTAATCACTATTTATTACTTTTCTCAATATATTCTTCATAAGTAATACTTTTATCATTAATACTTCCATCAGCTTTTATTTCAATAACTCGATTAGCAACAGTACTATTAAGTTCATAATCGCGTGATGTAAACAAAACTTCTCCTTGAAAATTACAAAGTCCTTTATTTAAAGAAGTAATACTTTCTAGATCTAAATGGTTTGTTGGTTCATCTAGTATTAAAAAATTAGGTTGTTCCAACATCATTTTAGATAACATACAACGAGCTTTTTCTCCACCTGATAAAACATCAACTTTTTTAAAAACATCTTCACCAGAAAATAACATTCTGCCTAAGAATCCTCTTAAAATTGTTTCATCTTTAATATCATAAAATTGACCTATCCATTCCATTATATTCTTAGATATATTAAAATACTCTGTATTATCTTGAGGCAAGTAACCATAATTAATAGTTTTTCCCCACTCTATACTACCTTTATCATATTTTTCTTTACCAGATAAAATATTAAAAAGAGTTGTTTTAACCATATCATCTTGTGCCAAGAGACAAACTTTATCACCTTTTAGTATTGTAAAAGATACCTTATCTAAAATCTTTTTACCATCAACAATTTTTGTAAGATTTTCAACTTTAAGGATTTCTTTTCCTGCAGGTTTTTCAATTTTAAAATCTATAAATGGATATTTTCTAGAAGATGGTACAATCTCATCTAATTCTATTTTCTCAAGCATCTTCTTTCTAGAAGTAGCTTGCTTAGATTTTGAAGCATTAGCTGAAAATCTTGCGATAAAAGATTGTAATTCTTTAATCTTCTCTTCTTTTTTCTTATTAGATTCTTTCATTTGTCTTTGTAAAAGTTCTGATGATTCATACCAGAAATCGTAGTTACCAACGTATAATTTAATCTTACCATAATCAATATCAGCAATATGTGTACATACATTATTTAAGAAGTGTCTATCATGTGAAACAATAATAACTGTATTATTAAAGTTAATTAAAAACTCCTCCAACCACTTAATAGCCTCAATATCCAAACTATTTGTAGGTTCATCTAATAACAAAACATCTGGATTTCCAAATAAAGCTTGAGCAAGTAATACCTTAACTCTTGATTTAACAGGAAGTTCATTCATATTCAAATAATGTTCTTCTACTGGTATTCCTAAATTACTAAGAAGTTGAGATGCATCTGGTTCAGCATTCCAGCCATCTAAGTCCATAAATTCAGCTTCTAAATTAGCAAGTCTCATTCCATCTTCGTCGCTAAATTCAGTTTGAGAATATAATTTATCTTTTTCTTCCATTATTTTGTATAATTTATCATTACCCATAATAACAACATCTATAACTCTTTTATCTTCGTATTGATAATGATCCTGTCTTAAAAAAGATAATCTCTCATCTTTACTTATTACTACTTCCCCTGTTGTAGTTTCAATTTCTCCTGATAACAATTTCAAAAATGTTGACTTACCAGCACCATTAGCTCCAATAAGTCCATAACAATTACCATTAGTAAATTTAATATTTACATCTTCAAATAAAGTTCTTTTTCCAAATTTTAAACTTACATTATTAACTTGAATCACATATATCACCTCAAAGCTCTTATAATTTTACTATATTTAATAAAAAAAAACAAGTTTATTAAAAACTTGTTTATATATTATCCTTTATAAAAATTGGAAATGAATTTAGCAAATTCATATAAAATGATGTCACTCTTATTTATAGCAAAGCTTTTACCTATAGCCTTACCACCAATAGTAATAGATGCAATTGTTGCAGAAACTACTAAAGATGTAATAAAAGGATCAGTAGATAATTTTGAAGCTATCAATAGCGAAATAGTTGTACCTGCAGCTCCAGAAACTATACCACAAATATCACCAATAACGTCACAGCAAAAACTTGATACTTTATCAGCATTTTTCTTAAATTTAACTGCAACATTAGCACCTTTGACTTTTCTTGAATTCATAGAATGGAAAACTGCTTCATCAGCTGTAGTAACAGAAACACCAACAATATCAAAAAGTATTCCTAAAAATACAAATAATAAAGTTACAACAACTCCAAAAAATAAAGACATATGAGGAATTGTAGATTCTGAAACAAATGACATTCCAATTGAAATTAAAAATGCAATAATAACAATTTTAAATATCCATGACCAATTTACGTATTCTTTTTTTTCTTTTTCTTTCTTTTTATTTTGAATTAATAAGTTCTCAAACTCCGACGGAACTTCGCCTTTCTTACTTTTCATAAAATCTCCTTGAAAAAAAAATAGTATTTAAAATACTATTTATTATTTAATTCATAATTATGGCAATTAACATAGTAAACTTTGAACCTTAGGTCAAGTAGGATTTCCCTGATTCTTACAATTCCGTTACCAAAATTGCGGTTCCCCTTTAAAAGAATCAATATGATGTCGCCAATTCATACGACTTGATTACCACTTAGTGTCCACTGCAATCCTATATTAATAAGTACACCCTAGGGGATTTCCCCACCAACACTTTACTATTAGTTCTTTTTTGCAAAGATTATTTCAAAGTGCAATACCTTAACTTTAGTCGGCCAACTAAAATTAGGAGATCACTTATCCCAAAATCTTCACTCAAGACAGGCTACACTACACATAACTTTCGCCACATGCAGGTTCTATCCCATTTCGTATCAAGTCCGTCAGTGATAAATCACGTATAGGCTTAACACAATAATAGGTCTCCACAGATCATGGGTCGATGATCGTATGCCATTACGGTCGCCCACTCTCCTCATCTCCAGCATTCACCCCAAACTGGGCGTAAGAAGCAAACACCAAAGGTTTCACAGATATGCCCTTTAACGATTGTTTAATCTCGTCTTCCTAGCAAAGTAATTGACTAGAATAATGTGCCATCAATTACGTACTACATTATAGCATATTCATATACACTTGTCAAGTTTCTTATTATTTTCTCTTAACTAATACTTTTTCTCTTTCATTTAGATTGACTAACCTCGAATTTGAAAATTTATTTTTTAAGTCTGTATTAAAATAAGCTTTTTCAAATATACCATTATAATTAATATAATCAAAATAAAAATCTTCAGCATCTTCTTCAAAAACACTACTAGCTAAATTTAAATTATATTCAAAAGATGAATAATTATCATAATCTGGATTAATATTTAAATAAATCTTTTTCAAATTATTTCTAGCTTCTTCTTGCAATTGACTACTATACTTACTTTTAGTTCCTTCAAGTTGACTTTTAAAGCTATCCTCATAAATATCAAGTAAATCTTTAGAATCATAATTTGTATTATTATAAAGATCAAGATAATTTGTAATTAAAGAAAAATCACCTTTACAAAAAGTTTCCATAACAATGTCACTACCAACCATTTCACAAAGCATCTTTATATAAGATACTTGATAAGGATAAATATTAGCTTCATAAAAAGGATCATCACTATAATATTCATTTGATAATAATTCAGTCATTCCCTCTCGAAAATAATAAGGTAATTTAAAACTTTTTTTACTTGTAAATAAAGCATGTATACCTTCATGTGTAATAATTCTATTCTCAAAATCTTTTTCAACGTATATATTTATTTTTTTTGAATTAAACAAATAATCACCTAACACCTTAGATGTATTATTATCTTCATGACGAGTACGTTCAATACTAAGATTTTTAAAAGTTTTATAAGCATTTTCCTTATCTAAATATTTACAATCTTCAACTATAGAATAAAATCCATAAAAAATTTTTTTGTCATCATTATTTATATTTTCATTTTCCAAAATAGAATTTAATAAGACTAAACTATCAATATTTTGATCATCAATTTCTACTCCAAATTCTCTTTCTAAATTTAAAACAATATCATCAACATCAGAGCTTTCTAAAATTAATTTTGTATTATCATAAGGTATACAATCTTTTTTTGTTTTTAAGCCATTACTAGAAGAAAATAAATAAAAAATTGTTCCAAGACATACTATATATTTTAGTGAAGACAAAAAAGAAAAAGATTCACTTTTTCTTTTTTTAGATATTAAATTATTATAATTTTTATCTGCCATAACTCCCCCGAATTTAAGCATTACGTATTTTTCCAACATAATAATTTATTTTAGACACCCAAGTAGTACTTTCTGCATACTTAGGTCCAATTTTTTCAACAGTATTTAATCCTCTAGAAAAATAATTTCTTTGTAAATTACTTACAAAATCAATAATTCCTTCATCAAGAGAAGCAAACACCTTATAGCTTCCTCCATTACATCCAGGAGCTCCTTTTTGTCCACCAACATTATTACATGTAATAACAAGTTTTGAACAGTTAGAACCACATCCAGTTTCATGTAATATTATAGCAAGAGCTATATAAGGGTCAACCCCATATTCTAAAGCAGTAGATGCTATCATTTCACCTTTTCCAGCCATATATCCATTTCCTAAAAGTCTATTGAATTTAGAAGCAATTTCTTCCAAAGTAAGACCATCATATACCTCTACTCTTGGTGGTATTATAATAGATGCTGGAACTGTCTCCATAGAAACTTCTTGTAAGGGTAATAAAACTTTCTCAGTTTTAGTATCCTTATTGTCTATGATCATATTTGTAGAAGCTGCAACGCTTTTAATATCTATTTGTTTAGTATTATCTTTTCTATTATTTGAATCCTCTAAAGAGTATTCACCTTGTAGTATTAAAGCAATCGAAATCATCATGATCCCAACTGTTAGTAAAACACCACACATTATCTTAGTTTTTTTCAATGTAAATTCACCTCAATTGAAATACTAACACCTAAATTTTACCATTTTTAAAGGAAAAAGTCAAATTACCTATGTTTTCTACCAGATATACTATTTGAATAATCAAAGTTAAAAGTAAACGATTCCATATCACTTTCTTTTGCTTTTTTAATAGTATCTTCCTTAAGTTTTTCATATCTAAATTTATTAAAAACAGAATAAGCTCCTAATGCTGCACAAAGCCCAACTAACGATGGAATTTCCCAAGAGGAATCCTTAGAAAAGACACTATAATTATCTTTTTCCTCATTGTAGCTAACCTCTACTGTTTCCTCTTCAACAAGCGAACTAGCAATATTATTATAAAGTTCTATATTTTTATCATTATTATTTTTCTTTAACATTTTACTACCAGAATATATTGAAATACTTATAACTGTACCAATAACAGCTACTTTAAGAGTTTTAGAGGCCAATGAATCCTTTGAAAATCTAATCTTTTTATGATTCTTATTAATTTCTATCATCGCTTACTACCACCTCTTCAAATATTCCTCTCGCAAGTGCAAGTTCCTCTTCACTTAAATTAGTATCTAAATCACTCATACTTGTTCCATTATATTTAGCAATATATAAATGGCTATTATCTATTTCTTTATAAAGTATATAATTACTAGAATAGCCTTCTAATTTAAAAGTACTTACTACTTCATATGTTGTTTCTTTTCCATCTTCATCTATAATTTCAATATAATCATTCATAAGAATCCTCCTATTCTAAGTATAACATAAATTCTAGTTAATTTTAAAAGTTCTAGGTGCATAATTTTCAACTATTTTTAAACTTATTAAAATATATATTATGCATAATACAAGACCAATAATTGAAAAAGTTAATGATGAAACATACAACTTAGATGCCCAATAACATATTAAGTATGTTATTAAGCTTACCACTGAATAAGATAATTTTTTCATTTGCATTTCTTGATTATAAGGTTGTAATAAATAATAAATAACAAGATAATGTAAAGAGAAAAAAACACTCAATAATATAATAAATAAAAACATTCCTACAAAATTCAAAACTGAAGTTTCACCTCCAATAAATAAAAGTATTGCATTTCCAAAGCTAATTATTAAAGCTGGCAATAAATTAATTTGACTAATAGTCTTTAATCTCATTTTGAAAAGACCAATAATTACTGAAGGTTCTCTATAAAAGTTATATTTAAGCATTGCATGATCACAATTATAAAACATTGCTTGAGTAACAATACTACCTCTATTTATAAAATACATAATAAGTACAAACCAACCTAATCTATTAGATAAAAAGTCATTTAACATAATAGAAAATTCTTTATTATCAATTGCAAAAATTCCTAATATAATATATGAAACAATTAAAACAAAAGATATAAATTTTACAGTTCGAAGTAATATATCTCTATGTCGTTCAAAAAATATTGTATTAAAATAATCATATCCATTTTTTGTTGAAATCTTTTTTTCATCTATTTGAATATCTTTTTTCTTAACTTCAACAATAGACTGTCTATTATTAGATAAATCATTATTTATAGCATTAGAAAGTGTATTTATTCTTTTAAATATAGAAGTATAATCATTAAACGAACAAATATAAAAATAAGAAACGACTGAAATAACTATTGAGGCTAAAGTACTAATAAATATCATATCTTGATTTATAAATAAGTTAATTGCGGGAGAAAAACTGAATAATAATAAAATAGATAAAATACTAAAATATAAAAATGTATTATTGTACCAAAAGTTTGCATATTTTCTAAAATACATAAGTTCTAAGCTTTCTCCTATTACTCTAACCCCCAATTGAAATAAAACTAAGATAAATCCTATTTTCATATCTAAATTAAATAAATAAAAGCAAAGACTATTAAGTGATAAATTTGTAAGCAAAGTCCAAAATAAATTATATTTCAAATAATTTTTAGCATCCATCTTAAAAACAACAATAGATAAATATTTTTTCATATTAGCAGTTAATAATTTATTATTTATAAACATACCTATAATACTAAATATAAAGAATACATGATAAAAAGTTCTATTATCCTTGGATATGTAGTTACTAATTATATAAATTATTAAAAAATACAAATATCTACTAAAAACCATTTTAGTAAAAGAAAGTAAAATTCCAAAGAAACCACTTAAAAGCTTTAAAATTTTAGATGTATAAGCATCTTCAGTAAATAAATCCTTCAATATGGGTAACTTTCTCAAAAGATAAATAAAAGAGTTTATAGCATAATAAGTATCAATTTTTAAAGAATAATAAAGTGTTCTAATCATGTTTATCATCCTTTAAAGATTTTATAATTTTATCTTTATATTTCTTTGAATTTAAATTTTCCTTATCACATATTTCTAATGTTTTATTATTTAAAATAACTATTTCATCGCATAAATCCATCGCAAGTTCTAAAATATGTGTTGATAAAATTATAATATGATCATCTTTTAATTTTTTTAATAACTCTTTTATTTCTTCTTGAACCACAATATCTAAACTTGTTAATGGTTCATCTAATAAAATAACCTTTGGATTTGCTATTATATTAATTAATAATTGCATTTTATTTTTCATTCCATGTGAAAAATCTCTTAATAATTTATTTTGATCTTCTTTTTCTATTTTAACTATATCAAAATACTCTTCAATACTTTTATCACTTATTTTATTAATATCTAAAAAAAACTTTAAAAACTCCTTTGCTGTTAAAAATTCAGGTACAACAGGAGTACTTACAACATACCCAATATCGTTAGTATTAATTAAATTCTTTCCGTATCCAGCTTCTAAATATATTTTTCCACTATCATATGTAATATCTTCATTAATACAATTAAAAAATGTAGTTTTCCCTGCACCATTTCTACCAAGTAATCCATATATTTTACCTGACTCAAACGTAATATCAATATCTTTTAAAATGTTTTTATCTATATATGATTTTGATAAATTTTCTATGTATAACTTCATAAATGCCTCCATAACACTCATATTATAGCACAAAAAAGAGGTTATTACTAAACCTCTATTTAACCAAGTGTAATTTCAAATGGAGAATCTGGAGTACCATTACCACTTACAATTTTTGTATTAGCTTTTAAATTAATTACTGGTCTTAGCATTGAGCTATTTTGTACATATGTGCTGCTAAGGCTTCCATTACTTGAAACAATATAAAGAACTGCACCATTATTATAATCATAGTAATATGGACTCATTGTGAAAAAAGTGCGACTTCCATAAGATAAATAAAATAATTTATTTGAATAATTGCCAGTATATGTACCAGCTAATAATGCTTCATCTAATGTGATAAGTCCAATTGGATTTGTTAATTCTCCATTCCCAATGTCATTTGATACAGTAAACTTATCATTATCTTGTGTACAGATTAAGCTAGGACTTTTCGTATTGACTCTTGAATTACTTTTATAGTATGTCTGTTTAGTAAAAGAATTAAACCCATCTCCAGAATTTATTTCTCTATCATTACAGAATATATTATCAGTAAGATATTTAGATAGCAAATTTCCATTACTGTCTTGTTGATTCTTTATATTTTCTTCATACCAAATATTTAATTCTTTTAAAGCATTAGATTCCTCAACATTTTCTACTGCATTTTCATAGGAAGTTGATACATAACCCATATATACATATTTTTTATAATAATATACTCCTGTTTCAGTTACTGGGGTATAACCTGTAACCTTTTGAATTCTTTCTGATGAAAAACTTGGATTACTTGAAGTAAAGGTATAAATATAACCTTCATTTAATACTTGATCATGGATGTCAGACCATTTACCAGATATCATATTTCCCTCTGATTGATCTAGCGTAAATTTGCCTGTTTCTCTATCATAGTTATATCCTTTAGAATAATAAGAAGAACTGTAATTAGTTGTCATAATATTATAACTATCATTTCTTTCGCTACTTTCAACAATATTGCTTCCAAATCCTGGCTTATTATTTTTAAATCCTAAATAAGTTGGGCTATAGGTTAGTGAATTATAAATTTTATTATTTGCATAATAGGTAACTTTGTCTATTGTTGAACCATAATGAATCATTCTAATTGATCCATCACCATTGATTCTAATTACTTTCCAATAATCATTTCCAAATTTTACGATATTTCCTGATACAACACCTCTATAGTAATAACTTGTTCCTTGATTATCTTCAGCTGCATGTATTCCTGAATCGTCTGAAGTATATCCAACTATTTTAGGCTCTAAATCGTACTTTAGGAAGGAATATTTATTTTTAATAGTATAAATCTTTTCAGCATCGGTTGTTTCTGATGATAATCTACTACCAGATACAAGCTTATATAATTTTTGGCAAGTACTACTTCCATAACTATTAGCACAAATATAATAAGTATTACTTTCAAAATCAAAGTTGTTTTTTCTTGTGTATTCGTAATTACCTTTGCTTAAAGAAAAGTAACCTGTATCTTTATTAAATGAATAACCTGTACCAATTTGTATGTAAGATGACGTATAAAGACTATTATTATTTTTATAATACGAACTACTATCAGTTATTTCTATAATACTTGCTTTTGCTGAAGTTTTTTCTTCATAAGACGTTGCTGGACTAGCATTATTTATCACAACTGGTGCTTTATTATTAATCTTAACTTTAGCTTGTGATAGGTTTGCAGTTCTTGCCTCACTTGTAAGTAAACAATCTCCTAGCTTTGTTATTCCATTACTTTTACACCAATTATTAGTTCTTATTATGTCTGTTTTGGCATCTACTGCTGATGTGT
>CASTSB010000012.1 GCA_949451605.1 uncultured Bacilli bacterium
AGTAATTTCAAAAGGCAAAATAATTGAAAAAACTAAAAGCTTTAAGACAAAAAAAGAAAAGTAAAACTAATTACTTTTCAATAAACTAAGTTTATATAAATTTAATTTTTTTATAAATTAAACATTAATATTTCTGGCTTTATAATTAAAATAAGTCCAACTATTAACATTAATATTCCACCAACTAAATGTGAATACTTATTATACTTTGTTGAAATTCCGGTTGCATTCATTGTAAACACCGCAATTAAAAATATAATAATATCGTCGATTAAGAAAAATAAAATATAAATTAATGTATATAAAAAACCACCCAAACCAGAAACATTATTTATAGCTAAAAGCTGAGTAAAAATTAGTGGCAAACCAGCAGAACAAGCAAGCTCAACTATATTTACTGAAACAGCAAGAGCCATTACTCCTAAAAGGGCTATTATAAAACTTTTTTCACTGGTAAATTTTTTTATAGATGCAAATATCTTTTTACGCTTTTTATTATCCACAACATTACAACCACTATCATTACTTTTGAAATAACTTCGTAAATTAATTAATCCACCTATAATTCCAACAATTCCAATTATTTTCTGAAACAAAATAGAAGTTGAAACATTTACAACAATATTTAGCCAAGAAAACATAATAAGCATATAAACTAATGCACTTGTTGTTAAAAAGGCTATACCCAAAAATAACATTCTTTTTCTATTTTTCATTCCAATTAAAACACTTATTAAAAATAATAATACCCACATAGCACAAGGATTAAACCCATCTATTAAACCAATAAGTACTGCTGCTGTAGAAATAGAGACTTTTTTTAAATTGAACTTACCTAATACTGGTATATCTATTGTTAAACTTTGATCTGATTGATTTTCATTTTCCAAAAACTTATCAATCAATTCATCTCTTTTAAACTCATCTTTTTCAATTTTTGCAACTTGATCAATATAATCATTTTCTAAATAAAATTCTATCATCCTATTAATTTTATTAGACAATAAATCATTGTAACCTAATACATAACTATTCCCTATAATAGTTAGTGGAATTCCATTTTCTTTAATTCCAAATTTATCTTTTACTTTATCCATAAAAAGGGAATTTTCTTTATTATTCCATACCTCATATTTAACTATATTAATATCATAATCTAGTTTTTCTAAAAACTTAATTTCTTCAGCACAATGTGGACAACCATCACCATGGAATAAATATAATGTAATTTTTTCTTTTTCCTTAGCATTAACTGGCATTATAAATAAACATATAAAAAATAGTATAAATAAACTTCTAATTATCTTTTTCATCCAACAACTCACTTACAATCTTTAACATTTCTTTTTCTGTCTTTTCCCCAATTACTCTCATAACTTCTTTTTTGTTTTTATAAAAAATGAATACTGGAAGAACATCACCAGGATTATATTTTAAAACCTCTTCTTCATCTAAATCATAGTCAAGATTAATTGTTTCGATGCTATAAGATTTTAAAATACTATTCCAGATTTTATTCATTACTAAACATCCACTACACCATACTGCATTTATTTTAACAACTTTCATTTTATTCTCCTTTTATATTTAATTTATCTAACAATCTTTCAAAAACAATTATAAAAGTTTCTAATTCTTCTTTTGTAGTTTTATGAGATAAACTTATCCTAATACTATGGCGAGATTTTTCTTTATCTCTGGTTACTGCATACACAGCTTTAGAATATTCTCCTTTGGAACAAGCAGTTTGAGTAGATATAAAAATATCTTCTTCCTCTAAAGCATGTTGCATAACTTCAGGCTTAATTCCATTTAAACTTAAATTCAATATATGAGGTAGACACTTTTCATTACTATTAATAAATACTTTAAATTGCTTTAATTTTTCTACTAAATAATTATTTAATTCTTTTACTGTTTTATATTTTTCTTCATAATTTTCATAAGCCAAACGCAAAGCTTTAGCAAGGCTAACTATTAACGGAGTAGCAGGAGTACCACTGCGGTAAATAGTAGTAGACTTTCCTCCATGTATCAAAGGTTCAATAACTATAGAATCCTTTTTAATTAAACATCCTATCCCCTTCATACCATAAAACTTTTGAGCAGAAAAAGATGCTAAATCAAGATTATCAAAGTTTATTTTCATTTTACCTATACTTTGAGTAACATCACTATGAAAATAACATTTTGGATATTGTTTTAATAATTCTCCAATTTCATTAATAGGCTGAATAACTCCTACTTCACTATTAACTGAAGAAATAGAAACCAAAATTGTATCATCCCTCAATAAACTTTTTAAATTATCAATATCTACAACTCCATTTTCATCCAACTGTACAAAATCCACTTCAAATCCCAAATTCTGTAAGTAATTCAATGGAGCAATAACAGATGAATGTTCAAGTTCAGTAGTAATAATATGTTTACCTCTATTTTGATATTTTAAACAAATTCCCTTTATAGCCATATTATTAGCTTCACTTGCTCCACTTGTATAAATAATACTATTTTCACTAACCCCTAAAATACGTGCAATTTGCTCAGTAGAAGCATCAATTAATTTTTTAGCTTCTACCCCTAAACGGTGTAATGAATTAGGATTTCCAATAAAATCTCTACATACCTTACTATAAGTATCAATTACATCACTATCTACTGGAGCAGTGGCACTATAATCTAAATAAATCATTTCACTCAACTCTTTTCTCTTTTATGAGTATAACAAAAAAGATACTTTAAAAAAAGTATCTTCACAATTTTTTCACTTAACTTCATGCAATATTATATAAATGAGTACTGCCCTTCCCATTATTAACATAATACTGTATCTTCAAATTGATTTTTTTATCAACTTAATTGATATACTATTATTCCAACAATCATAAGATTTATTAGACATTGAAATATTAATCTTGTTTTAAAGTAGAATATTTATTTAGCATCTTTATTAATATTTGAATTTTATAATAAAAGATTTCCATTTCTAGTCCAGCTGAATTTCTACTGTTTGCATCAACATAATCTAACATCTTATCTTGACATACTCCTATTAAAGAATAATCAGCTACTGGTGGTAATTTAATACCTAATAAAAGTTCTTTAGCTAATTCATAATAAATTTTGAAACATCCTTCTAATCTTAATAAATGAGTATCTCTTGGATATTCAGTTGCTAAAAAACATTTTAAAAATAATTTTTCTGATTTTTCTAATTTAAACATATTCTCTTCCTCTCACTATCTTTTTTTAATAAATTAAGGCAGCCGAAGCTGCCTATAACGAGCTTACAAATAAATTAGTTAAAGTTATATTAGACTTAATTTATAAACATAGAAATAATATAAATTCTAATTTATTCTTTAACTCCATAAATTAAACTGCAAGGTCTACACCATTCATTCCATCATAAACTCCAGCAGCAGTTCCACTAAATGCGAAAACACCACCAAAGCCAGTTCTAGAAATACTATAGCTTTGACTTACTGCAAGTGTAGTATTACTTTTTGCATGTTGATAACTTGCATAAACTCTACCACCTTGACTAGTATAGAAATCTTGACTAATAGTTAAACCTGAACCATTAGGTATTTTAAAAGAATTTCCAAAACCTTCTTGTGATTGTTTTACAGCACTTGGAAATGTAGTTGAACTATTAGAACTAACTTTAGTTGTTACTGTTGATTTTAATGAAACATTATTTAAAAATGCACCCATTACATCATAACTTCTAATTGTTGGATCGCCTAACCAAGTAAGTAATACAGATACTAAACAATTTGAGCTACAAGCCTTAGCGATTTTTAAACGTTTACTTCCTGTAGCATGTTCACTACCTCTAGTAATAGGTGTTCCTGGATCTACTATTTCCTTAGTTTCGAAAGTTCCGTATAATACATTATTGTCTATAAATCTTTGATATTCATCTTGAGTTATTGTTGTTTGATATCCATCATAATACATTTTTGTAAAGAAATCATATTCATCTTTAGTTAATGAAACTCCATTTAAGTTAGAATAATAAGCTTCTTTAGCAAAAGCATTAGGACAACTAAGTACTACTGCTAAACTAATTACTACTAGTAAAAACAACTTAGAATTTTTCTTCATATAAGCTTTACCTCCTTTCAAATTTCACATTACAGCAATTTAAATAAAAATGGGAGCAATTACTGATTGCCCCCCATTATTTTAAGCCAAATATTTATTAATATAATTTACAAATTCTTTATATAAATCCAAATCTTCTTGATTGCCTTGACCTTTAACATTAATAGTTCTTTTAGTGATTACTTCGTTATTATCCAAAGATTCACAATAAGAGAAAATATTTTCTTCATCTAGAAAATAATTCCAAGACTTTTTAATATTTCCTTCAGATAATTCTAATATAAGCAGATTATTGATATAATAAAATTTTATTTGATCATTACTAAAACTTATAGTATATCCATCTTCTAGCTTTTCACCTTTAGTTTTCAAATAATTAACTGCATTATTTATAACTTTAATTTCAGTATTTTTATCCATAGAACCAACAGCACTTGTAACATTTTCATCAACATTATTGAAAATCTTATTATTCGCAAAATTGATATCTAATTTTAATTTATATTTTTCATTAGTTTGATTATCATAGAATACTTCTAAATATAAATTTTTAATTAAATATTTTAAATCATCATACGAAAAATATTCATTATAACCAAAATAATCTGTTATTAAGATATCAGTATTATTATCTTCATAAATTACTTTTTCTTTTTTGTCTTTGTCAAAATAATATAATTTAACATTTTCTACTGATAAGTTGTCATTACTAACTTGAATTTCACCTAAACGCATATATGAATTTTGCTTTGTAGTAATCATAATTCCATTATATGTATAAGAATTAGTACCAGTACCTTGTATTTTATAAACTTTTATAGAGTTATACGTACTAACAAAATAATATCCAAAGAATAAACCTATCAAAGTAATCACAGTAACAACTGATAAAATCATCATTGTTTTTAATCTTTTCTTTTTCAAATTATAATCATCAATTAAATTTAAAATTACATTTTGTAAACTACCTTTTTCTCTATTTTTCTCAATTCTTTCTCCAGACAATAATTCATCTATAGTTACACCAAATATATCACTTAACCTCATCATAGTTGATGAATCTGGTAAAGACTTGCCTTGCTCCCATCGACTAATAGCTTGTCTAGTTATAGGAATCATTTCTGCTAATTTATTTTGACTTAAATTTCTCTCTTTTCTTAAAGACAGAATAAATTTACCTATTTTATCTAAATTCATACTTCTCACCACCTTCTACAATTCAGATAATATCATATTTTAAAAACTTAAAACTAAAAATTACATTCTATTTCCCCAAGTTATCAATAAAAAACATTTATAAATGAAATAATTTTCTCAGGTGATAACTTATGATAGTACAAAATCTTAGAGCTAGTAGAGAAGATATAGATGTTAAACAAAAAGATGTTGCTAAATTTTTTAAATTACACTACTCTACAATCTCAGGCTGGGAAACAGGGAAAGATACAATACCAATAGAAAAACTAATTGAATATGCTAATCAGTATTCTATAAGCTTAGATTATCTTTTTGGGATAATTTCTAGAAATCAAAAATATTATTCATTTGATTTAGACCTAGAGTTATTAGCAAAAAATCTAACAGAACTAAGACTCAAAAATAATTTAACACAAGAATATGTTGCAAAAAAGTTAAATACAACTCAAGCGGCTTATTCACATTACGAAAATGCATTAAATATTATACCAACTTCTTTCCTATTTGGATTAACAAAAATTTATAAACCATTTTCAATTGATAAATTATTCGGACGAAAAAGAATTATACCATAAGATATAATTCTTTTCTATTTTTTAGAATTATAATAATAATCTCTTTCTGAAATACTATAAGATATTTCCATTAAATCCTCATTATCTTCATTTTCTAAGATTTCTTTTTCGATAAGATACAATATCTCTTTTAAACTATTACAAGAACTATAATTAATTTCATAGCTTTTTAAAATTTCTATTTCCTTATTAGTAAGGAAAATATTATTACCAATTTCAACTAAAGAATTAGAATGAAAGTCTAACTCATTACTTATTTTTTTACTATATTCTGAAAAATCCATTTTTCACCTACTGACAAGTATAACCATTATTTCGCATTCTTGTAATAAATTCTCTTTGTGTATAATTATCATGTACTTTAAAAGAAATTACATCACTACTTTTGGTATTAGAATTAACTTTTATATTTAATTGGTCGTTATCTAAAAATTCAATATTATTTAAAATTAAAGTCTCATCATCTTTAACATCTATCTTTATAATAATCCTATCTGAATATTTTTCAAATTCAATCTTATCCTTTCCTAGATAATCATACGAATTTTTAAGTACATATTCAATATAATCTAGATAACTATTTTCTTCTCTCAAATATTTATATGGTAAAATTATAGTTTTAACAAGTTTTAAATTACTAATTTTATTATTATCTAAATGAGTTTCTAAATTTTCTTTAACTATTATTCCTAGATTATCCGCTTTTACCTTTTTACAGCTTATTGTAGGTTGATCTAAATGCACAAATAAATAAACAATAATAGCAATTATAAGTATAGTAATTATAGTTGGAAAAATCTTATTTTTATTAATCATGCCAACACCTCTATTTGCCATTATTATAACATTAGATTGATAATAAAACAAGAAACCTAAAAGTTACAAATAAAAATAGTACTTAATTTAAGCACTATTTTATTTCTACTCTATTAATTTTTTCATCTTGATTATTCTTGATTATTTCTATTGATAAAATACCATCATTATATTTTGCCTCAACATTCTCAGTATTTAAATTTTTAAGACAAAAAGATCTTTCAAACATACCGAAATTTCTTTCTTGATGTAAATAATTTCTATTTTCTAAATTAAGCTCATCAACTTCATTAAAAGCACTAATAGTTAAGATTTCATCATTTATTTCTATATTCAAATTTTCTTTTTTAAATCCTGGTAGTTCAACTTCAATAACGTATTTATTATTTTCTTCATAAACATCACATTTTATATTAGAATTAGCAAAAGACACGCTAAAGTCATCTAAAATAGTATCAATATATTTAGACGAAATTAAATCCATAAAATATCATCTCCTAAATAGTTATCATTCATAAATATTTTATGCTTCTATTTCTTCTTTATACGAAAAAGGAGTCTAATTATTAGAACTCCTTTTTGAAATATCATTAAATAAATTAATAACTTTATTATAATCACTCATATATTTATTTATTGCATAATTTATAGAATCTTTTTCTTCATTATTATCTAACGTTTTTATATACAAAATATACTTTCCCTTATCAACAATTTCCGCATTATCTATAATATATAGTTTATAATTTTTAGATCTTCCTTTTAACATTTCATTTACCTTATTATCATTTATACTTTTCATTTGAATATAACTAATTACCAAATTATAAACAAATAATTCTTTAAAGATTAGAAATAATAATAGTAAAGAAATAATATATAAACCATTAACAGATAAAGCAAAAACAATCATTAATAATGTTAAATTAATACTTCCAAATAATACTGAATTTTTTCTAATAGCTAAATATAATTCTTTATCTTTTTCTACGACTATATCTCTATTTAAAATTCCATCATATAAATAAACTATAAAGAACATATCTACTAGTAAATACACAATATTATTAGTATAGACTAAAACCAAACCTATAAGTGAAAAAGCAAGTCCAAAATAAGCTTTTTTATTAGCCTTAGAATAATAAATATTATTCATCTATTCCACTCCACTTCCAATTCTTAATATAAGGCAAATCTTCTCCAAATTCTCTAATGTAATTTTTATGTTGATTTAGCATAGAATGACACCATTCTATTAGAGGAGCTCCTGTTTTCTTATAGCGAGGTATTTCTTTTAAAACGGCCTCAACTAAATGGAATCTATCAATTTCATTTTGGACTCTTATATCAAATGTTGTAGTAATAGTACCTTCTTCATTATATCCATGAACATGTAGATTTCTATTTTCTCTTTTATACATTAATTGATGTATTAAAGTTGGATATCCATGAAAATTAAATATAATAGGTTTATCCTTTGTAAATATACTATTAAATTCTTCATCACTCATACCATGAGGATGAGTATCTGGAGATTGAAGTTTCATTAAATCAACAACATTAACAACTCTAATTTTAATACCTTTTACGCTTTGTCTTAGAATATCGACTGCTGCTAAAACCTCAAGGGTTGGAGTTTCTCCACAACAAGCCATAACTATATCTGGTTTTCCCATATCGTTAGATGCAAAATCAAATATTCCTAATCCTTTTTCACAATGTATTTTTGCTTGCTCCTTATTCAACCATTGAGGTCTAGGATGCTTAGATGCAATAATAACATTTACATAATTTTTAGTTTTTATACAATGATCAAAACAAGATAATAAACAATTTGTATCTGGAGGTAAATACATTCTAACTACATCTGCTTTCTTAGTAACTAAATGATTTAAAAATCCAGGATCTTGATGTGTATAACCATTATGATCTTGTTGAAAAACATGAGACACTAGTAAAAAGTTTAAAGAAGCAATTGGTGCTCTCCACGGTATTTGATTACAAACCTTTAGCCATTTTGCATGTTGACTAGCCATAGAATCTACTATTCTAACAAATGCCTCATAACTATGAATAAATCCATACCTTCCTGTTAATAAATACCCCTCAAGCATTCCCTCACATAAATGTTCTGAAAGATAAGCATCCATTACACGTCCATCATTTGCTAAAAATTCATCTGATTTCAATATCTTATAATTCCAAGTACGGTTCTCAACTTCAAAAATATGATTAAATCTATTAGATAAAGCTTCATCTGGACCAAACAATCTAAAATTCTTATTTTCGGCATTCAACTTAAACATATCACGCATATAATGTCCAAGTTCCATAGTATCTTGTGCAATTATACTTCCTGGCTTTTTAATATCTAAACAATAATCTTGCCAATTAGGAGTTTTAATTTCTTTTAATAATAAACCACCATTAGCATAACTAGACATTCCCATACACTTATTCAAGCTAGGATTAATATCTCTTAATCTTTTAATAAGTCTTCCTTTAGAATCAAAAAGATCATCAATTTTGTAACTTCTTAACCACTTTTCAAGTAATCCAAGGTTTTCTATTTTCTCCTGTGTTATAGGAATTGGTACTTGATGAGCCCTAAAACTACCTTCAATCTTTCTTGCTTCTACTTCCTTAGGTCCAGTCCAACCTTTTGGAGTAGTTAAAACAATCATAGGATAATTTCCAGTTCCCTTTTCTTTTATCTTCTTAATGTCCTTTACTACCTTATCCATAGTCTTAGCCATATCTTCATTAATCTTATCGATATCACTTCCTTGAACAAAATAAGGTTTCCATCCATATCCATAGAAGAAATCTTCTAATTCATCTTCACTCATTCTTCCAAATACAGTAGGATTAGCAATTTTATAACCATTACGATGAAGTATTGGTAAAACGACTCCATCATTTTTTTTATTTAGAAATTTATTAATATGCCAACTAGTTGCTAAAGGACCAGTCTCAGCTTCTCCATCTCCTACACAACAAGCTACTATCAAATCCTTATTATCAAGTACAGCTCCTGCCGCATGAGACAAACTATATCCTAGTTCTCCACCCTCATGAATAGAACCAGGTGTCTCAGGTGCTACATGAGAAGAAATACCTCCTGGAAAACTAAATTGTTTGCACAATTTTTTTAGTCCTTCTAAATCTTCTGTTATTTCAGGATAAAACTTAGAATAAACTCCTTCTAAATAATTATTAGCAACCATAGCTTGACCACCGTGACCAGGACCAGATACATAAATCATTTTAAGATTATGTTTTTTTATTATTCTATTTAAATGCATATAAATAAAATTTTGTCCAGGTGCAGTTCCCCAATGCCCAACAACATTTGGTTTAATATCCTTAATTTCTAGAGGCCTTCTAAGAAGAGGATTATCTAGTAAATAAAGTTGAGCTGCAGATAAATAATTAAGTACTCTAAAATAATCATTTAAATTTTTTAATTCTGTTCTAGTTAATGTAGACAAATACATCACCCCTATTCTTTTATAATTATAAAATAATTACACAAAAAAAGAAAGACTATTCATCTTCCTTGACTAATGTATTTAAAATATCTTCATTAAAAGAATTTTTATATTCTACATCATATCTTATTCCTAAATATTGTATTCCTTTATTATAATACTTAAAATAATAAATTTTATAATCATCATCAATGTTTCCACTTAATCTATCATTATTAACAATAACTACAATATATTGAGATAACTCATCATAAATACCAACACTTTTTTTATCATTTATTTCATTATTATTTTCAAAAAAATTATCATCTTTTCTTTTAATATTTATCTTTCCTATATTACTATTTGAATCCATAAAATATAAATTGAATTTATTGTCTAATAAGTCATAAGAAAAATTTTCTATTAAATTATCAGTAACAAATAAAAAAGAACTATCTTTTGAATTAACCTCAAAATTTTTATTTATTCTAATAGAATATTTTCCTGTTAATGTTTTTTTCATCCAATTTGTTGATAATGATAAATAACTTAAATATCCTGATTTTAAATAGTCATTTATATAATCTGAAAATATTTTTTCATCAGTTTGATGATCATCTATTATATATTCATCATCTTTATGAGATGCTAGTTCTATAAATTTATATTTGTTTTTATCAAATTTAATTCTTTTAAAAACTTCTTTATTATCACTATCATCTTTATTATAAATAATTCCTCTATTATTAATATATTTCATTTCACTTTTACTTATAGTATATCCATAAATAATATTACTATCTATATTTAAAACTAAATAATAACCATAAAAAGAATCAGTAATTGCAACTACTTCATTATTTAAATCTCCATCCAAATCCACAAATTGGTATGCATTAATTCTTACTTTTTCTTCTTCAATAGAAAAGTCATTTAGTAAAAGTTCAATTCCCTTTTCATTTATAAACTCTTTTTGCCTATTTAATACTTGAGTTAGAATTTCATCATTAGATAATTTTCTTATAACGCCTGGATTTTCTACAGGATCTTTTTCAATTTTAACTGTTTTAACAAAAGCTATTATAAAAATAATAACTGCCATAGTAGTTACCAATATTAATAACTTCTTTTTCATGGTAATACACCTCAAACACAAGTATAACATAAAAAAAAGAAAAAGACTATTATGATAGTCTTTTAAATTACTTTGCTATTACCTCACAAATTAAAGAAGAAATTTCAGTAGGATTATCAATTGGTAGTCCAGCTATCATTCTTGCTTCACAATAAAGAATTTTAGTGTATTTATTAAACTCATCTTTATCCTTTTTATAAAGCTTCTTTAACTTATCGCTTATTGGGTGAGCTTCATTTATTTCCAAAACTGTATCAGCTTTCAATCCTAAATCATTTGGCATTGCATCAAAAACTTTTTGCATCTCTATAGAAATATCTCCCTTAGAAGTTAAGCAAACAGGATGTTTTTTTAATTTTTTAGTAAATCTTACTTCACTAATATCACCAATTAAAGTAGCCATATCTTTTAATAAGTCAGAATTATCTTCATTTATTTTTTTAGTTTCTTCTTTTTCTTCTTCTGTTTCTAAATCTAAATCTTTACTTTCAACATTTATAAATTTAACTCCATCAAACTCATTAATTGCTGTAATAGCAAACTCATCAACATAATCTGTTAAATATAAAATATCATAGCCCTTTTCTTTAACTTGTTCTACTTGAGGCATATCATTAACTTTAGAAACTGAAGATCCTGCTGCATAATAAATCTTATCTTGGCCTTCGGCCATCTCTTGAACATATTCTTTTAAACTAATTAATTTTTCGTGTTTACTTGAATAAAACATAATTAAATCTTTTAATTTATCTTTATCTTGTCCAAAATTATTATAAATACCATATTTTAGTTGAACACCAAATGTTTTGAAAAATGAATTATAATTTTCTCGATCATCTTTCATCATTGCTTCTAATTCTTTTCGAATTTTACTTTCAATATTTTTAGCAATTAATTTTAAACTTGGTGAATCTTGTAAAATTTCACGAGAAATATTCAAAGATAAATCATCAGTATCAACTACACCCTTAACGAAGCTAAAATAGTCAGGCAATAAATCACTACATCTATCCATTATCAACACACCATTAGTATAAAGAGCAAGTCCCTTTTCATAATCTTGTGTATAATAATCACTTGGTGCATGACTTGGAATAAATAATAAAGATTTATAAGTACACATTCCTTCTACATTATAATTTATAACTTTAAGTGGCTTATCATAATCATTGAATTTATCCATATAGAAGTTTTCATAATCACTATCTTCTATATCTTTTTTATCTTTCTTCCAAATAGGTACCATACTATTAATAGTTTCTAATTCTTTTTTATCCTCATACTCATGTTTTTCTTCATCCTTTAATTCATGATGAGTAACCATCATTTGAATAGGAAAAGTAATATAATCAGAATACTTCTTTATTAAACTCTTAAGTTCATACTCATCTAAATATTTTGAATAATTTTCATCATCAGTATCTTCTTTAATATGTAATAATATTTCTGTTCCTACTTTATCTTTTTTTGCTGGAGAAATAGTATAACCGTCAGCACCTTCACTTTCCCAAAGATAAGCTGAATCATCATCTATTGATTTAGAAATAACAGAGATTTTATCACTTACCATAAAAGCAGAATAAAATCCAACACCAAATTGACCAATAATATCAATTTTTTCATCTTTACTCATGTCTTCTTTAAATTTTAAAGAACCAGATTTTGCAATTGTACCTAAATTAGATTCCAATTCATCTTTAGTCATACCACAACCAGTATCACTAATTGTAATAGTACGTTTTTCTTTATCAAAAGCTAAATTTATTATTAAATCTTCTTTTGATACTTTTATCTTTTTATCAGTTAAACTTCGGTAATATAATTTGTCTAAAGCATCACTTGCATTAGAAATTAATTCCCTTAAAAATATATCCTTATTAGTATATATAGAGTTAATCATTAAATCTAAAAGTCTTTTAGATTCTGATTTAAATTCTTTCTTTTTCATTTATTATTCCATCTCCTTAAAACTCTCAACAATTTACTTATAACACCATTTTTAGCACTTGTCAACACATAGTGCTAAAAAATAAAACATACAAAAGAAGAAAAATTATGATAAAATATAAAACGATAAGTTGAACCAACTTTATCAAAGAAAAGGAGGTTTTACGAATGTATAAAGTAGATGAATATTTAAAGTGCGGAAAAGACGTTTGTAAAGTAAAAGAAATTAAAGAAAAAAGATTCAATGATATGGATTACTACCTATTAATTCCAGTAAAAGATGAAAGCTTAAAAATAGAAATACCAGTTAATAGCGATAAATTAACAAATTTAATCTCTAAAGAAGAATTAAATAATTTATTAGAAAAAATACCTAATATTGAACCAATCGACATAGAAGAAAAGTTTTTAGAAAACGAATATAAAAGATTATTAGCAACAGGAAATTATGAAGATATAATTAAAGTAATTAAGACAACTTATTTAAGAAATAAAAAAAGAAAAGAAAATAATAAAAAACTGGCTGAAAAAGATATTAACTATTTTGAGCTTGCTGAAGATTCTTTATATAATGAATTCTCACTTGTTCTTGGTAAAAACTATGACGAAACAAAAAAATTTATAATACAAAAAATAGATGAGATAGCTATTAACTAAATCTCATCTTTTTTTATTTCTACAACATTTTCATCATTAGGGATTCTTTCTATTTTTTCTCCATTTATAATCTTATAATATTTATTATTCTTATTAAAGCTTAAATAGCACCTCTCTATTCCATCTGTTGAAAAAACTTTTAACTTAGAAAATTCTTTAAATTGATTTTTTCTAATAGTCTCAATCACAGAATAATAATATTTACTATTATTATTATCGCTAAAAAGATAAAGAGTATTATTTTCTTTTAAATATTTTAGTATAATCAAATGGTCATCAACTACTGCATAATATTTTGAATTTATAAATTCTAAATAATCAATATGATAATTTCTATTTTCGAAATAATTTAAATCACTCTCAAATAAATCAAATTCAATACATTTTTGGTACTTAATATATGTAGTTTTTCCCTCTAATAAAGTTACTAATTCCCTACCGACTTCACTTACTATATTAGGTGCATAGCTAAACATTATATTAATAACTTGATATAAATAATCTAATTCTTTAGGAATATATTCTGTTGCATAAAAACTATAATACTCATCTCCAACTTTTACAGTAAGAGTAATTAAATCATTATCAATATATTTATTTTTATAATTTCTTGCCTTTACATATTTAAATTCATCTTTAAAATCATTTATATTCTTAATTAAATAATTAATATAATACTGATCTATAAATTGAAAACATAAATATTTGTCCAATTTTTTATAATCAACAATATTAATTGGCAAATAAAGTACCTTATATTTAGAGATTTCATTATCATATACTATACTAAGATAATAATCCCTACCTTGATACTTATCTAATGTTAATTCTACTATTACTTCTAAATTACTGCTTTCTAAATAACTATGAATTGCTTTTATATCCATAATAGTTCCCTTCTAATTCTATCTATTTTTTTCTACTTCATAAGGCCAATTATCAAAACCAGTTATATATTTTACATTTTTATAACCTAGTTCAATAAGTTCTTGAGCTGCTTGACGAGATTTCATACTAGTTGACGAATAAACTATAATTTCTCTATCCAAAGAAATTATGATATCTGATATATTATCATACGGTACATTAATCGCACCTTTAATATGAGATTCATCAAATAGCTCTTCACTTCTTACATCAATTACATCAATATTACTATGCTCAGAATAATTATTTACTATTTCATTTAGTTTAGAATAAGAAATTTTTTCAATATTCGTATTTTCTTCTTTCTTATCTTCATCTTTACTCTTATTTAATCCAAAACACCCTGTCAAAAATAAACAAATAGTAAGAAGCAAAAGAAATATCTTTTTCATATTTTACCTCCTACTATAATTATACTAAACTTCTTTTGAATACTCAACTATGTAATACCAAGTAGCAGATCCAACTAAACCTTTTTCTTCTAAACCAAATTTTCTTTGTAAATACTTCACACTTTGTAATGTCAAGTCATCAAATATACCATTAACTCTAACTCCCGGAATTTCATGTTTTTTACTACAAATTGTGTATAAATATTTTTGAAGCAATAAAATATTATCTCCTGTCATTCCATAAGAAAGAATAAATCCAGGATAAAATTCAGGTAAACTAGTAAAATACTCTCTAGGAATATTTTTTAGTGTATCTAAATATACTTGTCTCATAAACTTCCATGTATTAGTATCAACAACTCCAGTAGGTTCTATACCATAAGCTCTTTGAAAATCTTTAACTGATTGCTCAGTCTGCTCATTAAAGGTTTCCCCCTTTAAATCCCTAAAAGGAATAGTATTATCAAAATAAGCAATAACATTTAAATAGTAGTTAATAGCACGAATATATTTTGATGTATTACCTATTTGTTGTGTACCAGGAAAAATAAGTTCAGCTTCCTCAATAGTAATACCTTCAGAATAAAGACTAGAAATCTTTTTAACTGCATTATATAAATATTTTATTTTATACCAAGTACTTTTATCAACTATGCCAGTCACTTTTAAGTCAAATATTTCCTGGAATTTTTTAATAGCATTTTCTAATTCGACATCATATAAAGCTCCCATATCTTGAACTTTAGGAATAGCTGGATAATTTCTACTAATTCTATTAAGTTCTGTCTTTATTATTCCAACGCTATTATCAAAATCTCCTAATCTTAAATCATAACCAGGATATGTAGTTACATCGTTTGAAACAGGAGCATTATAAACTAATTGAATATCATTACCATAATAATTTTTTAATATTTGTAAGGGACTATATCCTCTATTAGCTAATGATACAGTTCCCCATTGAGAAAGACCATCACACTTTGTATTTTTACCATCACAATAACTTGCATATAAAGGTTGAATCTGTTCCCCTTTTCTAATATAGTTATTGAATATGTCATCTACAATAACAGTAATACTTTCAAAGAACTGCCTATTTTCAACAAATGACTGATCATACTTACTACTATTTGTTATATCAAAATTATAACCTTTAGAAGGATACCATTCATTATAAATTCTATTTAAAGTAAAAGAAATAATTGCCAAAATATTAGCTTTTAAAGAATCTGTTGGCCAAGTAGAATAAATCTCTCCACTCGCAACATTTTTAATATATTCGATAAAGGGAACAGTAATATTTCTTGCTGCCTCATCTGGAGCACCTAAATGTACTGTAATATATTCTGGTACTACAGGTACTCTAATTGCCATCTGCTACCTCCCTATTATTTTCTTCAACTTGCATTTTTACATATTGAATTACTGGAACTCCACCAAACATTCCAATATTATAATTATTAATAGTATGATAATCCTCTTTAATTGCTGTCATATTATAAATTGTATATTTTGGATTTTCTAATGACTCACTTGAACTTTGTTCAGGTGCTGGAAGAATTATATCAGAAATCATACCACTAGAATCGGTAGTTCCTTGAAAAAAAATAACTCTATAATCTTCAATATCCTTACTAATTATTATTTGTACCCCTTCAACAGGTACAGACTGGTAAGCCATAAAAGCTTCTATCTTTAAAGTTCCTGTAGAAGGATTTTCTTTTAAAAATTCCTTTCCTAAATCAGTATTTTTAAACTCATCATATCTAATATATTGCATTAATTAACCTCCTTAATTTTTAACACATCACCAACATCTAAAAAGTTATTTGTTAGACCATTTAGTCTCTTAATAGAATCTACACTTACATCAAACTTTTTCGCAATAACATATAAACTGTCACCCTTTTTTACAGTATAAGTAAGGTATTTAGGCTCTACATATCCACTTCCAAAACATACAGCACCCAATTGAATATTATCGCCAATTTGCTGATTACCAGATAAAACTAAAACCTGACCGACAGTTAATAAATCAGATGATAAATTATTTAGTTCTTTTATAGTTGCAACAGGTATTCCAGTTTTTTTAGAAATTGCATACAAAGAATCTCCTTTTTGAACCACATAATAATTTGTAGTATCACTAGAAGGTATTTTTAATATTTGCCCAATGCCTAAAGTATTTCCTTGAATATTATTAATTCGTTTTAAGTCTTCAACCGTTGTATTAAATTTTTTTGCTATCGAATATAATGTCTCATTAACTTTAACGGTATACAAAGTATAACTTCCTTGATCTACTCCAACAGGTATTACTAAAGTTTGATTAATCGCTAAATTAGTACTAGATAAATTATTACTAGTAACAATATCTCCTACACTTACTCCATATTTTTGTGCAATGCTGTATAAACTATCTCCTTTTTTTACAATATAAGTGACTGTTGTACTTGTTGTAGGAATTCTTAAAACTTGTCCTACAGTGATATTATTTGTTAATAAATTATTCTCTTTTTTTATACTTTCTACACTTATTCCAAATTGCTTACTTATACCATATAAGGTATCGCCTTCTTTTACAACATAAGTTTGCATATCTCACCTCTCATAAAAATATATGTATTTAAATAAAAAAAAGAAGATATAGGTGAAAAACCTCTGCAATTTACTTTTATTTACATATCATAATATGAAAGGAGAAATGTATATGAGTTGTTGCAATAATGATCAGATGCTTAGACCACCTGTACCACCAATGCAAAGAGTAGTATATTGCTTGGGACCTACAGGACCTACTGGGCCTACTGGGCCTTCAGGTGGACCTACTGGTGCTACTGGACCTACTGGACTTACTGGACCAACTGGTGCTACTGGACCTACTGGACTTACTGGGCCTACTGGACCTACTGGGCCTACTGGACTTACTGGACTTACTGGTACTACTGGACCTACAGGACCTACTGGAGCCACTGGACCAACTGGTGCTACTGGACCTACTGGTGCTACTGGACCTACAGGACCTACTGGTGCTACTGGACCTACAGGACCTACTGGTGCTACCGGACCTACTGGAGCCACTGGACCAACTGGACCTATTGGACCTACTGGGCCTGAAGGAGAAGATGGTCTTGACGGAGCCACTGGTCCTACTGGACCTACTGGTAGTACCCCTACATTTGCCATTGGAAATGTAACTACTGGGAATCCAGGTAGTAGTGCTTCTGTAACCATTAGAGAAGTTTAAAATAAATAAGAAAGGAAAATGAAAATGAATCCAAATACAACAAATTATGTTCTTGATTTTGTAATTCCACAAGGTCCTACTGGACCTCAAGGTTTAGCTGGAGCTACTGGTGCAACAGGTGCCACTG
>CASTSB010000013.1 GCA_949451605.1 uncultured Bacilli bacterium
CTTTATATTTTGAAAGTCGATTAGTTCGACTAATTTCCCTATGGTGGAGTTGAGGAGAATCGAACTCCTGTCCGAAAACAAAGCTACATAAACCTCTACAAGCTTAGTTAACTAATTATATTCATATACTATTCAAGTAATTAACGACCAAAATAATATACTAGTCTAACAATTCTTTCTACTACTTCGACAAATAATAGCTATAACCTAATAATATGAACCTCAAATTATCCCTTAGGTAAAGATAAGATGAAGTGTATTCCCTATTTCTAAATTAGGCAAAAGCAACAGCTTGGTTTCCACCAAACATGTTTGCGAATACTTCTTTTACTTTGTTTGCATTTATTTTTTTTGTTCGTAACGTGAAGACTACGACTTGCCATCTATGCTCTTCTATTCCCGTCGAAACCAAATCAACCCCATGCTTCTAAATTATAACATATTATATGCAAAAAGTCCAATTTTCAATACATTTTGATTCCTTTATTATCAATAAATAGCTTATCACCTCTACAAAAATCTTTAAAAGTATCATTACATGTTAAAAGCTTACTTAAATCAAGAAAATAAACACCATTACTATTACTAAGTGCAGTATCCCGATATTTATCAGCACAAGATTCAAAAACAACAGCCATCTTTCCATCAATAATACTTACTTGTTGTGCCATGCAAGGCATGACTATTGTTGAAAAATTTTGAAATGAATTATTATTTAATTTAGCTATATTTAATATAGAATTTCTATTTCTGCCAAAAGATCTACTTATTGCATAATACTCTTCTCCATTAAATTTAAATATACAAATACCCTGCGTATCACTGTAATGATTACTTAATCTACTGTAATAAACACTTAATTCACCATTATTTAAACATCTATATTTTTTGATTGTCCCTTTTTTGTCACTTTTATAATTAATAAAGTTTCCTAAAATAACATTATTCTCATAACAATTAATAAAAGCCACTGAACTATGTTTAGCAGCAGTTGAATATAACTCTCCTACTTCATCAACACATAATATTTTATCAACAACAATTGTGGATTTTTCTTTAGCACTAACAATATCTTTTCCACAATATCTGTTGATAAAAGCTTTTTCACCCTTACCCTTACCTGTTATAAAAAAACTATCAGTTTTCTTATGATAACATATACCACCACAATGTATTTTGGAATCTAAAAATAGCATTTTCTTATTATCTTGATCAAAAACCAGTAATATAGAATTATTGTTACCATTTCCATCATAGCAAGCTACAACAATTTTATCATCAATTGCACATACACCTTGTGGAACAAAACCCGTATTTTCTAACTCAAAATCATATTTTATTTCAATTAAACATTTTCTAAAATTAGTGTATTTCTTCTTAAAAATCTTACGCATATTATCACCTAATTCTAAGAAGATATTATATATTAATAAACTTATAAAAACAAGGATATAAATTGTCGATTAGTGTGATATAATAAGTAACGGAGGGTGATGATATAATTATGGAACAATGGAAAAATTTTAAAGAAGGAAATTGGTGTAATGAAATCAATGTAAGTAACTTCATAAAGTCAAATTATGAGTCATATGATGGAGACGAAAATTTCCTAGCAAAAAAAACAGAAAAGACTAATAAAGTATGGGGAAAATGTGAAGAATTACTAAAAGAAGAATTAAAAAAACATGTTCTTGATATAGATGTTGATCATATGTCAGGAATTAATGCATTCGATCCAGGTTACATAGATAAAGATAATGAAGTAATAGTAGGTTTACAAACTGACGCTCCATTAAAAAGAATTGTAAATCCATATGGTGGAATTCGTATGGTATATCAAGAATTAGAAGCTTATGGATATAAATTAAATCCTGAAGTTGATAAATATTTTAATGAATTTAGAAAAACTCACAACCAAGGTGTTTTTGATGCTTATACTAAAGAAATTAGAAAAGCAAGACACGTTGGTTTATTAACTGGACTTCCTGATGCTTATGGAAGAGGAAGAATAATTGGTGATTATAGAAGAATAGCTCTATATGGTATTGATTATTTAATGGAACAAAAGAAAAATGAATGGGATAACATGGAAATCTCTACAATGAACGAAGAAACAATGCGTCTTAGAGAAGAAATTTCTGTTCAATATAGAGCTTTAGACGATATTAAAAAGATGGCAGCTACATATGGATATGACATTTCTAAACCAGCTAGTAACGCTAAAGAAGCTGTTCAATGGACTTATTTTGGATACTTAGCAGCAATCAAAGAAAACAATGGAGCTGCTATGAGTTTAGGAAGAGTTGATGCTTTCTTTGATATTTATTTCCAAAGAGACTTAAAAGAAGGAACTATAACAGAAGAAGAAATTCAAGAAATTATAGATCAATTTATTATTAAACTAAGAATTGCAAGACACTTAAGAACTCCTGATTATGATGAATTATTCTCAGGAGATCCAACATGGGTTACTTGTTCATTAGGTGGTACAACTGAAGATGGAAAAAGTATGGTTACTAAAACTTCATACAGAATTCTTCATACACTTACAAATCTAGATCCAGCACCAGAGCCAAATATGACAGTACTTTGGGCACAAAACTTACCAGAAAACTGGAAAAAATATTGTGCAAAAATGAGTATTAAAACTGATGCTATTCAATATGAAAATGATGATATAATGAGACCTTCAATGGGTGATGATTATGCAATTGCTTGTTGTGTATCTTCAATGAGAGTTGGAAAAGATATGCAATTCTTTGGAGCTCGTTGTAACTTAGTTAAATCATTACTTTATTCTATCAATGGTGGTATTGATGAAATGAAACGTGATTTAGTAATTCCAGGATTTGAAAAAATGACTGATGAAGTATTAGACTATGAAAAAGTAAAAGCTAGTTACTGGAAAATGTTAGAGAAAGTTGCTAAAATATATAGCGATGCAATGAATATCATTCATTATATGCATGACAAATATGCTTATGAAGCTGGACAAATGGCATTACATGATACTAATGTAAATAGATTAATGGCTTACGGAGTTGCAGGATTATCTGTAGCTGCAGATTCATTATCAGCTATTAAATATGCAAAAGTAAAACCAATCAGAGATGAAGAAGGAATAGCTATCGACTTTGAAATTGAAGGAGACTATCCTAAATATGGAAATGATGATGACAGAGTTGATAGTATAGCAAAAGAAATTCTAGAAAAAATTTATTCTGAATTAGCTTCACATCCTTGCTATAGAAATGCAAAACCTACATTATCTGTTTTAACTATTACATCAAATGTAGTTTACGGATCAAAAACAGGAGCTACACCAGATGGAAGAAAAGCAGGCGTTCCTTTTGCACCAGGAGCAAATCCAATGCATGGTAGAGATGCATCAGGAGCAATTGCATCATTAAACTCAGTTGCAAAACTTGATTGGGCAAACTGTTGTCGTGATGGTATCTCAAATACATTCTCAATAGTACCTAATTCATTAGGACAAAACGAACAAGAACAAATTGAGAACTTAGTTTCTCTAATGGATGGATACTTTGTACAAGGTGCTCATCATTTAAATGTTAATGTTCTAAACAGAGAAACATTAATTGATGCAATGAATAATCCAGATAAATATCCACTACTTACAATCAGAGTTTCTGGATATGCAGTTAGATTTAACAGATTAACAAGAAAACAACAAGAAGAAGTTATTTCAAGAACTTTCCACGAAAAGATTTAATATGACAGGATCAATAAATTCATTTGAAACATTCGGCTTAGTAGATGGACCAGGTATACGTACTGTGGTCTTTCTAAACGGATGTAATTTAAGATGCAAATATTGTCATAATCCGGAAACATGGAAAATGCAATCAAACAACTATACATCTGACGAAGTAGTAGAAAAATGTAAAAAAAATAAACCTTACTTTAAAAATAAAGGTGGAGTCACATTTTCTGGAGGGGAGCCACTATTACAATATGACTTTCTTCTAGAAACATGTAAAAAATTAAAAAAAGAAAATATTCATATCGCAATAGATACATCAGGAATAGGACTAGGTAATTATAAAGAATTACTAGAAAATATTGATATGGTTCTTTTAGACATAAAACATATTACAGAAGAAGGATATGAACAAATTACTGGACATAATTATTTAAAAAAATTCTTTGAATTTGTAAATGAATTAAATAAGTCAAATATTGAAGTGTGGATAAGACAAGTAATTATTCCTGGAGTTAACGATTCAGAAGAATATGTAGAAAATCTAGTTAAATTTTTAAAAGAAAATATAAAAAACATTACAAGAGTAGATTTCCTTCCATATCATAAATTAGGAATGGAAAAATATGAAAAGTTAAACATTAATTATCCTTACACAAATAAAGAAGAAATGGATAAAGAGAAATGTAATAAACTTCATTATCTATTCAATGAAAAATTTAAAGACTATTACATTAAGTAATAGCCTTTTTTATTTTTCGTTATATTCGTTTAAATACTTTTTCAACTTCTTTTTATTATAAATTGTTACACTTATTACAAGTATAGTAATAAAAATAATTGATATCAAAACAATTTTAACTATTCGATTTAAATTATTAGTAGTTGAAGAATAATCCTTTTTTCCTTCTTCTCTTTTAATTGTAATAAAATAAGTTTTCTTATTGCCACTTATTTCTGCTATAATTTTGACACGATCTTTATTGCTTTTTAAGTCATCTGCACCAATTACACTAACTTTAGTATTTGAATCTTTTACTTCATACTCAATATCTAATTTATTTACATCTTTCTTAATAACTACTTCATATTTATATATATTTGATTTAAAGTTGATAGGATAGCCTTTAACATTTAAATAATTAAAATATTCAATATTATTTTTATTATCATTATGAATATTATCACTATTTGATGGACTATTATTGTTTTGATTATTATTATTTTTAACTGTGGAATTTGGAATTGATGGAACCTTAGAAGATACAACACTGTTTGGATTATCTACATTATTTGAAGAATGATTAATAGTAATATATCTAGTATCATTAACTGGATGTCCAACTTCTTTTAAATCATCAATTGAGTATTCTCCAATAGAGTTAACTTTAAATACTCCTGTTTCAAAATCAGTAAGTCTTATTTTAGTTCTATCAACATCTGTTTTCTTTGCATAAAGGGAAATAGATAGTTCATAAGCAGAACATACTAAAAATTCATCTGCACATTTATTTGTATTAGAATCATCAGCAACACTTAAAACATAATAACTGCCATCTACTTTTCCAATTTCACTTTCATATCCACTAGCGTGTACTCCAGTAATTGTAAAAATAGAATCATCTATTTCTAATTCTAAGGCTACCATATAAATTCCATCGGTATTATAACTATTTCTATCAAATCCGCTTATATCAGTCTTAACACGTAAAGTATAAGTTTCCCCTTCTTTTACACTATCATTACCTTGCAATGATACACCAGTAATATTTAGTGCTAAACAATTAAAAGGAAAAATTAGTATTAATAATAAAACAATAAATAAATGTTTTTTCATATTTACCTCTCTATAACACTTACATTATAACAAAAAAATGTAATTAAATAATTACATTTTTAATATCTCTTTAAATTTTTTTCTACTTCTCTTTTAATATCTCTTTCTTTTATAGCTTCACGCTTATCATAATCCTTTTTACCATGACAAACACCTAATGCCACTTTAAGCTTATTTTCTTTAAAATATAATTTTAATGGTATTAAAGTAAATCCTTTTCTCTCAATATAATCTTCTAACTTTTTAATTTCCTTTTTATGAAGTAATAATTTTCTATCTCTTGTTTCTAAATGATTAAAAATATTGCCTTCCTTATATTGACCTACATACATATTTAATAAATATACTTCATGATTTTTTACAATACCATAACAATCTTTTATATTACAATTCCCCTGACGAATTGACTTTATTTCAGTTCCAGTTAAAACTATTCCAGCTTCAAACACTTCATCGACAAAATAATCATGTTTTGCTTTTCTATTTATAATTTCCAAATTTATCACTCCCAAGTAAGTCCCCAAGTTAAATTAGGATATCTTTCATTTACAATAGCCTTATATTTTTCATAATGATTAGCATAGTTAGGAAGTTGATTATTATTAAGAAGAGGATAAGGAATGACTCTAAAGTCATGATTAACTCCTCCACGCTTAACAGTAGAAGTATACACAAGCTCTGCTTTTGGATCAATAACTGATGTTGTAACTGTTCCATTTGGATCTTCTACCTTTTTTAAAGTTACTTCAAAAGCAAGTCCTGTAAAATTATCTATATCATCTTGATCACTAATAAAATTTCCAAGCGAATACACTACAAATGTCTTATTATTATTTATATATTCCACAGTTTGAATAACATGAGGATGTGCTCCTATTATTAAATCAACACCAAGATTAGATAAATAATTAGCAATTTCAGTTTGTTTATAATCTACTTTAAAAGAATATTCAGTTCCCCAATGCATCGCAACAATAACAAAATCAACTTTATCCCTTACTGATTCAATATCCGCTTTTGCTTTTTCATCAGAATATTCATTATTTAAATAATCTTTTCCTGCTGGAGTTCTTAGTCCATTATTCCATATAGTATAAGAAATAAAGGCATACTTAATACCATTTTTTTCATAAACCTTGGAAACAGATGATGCTCTTTCATCAGCACTACTCCATTGCCCAGAAGCAGCAACATTTGGATATTTTTTCCAATACTCAACAGAGTTTAATACTCCTTGTTCACCTTTATCCATTGTATGGTTAGTAGCCAAAGAAACCATATTAAAACCAGCATCAATAAATGCATCTCCAACTTCTTGTGGTGAATTAAATCTAGGATAACTAGAATAACCTAAAGATGCACCACCTAAAATTGTTTCCTGATTATAATAAACTAAATCATATTTAGATGAAATAGGTTTAATGTGCTCAAGCATAGGTTTAAAGTCATATGTGCCATCTTGTCTTTTTGCATCATTATAAACACCCCAATGTATTAAAGAATCACCAACCATGAATACACTAGCAGTTGATTCCACAGGCTTTTTCTCTTCAGGCTTCTTTTCTTCCTTTTTCTGAACTTTTGGTTCACTTTTAGTAAATAAATCACTCTTATAAATCATGAAACTTCCAGCAACTACCAAAACTAATAGCAAAATTATCATTACAATTTTTACATTCTTTTTTAGTTTCCTTTTAGCATGTCTCAACTTCCTACTTGCCATACTTATACTACCTTTCTTACTATTTCAAAATCTATTGTTTTATCATCTTTAGATGCTCTAACAACTTTTACTATCAATCTCTCTCCTATTGAATATTTAATATTAGTTCTTTCACCTACTAGTGTCATATGCTCTTCATCAAAATGGAAGAAATCCTTCATATCACGAATTGGAACAAGCCCTTCTATTAAATTATCAAGTTCAACAAACATCCCAAAACTTGTAACAGATGATATCATACCTTCAAATTCTTCTCCAATATGGCCTTCCATATATTCAGCCATTTTCATATCTTCTACTTCTCGCTCACAATCAACTGAAGCCCTCTCACGTGAAGAAGAATGATCAGCAATATAAACTAGCTTCTCTTCCCACTTTCTTATAGTTGACATATCAACTTTTCCATCAAATAAATATGTATGTAAAAGACGATGAACTGTTGTATCAGGATAACGTCTTATAGGAGAAGTAAAATGTGTATAACAGCTACTAGCTAATCCATAATGCCCTAAATTATCAGGACTATAAATGGCTTTTTGCATACTTCTAAGCATTAAACTTGCAAGAATCTTATACTCAGGTTTATCTTCTAACTGTTTTAAAATTCTTTGCATAGTAGTTGGCTTCATATCACTAACATCACCATTGATTTTATATCCAAGACCACTAACAAAACTTAAAAAACTTCTAATTTTTTCTTCTTTTGGAACCTCATGAATACGGTAAATGAACGGCAAATTCATAAAATAAATATGAGTCGCAACACACTCATTAGCCGCAATCATAAAAGACTCAATTAATCTTTCACCTTCTCCAGTTTCTCTTAAAATAACTTCCAAAGGCTTACAATTTTCATCTACTAAAATTTTAGCTTCATCTACATCAAAATTTATATAACCTCGTCTTGTAATTGCAGTCTGTAAGATATGAGCTAGTTCTCCCATAAGTCTTAAACTTTTTTCATATGGTTCATATCCTTCAGGAACAATATTTTTTTCCAAAATACTATTAACCTTCTTATAAGTCATTTGAATTCTTGATCTAATTACACTTGGAAAAATTTCATAATCTATTTGCTTTCCTTTATTATCAAATTCCATGACACATGACATAGCAAGTCTATCTACATTAGGGTTTAAAGAACATATTCCATTAGAAAGTTCATGAGGAAGCATAGGAATAACTCTATCAACTAAATAAACACTAGTACCTCGCTCCATTGCTTCATTATCAAGTGGAGACCCTTCTTTAACATAATAACTAACATCCGCAATATGTACTCCCAACTCATAATGGCCATTAGGAAGCCTTTTAATAGAAATAGCATCATCAATATCTTTAGTATCATCACCATCAATTGTAAATATTTCTAAACCTCTTAAGTCTCTTCTTCCTTCTATTTCACTTTCCAACACTTCCATTGGCATATTAGATACTTCTTCTTTTACATCATCAGGAAATTCAGTATTAATATTATACTTACAAATTATAGACATAATATCAACACCAGGATCATTTTTATGACCAATTATTTCTACAACTTTACCTTCATATTTTAAATTATTATTAAGTCTTTTAACAAGTTCAACAATAACTTTATGTCCATCAACAGCATTTAAAGATAAATCCTTTGGTACTTGAATATTTAATTTAATTTTATTTTCATCTAAGGTAATATGACCCATTCCCTTTTTATCAAAATTAATTTCACCTATATATCTTTCAACTTGTCTTTTTAATATTCTTAAAACTCTTCCTTCTAGTCTATCTAAGTTCATTTTACTAGTAATTTCTACTAAAACGATATCATCATGTATAGCACCATTCATATCATCTTGAGAAATATAAATATCATCTTCTAAATTTTCTACTTCAACAAAGCCAAAACCTTTCTTATTAGCTCGCATTACACCTTTTCTTAAATGACTATTTTCAAGCATCATATATTTGTCTTTATTTGAATGATAAATTATAGTTTCCTCTTCCAATTCATGAAGAACAGATAAAAGATCTTTCGTCTCTTCAACAGAAGATATGCCTAAAATATCTTCTATTTCAAAAACAGATAAAGCCTTATCACTATTTTTTAAAATATTTATTATATTATCTTTCATATTCAACACCTTCTATATTTTTATTATACTTTATTTTAGGATATATAACTAGTACTTTTATTATACATGCCCAAATAAAAACAAGAAAAAAAGGACTTAAGTCCTTATTTTATAAACATTGAAACGAAACAGATCAAAAAGAAAGCCATTCCTAAAGCAAAAGTTAATCTACTAATAAACAATTCAGAACCACGTTCTTTTCTTTTTGTGAATAAATCTGAACTACCACCTGAAATTATTTGTGCAGCACCTTCAGCTTTTCCACTTTGTAAAAGTACTATAATAATTAATAAGATTGAAATAATTAATAGTGCAGTTTCCATAGCACACCTCCGTTTAAATAACATTTATATAATACCATATAAAGCAAATATATGCAAGAAAACTATTTATTTATAAATACTATTATATTATAAAAAATTATCTAATTCAGATACTTCGATAATATTTGTTTCTTTTGTTCTTCTATCCTTAACTTCAATTTTATTATCAACTGCATCTCTTCCTACAGTTATTCTTATAGGCATACCTATTAAATCAGCATCATTAAATTTAACACCAACTCTTTCATCACGATCATCCATAATAACATCTAATCCCTTATCAGTTAAACTATTATATAAAGAGTTAGCTAAATTCATTTGATTTTCATCTTTTATATTAACAACAACAATATGAACATCATATGGAGCAATAGACTTATTGAATATAATTCCATCTTCATCATTATTCTGTTCAATATATGCAGATAAGATTCTAGCAATACCTATACCATAGCATCCCATATATGGATAATTAAGACTATTATTTTCATCACTATATTGTAGATTTAAACTTTCACAATACTTAGTTCCTAATTTAAATGTATTACCAACTTCTATTCCCTTCTTAAAAGTCAATTTAGAGCCACATACAGGGCAATTATCATCTTCACAAACATTTCTTATATCGGCAATTTTATATACTTCAAAATCTCTTAAATTAACATTTTTATAGTGATAATCAGTTTTATTAGCCCCTACTATAAAGTTTTTCATTCCACTAACTTCTAAATCAACTATTACAGGAATATCTAGTCCAATAGGACCCGCAAATCCAACTTCAGCTTTTGTAATTTTTTCATCTTCTTCAGGTAAAGCTAACACTACTTCATTAACTCCTAATAATCTAGATAATTTTAATTCATTTACTTCCCTATCTCCTCTAACTAAGCAAGCATAAAACTTATCATCTGCTTTATAAATTAATGTCTTAACAGTAATTTTACTATTAATATTTAAGAAGTTACATATTTCCTCAATTGTTCTAGTTCCCTTAGTTTCAACTAATTCATGATCTAATTCCTTTTCGTTAGATTCTTCTTTACTATTACATTCACAAATTTCAATGTTAGTTGCAAGATCACAATTATCACATAAAACTAAAACATCTTCTCCAATATCACAAACTGCTTGAAACTCCTCAGATAAAAGACCACCCATTGCACCAGTTGAAGCTTTAACAATTCTATAATCTAATCCAATTTGATCGAAAATTTTCTTATAAGCATCAAACATTTTATGATATGCAACATCTAAATCATCTAGGTTCCTATCAAAAGTATAAGCATCTTTCATAATAAACTCACGAGTTCTAATAAGACCATATCTACTTCTAGGTTCATCACGATATTTATTAGCCATTTGATATAAACTTAAAGGCATGTCCTTATAAGACTTAATAACATCTTTAGCTACATTTACAAACATCTCTTCATGAGTTGGTCCAAGAACATATTTTCTATCAAATCTATCTGATAAACCGAACATATCATTTCCAAAAACCTCACGTCTTCCACTATTTACATAAACTTCCTCAGGTAATAGTGAAGGCATCAATAATTCCTGCGAATCAATATTATTCATTTCTTTTCTAACAATACCTTGAATCTTTGTAAGTACTTTTAATCCAAGTGGCAAGAATGTATAAATTCCACTACCAGCCTTTTTAATCATACCTGCTCTTACTAATAAATTAGCACTAAGAGACTCTTCATCTTTTACATTTTCTTTTAATGTAAAGAAATAACTATTACTTAATTTCATTTCTAATCCTCCTCCAAAAAAAAGGATGATACCTAAAGGAGTGCATAAAGCACGGTACCATCCTTAATTTAACTTAATTTTTTAACGATGTTAAATACACCGAGAGTATAAAACTCCTCCTAGAAAGGTAGGAACCTTATAAGATTTTCGTTAAGTTCTCACTATCCTCAACTCACTGTAAAAAAAGAGCTCATAAAGTATTGGTCTTTCTAATAGATTAAATAAATTTCTTCTATTATAAATATATTATATGATCTTGTCAAGTAAAAATTTACTTAGATAGTTCTTCTTCAATTCTCATTAATTGATTATATTTACAAACTCTATCTGTTCTAGACATTGATCCAGTTTTAATTTGTCCCAAATTAAGACCTACTGCCAAATCTGCAATAGTTGTATCTTCTGTTTCACCACTTCTATGAGAAATAACTGTATTATAGCCATTATTTCTTGCAAGTTCTATTGTTTCTAAAGTTTCAGTTATAGTTCCTATTTGATTAACTTTTAATAATATTGCATTTCCTGCATGGTTATCAATTCCCATTTGTAAACACTTTTTATTAGTAACAAATAAGTCATCCCCAACTAATTGAACTCTATCTCCAATTCTTTCAGTGATTTTTCTAAATCCTTCCCAATCATTTTCATCTACTGGATCTTCAATAGAAATAATTGGATATTTATTAACTAATTCTTCATAAAAATCAATTAATTCATCTGTAGTTAAGCTTCTACCTTCTCCAACAAGATTATATTTTCCATTATCATAAAATTCACTAGCCGCTACATCTATTGCCAAACAAACATCTTTTCCTGGCTCATATCCAGCCTTATTAATAGCTTCCATAATAAGTTCAAAACCTTCTTGGTTTGATTGTAAATCAGGAGCAAAACCACCCTCATCTCCTACACCAGTAGCTAATTTCTTTTCATTTAAAACTTTCTTTAAATTGTGGAATACTTCAGCTCCAACTCTTAATCTTTCTCTAATAGTATCTCTTTGTGGAATAATCATAAATTCTTGGAAATCAAGTTTATTATCTGCATGAGCACCACCATTAATTATATTCATCATTGGCTTTGGTAAAGTTGTACCATTTCCTACATAAGCATATAAAGGTTTACCAGCTTCTATTGCACTTGCTTTTAAAGCAGCCATAGAAATACCAAGTATAGCGTTTGCCCCATATTTAGATTTTGTTTCAGTACCATCTGCTTCAATCATGGCATAGTCAAGTGCTTTTTGATCAGCTGCATCCATACCAATTACTAAATCTCTTAAAGGTCCATTAACATTAGCAACAGCTTTTAATGTACCCTTTCCCATATATCTTGATTTATCTCCATCTCTTAACTCTAAGGCTTCTCTTTCACCAGTTGATGCACCACTAGGTACTGCTGCACGACCTAATATACCATTTTCTAAAATTACATCAACTTCAACTGTTGGATTTCCTCTAGAATCTAATATTTCTCTAGCTTTAACGTCTTTAATTTTCATTTTTTAATTCCTCCACTTTCTTTTTAAATTCTGCTCCTCTTATTTCGCATTCTTTATATTGATCCCACGAAGCAGATGCAGGACTCAATAATATTATATCACCAGATTTTGATACTTCAACACATTTATCAAAACCATCTTTTAAATACTCAAAACTATAAGTAGGAATATTTAAACTTTTTCCATAATCTAAAACTCTATTTCTACATTGGCCAATTGCTATTATATTAGATACATTTTTCATAAACGGAGTTAACTCATTAAAATCTTGTCCTCTTTCCAAACCTCCTAGAATAATTGTTATCGGATTATCAAAAGAAGATAATGCAATTTGAGTACATTTAATATTTGTAGCTTCAGTATCGTTATAATATCTTACTCCATTTACTGTATCAACATACTCAAGCCTATGTTCAACACCTCTAAAAGAAGATATAACTTTACAAATAATATCATTAGATACATTAAACTCTTTAGCTATCATTATAGCTCCCATACAGTTTTCAACATTATGTATTCCAGCAATAAATATTTCTTCTCTTGATATAACTTTTTCACCATAATAATAAATAGAATTATCTTTTAAATAACAACCATTAATTTCTTTCTTACTAGAAAAATACTTAGTCGTTGATTTAATATCTTTAGTTTCATTTATTACATCTTCATTTTCAATATTTAAAATCGCAATATCTTCTTCCGTTTGATTTTTAAATAATTTAGCTTTTACTCGTTTATAATTTTCATAACTCTTTAAAAAATCAATATGAGCAGGACTAAGATTAGTCATTAAAGCTACATTTGGATGGAATTTATTTAAATTCTCTAGTTGCTGGCAAGACACTTCCATAACGATAATATCATCTTTCTTAACATCATTTAAAATGCTACATAGAGGATAACCAATATTTCCTGCTAGAAATACTTTATCACCATAAGCCTCTTTCATGATATTGTAAGTTAAAGTTGTAGTAGTAGTTTTTCCATTTGTACCAGTTATTCCTATTATCTTAACCCCTTCTGGTAGAAGTCTATAAGCCATTTCCACTTCATTAATAACTTCTATATTTAACTCTCTAGCTTTTAAAACATATTTATGATCAATTGGTACTCCTGGATTTTTAATTAAATAGTCAAAAGATGAATCAAGAAGGTCATCTGGATGACTTCCAAATACTAAGGTTACTCCTAATTCTCTCAATTCTTTTATTTGTTCTTGGTCTAATTTATCTTCCTCTTTACCATCATTTAATATTACTTCATTACCCTTTTCTATCAGTACTTTCGCAGCTTGATAACCACTTCTAGCTAAGCCTAATATAAAAATTTTTTTATTTTCAAACATAATTGTATCACCAATATAATTATACTATATATTTAGGCTTTTAACCACTCATTATTTACTTATCAGATATTGTATATACAACAATTTATATGGTATAATAAACAATATGATAAAGAGGTGTTTTAGATGAAAATAGTAACACTTAATTCTAAACAATTTGATAATTTTGCTAAAAACCATCGTTATAGAAACTTTTACCAAACGAGTGCATATGGTTCACTTATGACAAAGTTTGGCTATAATATTCATTATCTTGGTATTGTAAGTGACACAAACAAATTGATTGGCGCAACCCTAATTCTTTACAAAAATATTTTTATGAATAACAAAATTGCCTATGCTCCAAGAGGAATATTATTTAATTATGAAAACATTGATGATTTAGAAGATGTTATAAAAAAAATAAAACAGGTTTTAGGAAAACAAGGCTTTATGCTCTTAAGAATAGATCCTTATATTCCCCTAACAATTAGAGACTACAACGGAACTATTATGAACTTCAATAATCAAGGAAATAAAATAATAGAAAACTTAAAATCTACAGGTTTTGAATATAAAGGTAAAACAACTACATTTGAAACAGAAAAACCTAGATGGGAAAGTTTAATTATACTAAATAATAATACACAAGAATTATTTTCAAAGTTTGATAAAAGAACAAGAAACAAAATTCGTAGGGGTTTAAATTTTGGTATTAACGTTGTAAAAGATGAAGAAAAAAATATTGATAAATTATATTTATATATAAAAAAAGAATTTAGAAAACCTAAAGCTTATTTCAAACAAATAATAGAAAATTTTGGTGATGATGCTGAAGTATATTATGCTAAAATTAATACTGAAATTTTTACAGAAAACAGTAAAAATGCTTACGAAAAAGAGTTGGAAAATAACAGTATATTATCAAGTATGATACAAGATCAAAGCCTAGATGAAAAGCAAAAAAACAATGTTCTAAATAAGAAAATGGAATCAGATAAATTACTAGATACATATAAAAATGCCATGATTCAAGCTACTCAATTATTAAAAGAATATCCTGATGGTATAACTATTGGAGGGGCAATATCAATAATATATGATAATGCCGCTTACATAATTGCTGAAGGAGTAGACCCAAAATATAAATCGCAAAATCCTGAATACGTTATAAAATGGAAAATGATTGAGGAATACACAAAAAAGAATTTAAAATACATAAATTTAGGTGGAATAATTGGTCAATTTGAAAAAGAAAATATTTATAATGAAAAGAAACTAGGATTTAATACTACAATTACTGAATATATTGGAGAATTTGATATAGTATTAAATAACTTTTCTTACAACTTATATAAGAGCTTTATAAAAAATAAGAAAAAAACAAATGATAAAAAATAAAAGTATATAATTATTGTCTAGCAGACTATTAATTATATACTTTTTTAATGTCTTAAAATAACAAAAAAATAGCTAACGCAATTGCGCTAACTATTTTAAAATCATTATTCAACGATTTCAGTAACATTACCAGCACCAACAGTACGTCCACCTTCACGGATAGAGAATTTAGTACCTTGTTCAAGTGCGATTGAGTGAATTAATTCAACATCAATGTTAATGTTATCTCCTGGCATAACCATTTCAACACCTTCTGGTAAGCTAATTACACCAGTAACGTCTGTAGTTCTGAAATAGAATTGAGGACGATAGTTTGTGAAGAATGGAGTATGACGTCCACCTTCTTCTTTGCTTAATACATAAACTGTAGCTTTGAATTTATGATGAGGTGTAACTGTTCCAGGTTTAGCAAGAACTTGTCCACGTTCAACTTCTTCACGAGAAATACCACGTAATAATACACCAGCATTATCTCCAGCTTCAGCATAATCTAATTGTTTACGGAACATTTCAATTCCAGTAACAACTGTTTTCTTAGTTTCTTTAATACCAACGATTTCAACTTCATCGTTAAGTTTTAATTGTCCACGTTCAACACGTCCAGTAACAACAGTACCACGACCAGTGATTGTGAATACATCTTCAATACTCATTAAGAATGGTTTATCATTATCTCTTTCTGGAGTTGGAATCCATTCATCAACTGCATCCATTAATTCATCAATCTTCTTAGCCCATTCAGCATCACCTTCAAGAGCTTTTAAAGCAGAACCTTGGATAACTGGAGTATTGTCTCCATCGAAACCATATTCGTTTAATAATTCACGAACATCCATTTCAACTAATTCTAATAATTCAGGATCATCTACCATATCACATTTGTTTAAGAAAACAACCATTTTAGGTACTCCAACTTGACGAGCAAGTAAGATATGTTCACGAGTTTGCGCCATTGGTCCATCAGTAGCAGCTATAACTAAGATAGCTCCATCCATTTGAGCAGCTCCAGTAATCATGTTTTTAACATAATCAGCATGTCCTGGGCAGTCTACGTGAGCATAATGTCTCTTATCAGTACTGTATTCAACGTGTGCAGTATTGATAGTGATACCACGTTCTCTTTCTTCTGGTGCTTTATCGATGTTAGCAAAATCAACAGCTTGGTTACCGTTTTTACCAGCTAAACATTTAGTAATAGCAGCAGTAGTAGTAGTTTTACCATGATCTACGTGTCCAATTGTACCAATGTTAACATGT
>CASTSB010000014.1 GCA_949451605.1 uncultured Bacilli bacterium
AAGAAGCACGTACAGCAAACATTGCTTTAGCAAAAACTAAGATAGAAGAAAAAGGAGATCCTGTATTTAGCAAAATCAGTCCTTCAGTAAACTATGTTGAAAAAGAAGCTCCAAAGATTTCTACAGTTACTTATACACGTGAGGATAGAGTTTATAATGAAACGGGAGCAATTGCTTGGGGATATACATCAGATTATTTAAGGTTAGGAACTAAATATACATTTAATAAAGAATCAGGACAATTTAGTATTTTAGAATATGAATCAAAGTCAAAGCCAGAAAATTATGATTTGGAAAATACATCGTATTATGCTTGTAAGGGATTTTACAATACATCATGTTCCCAAATATATAAAATTGTATCTTTAGATAATCTTGAAGTTACTGAAAAAGAGTATAATAGTTTTATTCATGATACAAGTAATAAATATACATTCTCATTATATGAAATAAACCCTAAAGTAGCAGGATATAATTCGGAAGAAACTGGAATGTTTTCTAAAAATGATGATTATGGAAATAGTTATTATTATCGTGGAGCGGTGGATGGAAATATAGTAAAATTTGGAAATTATTATTGGAAGGTAATTAGAATAAATGGGGATGGAACAATAAGAATGATATTTTATGGCTCTTCTCCTAACAGTGTTTCTAGTAGTGATAAAGTTTTAACATCATTTAATTATCCAAAAGATGGTAATAATAGTCAAATATATGATCCTACATATTTGGGATTAATGTATAATGATGATGAGTTTAGTGAAGAGCCTAATACATCGAATAATACGACTTTTACTATTCAAGATGATTCAACATCTATTTATAATGTTTCAAAATCTTATACATGGAATAAAGCAACTAATTTATTTACTCTTGATACAACAGATGGAAATTCTTTGGAAGGTAAATATTTAGAAGTAAAAGATAAAATTTATACAGAAAGATATATTTATTCTTGTGGAGGCAATGGAGGTTCATCTTGTAATAAGCTTTATAGATTAAACAGAGATGAGAGAATTACAGATTCAAATACTAAAGTGGAATCAACAAAAGTATATGTTACTCGTTTAATAAATGGTTCAACATCATATGAAAATGCTACTAAAAATATAAAGAAGTCTAATATTTTAATTAAACTTGATGAGTGGTATGAAACTCATATTAAGGATCAGATAGATTCAAATAATAATTTATTATCTGATTATTTGGATGATAGATTATTCTGTAATGATAGAAGCTATTATTCAGGAAATGGATATTTTACATATAATGCTTCTACTTATTATAGTACACATAATCGTTTGAATAATAGAAGACCAAATTTAATCTGTACAAATAATAATGATAAATTTACTAAAAATGCTGCTAATGGTAATGGAGATTTGGAGTATTCTATTGGTTTGATAACATCTGATGAAGCTATGCTTTCTGGCATGATTAATAGCAGTACTTATTCCAATAAATTATCATATTTATATTGGAATGGTAATACTTTCTGGACCATTTCTCCATATTATTCGTATGGAACAAATGAACATATTTATAGCATATCTAATAGTGGATATATTGATTATAGTGGTAAAGTAAATAATTATGGTATGCGTCCAGTAATTAATCTAAAAGCAAATACGAAGATAGTTAGAGGAGAAGGAACTAAGGATAATCCTTTTGAGATAGCATTAGGAAACTAATGTTATCTTTGAAGTATATATTAGAATCTTAAAGAGCATTCTAAAAATTGTGAATATAATAGTTAAATTTAGTTCTTTTTTCAAAACATGAACATAATTTGGAGGTAAATTGTTAGTATTAAAAAAGTTTTCAAATTAAAAAAATGATTAGCTATTAGTTTTATTGGTTTTATCATTTGTAAACTTTAAAACTAGTAATACAAGAATAATGGAGGAAGTTGCAGTTATAAATTATTCTGATATTAGTGATCAAGTAGTTTATTTATTTGATATTTCTTATAGAAAAGCACAAGTTGGTTGGAGAAATGTTGCTTTTTGATAAGACACAAGGTAATACTGCTTTGTCTATGCTTCTGTAGATGGAAATATTGGGTTTTAAGAACTGACTAAAATCCACTGGCAATGAAAGTAGTAAGTAATGCAGTTTATGTGAAAGTATATATTAGTATTAAATAAAGTTATATGTCTTTAGTTAAGAATTCTAAAAAAGTAAATATTTATTCTGATACTTTATTAAATATTAAAATAAAATTGAATAATAAGAAGAAATTTAAAGCTATTTATAGAGTTTTAGAAAATAATAAAGTTGAAGTTAAAAATATAATTATAAGTTCAATTATAACTTTATCTATAATTGCATTTGGTATATCTCGAAAGAAATTAATTAAATAAGCAATTTAATAATTGCTTATTTTTTTGCAATATTTCCTTTTTGTTGCATACATTACAATAGGGAGGAAATCTTATGGCTAATTTTAAAGAGATTGTTACAAAAGCAGTTATTGCTAAAGGAAAAAAATCGTTCACTTCTAATCATTCAGTTAAGGTTAATAATGCTCCTTCAACTATTTTAGGGTGTTGGGTAATTAATCATAATTTTAATGGTGTTAAAAATGGAGATAGTATAATTATTACTGGAAGCTACGATGTAAATATTTGGTATTCTTATGATAATGATACTAAAACAGAAGTTATTAGGGAAACTAATAATTATAAAGAAAAAGTTAATATGAGACCAGTTGATGAAGATGTTTTAAGTGAAGAAATTATTGTAAGAAGTTTAAAACAACCTAATTGTGTTAAAGTAAATATTGATGGAGAAAATATAGATTATTCTATCGAGAAAGAATTAGGAATTGAATTAGTTGGGGATGTTAAAGTAAAAATTGAAGCATCACTTGAAGAAGACCCTTGGGAAGATATTGTTGAAGAAGCAAGAGTTGATAATGTTATAGATAAAGAAGTAAAAGAAGATTATCTTGAAGAAAAAATCTAATTAAATAACCTTTAGGGTTATTTTTTGTTGAATAAATTTTAAATTTATGATATCGTATAGATGATTTTGCGGGGTGCTAAAAGATGTGTATAAAAAATAATTATGACTTTCCGACTGAAAAAGATTTAAGAAATTTAAACGATGAAGAAATATATGAACTAGCTATAAATAACTTAAGAAAAACTATTTCAAATAATTATTCTAAAGTTTCTGGATATCTTCAAGAGTTATATGCGATTAATGCTATTTCAAATTTAATTAAAGATAGCAAGTCTTCTATTATTAATGAATGGAAAAGATTAGAAAAAGCTTTATTAGAAGAATTACATTCTAATAAAAAATTTAAAGCAGTTATTGATGATGGATTATATGAACTTTTAGATAGCAAGGATTTAGTAAAAAATGCAGAATCATTTAGAAATATAATATTAGGAGATAGCAAGTTTCTATCAACTCTTAAAGAAAAAGATAATCAACTAGCTTTAGCAAATGAGAAAATTGAAACTCGTAGCGCTATATCTTCTAAAATAAATGTTTTAGCAAGATTTAGTAATTGTCTAAGTTTTTTAATGATTTATAATTCCTATGGATTTAATATAGATGATTTTAGAGTAAACTCGCAAGGACTTTTGGAAGATGAAAGAATTAATGAATTAAGGAAAGAAGTATTTGATTCTAAACGTTTTTTTAACGAGGTAAATTATTATTTAAGCGATGACTATTATATAGATATGAAGAATTCTTTATTAAATGAAATAGAAAATAATTTAGATAGAAATAGAAATATTTTAGTTACTTATGCGGTTTTTCCAGAATTCATAACAGAAGAATTTAATTTACTATCCTTAACAGATGAACAAAGAGATGTTGCGAGATTTATTATTACAAGTAAAGATCTTTTTAAAGAAAAATCTCCTGAGTTTAAAAAAGGATTTAATGCAGTAATTAATGATTCATATAGAAGTAAATGTATTAAAAGATATAAATTACTAAAGAAATAGTACTGTTATCAAAAAAAGGTTGACATATATAATTATATTTAATATAATATTACTAGTTTTAGAAATGGAGGGATATTAATGGCAGTTAAATTAAGATTAACAAGAATGGGTGCTAAAAAAAGACCTACTTATAGAATAGTTGCTACTGATTCTAGACGTTCTAGAGATGGACAATATCTTGAATTAGTTGGTACTTATGCTCCAGTTGGAGAAGGTAGTGTTAAAATAAATGAAGAAGTAGCTTTAAAATGGTTAAATAATGGAGCTATTCCTACAGATACTGTTAAAAATTTATTCAGTAAAGCTGGAATTATGAAAAAGTATGCTGATGCTAAATCAAAGAAGGAAAACTAATTTATGGATTTAGTAAAATTAACAGAAAACTTAGTTAAATCTATTGTAGTGAATGAAGATAGCGTAAGCGTAAAAGAATTTCCTACAGATGAAGAAAATACAATACTTATTCAAGTTATAGTAGCAGAAGAGGATATGGGAAGAGTTGTTGGTCGTGAAGGTAATGCGGCTCATGCTCTTAGAACTTTAGTACAAACAGCTGCATCAATAGAAAGTAATAAGTATGTAAAAATTGATATAGATAAATTTTAGAAAGTTGTTTAGACTTTCTTTTTTTTTGAATTTATTTTATAATTAACTAGAGGTAATGATATGAAAGAAAATTTGATTATTCCTAATCACATCGGTATTATCATGGATGGTAATGGTAGATGGGCTCAGGAACGTGGTAAGATTCGTAGTGCTGGACATCGTGCTGGTGTGGATACTTTTAAGAGATTAATGAAATATATGAGTAAAGTTGGAGTAAAATATGTTTCATTATTTGTATTTTCAACAGAAAATTTTAAAAGAGAGAAACAAGAAGTAGATTTTTTAATGGATCTATTTGTAAAAATGTTTAAAGATGAATTTAATGAAATAATGGAAGCAAATGCTAGGGTAGTATTTTCAGGAAGAGGAGAGCCTTTACCTAAAAAAGTACTTGAAGCTATGAGAGATGCAGAAGAAAAGTCAAAATCTAATACAGGACCAGTTTTAAATATTTGTATTAATTATGGTGGACAATATGAAATTGTTGATACTATGAAAAAAGTTTGTGAATTATATAAAGATAATAAAATATCTTTAGATGATATTACTCGTGAATTTATTCAAGAAAGTCTTTATCAAAATTTGCCACCTCTTGATTTTGTTATTAGAACTAGTGGAGAACAAAGAATAAGTAATTTTATGTTATATCAATCAAGTTATGCAGAATATTATTTTCCACAAACTTATTTTCCTGATTTTACAGAAGATGAATTTGATAAGGCAATTATTGAATTTAACAAGAGAAATAGAAGATTTGGAGGTATTAAGAAATGACAAAGAGAGTGATGAGTGCTTTATTAATAGTTATTGTTTTTATTCCATTTTTAATAATTGGTGGTGTGTCTTTTCAAATACTTATGAGTGCAATAGCGGTTCTTAGTTTATACGAATTATTACATATTAAAGAACAAAAAGAGAAGTTACCATTAGTTATTAATTTATTTGCTTATATTTTAGTTTTATATTTTACATTTGGTAATACAAGTGCTGTTGATTTTCAATATAGTTTAGATTATAAAGTCATGTCAGGAATAATATTTTTATTTTTAGCTCCTCTTGTATTTATTAATAACCAAGATAAATATAATATTAGTGATGCTTTATATGTAATTGCATCTGTTCTATTTATTGGATTAAGTTATAACTTACTTATTATTACTAGAAATTATGATTTAAAATATATTATTTATTTATTTTTAATTACTACTATGACAGATACTTTTGCTTTGTTTACTGGAATGCTTGTAGGTAATCATAAACTTAGCAGCATTTCTCCTAAAAAGACAGTTGAAGGATTAATTGGAGGTACTTTAATGGGTACTTTTGTTGCGGTAAGTTTTTATCATACTGTAATTAACCCTAATATGTCGTTAGTATTTATTATAATGATTACGGTAGGATTATCATTAATAGGACAAATTGGAGATTTAGTATTTTCATCAATTAAAAGATACTATGAAAAAAAAGATTTTTCTGATTTAATTCCAGGTCACGGTGGTATATTAGATAGATTTGATAGTATGATATTTGTAGTTTTAGCATTTGTTATATTGTTAGGTATTATTTAAGGAGGAATATAAATGTTAGGTTTTATTTGGAATTTAATTTTATTTATACTTATTTTAGGTGTTATAGTATTAATTCATGAATTAGGACATTTTACTTGGGCTAAAATAGCAGGTGTATATGTTTATGAGTTTGCAATTGGAATGGGCCCTAAGTTATGGGGAAAAAAGATAGGCGAAACTGAATATACATTAAGGCTTATCCCTATTGGTGGTTTTTGCCAAATGGCTGGTGAAGATTTAGATGCTGATGATAGCGAAAAGGTGCCAAAGGATCGAAGATTGCAATCTAAGAGTTGCTTTCAAAGATTTTTAATAATGTTTTTTGGACCTGGAAATAATTTTATTTTAGCAATCTTACTTTTATTTTTTATAGGTCTTATATGGGGTGGTACTACTATGAACCCTGTAGTTACAGATTTAACAGATAATTATCCTGCAAGTAATGCTGGAATGTCTATTGGGGATAAAATAGTAGAAATTAATGGGCATAAAGTAACTACTAGTGATGATGTATCTTTATATCTTGCGATTGCAGATCCTAAAAAGAGTAATGATATCAAAGTTGAAAAGAAAAATGGTACTACAGAAAATTATAAAGTAAAAGCTAAGAAAGTTACTAATGATGGAAAAGAATCTTATATGTTTGGTATCTCTATGCAACAAGAAAGAACTAAAGGATTAGTAAGTTCAATTAAATATTCTGTAAGTAAATTTGCATCTTTAGTTAAACAAATGGGATTAACTGTTAAATATTTATTTACTGGAGGTATTAGTTTAGGACAATTATCTGGACCAGTTGGTATATATACAGTTGTAGGTGAACAAAGTAGGGCTGGACTTTCAAGTATTTTATATTTAGTTGCTTACTTAAGTATTAATGTAGGATTTTTAAATTTACTTCCTATTCCTGCTTTTGATGGTGGACATATTATATTTATAATTATTGAAGCTATTAGAAGAAAACCAGTAGATCCTGAACTTGAAAATAAAATTCATGCGATTGGTCTTATGGTCTTACTACTTTTGATGTTACTTGTAACGTTTAATGATATTATTAAATTATTCTAAAAGATAACATGTACATTGTACATGTTTTTTCTTGCAAATATATATAATAAGGATAATAGAGGTGTTAGATATATGGGTAAAGACAATAAAAAATTAACTATTATTATATTCTTATTATTAGTAGTTTTTGGACTTTCAATAGGGCTGGCAACTTTTTCTTCAGTCTTAAAAATTAATAGTAGTGCAAATGTTTCACCCGATGCATCCTCTTTAAAAGTAATTATGTCTGGGTCTGCTACTGATACTAATTTATTGGAAGTTCCTCCATCTACTGGCACTTATGTTTCGAAATCTGGAGTGGCAACTATTACTAATGGTACTACTTCTGAAATTACAGGACTAAATGCTTATTTAGTAAAACCTGGAGATAGAACAGAATATGTTTTTTATATTCATAATGTTGGAAATCTTACGGCATATCTTAGACAAGTAAATACTGGACCTAGAAAATGTATTGCTGGGGAAGGAGCAACTGATGCTTTAGTTCAAGCAACTTGCAGTCATATATCAATTTCATATTCCTTTCCTGATTTAGACCCAAGTGGATATGCTAGTTCTTATCCATTTAAAGGAGAAAAATATAATATACCTAAAAATGGATATACAAGAATGAAATTCACAGTATATTATGGAGTTAATGCTCAAGTTTTAGCGGATGGGCCATTTACTGTGGAAATTGCACCTAGTACTGTTAATTTTTCATCCGTTTATGGTAGCTGATATATCGCATATGTTAATTACATATGCTTTTTTTATGCTATAATTTTATTAGGAGGTGATATGCTTGGTAGTTGGTGTTTTAGTAGAATTATCTAATAAGAATATAGATAAAGTTTTTGATTATAATGTGCCAAAAGAATTAGAGTCTAATATAAAAATTGGTATTAGAGTAGAAGTACCATTTGGAAGACAAGTTTTGGATGGATTTGTATTAGAAATTAAGAATGAAAATACACAAGAGCTTACCTTAAAAGACATAATAAGTATTAAAGATATAGATGTTGTTTTAAGTAGTGAATTATTAGAACTTGGTAAATGGATGAGTAAAGATAACTTAGCTACTTTAATTAGTTGCTATCAAGTAATGTTACCTAAAGCTTTAAAAGCTAAAATTGGAAGTAAGAATTTACTTAAAATGGATATTTTTTATAAGATAAATGATATAGATATTTCAGAATATAAGTTAAGTGAAAAACAAAAACAAATTATTGATTTATGTTTAGAAAAAGACTTAGTTATAAAAAGTGAACTTACAAATATTTCTTTAAGTGCTTTAAAAACATTAGTTAAGAAAGAAATTTTGGTGGAAGAGAAAAAAGAACATTATAGAATTCAATATAATAGTGAAAAACAAGAAAAGAAAATTCTTACTAATGAACAACAAAATGTTGTTAATGAAATAGAAAATACTTGTGATCAAGTTTATTTGTTACATGGAGTAACAGGTAGTGGAAAAACAGAAGTATATATGGAACTTATTGAAAAGCAATTAACTTTAGGACGTAGTAGTATTGTATTGGTTCCTGAAATTAGTTTAACTCCTCAAATGGTTAGTAGATTTCAAGCAAGATTTGGTGATAAGATTGCGGCTTTACATTCTGCTTTATCTGATGGTGAAAAGTATGATGAGTGGAGAAGAATTGCTAGGGGAGAAGCTTCTATAGTTATAGGGGCTAGATCTGCTATATTTGCACCTCTTAAAAATATAGGTATTATAATTGTTGATGAGGAGCATAGTGATTCATATAAGCAAAGTGATTCTAACCCAAGATATAGTGCTATAAATGTTGCGATTAAAAGAAGCAAATACCATAACTGTAAAGTAGTTCTTGGAAGTGCTACACCATCTTTAGAAAGTTATGCTAGAGCAAAAAAGGGAGTATATCATTTAGTTAATTTATTAAATAGAGTTAATGGCAAAGAGTTGCCTGAAGTAAAGCTTGTAGATTTAAACGAAGAAATGAAAACTAATAAAAGCTATTTTTCAAAGGTTTTAATTAATTCAATAAAAGAGTGTTTGAAAAATAACGAACAAGTAATACTACTTTTAAATAGAAGAGGTCATTCTTCTTTTATAACTTGTAAAAACTGTGGTTATACCTTTAAATGTCCTAATTGTGATATTACATTAACTTATCATAAAACAAGTAATACGCTTAGATGTCATTATTGTGGATATGGGGATAAAAAAGCAAATATTTGTCCTGAATGCAAAGAAGAATCTATAAATGATTTAGGCTGTGGTACTGAAAAAATAGAAGAGGAATTAAAAAAAGAACTTAATTGTAGAATACTTAGAATGGATTATGATACTACAAGTAGGAAAGGTTCTCATGAGAAAATGATTATGGCTTTTAAAAATCATGAGTATGATATTTTACTTGGAACTCAAATAGTTGCGAAGGGACTGGATTTTTCTAATGTAACCTTAGTAGGTGTTATAAATGCTGATACGTCTTTAAATATTCCCGATTTTAGGAGTAGTGAAAATACTTTTTCTTTACTTTCACAAGTAGCTGGTAGAAGTGGAAGAAGTAATAAGACAGGCAAGGTAATTATTCAAACTTTTAATCCTGATCATTATGCAATAAAGTATACAAAGACTCATGATTATTTAAGCTTTTATAAATATGAAATGAATATTAGAAAAACTTTGAAATATCCTCCTTACTATTTCCTATGTTATATAAAGTTAAGTGGGGTAGATGCTAATTATATATTTTTAGAAGCAAATAAAATAAAAAGATCAATAGAAAGAAATTTAAATGGATTTAGTATTCTTGGACCAACACCTTGTACTATATTTAGAGTAAATAATATTTTTAGATATGGAATAATACTTAAATATAAAAAAGAAGAAAATCTTAAGGAGCTTTTAGAAAAGGTGTTGGATCATTATAAAAATAATAAAAATATAAAGATTGACATCGATTTTAATCCTAGTCAAATATTTTAAATTATGATAGTATTATAAATAGAATAGAGAGGTGTTTAGTGTGGCATTTTTTGATGATTCTTTTATGAAAAATAAAGATAATGATTTAAATGATGAGAATAATGAATTTGATGAGGGGATAACTACAAGTAATAGTAGTTTTAGTACAAGTGATAAATTAAATACAAATATCACAACAAGTACTGAATTAGAAGTAAATAGAAAAAATAGAGAAGCCTATGAAAATTTAATGGAGAATTCTAAGACTAGTTATGATTCTTATTATGATAAAAATAATATTTTTACTAAGATAGTTTTATTTTCATTACTTTTAATTATTATAGGTGGATTTGTTTATTATTTATTAATGTATTTATCTCGTTAGTGTGGTGATTGATTTGTTAGATAGTTTAATTAAAAATCAGAAGACTTTTGATATTTTAAAAGAAATATTTAATAATCCTAAGTATTATGATAAAAAAACAGAGGACAATATAAATTCTATACATCTTATACAAGAAAGAGTGTTAATACTTTTTCTTGATTCTTTATATAAATATAAAATAATTATTAAAGATGAAAAGTATTTTCAAGAATATTTATTAAATGTAGAAGCTTTATTTAGAAAATTAGATAAAGTAGAAGATATTAAAATTGGTATTGTTAAAATAATTATAAAAAGTCTTTCAAAGCAATTAATGATTAAAAATTTGACGGAAGAAGAAGGACAAAAAATTATTTTGAATCATATATATGATAAATTTATTAAAGAGGGATATTATATTTATGGTGTTAGTAAAGTTGAATATTTAGAAATTAAAAATAATGGTCTTAAAAGAAAAGGCGAAGGTCGAGATGTTTTTGAACTTAATAGTATTTTAAGTAAATATGGTTTTAATATCTTAGAAGATTTAGAAAATAAAATTTCTTTGACTACAAATTTTAGTGTTGCTTGTTCATCATCTATTAATTTTCCTCAATATTTGTTTAATTTAGTGTGCAATAATAAATTAGTTAATGAAAAATATGATATAGGTTCATACTTTACAAGAGATTATCGCAAATCACTAAATAATGTTAAAAGAACTCTTAATTCTTTGATGGTTAGTGAAGATGAAAAATTAAGAATTATAGAAATATTTAATATTTTGTGGGATTATTATATTCATAGCAGTGATAATATTTATTTAGTACTTATTAAAAGAAAAGATATTTTAGAAGTAAAGGAAGAGTATAAAATAAATAAAGATTTAAATTTAGAAGATGCGGTTTTAAATATTTTTAGTGCATATGATGATTATTATGAAGAAACAGAAGAAATAGATCGAAAGAAACTTTGCTTTATAGAGTTACCTTCATATAAAGAATTTGCGAAGAGAATTAAAAAGAAAAAGAGAAAAAAGGTTGAAATTGTAGATGATGATTTTAAATTTGGAAATAAATATGGTAAAGTAAGTATATTAATTATTTTGGGATTACTTTTTACAATTTTAGGAGTGATACTAACAATAATATTTATATAGGATGTGATTTTTTTGAAAGTTGTTTTTATGGGAACACCTGATTTTGCGGTTCCAATTTTAGAAGGATTAATAGAAAATTATGAGGTGGTTGGAGTTGTTAGTCAACCAGATAGAAGAGTTGGAAGGCGTCAATTGTTTGAACCAACGCCTATAAAGAAAGTTGCTTTAGAACATAATATTTTAATTTTTCAGCCTGAGAAGATAAGAAATGATTATGAAAATATTTTAGCGCTTGAACCTGATATTATAGTTACTTGTGCATATGGTCAAATTATTCCTAAAGCAATTTTAGATTATCCAAGACTTGGCTGTATTAATGTTCATGCTTCACTTTTACCTAAATTAAGAGGTGGAGCTCCTATACATAGAGCAATCATAGAAGGTTATGATAAAACCGGAATTACTATAATGTATATGGATGTAAAAATGGATAATGGAGATATTATTTCAACTAGGGAGACTAAGATAGAAGAAAGTGATAATCTAGAATCTTTGCATGATAGATTAAGTATTATGGGGCGTGAACTATTACTTGATACTATGCCTTCTATAATTGACGGAACAAATAATAGAATTAAGCAAAATGAAGAAGAAGTTACTTTTGGTTATAATATAAAAAGAGAAGAAGAGCATATAGACTTTTCTAAAAGCTCTAGAGAAATATTTAATCATATAAGAGGATTGTGTCCAGTGCCTGCTTGTTTTGCGATGTTAGATGATAACGAAATTAAAATATATGATAGTTATATTGGAAAAAGTAAATGTAATGATAAGCAATGTGGTGAGATTGTTGCGATTTATAAAGATGGAATAGGTGTTTGTACAGGTGATGGTGAAATTGTTATAACAGCTATTAAGCCTTTTTCTAAAAAGCGTATGTTGGTTAAAGATTATTTAAATGGTATTGATAAAAATTCATTAATTGGAAAGGTATTTAAATAAATGAAAAAATTAAGTAAATTAATAAATGATTTAAAAGGTACTCCACGTGGAAAATCAATTATATTTTTTTCTTTTTATTTTATATTCTTTGTTGCTCTTGCGATAGGTGCTAGAATGGTTACTCCAGGTGAACCTATAGGAACTAAGATGTATGAAGAACAGATGCAAAATAATAACAATATTGACATAAAAAAAATAAATGGTGATAATTATCAATATAAATATTCAATTCAAGTTGATAACTTAGCCGCTATAATTGAAGGTAAAAAAGATGGATATTTAGAATTATTTAGTATAAATAACCTAGAAAGCATTACTAATCATTATAGAAATAATAGTTTATATTATTCTAATGTAATTGGGACTTGGACTCCAGGTGATGTTCCAAATAAAAATTTAAAAATTATAAATAATTTAGATAAGATACTTGAAAAGGCGTCCTATGTTTCAAAAACTGAATATGAAAGTGGTAAAAGAGTATTTAGATATGAAATAAGCAGTTCAACTATTAGTGAATTAGTAGATAAGGCTAATCTTGATATAGCCGATGTTCCTAATCAGATTATCGTAACTAGTAACGATCAAAAGAGGGTTGATAATGTACAAATTAATTTAGATAGTTATTGTAAGGCTACTGGTAAATGTTTAAATAATATGCTTTTGCAACTTGACTTTTTGGAGTTTGGAAACCAAAAAGTAGAAAGTCCCATTAAAGGATAAACTTAATATTATTTAATATTAAGTTTTTATTTTATTTTTGGAAAGATATTGTTTTAAAAAAATTAATTTGCTATAATCAGTATAGTTAGTATAGGATAAGGTAACTATATAACAAACTATAATGGAGGTAGAGTATGGAAAACAATAATAAGGAAAAAAATAACAAGGTATTAGCAGTTGCTGCATTATTAGTTGCGATTGTTGGTCTATCTATTGGCTTTGCTGCTTATTCTGGAACTTTAACAATTAAGTCTGGTGCAACAGTAACACCAGATAAGGATACTTTTAGTATTGATTTTACTAATACTCCTGATGGAGTAGATCCTGATCCAATTATTCCTGAAGTATATCCTGAAGGAGTAAAAGCAGATCCTGCAATAATTGATAATACTGATAATCCAACTGTTTCAGGATTGAAGGCTTATTTTACAGCACCTGGTCAAAAAGTATCATATACTTTATATGCATATAATAATGGTCAATATTCAACATATTTAAAGAATATTTTATTTAAAAATGTTAGTGGTGCTACTTCAAGCAGAGTTTGTACTCCAGGAACTGGTGCAAGTGATGCTTTAGTTCAAACTGCATGTGATGATATTGTTTTATCAGTTAAAGTAGGTAATGAAGCTGCTGTTACTGGTACTAAAGACAATATTACTAATCATGCTTTAGTAAAAGACTCATCTGAACAAATTATTGTTACTATTGAATATCTTGCTAATGGAGATTTATCTGATGGTCCATTTGATGTTCAATTTGGTGATGTTACATTAGAATATAGATCAGCTGATTAATTAAGATAATATATTAAAGATTTTTCTTTAATATATTTTAACAAGATTATTTGGAGGTAA
>CASTSB010000015.1 GCA_949451605.1 uncultured Bacilli bacterium
GTGAAATCACTGCTAATAATATTATTCCTACTGTTAACATTCCTTTATTCATTTAAGTTACCTCCTTTACTCACAGCTTCCGGCATTTGCTTGGTTATTACATCCAAGTTTTCCTAATTTTTTAGCGGCACCTGATGCTGATAATAAACCACCTGATCTAAATAAAGGACTTGAGTATGAGTATACTTGCCATTCTTCGTTATATTTTCTATTTTCTGAATCCCAGTCAGAATAAGATTTTTTATCTTTGCTATATTGTTTTATAGCTTTTAAATCTTCTGGAGTTAAATAGAATTCATAATCTAGATACTCATCTTTATTAGCTTCATCGTAGATTTTCTTTCCTCTATTTTGAATCTTTCCAATTAATAATTCAGGATTTACTGCATAATTTTTGTTTTTATCGCTTGTAATTTCTGCTGCTGATGTCCAGTTAAATCCAGGTGTTCTTCCTGTTGCAGATTGGTTTGTACTTGTATTTGTCTTTCCTCCTCCTGCTTCATTTGAAGGGAATAAATCTGTATTTGTTACAGTTCTTGTTGTGTAAGCATCTGGAGTTGTCTCACAAATATCATTATTTTTCTTGCTAGAAGTATTTAAATCTGTTCCATCATTTAATGCATAGAAGCAATCAATATTAAACTTCCATCCAAAATATCCGAAGTTTTGAGTTTCTGCATGAATGTTATATTTCTCTGGAGCTGCTTTATTTATCAAGGTAGATGCATTATTAAGATTTTGACACTTATCTGCATATTCTTTATCTTTATATGAACCTGTAGTAGAAGCATCTATATTCTTTTGAGCCATATACCAATTCCACCATCCAGTGTTAACATTCTTAGCATCTAGAGGTAAACAGAATTTATCTTTTTTCTTATGCCATGTTTGATCATTTATTTCTTTAAATGAAATTTCTCCAGTTTTATTATTAATCCATGTTCCTGGGAAACTCCACTCTGTTTGATACCAGTTGTTTTCATTATTATCTTTGTAGCATCCATCATATTTTAATATTGTTGTATCATTTACTAATGAATTTCCAGGTCCTGGTGTTTTAATAACATCTTCTTTAGTACTTAATGGGAATTCTAAAGTTATTTCTTTATCATCAGCATTAGTATAAGATGCAGTTATTTTAAATGTTGCTGTCTTTGTTGTACAAGTTGCAGCTGCTTGACATACTTCAACTGCATGGTTGTATTGTTCTAGATTTTGAACATAATCTTTTGTGACTGTTGATTCATCTAAGTATGTATAATCATCACATCCGATGTAAGAACAAACATCTCCACATAATCCACTACCATATTGACGTCTCTTGAATCCATTACCATCTACAGTATATCTTCCACTATTATGGTCTCTAATAGTTTTATCTCTTTGATGATCCATATACCATCTAGCATATGTCCAATCAGATCCATTATTTACCCATCCAATATTATTAGAACCATTTCTTACATATCTACCATTAGATGTTGCACTTGCTGCTAGTTGTTTAGCAGTTACAGCTGTTGTAAACTCTGTTGCTTTTGCTTTATTATTTGATCCATAAACCTTTTTGTAGCATTTATTTGAACAACTTTGAGTATATTTTCCTCCATCACAAGAGTTTATACACTTATCAAAGTCTTCATTTGGTCCTCCTTGATATAAGACATTACCATTTCCTGTAACACAATATGGAGTTGGTTGACAAATTGTTTTTCTTTTAGGAGGTTGTACATTAATTTTACTTGTACATTTTACTCTACTTGTTACTTTAACTTGATACTCTATACAGAATCCAGCAATTGCTGCTTGTGGTGGACCATATTCTACTATTAATGATTCCTCACACATTCTAGAACATGCATTTGGAATTTCTTCTTTTTGAGTAAAGCCTCCTTCATAGTTATATGTATATGTAACAGGAGTAACAGTTGTTTCACTTGCGTAGTAATAGTCCTTATTTACATATTGATAATCTCCTTCTTGGTAATTATCTTCTTTTTTTTCTGCTTCTGTTAGAGTTAATTTTTTGTAATCACATTTTAAGTTGTAGCCCTTTTGATCAGGTTTTTTATTTTCATTCCAATGTTGTCCACCTAATCTTCTTGCTCTTTCTTTTATTCTTTCAAAGGCTGCTATAAATTCTTCTGATCCTTGATTTACATTTTTATTTAAATTTAAAACATAAGTACTTTGGATTGCACTTTTTACCATACTTAGAGTTTGAGCATCAGTATAATTATAATCAACAGTTGTATCGAAACAATATGGTACTAATTTTTTGTAGTCATTTAAATAAGCTAAATTGTATTTTGCCCAATAATCATTTGGTATTACTTTAGAAGAATTATTTCCAGTTCTTAGAGCAAGACATGCTCCAGTGTTGTAATGATTATTAGTAACTTGTTGTACATTAGTTGATTCATAATCAATTAAATCAATATATAGATATTCAGTATAAGGCATACTTTTGGCTTTAATTGCAGGATCTTTAATTGCTTCATAATCTTGCTTTGTCATACAAACTTTATCATTAGGATCATTTAATACTAATGTAAGTCTTATAACTCGCCCATCATCACCCTTATAGTTTCTAGTTTTGAAACTAACTGGTTTTCCATCTCCCATCGTTTTACCTATTATTTGGTTAAGAGGTGTACTTATATGACTGGCTGCACCACTAGGTGTAAAACTTGTTTCTACATTAGTAGAAGTATGATCATAAAAGCCTTCATCAATGGCTGTTATTTCAAAAGTACCATTGGCACTTCTTACTTCAACAATACCATTGCTTTTATAAGCATATGTAACTTTATATCTTGTATTAATATATGTTGTACATTGACTATAATCTTTCGCATAAACATTATAGCCTATACAAGATGCAAACATTGTTAGAATAAGTACTATAAATATCTTTTTTAATTTGTTATACTTCTTCATTTTTTTCATTTACTCCCTTCATTTTTTCTTCAACTTCTTTATATTTAGAAGATTTAGAAACATTGTAATTTTTTGTACTCTCACCATCTCTTAGTAGTCTAGCATCTACCTTGAAGCTTCTTTTATCACTTGTTCCAAACATTCTTGTGCATGTTATTAGTGATAAAATAGTATCTTTTTCATTTATATCTATATCAAAATTATAAATATTCTTTTTAGAAATCTCTTCTAAGTATTCTTTTGTATCATTTTTATCATAAATATCTCCATTATACGAAGATGTCTCATATGATAAAGGATAAGATACAGCAAATATTTTAAATATGTAATCTTTACCATTTATTGTAAATTGGATATATTTATGTTCTTTTATAAAATCATAATATGTAAAGCTCATTAATTGTTCAAACCTTTTATGATTTTTATCTGTAATTAAAGGATTGCTGGAAAGATTCATTACATTGTGTCCCATTATGTAATTTATCTTATGTAATTTTTCCATTTGTCCATTTTCCCAAACGTATTGAATCTTTCCATCTTCTTCATATTCTATTTTATCAGCATCTTCAAGTACTGGGTAATCTATGTTGGTTCCTTCTACTTTTATCCATCCTGCCACTTTTAAATCCTTATGTTCACTTTGATATTTTTCAGCATTTTCTATTCGCGAATCTATTTTAAAAGTTTTTTCCATAAAAAGTTTTTTTATCAATACTAAAGTTAGTAGAATAATAATTAATATAGTTATTAAAATTACTATTTTTTTTGCTTTTGTATTTTTCTTTGTTTCCTTTTTCAAATTATCACCTACTTCTATTTATCTATAATATATGGATTTTCTTTAGTACCTTTACCACTTACTATAATACTATCTTTATGAAGATAACCAGCAGGTCTAACACCATAACTTACATAAGGTGATGATTCTCCATACATGACTATTCCAGTATCAGATACACCATATTTTAACTCTGCTTTTTGTGATGAATTTATCAACCAGTAAGATCTCATTGTGTTAGCAAAACTTGTTGCTGAAAACATTTCATACATATTTGGAGCAACTATTTTAGCTTTTATTTTTTCTGTTTTTATTTCTTTTTTATATTTTGCATCAGTTTTATAAACTGGAATCTCAACCTCATGATTTACAAAGTATTTTGTATCTATATATTCACTTGATTTATTATTTATTTGATATCCAATATTTTCTTTTTCCTTTGTACCATAAATATTACTTTTTAAGTCTACACCATAGCTTGCCATTAGGTAATCTGTACCATGATATAAAACAGTGTCTGAAATAACTTTTGTTGTTCCATCATCTTGTTTTTCTACTATTCTCCAAAGACTATTAGATATTTTTATATACTCTCCACTAAATCTTTCGTTTATTTTTTCATCTGCTTGACCAAATTCAAAATCTCCTAAAAGGTAAGGATTTGTTTCTGTTCCATTTCCTTTTTTTATTAGCGTATCACCTTTAATAGTAAGTATTGGTCTTACTCCAAAATTATATTTCTTATCAAATGCTACATAGCTTCTACCATATAATTCATTATAAAATACATTTCTTGTTAAGTAAGCTTCTGTATTTGATTTTATTTCTGCTATCCAAGTCATTGTTCTCGGCCTTAGATAATTTCCATCTTCTGTTTCTGCTTTATTGGCGTCTACTATAGAAGGAATATATACTTCACGTTTCTTTGTATAATTGTTACATTCTGTTGTTTTTGATTCATCTTGAAGAGTCATACTACAATATTTGTTTTTTACAACTAACTTTTTAGATTCTTTTGAAATATGTTCATAATAATATTTAAGCCATTCTTCAATACCATCATAATTTACATTAGCTACATCTTTATCTGCAATTATTCTTACATTATCTCCATCAACGTCTACAATTCTAAACATCATTCCAGAAAACATTATGTAGTTATTGGGATTTAGTCCTTGATAGTATCCTAATTTTTTAGTTTCTTTTTTTACAGTACTATTTAGCTTTTGAACTACTTTAACTGTTCTTTTTACTGTTGACTTGTTTTTTAATTTATCAAAGGCAATATATTCAATTTCATATGTTCCAATTTTATTTGTATTTACTTCACCTTTTGCTACAACATCTTTAACAGCTAACTCTCCATCTTTAGAATCTTTAACTTTGTTTACTCCTGGATCCTGAAACTTTTCTCCTAAAGAAATAGTCATTTCTTTTTCTCCATTTAATGTAATTTTTGGACCTTTATGGTCTACAAATGATGAAAGGATTCCACATTTTAAATATGTATAGTATTTATATTTACCATTTACTTTCTTTACTTTTACCCAGCTATCTTCTACTGAACATATTTTTTTCCTTAAAAGGCTATATGGTACATATAAATCTTCTTCTAAAAAACCTTTAGAGTGTAGTTTTTCTAATGAAACACTTCCTACTCTTTCTCCTGTTGGAAGTTCATGTGTATACATAGCAAAATATCTTTCTCCAGCACTTTTTAGTTTACTTTTATTTGATATAAAGCCAGCTAATGGGCTTATTATAATTAAATAAACTAAAACTATTCCAATGATAGCACCTAATATTATTTTTAACTTTTTATTTAAATCCTCATTATCACTAAAAGTATTTTTTTCATTAGGTGGTGTAATTGGTGGCTGATTATTATTTATATTTGGTATTTCATTAGAAACATTAGGCAATTCATAGTTATTTTGAATTTCACTATTATTGGGTTCTATATTATTTGTTTCATTGTAAAGTGGAACATTATTTATAGGAGTATCGGTATTTCGATTTTGTTCTACTTCTATATTTTCTAGATCATTATTCATATATATATCCTCTCTACTTTCTACTACTCTAGCTTAGCCATTTTATCATCTATAATAATTTTACCATGAAATAGTTAAATGTCAATGTTAGGAGTTCTTTTTAACAAATAAAAAACTCTAAAATAATATAGAGTTTTAATTGATTCTTATTATGCTTTTATTTCTACACTTATTCCAGTCTTATTAGCTTCCGTTAATCTTGCATTAATAAATTCTTGAGAAACACTATCTTTTACATAAATTATTTGGGGACTGTCATTTACATGAAGAGCATAATTACTAAATAACGCATTATATAAAGAAATATTTGTAAAAATAAAATTACTAATATCAAGAGTTCTTATTGAATACATGCAGTAAAACATATAGTTTATATTTGATACATTAGAAATATCAAAATTACTTAAATCTAAATATTGAATAGACGTGCAATTAGAAAACATAAAGCACATATTAGTAACGTTTGAAGTATTAAAATTATTTCCAAATTTTATCAAATTCAAACTAGTATTCCTATTAAACATATAAGACATATTAGTTACTGTAGTCGTATTAAAGGAAGTTAAATCTAATTCCTTTAAAGACAAACAATTACTAAACATATAATTCATACTTACAGCATTATTTGTGTTAAAATTAGAAAGGTCTAAAGATAATAAATTTTCACATTCAGAAAATAAATAAGAAAAAGCCGCAACGTTAGAGGTGTTAAATTTACTACTGAATTTAATTTCTGTTAAACTTTGACAATTAGAAAACATTTGAGCTATTTTTGTTAATTTGCTTGTATTAAAAGAACTTAAGTCTAGTGCACTAATATTTTTTGAATAACTAAACATTCTTCCTAAATCATCTACATTTTCTGTATTAAAACTACTAACATCAATAGCAGTAAGAGAGCATTGATAAAACATAGCATACATATCTGTGACTTTGCTGGTATCCAAAACATTATAATTAAAACTAGGAATATTACTAGATTGAAACATTTCCCTCATCGAAGTTACATTACTTGTAATGAATTTGTCTCCTAATATTACAGAATCCATTGTACATCCCCAAAAAAGTCTACTCATATTTGTAACATTTGTTGTATTAAAGTTACTTAGATCCACTACTTTTAAACTTTTGCATTCAAAGAACATTCCTTTTATTTCTTTTAAATTTGGAACAATAAAATGTTCTAAAGGCAAGCTTGTAATATTCTCACAACCATAAAACATGGAAGCCATATTTGTTACTTTTGAAGTATCAAAGTTTTCTAATCCAATTATTTGAATTATTTTATTTGCAATTGTTGGATTATATGAAGCTGATGCCATCATAAACATTTCACTCATATTTGTAACATTACTAGTATTAAAATTACTTACATCTATTGTTTCAATTGAATAAAGTCCTTCAAACATACCACCCATATTTATAACATTTTTTGTATTAAAATTTTTGACGTCTAAACTTTCTAAATTATTACATTTACAAAACATATCATTCATGTTAGTAACTTTCTCTGTATTAAAAGTACTTATATCTAATTTTTTTAGATTATAACAATATGAAAACATATGTGCCATATCTGTAACATTTGATGTATTAAAATTTGTTAATATAAAACTTTCAAAATTTGTACATCCATAAAACATACAGTTCATTTTTACAACTTTTGAAGTGTCTATTTTTTCTAAACCAATTATAGATTTTAATGAAGAGCTTTCTGGAATAAAATAATCTTTGTCATATCTTGAAAATAAGAATGACATATCAGTAACATTACTAGTATTAAATTTACTTATATCAATATTTTCTAACATTTGGCACCAAGCAAACATATAACTAATATTTTCTAAATTATTTGCTATAAATTGTTCTAAATCAATATTTATAGCTTTAGTAAGCTGACAAAATAAATAACTGCTATTAGGATTAGAAACTACTCCACCATTCTGACCTATATATACTTCGTATAATCCATTTGAATCAGTATCTTCTGCATATAGTTTTATACTATCTGACGAATCATTAGAAACGTCAAAATATTTACTATTATCAAAATTTATTGCTGTATCTGGAATAATAACATTATCTTTAAATGTTACAGATTCTATTTGATTTCGTTTAATATTTGTATTTAAAAACTTCGAAGATGCATCTCCACCAGATTGAGCTTTAATTAAATAACTTTCTACAAACTTCTTAAACTCAAAATTTAAATTTAAGTTATGTGTAGTAGATGTTGAAGAAAAACTTCCATCTTTATATTTTATAGTTAAAATGATTGTCTTTGTAAAACCTAGGGAGCATTTATCATTTTGACATAACTTATCCCCTATGTTGTAGTCAGTAAGTACATATTCTAAGTTATCTGGAAGACCTGTAATAGACGCTAATTTCATCTCTTGATTTCCGGTATTTGTTATATCTACCGCATAGGAAACTGTTGATCCACTATTAGGTAAAAGTGTTCCTACTTTTAAACTTGCTTTATTATAGTCTTCTGATAACGATGTTCCTCCACTAGTTACTCCATTTACTCTTATTCCTGTTATTCTTATATCACTTTTTATACGGACATCGGCTACTGTTCCAGTTATATTTAAAACACTATTAAAAGATGCATAAGCACAACTTAAAGTTACTACAAACATTACAATTAAAATTGATAAGTTTTTACTATTTACTAACCTTTTAATACTCATATAAAACCTCGTTATCCACAGTTACCTATTATAGATAAAGTATATCCCCCCCCCCAGGCAAAATGTCAACATTCCACAAGACAAAAAAAAGAAGATTTTTAAATCTTCTTTTCTATGTTTCTGTCCAGATTGTTACTTTATTTATCCAGTCCTTTAATGTGTTACTT
>CASTSB010000016.1 GCA_949451605.1 uncultured Bacilli bacterium
ATGCAGACTGGTTATATCATGCAGAGATGCAAGAGATGGAAAGAAATGGCATAAAGAAAGGTATAAAAGAAAGTGCAAAAAACTTTATAAAAATAGGAACACCACTTGAAGATATATCAAAAGCTCTAGGACTTAGTATGGAAGAATTAAATAAAATAAAAAAAGATATTTAAACAATAAAATAAAGCTTAGATTTTTTTATAAGTTTTGTTTTTTATTCAATTTATATAGTTTACTTCTTGAAAAAAGTTTTGTATAATTATGAATAGAATAGAGGGAGTGTTTGCTATGGATTTAAATAATATAGTTGAAATTGTTAAAACAGATGGAAGTATGGATAAAGTTTCTGTTATTACTTATTTACTTAGTGATGATGGTGCTCGTCAATATATTGTCTATACAAAAGTAGAAGATTTTAATGTTGATGAAGATAAAGTTATTTATATTTCAAAGATTTCTAATAACAATAATGTTTTAACAATTAGTGAAATATCAGATGATATTGAATGGAATGAAGTTCAAAAATTGCTAAGAAGAATAGCAAATGCAAAGTAGTTGGAAAGGTGGTACTTTATGTTAACAGATTATAATTATGTATATGAAGATAAAAAATATGAAGCCGTAGTTAAGAATTTAAAGGCTACTTTTTTTGATGTTATTTTACGAGAAGAGGCTGTGCTTAATAATTTAGAGAGTAAAATAGCCGATGAAGCAGATGAGAGTGTAAGAAGACAATTATCTGAATTATGGGGGAAGCAAAATGATAATTTAGTTGATACTTTAGCTCAAGTTCAGGCTTTAGCTGCTTCAATGAGAAAACTAGATTCTTTTGTTAAAGAATTAAGTATGATTGATGATAAATTAGTAGCTCAAATTATGAGAGAAGTTGATAATGTTGCTCCTAAAGAAAATACTGAAATAAAAGAAAAAGTTGCAGAAGTAAATACTGAGGAAGAATCTAAAGTTGAAGAGGTTTCGCAACCAGTAATTGATGAGGGAGATATAGATATTGATTTTGATCCTAATTTTAATATAGATCCTAATACAGATGATAATGCTTTTGAACCTATTACTGAAAATGAGGAAGGTACAAGTGCAATTGAAGAGCCAGTAGAAGAACCAGTTTTAACTGAACCTTCTTTAAATAGTGATACATCTGTTAATGATATTGAAGTACCTACTGAGGAACCTCAAGCTGAAAATGTAGCAGATGTGCCTCAACAAGAAAATGAGAATGAGGAAGAAATTGAACTTCCACAAGTTGAAACTGATAATATTGTTTCTATACCAGAAGAAACTGCAGAAAATATTGTTTCTGATGAAGCAGTAACTGATGCAAAGAATGTTGAGCCATTAGTACCTAATTTTGGTAATAATACAGAAAAGCCTTCTGAATTAAATAATATAGATTCTAAAAAAGAAGATGTTGCAAAAGAAAAACATAAAGTATCAGTTGAAAAATTATTACGAGAAAGCAATGATAAGGTAAGAGCAATAATTGTAAGTAATGCTCAATATACTAAATTAGCTAATTCTTTCGATACACAAGAAGCTTTAGTTTATGCTAGAGGAGTATTTAGTGATGAAATAATTGAAGCATCTAATGTCAGTCTTAGTGTTTATCATTCTGATGAGCAAGAAAATGTTAATGAACCAATGTCAACAACAATACAATTGCCAGGTGAAAATCAACCACAATTAGTTGTTAATCATGGATCTGATGAAATGGAACTTGTTCTTCCTACACAAACTTCTATAAATGTTGTTTCAAATCAAACACAAAACACTCATACAATTGAGCAAATGTTAGAACAAGCTAATGAGTTATATAAATCAGGAAGAACACAAGATGCTCAAGTTATGTATGATGAAATTAGTAAAATGAATCAATCTATTCAAAATAATAATGTAAAAGCAGCATAGGAGAAATTTTATGAAAGAGAATTTTATACTACCAGAAAATTATAAAGATTATATTAATAATATTATTGAAATTTCTAAAACTAGTACAAAAGAAAATTCTCTTTTGTATAATTTTGAAATAGATAATAATACAATTCATAATACAGTAACCTTAATTGAAATTGATGGTACCAAAAAGTTATTGAAAAGTGGAAATTTTAATCTTAGCAATAACTTTTATAATTATTTTCTTAATCCACTTATGAATGAGTTTACAAAAAGTAATAATGTAGTTTTTGATGATATTGTGGATATAGATAGAGATAATAAAGTAACTTATCGTTTAATTACAGATAATAATGATTTATTTACTGTTAATGGTTTATCTTTTGAAGATACCAGCTATATTAGTAATGTTTTAGGAGATGTAAGAAGTAAAAAACATGAATTGGAACAATCTAAAGTTTTAATAAAAAATAGATCAGGTAAAATTAATGTGTTTTTATTAATGTGTTTAATCTCTTTTATAGGATTTTTAATAAGTTTAGTTATAATAAGCGTAATTTATTTTATATAGATTTTTAGGCATTCCTTTGTTATAATGTTTATAGTAGAGGGGAGCCTTTTTATATGCGAAAAAATAGAATTAATATTGGTATAAAGTTAATTATATTTTCTTTTGTTTTGTTTGCTTTTGGTTTTCTTTTTAGTTTAGATCTTCAAGGAAATAGTAAAGAAGATTTAATTGCTTTTGAAAAAACTAAGCAGGCTAATGTTATAGTATCTACTAATAATAGCACTAATATAATTAAAAATAATAATTCTAATACAAATAATCCCTCTGATAATTTAGTTTCTGATAATAAAAATGAAATAAAAGAATCTAATGATAAAATAATTTCTACAATACCTGAAAACAATGTTCCTCCAGCAGAGTTATCAATAGATGCAAAAATTGAATTATTACAAAAGGACATAAAAAATAGGTATAATTTAGATGTTTTTTTTGGAAAAGAAATTATGAATTATACTGTAGGTGGATATAATATTGAGATAGAAAATAATTTAGATAAAATTTATAATTCTTTAGGAGAACTTAATAATTGTTTATCTTTATATCCAAGTGGTTTTTTTAAAGAAATCAATGATGGTGGTCTTCCTTTAACAATATATTTAATAAAAAAATATTCTTTAAAGGATGTTACTGGTATTACTGAAAAAAATGGGAGAGGAGTAATTATTTCTGTTGCACTTGATTTTCCTTTTTCAGATAGTTTTCATCATGAGGTGTATCATTATATTGAATATTATATTAATTCCAAAGGTGGATACTATACTAACTGGAATAATTATAACCCAAGTGGTTTTAGTTATGGTTCTTATGATAATAGTTTTACTTTTGATTCAACTTTTTCAGAAGATGCATTTTTTGTAAATAGTTATGCACAAAGTTATGAATATGAAGATAGAGCAAGTACATTTGAATATATGATGACTAATAATAAGATTTCTGCACTTAATTATGGTAATAATATTTGGCTTAAAGCAAAGGTCATGTGTGAAATGATTGATTATTATTTAGACACTGTTAGTTCAAATGTTACAGAATATTGGGAAAGATTTATATATAGTTAGGAGAATTTATGAAGCGTATTTTAATTAACGATAATAATCTTAATTTAGATGATATAGATTATGAGGTAATAAGAGTAAAAGGAATTGTTATGGATTCTTTGAAAAATGTTATTTTAGTAGAAAATAACAATACATTTCAATTACCTGGAGGACATATAAGAAAAGATGAATCTTTAGAAATATGTTTAGAGAGGGAGATAAAAGAAGAATTAGGAATTAATTTAAAAATAGCTCAGGGTCCTTTTATGATGATAACAACTTACGATAATAATTATTTTGATAGCGGATCAAAGGTTTGCAGTAAAATATATTATTATGTTATATTAAGTGATGTTGAACCTGATTTAAATAATTTATCATTAGATGCTTTGGAAAAAGAAACTGATTTTAATATTCTGAAAGTAAATCTAAGTGAATTAGACAGTTTTATAAATAATTGTCTAGATAATAGTAGTATAGACCCTAAAATAGGCAGAGAAATGCTTTTAGTTATTCATGAATATAATAATTTATTTGGGAGGGATTAAATGAATATTTTAGTTACAGGTGGTTTAGGATTTATTGGAAGTCATACAGTTGTAGAACTCTTGAATAATAATTACGATGTAGTAGTTGTAGATAATTTAAGTAATTCAACAATAGATGTTATTGATAATATTGAAAAAATAACATCAAAAAAGTTTAAATTTTATAATATTGATGTATGTAATTATGATGATTTGAAAACAGTTTTTAAGGAAAATAAAATTGATTCTGTAATTCATTTTGCTGGTTACAAGGCAGTTGGTGAAAGTGTTGATAATCCAATTATGTATTATGAAAATAATTTATATTCTTCTATTATATTGTGCAAAGTTATGAATGAATTTAATGTTAATAGCTTAGTTTTTTCATCTTCTGCTACTGTCTATGGTATTCCAAAAAGTTTACCAATGAAGGAGGATTTTCCTCTTTCTGCTACTAGTCCTTATGGTACTACTAAGCTTATGATTGAAAATATTTTGAAGGATATTAGTATATCGAATCCTAATTTTTCTCCTGTAATATTAAGATATTTTAATCCAGCCGGAGCTCATAGTAGTGGTCTTATAGGTGAAAATCCAAAAGGAATTCCTAATAATCTAATGCCTTATATTATGAGAGTTGCAACTGGAGATTTAGAAGAATTATCAGTTTTTGGAAATGATTATGATACTCATGATGGTACTGGCGTTAGGGATTACATTCACGTTGTTGATTTGGCAAAAGGTCATTTGAAAGCTATAGAAAAAAGTATGAATACTAGTGGAGTAAAAGTATATAATTTAGGTACAGGTGTTGGATATAGTGTTTTAGATTTAGTTAATACATTTTCTAAAGTTAATAATGTTCCTATTCCTTATAAGATTGTTGGTAGAAGGGCTGGAGATATAGCATCTTGTTATGCTGATCCTAGTAAGGCTTATAATGAATTGGGTTGGAGAGCAGAACTTAGTATGGAAGATATGTGTAGAGATTCTTATAATTTTATTATGAAGCAAAAAGAAGCAAAAAATTAGGCTTCTTTTTCTTATGATTTATGTTATAATTTCTA
>CASTSB010000017.1 GCA_949451605.1 uncultured Bacilli bacterium
AGATGATAAAGTAAAAGAATTTGAAAATTTATTATAATTTTATGTATGATCTTTGATTTTCTTCACATTATAAGAATGTAGGAGGTGAAGAAAATGGCAAATAGAGAAAATTCTTCTATGAAAGTAAGAGTTCCTGGAGCTAAACAAGCTATTGAAAACATGAAATATGAAATCGCTAGTGAATTTGGTGTAACATTAGGAGCTGATGCTACAAGCCGTGAAAACGGTTCTGTTGGTGGAGAAATCACTAAGAGATTAGTTGAGTCTGGTATGAATAAAACTGCTAACAGAAATAGTAACAACTAATAATTAATAATTTATAAAAAACAGGATAGACGATAATGTGTCTATTCTTTTTTATATACATTTTTATCGTGGTAATTCGATAAGATTAGACTGATATATCATATATAATTAAGGCCATAGAGTTCAGTACTTTGTGACCTATTTTTAATACATTTTTCTATTGTTTACTACAATAAATATACAATAATTGAGTAACTTTTTCAATGAATTTAGCTTAAAAGTAATCGAAATAAAACGACATATAGAAAAAATGAGTCTAAGTAGTTAATTATTATCAGTCAGAAATTAGTCAAGGAAAGTTAAGTCTATAAATGATTTTTAATATTACAGATAAAAATCATTAGTAGTCAGATAATTAGTCAAAGGATTTTAATCTTCTTATATAACAAGGAATCAAGTAATACAATCACAAAGTACTGAACTTTATGACCAGGTAATTTTAGAAAATACAAAGGAGGAATTAATCCTTATGAAGAAATCTTTTAATAAATTAGGTTGTATAATGAAGAATTATAAAGTGGCTTGTGCTGTTATAGTATTTGTTTTGATTGGAGTATTTCTTACAGTATCAAATGTCTTTGGAGAATTAACTCCAATTAAGAGTATTGAGATATTCTCAAGAGACGCTGACCTTTCTAAGAAAGAGGCTGGTGCTTGGAAGATTACGAAGAGCGCTAGATGGAGTGCAAAAGGTACAGCGGAGATTACTTTTGACGTTGAAACAATCAGAAAGACTAAAAGTAGATATTGATATGAACCCCGTTTCTTGGACAAAATAGAAACGAGGTTTTTATATGTCAAAATTAAGTTTTGAAGAAAAAATAGAAATATATAATAAAAGAAAAGAAGGAGAAACACTAAAAACTCTACAATCAAAATATGGAATGACTAAACACAATATTCAATATTTAGTATGGTTAATAGATAAGCATGGATTTGATATTCTTAGAACAACCAAAAATAAAGAATATCCAAAGCAATTTAAAGAAGATGCAATAAATAGAGTTTTAATAGATAATGAACCAATTCAAACTGTTGCAATAGACATTGGACTATTAAGTGATGGAATGTTACATAATTGGATTAAAAAATATAAAGAAAATGGTTATAATATAGTTGAACGAAAACGTGGAAGGAGTCCAACTATTATGAAAAAACCAAAAGAAGTAAAAAAAGAGGAAACCCAAGACGAAAAGATAAAAAGACTTGAGGAACAAGTACAGTATTTATCTGCGGAGCTAGAATACTCAAAAAAATTGAGAGCCGTTGTTCAAGCAAGGAAGAATCAACAACAGAAGAAAAAGTAAATGTTGTTAGTGAACTTCGGCTAAAATATCCATTAAAGATTCTTCTAAAAGTATCTTGTTTAGCTAAATCAGTATATTATTATACTTTAGCTAAAATTGATAAAGATGATAAAAATAAAGAAATTATAGAAAAAATAAAAGAAATTTTTGAAAATAATAAAGAAAGATATGGTTATCGTAGAATAACATTAGAGTTAAGAAATCAGGGATATAATGTTAACCATAAAAAAGTATATAGAATAATGGTAAAATTAGGATTAAAACCACTGAAGAGAAATAAAAGAAAATATTCATCATATAAAGGAACAGTTGGTAAAATTGCAGATAATTTAATTGAGCGAGATTTTAACTCAGATAAACCTAATAAGAAATGGTATACAGATGTAACTGAATTTAATCTTCGTGGAGAAAAGATTTATTTATCACCTATATTAGATGGATTTAATGGTGAAATAGTATCACATAATATTTCTAAATCACCTAATCTAGAACAAATAAATGATATGCTTAATAAAGCATTTGATAACAAAAATTTAGAAGGGTTAATCCTGCATTCAGATCAAGGCTGGCAATATCAACATCAATCTTATCAACAAAGGTTAAAAAATAAAGGTATTAAACAAAGCATGTCTAGAAAAGGAAACAGTATGGATAATGGAATGATGGAAAACTTTTTTGGACTTTTGAAAACAGAAATGTTTTATGACCAAGAAGATAAATATAAAAATATAAATGAATTAATCTTAGCAATAGATGACTATATTAACTACTATAATTATGATAGAATTAAATTGAAATTAAAAGGACTGTCACCTGTAAACTATAGGTTACAATCCTCTAATTAGAAACTATTTATAAACTGTCCAACTTTTGGGGTTC
>CASTSB010000018.1 GCA_949451605.1 uncultured Bacilli bacterium
GGGACGCGAAAATTTATTGAAAAATTCCACTTTTGAAGAAGTAAATTATACTACCTCAAATAATAGTATTACATTTAATGTAACAAAAAATGAAGAATCATTCATATATTATGCAAGAGTTTTATTAGATAAAGATAACATAATAGATGTAATAATATGTGTAAATGATTCTTATTAAACAAAAACTCATAATAGAAAGACTTGAATTTATTTTTTTAAAGGTGTTATAATCCTGACTTTGACAGTTGTAAGAGAGAAAAAACTCCCCATCCCTTATTTTATAAGGGTTTAGAGAGTTTTAATTTGCTCAAAAAAATGCGTAATGTGACTCTTTATTTTGAGTGTTCAAAAATTTTTTTAAAATCTTTATAAGTATTTATTTCATAATCGGTTCTAAAGCCAAATAATTCATGTAAGTCATCTGTTAGATTAGTTCTAATATATTCTGGAAAATAACCATCCCCTTTGTTTTCTAACATATTCATATTTCTTAGAGTATCTAAAATTTGAGAAGTGGTATATTTATAATCAAGTTTCTTCTCAAGCAATCTGTAAATAAATAATGAAATAAAACAAGTCATAAAGTGAGCTTTAATTCTATCTTCTCTAGATAAGTTAATTGGTCTAGCTAAAAAATCAGATTTCATAATTCTAAAAGATTCTTCTATTTCCCATCTACCTTTCACAATTTTAAATATTTCATTTATATCTCCAACTATATTAGTAGTTAAAGCATAGTAACCATCATATTTAGATTCTTTATTAATTAAATCTTGATTAATAGAATAAGTAGTATTATCAGCAACTTCACCATTGTCAGTAGAATTAAGTGAATCAATGAATCTTCTATAATCATTTTGATTTTTTCCTTTTCTAGTAATATTATTGGTTTCTATACTTTTTTTAGCTCTTTCAATTTGATTATTTCTAATATTTCTATTGTAATCAAAATATTTAAAGCAAAAAGTAACAACTAAATCTTGTTTAACAGATTTCGTTTCTGTTGGAATGATTTTATAGAAAAGAGTTTCATAATATTTTTCTTTTAAAGCCTCATCATTTTCTATCGTTTCAAGATTATATATATTTTTTAAATCATTAGGAATTCTCCAGTTTGATTTATCAAACACTTGAGATTTATATTCTTCTTTTAGTTTTTTTAAAGATTGAGTGATAACAAAACCACGATTATCTTTAATATTAAATTTTTTTATTTCATCAGAAGCAAGACCAGCATCTGTACATAAAATCATTTTAGTAGAATCCAATTTAAAGTTATTTACTATTTTTGTTTCCTCAGGAATTAAAGTTTTTTGTTCATTTTGATTCCCAGGATAAATATTACAAGATAGAGGTAAGCCATCACCATCCATGAATAAACCCATGCCAACAATAGGATTAGGCCTATGTTCTTTAGAAATACCATATTTTCTAAAATCATCTTCATTATCTATATCAAAGAAGTAATTGGTACAATCATAATAAATAACACTTGAGTTTCTTTTAATTATCTTCTTACTATTATGAAATAATTGTTCTTGAATCAAATCCATATTTTCAGCAATATAACTTAAAGCTCTGTATTCATCATGAAGTTTGAATTTTGGTTGTTCCATAAAGTTTTGACATTGTTTAAAAGTTTCTAATTTACTAGAAGGATAAATAATTCTAGCAAAAACTAAATAAGATAAAATTTCATTTAAATCAAATTGAAATTTATACTTGTCAGAAATAGAATTACAAATACTTTTGATATTTAATTGGTTATATAGTTTTTCTAAGAACAAGTAACCAACATTGAAAGAACATTTATGGTTCATAGGGATAATTTTTTTAGTATTCTTTTTAATGATGATGGTTTCATTTTTACAGTGTTCTTCGTTATATTTTTTGACAAATTCTTTTAGCCATTCATTATAATCCATATTACCAGCCATAATTTTTACTTCTTCAAGGTTACCAATTCTAAGTACATGTTTAGTAGATCTTTTACCGTTTTTAGTATAATCTTTAATAATATAATAGTTAATTGTGTTTTTTGATTTAGAAATTCCTAACCTCATAAGCATATCTCCTAGTAATTATTATACAACATAACGACACATTACGCAAGTATGAAATGATTAAAAAACTAGGTTTTTCAATGTCTGGAGAGAATTTTTAAGTAACAACTGTCAAACTAGGGTGATAATTGTTCTAAAGAAATGTCAGATGAAATAAAGAAAATTGTAGATT
>CASTSB010000019.1 GCA_949451605.1 uncultured Bacilli bacterium
TAGAAATTATAACATAAATCATAAGAAAAAGAAGCCTAATTTTTTGCTTCTTTTTTAGTTACCTAAAGTTATTTCAAATGGGGAATCTTCTGTTCCTTCTCCGCTTAAAATTTTTGTATTTGCCTTTAAGTTTATTACTGGACGCATACCATAGTTAGTAGTTTTGCCTATGTTAGTTACGTAGTTTGAAGATGAAATTCCATATACATAGTCACTACTAGTTATACTTCCATATGGTGACATAGTTAAAAATGAATTGTTGTTCCAATATAAATATGAAAATTTATTATTATAATATGAAGAATTATAAAGACCAGAAAGCAATGCTTCATCTGCAGTAATTAATCCAATTGGATTTTCTAAATCACCATTTCCGTTACTATTTGATACTGTAAATTTATCATTATTCTGCTTGCAAACTAATGAAGGCGCTTTAGAAGACATTCTAGATTGTGGACCGTAATAGCTATAAGTATCATATGTCCAATATCCATTACCACTGCTTAAACTTCTATCATTACAGAATATACTATCTGCTAAATAACTTGATAAATCTTTATTATTAGAGTCTTGTCTGGTGTTAATATTTTCTGAATACCAAGTATCTAGTTTTGTTAAAACTGTAGATTTTTTAATGTTTTTTGTTGCATTTTCATATGTAGTAGAACCATTAGATACATATCTATATCTGATTCTGTAATAATTATTGCCAGATTTAAATTCGTTATAACTATCTTCATAGATTTTATACATTAGATAGCTATTAGAATTAATGTTAGAGCTAAAAAATGTATAAAAATATTCTCCATTTAAAGCTTCTTCTCTAATTTCTCTCCATTTTCCTGAAATATAATTACCTTCGCTAGTATCTAGTGTAAAACTTTTAGTAGTAGGATTATAATTATAGCCTTTTGAAAAATGATAAATATTATTATTTGTGTCATATTGATCACTATAGCTTCCATTTGTTACTGTTATAAACGGAGTTGTTGAAAACTCAGTATCATTATATTTGAATCCTAGATATGTTGGATCTGCATGATTATTATAATTATTAAAAGCTGTAGTTAGTATTGTATTTGGTGTGTTAGAATCTATTCCATAATAAATCATTCTTATTGTCCCATCGCCATTTACTCTTATTACTTTCCAATAGAAATCTCCAAATTTTACGATGTTTCCTTTTACTGCTCCTCTATAGTAGAAACTATCTCCATAGTCATCAACTGATGAATACATTCCTGTATCAGTATTGTCATATTCGTCTATTTTAGGATTTATTTCATAAGCTGTGACTGTATAAGTCTTATCATAATATTTAAATTTTTCATCAGTCCTTATATTTTGTGTATAATCATCCAATGATACTATTCTATATAATTTACTGCAATCTGACCAGCTTCCAAAATTTGTTGAACAAGTATAATATATATTATTTTTTAAGTCTGCAGTTTCAAGATCAACTTGATTATGATAATTATTTAAAGTGAATCTACCAGTTTTTTTGTTAAAAGTATATTTAGTTGAATATAAGAAACTAGGACGCGAATAATACGTATCATCAACTAAGTAATTAGTTATAGTAGCTTTTGCTGTAAAAGTTGTTGATTTGGCGTTTTCTCTTTCTACATATGAAGTTGCAGGTGCCATATTGTTTAAATTAGGTTTTCCTTTTTCTTTGATTCTTGCTTTGGCAAGGGATAAATCTGCTGTACGTGCTTCCTGTCCTATTAGGCAGTCTCCTAGTTTTGTTAAACCGTTTTTACTACACCAGGCTCCACTTCTTACTGTATCGGTCTTGGCTGTTACTGCTGATTTGTTTCCGGCTACATCTTCTACATAGACTGTTAATAGGTAGTCATCGTTTTCTAGTGCTGTAAATGTATAGTTTGGATTTAGACTAGCGATATATGTTTTTCCTGAATCTTTACTGAAGTAATACATTGAAAGACCTGACTGTTTATCTTCTGCTTCTGCATTTATTGTTATTGAGTTCCCTTCTTTTGTTAAGGTTACATTTTTTATTATTGGATCTTCTCCATCTACTAAATACTTTTCGGTTGAACATGTTGTTATTGTATTGTCTTTTACATCGGTTGCTTTTACACAGATTCTTTGTT
>CASTSB010000020.1 GCA_949451605.1 uncultured Bacilli bacterium
AAAGTAGATATGTAATGTGGTTTTTACATGTCTACTTTTATTTTACTACTTCAGTTTTACGTGGGGGTTTCTTGTGAAAGGAGAAATTAGGATGGAACAATTTTTAGTTATATACTATGATAGTTGTAAAAAGTCGAGAATAATTTATGAATTTTGTAACGAATTTGAATTTTATACGTCATATATGTAGAAGGAGGATAAAAGTTATGCAGGATATTGAAAAAATATATGAAGAATATTTTGAAATAGTAAACAAATATCTATTCTGTTTAACTCACAATAGTGATATTTCCGAGGAGCTTACTCAAGAAACCTTTTATAAAGCTGTACGAAAAATAGATACATATAAAGGAGAGTGTAAGATATCTGTTTGGTTATGCCAAATTGCAAAAAATCTATGGTACGATGAGTGTAGAAAAAATAAAAAGATGATCCATACAGAAGAAGACTATCTGCACAATCTGCAGCCTTTAGATACAATCGAGGAACAAATTATTTCAAATGACGAAAAAGTTTCATTGTATAAAAAAATGCAAGTATTAGATGAAAAAAACAGAGAGGTAATGTATTTAAGAATTACTGGCGAATTGAGTTTTAAGGAGATTGGAATTATTTTGAATAAAACAGAGAACTGGGCTAGAATAACATTTTATCGTGGAAAGAATCGATTAAAGGAGGTTGATTAGTATGAAAGAAAGGAAAAATTGTAAAATTGTTCAAGATTTATTACCAAATTATATTGAAAGACTCACAAATGATGTAACAAACCAATATATAGAAGAACATATAAGTACATGTGCAGAATGTAAAGAAGTATTCGATAATATGCAAAAAGAGTTCAGGCTTAATGATTCTAAAAGAGATAATCGAGAAGTTAAATACATTAAAAAATTTAATAAAAAACTTAAGCTATTAAGAAATATATTATTGATTATCGTATTGCTATTTGTCATAATCATAGGCAGAAAAACACTTATACTTGTCAGTTTATCCCATAAGGTTACTAATACCATAAATGAAAGTAATACCTATACTAAAATAAACCAATACTCTGAAGGTCAGATGGTAATTTTTGAATCATATAACAAGGACGGAATTATTCTAGGAACAAAGATTAATATATATGCAGATGGAAGACCATCTCAGAAAACAATACTCTATAAGTCAAAAACAGAGTTGCTGACTTTAATAGATGATGGTACAACAAAGAGCCTAAAGAATATAGGTGATATAACAATAAATCCAATCTTCTTTAGTGGTGAAACTTTATTTGAGAATTTATGGATTGCAATTACTACCAATATAGATAAAGTTGAGCTTAATGGAAAGAAATGTTATCTGATTAGAGATGGCAACACAGAAAAGTTTATCGATATCAATACTGGCTTTGCAATAAAAATGATAGATAATGAAAATAATACAACTACAGATTATAGGTATGAATTTGGTACTGTTAAGGATATAAACGTTGTTAGACCTGATACAACTGGGTATTCAAAGTAATAAAAATCATAAAAAGAGCAGGTAGAAATTTAGAAACCTCCTGCTCTTGTATCATAGAATTTTTGGCATTAGAAATTTAGGAAGTATTAGGCTGTTCATCCGCACGATGGTGTGAAAGTTACCATTCAGGCTCAGAACGCCAACGGTAGATGGACGAATGTTACAAGCGCGACACCTCCAGTTGGTCAGACATGGCAATACCATATCCGTCAGGCATCTGGCCGCAACTATCGGATGAAACTTGAGGCAACCGCCTCCAGTGTTTCGTGTGTGATTACTGAATTTCCGCCGGTCAACTGAGACCGTCAATGCCTAAATAACAGTTAAGTAAACAATCTGCACATTCCAGTTACAAGAGATGAATTCTACTGAGTTCGTCCCAAATCTTAACA
>CASTSB010000021.1 GCA_949451605.1 uncultured Bacilli bacterium
GTTCTGCTAAATAATACATATCAATAAATGTATTATTATCTTCTAATACTTTTAGTTTCATAAATAATCCTTTCATAAAGCATATTGTTTTTTGACAATATGCAAGTGTGTTTTTTTAATGTTACAGTTCAGATGGAAATGTTGATAAGAAAAGAAAATCAAGGAGTTTATCCACAACATAAGTAAAATCTCTTGATTTCTTTTTGTTTTAAGATAAACTAAAGAAAATAAGAGGTTATATATATGACAACAAAGGGAGCAATGAATGATTTCTATAATCAATTTGAAGAAATAAGTAAAAAGTTAGATAAGGCTAACGATACAATACGTAATAATGGCATTAGATATTTCTATGCTACGAAAGGATTTACAAAAAGAACGGAAATCTCATGATAAAGATAGAAAGAAAATAGAAGAATTACTACTAGAAATAGAAAGATTAAAAAATAATAAAAAAAAAGATAGTAATAATTCATCTAAGCCATCAAGCACAAATGGATTTAAGAAAGTAAATAATAATCGCGAAAAATCAGATAAAAAATGCGGAGGGCAAGTTGGACATAAAGGAAGCACTTTAACTAAAGAAGATATAGATAAAATGATTAGTAATGGAGAAATAGATGAAATTATCGAGGTAGAAGAAAATAAAACGGAAGATAATAAAAATTTAGTTCCCATAATAACTTATGAATATGATATCGAAATCAAAAGAAAAGTAATAAAACATATCACTTATCCAAAGAAACCGACTAATATTTTAAAAAGTCCCGTGAGTTATGGAAATAACCTAAAAGTTATATGTAATATATTAGGAATGAAATATATGTCTATAGATGGAATAAAAGCATTTATAAGTGAAATTACTAATCATAAAATAAATTTATCAAAAGGAACAATTTATGCATGGAAAGAAGATATATCAAATAAATTAAATAAAAGTGAATATAAAAAAATTCAAGATATTCTTTTAAATAGTCTAGTATTACATGTAGATGAAACAACAATAAAAATAAATGGAGAGCAATATTATATTCATAGTATCTCAAATGATACTCATACTTTACAATATGTAAATAAAAAACGAGGAGAAGATGCTATAAAAGAGTTTGGATTTTTAGAAAATTATCAAGGTATATTAGTACATGACCATTTTATGATGTATTATAGCTATGGTATAGATAATGCAGAATGTAATGTTCATATACTTAGATATCTAAATGGTGTATGTGAATTTACAAATCATACATGGTCAAAGCAAATGAAAGAGTTACTGTTGGAAGCGAAAGCTAGAAAAGAAGAACTTATAAGTTTAGAAAAAGATAGTATAAATGAAAATGAATATAATGATTATAAAAAAAGATATTTAGATTTAATAAGATTAGGAAAAAATGAATATAAGCAAGATTATAAAACGAATGCTTATAAAGACGAGGAAATAAGATTATTAAATCGAATGGAAAAATATATACATAATCATTTATTGTTCTTAGAAAAATTTTATGTTCCATTTTCAAATAATCGCGCAGAAGCAGATGTAAGACATGTAAAAATTGTTCAGAAGATCGGAAAATTTAGAAGTATAGATGGAGCCATCAATTATGTAATAACAAGAAGTTGTTATTCAACATATCAAAAAAACAGAGTGAGTATTTTTGATTCGTTAAAATCATTATTAAATGGCGAACCTACATTAATATAAAAACAGATAGAAACTACTCTACCTGTATTTTTTAATGTTCTCTATCTGAATTGTAACCTTTTAATTGACAAAATTTAGT
>CASTSB010000022.1 GCA_949451605.1 uncultured Bacilli bacterium
GTTACAGTTCAGATAGAGAACACTAAAAAATGCAGGTAGAATAGTTTCTATCTGTTTTTATATTAGAACAGGTTGGTTATTTAAAAGTGACTTTAAAGAAGCATAAATGCTCACTTTGTTCTTTTGATAGGTGGAATAACAACTTCTTGTAATTACATAATTTGTTGCTCCATCTATACTTCTAAATTTTCCTATTTTCTGTATTATCTTAACATGCCTTACATCTGCTTCTGCTTGATTATTGGAAAAAGGAACATAGAATTTCTCCAAGAACAATAAATGATTATGCACGTATTTTTCCATTCGATTTAATAATTTTCTTTCATCATCTTTATAGGCGTTGATTTCATAATCTTTCTTATATTCTTCACTGCCTATTTTTATTAAATCTAAATATCTTTTTTTATAGTCATTGTATTCTTCTTCACTCATACAAGTTTGTTCTTTACTTATGAGTTCTTCTTTTCTTGCCTTGGCTTCCAATAGTAACTCTTTCATACTTTTAGCCCATGTATGATTTGTAAATTCGCATACTCCATTTAAGTATCTTAATATATGGACATTACATTCAGCATTATCTATTCCATAATTATAATACATTGTAAAATGGTCATGTACTAATATTCCTTGATAACTTTCTAAGAATCCAAACTCTTTTATGGCATCTTCTCCTCGTTTTTGATTTACATATTGTAATGTATGGGTATCATTTGAGATACTATGTATATAATATTGTTCCCCATTTATTTTTATTGGAGTTTCATCGACATGCAATATTAAACTATTTAATAGTTCTAACTTTACTTTCTCATATTCACTTTTATTTAGTTTTTCTGCTATTTCTCCTTTCCACGAAGAAATTGTTCCCTTTGATAGATTTATACATTTATTTGTAATTTCACTAATAAATGCTTTAATTCCATCCATAGACATATATTTCATTCCTAGTAGATTACTAATAATTTTGATATTCTCACCATAATATACTGGACTTTTTAAAATGTTTGCTGGCTTATTAGGATAGGTGATATGTTTTATTACTTTTCTTTTTATTTCAATGTCATATTCATAAGTGATAATTGGAACTATATTTTTATTTTCTTCCGTTTTGTTTTCTTCTACTTCAATAATTTCATCTATTTCTCCGTTTTCTATCATAGCATCGATATCTTCCTTAGTTAAAGTAGCTCCTTTATGACCTTTTTGTCCTCCTTGTTTTTTATTGGATTTCTCTCTATTATTATTTACTTTCTTAAAACCGTTCGTACTGGTTGGCTTTGAAGAATTATTACTATCCTTTTTGTTATTATTTTTTAGTCTTTCTATTTCTAAGATTAATTTTTTATTTTGTTGTTCGGATTTTTCTAAAGATATTTGAAGAACTTTTATATTGTCATTTAATTCATTTACTAATCTTTGGTTTTCTTTTTTTAATTGCTTTATCTCTTTTTTATGTTCACTTTGTATGGTAGAAAGTTGTGTTAATACCTTATCCAATTTGTTAGATAATTTTTCATAATCATCATATATTCTTGATTCATAATTTCTTGGTCTTCCCATACTTATCTTCCTTTATTTTCTTTAGTTTCTCATACTTTAGAAAATAATCAAGTACTTTCCTTCATTTTGTGGATAACTCCTGCTAATTTATATCCTTATCAACATTGAAAAAGAGTCATTTCTTATTTTTTGACTCTTTTCCATCTGAACTGTAAC